>NZ_JCANSX010000006.1:0-1281336 GCF_059570515.1 Nocardia sp. CNS-044
CGACCGGGTCCGGCCGCTGCGCGGCAGAACGGGTCGGCCTCGCCACCGGATCAAGGCACTGATCGCGGACAAGGGCTACGACTATCCGCGCGTGTATACCGAACTGCGGCAACGTCGTATCACCGGCTACATCCCCCGCCGCGGCACCCACGACAAGGTGACAGGGCGATGGATCGTCGAACAATCCCTTGCCCTGCTGCACCAGTACCGCCGCCTCGCCACCCGCTGGGAACGACGCACCGACATCCACCAAGGACTCCTCGACCTCGCCGCCGCCCTCATCTGCTGGCGAAGACTCCGCAACCGAACCTGATAGGTGCTCATAGCCTGCTGCAAGCAGGCCGTGTCGTCGTCGTCTGCGACAATCACATCGCGGACATGAGCTCTCTCGTTCGAATTCGCATATGTCCGTTCATCTTCCGAGATATCCGAGTCGAGATCATGGAAGTCGCCCGCGCCCATGTACCCGTCGGGTCTCGGGAGCGAAATGATGAAGTCTTTGGGAAAGATGTCGGCGGTGTCGCTCGGATCAATGAAGACGTTGGCGTACGGGGTCGCCGTGTAGCCGACGTATTGCGCTCGCGGCAGCATTGTCAGGAGTTCAGAAATCTTCTGGTTGATTGCGGTCCGATCGGCGTCGGGCTTCGGGCGAGCGGTGTTGACGGAGGCCTCATCCGACTCGTCATCGATGATCAGAACAGGGATCTCGGAAAGCGGAGTCTTGATCTTGTTGAGGTCTTTGACCAGCTTGCTCAGAACGGTCTTGTTCTTCTTGACCACCATGAGCCGAGCGGACGCACGGTGCAGGTTTCGGGGATCGTAGAGCGGGAACGCAGGCTGCTGCTTCTCGAATTCGAGGGCGACGATTCCCTGGAGCAGGCTCTTGTAGTCGTCGTAGCGGGTAGTCATGCGCACGATGTCGAAGGCCCCCAAAGCAGAGGGCAAGCCGCCGAAGCGCACGAACCTTCCCTTGCTCCACGCTGGGTCGTCGGCGTAGTCGGATTCGTACTCACCCGCACCGCGCAGGATGTTCTCTCGGCCGACCAGTTCCATGTCCAGACGACGCTGGGTCTGCGCGCGCAGGAGGTTGAGCGTTCCACCCAGCACGATGACCAGACGATATCCCGCGTCTACAGCCTTTGCGATGACGCCGGTGAAATTGGCGGTCTTCCCAGACTGGACATAACCGACGACCAGGCCCTTCGACTGGTAGGCATCGGCTCGGCTGGGATCGGCCAGGCGTTCGACGACACTGTCGGTTGCGACGTCGAGTCCCGCAATCGACTCTTCGGACCAACCGTTGCGGGCGAGCACCCCGCGATAGGACGGCCAGTACCAGGGCCTGCCCTGCTGCGAGGTAGGGGTGTACCAAGGTACGAAGTGCTCGCTGATGACTACTGGCGGAATGGTTTTGACGATCGGGATGACTGCCTCGAGCAGCTTCACCGTGGCAGGCTCGAGCGCGAGGAGGCGGTAGATGTCGGTACGACGTTCATCGGTGTGCGCCGCGGTAGTCGACCACGGTGGACTTTCGATGAAATCCCAGCGCGTCAATTGTATGCGCCACATGTCGACCAACTGGTCGCCCGGTACAGCGTCGAACAAGGCTTGCCGGAAGTCGTCTTCGTTCGCATGCAGCTCTACGCCCGCGGGCAGGTCCTCAGCTTGATATCGCATTGCACGCACGAGTCGTTTGGGCCTGCTACCAGCCAAGTCGGCGAGCACCGCACTGTGCAAGTCGAGCCGCAGCGCTTCGGACATGCTCATTCGCCTTCTCCGGTCTCGTCGTCGGGCTCGGTCATCTCGGCGCGAGCGGCTGAGAGCAGAATCGCCTGCCACAGTTGCAGATTGTCTTTGACCCTTGGACCACTGAACTCGGATTCGAAGACCTGGTGTAGTACCAGATACAAAAGTGACTTCAAGACCGGTGCGTCGTTCAGACTTCCACGACGTCCTCCCAGGATTGCGGCCCGGAAGCGCCGATTCAGCGAAATGACCCGCTGGTCACGGTCGAGGTCGAAGAAGACGTCTCCCGCAAGCTTTCGCCACTGGATGGCGATGGGTTGCTCGCCCGGAATCAGCGGCAATTCCTCCTCGATCGTCTCCCGCACCGCCGGCGCGAATCCGATGCCCGGTGGTATGACTGCCTTCCGTGTTGTTCCCGCTCGTTTGCGCGCTTCACGATAAGTGAGCTGCGCTTCGGCGATGTAATCGGTGAACAGTCGACCGTCGGCATCCTTGGCGTCCTCTAGTGCCGCGGCAAATTCCGGCGATGCCTCTACGCCCTCCTTCTTCACGCTGAGGCGGAAGACATCGGCAGATGCCGTAGGAAGGTCGACATCGATCCGAGCCAGCGCGAGGTGCTGCTCGGGTTGGCGGAAGTTGTTCCAACCACCCGCTTGCACGATGCGTCCGTTTCGATAGAAGTAGAACCCCTGCCGATCGAGCACAGTGCCGACCGATTTGTACTCGTCGAGAGACGACTTCGGGGGCCAGATGTGAGCGGTCAACGGCACGCGACCGATCGAGGGAACATCGGCAACGAAGATCCGCGGGTATTCCGGGTGGCCGCTGACGGGATAACCGAACGGATCCAGCGGCACCACACCGAAGTTCATGTAAACGTCGCCCGTTCGAATGTCCTCGACAACGATGGTGATGTTGAAGTCGTCGCGAAGCAGAAATCGATGTAGTTGGAGTCCCAGATGCAGGCCCAACTTGTTGATGGTTCGGTGCAGGTAGCGGTCTGTCTGCCCGCCGCCACCGTGCTGCGGGAAGTTCTTGACTCCGTCCCAGCGAATCACCGTCCCCTGCCAGGTGATCGGGCAGCCGTTGTAGCGGTCGATGAGCGACTGGGCGTACCGCGGTTCGACGATGTCGCACTGGAATCCGTTGCGCGCCTTCTCCATCACCCACCGCCGACCCGCGGGTCGAGTCTTGCGAGTACGGCTGGTGACTGTCACGGCCGCGGCTTGACTGAGAGACGCCGACTTCAAACCGGTTCCGAACATTCCCAGCGCGTTTGCCGCGTAGCCGCGGCGACCGCCGACGGTCATGGCGACGTCGAGATCCTCGTCGGTCATCCCGTGACCGTCATCAATGATCAGCAAGCTGACGAGCGTATCGCCGTCCCGCAGGAAGTGGACGACCACGTCGTGGGCGCGGGCATCGATGGAGTTGTCGATCAGGTCAGCGATCGCAGCTTCGAAGCCGTAACCCTGACTGGTCAGCGCGTCCATGTACCGTGCGTCCGGCGGTAGGTACTTCGTTCCCGCCGTTGGTACCTCGAACTCCCACTCAGCCGTCATCGCCACCCCAGGTCACCCACGCCAACAATTCGAAGGAAAACTCTAGTGAAAGATCAGCAATCGAGTGGTGGGCGTTACAGAAATGCCGCCCCGCTTCACGCAGGCAACAAGCGGGAGATCACCTCGGTCAGCTGGCGCACGTTGCGGCATTCGTGCATGGTGACGTGCTCCGCGTAGGTCAGCGCGGCGGAGTCTCCCGTGGACCAAGAGCGGGCGGGTTCGGGGTTGAGCCAGTAGGCGTGTTTGGCTCGGTCGGCCATCGCTCGCAGGGCGGGGAGGTTGGGGTCGGTGCGGTTGGTGCGGGCGTCGCCGAGGATGAGCAGGGAGGTGCGGGGGCCGAGGGCGTCGAGGTGGGTGTCGGCGAAGGTGCGGAGGGCTTCGCCGTAGTTGCTGCTGCCGAAGCGGGAGACGTTGGCCTCGCGGATGATTCGGGCGGAAAGGCCGGGGAGTGGTGGTTCGCCGGGGGTGAAGAAGCCGGTGATCTCGTCGCAGGTGTCGATGAAGCCGAAGCTGCGGACCTTGCTGAATTGGTCTTGCAGCGCCTGGACGAGTTGGAGGGTGAATTCGGCGAAACCGGTGACGGAGCCGGAGAGGTCGGCGAGGACGACGAGGTCGGGGCGGCCGTGTTTGCGGGCGCGCAGCACCGGGTCGACGGGGACGCCGCCGGTGGCCATGGAGCGGCGCAGGGTGCGGCGCATGTCGATCTGGCCGCGGACGGCCTTGCGGCGGCGGGCGGCGAGGCGGGTGGCGAGTTTGCGGGCCAATGGGTTCACGAGGCGGCGCATTTCGGCGAGATCTTGTTCGCGGGCGCCGAGGAAATCGATTCGGTCCGTTGCCGTTTCGACGCCGCGGCGGGCAATGTAGTCGGTGCCGCGCAGGTCGGCCGAGCGGAGTCGGGCCTGGGTTTGGACGGCAGTGCGGAACGAGCGCAGCCTGCGTTGGGCCTCGATGGTTCGGACGGCGGAATCGAGTTCGCCCGCGCCGCCCATGCTCGCCACGACGCGGTCCAGAAGTTCTTCCGGGCGAAGGGCTTTCATGGTCTGGTACGAGGACCAGCCCGCGCCGGACGCGGTCGTGACGGGCCGGGACGATTGACCAGCGCCGCCCGCACCGCCGTAACCGCCCAGCTCGGTGAGGGATTGGCTCGCGAGTTCGGCGAGCGCGGCCTGATCGTCGGCGGCCAGCGCGGCGGCGAGACGTTTGCGCAGCGTCTCGATGGACTCGGGAATCGTTGCGGGCGTCGGCCGTTCGGCGGTCAGGAAATAGAGGTCGAAGAGCTGGTCGAAGACGGCGCGTTGGCCGTTGCGGCGCAGCAGGCAGGCGGCCAGGCCGGAGCGCAGGAGTTCGCGGTTCTCGACGCCGAGGGCGACGATCGCCGACGCGGCGTCGACGGTTTCGCTGGGGCCCGCGTGGATTCCGTGCTCGCGGAGGAGGCCGACGAAGTCGACGAGACGGTCGGTGAGCGTCTCGTTCGAACCGAGCCCGTTCATCGCCGGTCGCTCTCCGGTTCCGACAACGCCAGCCGCTCGACCGCGATCCGATGGTCCGCTTGGTATTTGAGCAGCACACCGAGCGTCGACCGGACCACGCCGTTGGTCAGATTCCGCGCCCCCAGCGCCACGAGCGTCTTCGCCCAATCGACGGTCTCGGCGATCGACGGCGCCTTGCGCAGCGGCAGCTCACGCAGCGCGCCGACCACCCGCACCACCGGCTCCCCCAGCGCCTCGTCCAACTCCGGCACCTTCATCCGGACGATCGCGCGCTCGAGCTCGGCCGTCGGATAGTCGATGTGCAGGTACAGGCAACGCCGCTTCAGCGCCTCGGACAGGTCCCGGTTGGCGTTGGAGGTGACGATGACGAACGGCTTGCGGACCGCGGTGACGGTGCCGAGTTCGGGGATGCTGACCTGGAAGTCGCCGAGCACCTCGAGCAGCAGGCCCTCCAGCTCGACATCGGCCTTGTCGAGTTCGTCGATGAGCAGCACGGTGGGGTCGGGATTGCGGATGGCGGCCAGCAGCGGGCGGTCGAGCAGGAACTCCTCGGTGAAGACGTGATCGCGGGTCCGGTTCCAGTCCGCGCTGTCGGCGGCGGTGATGCGCAGCAGCTGCTTGGCGTGGTTCCACTCGTAGAGGGCGCGCGCCTCATCGATGCCCTCGTAGCACTGCAGGCGGATCAGCTCTGCCTCGGTCGCCGCGGCGACGGCCTTGGCCAGCTCGGTCTTGCCGACGCCCGCCGGACCCTCGATCAGCAGCGGCTTGCCGAGGTGCCCGGCGAGGAACACGGCCGTGGCGATGTCCAGCGACGGCAGGTAGCCCGCGTCGGCGAGACGCCGGGTCACCTGGTCGACCGAATCGAAAAACCTACTCATCGGTAGCCAGTGTAGAAGGACGTCACGGCGCTGCTCGCACGGCCGCGATCCGATACAAGGCGCTGGGATGAGCAGCCGATTCTCACGCGCCGGGACAGGCGGCTGTCACGCCCCCGGCGCGGCGGCGCGCACGCGTCCGCTTTCGATCGCCGCGAGCAACGCCTTGTGGTCGTCGAAGGTCTGATCCGCGTACGCGAGGGCGAAGTTCACCATCGCGCGGTCGAACGCGTCACCGGCGCCGAGGTAGGCGGCGATGGCGACGCGGTCGCCGGAGCGGGCGTGGGCGCGCGCCAGGCTCTGCCCGCAGAGCCTGGCGTAGGCGGTGAGCACCGGGCGGGACATGTTCTCGATCACCGCGGAGCCCTTCATGTCTCGCAGCTGGCGCCAGTAGTAGTGCCGTCCCTCGGGACCGGTGGCCCAGCCGAGGAAGATGTCGCTGGCGGCCTGCGTGAGTCGTTGGCCGTGCACCACCCGGTGACCTTGGTGCCGGAACCGGCTCGGCTCGAGGTGCGGGCTCAGCACGGACTCTTGGGCCTCTTTGACCTGGAGGAACAGCGGTCCCGCTGTGTCGCGGTCGGCGAGCAGGACGATGAAGCATCGGGTGCCGACGCTGCCGACGCCCACCACCTTCCGTGCGACATCGACCAGCCGGTGCCGGTCCAACAAGACACGGCGCTCCTCCGGCAGGCTGCGACGGTAGTCGGCGAACACCGCCGAGACAGCGTTCGCCTCCTGCTCCGCCAATGGCGTGACCAACGGCGGACGGTGCCGGATGCGCGGGATGCCGTCGGCGTCGAGGTCGGTGAGCTTGGCCAGCGCCTGCAAGCTGGTGCGGGCGCGGGCGGCATCGAGGGCCCGCTCGACGCCCTTGCGCCGCTGGGGTTTGCGAATCAACGCCGCGACCTCGTCGGCGTCGATCCGCTCGTACCAGACCTGCATCCCGTCGAGCCGGGCCAGCCGGCGCATCGACTCGCGATAGCCACGGGCCGCGGCGAGTACGGCCCGCTCGGCGTCGGTGTCGGCGCCGAAGTTCTCGCGCGCGGCCACCGCGACGCTGGCAGCCAAGCGCTGCACGTCCCACTCGAACGGACCGGGCAGTGTTTCGTCGAAGTCGTTGAGGTCGAACACCAGCGAGCGCTCCGGCGAAGCGAACAGGCCGAAGTTCGACAGGTGCGCGTCACCGCACAGCTGCACGGTCAGCTCGGTGCTCGCCGACGCGGCGAGGTCCGCGGCCATGATGGCGGGCGCGCCGCGCAGAAACGGAAACGGCCCCGCGGCCATCCGCGCGTAGCGGATAGGAACGAGCTCCGGGACGCGGGTGGCGGCCTGGCGTTCCAGGATGGTAACCGGATCGATGCGGTCGGGCGGAATTCGCCAGGCGCCGAGCGCGGAACGCGAGACCCGTTTGCGCGCCTCGCGTCCGAGCGAGACGGCGGTCGACCCGGGGTCAGCGGCGGACGAGGTCGTCATTTGCCCAGTGTGATGGGCCGCGAACGGGGTGGCAAGGTTCACTCGATCCGGCGGCGCGTTCGAAAGGCAGTCGCGCACACCATTCCAGCCACGCGCAATTGCTCGAGAATTGCCACCTGGCGACAGCGGGATTCGGCGGCTGGACAGCCCGCCGAATGCCCGGCCATACCTCAACGATGGATGAGATTGCGCCCCAACGCCTGCGCCCGTCCGGTCCGGGCGCAACTCCGGCTTCGCCCTCAGGGTATCCCCCTATCGGCGTAGTACTTCAGACTGAAAATTGTTCGCGAATGCCGAACGCCCAGTGACCTTTCGGCTCGAGTGGTGCAGAGTGTAGGCGTGCGGTCGCCGACGCGACGGTATGTCCGGGGGTCGCGTTCCCGCGACGACGACGGCACGTCCTATCCAGACCCGTTCGCCCAGCTCAGGCGAACGGATCCCCGCGAGGGATGGCGAACGAGCGGTTCGCCGCAGAGTGAAAGGATTCACGTTGTCCACCACACGCAAGTCCGCGACCGGACGCATGCTGGCCCGAGTGGCCGTCGCGGGCGCGGTCGCCGCAATACCGTTGGCCGCCTTGGCCGTACCCGCATCGGCCGAGCCGGGCGCCCCCACCATCACCGAGGTCCGCCACCACCACCCGAGGGATTGCCACGGGAACTGGGGCTGGGATTTCTGGGACAACGACTGGAACAGTTGGAACCAGTGGGATCGCTGCGACGGCTGGCCCGGCAACGGCTGGCACGGCAACGGTCTCTGGGGCTGGCCGCGCGGCTCCTTCGGCAGCAGCTAGAAACGCAACGGCCCGGCACCCCTCGGGTGCCGGGCCGTTGTGTGCGACGACGCTTACGCGGTCTCGGTGATCGGCCGGTCGACCCAGCTCATCAGGCCGCGCAGCTTGGCGCCGGTGACCTCGATCGGGTGCTCGGCGTTCTGCTTGCGCAGACCCTCGAGCTCCTTGTTACCGCCCTCGACGTTCGCGACGAGGCGCTTGACGAAGGTGCCGTCCTGGATGTCCTTCAGGATCGCCTTCATCCGCTCCTTCGTGTCGGCGTCGATGACGCGCGGACCCGACAGGTAGCCACCGAACTCCGCGGTGTCGGACACCGAGTAGTTCATCCGCGCGATGCCGCCCTCGTACATCAGGTCGACGATCAGCTTCAGCTCGTGCAGCACCTCGAAGTAGGCCATCTCCGGCGCGTAACCGGCCTCGACCATGACCTCGAAACCGGTCTTCACCAGTTCCTCGGTGCCACCGCACAGCACGGCCTGCTCACCGAACAGGTCGGTCTCGGTCTCTTCCTTGAAGGTGGTCTTGATGACGCCCGCGCGGGTGCCGCCGATGCCCTTGGCGTAGGACAGCGCCAGCGCCTGGCCCTCGCCCTTCGGGTCCTGGTCGATGGCGATGAGCGCGGGAACGCCCTTGCCGTCGACGAACTGGCGGCGCACCAGGTGGCCGGGGCCCTTCGGCGCGACCATGCCGATGGTGACGTCGGCCGGGGGCTTGATCAGGCCGAAGTGGATGTTCAGGCCGTGGCCGAAGAACAGCGCGTCGCCGTCCTTCAGGTTCGGCTCGATGTCGTTGGTGAAGATGGACGCCTGCGCGGTGTCGGGCGCCAGCACCATGATCACGTCGGCCCACTCGGAGACCTCGGCCGGGGTGCCGACGGTCAGACCAGCCTCTTCGGCCTTCACCCGAGACTTCGAACCCTCAGCGAGACCGACGCGGACGTCCACGCCGGAGTCGCGCAGGCTCAGCGAGTGCGCGTGGCCCTGGCTGCCGTAGCCGATGACAGCGACCTTGCGGCCCTGGATGATCGACAGGTCGGCGTCGTCGTCGTAGAACATCTCGACTGCCACTTGATTGGTTCCCTTCGGATCATCCCCGCCGATGCGGGGAAACGATGTGCGCATCTTGCGCTTGTACTGGGACGGGGCTCATCTCCGCGTGCGCGCGGGGACCAACACCGACCGTCGATCGCGACCACCCTAGCGGGTGGCCGTAATGGACTTGGGGCCGCGGCCGACAGCGACCACGCCCGACTGCACGATCTCGCGGATACCGTACGGCTCGAGCATGCGCAGCAGTGCGTCCAGCTTGGACCGGGTTCCGGTCGCCTCGATGGTCAGCGCGTCCGGCGAGACGTCGATCACCTTGGCGCGGAACAACTGCACGGCCTCGATCACCTGGGTGCGCACGCTCGCGTCGGCGCGCACCTTGACCAGGATCAGCTCGCGCGCGACCGACGCGTCGGCGTCCTGCTCGACGATCTTGATGACGTTCACCAGCTTGTTGAGCTGCTTGGTGACCTGCTCGAGCGGCAGGTCCTCGACCGTCACGACGATCGTCATACGCGAGATCTCAGGGATCTCGGTGCCGCCGACCGCGAGCGACTCGATGTTGAACCCGCGGCGCGAGAACAGACTCGCCACCCGCGCCAACACGCCCGGCTTGTCCTCCACGAGGACACTCAGGGTGTGGGTGCTACTCATGCCTCAGTCCCCTTGTTCTTCTCGTGCGACATCGCCTCGTGGATGACGGCGGGCTCGGCGGCCTGCTCGTCCTCGTCGAACAGCGGGCGGATACCGCGGGCGGCCATGATCTCGTCGTTGCTGGTGCCCGCGGCGACCATCGGCCACACCTGGGCGTCCTTGCCGACGATGAAATCGATCACGACCGGACGGTCGTTGATGGACTGCGCCTCGCGGATCGCGGCCTCGACGTCCTCTTCCTTCTCCACGCGGATGCCGTGGCAGCCGAGCGCCTCGGCGAGCTTGACGAAGTCGGGGATGCGCAGGGTGTGGGTGCCCAGGTCGGTGTTGGAGTAGCGCTCCTCGTAGAAGAGGGTCTGCCACTGCCGGACCATGCCCAGGTTGCCGTTGTTGATCAGCGCGACCTTGATCGGCACGCCCTCGACGGCGCAGGTGGCCAGCTCCTGGTTGGTCATCTGGAAGCAGCCGTCACCGTCGACCGCCCACACTTCCTTCTCCGGCGCGCCCATCTTGGCGCCCATGGCGGCCGGGACGGCGTAGCCCATGGTGCCGAGACCGCCGGAATTCAGCCAGGTGCGCGGCTTCTCGTACTTGATGAACTGCGCGGCCCACA
Organism: Nocardia sp. CNS-044; assembly: GCF_059570515.1. NCBI lineage: Bacteria > Bacillati > Actinomycetota > Actinomycetes > Mycobacteriales > Nocardiaceae > Nocardia > Nocardia sp. CNS-044. Next base: position 10,253 of record NZ_JCANSX010000006.1, read on the forward strand.
TCTGGTGCTGGCCGACGCCCGCGCAGTAGATCGCGTCCGGTCCGGCCAGGCGGCCGAGCGCGTCGATGACGAACTCCGGCGACAGCGAGCCGTCCTTCGGCGGGGTCCAGCCCAGCGGGTACTGCTTGCGCACGCCGTCCAGGTAGGACCACCACTCCGAGATGTCCAGCAGCGGAGCCGCGCCTGCGGCCGGGTCGGCCTTCAGGGTCTCGATCAGCTCTGTGATGACCTCGCGGCAGTCGCCCACGATCGGGACGTCGGCGTGCCGGTTCTTGCCGATCTCGGCCGGGTCGATGTCGGCGTGGATCACCTTGGCGCCGGGCGCGAACGAGTCCAGCTGACCGGTCACGCGGTCGTCGAAGCGGGCGCCGAGGGTGATCAGCAGGTCCGACCGCTGCAGGGCCGCGACCGCGCCGACGGTGCCGTGCATGCCGGGCATGCCCATATTCAGCTGGTGGCTGTCGGGGAACGCGCCGCGCGCCATCAGGGTGGTGACCACCGGGATGCCGGTCAGCTCGGCCAGTTCCAGCAGCTCGGCCGAGGCGTCGGCCTTGATCACGCCGCCGCCCACGTACAGCACGGGGGCCTTGGACTCGAGGATCATCCGCGCGGCCTCGCGCACCTGCTTGCCGTGCGGCTTGGTGACCGGACGGTAGCCGGGCAGCCGCATCTCCGGCGGCCAGCTGAAGGTGGTCTGCGCCTGCAGCACGTCCTTGGGGATGTCGACGAGCACCGCGCCCGGACGGCCGGAGGCGGCCAGGTAGAACGCCTCGGCGATCATGCGCGGGATGTCGGCGCCGTCGGTGATCAGGAAGTTGTGCTTGGTGATCGGCATGGTGATGCCGGAGATGTCGGCTTCCTGGAAGGCGTCGGTGCCGATCAGGCCGCGGCCGACCTGGCCGGTGATCGCGACGATCGGCACCGAGTCCATCTGGGCGTCGGCGATCGGCGTCACCAGGTTGGTCGCGCCGGGGCCGGATGTGGCCATACACACACCGACCTTGCCGGTCGCCTGCGCGTACCCGGTGGCCGCGTGACCCGCGCCCTGCTCGTGGCGCACCAGCACGTGGCGGACCTTGGTCGAGTCGAAGAGTGGGTCGTACACCGGGAGAATCGCGCCGCCGGGGATGCCGAATACGGTGTCGACGCCGAGCTCCTCGAGCGACCGGACGACGGACTGCGCGCCGGTGACCCGCTCGGGCGGGACCTGGCGGCGGTTCGCCGTGGTCGTCGGAGTGCCAGCGGGCGATGCCTGCTGAGTAGCCGAAGGCGCTGGCCTGCGGGCCGAGGGCCCGGGCCGTGCGGTTGGTGCGCTCACCGTCTTCGTTTCCTAACTTGTCGTTCTTGACCCCGGACAACACTGCTGTGCTCGACACGATCGGTCTTCGCGACCCGCCGCGCCGGAAACTGCCCGAACACAAAAAAGCCCCCGACCAGCGCATGGCTGTTCGAGGGTGGCGCGTCGCAACGCGAGCTGACGTATTCGACCTAGGTAGTCAGGCTCAACGCTGGACGCGCCGGCCGATTACGAGCAACTCGTTTCGATTCACGCGCACGACGTTAAGCGGGCGTGAAGCGATGAGTCAAACAGATGACCCAGTACGTCCCATTATGTGGGACTCCAGTGGTTGCTTGTGTCCGATTACCAGGATGCGAGGATGGTGGTGTGTCATCACCGCATCAGTCCGTGCCACCGGCTAAATCGTCCCATACCTCCGACGCGGGATCGGATACGGGTCGGCCGGAGGCCAAGGTCATCCGCATTCAGCCGCTCGCCTACCTCGGCGTGGTCGTGCTCGCGCTGTGCGTGTTCCTCTTCTTCGTCGGCTGGCCCGCCGCCCTGTGGTGGCTGCTGGCACTGCCCGTGGTGGTGGCCGCCTGGGTGGCGCGCACCCGGACCGTCGTCTCCGACGCCGGGCTGGACCTGCGCAGCCTCTTCGGCTCGCGGCACATCGACTGGGACCAGATCAAAGGTGTGAGCATTCCCAAGCGCGGATTCGTGCGCGCGCACCTGACCGACGAGTCGCAGGTGCGGCTGCCGGCGGTCAGCTACGACCAGCTGCGCACGCTGATCGCGGCGTCGAAGGGACGGCTGCCCGATCTGTTCGGCGCGGCCGCGGCGGCCGAAGCCGAGCGGGACGCCGAGGAGCGGGCGAGCGCGGAGCCGGTTGGAGACGCGGGCGAGGGATCGACTGGAGGCGCGGAGTCGGCCGAGGCAACGGAGAAGGATCGCAAGTCCGACGACTGAAGTCCTAGTCGGCCGGAGTCTCGGCGGCGCTCGAGGCCGCGGCGAAGGCGGAGGTACGCGCACAGTCGGAGCGAATGCCGAGGTGGACGGTCGACGTGCGCAGGCCAGGTAGTTCGCAGGCGGTACGAGAGCCGCTCCCGCACTTGGTTCTTCCCGCGCTTCGGAATATCGGCTGGACACGCGACGCTAGTCTTGGCGTAGCCGCGCCGCCGACGGACAACCGCCCGCGCGGCTGGACGGTTCGGGTACCGACACACACCCGATGACACCGTCCGCGCCGACGACCACCACCCGCGGCGACACGAACGCACCCGCGACGCGCGGCACATCGCCTACCGCGACCGGCGACATCGGCCCGGCACCCCCGGGAGTACCGTGGAACAGCCGCCGAGCGAGTTCCGCACACGCCGAGCGAACTCCGCGCAGTCGCACCACAGCCCCCGCGACCCTCCGAGGACCCTCCATGCCACCGCTTCGTTCACGCACCACCACCGCCGGACGCAACGCCGCAGGCGCACGCGCGCTGTGGCGGGCCACCGGCCTCACCGACTCCGACTTCGGCAAGCCGATCGTCGCCATCGCGAACTCCTACACCCAGTTCGTGCCGGGCCACGTGCATTTGAAGGACGTCGGTGAGATCGTGGCGGAGGCGGTCCGCGCCGCGGGTGGCGTGCCGCGCGAGTTCCACACCATCGCCGTGGACGACGGCATCGCGATGGGCCACGGCGGCATGCTCTACTCGCTGCCCTCCCGCGAGATCATCGCCGACTCGGTCGAATACATGGCCAACGCGCACACCGCCGACGCGCTGGTGTGTATCTCCAACTGCGACAAGATCACTCCGGGCATGCTGAACGCCGCCATGCGACTGAACATCCCGGCCGTGTTCGTCTCCGGCGGTCCGATGGAGGCCGGTAAGGCCGTCGTGGTGGGCGGTGTCGCCCAGGCTCCGACGGACCTGATCACCGCGATCTCGGCCAGCGCCAACAGCAATGTCACCGACGAGGGGCTGGACGAGGTCGAGCGCAGCGCCTGCCCGACCTGCGGCTCCTGTTCCGGCATGTTCACCGCCAACTCGATGAACTGCCTCACCGAGGCGCTGGGTCTGGCGTTGCCGGGCAACGGCTCCACGCTGGCCACGCACGCCGCCCGCCGCGCGCTGTTCGAGAAGGCGGGCCGGGTGATCGTCGACATCGCCAACCGCTGGTACCGCGAGGACGACGCCTCGGTGCTGCCGCGAAACGTGGCCAACCAGAAGGCGTTCCGCAACGCGATGGCGCTCGACGTGGCGATGGGCGGTTCCACCAACACGGTGCTGCACACCCTCGCCGCCGCGCAGGAGGGCGAGATCGATTTCGATCTGAGCACCATCGACGAGATCAGCCGCGAAGTGCCTTGCCTGTCCAAGGTCTCGCCGAACTCGGACTACCACATGGAGGACGTGCACCGGGCGGGCGGCATCCCGGCCATCCTCGGCGAGCTGCGCCGCGCCGGGCTGCTCGAAACCGACGTGACCACGGTGCATACCGCGAGCTTCGACGAGTGGCTCGACACCTGGGACATCCGCTCCGGCAAGGCATCCGACGAGGCCGTCGAGCTGTTCCACGCCGCGCCGGGCGGGGTCCGCACCACCGAGCCGTTCTCCACGGACAACCGGTGGTCCTCGCTGGACACCGACGCCGCGGGCGGCTGCATCCGCGACAAGGAGCACGCCTACACCGTCGAGGGCGGTCTGGTCGTGCTGCGCGGCAACATCGCGCCGGACGGCGCGATCCTCAAGACCGCGGGCATCGACGAGGATCTGTTCTCCTTCCAGGGTCCCGCCGTCGTCGTGGAATCGCAGGAGGAGGCCGTGTCGGTCATCCTCGGTAAGCAGATCAAGCCGGGCGACGTGATCGTCGTGCGGTACGAGGGCCCCGCGGGCGGTCCCGGTATGCAGGAAATGCTGCACCCCACCGCGTTTCTGAAGGGCGCCGGTCTCGGCAAGCAGTGCGCGCTGATCACCGACGGCCGCTTCTCCGGTGGCACCTCGGGCCTCTCGATCGGCCACATCTCCCCCGAGGCGGCCAGCGGCGGCGTGATCGGTCTCATCGAGAACGGCGACCAGATCCGCATCGACGTCGCCACCCGCGCGCTCGAGGTGCTCGTCGACGACGCCGTGCTCGCCGAGCGCCGCGCCAAGATGGAAGCCTCCGAGCGGCCGTGGCAGCCCGTCGACCGCGAGCGCCCGGTCACCACGGCCCTGCGCGCCTACGCCGCCCTCGCCACCTCCGCCGACAAGGGCGCCGTCCGCCGCGTCCCCTGATCGCCCGAACGACGAAGGCCCCGGTTCTCCACCGGGGCCTTCGTCGCCTCGGAACAGCCCGGCCGCCACAACATGGAAGAAGCTGATGTCGTTGGATCTGTCGTTCTTCCGCTCGGAAAGCTCCCAGCGCCTGCGCGCCGAAGGGCACGCAGAAGGGCATGCAGAAGGGGTGTGCGGGAGCATTTTGCGGGTGCTCGAGCGCCGCGGCGTCGAGGTTCCAGCAGAGTCGCACGATCGCATCGTGGGATGCGCCGATCGAGACACGCTGTACGCCTTGCTCGATCGGGCGCTGGTGGTCACGGACGTGCGGGACCTGTTCCAGGACTGACCCCGGAGAGTCCCCTGGACACGCCGGTATCGGGGCGAGGGTCGAAGAAACGCCGAACACACTTTCGATCACTGCCGATCGCTGTCCTACTGTCTCCGCCATGGTCGGTTCACAGCACGAGGCAATGCACCGGATCTTCCAGCACGACCCAGGCGTTTTCGCGCGCGCCGTCCGCGCGCTCGGACTACCTTTCCTCGATCCTGTGGAGGTTGCGCTACTCCCCACTGATCTGACCGAAAACCGTCCGGTGGAACGTCGAGTGGACACTCTGCTCCGGATCACCACGGTCGACGGGGCGTTCCTGTTGCTCGTCGAGGCACAGGGACAGATCGACCACGCCAAGCCCTCCGCGTGGGCCTACTATCTGTCGCATTTGCACGCCAAGTACGGGCTCCCGCCGGTTCTGCTGATCGTGTGTCATGACCAGCAGACGGCGCACTGGGCGCGCAGACCACCGGCGATCGGCATACCGTTCCGGCGCAGTCTCATCCTCGCCCCCATCGTCCTCGGGCCGCACAATGTCCCCGCAGTCACCGACGTCGCCGCCGCAGCGGCCGACATCCCGCTGGCCGCGTTGTCCGCGGTCACCCACGCCAACGAGCCGGACATCAATGCCATACTGAAGGCGTTGGCTACCGCTCTGCACGGGTTCGACGAGGACCGGTCCATCTTCGCCGAACTCACCGAAATGGGGCTCGGAACCAGCCCGGCCGCCACAACATGGAGGAAGCTGATGTCGTTGGATCTGTCGTTCTTCCGCTCGGAAAGCTCCCAGCGCCTGCGCGCCGAAGGGCATGCAGAAGGGGTGTGCGGGAGCATTTTGCGGGTGCTCGAGCGCCGCGGCGTCGAGGTTCCATCGGAGACACACGATCGGATCGTGGCTTGCACCGACCGGGACACGCTGCACACCTGGCTGGACCGAGCGCTCGTGGTCACCGACGTGCGCGACCTCTTCCACGACTGACCCTCGGAACTCGCTGAGGCCGTGGCGCCAGCGATCGGGTCTGCTCGACTCTGCGGCGACTGGCCGTCCGTGGGATCCGATCTGCTGCTTCAGCACGGACGAACCCGCGTACGGCCGCCGCGGACCAGTGGAATGATCGAATGGTTCGTCGGTGCGTTCGAAACAGCACCCATATCAGGGCTTGATCGTCGACGGCGACGCTGACATCGCGGATAGCCGAATTTGCTGCGTTGGAATGCGTCTGGGCTCGACGATGAGGCTTGTGCGGTCCACTGAACAGCGGCGAGGAGAGATCCGATGACCGAAGTGACGAAAATTCCGCCAACGGCACGCCGACCTGGCTTGATCTCGGGATCCCTGATCATCACCGAGCGATGGAGTTCTACGGCGCGGTATTCGGCTGGCAGTTTCTGGAAGGGCCGCCGGAAACCGGCAACTACACCATGTGTCTGGTACGCGGGAAGCCGGTGGCGGCTCTGATGAAGAATCCCGATGCCGACGCGACGGAGTTCTGGTGGAATCTGTACTTCGCCACCGATGACTGCGACCGCACGGTCGAGCGGATCACCGACGCCGGTGGCCACATCCCCTTGCCGCCGATGGATGTGATGGACCAGGGCAGGATGGCCATCGGTATCGATCCCGCGGGTGGCCAGTTCGGGTTGTGGCAGGGCCGCGCCCACATCGGTGCGGAGATCGTGAACGAGCCCGGCACACTGGCCTGGCCCGAACTGGTCACCGCCCAACCGAGCGCGGCCCGCGACTTCTACGCCGCGGTATTCGAATTCACCCTGGAGAACACACCCGGCGACCTCGACTACACGGTTCTGCGTCGACCCGATGACCGGCCGATCGGCGGCATCCACGGAGAGCCGTCGGCCACCAAGTCCGAGTGGCTGACTTACTTCGAGGTCGAGGATGTCGACGCAACCGTCGCGCGCGCCACTGCGGCAGGCGCAACAGTGGTCCGGCCCGCCCATGACACCCCGTACGGGTATCTCGCCGGTCTGGACGACCCCTTCGGCGCAAGCTTCCGGATTATCCGATCGGCACAGCCTGGCTGAGAGCTCGGTCGATCAGTCGAAGGGGCCGATGCCGGTGAAGGGGTTGCCGCCGTGCAGATACCAGTAGGTGCCCGCGGCGGCGGCGATGGCGGCCAGCAGGGCGGCAAAGGAGCCCCAGGCGGGGCGGGTGGACCAGCCGCGGTTGCGGTCGAGGGACCAGCGGCCGGGGCCGGTGAGGATGACGGCGGCGGCGGTGCCCGCGAGGATGGTCTCGAGTTCGACGCCCGAGGGGACCGAGCCCTTGTACTGGAAGCCGGGGATCATGCCCTGCTTCCACGCCCACGCGGTGAGGATCACGGCGAGCACCGCGCCCGCGGCGAGCGGGGTGGCGAGGCCGAGGATCAGCAAGACGCCACCGCCGAGCTCGCCCGCGACGAGGAGGACGGTGGCGATGCTCGGGTGGTCCCAGCCGCCGTCGGCCATCATGTCGCGGGTGCCGTCCAGGCCAGGGCCGTGGAACCAGCCGGTGAGCTTCTGCAAGCCGTGATAGATGAAGGTGCCGCCGACCACCAGCCGCAGCAGGAACAGGCCGAAATACAGAGTGCCGCGCCGATTCTCGGCGGTGCGGCGCCGCGCGGCCTTGCTCGGCTCGTTCGGCGGGTTGGCGGCGGGCGGGATGCTGGCGTAGGAGTACGCGGGCTCGCCCGCCTTGGTCTGCTCGACGCTGGGCACGTCGGGATCGAGGCCGAGCTCGTCGTCGGTGCGCGGCACGTCGGCGGGACGCGGCTTGGACATGTCGACTACAGGGAACTGCTGGGTCGGCGAATCGAACGGGCTGGTCACCGGTTGGCGGGCGGTGGTGAGCTGCTCGCCCGTGATCGGGCCGGTGGGAAGCTGATTCGGCTTGTCGGTCACGGTCGCGCCTCGCCGATACGTCGCTCGTTCATGGGTCTACACCCTATGTCGCGCCGCGCGACGACGGGAGTCGAAGCCCGACGGCGTGTCAACACGCCCCCGGGAGCGGCGCGGGCGAGGGTATTTCCGTAACGTCTGGGGCATGAGGTTGGTTGTCGTGGGACGTCTCGCCATGAGTGTGGCGCTCGGGTCCGCTCTGCTGGCCGGGTGCGCCAGGTTCGACGATTCCGCGTCGAGCCCGTTCACCCCCGAGCCGACGTTCGAACCCGCGGATCCCAAGTCCCCGAAGCAGGCGCCGCCGTCGACGACCCGCCCGAGCGGGCCGTGCATCGACCCCGATCCGGCCGTGGTCGCGACCTGCCTGGACACCACCGGGGGCATGGTCGGCGTGGCCGAGGGCGCGCTGGTCGCCGAGCGCCGCACCGGGCGCATCCTGAAAGTGGTCGACCCGGATCAGCCGCCGATCGAGATCGCGCGCCTGGACGTGGACGGCTCGGCCGACGGCGGACTCAGCGACATCGCGCTCTCCCCCACCTACCGCGAGGACGGCCTGCTCTACGCGTACATCACCACGGCAAGCGACAACCGGGTCGTCCGGATCGCCGAAGGCGGCCCGCCCAAGGACATCCTCACCGGAATCCCCAAGGGCGCCAGCGGAAATCACGGCGCGATCGAATGGGCGAGCCCCGATCAGCTGCTGGTGCTGACCGGCGACGCGGGCAACCCCGGCCTGGCCTCGACCCCCTCCTCGCTGGCCGGGAAACTGCTGCGAGTGAACTCGCCCGCGCCGGGCGGTGCGGCGGCGCCGGAGGTCGCGGCCTCGGGCATCGGCGTCGCGGGCGATCTGTGCCGCGACGGCAAGGACAACGTCTGGTTCACCGACCGCACCCCCGTCGAGGACCGGCTGCAACGGCTGGGTGCGGACGGCGCGGTCAGCGTCGCGTGGACCTGGCCGGACCGGCCGGGCGTCGCGGGTTGCGCGGCGGCCGCCGACGGTGTGGCGGTCTCGCTGACCTACGCCAAGGCGCTCGCCATCGCCGCCGCCGACGAGAACACCCACGCCGTGACCACGGCCCCCAGCCTGCTCGCCCAGGACCGCTACGGCCAGCTCGGCGGCGCGACGGTGGGACCCGACGGCAATATCTGGGTCGGCACCGTCAACAAGACCGACGGCCAGCCCGGCCCCAACGACGACCGCGTCGTCCGCATCCCGCCGCAGAGCGCCAGCGGCACCGGACCGGACTAACCGGCATACGGCGCGGCCGCGAGCACGAACGCGGGCCGGCCACGCCACGGTGCTCGAAACGGCTCGCCCCACCACCTGCCCGTGAGCACGAACGTGGCCCGACCACGCCACGGTGCTCGAAACGGCCCCCGCAAACGACCGCGCCGCCCGCTACCGATGGTGGCGGGCGGCGCGCTGCGTTCGATCAGGAGCAGGCGGCGAGAACGAGCTCGCGGACGCGCGCGGCGTCGGCCTGCCCCCGGGTCGCCTTCATGACATCGCCGACGATCTTGCCCGCGGCCTGCACCTTGCCGGAGCGAATCTTCTCGGCGATGTCGGGGTTGGCGGCGAGCGCCTTCTCGACCTCGGTCTGCAGGGCGCTGTCGTCGCTGACCATGCCGAGCCCCTTGGCCTCGACGATGGCGGCGGGCTCGCCTTCGCCCGCGAGGACGAAGTCGACAACCTGCTTGGCGACCTTGCTGTTGACGGTCTTGGCCTCGACCAGCTTGGTCACCTCGGCCACCTGCGCGGGAGTGATCGGCAGGTCTTCGAGGCCGACCTCGCGCTCCTTGGCCTTCTCGGTGAGGTAGTTGACCCACCAGGAGCGCGCCTCGTTCGGCGGCGCGCCCGCCTCGACCGTGGCGATGATGGCGTCCAGCGCGCCCGCGTTCACCACGTCGCGCATGACCTCGTCCGACCAGCCCCAGTCGGCCTGGATCCGCGCCCGGCGCAGCCACGGGTACTCGGGGATGGTGGCACGAAGGCTCTCGACCCACTCCGCGTCCGGCGCGATGGGCTCGAGGTCCGGCTCCGGGAAGTAGCGGTAGTCCTCGGCGGTCTCCTTGCGGCGGCCCGGCGAGGTGGTGCCGTCGGCCTCGTGGAAGTGCCTGGTCTCCTGCACGATGCTGCCGCCGTCGGCGAGCACGGCGGCCTGGCGGCGCATCTCGAAGCGCACCGCGACCTCGACGCTCTTGAGCGAGTTGACGTTCTTGGTCTCGGTGCGGGTGCCGAATTCGGTGGCGCCGATGGGCATCAGCGAGACGTTGGCGTCGCAGCGCAGCGAGCCCTGCTCCATCTTGACGTCCGAGACGTCGAGGGACTTGAGCAGATCACGCAGCGCGGTCACGTACGCGCGGGCCACCTCGGGCGCGCGCTCCCCCGCGCCGGTGATCGGCTTGGTGACGATCTCGATGAGCGGCACGCCCGCGCGGTTGTAGTCGAGCAACGAGTGGCTCGCGCCGTGGATACGGCCGGTGGCGCCGCCAACGTGCACCGACTTGCCGGTGTCCTCTTCCATGTGGGCGCGCTCGATGTCCACCCGGAAGGTGCTGCCGTCGTCGAGCACCACATCGAGGTGGCCGTCGGTGGCGATCGGCTCGTCGTACTGGCTGATCTGGTAGTTCTTCGGCTGGTCGGGGTAGAAGTAGTTCTTCCGCGCGAACCGGCCCCACGGGGTGATCGAGCAGTTCAGCGCCAGGCCGATACGGATCGCCGACTCCACCGCCTGCTGGTTCACCACCGGCAGCGATCCGGGCAGCCCGAGGCACACCGGGCACACCTGGGTGTTGGGCTGCGCGCCGAATTCGGTGGCGCAGCCGCAGAACATCTTTGTCGCCGTGGACAGCTCGACGTGGACCTCCATGCCGAGCACCGGCTCGTACCGGGCGATGACGTCGCTGTAGTCCATCAGCTCGACGGTGGTTGTGCTCATGCCGATCAGTTTAGGGAAGAGGTCGGTGGACACCGCGCCGACCTCCGCGGTTCGGTTCCGGCGAATTACTTCGGCGGGAACCGCTGGGTCAGCCAGTTCGTCACGTAGGTGAGGACCTGCGGATCGATGGTCGTCTCGATGGCGGTGTACTCGCTGGGCAGGCCGGTCTGGGTTGGCTGCATCAGGTGGTTGAGCCCCGGGAAGACGTGCACGGTGGCGTCCGGGCCGGCGGCCAGCAAGGTGCGCGCGGGCGGCTCGTTCTGGGCGACGAGGACCTGAAGATCCTTCTCCCCGAAGAAGGCGAGCACCGGAATCCGCAGCGCGGAGAGCGAGGGCGCGGGATCGTGGGCGATCAGCGCGGCGAAGTACGGGGTGATGTCGGCGCCGACCTGGTCGTCCGGCACCCGCTCGCCCTCGGGCAGTGCGGCGTTGTTGCGCTTGGCCAAGTCCTTGGCCCCGGCCAGATCACCGGCCTTCAGCAGCGCCACCATCTCGGTGGTGTCGCGCACCTGCTTGTCGATCTGCTCGGGCGGCACGCCGTTGGCGGCCAGGATCGCCCTGGTCTGTTCGATGAGCACATCGCCGCCGGGCACCGTCGGCCCCGCCATCAGGATCGCGAAGGCGACGCCGCTGTCGGGCCGTGCGGCGACCATCGGCGCCAGGTAGCCGCCCTCGCTGTGGCCGAGCAGGCCGACGCGCGCCGGGTCGATGTCGGGGCGGCCACGCAGGTAGTTCACGCCCGCGGCGACGTCGTTGGCCAGGTCGGTGTAGTTCGACTCCGCCAGATTGCCGCCGGTGCCGCCGACGCCGCGGTCGTCGGTGCGCAGCACCGCGTAGCCCGCGCGGGTGAGGGTGTCGGCGAGCAGCAGGAAGGGCTTGTGGCCCATCAGTTCTTCGTTCCGGTCCTGCGGTCCGCTGCCGGTGACCAGCAGCACCGCCGGAAACGGTCCGGCCCCTTCGGGTTTCGTGAGAGTGCCCGCGACGGTGATGTCGCCGCTGGCGTAACTCACGTCCTCGGAGCTGTAGGGGAACGGCGGTTTCGGTTCCTGCGGCCGGTCGAGCTGGGCGACGGCGCCGCGTTCGAGCGTCAACGGGTACGACTGACCGAACTGGGTGAAATCGCCGGTGATCCGGTCGGGGCCCGCGTCATAGCTGCCCTTGAACACGGGGTCGCCGGGGACGTCCGGAATGGCGAAGGCGACGCCGCTCCGATCGGACTTCACGTCCTTCAGCGGTTCGTCCCGCACGCCTTGCAGCGGGATGTCGATGGTCGCGGTGCCGTCACCCGCGAAAGTCACCCCGATCTCCAGCGGCTGGCCGGGGATCTGGATCGCGCCGTGCCAGTCACCGGTGGTGGGTTCCGGCGGGTTGGATTCCTCCGTACAGCTCGCCACCAGCGCGGCGACCACGAACAGGACCACGGCGAGCACTCGACCGGTACGCATGCAGCGACAGTACCCACGACACCGCCGAATAGGGATCAACCGCGAGTCGCACGCACCGTACGCCGCGGGAATGATCTGGGCTCCAGGAAATCCCAGAAGGCGATCACTCCCCGCGCGCGTACCGCACCGCGGCCGCCGCCAGACCAGAGCTATGCGACGCACCGGCCAGCATCACACCGCGACGACGGTCAGCACCTGCTCCAACCCATAGAAGTCTTTCGGGTTGCGGGTATAGAGGCGTAGTCCGTGTACCGAGGCGACAGCTGCGATCATCAGATCGAATTTGCGTGGCTTTGGGCTGCGCCCTCCGGCGGTGATCAAGCCGGCCATCAAAGTGAACCGCCGAGCGGCCTCAGCGGTGAATGGCAGTGCCTCCAAGCTGTTTTCGACCTCTTGGAGGCGCTCGGTCCGCAGCAACCGGGTGACGGCATCCGATGCCGCCGCGATTCCGAGTCCGAGTTCGGCGAGCGTTACGGTGCTGACCTTCGGCACGGCTGGCAGCTGATCCTCCGGCAGTGCGTCGAAGTCGATCAGCACACAGGTGTCGAGCAGGCCCGAATCCTGGCGCTCAGTCGTCATCGAGCCTGTCCTCGCCGAATACCGCGTCGACTTGTTCGCGCTCCTCAGCGCTGGAGCCCGCGCGGGCGAAGCGAGCAAGCCGCCGCTTCAGCTCAGCGGTCGTCACCCCGCGCACCGATGCCAACGGCCGCAACTCACCCACAGGTCGACCGTTGCGGGTAATGATGAAGTCTTGGCCCGCCTCCAACGCATCCATGACTCCCGCGCTTCCGTTGCGCAGTTCAGCCTGACTGATGGTCCTGGTCACCATGCCACTATAGCGGACGATGCTATCGGCCGCTATACGTCTGCCAACCAGCTCAGCCGAAGAACGCCTCGGCTTCCCGGTAGCGGTCGGCAGGCACCCGCTTGAGCTGTTTGGTCGCCTCAGCGAGCGGAACGAGGCCGATCGTGGTGCCGTGCAGGGCGACCATTTGACCGAACTGACCAGCGTGCACCGCTTCGGCGGCGTGCAGACCGAATCGGGTGGCAAGCACACGGTCGTAGGGGGTCGGGCTGCCGCCGCGCTGGACGTGGCCGAGCACGGTGGTGCGCACCTCCTTGCCGATGCGACGTTCGATCTCGGCGCCGAGCTGCTGGGCGACGCCGGTGAACCGCTCGTGCCCGAATTCGTCGATACCGCCCTCGCGCAACGCGAAACCGGAGTCCGGCGCCGGATGCGATCCCTCGGCCACCACGCAGATGAAGTGCTTGTCCCCGCGCTGGAAACGGCGCTTGATCATGGCGCAGACCTCGTCCACGTCGAACGGGACCTCGGGCACCAAGGTCAGGTGCGCGCCCGCGGCCATGCCGGAGTTGATCGCGATCCAGCCCGCGTGCCTGCCCATCACCTCGACCAGCATCACGCGCTGGTGCGATTCGGCGGTGGTGTGCAGGCGGTCGATCGCCTCGGTGGCGATGCTCAGCGCGGTGTCGTGGCCGAACGTGACGTCGGTGCAGTCGATGTCGTTGTCGATGGTCTTGGGCACGCCGACCACGGGGACGCCCTCGTCGGCCAGCCAGCTGGCGGCGGTGAGAGTGCCCTCGCCGCCGATGGGGATGAGTGCTTCGATGCCGTTGTCGTCGAGCGTCTGTTTGATCTGGCCGAGCCCGGCGCGCAGCGTGTCGGGATTGGTGCGTGCGGTGCCGAGCATGGTGCCGCCCTTGGTGAGCAGCCGGTCGGTGCGGTCGTCGTTGAGGATGTTGATCTTGCGGTCTTCCAATAGGCCGCGCCAGCCGTCCTGGAAGCCCACGATCGCGTCCCCGTACCGTCCGTTCGCGGTGCGAACGACGGCGCGGATGACCGCGTTCAGTCCTGGACAGTCCCCGCCTCCGGTCAAGACTCCGATGCGCATGGCCGCTATCTTGCCCCGCTCGGCGAGGCCTGGCAGCCCCGCCCCCGTGAACCCTGGGTTACGTCCCGCTCAGCGCCGCATTCGCCGCTCGGGTCAGGACCGGCACTTGCCCCCGGTCAGTTCGTCGAGGTGTTCGGAGACGAGCGTGGCCATCTTGTCGAGCACACTCATGCCGTCCGAGAACGCGCCCGAATCGGGCTGGGCGGCAAAGGCGATCGCTACTTTTCCGGTCGGGACGTCGATGATGCCGAACTGACGTACCAGGTAGTCGCCGGAGGCGTCCGGTCCCCAGCCGCCCTTGAACTCCGCGCTGCGGAAGGCGCCGAGGCCCCAGCGGTGGTTCGGGACGATCTCGGCCATCAGTTCCAGCACCGTCTCCGACTCCGGCAGGCACGGCAGCCGCGAGGCGAACCGCGCCTGCTCGGCCAGCGACCATTCCGCCTGGCCGAACGCCGAGTGCTCGGCGCGGCTGCGCGTCGCGGGCACCGCGGTCTTGCTGTCGCCGCCCTCGCGCAGCACCGCCTCGATGGCCTTGGCCGCCTCCTGCGGGCTGCCGAGCCCCTGCCAGAGCGTGTCGGCGGCGGCGTTGTCGGAGGAGGTGATCGCGGCCGTCATCGAGTAGGTCGAGACGGACGGATTGCGGCGCTGCGCGGCGATGACCAGCGGCACCTTCATGGTCGACCAGGCGGGCCCGGTGGTCCAATCGCCGAAGGTCAGCATTCGGTCGCTGCCGCCCACCGGCATGATCGCCATGCCGAAACTGCCGCGCACACCGGCACGCAACTCCTGGAAACCGGCCGCCAGCGTGCCGGGCAGCGTGAATTCCAGATTCATCTGATCGCTGCGCGATGCCGCCTCGGTGATGGTCGTCGCCTCGGCGGCGTCGCCACTGGGATCGGCGCCGCACGAAGTCAGCAACGCCAGAGCGAGCGTGCAGGTACCCAGCGCCTTACCGAGGCGCCCGATTCGATCAGTAAACATAAACCACCGCGTTCTCACCGCCGGTACAGACCACGAGCTGGCCTTCGGCTGCGCAATTCATCGTGTAGGTCCGGCCGGTGACCGGGCTCGTGGCCACCACCGACCGGGATCCGCCCGCGCTTCCCGCCGCGGAGTAGGCCCTCCGCACTTCCTCGGCGAACGGGCAACTGGTGACCGCGTTGCCGATCGCGGCCCTGGCGAAGGCTCCGGACGGTTGCGCGGCGCCGCAGGGCGTCGCACCGTCGGGTAGCCGGACCGGGGTCGCGGACGTCGAGGTCGGGGCGGTCTTGGGGGCAGCGGGGGTCGCGGCCGCGCTGGGCGCGCGCGCCGAGGTCAAGGACACGCCGGTCCTGCCTTCGGCGGCGTTGTCGATGCCGGAATCGCGCGAGCCGATCGCCTGCCAGGCGACCGCGCCCGAGACCGTCACCACCACGATCACCAGCACCGCGAACAGCAAAGGCAGCACGACCGACCGGCGCGGCTCCCGCGGCGCGTAGGGATCGGCCCCGCCGTAGCGCCCGTCATAGGCGTCGGCGCCGTACCCGTGCGGCGGATACGGTTCGCCCTGCGCGACGTGGTCGGCGTAGGTCGGCTGCGGGAGCGGTTGCGCACCGTGCCGCGGCTGGGGCGGCGGGGCGAACGGCGATTCGGGGTAGCGCTGGGTTTCCGGCGCGGCTTGCTGCGCTTCGGGCGTCGGCGGGAAGGGGTATCGCCGGGTTTCGGGTGCCGATTGCTCCGGCACCGGATAGTGCTGGGTCTCCGGCGCGGGTTGCCGCTCCTCCGGCGCCGGGTAGCGCTGGGTCTCCGGCGCGGTGTACTGCGGCGCCGGAGACGGCTGCTCCGCGTATTGCGGCTGGTTGAACTGGGTTTCGGCGTACTGGCTCGCGCCGTACTGCGGTTCGGCGTACCGCTGGGATTCCGGGTAGAGATGCGCGTCGGGAAACGGGCGCACCTGCGGCAGCGGTCCGGTCGCGGGCGGCGCCTGCGGCTGCTGCGGCGGGAGCGGGGTGAACTGGAAGTCGGCCGGACGGATCTCTGTCGGCGCCGTGGGGTGGATGACCGCTGGAATTGACAGCTCCCCGGTGGATTCCGGCGGAACCGCTCCGCGCACGGTCGGATCCGACTGTCCGAACCTCGCGGGATCGGGTGCGCGCACGACGAATGTGGGGGCGGTCGCCGCGGGCGACGCCGAGCCCACCACGGCGCGGGCCGCGCGGGCCAGCTCGGCGGCGGTCGCGAAACGGTCGGCGGGGTCCTTCGCCATGCCGCGCGCGATGACGTCGTCGAGGGCGGGCGCGATACCGGGACGCTCGGCGCTCGGACGCGGCGGCGGATCGGAAAGATGGGACTTGATCAGCACACTCATGCTCGCCGCCGGGAAGGGTGTTGCCCCGGTGAGGCATTCGTGCAGCACACAGGCCAGCGAGTAGATGTCGGCGCGGCCGGTCACCGGGCCGACGTCGAAACGCTCCGGCGCCATGTAGATGTAGGAGCCGACCGCCATGCCCACCTGGGTCACGGCCGAGTCGCCCTCGGTGTGGGCGATGCCGAAATCGACGAGGTAGGCGAAATCGGCGTCGGTGACCAGGATGTTGGCGGGCTTGACGTCGCGGTGCACCAGGCCGTCGGCGTGCGCGGCGTCCAACGCGGCGGCGATCTGCTCGATGAGGAAAACGGCGCGTTCCGGGCTCATCGGCCCCTGCCCGCGCAGGATGGTGCGCAGGTCGACCCCGTTGACCAGCCGCATGTCGATGAACAGGACGCCGTCGATCACGCCCCAGTCGTGGATCGGGATGACGTGCGGCTCGGCGAGCCGGGCGGCGGCCTGCGATTCCCGGCGGAAACGCACTTGGTACACCGGGTCTTTGGCGAGTTCCTCGGACAGCAGTTTGACCGCGACGACCCGGTCCTTCACCGTGTCATAGGCCTCGTAGACCTCGCCCATTCCCCCCTTGCCCAGCAGCGAGCGCAACTCGTACGGCCCGAACCGACTGCCGACCCGCCATCCAGGTCCGTCCACCCCGTGCAACCTCCACATCCCGGGCGGCGACCCACTGCTCCGGGTTGCCCGTCAAAGAGTGGATTCTCCGGGTGAGACCACCCCGTGGTCAAACGCAAAGACGATCGCGGCGGCTCGATCTCGCAGGTCCAACTTGCCGAATATGTGTCCGACATGGCTTTTCACGGTGACTTCCGAGATGCCCAGCTGCCTGGCGATTTCCGCGTTCGCGCGCCCGCGGCCGATCAATTCGAGAACTTCGTACTCGCGCGCGGTCAAATCCGCTAGTCTGCTGTCGCCGCGAGCGGATACCGGACGGACGGTTCGATAGGCCGAGAGCACCCGGCCGGTCACCGAAGGGTCCAGCCACGCTCCGCCCGCGGCCACCATCCGGACCGCGCGAATCAGATCCTCGGCGGGCGAATCCTTGAGGATGAAGCCCGCGGCTCCCGCGCGCAGCGCGCCGGACAACAGCTGGTCGTCGTCGAACGTGGTGAGCACCAGCACCGGCGGCGCGCCGTCGGTGGCGCGCAGCAGGCGGGTGGCGTCGATGCCGTCGACGCGTTTCATGCGCAGATCCATCAGCACCACATCGGGCTTGTCGGCGGCCACCGCGGCGGGCACCTCGTCACCGTCGGCGCATTCGGTCACCAGGAAACCGTCGCGGCGGCGCAGGATCCGGCGCAGGCCGCCGCGCACCAGTTCCTGATCGTCGACGACGAGGACGGCGATGGCGTCCGCGGCTGGGGCGGCGGCCGTCACGCGCCCTCCCGCATGGTGCGCCACGCCGGAGCGCCGAGGGCGGGCGGCTGCTCGCGCGGTGTCGCGCCCTCGCGCACCGCGCTCGCGGCGTCGAGGAACAGACCGGGCAGCGGACAGTGCAGCCACGCCTTGGACGCGACGAGCGGGAACTCGGCCCGCACCGACCAGCCGTCCTCGGCGGGCCCCGCGGTCAGCCGTCCGCCGAGCAGTTCGGCGCGCTGCCACATGCCGGTCAGGCCCATGCCGTGGCCGCGCTGCGCGGGCAGTCCGCCGGGCAGCGTGTTGACCACCGTCAGCGCCGCCGCGGCGTCGTCCACCGTGAGCAGGACGGTCGCCGTCGCACCTGGCGCGTGCTTGACGACGTTGGCCAGCGACTCCTGGCCGATGCGGTAGAGCGCGAGACCTACCGCCGCCGTCACCGGGGACAGGTCGTCGGTGCACCGGTAGCGCACGTCGAGTCCGGCGCGGACGAAATCGCCGACCAAATCCTCGATATCGCCGACGCTCGGTTCCGGAACCAGCTTGGAGGGTCGTTTGTCGAGTAGTCCCACGGTGCGCCGGATGTCGGCCATCGCCTGGCGGCCGAGGCGTTCGGCGTCGACCAGCGCCTCCACCGCCTCGTCCACGTCGCGATCGGTCTCCAGCGCGTGCCTGGCCGCGGTGAGGTGCAGCAGCGTGATGCTCAGCGAATGCGCGATCACGTCGTGCACTTCGCGGGCGATCCTGCGCCGTTCTTCCTCGGCCGCCTGAGCCGCGCGCATGTCCTGATAGTGCCGTTCCCGGTAGAGGAAGCGCCGTTGGTACTGGAGCATCAGCCCGCACATGAAGCCGAGCAGGATGCCCATGCCGTACATCGGCAGGCCCGAGAAACGTTCGGTGTCGGCGCTCCACATCACGTTGCCCGCGATGTCGAAGGCCACCAGCTCGGCGACCGCCCCCACCGCCACCGCGGCGCCGACCCGCACCGACGCGAGCGCCGCGACCTCGCCGACGACGATGACCAGAACGAACGGCGCGAAATCGGCGGCGACCGGTTGCACCAGGAACAGCGCCGCCGCCCCCATCCCACACAGTCCGAGAGTGCCCGGATTCGGCACCACGCCGAACAGGCAGAACGCCGGAACCGAGATGAACAGCAACAGCATGGCGAGCAGCGGCACCGCGGTCGGGAAATAGGCGTGCCGCTGCACGGTGGCGGCGACGCCGATCACGAAGGTCGCGATGTCGGCGATGACGATCACCTTCGGCGGATAGTCGAACGGCAACTCCGTCAGACTTCGCCGGAAGGTGCCGATCGGATCGCGCGCGAACTCGGCGAGCCGATCTCGCACCCGCCCGCGCTCCCGGAACGGAACCGCCTGTTCGGCGCCCGGGGGCGGAGGGATGGCCTGCGTCACATCCATCTTGTCAGGCTAGTCGGCCGACGTGCGCCGACGCATCGTGCCGGGAACGGTCGGCGCCTCCTACCACGGTAGGAGATCGATTCGCGTCCTCGGCACGACGACACCCGGACGTCCCAGCCGTAGCGTTGGCTGCAATCTCGTCGCGCGGCCCGACCGGCGGTGCGGCGGACGCTTCACGAAAGGCCGATGTCATGTCCTGGGAAGAACAACACGCTCGGACCGAAATCGTGCACACCGTGCTCGCCCGCGCCGCGGTCGATCCGGAAAGACCCGACCTGCTCTCGGGGATACCGGGGCTGGATCGGCTGTTCGGCGGCCCGGAGGGGGTGCTGCTCGCGCTGAATTACCGGTGGCGATTGCACTTGGACGTCAAAATGGAGCAGGCCCTGACGCAGGGGCAATCCGCCGTCGAGGCCTATCTCGAGCTCGCCGCGGAGCAGCCAACGCTGCGCGCGGTGCTCGATTGCCAGTATCGTCGCCGCCACCTGGCCGTCGAAGCACTGGCGCGATAGCACCTGAGAAACGAAAGCGATTGGGGGAAGCACTATGTCGGACCCGGCAATGCTGGAACTGTCGGACATCGTCAAGCAGTACCGGGTCGGCGAGCAGACCGTCCGCGCGCTGGACGGCGTCAGTTTGCGCATCGAGGGGGGCGAATTCACGTCCATCATCGGTCCGTCCGGCTCCGGCAAGAGCACGCTGCTGCATCTGCTCGGCGCGCTGGACAGTCCGGACGCGGGGTCGATCCGCTTCCAGGGCGAGGAGATCGGTGCGCTGAAGGAGGAGCAGCAGTCCGAATTCCGCCGCCACCGAGTCGGTTTCATCTTCCAGTTCTTCAACCTGCTGCCCACGCTGACCGCATGGGAGAACGTCGCGATCCCGAAGTTGCTGGACGGCACAGGATTACGCAAGGCCAAGCCGCAAGCCCTGGAACTGCTCGACCGCGTGGGACTCGGCGATCGGGCCGCGCATCGCCCGGCCGAGCTGTCCGGCGGCCAGATGCAGCGGGTGGCGGTGGCCAGGGCGTTGATCATGAATCCGCCGCTGATCCTGGCCGACGAGCCGACCGGCAACCTGGACTCCAAGACCGGCGCGTCGATCCTGGAACTGCTCGGTGACATCGCGCGCAACGGCAATTCGGTCGTGATGGTGACCCACGACATGGGCGCGGTGGAGTACTGCGACCGGGTGATCACGTTGCGCGACGGCAAGATCGGCTCCAACGACCGGGTCGAGCGCGCGGGCGCGGGGCGCGACGAGGACGCGGCGCTCGACGAGGGTTCGGTGCGCGCATGATCCGGGCCGGATGGGATCGGTTGCGGCTGTTCAACTTCGGCGAACTGCTCGCACACCGTGGCCGGACGGTCATGTCCATGACCGTGATGGCGGTGTCGGCCGCGCTGCTCGTCGCGGTGCTGAGCATCTCCGGTTCGGTCACCGGATCGGTGGATCGGCTCACCAAAGCGCTCGGCGGCAAAGCGGCACTGGAGATCACCGGCATCACCGACGCGGGTTTCGACCAGCAACTGCTCCCGCGCATCGCCGCGACGCCGGGCGTCGACCAGGCGGTGCCGATGCTGCGCGCCCAGCTCGGCTCGGGCGAGGATCGCGCGCTGCTGCTCGGTGCGGACGCGAACATCACCGCGCTCGACAGCGAACTCGCCGGACCGATGGGCGAGCACACGACCAAGCTGATCACCACGCCGCGCGGCGTCCTGGTCGGCGCCGCGATGGGCTATGCCGAAGGCGACGAGTTCCCGCTCGGTATAGGCACGGTCACCGTGGCGGGCGTACTGGACGCCGAGACCTCGGACAAGCTCAACGGCGGCCACATCGTCGCCGCGCCACTGGGTTTGGCGCAGTTTCTGACCGACCGCGTCGGCAAGCTGGACTCGGTGCAGATCATCGCCGACGACGGCGCCGACGTCGGCGAGCTGCGCGCCGCGCTGACCTCGGTGGTGGACGGACGCGCCGTCGTCGCCGATCCAGATCTGCGCACGGCGCAGGCGGGCGGGGCGATCCAGATCGTCCGCTACTCGACGCTGATGTCCTCGGCGGCGGCGCTGATCGTCTCGGCGTTCCTCATCTACAACGCGATGAGCATGGCGGTCGCCCAGCGAAGGCCGACGCTCTCACTGCTGCGCGCCATCGGCGGCAAACGCGGCCCGATGGTGCGCGACCTGCTCGCCGAGGCCGCCCTGCTCGGCCTGCTCGGCAGCGTGATCGGCGCGATCCTCGGAATCTTCATGGGCCGCACCGCGATCGACCGGCTACCAGCGGCGATGGTGCAATCGGTCGAGGCGCGCACCGAGTACATGGTGCCGGGCCACGCCATTCCGGCCGCGGTGGCGGCGTGTGTGCTGGCGAGCGTCACCGCCGCGGCGCTCGCCGCGCGGCAGGTCTACAAAGTGCAGCCGATCGAGGCGCTTGCCCCGGTCGGTGTCGGGCAGACCGACACCGTTCGGCCGGTAGTGCGTTGGGGCGCAGCGGTATTCGGCGTCGGTCTCGCCGTGGCCGCCGTCCTCGTCGCCAAGGCCGACCTCGGCAGGCTCTCGCTCGCCTCCATCTCGCTGTCGTTCACGGCGACGTTGCTCGTCTGCTTCGCGGCCACCGGACCGATCGTGCGCACCGCGGCAGCGATCGCCCGCCGCTTCGGCGCGCCCGGCGCGCTCGGCTCCACCACCCTGGAACGCGCGCCGCGCCGGGTGTGGGCGACGGCTATGACAGTGATGATCGGCGTGTCCGCGACCGTGGCGATGGGCGGCGCCTCGACGAACATGGTGGACTCGGCCACCGCCACGTTCGAAGACCTCGGCACGGCCGACGTCTACGTCAGTCCCACGGCGATGGAGCAGTTCCCGACCGGGCCGCTGCTGCCCGAGGATTTGAAGGGCATCGTCGCGAAGGTCCCCGGTGTCGAGGAGGTCAACCCGGCGCAGATGGCCTTCGCCACCCTGGGGACCGGGCGGGTCATGCTGCAGGGCTATCCGACCGCGCTGGGCGATATCCGGTCCAACGCCGTCGATCGAAGCCTGTTGCCGCGCATGACCTCCGGCGAGGGTGTGGTGATCTCCCGCGATGTGGCCCGATCGCTCGGGGTGAGCGCGGGCGCGGAGCTGACCCTGCAAACCCCGACCGGTCCGCACCGGGTGGAAGTGCTGCAGATCATCCCGTACGTCTCGGCGATCTCGGGCATCGTGATGATGGACGTGGAACACCTGCGGCAGTGGTACCAACGCCCCGGCGAGACCATCCTGTCCGTCGAGGTCGCGCCAGGCGCGGACCGGGCCGCGGTGCAGGCCGCTATCCGCGCCGCCGTGCCGGAACAGTTTCACGTCAGCTCGGGGCAGGACGCCGTCACCGCGATCTCGTCGAGCATGCGGCAGGGCTCGGTGATGAGCAGGGCGATCCTGTGGATCGTGGTGCTCGTCGCGACCATCGCGCTGCTGAACACCCTGATGCTCTCGGTGCTCGAACGCCGCCGCGAACTCGGCGTGCTGCGCGCCATGGGCACCAGCCGCAAGTTCCTGCTGCGGTCGGTGCTCGCCGAAGCGGCGGGCATCGGATTGGTCGGCGCCGCGATAGGTCTCGTGGTCGGCGCGGCGATCCAGTATCTGGCCACCGTCGCCATCGGTCACGCCATGACCATCGACATCGTCTACGAGCCGAGCCCGATGCTGTTGGTCTACGGCACCGCCGCGCTGGCGTTGGCGCTGCTCGGGTCGATTCCGCCCGCGTTGCGCGCGGCGCGGATGCCGATCGTGGAGGCGCTGGCGGTCGACTGAGCGGCCGCGACAGCGGCTCACAGCGGCGCGGTCGTCCACCAATCCGCGAGCTCGTCCTCGGCGGGCGGCACGGGAGCCTGTGCGTCGCGGGCGGGGCCGCGGTGGCTCGCGTACACGAGGTAGTTCGCGTGGGTGGTCTCGCCGGGGAAGCTCACCACGAGTTTCGCCGTGTAGTAATGCGACGGCACCGGGCCCGGCGGATCCGCGCGGATCCAAAGATGTCGGGTGAACGGCACACCCGACTTGCGACCCGGTGTCGCGGCATTGGTGGGCAGCGTGTCCACCACCGACCGCGCCGCCGCGGCGGACTGGTATTCCAGGACGGTGTAGCTCATGCCGAACGGGTTGTCGACGTCGCGACGACACTCCCAGGCGAGGATCCACGGGCTCGACGTGAGCGCTTCCTCGTCGATGTTCAAACGGTCGCCCCGCTTCTCGGCGTAGCAGGTCGCGTCCTCGTACCCCTCGCCGATGGTCCCCGGCTCCTGCGGCAGCAATGTCGGGAACGCCCGC
This sequence comes from Nocardia sp. CNS-044, assembly GCF_059570515.1. Taxonomy (NCBI): domain Bacteria; kingdom Bacillati; phylum Actinomycetota; class Actinomycetes; order Mycobacteriales; family Nocardiaceae; genus Nocardia; species Nocardia sp. CNS-044. The sequence continues at coordinate 33,754 of NZ_JCANSX010000006.1, forward strand.
CTGCTCGCCGTCAGCGGATCCGGCGCGGGGGCGGGGGAAGCCGCCTTCGGGAGAGCGGTCGCCGGAGCGGCGGAAGTGTCGCCTCCCGAATCCGACCGGGACGCCAGCACGACGACCAGGCCGACCGCCAGCGCCACGACCACCACCGAGCCCAGCGCCAGCGCACCGAACAGTCCGGCGAGACTGCGGCGCGGGGGTACCGGTTGGGGTCCAATGGGATTCGGGCCGTGCGGTGGATATCCGGGAGGTGGGCCGGACGGACTGTTGATCGGCCCAGACATCGGCGGCGCACCCGGCGGTGGACCGGCGAGTGGTTGCGCGGCTACCGGGTCTTGTCTTCGCGCCGCGCCGCCATTTCCGTCGGGTGTTCCGCCACCGGGCGCGGGTGCTGCCCCGTGGACGGGTTGAGCGCTCGCCGCAGCGGACGATTCGACCGCGGCCGTGCCGTCTTCCGAATCCGGTGCCGGGTTTCCGGTTGGGCCTGTCGCAGCTGGAGGCTCACCATCCCGGTCTGGTGCAGCGTGCTGAGCCGAAGATTCCTGTCCGCGTGGCGGCAGCGCTCCTTCGTCTTCGGCCGCAGCATTCTCCGCGTCTCGGTCGGTTTCCGAGAGCATCGCGACACCACTGTCACTTGCCGACGGCGACTCGTCGCCGCGTCTCGCACCAGCAGTCGAATCAGACTCTGCCGCCGCACTTTCCGGTTCGACCTGACCGGCCGGATCGGCCGAGGAGGGCTGTGCGGACATGAGCGACGGTTCGACCGGTTGCGACGCAGGGGAAGCGGGCTGAACCGAAGACGGCGGAGACGCGTTCGGCGACAGCGGTGTCGGCGCGGGTTGCGAAGAGACCGGTGCGCTCGGCGCGGGATGCACCCCCGGCGGATGCGGCATCGGCTGAGGACCGCCGGGTGGAGACATGCCCGGCGGCGGCACCGGGGCAGCTTGGGGTGGTAGCTCGGCGGGCGGGGCTGCCGACTGCGGCACATTCGATGGCGCCGGAACCGCTCCAGGCGATTGCACGGCAGTCGAGCCTTCTGGTTGCGGCACATTCGGCGATACCGGAACCGCCCCGGGCGGGGGCGCAGCGGACGGGGCTGCCGACGGCGGCACATTCGATGGCGCCGGGACCGCTTGGGGCGGGGGCGCGGCACTCGGGGCTGCTGGCTGTGGCACCGGAACCGCCCCGGGCGGGGCTACGCGCTGCGGCGCATTCGGCGGCGCGGGTACCACCTGAGGCGGTGGCGCGGCGGCCGGGAGCACGGGGTGCGGCATCGGTGGCGGAGGGGGCTGCGAAGGCGGAGATGCGGGCCGCGGTGGGGATTGCCTCGGAACCGGTTGCGGCGGAATGGGTTGCGGCGGCATCGGCCGCATCGGCGCGGGCGGCATGAGCTGCGGGTAGCCGGGTGGTGCGGGGTACGGCTGGGGCGCGTAGGTGGGCGGCGGGAGGACGGGGAGCGGCGGCGGGCCCACCGCGGTCAGCGCCTTGCGGGCGGCGTCGGCGAACTCGGTACAGGAGCGGTAGCGGTGTTCCGGGCGTTTCGCCATGCCCGCGGCGAGCACCGCGTCCAGCGCGGGGTTCAGGGTCGGTCGGCGCAGGCGGACCGAGGGCAGCGGCATCTGGAGGTGGCCGTGGATGATGTCGGCAGGGTTGGCGGAGTCGAACGGCCCGACCCCGGCGAGCAGCCAGTACAGCGCGCAGGCCAGCGAGTACTGGTCGGAACGGTTGCCCAGCGGCGCGCCGGTCATCTGTTCCGGCGAGGCGTAGGCCAGTGTGGCGGTGAACATGCCGGTCTGGGTCAGGTGGGTGGAGTCCTCGCGCAGGCGAGCGATGCCGAAGTCGGCCAGGAAGACCCGCTCGCCCTGTCCGCCGCTGGACCTGGCGAGCATGATGTTGGCGGGCTTGACATCCCGGTGCAGCACTCCCATGCCGTGCGCGTAATCCAGTGCGTCCGCGACGCCTTCGATGATCTGCACGGCCCGCTCCGGCGGCAGCGTCATCGGGTTCACCGCCGCCGCGTCGACGCCGTCGACGTACTGCATGGAGATCCACAGCTGACCGTCCTCGGAGCCGCGATCGTAGACCGCCACGATGCTCGGGTGATCCAGCTGCGCGGCCAAGTCGGCCTCGCGCTCGAAGCGGGCCCGGACCTCGTTGTCCAGGAACAGATCGCGGTTCAGCAGCTTGAGCGCGGTGAGCCGGGACAGCCGGGGATGCCGGGCCAGGTAGACCGAGCCCATACCGCCCTGCCCGAGCAGCCGTTCCACGGTGAACCCCGCGAACACCTCACCGCTAGTGAGCAAGGCGACCCCCTTCCGGTCCAGGACAGCCAGCGTAATGGAACCCGGACGGACCCCCGAGATCCACGCGGTTTCGAATTCTGCGCCGTCATCGGCAAAACTAGGTACAGCACATCATCATCGCGTCACTTCCCACGAGCGAGCACGGTGGTGGGTTCTCGGCCGGTGAATCACCCGGACGGGTTGGACGGGTAGATGGCACCGCCGAGGGTCGCGCGGCATGCGCGGGGCGGTGGGGAGGTTGACGGTGGTGAAGTCGGCTCGAATCGCTTCCGCGTGTCGTCCGGTGCTGCGCGGGACCGTCGCGGCGACGATGCTGGCCATGGTCTCGTGCGGCCTGATGCCCGAGCGGGTGGAGAAACCCGCCGCGGCGACAGTGTCAGCGCAGACGGTGGGTACCTGGAAGGCGGGGCGCACGGTGAGCCTGCCGGATTCGCTCGCGGCCGATTTCACCCAGTTGCAGCCCGGCCTGCACGGACAGGTCGGACTGGCGATCATGCCGGTCGGCGGCCGCCGGATCACCGTCTTCGGGGACTGGACCACCGGCATCGCGTGGTCCACCATCAAGGTTCCGCTGGCCATCGCCGCGCTGCGCCACGACCCGGAGGGCGCCATACACGACGCGGAAGCTGCCATCACCGTCTCCGACAACGCCGCGGCGGGCGCGCTGTGGAATTCGCTGGGCGACGGGCTGGAGGCGGCGCAGGCCGTGCAGCAAGTGCTCGACGAGGCGGGCGACGCGGTCACCGGTGTGGCGGGCCCGCGCACCCGGCTGGACTACGAGGCGTTCGGCGCGACCGAGTGGACGCTGACCGATCAGGTCCGCTTCGCCTCGCGTCTGCCGTGCCTGCCGCAGACCGAGACGGTGACCCGGCTGATGGGCGAGATCACCCCCGACCAGGGTTGGGGTCTCGGAATACTGGAGGGCGCCGAGTTCAAGGGCGGCTGGGGCCCGGACGACGAGACCGGCGTCTACACGGCGCGCCAATTCGGTCTGCTGCCGTCCCGCTCCGGTTTGGTCGCGGTCGCCCTTGCGGCACAGGCGGACTCGGGAACTTTCGCGGACGCGACCGCGCTGCTGGACAGCTTGGCCGCGCTGCTCGGCCGCCATGTCGACGAGCTGCGCGGCGGCAAGTGCCCGGCCTGATCAGCCGGGCGTGACCAGGCCGGATTCGTAGGCGAGCACGACGGCCTGCGCGCGGTCGCGCAGGTTCAGCTTCGAGAAGACCTTGGAGACATGGGTTTTCACGGTCTGCTCGGCCACGAACAGCGCCTCGGCGATCTCGGTGTTGGACATGCCCTTCGCGATCAACTCCAGCACCTCCCGCTCCCGCGGGGTGAGGGCGGCCAGCTGCGGTGCGGGTTTCACCCGCGCGGCGGCTCGGCGGCTGGTGACATCCGCGATGAGCCTGCGGGTGACGGTCGGCGCGAGCAGTGCCTGCCCCTCGGCGACCACCCGCACCGCGCGCACCAACTCCTCGGCGGGCGCGTCCTTGAGCAGGAATCCGCTGGCGCCGAGGCTGAGCGCCTCGTACACGTAGTCGTCGATGTCGAAGGTGGTCAGCATCAGCACCCGCACGGGCGGGTCGAAGCCCGCCGCGAGGATCGCGCGCGCCGCGTCCAAGCCGTTCATCTCGGGCATGCGCACGTCCATCAGCACGACGTCCGGGCGCAGCCGCTTGGCCTCGGCCACCGCGACCTTGCCGTCGGGGGCGTCGCCGACGACGCTGATGTCCGGTTGGGCGGCGAGCAGCGCGCCGAACCCCTGGCGCACCATCGCCTGGTCGTCGGCGATCAAAACCGTTATTGCCACGCGCCCACCCTAATTGCCACGCCCGCGGCCGTCCGATCGCGGAGGTACGCCGCGCGCATGGCCGGAGCGAAGGCGGAGATACGCCTACTGCACCGTCGGCGTCGCGACCGGCACCGCGGCGGGCGTCGCGAGTACCGCTCCCAACGGGAGCCGGGCCTGCACCTCGAACCCGCCGTCGTCGCTGGGACCGGCCGTCACCTCGCCGCCCGCGGCCAACGCCCTGGCCCGCATCCCCGCGATGCCGTGCCCGCCGTTGCCGACCGGCCGCGCGGGCGCCGCGCCCGGCCCGTTGACCACCCGCAGGTGCAGCTCCAACCCGCAGACGATCGCCACCCGCACCGGCGCACCGGGCGCGTGCCGTGACGCGTTCGACAGCGACTCCTGCGCGATCCGGTACAGCGCGAGCCCGGTGGTCTCGGGGACCGAGCGCAGGTCGCCCTCGATGGTCCAGTCGATCGGGACGCCCGCCCGCCGGGCGCCGTCGAACAGCGTGAGCACGTCCTCGGCCTTCGGCTGGGGCGCGTGTTCGGGCAGCTGACCGTCGCTGCGCAGGACGCCGAGCATGCCGCGGATCTCGTTGAGCGCCTCGCGAGCGGTGGCGCCGATCGATTCGAACTCGGCGCGTGCGGCCGGTGTCACGCCCTCGACGCGGTAGGGCGCGGTCTGCGCCTGCACCACGACCAGGGACATGTGGTGGGCCACGACGTCGTGCAGGTCGCGGGCGATGCGCGCCTTCTCCTCGAGAATGGCGCGACGGGCCCGTTCGAGCTCGTTCTCCTCCTCTTGGCGCACCAGTTCCCGGCGCGAGAGCACCAGCCACCGGACCAGCAGGGCGAACAGCACCACCGCCGCCAGCGCGATGGGCCAGCCCCATGCCGCGTTGGCGAACGCCTCGCCCTCACCGGGCATGGTTGTGCCGAACAGCAGCGAGGTCGCGCCCCACGCGATGGCCACGGTCTGCACGGGTGCGCGCAAGCCGACCGCGAACAGCAGCGCGATCAGCGCGATCACCTGCACTACCTGGAACGGCAGATCGTTGTTCGGCTGATGCGGGATGGCCAGCGCGATGAGCAGCGCCGAGCCCGCGGAGATGGCCCAGCCCAGCGCCGGATTGACCCGCACGAGCAGGATCGGGAACGCGGCGAACGCGGCGATGAACGGCTGCGCCCCCGGGGAAACGGCGTGCGTCACGTGCAGCGTCGGCCACGCGACCGAGTAGAGGATGAGCGCGGTGAGCACGACGGACGCGTCGAACCAGCCGCGCGCGTCCATCCGCTTCGCCAGGTCACGGGTCTTCTCCTTCATAGCTACGACCCTAGGAACCCCGGCCCGGCCCGTGCCTCATACCCACGGGTGAATTCCCACCCCGTACCCCGGGGTGAGCCGACCCGGCCGATCCCCCGGCAGCACGGCGGCGCAAACCCCACCTCGGCGGGAGGCCGGTGAGCGTGTGCCGTTCTTAGCGTCGAGGCCCATGAGGACCGAGACCATCGCCGCCACCGACCGCCACCCGACCGCACCCCTGGGGTTGCGCCGGGTCGCGGCGCTGACGGCCGCGGCGCTGACCACGATGTCGGCCACCGTCGCCATGGCCCCCGCCGCGCAGGCGGCCACCGTCGCGCCGCCCGTCGTCGAGAACGTCGCGGCCGCCACCGCGGTCGCCGTGTTGGCCGCACATGAGACCGCCTCTGCCGCAAGCATTCCCGACGATTTCGTCACCGTGCTCGGTTATCGACCGGTCCCGGTGCACGGCCTGCTGACCAATCCCGGCGGAGACTGCTCCTCCCCCGTCCCGCTGCCCGCCGAATTCGAGACCGCCTGCAAGGCCCACGATCTCGGCTACGACCTGCTGCGCTACGCGGATCGGCGCGGCGAACCGCTCGGCCCGTGGGCGCGCCAGGCCGTGGACGCGGCCCTGGACCGCCGGATGCGGGAAGCGTGCGACGCGCGCACCGAGTCGTGGGGCCGGGCCAGGTGCTACACGATGGCCGATATCGCCGACACCGTGGTCGATTTGAACTCACGCCGCCAGCACTATGGCGCTCCGGTCGTCGAGACGATGCTCGGCGCGGGCGTCACGGCGTCCGGATGGAGTGGCTGGCTGGTCGGTCTCGCCGGACTCGGCGCGCTCGGACTCGGCACGCTGCTCGCGCTCGTCCTCGGTGCGCTTCGTCGCGCGTCCGGCGATCGGTCCGCGGGTGCCGGGTCCATCTCCAGCGGCATCGCAAACGCATCGGCGACCCGAAACGCTTGCACACCAAGCACTTCGAGTCGCGATCTGACGACGCTGGCCAGTTCGGCGCCCATCCGGCACAACGCTGTCACCGCGGGAGTTTCGGCATGACCACGACGACGCAGCGACTCTCCGAAAGCCCTCGCCCCGTCCCCACGACACCGCTCCCGAAGCGCCGGAGCCGGGCAGCCATCGCCGCGCCGCGCATCGGGACGACACTGGCAGTCGGTGCGGGAACACTTCTCTCGCTCGCGCCGGGTCTGCTGCCCCGTACGCCCGGTGCGCAAGCCGTGCTCACCGCCCTGCTGATCTGCGGTGCGCTCGGGTTCGCCGGTGCGCTGCGATTCTCGCTCGGCCGCTGGGACTTCGACGTCGACCGACGCTTCGCTCGCTACCGCCTGCCGCTGCTGGGAGTGGTCGGCTTGGCCGTGACGATCACCGCTTGGCGCGCCGGGCACTGGCAGAACGATCTGCGTGCCGCCATGGGGACCCCGCCGATCGGCCCCGGCTACTGGCTGCACTGCGCGCTGGCCACCGCGCTGCTCACCGGCGTCGTCGTCGGGATCGCCAAGGCGCTCGGCTGGGCGCTGCGCACACTCGGCCTGCTCCGCGGTCTGGTGTTGGGAGTGGTCACCGCGGCGGTGGGCTACCTGGTGCTGACGCCCGCGGTGGTGGGATGGCGGCAGCAGGTGTACGCGGCGGCCAACGTCGCGATGGATCCCGCTCTGACGCAACCCGTTTCGCACACCAGATCGGGCAGCGCCGGGTCGGCGGTCAGCTGGCCTTCGTTGGGAGCTCAGGGCCGCAAGTTCGTCAGCGGAACGCCGGAGGGGCCGGTGCGGGTGTACGTCGGCGTGGATTCCGCGCCGGATCTCGATTCCCGAGTGGCACTGGCCATCCGGGAGTTGGAGCGCTCGGGCGGGCTGTACCGGTCGAATATCGTGGTCGCCTTGCCGACTGGGTCCGGCTGGATCGACGCCGACGCGGTGACCGGATTCGCCGAACGCTTCGGCGGTGACGTGGCGGTGGTCGGTCTCCAGTACTCCTACGCGCCGAGCTGGGTGACATTCGTCTTCGGCCGCGCCGACGCGGTGCGGGCCGCCCGCGCCCTCTTCGACGCCGTGGAGCAACGCCTGAGCGCCATGGCCGACCCGCCGCGGCTGTTCGTCTACGGCCAGAGCCTCGGCGCGCTCGGCGGCAGCGCGATCTTCGCCGACGACGCCGAGCAGGACCGCCGCACCTGCGCCGCGCTCTGGGCCGGTCCGCCCGCGGGCGGCGTGCACCGCGCGGGCGCGACCGTGCTGGCCAACAGCTCCGATCCGGTCGTGCACTGGTCGCCCGCCCTACTGTGGCGCGCGCCCGACCTGACCGGCGTGCGCGTGGACGCCCCCGTCCCGCGCTGGCTGCCGGTGGTGAGCTTCCTACAGACCACCGCGGACCTGCTCGCCGCATTGGACGCGCCGCCAGGCCACGGCCATCGCTACGGCACCGACCAGGGCACAGCGCTGGGCTCGTGTTGAGTCCGCCGCGCGGCGCCGGGCTCGTGTTGAGTCCGCCGCGCGGCGCCGGGCACCCGCCGAGCCCGCCGGTCGTCATCGGGCACCCGCCAAGTCCGCCGGTCAGCACCGGGCACCCGCCAAGTCCGCCCTGGGCTCGTGTTCAACCTGCCGCTCGGCCCCGGGCTCATGTTCAGCCTGCCGCTCGGCCCCGGGCTCCAGTTGAGGATGCCGCCCAGCACCGGGCTCTAGCCGACGCACCGGACAGCGCCGGAACCCCGCTGAGCTCGCTCGTCGGCGCGGGATTTACGCTGAGCGAGCCGTTCATTGACGCGACAGTAGAACTTGTTCTAATTTGCTCCCATGGGCTTTGTCATCGACGTGGCCGTGTACATCGACGCACCGGCCGACCTGGTGTGGCAAGTGATCACGGACCTCCCCCGCTACGGCGAGTGGAATCCCTTCGTCACCGAATGCGAGAGCACGCTCACGCCCGGCGATCCGATCGACATGCTCGTGCAGGTCTACGGCTCCAGCCCGCGGCGGCAGCGCGAATGGATTCGCAGCCACACCCCGGGTCGTGAGCTCAGCTACTCGATGAAGCCGGTGCCGCTCGGCGCGCTGCACAGCCTGCGCTCGCACACCGTCACCGCGGTGAGTCCCGAACGAACGCGCTACGAATCGCATTTCGAGCTCGGCGGCTGGTTCCACCCCGTGGTGGCGGCGGCGCTCGGCGCGAACCTGCGCCGCGGCTTCGAAGGTATGACCGCGGGGGTCCAGCGCCGCGCCGAGCTGTTGCGCACCAGCTGAATCCGGGCCGGGAATCGACCCGGCGCTTTCGTGGTTGTGCCGTCCTGTTCGGCGCTTCGCCGAGTTCGACCACGAGAGAACGGATTCCGTCGTGCGCACCGTCCGTGCCCTGCTAGCCCTGCTGCTGATCCTGCTACCGTTCACCGCCGCGGGCGCGGCGGCCCGTCCAGCGGATCCGCCGGGCTGGACCACGGCGTGGGCGACCTCACCGCACCCGCCGAGTCGCGCGTTCGTGACCAACTGGGCCCAGCAGGGCTTCGCGAATCAGACTCTGCGCCAAGTGGTCCGGGTCAGCGAGGGCGGACTCACCACCCGCGTGCGGCTGACCAACCGCTACGGCGCCGCCCCGCTGACGATCACCGGCGCGACCATCGCGCGCACCGCGGGCGCGGGCGCGATCAGACCCGAGACGCTGTCGCCGCTGACCGCCGGGCTGTCACCCACCTTCGAGATCGCGCCGGGCGCCGACCTCGTCACCGATCCGGTCGCATTGCCGCTCAACGCTTTCGACTCGATCACCATCACGCTGTACTTCGCCGGGCCGACCGGCCCCGCCACGCAACACGCGCAGGCCGTCGCCACCACTTACCGCGCCGCGGGCGATCACCGCGCCGACCCGACCGCCGCCGCGTTCACCGAGACCACCCCGACCTGGTACTACCTGGCGGGCGTCGAGGTGGCCGATCTCCTGCCGAACCCGCCCGCCATCGTGGCCTTCGGCGACTCCATCACCGACGGCGTCGGCTCGACCACCGACGCGGACAACCGCTTCCCCGACGAGCTCGCCGAACGCCTCGCCGCGGCGGGCGCCCCGCGCGCGGTGCTGAACCAGGGCATCGGCGGCAACCGGGTGACGGTCGACTCCGACTGGCTCGGCGAGAGCGCGCTGCACCGCTTCCAGCGCGACGTCCTCGACCAGCCTGGCGTCGGCACGGTGATCATCCTGGAAGGCGCCAACGACATCGGCCTCAGCGCGGGCGCGCCCAACCTCGGCGAACCGCCGGTGCCGGTCTCCGCGGACCAGTTGATCGCCGCGCACCGCGAGCTGATCGCCCGGGCCAAGGCCGCCGGACTTCGCGTCATCGGCGCGACCATCCTGCCCTTCGGCGATTCGCCGTACGACTCGCCGGAGGCCGAGGCCAAGCGCTTGGCCGTCAACGAGTGGATCCGCACCTCCGGTGAGTACGACGCGGTTGTCGACACCGCCGCCGTGCTCGCCGATCCGGCGGACCCGAGCCGGTTGAACCCGGCCTTCGACAGCGGAGATCGCTTGCACCCCAACGACGCGGGCTTCCGCGCGATGGCGCAAGCCGTGGATCTCGCCGATCTGCGCTGAGGACAACCCACCGAAAACGCCGAGCGGGCCGGGGCATCACGCCCCGGCCCGCTCGCCGTTGTCCGGTCCGTCAGGCGACGGGTCCGCGGGCGGCCTCGTAGGCCGCGCCCACCCGGTACAGGCGGTCGTCGGCCAGCGCGGGCGCCATGATCTGCAAGCCGACCGGCATGCCGTCGTCCTTGCTCAGCCCCGAGGGCACCGACATGGCCGGGTGGCCCGCCAGGTTGGTCGGCAGCGTGCACAGGTCCGACAGGTACATGGCCAGCGGATCATCGACCTTCTCGCCCAGCTTCCACGGGGTGAACGGGCTGGTCGGCGAGACGAGCACGTCGACCTTCTCGTAGGCGGCGTCGAAATCGCGCGCGATCAGGGTGCGGACCTTGAGCGCCTGACCGTAGTACTCGTCGTAGTAACCCGCCGAGAGCGCGTAGGTGCCGATCATGATGCGGCGCTTGACCTCGGGGCCGAAGCCCGCGGCGCGGGTCATCGCCATGACCTGCTCGGCGCTGTGCGTGCCGTCGTCGCCGACGCGCAGGCCGTAGCGCATGGCGTCGAAGCGCGCCAGGTTCGACGACACCTCCGAGGGCATCACCAGGTAGTAGGACGGCAAGCCGTACTCGAAGTGCGGACACGACACCTCGACGACCTCGGCGCCCAGCTCCTTCAGCACGCCGACCGCGGCGTCGAAGGAGGCGAGCACGCCCGGCTGGTAGCTGTCGGAGTGCAGCTCCTTGACCACGCCGATCTTCACGCCGCGCAGATCGCCCTCGGCGCCCGCGCGCGCGGCGGCCACCACCGGCGGCACCGGCACGTCGCGGGAGGTGGAGTCGCGCGGGTCGTACCCCGCGATCACCTCGTGCAGCAGCGCGGTGTCGAGCACCGTGCGGCCGCAGGGCCCGCCCTGATCCAGCGAGGACGCGCAGGCGACGAGGCCGAAGCGGGAGACCGTGCCGTAGGTCGGCTTGGTGCCGACGGTCGCGGTCACCGCCGCGGGCTGCCGGATCGAGCCACCGGTGTCGGTGCCGATGGCCAGCGGCGCCTGGTACGAGGCCAGCGCGGCCGCCGAGCCGCCGCCGGAGCCGCCCGGGATGCGGGTGGTGTCCCACGGGTTGCGGGTCGGGCCGTAGGCGGAGTTCTCGGTGGACGAGCCCATGGCGAACTCGTCCATGTTGGTCTTGCCGAGGATCGGGATGCCCGCCGCGCGCAGCTTGCTGGTCAGCGTCGCGTCGTACGGCGACATCCAGCCCTCGAGGATCTTCGAGGCGCAGGTGGTCGGCATGTCCGTCGTGGTGAAGACGTCCTTGAGCGCCAACGGAACTCCGGCCAGCGGCGAGGCGGGCGCGTGCCCGTCGGCCAGCGCCGCGTCCACCGCGTTCGCGGCGGCGAGCGCCTGCTCGCCCGCGACGTGCAGGAACGCGTTGAACTCGCCGTCCACCTCGGCGATCCGATCCAGGTGCGCCTGGGTGACCTCGGCCGAGGACACCTCGCGGGCGTGGATCTTCGCGGCCAGCTCGGCCGCGCTGAGCGTGGTCAGCTCTGTCATTCGCCCTCTCCCAGAATCTGCGGCACCATGAACCGCTGCTCCTCGACCGCCGGTGCGGCCGCCAGCGCCTCGTGCGGCGTCAGGCCGGGCACGAGTTCGTCGGGGCGCGTCACGTTGGTCACCGGATTCGGCGAGGCTGTGGCCGGGACGTCGGCGGCGGCGACCTCGGAGATGGTCCGCACGTGGCTCAGGATCGAATCCAGCTGACCGGCGAACTGATCCAGTTCGGCGTCGGTCAGCGCGAGCCGGGACAGCCGGGCGAGGTGTGCGACCTCGTCGCGGGAGATGGCGGGCACCGCGGGACCCCTTTCGGCATGGTTGTGCATGGGTGGCCGTGCACGACGACCGCGCTGGCGCTCGGCTCACATCGTGCACGGCAGATGTTAGTCCGCGACCGGGATCGCTCCGCCCACCCGGTCGCTGCCGGGGCTGCGGTGGACAGACAAACACTACGCCGCGCGACGCACCGCCCGTCCGAGAGCAAGAACCGCGACGACACACCACGGGATCTAGAGCGACACGCCGAGATGGCGCGAAATTGCCGCGTGGCGTTCGTCACTGGCAGCGCTTCGAGTCGATAACAGGCCGCAAGGGGTGTAAGTATTGCCTGACCCGGGTATCCGACCACCAGGCTCGGCCGGCCAGAGGAAAGGAACGCGCGTGTCATACCTGCTCCGCGTGCAACTTCCGGATCGCCCGGGAAGCCTCGGCGCACTCGCGCTCGCATTGGGTTCCGTCGGCGCCGACATCCTCTCGCTGGATGTGGTCGAACGAGGGGCAGGCTTCGCCGTGGACGATCTCGTCGTGGAAGTTCCACCCAACGCGCTCCCGGACACGCTGATCACCGCGGCGGAATCGATCGGCGACGTGCACGTGGACTCGATCCGCCCCTATTCGGGCGTGCTGGACACGCACCGCGAGCTCGAGCTCATCGACCAGGTGGCCAGCGCCCGCGACGATCGGCTGCAAGTGCTCGTCGACGGCGTCCCCCGGGTGCTGCGCGTCGGCTGGAGCACGGTGATCGATCTGGGCCCGCACGGCGCCTATCGGCTCGTCGGCAGCCAGAGCGCGCCGCAGACCCAGGCCGGTTCGGCGCCGTGGATGCCGCTGGAGAAGCCCGCGGTGCTCGATCCGGAGGCCGAGTGGGTGCCGCAGATCTGGCGCGACATGGACACCAAGCTGGCGGCGGCGCCGCTGGGCAACACCGGCAAGGTGCTGCTGCTCGGCAGGCCGGGCGGCCCGGACTTCCGGCCGTCGGAGGTGGCGCGGCTCGGCTACCTGGCCGGAATCGTCGCGACCGTGCTCGGCTGAACCCGAACCGCGCCGGAGGGAACTGCTCTTGGCGCGCAGTCGGATTCGCGCGAACGGTGTCAGCGTGGAGGTAGCGGTAGCCGCAGCACGGTGAGCAGCTCGCCCGCCTGCGTCGTCCAATCCCGTTCCGGCACGGCGACGAAACCGAAGCGGTCGTAGATGCGGCGGGCGTCGACCATCGCGGACATGGTGGTCAGCGCGACCGCCTCGCACTTTTGCGCGCTCGCCATCTCGATCACGGTGCGCACCAACGCCGTTCCCGCACCGAGCCCGCGGGCCCGCTTGGCGACCGCGAGCATGCGGAACTCCAGTTCGCCGGGCCGCGCGATCTCCGCATAAGGGGTGCCGTAGCGGGCGACGGTGAGCGAGCCGATCAAGCGGTCGTCGTGCACGGCGACCAACACCTCCGCAGCGGCGGCGGCCCTGCGTTCGGTGTCGGCCAGCTCGGCGACGTACGGACTGCCCGGCCGGACATAGCCCTCGCCCACGTACACGTCGACGGTCAGCTCACCGACCGCGGCGTATTCCTCCGGGATCGCCGTCCGGATGACCAGCTCGCTCGCGCCCATACCGGCATCCTGCCACCGCCGCGCGCGACCTAGACATCCGACCAGTTCAGGAACCCAGGCTAGGACGGCCGCCGGGGTGCTGGATCTGCCACCGGTCCGGCTTGCCCGGCGGGTACACCACGGGGATGTAGTCGCCGATCGCGGGCCACTGGTTCACGTCCCAGGCGAAGCGTCCGTAGACCACGGTCCCCGGTACCGAGGGGCCGGTCAGGTTGCCGGTGATCGTGACGTATTGCTCGCCCACGGCGTCCGGGCGCGGGCTCACGCCGGTCACGTACAGGGTGCCGGATTCCGGTTCGGCCAGCTGGAAGCCCTTTCGCCCCCGGCGGTAGGACACCAGCAGCGCGACGAGCAGGGTGACCATGATCACCAGCATTGCGAGTTCCAGCATGGGTCCATCGTATGGGGCAACGGTGGGGTCAGAGCGCGGCCAGCTCGCTCGTCCCGCGCTCCGTGCGCCGGACCTGCCAGACCGCCGTGCGGGTGCGTTGCGAACGCCCGTTGCCCCGATCGATCAGCGAGCGGTTGTCGGTGGTGAAAACGAGTTGGGCGCCATGGGCATTGGTCTCCGGGTTCTGGAACAGCTGGATCAGCCGGTCGGCCTGTTCGGCGGGCAGGTGCGCGCCGATGTCGTCGACCGCGAGTACCCGGCCGTTGTCGAGCGCGTCGAGCATGGTGGGCAGCAGGCGCAGCAGCGAGAGGGTCGCGGCGGATTCGTCGGTGATGTCGAACGGGGCGTCGATGCCCGCGTGCACGAGGCTCAGGCCGACCCCGCGCCGACCCACCATGCGGGTGTAGAGCGCGTCGCGGGCGGCGCGCAGGTTGGTCAGCTCCCGTTCCAACAGCAGCGGTGTGAGCCCGGTGTCCTGTAGTAGTCGGTCGGCGTGCGCGGGCGAGGTGGCGCACAGCTCGACCTGTTTGGCGGCGCCCTCGATATCGGCGTCGAGTTCGCGCAGGTAGTCGGCGTAGAGCGGGTCGTTCTCGGCGATCAGCAGATCCGTGATGCCCAGTTCGGCGGCGCGCAGCAACAGCAGCAGTCGGGCCGCGTTGTCCGGGGACCGAGAGATGTGGCCGCCCAACCGGTGCGCGATCTCGTTCGGCTCGGCGGCGCCGCGCTGTACCTCCAGCATCGAGGAGAACCAGCGGTAGGCGGGGACCAGCGCCTCGGCGTACATCTGCCCGGCGAGGCTGAGCAGCAACGCGTTCGGGCGCACCAGCGGAACCAGCGCGGCGATGCCGTAGCGGGCGGCCTCGAACATGGGCCCGATCTTGATCTGTTCGCCGTTGCGCTCGAACACGATTCGCTTGCGCGAGCGCGGATGGCTGTACAACCATTCGGCCGTCACCTCGGCGTTGTCCAACCGGAAGCCGTAGGTGAACGGGCAGCCCTCCGCGACGAACCCCGCGACGAACTCCGACGGCCGATCCGGAAAACCCAAGTGCGGCGCGCGAACCGGGCCCGCGTAGGGATCCCACCCCGTGACCGAGTGCAGCACCGCGTCGCGCATGTGCCCGAGCGCGTCGACCAGGCTCGTCTTCCCCGCCGCCGTCCCTCCGTGCACCGCGGTCACCGGCACCGCCACCGGCCCGCTCCCCTTGGTCAGCCGCAACTCCTGCCGTTCGGCCAGCGATCTGTGGTTGGTCACCTGAAAACTCCGCAGCATGCCGCCATACTTCCGTCCCACCCACCTCGAGGCGACACCAACCCGCGTCGGTGCACGAACCAGCACACGGCGCCCGCCGAGTCCGTAGTTGTGGATAAGTTCGATTTCCTCACCGCTACCTGGCCCGATGCGACGCGCTTCCGCCCTCACCTCGAGCACGGCACGGTAGGCTTGGCTTCATGACCGAGGCCTCGATCGCCTACCGCTGGAGCCGCGACGAGTTCTTGCGCGCGTGGCAAGCGGGCGCGTTCGACCATCGGGTCGAACTCGTGGAGGGGGAGGTCTGGTCGGTGGTCATCGGAGACTGGCACGGGCCAGCCGTATTCCGCGTCGGACTGGCATTGGAGTCGGACGGGTTCGAGGTCAGCGGAACAACGCTGCCGACCGAGGATTCTCTTCCCGACCCGGGCTGCTGGGTCCGACGGCTCGATTCCGAGCCGATCGGTGTCGTCGGGCGGAAGATCTCGGTGTGGGCCCCGGACGATATCCCGCTGGTCGTCGAGGTTTCCGACGAGACGGTCGTGCCAGACCTCACTATCAAGGCCAACCTTTACAGCCGGGGCGGGTATCCGGTGTATTGGGTCGTCACAAGGGAACTGATCTACGAACATACCGAGCCCACTCCCGTCGGCTATGCCAACGTGCGCAAATTCCGTCCTGGCGAACTCATTCCGCTGCACTTCGCCGACACCGCGGTCGCGGTCGACGACATCCTCTTCCCGAAAAACCGGCGGCCGACAGCTGACGGACGGGGGGACAGGTCGGCCGATCGGGGTTAGCATGCTGGCGCTAGGTCCTGTGCGGGGCGTGGCTGTCGGAACGTCTCCCAGGGATGAGGTGCAGCGATGACACGGATACTTCGTCGGCTCGTGATCCGCGGTGCGGTGATCGGGGCGGTCGCCGCGGGAGCGGTGGTCGCGGTGCCGCAGACGGCGATCGCGGAGGCGCCGTGCCAGGACGGTACCGCGCGGGTGTTCCTGAACAACGCCACCAATCTGTGTCAGAGCGGCAGCGCGACCTACACCGCGTACCCCGCGGTGACCAAGGTGTGTTCGACCAGCGGTACCAAGGTCGTCGTCGACACCACCGGCCCGCGCCGGGTCAACCGTCGGCACGTCGAACTCGATCCGGGCGGGCACTGCGCGCGCTTCGAGATCGAGGGCCAGGAGAGCGCGACCGTGCTGGTCACGGCCGCCTGACAAGCACACCGCCGGAAAGACGTTCGGTTTGACAGTCTTGCGGCGCAGCACGTTTCACCTCGCCCGACGGGCGCAGCCGGACGGAGTCGCCCCGTAAGCCGCGCACGGCCGTGGGCTGGACGGCGCGCCGGTGGCGTTCGTCCACAAGACCCGCGACCCGCTGGTCCCTGACCAGGCGGCCGGACTTCGTCCCGAGCCAACCCGCGCACCGCCGGCGGTGAATCGGCATCGCGCGATCCGGCAGTTCGAAGGTCGGCGCCCACGCGAACGCGGAGGTACGACCTAGTCGCGGTCGTCGCCGCGGAAAAGCAGTGCGCTGTCGCCGAATTCGTGCCACAGGTAGCCGGTGTCGAGCGCCTCGGCGTAGGCGCGGCGCACGGTGGTCTCCCCCGCGACCGCGACGAGCAGATCGAGGTGGGAGGCGCCGGGGGCGTGCCAGCCGGTGATCAGCCCGTCGACCACGCGAGCGGGGCGGTCCGCGCCGAGCACCAGTTCGGTCCACCCGCTCACGGGCCGTACCCGACCATCCTTGTCGGCGGCGGATTCGAGGGCCCTGGTGACCGTGGTGCCGACCGCGACGACCCGCCCGCCCGCGCCTTTGGTGTCGTTCACCAGCCGGGCCGTCGCAGCGGGCACCGCGAAACGCTCCGGGCTCGGCGGCTCCCCGGCTTCCGGTGACGAGACGCCGGTGTGCAGCGTGATCGGCGCGAGGGAGACACCCGAGCTCACCAGATCCAGCACCACGTCGTGCGTGAAGGGCCTTGCGGCGCTGGGCATTTCCGCGCTGCCCGGAATCCGTCCGAACACCGTGGTGTAGTACGACGGCGACCATCGCCGCGGCACGTAGGAGTAGGTGATCGGTCGTCCGTGCTCACTCATGAGAACCCGCGGATCCACGGTGACGTCGGCGATCCACAACCTGCGCGCCCCCGGCAACCAGGGTTCGCGCAGCGTCGCGCGCGCTCCGCCCGCCAGCTCGAGCACAGCGCCCGCACGCAGTTCGCCGTCGGGCAGCGGGGTGCGCTCGCGGGTGCGCGCCTCGACCACCCAACCGCCGTCGTCCAACCAGGTGGCGAAGTGCAGGGTGATCGGCAGATCGGCGAGTGTGCCGTCGACCGCCGCCGAGGTCGTAGCCGAGTTGTTCACCACCACTAGGTCGCCCGGTCGCAGATACCGCGGCAGTTCGCGGAACCGCGCGTGCGTCGACCGGTCTCCCGCGACCAACAGCCGGACTTCGTCCCGCGCCAACCCACGCGCCTCCGGCGGTGCATCGGCATTGCGCCGATCCGGCAGTTCGAAAGTCCGCGCCCACGCGGCGAAAGGCGTTGCCGCCCGGATCTTTCCGTGCTTCGACAACGAGCGGTGCCGCGCGGACGGCACGATGCCTTTCGCAGATCGGCGCGACGCCCCGCCACTCATCGCGCCACCGCGAAATCCGCCGCGGTGTAACGGCCGTTCCTCGGGCGTTCGTCGAGGAGCCGCAGCAGCGCGGGCACGACGCTCTCCGGCTCCGGCCGATCGGAGATGTCCTCGCCGGGGAACGCGGCCTGATGCATCTCGGTGCGCATATCGCCCGGATCGAAGGAGTAGACGGCCAGCTCCGGATGCTCGGCCGCGAGGATCGCGGTGAGCTGGTCCAGCGCCGCCTTGGCCGAACCGTACCCGCCCCATCCCGGATACGGCTCCACGGCGGCGTCGGAGCTGATGTCGACGATCACCCCGCCGGGACCGAACAGGGGCAGCGTGGCTTGCAGAACGGCCAGCGGCGCCACCACGTTCGTGCGATACACGGCCTCGAGCTCGTCGAGCGGGTAGTCGGCCAGCCGCGGCAGCGGGCTCGGGCCGAGCCTGCTGGCGTTGTTCACCACGAGGTCGAGAGGTCCGGCGCCATCGGCGATTTCGGCCAGCCGCGCGCGGTGCGCCGGATCGGTGACATCGCCGGTGACGGCGACGAATGCGACGCCGAGCTCGGCGCGGACCTCGTCGAGCCGATCACCACGACGGGCGGTGCCGATCACCCGCCAGCCGCGCCCGGTCAACGCGCGTGCCAGCGCGCGGCCGAGCCCGGCGGACGCGCCGGTGATGAGGGCGGTGGGACGGTGAGTCATGATGACCTCCTCCTAGTTGCCTGGTAGGCGCTGTCGGACTCGATCCCTCCGAAGACCACCCCACGGCCGAAGCGACTGCGGAGGTACGCCGCGCACGCCCGGAACGACTGCGGAGGTACGCCGTCGCATGGCCGGAGCGACTGCCGAGGTAGCCGCGCATGGAGCGAATGCGGAGGTACGCCTACCCACCGATCGTCATACCTGAAGCAAGGTTCAGGTCAAGTGCCGTTCGCAGACGGCGCACACGCCGACCGCCGCGGGGCCTACTCCTCGACGTTTCCCTCGGCGCCGGACGCCGCCGGTGTCACCGCCTCCGGCCCACCCGCCAACAGCAATCGGAATCCGTCCTCGTCCAGAATCGGCACACCGAGCTCCTCGGCCTTGGCCGCCTTCGAACCGGGCGACTCGCCGATCACCACGAACGCCGTCTTCTTGGAGACCGAACCCGCCGCCTTACCGCCGCGCATCAGAATGGCTTCTTTGGCGCCGTCGCGCGAAAAGCCTTGCAGCGAACCGGTGACGACGATCGAGAGGCCCTCCAGCGTGCGCTCGATCGACTCGTCGCGTTCGTCCTCCATCCGCACACCGGCCGCGCGCCACTTGTCGACGATCGCCCGGTGCCAGTCGACGGTGAACCATTCGGCCGCCGCCGCGGCGATGGTCGGGCCGACGCCGTCGGCGGCGCCGAGTTCCTCGGCCGTGGCCGACTCGATCCGCTCCATGCTGCCGAACTCGGCGGCCAGCGCCCTGGCCGCGGTGGGGCCGACGTGCCGAATCGACAGGCCGACGAGCACCCGCCACAGCGGACGCTCCTTGGCGGAGTCCAGATTGTCCAGCAGCCGTTTGCCATTCGCCGAGAGGGTGCCGCTCTTGTTGGCGAACAGCGAGGTGGTGAGCAGGCGCGGCTCGTCGAGGTCGAACAGATCGCCCTCGTCGGCGATGGCGCCGGACTTCAGCAGGTCGACGGCGGCCTCGTAGCCGAGCGCCTCGATGTCGAAGGCGTTGCGGCTGGCCACGTGATACACCCGCTCCCGCAGCTGCGCGGGACAGGAACGCTGGTTCGGGCAGCGGATGTCGGCGTCGCCTTCCTTCTCCGGCGCGAGCTCGGTGCCGCACTCCGGACAGTGCGTCGGCATGACGAACTCGCGCTCCTCGCCGGTGCGCGCGTCCACCACCGGGCCGAGCACCTCGGGAATCACGTCGCCCGCCTTGCGGATGGTGACGGTGTCGCCGATGAGCACGCCCTTGCGCTTGACCTCCGACGCGTTGTGCAGCGTCGCCATCGCGACGGTCGAGCCCGCGACGGACACGGGCTCCATCACCGCGAACGGCGTGACGCGGCCGGTGCGTCCCACGTTGACCTGGATGTCGCGCAGCTTGGTGGTGGCCTCCTCGGGCGGGTACTTGTAGGCGATCGCCCAGCGCGGCGCGCGCGAGGTGGAACCGAGGCGACGTTGCAGCGACGTCTCGTCGATCTTGATGACTTGGCCGTCGATCTCGTGCTCGATGTCGTGGCGGTGCTCGCCCCAGTAGGCCACCCGCTCGATCACCGCCTCGACGCCCTGCACCCGCCGGGTGTGCTCGGAGACCGGCAGGCCCCAGGCGGCCAGCGCACGGTACGCCTCGTACTGCGAGGACGGCATGTAGCCCTCGATGCGGCCGAAACCGTGACAGATCATCCGCAGCCGCCTGCGCGCGGTGACCGACGGGTCCTTCTGCCGCAGCGAACCGGCCGCGGTGTTGCGCGGGTTGGCGTAGGGCGGCTTGCCCTCGGCGACGATGGACGCGTTGAGGGTCTCGAAGTCCGCCAACCGCATGTACACCTCGCCGCGCACCTCGAGCAGGTCGGGAATCGGGAACTCGTCGGCGGCGGCCAGCTCGACCGGGATGTCGTCGATGGTGCGCGCGTTGAGCGTGACGTCCTCCCCGGTGCGACCGTCACCACGGGTCGCGGCGCGCACCAGCCTGCCCTTCTCGTAGACCAGGTTGAGCGCGACGCCGTCGATCTTCACCTCGCACAGGTAGTGCAGGTTCGGGCCGGTCTCGGCCTCCACCCGCGCGGCCCATGTGCGCAGTTCGTCATAGCTGAACACGTTGTCCAGCGAGAGCATCCGCTCCAGATGGTCGACCGCGGTGAAGTCGGTCGCGAAGCCGCCGCCGACGAGCTGGGTCGGCGAATCGGGCGTCCGCAGGTCCGGATGCTCGTCCTCCATGGCTTGCAGCCGCCGCAGCAGCTCGTCGAACTCGCCGTCGGAGATGATCGGCGCGTCGCGCACGTAGTAGCGGAACTGGTGTTCGCGAACCTCGTCCGCGAGCCGCTGCCACTCCACCCGCTGCTCTGCCGTCGCCGGAATCGCCACACTCTCGCTCTCGCTCACGAAAGGCAGAGTAGTCGAGGCCACCGACACATTCCCGCACGTCCGAGCCCTGCCGCGCGGTCCGGACCGGTCAGGAGAAGGTCAGCGACTCCGGGTCCTCGGCGAAGGCGCGCGCCACCTCGTTCGCCAGATTCAGCGCGCGCCGGGCCCAGGACAGCGGCGCGCCCGCGAGCCCGCACGCCGGTGCGACGAGCACGCGGTCGGCGAGCGTGGCGCGCGGAAAGCCGAGGCGATCGATGAGACGCACGCCCGGTTCCGCTATCTCACGCCAGGTGACCGGCGCCTGCGGCGTGGTCGCCGTCGCGGCGGCTCTGATCGCCGGGTCGGTGGTCGGCACCAGCCCGAGCACCAGCCGTTTACCTGCGTCGAGCGTCTCGCCGATGCTGTCGAGATCGCGGGTGTGGATCGTCGCGAGGTCGAAGCCGACCGCGGCGGCCTGGCTGCGGCGCAGAAAGGCCAGCGCGGGCGGCTCGGCGCAGCTGTGCACCAGCACCGGCGCGGCCTGCGCCTCGATGACGGCGTCGAGGACCGCGAGCGCCTCCGGATCCGGCATCGCGCGCACGGTGTCCAGCACGCTGACGCCGCGCAGCGAACCGTTCAGCACGTCGGTCAGCGACGGCTCGTCGAGTTGCAGCACGACCCGCGCGCCGAGCCGTTTGCCGACCTCGGCGACGTGCTGGGCGAGGCCCTCCGCGAGGGATTCCGAAAGATCGCGCAGGGCGCCGGAATCGGTGAGCGCGCGGTGCCCGCCGGGCAGCTCGACCTCGGCGGCCAGGGTGAGCGGACCGGCGGCCTGCACCTTGACGACGCGTCCTGTACCCGCCGAACCCGTTGTCTCCCATGCCTCTTCGAGCGCGTCCAGGTCGGCGCGCAGCAGATCGCGGGCGCGGCGGGAGACCGCGCCGGGACGCGCGGCGAGCCGGTAACCGCGGGTGCTGATGTCGAAGCGCATGTCCACGAGCAGGGCCGAGACGCGGCCGATCATGTCGGATCCGAGACCGCGGCCCGGTAGCTCGGGCAGGTGGGTCAGCTCGGCTAGCTCGCCGAGCACGGTGTTCGCGGCTTCGCGCGGATCGGCGCCCGGCCAGGAGCCGACGGCCGTCGCGATACCGCCGGGCAACGGGTCGAACGCGCCGGGGTCGGCGGAATCCGCAGCGTCAGTACCGGTTTCGCTCACCACGTCCTACCCATGTCGATGTGTGATGGATGCCGCCGCGTGCACCGGTGGCTCGACGCCTGATGCCGAGATCCGTCCCAGTCCGCCCGGCCGCGGCATCGTGACATTACCCCGCACCGCAGCCGGGGCGATCATGGCGTATGCCTGTCGGACTCGCGGCCTGCTCCTCGGTGCGGCGACGAGTCCGTCGGCCGATCAAGACGACGATCAGCTTCTCTACCGCACCTCGGTGCGCCAGCGGGTACGTCGGCCGATCGGGACGGGCGATCGACTTCTACCGCGCCCCGGTGCGCCAGTGGGTACTTCGGCCGATCGGCTCCTCTACCGCGCCCCGGTACTGCAACGGGTACATCGACCGATAAGGACGGACGATCGGCTCCTCTACCGCGCCTCGACGCGCGCCGCGTCGTCGGCCGAGTGCGGCTCGCGCGAGGTGTCGCTGATGGTCCCGCTGCCGATCACCTCGTCGCCCGCCGCGTCGGGCCGGTACAGCACGACGGCCTGTCCGCGCGCGACGCCGGTCAACGGCTCGCGCAGCCGCACCTCGAGCCCGTCGCCCGCCGCCTCGGCGACCGCGGGCGCGGTGCCGCCGTGCGCGCGCACCTGCGCGACGCACTCGATCGGCCCCTCCGGCGTCGTGCCCGAGGTCCAGATCGCCCGCTCGGCGCGCACCGTCCAGACCCGCAGGTCCTCGGCCGAGCCGACGCGCACGGTGCCGGAGTCGGGATCGATGTCGGTGACGTAGCGCGGCTTGCCGTCGGCCGCGGGGCCCGCGAGCCCGAGACCCTTGCGCTGGCCGATGGTGAAGCCGTGCACGCCCTCGTGCTTCGCGAGCACCTGGCCGTCGGCGTCCACGACCGCGCCCGGCCGGACGCCGATCTTCGCGCCGAGGAAGGCGCGGGTGTCACCGGAAGGGATGAAGCAGATGTCGTGGCTGTCGGGCTTGTTCGCCACCGCGAGTCCGCGCTCGGCGGCCTCGGCCCTGATCTGCGGCTTCGGGGTGTCGCCCACCGGGAACATGGCGCGGGACAGCTGCTCGGCGGTGAGCACGGCGAGGACGTAGGACTGGTCCTTGTCCGCGTCCACCGCGCGGCGCAGCACACCGTCCTCCAGCCGGGCGTAGTGGCCGGTGACGACGGCGTCGAAGCCGAGCGCCACCGCGCGGTCGGCCAGCGCCGAGAACTTGATCTTCTCGTTGCAGCGCAGGCACGGGTTGGGCGTCTCGCCCGCCGCGTAGGCCGCGACGAAGTCGTCGATCACGTCTTCCTTGAAGCGGTCCGCGAAATCCCAGACGTAGAAAGGGATTCCGAGCACGTCCGCCGCGCGGCGGGCATCACCCGCGTCTTCCTTCGAGCAGCAGCCGCGCGAACCGGTGCGCAGCGTGCCGGGCGTGGCCGAGAGCGCGAGGTGCACGCCGACCACCTCGTGCCCGGCGTCGACGGCGCGCGCCGCCGCGACGGCGGAATCGACACCACCGCTCATCGCCGCGAGTACCCGCATCACACACCACCTTTCGCACCGGCAAGACCAGCGGCCCTGGCCCGCTCCACCACCTGGGGCAAGACATCGAGGAGGGCGTCCACGTCGGCGCGGGTCGACGTGTGCCCCAAGGAGAATCGCAACGAGCCGCGCGCCACCCATGGTTCGACGCCCATGGCGATCAGCACGTGACTCGGCGTGGCCACGCCCGCGTTGCAGGCGGAGCCGGTCGAGCATTCGATCCCCGCCGCATCCAGCAGCATCAGCAGCGAATCGCCTTCGCAACCGGGGAACGTGAAGTGCGCGTTGCCCGGCAAGCGCTGCGCGCCGACCGGACCGTTGAGCACGGCGTGCGGCACCGCCGCCGTGACGCCCGCGATGAGCGCGTCCCGCAAGGCGATCAATTCGGCTGTGCGCGTGGGCAATTCGGCGACCGTGGCGTCGAGCGCGGTGGCAAGGCCGACCGCGGCCGCGGTGTCCGAGGTGCCGGAGCGCAGGTCGCGCTCGTGCCCGCCGCCGTGCAACAGCGGCACACACCCGACCTGCCTGCCAAGCAACAGCACGCCGACACCGTGCGGTCCGCCGACCTTGTGCCCGGCGAAACTCGCCGCGGACAGCCCGCTCGCGGCGAAATCGATGGGCAGCTGGGCCGCCGCCTGGATCGCGTCGCTGTGCATGGGAACGCCGAATTCCTGTGCCACCGCGGCGAGTTCGGCGATCGGCTGGATCGCGCCGACCTCATTGTTCGCCCACATGACGGTGACGAGGGCGACCTCGTCGGGGTGCTCGGCCAGCGCCGCCCGCAGCGAGCGCGGCGACACCACGCCGTCGGCGTCGACCGGCAGCCAGGTGGCCTGCGCGCCCTCGTGCCGCTCGAGCCATTCCACCGTGTCGATGACCGCGTGGTGCTCGATCGCGCTGGCGATGATCCTGGTGCGGCACGGGTCGGCGTCCCTGCGCGCCCAGTAGATGCCCTTGACCGCGAGATTGTCGCTCTCGGTTCCGCCGGAGGTGAAGATCACCTCGGACGGCCGGGCGCCCAGATCAGCGGCGATCGACTCGCGCGCCTCCTCGAGCAACCGGCGCGCGGCCCGCCCGGATCCGTGCACCGACGAGGCGTTCCCCGGCCGCGCCATGGCAGCCGTCATCGCCTCGATCGCCGCGGGCAGCATCGGTGTGGTCGCCGCATGATCGAGGTAGACCGTCTGGGGCGCAGCACCGATGACCGGACCCGAAAAAGCCGACTTCATGACCGATAAAGCCTATCCCATCGCTGACCTGCGCAATCTTGGGGTATTCCCCCGCCATCTACGAATTCTCTACGATTTCGCACACGCTTCCCGCAACCTGCCGACCGCCCTCGAGTATTCCCTCGGCCGCGGTTCGGCACGGGCCGCTATGGCGTTCGGGAGCCCTGCGCCCCTCACGGTCGCCCATCGCCGGACAGGGTGGTTTGCTCGAGGGTGCGGGGCCGGAGTCGGCGGCGCCTATCGACCGGTGACCGAGGTAGACGAGTCGGACCGGGTGGCGAGCCGGGCGACGAAAACCTGTTCCAGCAGTGCGCACAGACGGTCTCGGTCCTGGTCGCTGAGCCTGTCCAGGCCTTCTCGGGTGGCGCACATTTTCGCCCGGATCGTCTCGGTCACCTGCCACCCCTCGGGTGTGATGACGAGATTGGTGACGCGCCGGTCGGATGCGCTGGCCTCCCGGCGCACGAGGCCACGCTTCTCCAGCCGGTTGATGATCCCGGTCACGTTGGAGGCGTCGCAGGCCAAGGTCTCGGCCAGGGCGCGCATCGCGACGGGCCCCCGGCGCAGCACGCTCAGCGTCCTGGCCTGGCTCGCGGTGAGGTTCTCGCTCGCCGCCGCGGCCGTGAAGTCGCTGTAGTAGGTGCCGAGCGACACCGAGAGCAGCTCCATGAGCTGGGCCGTGTCGACGCCGGAAGCTTCTGCCATGCGAACCACCCTATCCGCAGAAACTTGACCATCTCAAATACTTAGCTCTACGGTGGCTGCGTTGTTTGAAGTTCTCAACCATCGACTTCCTCAAGTAACTACTAGGAGCATCCAGTTGATCGATACCGCGTCCAAGGCCTCCCGCACGGCCGAGATCCTGTCCCGGCCGGTCACGCTGAACGGCCTGACCGTCCCGAACCGCATCGTGATGGCGCCGATGACGCGCATGTTCTCCCCTGGCGGCATTCCCGGTGACGACGTGCGGTCGTACTACGCCCGGCGCGCCGCCGCCGGCGTGGGCCTGATCGTCACCGAGGGGACCTACATCGGCCACGAGTCGGCGGGGCAGAGCGATCGCGTGCCGCGGTTCCACGGCGAGGAGCAGTTGGCGGGGTGGGCGCAGGTCGCCGCGGACGTCCACGCGGCGGGCGGCAAGATCGTGCCGCAGCTGTGGCACATCGGCATGGTCCGCAACCAGGGCGACGCGCCCTACCCTGACGCACCCGCTGTCGGCCCCTCCGGTATTCGTGTCGACGGCACCGAGGGTGGCAAGGCGATGACCCAGGGTGACCTGGACGACGTCATCGGCGCCTTCGCCGAGGCCGCGGCCGACGCCGAGCGCATCGGCTTCGACGGCGTCGAATTGCACGGTGCGCACGGCTATCTCCTCGACCAGTTCTTGTGGGGACGCACCAACCGCCGTGCGGATGTCTACGGCGGTGACCCCGTGGGCCGTACGAAGTTCGCGGCCGAGGTCGTCGCCGCGGTTCGCGCCGCCGTCTCGCCCGGCTTCCCGGTGATCTTCCGTTACTCGCAGTGGAAGCAGGAGGCCTACGACACGCGACTCGCCGAGACCCCGCGGGAGCTGGAGGCGATCCTGACTCCGCTCGCCGCGGCAGGCGTGGACGCCTTCCACGCCTCCACTCGTCGCTACTGGCTCCCGGAATTCGACGACTCGGACCTGAACCTCGCCGGCTGGACCAAGAAGCTCACTGGCAAGCCCACCATCACCGTCGGCTCGGTCGGCCTCGACGGCGATTTCCTCCGTGCGTTCACGGGCCAGGGCGCCGAACTCGGCAGCCTCGACAACCTCCTCGATCGTCTGGAGCGCGACGAATTCGACTTGGTCGCTGTCGGTCGCGCCCTGCTCCAGGACCCGGAGTGGGCGTCCAAGGTCCTGGCGGGGCGGATCGACGAGCTGAAGCCGTACGACGCGGCGGCACTGAAGACGCTCAGCTAGGCCGGGCGGAAGCGCCTCGACGGCAGTGTCGGTGGGTATCGGTAGCCTCCCGTGCTGTGGAAACCGGTGAACGTATCCAAGAGCTCGCGGACCGCATCGTGGCGCTGCGCGACGCCTACTACCAGGGCTCGCCGCTGGTCGCGGACGCCGAGTACGACGCGCTCGAGGACGAGCTTCGTGCCCTGATCGGGGCGCACCCCGACCTCACGCCCGACCCGAATCCGCTGGAGCAGGTCGGCGCGCCCGCGGTGCTGCACGCGCCGGTGCGGCACTCGCGTCCGATGCTGTCGCTCGAGAAGGCGACCAAGCCCGAGCAGGTCGCGGCGTTCTTCGAACGTTTTCCCGGCCAGCCGGTGGTGGTGATGCCGAAGCTCGACGGCTTGTCCCTGGCCCTTGTCTTCGAGGACGGGCGGTTGGTGCGTGCCGTGACCCGGGGCGATGGCACCACCGGCGACGACGTCACCATGCTGGTTCGCGCGCTGGTCGACGGCGTTCCCGAGCGGATCGGCCTCTCGGGGCGGGTGGAGGTTCGTGGCGAGGCGGTGATGCTGCGTTCGACCTTCCTCGCCTACAACACCGCCCATCCGGACAAGCCGCTGATCAATCCACGCAACGCCGCCGCGGGCACATTGCGGGCGAAGGACCCGGCCACGGTCGCCGGCCGGCGCTTGCAGTTCTTCGGATTCGACCTGGACACCCCCGCCGACGCCGCCGCGGTCGACCTCGTGGAGGGGTTGGCGGCACTGGGCATCATGGGCGCGCAGATGCGGCACTGCGCCGACGCCGAGCAGGCGCAAGCCGCGATCACCGCGATCGAGCGAAGCCGCAACGAACTCGACTACGACCTCGACGGCGCGGTGCTGCGACTGGCCGACCGCGATGCCTACGCGGCGGCCGGGACGCGGTCGAACTCCCCGCGCGGCGCGCTGGCGTTCAAGTTCGCCGCCGAGGAGAAGACCACGCTGCTGGCCGAGGTGGTCTGGGACGTCGGCAAGACGGGCAAGATCGTCCCGGTCGCGTGGCTGGAGCCGGTGTTCGTGGGCGGCACCACAGTCACGAAAGCCACGCTGGCAAACCAAGAGGTGATCCGCGCCCGCGACATCAAAATCGGTGACACAGTACTGGTGCGCCGCGCGGGCGACGTGATCCCGTTCGTCGCGGGCGTGCTCGACGCCTCCAAGCGCACGGGCGAGGAACGCGAGATCGTGCCGCCCACCGCCTGCCCCTCGTGCGCGCAGCCGGTGACCGAACAGGGCAACAGCCGAGAACTGTTCTGCACCAACGCCTCCTGCCCCGCCCAGACGGTGCGCAGGCTGATCCACTGGGCGTCGCGGGCGGCGGCCGACATCGACGCCATCGGACCGGTGTGGATCGAACGCCTGGCCGAGGCGGGCATTCTGGAGAGTCCCGCGGACTTCTACACGCTGACCAAGGAGCGTCTGCTCGAGTTCGACCGCATCGGCGAGGTCTCGGCCGCGCGCATGATCGACTCGATCGATGCCAGCCGCCAGGTCGGCCTGCGTCGCGCGCTGATCGGCCTGGCGATCCCGATGGCCTCCGATGGCACCGCCGCGCGCCTGGCCCGAGCGGGATTCGGCTCCCTGGAGGAGGTCGCCGACGCGGGCGAGGAACGGCTCGTGGCGGTGGAGGATATCGGACCGAAGGTCGCCGCCTCCCTGGTCGAGCATCTCACTCGCCTGCGCCCGGAATTGGAGCGGCTGCGCGCCGCGGGTGTCTGTCTGGATGTGCGCGAAGAGGACCTGCCCCCGGTCGTCGCGGCGGGCGCGCCCCTGGCGGGCAAGGCGGTGGTGATCACCGGCGCCATCAGCGACCCGCGCTCCGGCGAAAAGGTCGCCCGGCCGACATTCCAACGCTTGTGTGAGAAGGCGGGCGCGACGGTGGCGTCTTCGGTGTCGGCGAACACCGACCTGCTCGTCACCGGCGCGGGAGTCGGTGAGAGCAAGCTGGCCAAGGCGGAGAAACTCGGCGTCGAGGTCATCGATCAGGGCGAGATCTGGCAGCGGCTGATCGACGCCAAGGTCGTCTAGGCCCGACCCGGGGGCAATGCGCGTACGCTTGTCTTCTACACCGATCAGTAGGGTGTGCCACCGGTTAGCCGGGAGGCCGAGATGCTTAGCACCACCGAGCAGTTCAGCACCGAACGCGCCCCATGCGGGAAACTGCGGGGCGGGGCTCGCCACCGGGAAAACGACGACGCGGGCCTGGTCATCGATGACCTGCGTTACGACTGCGGCTGCCGCAGGATTCGACACGAATTCCACGACGGCAGCGTTCGGATCAAAACCGTCCGCCACGACGGCAAGGTCCTGATGGACGAGCACAGCGCCGACTTCGAGGCCTGACCGACGACGCCCGGGTGGTGCCACCATGACCGCTTCGCACGATGTAGTGATCGTTGGCGGGGGCGGCGCGGGCCTGCGTGCGGCCATCGCCATCGCGCAAGACAACCCCCGGTTGAGTATCGCGATCGTTTCCAAGGTCTATCCGATGCGCAGCCACACCGTCTCCGCCGAGGGTGGCGCGGCCGCTGTCGCTGATCCCGGCGACAGCCTCGACGAGCACGCACACGACACGGTCTCCGGCAGCGATTGGCTCTGTGACCAAGACGCTGTCGAGGCCTTCGTCCAGGAAGCACCGCGCGAGCTGCTCCAGCTGGAACATTGGGGCTGTCCATGGAGCCGCAAGCCGGATGGGCGCATCGCGGTACGCGCGTTCGGCGGCATGACGAACAACCGCACCTGGTTCGCGGCCGACAAGACCGGCTTCCACATGCTGCACACGCTGTTCCAGACCGCACTGTCGTATCGAGACATCGTCAGGTACGACGAGTGGTTCGCCACAACGTTGCTCGTCGACGAGGGCAAGGTGTGCGGCATCGTCGCCATCGAACTGGCCACCGGACGCGTCGAAACCATTCTCGCCAGCGCTGTCATCGTGTGCACCGGCGGCTGCGGCCGGGTGTATCCGTTCACCACCAACGCCAATATCAACACCGGCGACGGTATGGCCTTGGCCTACCGGGCGGGCGCACCGCTCAAGGACATGGAGTTCGTCCAGTACCACCCGACCGGGCTTCCATTCACGGGCATCTTGATCACCGAAGCGGCGCGCGCGGAGGGCGGCTGGCTGCTCAACAAGGACGGTTACCGCTACCTGCAGGACTACGACCTCGGGACGCCCGCACCGAAGCCGGTGATGCGAAGCATGGAACTCGGGCCGCGTGACCGGCTGTCGCAGGCCTTCGTGCACGAGCTGGACAAGGGCCGGACCATCGGCACGCCGTACGGACACGTCGTCCACCTCGACCTACGCCACCTCGGCGCGGCTCTCATCGACACGAAACTGCCGTTCGTGCGCGAGCTGTGCTCGAAGTACCAGAACATCGATCCGGTCCGGGAGCTGATCCCGGTTCGCCCGGTCGTCCACTACATGATGGGCGGCATCCATACCGACATCCACGGCGCGACACCCCTGGACGGCTTGTACGCCGTAGGTGAGACCGCCTGCGTCAGCATCAACGGCGCCAATCGGCTCGGGTCGAATTCCCTGCCCGAGTTGCTGGTCTTCGGCGCGCGAGCCGGTCACGCCGCCGCCGAGTACGCGAGCTCCGCCAAGACCCGCGAGACACCGGCGGTCGTGGCGCGCGGACGCACCGAACAGGACCGGCTGGAACAGCGACTGGCCCAGCATGCCGAGGGATCCGAACGCATCGCCCAAATCCGCACCGAGATGCAAGAGACGCTGGAGACCGGTGCCGGGATCTACCGGGACGGCGCCTCCCTCACCGCGGCGGCCGACAAGGTGCGCGAGCTTCGCGAACGGTTCGGCAGCGCGCACCTCGACGACCACAGCCGGGCGTTCAACACCGAACTGGTGGCGATGCTGGAGCTGTCCTGCATGCTCGACGTGGCGGAATGCATCGTCGCCTGCGCACTGGCGCGGGAGGAATCCCGTGGCGCGCACCAACGGACCGATTTCCCCGCCAGGGACGACCAGCGATTCCTGGCCCATTCGCTGATCCATCGGCAGCCGGACGGTCCGGGCCGCGTCTCGTACCTGCCGGTGACGATTACCCGCTGGCCTCCGGCCGAACGCGTATATGGGAGGTGATGGCGATGGCGGACCGGATAACCCTGCAGGTCGCGCGCTACCGACCGGATCGAGACGACGAACCGGTCCCGCAGTCGTACGAGGTTCCGCTGCGCAAGGAATGGACGGTGCTCGACGGCCTCAACTACATCAAGGACGACCTCGACGGGACGGTGTCGTACCGGTGGTCGTGCCGGATGGGCATCTGCGGTAGTTGCGGCATGACCGTCAACGGCGAGCCACAGCTGAGTTGCGCCACTTTCCTCACCGACTACGCGCCCGGGCCGGTGCGGGTCGAGCCATTGCGCAACT
The DNA here is from genome assembly GCF_059570515.1 of Nocardia sp. CNS-044. Lineage (NCBI taxonomy): Bacteria > Bacillati > Actinomycetota > Actinomycetes > Mycobacteriales > Nocardiaceae > Nocardia > Nocardia sp. CNS-044. Next base: position 64,784 of record NZ_JCANSX010000006.1, read on the forward strand.
TCCCGGTGATCCGGGATCTCGTCGTGGAGATCAGCGACTTCATGCAGAAGCTGACGGCGGTAGAGCCATGGCTGATCAGGGAGGAACACCGGCCGCCCGAGGACGGCGAGTACCTGCAAACACCGTCCGAAATGGACGATTACAGCAAATACAGCATGTGTATCAACTGCATGCTCTGCTACTCGGCCTGTCCCGTCTACGCGCTCGAGCCCGAGTTCCTCGGTCCGGCGGCGATCGCGCTGGCCCAGCGCTACAACCTCGACTCGCGTGACGAGGGAGCCGCGGATCGGCGGGACGTGCTCTCTTCTCCGGAGGGAGTATGGTCCTGCACCTTGGTCGGCGAGTGCAGCACCGCCTGCCCCAAGGGGGTCGACCCGGCCGGGGCGATCCAACGCTACAAACTGACCGCGGCCACGCAATCGCTGCGAGATTTCCTCATGCCTTGGCGGGCCCGATGACCACGGCGCCGCGGTTGTACCGCAAGCCGGTCCCCACGTTCTGGTGGGTGCGACGCCGCTCGTACCTGCTCTTCGTTCTGCGCGAACTCAGCAGCGTGTTCGTCGCCTGGTTCGTGGTGTATCTGCTGCTCCTCGTCCACGCGGTCAGTTCGGGAAGCGCGGAGTATCAACGGTTTCTGAGCTGGAGCTCCGGAGGGTGGGTGGTCGCGCTGAACACGATCGCCCTGCTGTTCGTGCTACTGCACACGGTCACCTGGTTCGGCCTCGCGCCCAAGGCGATGGTCGTGCGGGTTCGGAACCGGCGCGTCGCACCGGCCACGATCGTTGGGGCGCACTATCTGCTGTGGGGTCTGCTGACGGCGATCGTGCTGTGGGTGGTGCTGCGATGACGAACAGAAGATCCCCGGAACCGTTGGCGTGGTTGCTGTTCAGCGCCGGCGGGATGGCCGCCGCGCTGCTCGTGCCGGTGCTGCTGTTCCTGTTCGGCATCGCCTTTCCCCTGGACTGGCTGCCCGCGCCGGACCACGCAGACCTGCTCTCGGTGTTGCGTCATCCCGTCACCCGGCTGGTCCTTTTCGGCCTCTGCGCGCTGGCTCTGTTCCATTGGGCACACCGCTTCCGGTACACGCTGACACACGGCTTGCGGCTGGAGCGGTTCAGCGCGTTGATCATCGCGGTCTGCTACGGCGGCGCCGTCATCGGCTCGGTAGTCGCCGCGTACTTGCTGCTGCGCGCCTAGACACCCCCCGGACGTAGATCGACCTCGGTCAATTACCGCCGTACTCGGATACCCGGACACTGGGCTGCACGCGGCCGAGGCCGGAACGTCGATGACCGTCACCGGAAGCCGCTACGTCGCGCCGCATGGAAATCGACGGGACCTACAGGCAGGAATCGTCCACGAGATCCCGCGCTTGCGCTTCCCCCAGCGACAGCCCGGTAGATGAGCCGAAGTTCTTGGCCGCCTGGACAATCGGCCCGCGGAGGCACCGTTCACGTCGGTCCGTCTCCGGAAGCCGCGGCGGTGCCGGTGCCGAGCAAGGCGAAGCCGGTGCCGCTCAGCAAACGTTCGTCGAGCAGATTTCGGGTATCCACGATCACGGCACGGTCGACATCGGCGGCGAGCCTGGTCCAGTCGAGCGAACGGAATTCGGGCCACTCGGTGAGGATGACGATCGCACCGGCGCGCTTCGCCACCAGGTACGGATCGTCCACCACGCGAATGCCGTCGAGGTCGGCGGCGACCGACCGAGGCACACACGGGTCGTAGGCGGTGACCGCGGCGTCGTGATGGGACAGTTGCCGCGCGATCGCGACGGCGGGGGAATCGCGCAGGTCTCCCGTCCCGGCCTTGAACGCGAGCCCGAGCACGCCGATCCGGGTCCCCGACAGCGAGCCGTCGACGGCACCGGTGACCGCGCGGCGGATCTTGCGCATCACCATCGCGTGCTGATGGTCGTTGGCGCGCAACGCGTCCCGGACGACGGCGAAGTCCACGCCCGCTGCCTCCGCGGCCCGCAGGAGCGCGCGCGTGTCCTTGGGCAGGCACGAGCCGCCCCAGCCGGGGCCGGGCGCGAGGAACGCCGGACCGATCCGGTCGTCCATGCCCATCGCGTCGGTGACCTTGGTGATGTCGGCGCCGACCCGCTCGCACAGTTCGGCGAGCGTGTTCACGAACGAGAGCTTGACCGCGAGAAACGCGTTGCTCGCGTACTTGGCGAGCTCCGCGCTGGCCGTATCCGATCGCAGCACCGGCGCGTCCGTTCCGGCGTACAGCGCCGCGACACGGTCGGCCGATTCGCGGTCCCGCTCCTCCACGCCGATGAGGACGCGGTCGGGATGCAGGAAGTCGTGCACCGCGTGGCCCTCACGGAGGAATTCGGGATTGCTGACGACCGCGGGCAGACCGAACAGCGCCGGAATCCGAGCCGCCGTCCCCACCGGAACGGTGGACTTGGTGACGAGCACGCAATCCGGCGGCAGGACCGCGGTCAGGGTCTCCAGCGCGTCTTCGACCACGCCGAGGTCGGCCGTACCGGCGGTGCCCATGGGAGTCGGTAGGCACAGCAGGACCACTTCGCATTCGTGCAGCGCCCCCGGATCCGAGGTGAAGAAGAGCCGGTTCTCCGCGAGCCCCTCCCGTACCAGTTCGGGCAGGTCGGGCTCGACTATCGCGACCGTCCCCGCGCGTAGCGCCGCGATCTTGGACTCGTCGTTGTCGACGCAGACCACGTGATGTCCCAGATGCGCTAGGCACGCGGCACTGGTGAGTCCCACGTACCCGGCACCGACGACTCCGACGCGACTACCCATGGGGCACCTTCTCTCCGAGCAATCCGGCCGCGGCCGCCAGCACCTGTTCGGGTCGCAGCATGAGCAGCCCGGGGTCCGGGCGGTCGGCGTGCGGATCGCCGATGTCCCCGGCCCACAGCGCCACATGATCTTTCGCGGTGAGCGGCGGCCCCCACCGGTTCGGCGGTGTCGGGCCGAACAGCAGGACCGACGGTGTGTCGAAGGCGGTGGCGAGATGGCCCACGCCGGTGTCGCCGCATACCACCAGCGCCGCGTCGGCCACCAGCGCGGCGAGTCGCGCGAGGTCGGTGCGTCCGGCGTACACCGCCGAGGGCGGTAGGCCCGCTTGCTCGGCGACCGAGTTCGCCAAGGGGAGCTCGGCGGGCGTCCCGGTGATCACCACCCGGTGGCCGTCTGCGCCGAGTTCCCGAGCCACGCGCGCGAAACGTTCGGCGGGCCAGAGACGGGCGGGATAGGCCGCGCCGGGATGGATCACGACCACGTTCGACTCGGGGGCGGGCTGTCGTGGCGCGGGTAACCGCAGCGCGGCGGGATCGGCGTCGATCCGCGCGGACTCCAGCAGTCGGCACCAGCGATCCACCTCGTGCATGTCGTCGCGCCACTCGGGGCCGGGCAGGTCGGGGAAATCCGGATGACGATGGCTCAGCAGGATGTCCGCATTTGTCGCGAGCAGATCGCGGATGCTCTCCGGCCCGCTGCCGTGCAGGTTGACCGCCAGCCTCGGCGGCGCACCCGGCCAGCGGAGCGCACCGAGTCCCGCTGTCGGCAGCAGTTCGTCGACCGCGTCGACGAGATCGACCAGATCGCGCAGGGACTCCGGGGCGGCAAGCACCACGCGGTCGTCCGGGAAGGCGTCGCGCAATCCGCGCAGGGCGGGCACCACGGTCAACAGATCGCCGAGGCCCAGTGCGCGCAGCACGAGGATCGAGCCGGTCAAGGCCACGATCCCTCGAACAGCGCGCCGGTCACGGCACACCCGCCAGCGCCAGCCGAACGGCCTCGGCCAGGTCTCGCGCCACGGTCGCTTCGTGCCGCGCGCGGTGCACTTCTTCGGGAAGGGTTCGCGCTGTCGGCACCAGGATCGCGCGGGCGCCCGCGGTCGTCGCGGCGGCGACATCCGCGCCGGTGTCGCCGATGACCACGCACCTGCCGACGTCGACGCCGAGCTCCGCCGCGGCCCGTCTGATCAGGCCGGGCTCGGGTTTGCGGCACGCGCAGCCGTCTCCTTCGCCGTGCACGCAGACTTGCCACGTGGCGAACGGCCCGAGCAGTTCCTCGACGCGGGAGTTCACCGCGGCCAGCTGTTCGTGGCTGATCGATCCCCGCGCGACGCCGGACTGGTTGCTGACGATGCCGAGCGGGATGCCCGCCGCGCGCACCATCCGCAGCGCGTCGACGGCGCCGGGTACCGGACGGACCTCGGTGGGGTCGCCGAGATAGGGCACATCGACGATGAGAGTGTCGTCCCTGTCGAACAGCAGCGCCAGCGGCGAAGCGTGGGTCACGTGCCGGTGGCGCAGCTCGCCGCGCAGCCGGTGCCAGCACGCGGCCGGTGGAATCAGCGCGCTGCTCAACGCCATTCGGCCGATCTCGGCGGGCGTGCGCGGCCCGGGTGCGATCCGGCGCGCGGCGAATACGCCGGTCAGCGTCGCCCAGAGCGCCGCGGACGCCAAAGCCGCGCGTTCGCGTCCGGCGACGCCGAGCGCCAGGGCGACCACACCCGTGGCCGTGGTGAGCGCGTGGCGAGGCATTGATCCCTTGTCCTCGCCCACGCGCTGACGCCACCGGGGGCCGAACTTGCGCCGCATCAACGCGTTGTCGGCGTTGCCGCGTTGCGCTCGCACACTGGCCATGAGCCCCGACTGACGCACCGGGTGGTGCGTGACCCGCTGCCCATTGGCGATGACGTACCCGGCGAGACAAATCCGCAGCGCCAGATCGGCGTCCTCCCGAAATGCCCTCGGGAACCGTTCGTCGAAGCCGCCGACCGCGAGCAGCGCGGTCCGGCGGTAGGCCATGTCCGCCGTGATCCACCGCGCGGTGGCCAGCCGGGCGACGCCCCGTTCCTCGTCGGTCGGTCGGCGGTGCTTCGGCAGCGGAACCTCGATGCGGGCCGTGGACGCCGCTGTTCTCTCATCGAGGTCGTGCAGGTCGTCGGCCAAGCGGGCGGGCCAGTCCGGCGCGGGGCGCACGTCGTCGTCGAGGAAGGCGATCCACTCGCCCGACGCGTGTTGCCAACCGGCGTTCCGCGCCGCGGCGGGTCCGTGGCCACCCGAGCGGACGACCCGTACCGGAGACAGCATCTCGGGCAGCGGTAGTTCCCCGCCATGGGGCCGGTCGTCGACCACGACGATTTCCCGCGGCTTCGGGCCGGTCGCGGCGTCGAGCGACTCGAGCAGCGTCCGAATACTCTCTCGGCCCACGGTCGGAATCACGACGCTGAAGTCGACGGTATTCATGCGCGACGCACCAGGAACGAGCCGATGGCGAGCAGATCGATCGGCGCGGAACCGAAGCACTCGAGCGCATCACGTGGTGAATCGACCATCGGCCTGCCCGCGGTGTTGAGGCTAGTGTTGACCACCACGGGCAGACCCGTGAGCCTGTCGAACTCCGCCAGCATCCGCGCCACGACGGGGCTGTCCGCGGGATCGACGGTCTGCACCCGCGCGGTGCCGTCCACATGCGTGACGGCGGGAATCCTGGCCCGCCACTCGGGCGCGACATCGTGGACGAACAACATGTACGGGCTCGGCAACGGTCCGCGTCCGAAGATCTCGGCCGCGCGGTCGGCGAGCACCATCGGCGCGAGCGGGCGGAACTGTTCGCGCCCCTTCACCTCGTTGAGGCGTTCGAGATTCTCGGCCCGACCGGGATGCGCGAGCAGCGAACGGTGCCCGAGCGCGCGCGGGCCGAACTCCGCGCGGCCCTGGAACCAGGCCACCACCTCGTCCGCCGCCAGCGCCCGCGCCACATCCGCCGCGACGTCGTCGGACTTCGTGTACGCGACCTTCGCCGTGCGGAGAATCGCTTCCAGCTCCGAGCCGGTCCACTCACGACCCAGACCGGCCGCCCGCATCGGGGTGGCACGTTCACCGAACTCGGCCGCCAGTTGCAGCGCGGCGCCCAGGGCGGTGCCCGCGTCACCGGCCGCGGGCTGCACCCAGATCCGTTCGAAGGGACCTTCGGCGTGCAACCGGGTGTTGGCGACGCAGTTCAACGCGATCCCACCGGCCAGCGTGAGGTCACGCTGACCGGTCTGACCGTGCAGCCAGGAAATCGACTCGAGCAACACGTCCTCGAGTCGACGTTGGACGCTCGCGGCGAGGTCGGCGTGGTCGAGGCGAAACGCACCGTCGATCACGGCGGGCGCGAAAGAATCCCAGTCCACCGGTTCGGTTCGGAAACCACCGTCACCGGTGCAATACACCAGCTCGCGGAACCGATCGAGGAACCGGGGCGTGCCGTAGGAGGCGAGGGCCATCACCTTGTATTCGTCGCTGGAGCGGGCGAATCCGAGGTGTTCGGTGAGGTCCTCGTACATCAGGCCGAGCGAGTGCGGCAGCCGCTGCGAGGCCAGCTCGACGAATTTGCCGTCCCGGTATTCGCCGGCCAGAGAGGAATGGCTTTCGCCGCGTCCATCGGCCACCAGGACGGCCGAGTCGCCGAACGGCGCGGCCAGCGCGGCGGACGCGGCGTGTGCCAGGTGATGTCGCACGAAACGCACTCTCGTGGGATCGAGGCCGGGCAACGCGGCCGCGAGGAATGCGGGCGCTCGGAAGGCGTAGTCCGTGCGGGTCTCCTCGCTTCCGGGGTCGAGGCCGTCGAGCGAGTGATCGACCAGCTTCGGGTCGTACGAGTAGCCGACCGCGTCGAGCTGATCGGGGCGTATCCCGGCTTTGTCCAAACACCATTTGGCCGCTTGCTCGGGCAGCTCCCACGCGGAGAACGGCACCGGCCGCTTGCCGTGCTTGCGTCGGCTGAACCGCTCTTCTTCGGCGGCCGCGACGATTTCGCCGTCCACGATCAGGGCGGCGGCAGGATCGTGGAATATCGCGTTGATTCCCAGAATGCGCACGTGCCGCCTTTCTGTTCGAGACGGATGCGGGGCCCATCGGCCGACCGCTGGCATTTATCGGGCGCTACCCTCGGCGGTCGCCACTAAACCGACGCGCCGATCAGCGCACCGGCTCCTCGGCGGGCACGGTCGGGCGCCCCGCGAACCAGTCGATCGTGCGGCGCAGCCCATCGTCCCTGGTCACCGACGGCCACCAGCCCAGTTCACGCCGCGCGAGTGAGATGTCCGGGCAGCGCCGCCGCGGATCATCGATCGCGCCGTCGACGTACCGCACGATGGACCGGCTTCCGCTCAACGAGCGGATCTCCTCGGCCAGGCTGCGCACCGAGACCTCGTCCGGATTCCCGATGTTCACCGGTCCCGGGTGATCGCTGGCCGCCAACGCGATCAAGCCACGCACCGTGTCCTCGACGTAGCACAGCGAGCGGGTCTGCTCGCCGGTTCCCGCGATGGTGAGCGGTGCGTCCGCCAGCGCCTCGGCGATGAACGTAGGCACCATGCGGCCGTCGTCGGTGCGCATCCAGGGACCGTAAGTGTTGAAAATACGGGCGATGCCGGTGTTGACGCGCCGCTCCCGGCGAAATGCCATGGTCAACGCCTCGGCATAACGTTTTGCCTCGTCGTAGACGCTGCGCGGACCGACCGGATTGACGTGACCCCAGTAGTCCTCGCGCTGCGGGTGGACCGCCGGGTCGCCGTAGACCTCGCTGGTCGAGGCGAGCACGAAACGAGCCCGATTCCGCTCGGCCAGCCCGAGGGCGTTGCCGGTCCCGGCCGAACCGGCTCGTAGTGTCTCGATCGGCAGCCGCAGATAGTCCGGGGGCGAGGCGGCCGACGCGAGGTGGAAGACGACATCGAAGGAGCCCACCGCGGGAAACGACTCGGTGACATCGTGCTGGACGAGGTCGAAGCCGGGTCGGTCCAGCAGCCGGGCGACATTGTCCGGTGTGGAGGTGGCGAAGTTGTCCAGTGCGACCACCGCGGCGCCCGCGTCGAGCAACCGCTCGCACAGGTGCGACCCGACGAATCCGCAACCGCCGGTGACCAATACGCGTTTCGCCTTCATCCGGTGACCTCCGAAAGTAGGGAATCCCACCGACGCAGAAAGGCGTCGAGGCCGTAATGCTCCAGCGCGAACTGCCGTCCGGCCTTGCCCGCTAGCACCGCGAGATCGGGTTCGTGCAGGAATTCGTGGAATTTCGCGGTGAGCGACGCGACATCACACGAGAGCGCGCCCGCTTCCGGCGGCACCGCGCACCCGGCCTCGGTGGTGGCCAGGGCGATCACCGGCATCGCCAGGTGCATGGCTTCCAGGAGCGACAAGCCGAGCGAGGTCCACCGCGCGGTGTGCAGGTATATCCGTCGCCGCGCCATTTCCCGGTGCAATGCGTGCTGTGCGAAATCGCCGATGCCGCGAATTGGATGTCGGGTGGGTCTGTGCGTCGTGAAGTCGTCCGCGCCGATGCCGTACAGATCGATGGGTCCCGCCATCGCGAGGTCGGGTAACAGATCGCTGCCCGTGATCCGGCCGCGCCGCATCGGTTCGTTGATCAGCGCCACGCCGTGCGGCAGCTCCCCGGTGTAGAGCGCGCCAGGGTCCACGATGCCGTGCGGCACGACCCGGGTCGGCGCGATTCCGTTGTCCCACATCAGCTCGTTGAAATGCGTCACGTGCACGAGCGCGATGTCGGCGCGATCCGCCAGCGGATGCCTGGTAGTGGCCGCGCTGGGGCGCGGCGTGTTGTGCTCGACGTAGACCGCCGGAATGTCCGCGCCGGGGCGCCTGCCCAGCCAGCGCTCGGTGAGCTCGATCTCCTCCGGGCGTTGCAGAACGACCACGTCCGGCTGGGTCTCGCGCAACTCTCCCGCGAGCACCTCCGTTGCGGACGGCCAGTCCCGACCGCAGAGCCCACGCCCCCACGGCCCACCGCCTTGCACCACGGGGACCAGATAACGGTGCGGCCCTTGGACGAACGATGTCGTCCACGAGCCGTGCACATGCCACAGCAGCACGGTGCGCCGTTCGACAGTCGCGGCCACGTCGTTAGCTGTTGCCTGTCGGCATCGAATCAAACCCGGCCCCGCACGGTACGGCAGCACCGGCGCCACTGGTTTGAACAGCGGGCGGCAGGCAACGCCCGCGGTATGACCGGACCGAGAGCTGTCACGTTTCCCACCGAAGACCGGGCGGACGAAACGATCGAGATCCTCGATCCCGCCACCGGCGCCACCGTCGGCAAGGTGTCCATGACGAGCCTCGCGGAGATCGATCAGCGGATGGAGCTGGCCAGCCGTGCCCAGTCCACGTGGGCGCGCACCTCGGCGGCCGAACGGGCTGCCGCGCTCCGCGCCTGCGCCGCCTCGCTCCGCGAGCGCGCCGACGATCTCGCCGAGTTCAACCGCCGCGAAACCGGGCGCCCTCGGCCGGAGGGCAAGGAAGGGGTGACGGCCGGGGCCGCGACGTTGGAGCAGTACGCCGAACTGGGCCCGGTGCACCGGGGCAAGAGCTTGCAGGGCGACTTCGACGCGACCGACCTCATGGTGTGGGAACCGCGCGGCGTCGTGGTCGCGCTGACGCCGTGGAACGACCCCGTCGCGGTGTCCTGCGGTCTGCTCGGCGCGGCGCTGGTCACCGGAAACACGGTCGTGCACAAGCCGAGTGAGCGCGCGCCGCACACCGGCGGGCTACTCGGGGAGCTGTTCACCAGCGCGTTCCCCGAAGGCGTTGTGCAAACGGTGCAGGGCGATGGGCGGGTGGGCGCGCTGCTCGCCGCACGCACCGACGTGGATGTCGTCGCGCACGTCGGCAGCACGAGCACCGGACGGTCGATCGCGAAAAGCGTTGCGGCCACGGGCGCCAAGGCCCTGCTGGAGAACGGCGGCAACGACGCGCTCGTCGTCGACACCGGTGTGGATCCGGTGTGGGCCGCCGGGCAGGCGGCGCTCGGCGCGTTCGCCAACGCCGGTCAGATCTGCGTGTCCGTCGAGCGGATCTTCGTGCACCGGGATGTCGCGGAGGCGTTTCTCGCGGCGCTGGTCGCCGAGGCCGAGTCCTGGCGGGCGGCGCCGTTGGTCGACCGACGCCATCGCGGTGGGGTCCACGCCCACGTGCGCGACGCGGTCCGCGACGGAGCCGATCTGCTGACCGGCGGAACGGTGCCGGACGGCGCCGGTGCGTGGTATCCGGCCACCGTGCTGACCCGCTGCGAGCCGACCATGCGAATCATGCGCGAGGAGACGTTCGGTCCGGTCGCGCCGGTACGGGTGGTGGACACGTTCGACCAGGGTCTCGCCGAGGCCGCGAACGACGACTACGGCCTCGCGGCGACCGTGCTCACTCCCTCGATCGCCAACGCTCAGCGCGCCTGGCGGGAGCTGCCGGTCGGCACGGTGAAGATCAACGCGGTGTTCGGCGGAGCGCCGGGCGGCGCGGCGCATCCGCGGCGGGCCAGCGGAACCGGCTTCGGTTACGGACCGGAACTGCTCGACGAGATGACCCAGACGAAGGTCGTGCACCTGCGTCCGGCTCCCAGCTAGCACGCAGTGCGCCACCTGTGTCAGGCGCGTGCGCTGTCGGATGCCGTTTCGGTGCGCGGCGCGTGCTCCGGCGCACGTCCCCGACCGCGGAAGACCGCGACCGCGCGGCTGCGCAGTCCGCGTCGATCCACGCCGCTGTGCGTGACCGCGGCGGGCGCCGTCGGTTCGACGGGCGCCGGGTCCTCCACCCGAGTCGCGGTGGCCTCGATCCACCGGGTGTCGTTCAGTCCGTGCCGGGAGAGTTCGTCGCCGCGCACGGCCAGCTCGCAGCGGCGGGCGAGATCCTTGCGGTCCAGGCCCGGGTACTCCGGCGGCTCGAGGACGATCTCGGCGATCATGCCGCGGGAGCGCAACACGCGCAGGGCCGAGTCACCGAAGGAGTCCTCGCCGACGAAGCCGGGGACGGTGCAGCGGTCGTCGTGCCCGTCCAAGTAGCGCAGGCGGACGGGCTGCACGAAGGTGCCGGTGTCGATCGCGGCCTGGAACAGTGCGGGCCGCATGGTGCCGTAGGCGCGGCCGCACCACGTGGTGCCTTCCGGGAAGACCGCGACGCGCTCGCCCGCGGCGAGACGCGCCCCGAGCTGGGCGACGATGTCGGGCAGCTGGCGCAGCCGCTCGCGTTCGATCGGGATGACGCGCATCAGCTTCGCCAGCTCGCCGAGCAGCGGCCAGTCGATCAGATCGGCTCGCGCGACGAACCCGAGCGGCTGCACGGCGGCCAGCGCGACGACGTCGGTCCAGCCGATGTGCCCGGTCACCACGAGCACGCCGGTGCCGCGATCGGCGTAGCGGACATCGGCGCTGGCGGCCGCGGACGCGGCGCGTTCGGCGCCGACCCGGGAGGCGATCGCGCGCTCGGCGGGCACCGGATCGGTGGGAATCCGCTTGTCCACCACCCGCAGTCGCATGCCGAGACAGCGCAGCAGCATCCGCGCGTATCCGCGCTGGAGGTCTTCGCGCCGTCCCGCGGGCGTCGCGAGGTGGCACATCGGATAGGTCAGCAGCAGCCCGGCGACGCCGAGCGCGCGGGCGACCACCCGCGCCGTGCCGATCTCACCGATCGGCTCGATGCAGCCGGGCCCGCAGGGGCTCGACGGCATCCACGCGTGCACGGCCTGTGCGGGCGGCGCCTCGAAGACCACGGTCCTCACCGCCCCCCGTCGAGGGCCGCGGCAGCGCCCTGTAGTCGGTCCAGGTATCGCGTGTTGATGGTGTCCAGGCCGAGCAGCGCGACGAAGTCGGCGACCGCGAAGTCGGGATCGTGCGCGGGCTCGCCGCAGATCTCCGCGCCGAGGCGCAGGTAGCCGCGCAGCAGCGGAGGCAGCTTGGGGCGCGAGGGCGGGGTCAGCTCGTCGAGCGTCTTACCGTCGACGACCACCGGGCGGTGCGGGTGCACCCGCCGCTCCGGATCGGAGGCGTGCCGCCCGAGCAGCATGTCCCGCACGCCGCGCACGTTGACGCCCACCGGGTCCGCCGGGGAGTCCTGCATCGGCACCGACACGCAACCCATCACCCACTCGTATCCGGTGAGCTGGATGTAGTGCAGGATGCCCGCCCACATGAGGGTGAGCACCGACCCGTTGCGGTGGTCGGGCACCACGCAGGCCCGGCCCATCTCGACGATCCGCTGACCCTCGGGATCCAGCTGGGCGAGGTCGAATTCGGTGGCGGTGTAGTACCCGCCCGCCGCGGCGACCTTGTCCGGCGGCAGCATCCGGTAGCAGCCGACGAACTGCTCGGTGATGTCGTCGCGCACCAGCAGGTGGTCGCAGTGCTCGTCGAAGCGATCGGCGTCCAGCCCGGTGCCGTTGTCGGGGATGTGGAAGCCCGGCTCGTTGGCGAAGACGCCGTAGCGCAGCCGCTGCGCCGCCTCCCTGTGCTCGGCGTCGGACGAGACGACCAGGGAATAACGCGACCGTTCCACCCCCGAGTCCGTCGGAGCCGGGGCTGTCAGCACGGACGAAATAGTCATATCCGTGATGAAGCCAGTCCGACACTGCGCCGGGGCAACCTCGAAGTTGCGTGTCGATGCAGGCTAGGTTAACGAGACGCCGGTCACACCCAAGGTTCACCGACCCGACGCGCGGCGTTAGCATCGACGCGTCGTGGAGTCGCCTTTTCCCTGCTCGAGCAACCGTTCAGTGCCCGAAAACGGCAATCGCACCGATGCGCGGGCATCGGTGCGATTCGTTCGGGTGCGCTCAGGCGGCGACGCGTTCCGGTGCGCGGGCTTGCGCCGGGGTCGATTCCACCTCGTCGAAACCGGGGCGGCCGCTGCCGATGAAGGCGACCAGCCACGAAGCCACCGCCGCGAAGCGGTTGCGGAAGCCCACCAGGTACAGCAGGTGCACCGCGAGCCACATGACCCAGGCGATCACGCCGCGAAAGGTGATCTTCTCGTTGAGCTTCACCACCGCGCTGAACCGGCTGATCACCGCCATGCTGCCCTTGTCCCAGTACTTGAACGGGGTGCCGGGCTGCTTCTTGCGGCGGATGATGTCGGCGGCGTGCCTGCCCTCCTGCATGGCCACCGGCGACTGACCGGGGTAGCCGTTGAGCGAGGTCATATCGCCGATGGCGTAGATGTCGGCGTAGCCCGCGACGGTGAGATCGGGGTTGATCAGCAGCCGTCCGGCGCGGTCGGTCTCGACGCCGGTGGCCTCGGCCAGGATCTTGGCGAACCCGCCCGCCTGCACACCAGCCGACCAGACCACGGTCTCGGCGCCGATCTTGCGCTCCACACCCGCCTTGTCCTTGACGGTCACCTTGCCCGGCTCGATGTCGGTGACGAACGTGTCGACGAGCACCTCGACGCCGCTTCCGGTCAACGACTTCTTCGCGTACTCCGAGAGCCCACCGCCGAAGGGCGGCAACACCTCTCCGGCGCCCTCCACCAGGGTGACCGAAACCTCCTGGTGGTAGTACCTTTTCGCGAGCTCCTTCAGCTGACCGGCGACTTCCACGCCGGTCGCGCCCGCGCCGACCACCACGAAGCTGAGCAGCCTGCTCTTGGTCTCGGGGTCCGCGGTCGCGGCCTCGGCGAAGACCCGTTCGATCTGGGCGCGAAGCAGTTTCGCGTCGTCGATGGTCTTGAGGGCGAAGGTCTTCTCGGCGAAATCGTCACGGCCGAAATAGGACTGCGAGGCGCCGGTGGCCGCGATCAGCGAGCCGTACCGAATCTCTTGGCGCACACCGTCGTTCTCGTAGGTGACGATCGCCTGATCCGGATCGATGCCGACCACCTTGCCGAGGCGCACATCGGCTTCCTTGTGCCTGCGCAGCACCGACTTGATGGGCGGCGCGATCTCGTGCGACGCCAGCACACCCGTCGCGACCTGATAGAGCAACGGCTGGAACAGGTGTTCCGGCGTGCTCGAAATGAGTACGAAGTCGATACCCGACTTGGCGAGTTGTTTGGCGGCGGCCAGCCCCCCGAATCCCGATCCGACGACGACCACATCTGCGTGTTCCATGACAGCCTCCTTCTCTCATTACCAACCGTCATCGGGAACGCAGATATTTCAGCCGTTACGGCGCATAATGAAGATGACTCTTATCTGGATTGCTCATGAATAGGAGCTTGTCGTGGAGCTTCGGCAGCTGGCGTACTTCGTCGCGGTCTGCGAAGAACTGAGCTTCAGCAGGGCCGCGGCCCGATGTTTCATCTCGCAGTCGGCGATCAGCCACCAGATCGCGCGGCTCGAACGCGACCTCGGTGTGCCGCTGTTCGAGCGCTCTACCAGGGCCGTCGTCCCCACCGACGCGACCACCCGGCTACTTCCCCTGGCCAAACAGATGCTGAGCCTGGAATCCGCCATCCGCGCGGCGGTTCGGGCCTCCGGGCCGCGAATCCGGCTGGCGGCCAACATGTCCTTCGCGAGCCGCTCGCTGTCGGCCATCGCGGCCGCGCGCGCCGCGCACCCGGACGCGGAAATCGAATTCGTGATCAAGCCCTTCCGCCAACGCATCACGGCCGTCGCGGACGGCGACTGCGATCTCGCGCTGATCCGCGGGCGCGTCGACCAGCCGGGCCTGATGGTGGAACAACTCTGGGTCGAAGACCTCGTGATCGCCACTTCGAGCGGTCACCCGCTGGCCACCCGCGACACCGTCACCCTCAACGACCTCAGCTCCTACCCGCTGCTGCTGCCGCCCGAACAGGAACAGGTGCTGCTGCACAACATCATTCGCAGCGCCTTCGCCGATCTGCCCGTCGGCCCCACGTTCGGCCCGCCGATTCCTCCCGACCACACCGCCACCATGGAGCTGATCAACCGCCCCGAGGCGTGGACCGTCCTCTACGCCCAGAGCCCCACCGAAGGACTCGTCGTCCTGCAACTCGCCGAACACCGCCTGCGCATCCCCGTCTCCGCCGTCCTCCGCGACGACGCCCGCCGCTCCCCCATCCTCACCACCCTGCTGGCCACCCTCCACCGCAGCTGAGGCACCGCAGACCACCCTCGGTCTCACAAACGAGGCGAAAGCCGCCGGTCCACAGTGATTTCGCCGGTCAATCGCCAGGCCCCACGTTCGAACGACAAGTCCCCGGCCACGACGATCGGCCTCTTGGACTGGTGTGCCGCGGCTCATCGCGGAGCCCAGGTACCGGCATCGAAGCTGAAACAGGAACGACCCCGGCTGTTTCCAGCCGGGGTCGTTCAAGTTGGCTACGCGCCGAGGGGTCTCAGCCCTTGTGGGTCTTGACCGCTTCGGTGAGCTGCGGGGCGACGTTGAACAGGTCGCCGACGATGCCGTAGTCCGCGATCTCGAAGATCGGGGCCTCTTCGTCCTTGTTGACCGCGACGATGGTCTTCGAGGTCTGCATACCGGCGCGGTGCTGGATGGCGCCGGAGATGCCGAGGGCGATGTACAGCTGCGGGGAGACCGTCTTACCGGTCTGACCGACCTGGAACTGGCCCGGGTAGTAGCCCGAGTCGACGGCGGCGCGCGAGGCGCCGACGGCCGCGCCGAGCGAGTCGGCCAGCGCCTCGACGACCGCGAAGTTGTCGGCCGAGCCGACACCGCGACCACCGGAGACGACGATGTTCGCCTCGGTGAGCTCCGGACGGTCACCGGCGACGACCGGCTCGCGCGAGGTCACCTTGACGACGCCCTCTTCCTGCGCGGGGACCTCGACGGTCACCTTCTCGCCGGCACCGGCCTGCGCCGCGGCCTCGACCGCACCCGGGCGGACCGAGATGACCGGCACGTCGCCGGTGGCCTTGGCGTCGACGGTGAAGGCGCCACCGAAGATGGAGTGCACGACGGAGCCGTCCTCGTTGACGCCGATGACGTCCACCAGCAGGCCGGAGCCGATGCGGGCGGCGAGGCGACCCGACACCTCCTTGCCTTCGGCGGAGGCGGACACGATCACGGCGGCCGGGGACACCGACTCCACCAGACCGGCCAGCACGTCGACCTTCGGGGTCACCAGGAAGTTGTCCACATCGTCGGACTCGGCGATGTAGATCTTCTCGGCGCCCGCGGCGGCCAGCGCGTCGGCCAGCTTCTCGCCGGTGCCCGCGGCGCCGAGCACGACGGCGGCCGGGGTGCCCAGGGTGCGGGCGGCGGTGAGCAGTTCGGTGCTGACCTTCTTGATCGCACCGTCGGCGTGCTCGACGAGCACAAGTACTTCAGCCATTTGTGTTCTCTCCTAGGAAGTCTCGTCAGCCGGGCGGATCAGATGATCTTCTGACCGATGAGGTACTGGGCGATCTTGGTGCCGCCGTCGCCCTCGTCCGCGATCTTCTCGCCCGCGGTGCGCGGGGGCTTCGGGGTGGACGCGGTGACGGTGGTGCCCGCGTTGGCGACACCCACGGTCGACGGGTCGACGCCCAGATCGGCCAGCGTGAAGACCTGAACTTCCTTCTTCTTGGCCGCCATGATGCCCTTGAAGGACGGGAAGCGCGGCTCGTTGATCTTCTCGGTGACCGAGACGATGGCCGGGAGGGTGGCCTCCAGCTTGAAGACGCCTTCGTCGGTCTCGCGCTCGCCGGTGATCTTGTCGCCGTCGACGGTCAGCTTGCGCAGGTGGGTCAGCTGCGGCAGACCCAGGTACTCCGCGATGATCGCGGGCACCGCACCGGCGCGGCCGTCGGTCGCCTCGTTACCGGCGATGACCAGCTCGACACCCTCGACCTGGCCGAGCGCGCTGGCCAGCACCCACGCGGTCTGCACGGCGTCGGAGCCGTGGATCGCCGGGTCGTTGATGTGGATGGCCTTGTCGGCGCCCATGGAAAGCGCCTTGCGGATGGCCTCGGTGGCGCGGTCCGGACCGGCGGCCAGCACGGTGACCTCACCGCCCTGGGCTTCCTTGATCAGCAGCGCCTCTTCGACGGCGCGCTCGTTGATCTCGTCGAGGACGGCGTCCGCGGCCTCACGGTCCAGGGTGTAGTCACCATCGGACAGCTTGCGCTCGGACCAGGTGTCAGGGACCTGCTTGATGAGTACGACGATGTTCGGCATCGGTCTTCGTCGACCTCCTGTTCTGGGGGCGTTATCTGGTGGTCGCACGAGCTGGGCCGTACGTCCTGTTGAGGTAGCTCAGGGCGTGACACTACCCTACGTTAAGTTACTCGTGGGTAACTTAGTGGCTTCTCTCTCAATACACCGGTCCGGGCGATATCGTGCGCGACCCTTACCAGTAACGTCGGTGTGATGAGCGAGGCTGTGATCCCTGCCGCAGTGGGCGACCCGAGGGTCATAACTGCGGAAAACGCCGGTGCCGACGAACCATTGCCGCTGACCGGCGAGCGCACCGTCCCCGGCATCGCCGAGGAGAACTACTGGTTCCGCAGGCACGAGATCGTCTACGCCCGGCTGCTCGACCGGTGCGCCGGAAAGACCGTGCTGGAGGCCGGTTCCGGCGAAGGTTACGGCGCCGACATGATCGCCGGAGTGGCCGCCAAGGTGATCGGCCTCGACTACGACGCGAGCGCGGTCGCGCACGTACGCGCGCGCTACCCGCGCGTGGAGATGATCCAGGGCAACCTCGCCGCCCTGCCGCTCGACGACGCCTCGGTCGATGTCGTGGTGAATTTCCAAGTCATCGAACACCTTTGGGACCAGAGCCAGTTCCTGCGGGAATGCCATCGAGTGCTGCGCTCCGGCGGCGAGCTGCTGATCAGCACGCCCAACCGGATCACCTTCTCCCCCGGCCGCGACACCCCGCTCAACCCGTTCCACACCCGCGAACTCAACGCGGACGAACTGACCGAACTGCTCGTCGAGGCCGGTTTCGAGGTCGCGCTGATGACCGGCGTGCACCACGGCGCGACGCTGAAAGCGTTGGACGCCAAGCACGGTGGCTCGTTCATCGACGCGCAGATCGAGCGGGCGCTCGCGGGCGAGCCGTGGCCCGCCGAGCTGACCGCCGACGTCGCCGCGGTCTCCATCGACGACTTCGACCTGATCACCGAGGACATCGACGCCAGTCTCGACCTCGTGGCCATCGCGGTGAAGCGTTGACCGACAACGCGGTACCCGGCCAGTTCACCCTGGTCCTGCACTCCCATCTGCCGTGGCTTGCCCACCACGGCCGCTGGCCGGTCGGCGAGGAATGGCTCTACCAGTCCTGGGCCGCGTCCTACCTTCCGGTCGTCGAGGTGCTGAGAACCCTTGCGGCGGAAGGGCGTTCGCATCTGCTCAGCCTCGGCATCACGCCGGTGCTCGCGGCCCAGCTGGACGACCCGCATTGCCTGGCGGGCATGCACCATTGGCTCGGCAACTGGCAGCTGCGCGCCGACGAGGCCGCCATGGCGGGCAATATCGCGCTGGGCAGACACGAGCACCGGCTCGCCGCCGCGGCGCTCACCGAGTTCGAGCTGCGCTGGCGGCACGGCGCGGCGCCGGTCTGGCGCGAACTCGCGGACGCGCAGACGATCGAACTGCTCGGCGGGCCGCTGGCGCACCCGTTCCAGCCGCTGCTGGACCCGCGGCTGCGCGCTTTCCAGCTGCGCGAAGGCCTCGCCGACGCCCGCCAGCGCTGGGGCCACACCCCGACCGGCATCTGGGCGCCGGAGTGCGGATACACGCCGGGCATGGAGATCGGCTACGCCGAGGCTGGTGTGACGCATTTCATGGTCGACGGGCCCGCGCTGCGCGGCGACAGCAGCCTCGGCCGCCCGGTGCGCGACACCGACGTGGTGGCGTTCGGGCGCGATTTGCAGGTGAGCTACCGGGTCTGGTCGCCGAAGTCCGGGTATCCCGGCCAGGCGGCGTACCGTGACTTTCATCACTACGACCACGCGACGGGTCTCAAACCCGCCCGGGTCACCGGCAAGACCGTCGCCGGGCCCGACAAGGCCCCGTACGACCCGGAGCTGGCGGCCGCGGCGGTGGTCCGCGACGTCGACGACTTCGTGCGCACCGTGCGCGATCGACTCGTGGCCGAATCCGAACGCATCGGCCGCCCCGCGCTCGTCGTCGCCGCCTTCGACACCGAGCTGTTCGGGCACTGGTGGCACGAGGGCCCGCAGTGGCTGGCCCAGGTCCTGCGCGCGCTGCCCGAAGCGGGTGTCACCGTCGGCACCCTGGCCGACGCGCGCGAACGCGGCTTCGTGGGTGAGCCCGTGCAGCTGACCGATTCGTCCTGGGGATCCGGAAAGGACTGGCGGGTCTGGGCCGGTGATCAGGTGCGGGATCTGGTCGAACTCAATGACGAAGTCGTGCGGTTGGCGCTGGACACCCTGGACAAGATGCGCGCGGGATCCACGTCTCCGCTGCGCGATCCGGTCGCGGATCAGTTGCTGCGCGAGGCGATCCTGACAGTGTCCAGCGACTGGGCGTTCATGGTCAGCAAGGACTCCGCGGCGGGTTACGCGCGGGAGCGGGCCCACCAGCACGCGCATGCCGTGCGGGAGATCGCGGCGGCGGTCGGCGCGGGTCAAGTCGCCAAAGCGCGGCAGTTGGCGGCAGGATGGTACGCGGCCGACGGATTCTTCCCCGGATTGGATGCGCGACGGCTCCCCAGTGCCGATCCCACCGGGAACCTGGGCCGGGGCCCGCAAGGCCCGGCCGCGGACGGCCCTGCCTATGAAGGACATGCATGAAGATCTTGATGGTGTCGTGGGAATACCCGCCGGTTGTGGTCGGTGGGTTGGGTCGGCACGTGCATCACCTCGCCACCGAACTCGCCGCGGGGGGCCACGAAGTGGTCGTCCTGTCCCGCCGCCCGTCCGGCACCGATTCCGCCACCCACCCGACGCATTCGTTCATCGAGGACGGCGTACTGGTGGTCGCCGTCGCCGAGGATCCGCCCTGCTTCGACTTCGGCGAGGACATGCTGGCCTGGACGCTGGCCATGGGCCACGCGATGGTGCGCGCGGGCGTCGCGCTCGGTAAGCCGGGCATCGGCGACGGCTGGACGCCCGACGTCGTGCACGCGCACGACTGGCTGGTCGCCCATCCCGGCATCGCCCTCGCCGAGTACTACGACGTGCCGCTGGTCTCGACCATTCACGCCACCGAGGCGGGTCGCCACAGCGGCTGGGTCGCGGGCAAGGTCAACAAGCAGGTCCACTCGGTCGAATGGTGGCTCGCCAACGAATCCGACGCGCTGATCACCTGCTCGACCTCGATGCAGGACGAGGTGCAGCGCCTCTACGGTCCCGAGCGCATCCCGATGACCGTCATCCGCAACGGCATCGACGTGGGCGCGTGGACCTTTCGGCCGCGCGCGCCACGCTCCGGCCCGCCGCGGCTGCTGTACGTCGGCAGGCTGGAATACGAGAAGGGCGTGCAGGACGCCATCGCCGCCCTGCCCCGCATCCGCCGCGCCCACCCCGGCACCACGCTGACCGTCGCCGGCGTCGGCACCCAGTTCGAATGGCTGCGGGAACGGGCTCGGGTGCACCGCGTCGCGCGCGCGGTGACCTTCGCCGGTCAGCTCGGTCACCAGGAGCTGCTCGGCTGGCTGCACGGCGCCGACGCCATCGTGCTGCCGAGCCGCTACGAGCCGTTCGGCATCGTCGCGCTGGAGGCGGCCGCCGCGGGCACCCCGCTGATCACCTCCACCGCGGGCGGGCTCGGCGAAGCGGTCATCGACGGCGTCACCGGCGCCTCCTTCGAACCCGCCGACGTGGACGGTCTGGTGGAGGCGGTGCGCGCCACGCTGGACGATCCCGTCGCCACGCAGGACCGCGCCTACGCCGCGCGGGAGCGTCTGACCGCGGACTTCGCCTGGGACGTGGTCGCCGCGGAGACCGCGCAGGTGTACTCGGAAGCCAAACGCCGGGTGCGCAACCCGCTCGGCAGGCCGGTCATCGTGGAACGTCCGCTGCCGGAACGGGATCCGAACAACCCGATCTGATCGGCGCTGCCGGACGCAGTCCGGCCGAAGACCGCGCACGGCCGGAGCGGATACGGAGCTGCGCCTACTCCGGCTTGAAAACGAAGACCTCGCCGATTCGCGTGGCCAGCACCACCTCGCCCTCGGCGCCGACCGAGGTGCCGGTGGTGCTGCCCTTCGCGCCGGGCAGCACGTCGGCATCGATGGTGTCGCCGCTGCCGGTGTCGAAGGTGATCAGGCTCAGGCCCTCGCGGATCGCCGCCACGGTGTAGCCGGTACCGCCCGCGGTCTGCACCGGCACGCCACGCAGCGCGAGATCCTTGCGCTCCCAGACCGTTTCGGCGGTCTCACCGGTGTCGCGCAGGGCGAGCAGGTAACCCTCGTCGCCCGCCGGGATGATCAGACCGTCGGCGGAGACCGAGATTCCGCCGGTCGGTGTGAATCCCAGCGGCCGCACCCACTTGGTGCGACCGTCGGCGGTGTCGACGGCGATCAGCCGCTCGGTGTTGTCGCCGACGTAGACCGTGCCGCCGTCCGCGGAGAGCGCGGGACCGGTGGCGCTGCCGTCGGTCAGTATCTCCGCGCGCCACTCCTGCTGAATCTTGTTGTCGACGTAGCGCAGAGCGACCAGCGCCGCGTTCGGCGAACCGGGCTGCCACACGGTGACGTAGAAGCGACCGGTGGACTCCTCGATCGCCGAGATGTTCGCGACCGGGCATTGCGGGCCGCCGGTGGCGCAGTCGTCGAGACCCTGGCCCGAAGCCGGGCGGGTCAGGTCGGGGTGCTCCATGAAGTCGGGCTCGCCGAGCAGCTGAAGGGTCGGCACGGTCCGCAGGCCGGTCTGCCGGTCGAGCACGTCCACCTGGCCGGACTGGGTGATGGTGAGCAGCCTGCTGTCACCGGTGAACTGCACCGAAACCGGCACGCCCGCAACGGCTGTGCGCCAGCGCGGCTGACCGAGGTAGTTGTAGGAGTTCACCGCGCCGTCGTCGCCGACGTAGACGTTGCTCACGCCGTCCACGGCGGTGGGCGACGAGATCGCGTTGGGGCCGAGCACATCACAGAAACGCTTGCGGCCGGTCGGCATCTGGAACGACAGGATGGCGCATCCGTTGGGGGTGCGGGTGGTCAGGAACAGCTGGCCTTCGGCGCCGATGGTGACCGGCTGCTCGATGGGACCGGCGGCGGGCCTGGACCAGCTCAGCGTCAGCGAGCGCGCGCCGGTCACGGGGCTGACGCCGCTGTTGCGACCGTCGTGGTGCGCGGCGGGCCAACCCTTCCCGGGGCCGACCGTGATGTCGTCGACGTCGGTGCCGCAGGCGGTCAGCGCGAGCGCGCCCATGGCGGCCAGCGCGGCCACCGCACGCACCCGGGATCGCGGCTGTGTGGCGACAGCCCGCACGCTACCGGTTCGCACCTGCTGTTCTCCCCTCTGGTCGGTGGCCGCTCGCAAGACTAGCCGGTGTTCGATTTGCCGCGCCTGCGGCACGGCGTGTTCGCGGCCCCCTGGTGTCTCGCGCTCGAGCGACCGCTGCTGGCGACGGTGTCGCGGGCGAACGTGAGGGTAGAGCAGGCGGTGATGCGGCGCGAAAGTACGCTGTGTAGCCAAAGACACCCCTCGGGTCGCCGGCCCCGGGGAACACGACGGGAGAACGGTTCGTGACGAGCATGTGGGGCGCACCGTTGCGCTCGCGGTGGCGGGGTTCGCGCCGCCGGGATCCGCAGCAGGCGCGATTTCTGACCATGGCGTCGCTGCGCTGGGTGCTCGCCAACCGCGCCTACACGCCCTGGTATCTGGTCCGCTACTACCGGCTGTTCAAGTTCAAGCTGACGAACCCGCACATCGTGCTGCGCGGCATGGTGTTCCTCGGCCGCCGGGTCGAGATCCACGCGACCCCCGAGCTGAGCCGGATGGAGATCGGTCGCTGGGTGCACATCGGCGACGGCAACGCCATCCGCTGCCACGAGGGCTCGCTGCGCATCGGCGACAAGGTGGTGTTCGGCAAGGACAACGTCGTCAACACCTACCTCGACATCGAGATCGGCGAATCGACCCTGGTCGCCGACTGGTGCTACATCTGCGACTTCGACCACAAGATGGACGACATCACGCTGCCCATCAAGGACCAGGGCATCGTGAAGAGCCCCGTCCGCATCGGCCCCGACACCTGGATCGCCGCCAAGGTGACCGTGCTGCGCGAGACCCGGGTCGGCCGCGGCTGCGTGCTCGGCGCGCACGCGGTGGTCAAGGGCGAGATCCCGGACTACAGCATCGCCGTCGGCGCACCGGCCAAGGTGGTCAAGAACCGCAAGGCCACCTGGGAGGCGGGCGCCGAGGAGCGGGCGAAGTACATCGCCGCGCTGGAGGACATCGAACGCAAGAAGAACGGCGCCACCCAGCAGGTGTAGTTCGACGCGAGTCGTCGGTCCGCTCGAGTACGGTCGTTGGCATGAACAGGTACGCGGCGCTGCTGCGCGGGATCATGCCGACCAACCCGAACATGCGCAACGAGAAGTTGCGCGCGGTGTTCGAAGGACTCGGCTTCGAGAAGGTCGCGACGATCCTCTCCAGCGGCAACGTGGTGTTCCGCTGCGCCGACACCGACGCGGCGGCGCTGGAGGACCGGATCCAAGAAGCCTTGAACCGGGAACTGGGGATTCCGGGCGGGACCATCGTGCGCAGCTACGAGGAACTGCGCGAGTTGCTCGATCGCGACCCGTTCGAGGGCCTCACCCACGAGCGGGGCTCGTACCTCACGGTGACTTTCTTCAAGGACCAGAGCCCGAGCATCGAGCACCCCGACACCGGCGACGCGCTGACCCGAATCATCGGCTACGACGCCGAGGCGCGCGCGTTCCTCACGGTCATCGACAACAGCACGCCGA
This sequence comes from Nocardia sp. CNS-044, assembly GCF_059570515.1. Classification (NCBI taxonomy): domain Bacteria; kingdom Bacillati; phylum Actinomycetota; class Actinomycetes; order Mycobacteriales; family Nocardiaceae; genus Nocardia; species Nocardia sp. CNS-044. The sequence goes on from NZ_JCANSX010000006.1 coordinate 88,344, forward strand.
AGACCCCGGACTTCATGGCCTGGCTGGACAAGACCTACGGCAAGGACATCACCACCCGCACCTGGCTGACGGTGCAGCGGATCGTGAAGAAACTGGAGTCGTAGGACGACGGAATCCCGCTTGTCAGGTTGCGGCATGCGCCGTACACAGGAACACCGTGGCGGCGCGGCCGATTCGGGTGATCACCAAGGTATAGGGCACGCTGCCCTCGAGCTTGAGACGTTTACGCAGCGCGTCCGGGTCGACGCCCACGCCGCGCACCAGAATCTCCAGCGCCCCGCAATCGCGGCGGGCCAGCTCTCGGCGCAGTGTCTTCTCACGCAGTTCGAGCCGGTCCTCGATACGGAAGCCGCGGACACCCGCGGGGACAGTCTCGCCCGTGAGGTAGGCGATGTGTGGATCCAGCTGCCACAGACCGTGTCTCGCGGCGTAGTGCCGCACCAGCCCGGCGCGGACGATCGCGCCGTCGGGGTCGATGATCCACTCGCCTGGCGGGCGGTCGGGTAGTTCGTCCGGCTCGGCGTCGGTGACGACCTCCGGCACGCCGCGTGAACTCAGCACCGTGGCGCGGCGGGTGACGCCGGATTCGGCCAGGCCCACCGACCACAGGCACGCCTCGCGCACCGCGCCGTCCAGCGAGACCACCTCGATCTCGCCGGACCAGTCGAGCCGGTCGAAATCCAGTCCGGGCGCGCACTTCACGGCGATGTCGCGACCCGCGTAGGCGTCGAGCAGATCGGGCAGCGGAGGTTGCAGCTTGGCAGGGTCGTGGGTGCGGCGACCGTCCGAGCGGCGTGCCGGATCGGCGATGACCACCGTGCCGGTACTGCTCGGCACGACGGCATCGGCCTTGGCCAGCAACACATTTCCGGTACCGGAGAGCGGCCACCAGCGGGCGCCGAGGTTGTGCGCGGCGATCGCCAGCCGCACCTCGTCCAGGTCGCTGCCGACGACGGCGGGGCACACCTCGGCCAGCTCGACGAGTTCGGCGCCGATGGAACAGGTGACGTCGTGCACGGCCCGCCCCGCCAGCCGGGCCGCCCGGTGCCGGGCGACCGTGGTCGGCGTCGCCTGCTGGAGCGCGTCGTCGGTGAAGAGCCACTCCCCCGCGCCGTGCAGTTTGGCGGCGGCCTTCCGGCGCAGCCGCACGGTCTCCACGAGAGCGGCGGCGTTCTCCCCGTGGTCGCGACGCACCCGCTCCAGATCGCGCAGGTGCGTCGCGGGAGACAGTTCCAGCCGGTCCGCCTCGGCCAGCGCGGCACGCCCTGTCGCGGAGGCGAGGAAGGCGATGTCCGCGCGACCGAAGCGGTAGCCCACTACTTGGCGGACGCGCCCGGCTTCACGCCGGTGATCATGGCGTTGTAGAAGAACTGGCGCGGCACCACGCGGCGCATGATGTTCTCGTCCACCCAGCTCAGTCCGAGCCAGGCGCGGTACATCGCCATCCGGTAGCCCATGCCGAGCTTCTCGGCGGGCACAGCCGCCTCGAAGGTGCGCACCGGCCAACCCCACAGCGCGGCGGCGAATTCCTCGGTGCTCGCCTTGACGTCGACCGCGCCCGCGGACCGGGCCATCGACTCGAGGTCGCGGGGATCGAAGGTGTGCAGGTCGACGACCGCCTCCAGCGCCGCGGCGCGCGAGGACTCGTCGAGCTCCTCCTGCGGACGCCGCCAGCCCGCCAGCGCGGGCAGCTTGGTGACCGAGGTGGTGGCCTTCCAGGTGATGCGGCCGAGCCAGCGGGCGTAGAAGTTGCCCACGGTGGTCGGCTCACCGGCGAAGACGAAGCGACCGCCGGGCTTGAGCACCCGCAGGCACTCCTTCAGCGCCAGCTCCACATCCGGGATGTGGTGCAGCACAGCGTGACCGACGACCAGGTCGAAGGTGTCGTCGTCGTAGGGGATGGTCTCGGCGTCGGCGACTCGGCCGTCCACGTCCAGACCCAGGTTCTCCGCGTTGCGCAGCGCCACCTTCACCATGCCGGGCGAGAGGTCGGTGACCGAGCCGGACTCGGCGACGCCGCCCTGCATCAGGTTCAGCAGGAAGAACCCGGTGCCGCAGCCGAGCTCGAGCGCCTTCCCGTAGGGCAGCGGCGCGGGGCCCACCGCGGCGTCGAAGCGGCCGCGGGCGTATTCGATGCAGCGCTCGTCATAGGAGATGGACCATTTGTCGTCGTAGGTCTCCGCTTCCCAGTCGTGGTAGAGCACCTGGGCGAGCTTCGTATCCTTGAGCGCTGCTTCGACCTCGGCCTCGGTGGCATGCGGGTTCGGCGCGGGGTCGTCGGGACGTACCGTCATGGTCGCCTAGCCTACATAAATCCCCAGATGAAGCCCGCTATCGGCCCGGGCTTCTTGCGGAGTGCTGGACCGAGGGTCGAAGGAGAACCTGTTCCCATCAGGGCAATCCCCTGGCACACCCCTTTCGGACCGATCGGTATGTGTGCGGGCGGCTGCCTTCAGCGACCGACGAAGGCCGCGGAACCCGGCCCGTCGGCGACGTAGGACTCCGTGCCGATCCGGCGGTCCTCGGTGGCGAACAGACCGGTCCACTCGCCCCGCGCGCGGTCCAAACCGTGCGGACCGGCCTCGAATACCGCCTTGGCCGCGGCCAGCGCGCGGCCGGGGCCGTCGGTGAAGCGTTCGGCCCAGCGCAGCGCGGCGGCGAAGACGTCGTCGGGCGCGACGACTTCGTCGACCAAGCCGAGCGCGCGCGCCTCGTCCGGCTCCACGAAACGCCCGGTGTAGACGAGGTCCTTGGCCGGGCCGGGACCGATCAGCAGCGAGAGCCGCCGGATACCCGCGAGCGGGATGAGTCCCGCGTGGATCTGCGGCAGGCCGAGCTTGACGTTGTCGCCGATGACGCGACGATCGGCGCCGAGGGCGAGCTCCAGCCCGGCGCCGAGGCAATACCCGCTGATCGCGGCGACGGTCGGCTGCGGAACCTTGGCCAGGCACCCCAGCGCGGACTGCACGTCGGCGGCCATCGCCTCGGCCTGGTCGGCGTCCAGGGCGGCCAGCTCGGCCACGTCGTCACCCGCGGAGAACACCCGCTCGTCCCCGTACACCACGAGGGCCGCGACCCGCGGATGCGCCGCCACCGCCGCCGCGGCCTCGGCCACCTCCCGCACCACCTGAACGTTGAGCAGGTTCATCGGCGGACGAGCGATCCGCAGGACGGCGACGCCCCGCGCGCCATCCCCTTCCGGCAGCTCCAAGGTCACGAATTCGGCCATGGCACGCACGCTACCTTCCACCCCTGCCGCACCCCGCATCTCCGCGGGCCTCGCTCGGCTACCGACGGGCGGAACCTTTGAGCTTGCCCGCTTCGGGAAGGTCCGCGAAGTAGCGGTCGTTGCCGGGGAAGCTCAGCATCTTGGTGCCGTTGGTGTCGGTGAACTCCGGCATGATCGCGTCGATGACCGGCTCGGCCGCGAAGATCTCCGCCGTGGAACCGAACCGGCCGAGGGCGTCCAGCTGGGACCAGGTCGGCGGGAGCAGGATGTCGGTGCCCGCGCGCCAGCGGTCCAGCGCCTCGGCCGGGGTGCTCCACTGGACCTCGGCGGCCTCGGAGGTCGCGCCGTCGGCCAGCTGGCCCTGCGGCAGGACGGCGACGAAGAAGTGGGTGTCGTAGCGGCGCGGCTCGATGACCGGGGTGATCCAATTCGCCCACGGGCGCAGCAGATCCGCGCGCAGCACCAGCTTCTCCTCGGCGAGGAAGGTGGCGAGGGAGAGTTCGCGGCGCTCGAGCTTGCCGCGGGCCTCGCGGTACGGGGCGGTGTCCTCGACGACGGTGTCGGCAGTCGGGCCCGCGAGCAAGACGCCGCATTCCTCGAAGGTCTCCCGGACCGCCGCGCACACCAGCGCCTTCGCGCGGGGCTCGGTGCTCGCGAACCGCTCGGCCCACCAGGCCGGATCCGGACCCGCCCAGTCGATCTCGATGGTGCTGTCGGCGGGATCGACGCCCCCGCCCGGGAACACCGTCATGCCCGCGGCGAAAGCCATCGCCCCGACTCGTCGCTGCAGGAACACCTCGGGACCGTTCGCCCCGTCGCGCACCAGCATCACCGTGGACGCGTCCTTCGGAGCCGGGGGTTCCTGCGGCTGCGCGTCAGCCGACGTCGTTGTCTCACTCACACCTGCACCCTAACGCGCGCTTGGTTCGCGCCTATCGCCACAGCCGCCGCAGGACCAGCGACCACGCTACGCCGACGTGCGCTCCCGCCGCGCCGCATGACCGCAGCGCAGGCTGAGGGGGCTCGAGGCGCGCTTGGCTTTCCAGACCCCAGTCGGCGCGCGATCTGCAACCGGGCACACGCAGGCCGAACGTGCGCTGTCCACCGGCCCGTCGCGAGGCCAGCTGCGCTCGTGTGCTGCCTAGCGGGAGCGGTGTTTTCCCGCGCGGCGGGCGCGGCGGGCGAAGTAGCGGCCGTCGACGCGGTCGAGGGCGATGGATTGGCGGAAGGCGTCGCTGAGGTTCTCCGAGGTGAGCACGTCGGTGAGCAGGCCCTGCGCGACCACCTCGCCCTCGTTGAGCAGCAGGCCGTGGGTGAAGCCGGGCGGGATCTCCTCCACGTGGTGGGTGACCAGCACCATGGCGGGCGCCTCGGGGTCCGCGGCGAGATCGCCGAGGCGCTCGACAAGTTCCTCGCGACCGCCCAGGTCGAGACCGGCCGCCGGTTCGTCGAGCAGCAGCAGTTCCGGGTCGGGCATCAGGGCGCGGGCGATGAGCACCCGCTTGCGCTCGCCTTCGGACAGGGTGCCGTAGGTGCGGTCGGAAAGGTGTTCGGCGCCCAGGCTTTCCAGCATGTCGATGGCGCGGTCGGTGTCGACGTCGTCGTAGCGTTCACGCCAGCGGCCGAGCACGGCGTACCCCGCGGACACCACGAGGTCGCTGACCTTCTCGTCCAGCGGCACGCGATTGGCCAGCGCCGCCGAGGAGAGGCCGATGCGCGGCCGCAGCTCGTTGACGTCGACCTTGCCGATCACCTCGCCGAGCAGGTGGGCGATGCCCGAGGTCGGGTGCATTTCGGCGGCGGCCATGCGCAGCAGGGAGGTCTTGCCCGCGCCGTTCGGGCCGAGCACGACCCAGCGTTCGTCGAGCTCGACCTGCCAGGTGACCGGACCGACGAGGGTGTGCCCCGAGCGTCGGACGGTCACGTCGGTGAAATCAATGAGCAGATCGGGATCCGGTTGCGGCACGCGCTCCATCTTGGCCCACATGCGCCGGGTTTGTCCGACCGACCCACAACGCTCGCACGGAACCGGGCATCCGGTCGGCCACGCGAGCCACCAAGGCGCGCCGCCTGGCTCGGGCGGGGCGCGGTCGATCCGACGGCGGCCCACCGATCGGCCGGAACATCCTGGCGACGATGAGGGCCAGCGGCAACGAAAGCAGCACCCATCCGGCGAGAATCCACAGCAGCGTCGTCATGACAACCTCCGGAGACAGCGGGGGCGCGGTCCTGTTCCGTCACTGATACCCAAATACCCACCGCCCACACCTGAGTGCGGCGGCAGCGGCCGGTCCGGCGAGCGGATCACCAGGCCTCGGGTGGCACCGCGATCACCGTCAGCGAACCCGGAGCGATCTCGGTGAAGCCCGCGTCTCGCACGGCCACCGCGCCGCCCGACCGCACCAGGCCGCTCAGCGCCTGCCATCGCGCGGGGTCGGCTTCGCGCACCGCGCAATGGTATTCGCGCCGAGACCACCGGTAGGCGTCCTCGGGACGCAGCGCGGCCGCCAGCAGCATACTGGCGTGGCCGACCTGCGCCGCGCTCTTGCCCAGCGTCATGCCGAGCGCCGAGTTCACCCACAGCACAGGAAGATTCGGGTCGGCGGGCCCCGGGTCGTCGTGATCGAGGTCGGTGCCGCCGATCTGGAGCTTCTTGATCCGCGGGTCCACCTCGCCGACCGCGCTCGGCACGAAGGCCCGCGCCTGCGCGCCGCCGATCTCCGCGGTGACGCCGTCGACCTCGTTCGCCGCCAGCCACTGCGCACCGCGAGCGCGCCGCGCCACCTTGCGGATGCGGGAGCGCTTCCACGCGAGATACCGCTGCGCCCAAGGGCCGTCCGGTCCGACCCGTTCGTCCAGGCACAGCGCGACCGCCGAGGCCGCGGCGGCGGCGAGCAACGCGCTGCGCGCGGGCGGATCGGCTTTGGGCAGGTGCAGCACCATCTGCATCGCCTGCACCTGATCGGGGTCGTCGGGATCGCCCGCGCCGCCGTAGCCGAGCGCGAGTTCCGCGTGCCGGATGCGGAATCCCTCTTCCCCCGTGGACAATTCGTCCACGATGCCGCTCTCCGGACTGCTCATTCACTCCACCTCGACCCTCAACGTGAACTTCTGCGCGGGCTCGACACCGTGCTCCCACGGGCGCGCGTACTCCAGTGCAAGCTCGGTGACACCCGCGGCATTCCCGACGAACGTCCACACCGCGGTGCCGCCGGAACCCGGCGCGATCGGCCGGTCCGCATCCGGCCGGTAATCCGGCTCGCCTTCGGGACGCAGCACGTTCTGGTCCAGCGCGGCGAGCCGCCAGCCGTACCCGGTCGACGGGTTGGCGGGCAATGTCACGACCAACCGCTGCCCGGTGCGCAGCTCGCGATTCTGCCCGCTGTCGGCCTCGGTCACGTCCATGGCATCTCCCGAACGCTGGGTGGTCGCGGACGCGGTGGACGTCGCGGGCGTGTGCCCTTCGTGATCATCGGTGCCGCACCCGGCGAGCACGACGCCGAACAGCAGCACAACCAGGGACTTCCGCACCGCATTCTCCGATCGCCGAATGATCACCATCCGCAATCAGCGTACGTGCCTGCCGACCGCACCCGACCGGAGCGAAGGCGCAGGCCCGCTCACCGAACCAGCGGCACCCGGCGCATCAACCCGTCGCGCGCGTCGGCGGCCTCCACCTCGTGCCGGGTGACGCCGAGGATGAACAGCACCGCGTCCAGATACGGGTGCGACAGCGCCGTATCGGCGACCTCGCGCAGCGCGGGCTTGGCGTTGAACGCGACACCGAGGCCGGCGGCGTTGAGCATGTCGATGTCGTTGGCGCCGTCACCGACCGCGACGGTCTGCTCCATGGGCACCCCGGCCTCGGCGGCGAACTTGCGCAGCGCGGTCGCCTTGGCGGCGCGGTCGACGATGTCGCCGACGACCCTGCCGGTCAGCTTGCCGTTCTTGATCTCGAGCGTGTTCGCCTGCACGAAGTCGAGTTCGAGTTCGTGCGCGAGCGGTTCGATGACCTGGCGGAAACCGCCGGACACCACGCCGCAGCGGAAGCCGATGCGGCGCAGGGTGCGGATGGTGGTGCGCGCGCCGGGGGTCAGCTCGATCCGGTCGGCGACCTCCTCGATGACCGATTCGTCGAGCCCCTCCAGGGTCGCGACGCGCTGGCGCAGCGATTCGGCGAAGTCGATCTCGCCGCGCATGGCGGCCTCGGTGACCTGACGGACCTGCTCCTCGACACCTGCGTGCGCGGCGAGCATCTCGATGACCTCGCCCTGGATCAGGGTCGAGTCGACGTCGAACACGATGAGCCGCTTGGCCCGACGCGCCAGCCCGGCCCGCTCCACCGCGACGTCGACCTCCTCGGCGACCGCGACCTCGGCCAGCGCCGTGCGCAGCCTGGAGTCGGTGTCCGCGCCGGTATCCGTCGCGGTGACCAGCAGCTCCATCCCGGTGACGGGGTAGTCGGCGATGCCGCGGATGGTGTCGATGTTCGCGCCGAGCACGGCCAGTTCCCGCGACACCGCGCTGAACGCCCGCGCGGTGACCGGCGCGCCGAGGATGACCACCGCGTGCGTGGACATCGGCGCACGCCCGATGGCGGCGCCCACCTCCACGTCGACACTCATGCCGACGGTGTTCATCGCTTCTTCGAGCTCTTCCTGGAGCTCTTCCGGGTCGTTCGGACAGGTGACCAGCACACCGAGGGTGAGTCGGCCGCGGATGACGACCTGCTCCACATCCAGCAGGCTCACCTGGTGCCGCGACATCGCCGCGAGCAGCACGGACGTCACACCGGGGCGGTCGGGTCCGGTGACGGTGACGAGAACGGTGGTGTCGGCCAAGTCTGTGTGCTCCAAGTCTGTGTTCGATTGCCGCTGAGCTCTACCGTATTGGACGCCGACGCCCCGCGGCAGCGGCAGCGTGCGCAACGGCCCGTCAGCCGGGAGCCGTCGACGCACTACACCGGGTAAACACACATGCACCCGCTGGAACCAGCGGGTGCATGCGCGTTGTGTTGCGAACTAGTGCTTCGCCAGCTCGCCCTCGTGGACGGCGGTGGCGTGCTTGCCCGAGCCCCAGCCCACGTGCGCCTCGGCGCGCATGCGCTCGACCATGTGCGGGTAGTGCAGCTCGAACGCGGGACGCTCGGAACGGATACGCGGCAGCTCGTAGAAGTTGTGCCGCGGCGGCGGGCAGGTGGTCGCCCACTCCAGCGAATTGCCGTAGCCCCACGGGTCGTCCACCGTCACGACCTCGCCGTAGCGGTAGCTCTTGAAGATGTTCCAGATGAACGGCAGCATCGAGGCGCCGAGGACGAACGCGCCGATGGTCGAGATGGTGTTCAGCGTGGTGAAACCGTCTGTCGGCAGGTAGTCGGCGTAACGACGCGGCATGCCCTCGTTACCGAGCCAGTGCTGCACGAGGAAGGTGGTGTGGAAGCCGACGAAGGTCGCCCAGAAGTGCCACTTGGCCAGGCGCTCGTCCACCATGCGGCCGGTCATCTTCGGGAACCAGAAGTAGATGCCCGCGAAGGTGGCGAACACGATGGTGCCGAAGAGCACGTAGTGGAAGTGCGCGACCACGAAGTAGGTGTCGGACACGTGGAAGTCCATGGGCGGCGAGGCCAGGATGACACCCGAGAGACCACCGAAGAGGAAGGTCACGAGGAAGCCGAGCGACCACAGCATCGGCGATTCGAAGGTCAGCTGACCGCGCCACATGGTGCCGATCCAGTTGAAGAACTTCACGCCGGTGGGCACCGCGATGAGGAAGGTCATGAAGGAGAAGTACGGCAGCAGCACGGCGCCGGTCGCGTACATGTGGTGCGCCCACACCGCGATGGACAGCGCGGCGATGCCGAGCGTCGCGTAGACCAGCGTGGTGTAACCGAAGATCGGCTTGCGGCTGAAGACCGGGAAGATCTCCGAGACGATGCCGAAGAACGGCAGCGCGATGATGTACACCTCGGGATGGCCGAAGAACCAGAACAGGTGCTGGTAGAGCAGGATGCCGCCGGTGGCCGGGTCGTAGATGTGGCCACCCAGGTGGCGGTCGTAGGCCAGGCCGAACAGCGCCGCGGTGAGCAGTGGGAAGGCGAGCAGCACCAGGACGCTGGTGACGGCGATGTTCCAGGTGAAGATCGGCATCCGGAACATGGTCATGCCGGGGGCGCGCAGGCAGACCACGGTGGTCAGCATGTTCACGCCGCCGAGGATGGTGCCGAGGCCGGAGACGGCGAGGCCGAGGATCCACAGGTCGGTGCCGACGCCGGGCGAGTGCAGGATGTCGGTCAGCGGGACGTACGCGGTCCAGCCGAAGTCGGCGGCGCCGCCCGGGGTGACGAAGCCCGCGGTCGCCATCGAGCCGCCGAACAGGTACAGCCAGTAGCTGAACGCGTTCAGACGCGGGAAGGCGACGTCAGGGGCGCCGATCTGCAACGGCAGGATGATGTTGGCGAAGCCGAACACGATCGCGGTCGCGTAGAACAGCAGCATGATCGTGCCGTGCATGGTGAACAGCTGGTTGAACTGTTCCGGCGAGAGGAACTGCAGGCCGGGGCGCGCCAGCTCGGCACGCATCAGCAGCGCCATCAGACCGCCGACCATGAAGAAGCTGATCGCCGTCACCAGGTACATGGTGCCGAGCACCTTGGGGTCCGTGGTGGTGACCATCTTGTAGAGGAAAGAACCCTTGGGTCCGGTCCGAGCCGGATACGGTCGAGTCGCTTCCAACTGAGGGACTGGTCTGGGCTCTACCGCAGTCACTGATCCTCCTGAAGATGCCTTTAGGTCGCTCCGCGAGCTCCGCTGCTCGCCTTCATCCCGTTCCCGAGACAGCGGACAGTTCGCTTGCGCTCCTGAGATCGTAAACGGTGCCGTCACGGCCGACAGCACGGGTCCTACTCTGCGTCGTATTTCGTTGTTCGCGGGTCGTCCGCGGGATGTCCCACGGCCTACGCCGATGAGTTCGCGACGCCGCGGTCGTCTCTATCCATGACAACCCTTCGTCACCTGCGAGGAGACCGCTGATGACCACCCCGAAGCCGGGCGACCCTGTCTGGGTCGACCTCTACACTGCCGATCCCGAGCGCAGCATCGCCTTCTACGGCGACCTGTTCGGCTGGACCGTCGACCGCGCCGACGCGGAATTCGGCGGCTACCTGACCTTCCGCAAGGACGGCAAGGCCGTCGCGGGCGGGATGGGCCGGACGGACGACGACGGCGACACCGGACCGGATCGGTGGACCGTCTATCTGTCGGCGCCGGACGCCAGGGCCGCCGCCGAGGCCGCGAGCGCGCACGGCGGGTCCGTGATCGTCGAGCCGATGGACGTCGGCGATCTCGGCGCGATGGCGGTGCTCGGTGATCCGGGCGGCGCGGGCGTCGGCGTCTGGCAGGCGGGTTCGTTCGGCGGATTCGAGACCGCGGCCATCGTCGAGGGCGGCAAGTGGCGCGACCATGCGGGCGCACCGTCCTGGTTCGAGCTGCACACCCGCTCCTACGAGAACTCGCTGGCGTTCTACCGCGAGGTGTTCGGCTGGTCCGACACCTTCGAGATGCCCGGCGCACCGGAGTTCCGCTACACCACCATCCACTCGACCAGTCCGATGCTCGGCGGCGTGATGGACGCCTCGGACTTCCTGCCGCCCGGCGCGCCCGCGGGATGGACCGTGTACTTCGGCGCCGACGACGTGGACAAGGCGGTCGCCCAGGTCGTCGCGCTCGGCGGCAAGGTCGTCTCGGCCGCGCAGGACTCCCCGTACGGGCGGATGGCCACCGTCGCCGATCCGACCGGCGCGATCTTCAACCTCGGCGGTGACGTCGCCTGAGAGCTCGCTCGCCGAGGCGCGGGCCGCCCCGCGCCTCGGTGGCGCCGCCGGACGCCTGTACCCTCTCCGGCATGCCGGTGAGCGCACTCGTACGCACCCGAAATCGCGTTGTCGCCGCCCGTTACGGCGCTGTCGTCATCCGTAACGGCACTGTCGCCGTCGCGGCCGTCTGCGCCGCGGTGCTGGTCGGCTGCGGTAACCAGACCGACGACGCGAGTTCGATCATCCGCACCACCACCAACATCGCGGGCGCGGGCGTCGTCGGCCTGGAGCGCGACACGACCAAGGCCTGCGCCCTGCCCAGCGCGCCCGATCAGGCCTCGGGCACCCGCAGCGTCACGCACGCCGCCGGGGTCTCGGAGGTGCCCGCCGATCCGCAGCGCATCGTCGTGCTGACCACCTCCGCGCTGGACGCCACCTGCGCCCTCGGCCTGTGGGAGCGTGTCGTCGGCGCGGTGACCGTGGACGGCGAACGTCCGCAGCCCGAATTCCTCGGCACCGGCGTACTGAAGATCCCGAGCGTCGGCACCGCCGCCGCACCCGACCTGGCCAAGATCGCGGAACTGCGTCCCGACGTCATCATCGGCGAACAGCCCTCGGGCGCGGCCACTTTCGACGCGTTGCGAGCCATCGCACCGACCGTGCTGGTCGGAACATCGAACAGCTGGCAGGCCGAATTCAGCGCCTTCGCGGCGGGTTTGGACCGAAGCGGCGCGGCGAACACGGCCGTGGAGAACTACCGCACCGAAGCCGCCGACATCGGAAACGCCATCGCCGCCAACCAGAGTCAAGCCTCGGTCGTCCGGTTCACCGGCGACGCCGTCCAAGTTCAGGGCGGTGACAGTTTCGCGGGCAGGGTCTTGGCGGACGCGGGCGTCCAGCGCCCCACCGCCCAGCGCGGCGCGTCCTTCGACGTTCCCACCGGCGACCTCGACACCAAGGTCGAAGGCGACATCATCTACGTCGTGCTCGCCGGTGAATCCGGTAAAGCGCAGGGCGAGAAGGTGATGCGCGGCGACGCATGGAAGGAACTGGGCGCCGCGAGCGACCGTCGCGTCTTCGCCGTCGAGGACAGCGTGTGGCACGGCGACGGACTCACCGCCGCCCGCGCACTGCTCAGCGATCTGCAGAAGACGCTGAACGGGTACGTCACCGACTGATCGCACGGCCGCTCCCCTGAACTCACCGCGCGCGGAACCGCGAAGTCCACACCCTCACAGCGAACTCCCAGCGATGTCCCAGTCGGGTCCGAGCAGGGCCTCATACCTTCGCTGTCGACGCGGAACGAGCGGAGGAGGAATGTGGTGGACAGGAATGGTGGGGTGCACGAGCACGATCTCGGTCTGGCGCACGACCTGCGGGTCATGTCGCGGCGGCGAGCGCTGACCTTTCTCGGGATCGCCGGGGCGGCGACGGCGGCGACCGCTTGCGCGACGGCCACGACCACCGGCACGTCGAGCGCTACGAGCACGACCACGAGCGCGGCGGCGAGCGACACGGGCGCGGTGAGCGCGGCGCCGCAGGAGACGGCGGGACCGTACCCGGGTGACGGCTCCAACGGGCCCAATGTGCTCATCGAATCCGGGGTGGTCCGCTCCGACATCACCACCAGCTTCGGCTCGTATTCCGGTGTGGCGGAAGGCGTGCCGATGACACTGCGGCTCTCGCTGCGCGATCTCGCGAAGAACGGCGCCGCGGGCGCGGGCATGGCCGTCTACGTCTGGCATTGCGACCGATCCGGCGCGTACTCGCTCTACAGCCCGGGCGTCACCGACCAGAACTATCTGCGCGGCGTGCAAGTCGCCGACGAGACCGGCGCGGTGACGTTCACCTCGATCTTCCCTGCCTGCTATTCGGGCCGCTGGCCGCACATCCACTTCGAGGTCTACGACTCCTTGGAAACCGCGGTCGCGGGCAGCAACGCCCGCCTCACCTCGCAGATCGCGCTCCCCCAGGACGCGTGCGAGGCGGTCTTCGCGCAGGACTCCGGTTACGCACAGAGCATCCGCAACATGTCCGACGTCTCGCTCGCCTCGGACAACGTGTTCGGCGACGGCTGGGACACGGAGCTGGCCACCGTCACCGGAACACCCGCCTCCGGCCTCACGGTCGCGCTGACCATCGGCGTCGCCGCGAGATCCGAGAACTCCTCTCCCGAAGAGGGTTTCGGTAGACCCGGCGGCCCGCCGTCCGGCCGCCCCGGCGGTCCGCCGCCCGGCCGCTGAGCTCGGGAAACCCGCTGAGCCGTGTGAGACCGGAACCCGCTGAGCGGCAAACCCGAAAAACCTGAGCGGCATAAAGACGGGGCCCCGCATCGGCGGGGCCCCGGTTCACGCGTGGACGCTCAGAACTCCCAGTCCTCGTCCTCGGTGTTGACCGCCTTGCCGATCACGTACGACGATCCGGAGCCGGAGAAGAAGTCGTGGTTCTCGTCCGCGTTCGGCGAAAGCGCCGAGAGGATGGCCGGATTCACGTCGGTCTCGTCCTTCGGGAACAGCCCCTCGTAACCGAGGTTCATCAGCGCCTTGTTGGCGTTGTAGCGCAGGAACTTCTTGACGTCCTCGGTGAGGCCGACCTCGTCGTAGAGGTCCTGGGTGTATTCGACCTCGTTGTCGTAGAGCTCGAAGAGCAGCTCGAAGGTGTAGTTCTTCAGCTCGTCGCGCTCGGCCTGGGAGACCAGCTCGAGGCCCTTCTGGTACTTGTAGCCGATGTAGTACCCGTGCACGGCCTCGTCGCGGATGATCAGGCGGATCATGTCGGCGGTGTTGGTCAGCTTGGCCCGCGAGGACCAGTGCATCGGCAGGTAGAAGCCGGAGTAGAACAGGAAGCTCTCCAGCAGCGTGGAGGCCACCTTGCGCTTGAGCGGGTCCTCACCGTTGTAGTAGGCCAGCACGATCTCGGCCTTGCGCTGCAGGTTCCGGTTCTCCTCGGACCAGCGGAACGCCTCGTCGATCTCCTTGGTGGAGCACAGCGTGGAGAAGATGGAGCTGTAGCTCTTCGCGTGCACCGACTCCATGAACGCGATGTTGGTGAGCACCGCCTCCTCGTGCGGGGTCAGCGCGTCCGGGATCAGGCTCACCGCGCCGACGGTGCCCTGGATGGTGTCGAGCAGGGTCAGGCCGGTGAAGACCCGCATGGTCAGCTGCTTCTCGTCGGCGGTCAGCGTGTTCCACGAGGGGATGTCGTTGGACACCGGAACCTTCTCCGGCAGCCAGAAGTTGCCGGTCAGCCGGTCCCAGACCTCGGCATCCTTCTCGTCGGGCACCCGATTCCAATTGATGGCGCTTACCCGATCGATCAGCTTCATCCTGCCTCCACACCTTTCCCGAGCACGCTGCCGTCACAGAGTTCCTACCACCGAACACTACTCCTAGTGGCTCAGAACTCCATGCAGCACAACACCTTGTGTCGCTGCGGCGCACGTCACGGACAACCGTTTCGCCGTGGGACCACCGCGCGCGGCACCCATTCTGCGGTACCCGTCCGCGCGCGACCGCAGCGGTCCTCGGCCAGCGGGGATCGATCGCCAGCAGTTAGCCATCGCCAGCAGTTAGCCGGAAGAACTCGCCCGCGTCCGGTCCGTGGTCCACCCATCGGCGGCCGTTTGCCGGGACCGAATCGGTCCCGCGACCCGCCGAGACGGCCGGGAAACACCCCAATCACCGACTCCACACACCTCAGGTGGAACCCCGCCGCCGCCACCTGGACCGTTTGGCCCGCACCGCATAGTTGGGGCAGAGTGCTGTACCAGAAGTCGCGCACTCGATGCGCCGCACAAGGGGGGTTCGCTGTATTGCGCAGGTTCGCGCAGGCCGTAGTTGCCCTCGCCCTCGTCGCGATATCGGCGGGATGCCTGGAGGAAATGCCTGCCTCGCCGAAAAGCGACATGTTCTGGTCCACGGTGCCCGAGACCGACGAACAGCGCTGGGAGGTGTTGCGGCGGGTTCGCGCGGTCGACCCGTGTGCGTTGATTCCCCGCGCGGACCTGAGCCGATTCGGGTCGGTGGTGCGGGTCGAGGCGCGCAGGCCGGAATGGTGCAGCACCGTCATGGAAGCGACCGGACGCACCAAGATCGACTGGTCGCTGTTGTTCGCACCCAACGGACTCCACATCGGAGAGGGCGCCCGGGCGACCACCGTGGGCGCAGCAAAGGTCACCATGCTCGCCGACGTCGATGCCGATCCCAGCAAGAAGGACGAACTCGTCGAGCGGAAATGCACCGCCACGGTCACCTTGCCCTCGACCGCAGCGGTCATGCTTTTCGTCACTACCCCCCTGGGCACCGAACCCTGCTCCGTCGTCGAGGAGGTGGTGCCCGCGCTGCTGGCCAATCTGAACCGTTCCCCCGGGCAGGGCACCTCACCCGATACCCCGAAGACCGTTCTGCACGGCACCGATCCGTGCCGGGTGGCGCGCGGTCTCGGCGCCACGCCGTCCATCGAGGCGCAGCAAGTATGGAAGTGCATCTTCACCTACCGTGGCGACACCGTCCTGGTCGAATACACCTACGACCAGGAGAAGCTCTTCGCCGAGGGCGAGCCGCTCATCGTGAACGGGCGTCGCGTCTATCGCAAGGATCTGGACGAGGCCCGGGCATCCACGGCGCTCGTCGGCCCGGAAATATTCACCGCCGAGCCCGCCTTCATGGGACCTCGCTTTCCGGTCGTCACCGTCCTGGGCAAGGACGCTGCCACAGTGGAAGAGGTTGTGCGCCAGGTAGCCTCGTACTTCCCCGCGGCGTGAGCGGCCGCCTCGGGTCAGCGGCGACGGCAGTCGAACGTGCATCGACCGACGGAATACCCGACCACTCACCGGCGCCACGCCGCGGCTGTTTGCGACGCGCGCCGACGAGCGGGCAGACTGCTGCCCAGGAACGCGCGCACTCGGCGCGCCGCACAAGGGGGGTCACTGTGCTACGCAGATTCGCGATGATCGCCGCAGCCGCTGTTGTCCTGCTGGGTGTCACGTCCTGTCAAGACGACCTGCCACCCACACCCACCGGTTCCAGCGGATACTGGTCCACCGCCCCGCAGACCGACGAACAGCGTTGGGAACTGCTGCGCAAGATTCGCGCGATCGACCCGTGCGCGCTCATCCCACGCAGTGAACTGGCGAAGATCGATACCGTGCGCTGGGTGGATGTCCGCAGGCCCGATTGGTGCGAAGCGCGGATGGGGTCGACCGAAGCCGGGAAAGGAACCGAGCTGAGCTGGTCGCTGTTGGTCGCACCGAACGGCATCAAACAGTCGGAACCCGGTCGCACGACGACGATCGGCGCTGTCACGGTCGGCACGTTGAGCGATCTCGACGCCAATCCCGACCTCCAGGACCAGCTGGTCCAGCGCAATTGCACCGCGAGCGCGAGCTTCCCCTCGACCGCGGCCGTGATGATCTTCGTCACGACCCCCCTCGGCACGGAACCGTGCCCGGTCGCCGAAGCCGTAATACCGACCATCCTCGCCCAGCTCGACAAGGAACCCGCGCACGGCACCTCGCCGGATACACCGCTGACCGCCCTGCTCGGCCGCGATCCCTGCGCGGTCGCGAACGAACTCGGCGTCCCTCTGGCGGTAGCGGACCAGCGCGAGTGGAAGTGCTCCTTCCCATACCGCGGCGACGACATCGAGGTTCAGTACACCTATGACAAGGAAGCGCTGGTCGTCAAGGGCGAACCGATCTTCACCATCAATGGGCATCTCGGATACGGCGATCCGGACGCCACCGAGCTCCATTCGTACAACGCGATAGTGGGACCGGTAGTGCCATCGGCCCAACCCGAGTCCTTCCTGGGACCAAAGCTCCCGGTCGTGAACGTGTACGGCCACGACGGGGCCGTGGTGGAAGAGGTCCTGCGCCGGGCGACCGCGCTGTTCCCCGCCGCCTGACACGCGGGGGCTGTCTTCACCCAGCCTGGAGAACCCTCGAGGACGACGATCCGCCCTGGCCTGGGGAATGTACGCATCTCGCTCCCGGCCAATGCAATCCCCGTTTTGCGAGACAGCGGCACTACGGGCAGACTCGGCGGCGATGGTTCGCGGGAGTTCGAGCCATCTCGGATCCGTTGCGATGAAGGGGGACTCGATGCTGCGTCGACTACTACTGGTGGGCGTGATCGCCCTGACCGCCGCCGGATGTCAGTCCGAACCGGCGACGAACTCGGCGTCGGCCACGGAATCCGTTGTGGCAGCGGGTTTCTGGTCCAAGGTCCCGGAGAACGACCAGCAGCGTGACGAGGTGCTGCGGCACACCCGCCGGATCGATGTGTGCGCGCTGCTTCCGCGCGAGACGCTCGGCCAACTCACCGAATTCGGCGCGGTGCGCGCCGTGGAGAACGATCAGCCGACCTCGTGCAAGGCATCGCTGGGCCCTGCGGGCTACCTCGAGGGCACCAAGCTGAAGTGGTCGACGAACGCGCTGCCGGATCAGTTTCCGCAGGACCGCGGCACGGTGCGTCAGCTCGGCGACATCACGACCTGGACCGTCGCTTCGGAGCGGCGGTGCAGCGTGACCGCCAGGTTCCCGGCGGGCGTCGGCGTGTATCTCGACATCGAGACAAAAACGTCGACCGATCTGTGCGCGACGATCGAAGGCTTGGTCCCGGGGATGCTCGACCGGTGGCGCTCGGGGCCGCAGCAAGGCACCTCGCCCGACACCGCGCCCACCGTCCTGCACGGCGCCGACCCATGCGCGGTGCGCGGCAAGTTGACCGGCACCGTCGAGTTCGGCGTCAAACGAACGCTGAACGGCTGCGGTTTCACCTACCGGGACGAGGAGGTGATCCTGACCTACGAGAACAGATACCGGCGTGTGCTCACCGCCGCCGCCACGGCTGTCACGATCGACGGTCACGACGTCTACCGGTCCAACCCGTCCGGCGACAACGACCCGATCCGCACATACAACGCGCCGGTCGGCCCCGACCTGCCGCAGGCCGAGCCGTCGGAGACGTTCGGCCCGTCCGTGCCGATCGTCAGCGTCCATGCCGAATCCGACGATGTCGCGAAAGAAGTCGTGCGGCAAGCGCTTTCGCTCTTCTCCTGAACCGGCGACGGTGGATCCCGGCGCCGACATCCGCGCGGACACCGACGAGGTCGCCCAGAAGGTGACGGGTCAGGCGGCCGCCTGATCCCGGTGACGACGGTGATGTTTGCGCGGGGATTGCTCGAACGGCAGACTCGATAGGCGAGCACTCGATCGGGCACGGCCATCGCGGACGGAGGATCCGATGCACCGCATACTCGTCCTGACCGCCGCCGCGCTGCTCGTCGCGGCGGGCTGCGGCGGTTCGAGCGAGGAAGCCGCCACCGTCCAACCCGCGCATCCCCCGGAATTCTGGTCACAGCCCGCGCACACCGAACAGCAACGCCAGGAGGTCGCCTCGGGCGCCCGTCAGATCGACGTGTGCGCTCTGCTTCCCCGCGACGTCCTCGCCGATCTGGGCGAGGTGCGCAGGGTGACGACCGACCTGTACTCCTGCACCGCCGAGGTCGAGCGCGAAGAGCAGGCGGACGTCGTCATCGCGTACTGGTCACCGACGCTACTGGCCGAACTGACCGGCGCGACCAAGCCGATCGGCGACGTGAGCGTGCGCGTCGTCCCCGACCGCGAGACCGGACCGGCGACAGCGTGCGGAACCACCTCCCGATTTCCGGCGGGCGCGGCCATCTATCTCGGCGTCACCGCGAACGATCCCTGCGCGCTCGCCGAGCGGCTCACCCCCGGGGTGCTGGACAGGTGGCGTGCGGGTCCGGTCCAGGGCACGTCACCCGACACCGTGCGCACCGTCCTGCTCGGCGCCGACCCCTGCGCGGTGCGCGCCCGGCTGTCCGGCACCGCCGATACCGGCGAACCGCGCCTGACCGCGTGCCGGTTCCGCTACCGGGACGAGGTCGTCACCGTCGGCTACGAATACCGGATCCCCGACTACCTCGCCGAGCAGGGCACCGAGGTGCGCATCGATGGGCGCCCCGTCCGTCGTTCGGTCTCGGTGTACGACAACACCATTCCGATCTTCACCGCCCAGGTCGGCCCCGAGCTGCCCTCGGGAAGCACCGCCCACGGTCCGCGGGTACCTGTCGTCGAGGTCACCTCGGCGTCCGACGAGGTGGCCGCCGAGGTCGCGGCCCAGGTGCTCGCCCTGTTCCCCGAGCGATAGCGGGTCAGATGCCGAGGACCAACTTCGCCGTCGTGAAGTAGATGATCAGACCGGTGGCGTCCACCAGTGTCGTCACCATCGGCGCCGACACGACCGCCGGGTCGATGCGCAGCTTCTTGGCCAGCAACGGCATGGTGCCCCCTATGGTGGCGGCCCACGCGCAGATCAGCACCAGGGTGATCGCCACCACCACCGCGATGCGCGGACCGACGAACAGCCCGCCGATCACCAAACCCGCAGTGGCCAAAAGGGATCCGAGCACCAGACCGACCCGGCATTCGCGCCAGATCACCTTGAACAGGTCCGAGACCCGCACCTCGCCGACGGCGAGCGCGCGCACACACGCGGTGGCCGCCTGGGCGCCCGCGTTGCCGCCCGCGCCGATCAGCAGCGGAATGAACAGCGCGAGGTGCGCGGCCTGCTCCAGGGTGCCCTCGAAGAAATCGGTGACGCTCACCGTGAGCGTCGCCGCGAAGAGCAGCAGCATCAGCCACAGCGCGCGGTAGCGGGCCAGCTGGAAGACGCCCGCCGCCATGTAGTGGCCCTCCCACGGCGCCGAACCGGCCTGGCGGGCGACGTCCTCGCTGTCGGCGGCCTCGATGACCTCCACTGCGTCGTCGATGGTGAGCAGGCCGACGAGGCGGTCCTCGCTGTCCACCACCGGCAGGTTGATGTCGTTGGTCTCGCGCATCAGGCGGGCGGCCTTCTCGGCGGAGTCGGTCGCGCGGGCGAACGCGGGCTCGGTGACGACCAGCTCGGACACCATGGTGTCGGGTCGGGCCAGCACCAGTTCCCGCAGCTCGACGACGCCGGTGAGCCGACGGCCCGCGTCGACGACGGGCAGCGTGTACACCGTTTCCGCGCCCGTGCCCTTGGCGCGCACCGTGGCCAGCGCCTCCGCGACGGTCAGGTTGCGCGGCAACGCGACCACCTCGGGCGTCATGTACTGGCCCGCGGAGCCCTCGGGATAGCCGAGCAGGGCGGCGGTCATCCGCCGCTCGCGCGGGCTCAGACCGGCGAGCACCTTCTTGGCGACCTTGGCGGGCGCCTCGCGCAACATGCGCGCACGGTCGTCCGGGGCCATGCCCTCGACCAGCTCACGGAAGCTCTGATCACGCAGGCCCTGCAGGATCTGCTGCTGGTCGACCGGCTCGAGCTCCTCGAAGACGGCCAGCGCCAGATCCTTGTCCAGCAGCCGGAACGCCATGCCAGCCTGGACGGCGTCCATCCTGGCCAGCTGGTCGGCGATGAAGTGCGGCGGGTGGTTGTCGAGCCAGTCGAGGGCGGCGTCGACACGGTGCTCGGCGACGAAGTCCGGCAGGGACTCGGTCGTAACCGGGCGTGCTTCGATGAGATCGATCTGCGACATGGGAGGTCCTCAGCACAGCGTGGGGTGAAAAGTGCACGAAGTTTCACACCGCGAGGCGCCCACCCGGGCGACGCAGACCTACCAGGTATGCGAAGGGGCGGCGCCGCGCGGCCTTCGACTGGGAGGTTCACTGCGCATGGCAACCCACCTCCTGATCGTCCCCGCCGCGACCGATCGGTCGCGCGCCGTTTACCTGGTCAACAGAATTCGAACGCGAATGCGTCCCCGTGAAGGATACATGTTTCAACCCCATGTTTCACGGCGAGCGGCGTGTCGTCACCCTTCCGCGGGTCGCGGCGTGATCGAAGCCACCACAGCGGGTTCCGCATCGTCCCAGGTCAGCACATGTTCGACCCACTCCGGGATCGGGCCGGATTGCACGCCGAAAAGATAGAGATGCGGCACCAGACCGCGCAGCGCCCGGTGCACGTCCAGACGGTCGTCGATCATGTGCGTGATGCCGAGTTCGGCGCAGTGAATCGCCTTGTCGGCGCGTTCCCGGCAGAAGCGGAGGTTGCCGCGCGGAAGTCCGGTCCGCTCGTAGAAGTCGTGGTGGTCGAGCCACCGCTGGGTGCGTTCTTCCACGCGCGGACCGCATTTGGAGATGATCCAGGCGCGCCGCTCGAACAGCGCGACCAAGCGTGCGAGGACCTCGAAAGCGTTGGGGCTCGGTGGAGTTCGCATGGCGTCCGTGTCGCCGCCGCCGAGGAAGACGGTGTCGGCGTCGCCGGAAGGCAGCGCGGCGCCCTGGATGACCCGGCCGAAGTCCACGCCGAGTCGATACTGTCGTTCGTTGTTCATCGCACCAAGCATGACCTCGGCCGAGCTGACCGGCCACCGAATTTCGCTCCAGCGCCGGGCTTTCCCGCGTTCCCCGTTACCAGGAGACGGTCTTGCGCCACGGGTCAGGCGCCTGGTCGACCTTCTCGCGGGAACGGACCATCATCCGCTCCAGCATCGCCAGCCGCTTACGTTGCGCGATCACCTCGTGCAGTGCCGCGTTCACCGTTTCCTCGGTGTCCGTCGTGCCGAGCAGCACACCGACCACCGCCAGGGCGGCATCATCCACATCGATCGATGTCTGCGACATGCGCACCTCCCACAAATCGGCCCCTCTTCGAATCGTAGGCCGAATTTCCGCGCCGTGGACAGTGGTATTCGCGGTGGTCCGGGTTGTGGGGGACGCGGGGGGACCTTATAGTCGGGCGGGGTTCTGGCGAAATACGTTGTGCTCGTTGGGGACACGTCACAAGGGGGAGCTGTGAACGAGACGATCGATGCTGTCGCGGCGCTGCTGTGGCCGTTGCTCGCGGCGGCCGCGCTGTGTATGTTCCGCGGTCCGTTGGCGCGGGTGATCAGCTCGGCGGCGCGCAGGCAGTTCACCTTGCGCATCGGCGGGCAAGAGCTGGACATGAAGCAGGTCAGCGAGCAGCAGGAGAATATGATCGAGGATCTGCAGGTCCAGGTCCGCAGACTGCGCGAGCAGGTCGATCAGCTCACCGCCGAACGTGCGCTCGACCCCGGCGCGGGACAGGTCCGCGGCCTGCCCGGCACCGGAGACGACACCCGATCCGGCGCCGCGGAGGACGTCGGCAGCTCCTTGGACCTCGGCACGGCCGCGCCTCATCCGGAATCCCCTGTCGCGAGCGCGATCCTGTGGGTGGACGACCACCCTTCCAACAACGCCTTCCTCATCGACCGGTTGGAACGCAACGGAATTCGCGTCGACACCGCACTGACCACCGCGGCCGCCACCGACCTGCTGTCGACCCGCCGCTACGGCGCGATCATCACCGACATGAACCGCACCGAAAATGGCTCCGCCGTCCCCGACGCGGGCCTGCGCCTCACCGAAACCGTCCGTGCCCGCGGCCTCACCACCCCCGTCCTCGTCTTCACCAGCGCCCACACCGCCTGCTGCGACACCAGCGACCAGGCCATCGCCGCAGGCGCCCGCACCGTCACCTCCTCCCCCACCGACCTCACCGGCGAACTAGCCACCCTCGGCCTCCTCCCCAGATAGTCGCCCCACCGCGGCAGTGGCAGTACGAAGTGAGCGCGAGCGGCCGCATCTGGTACTGCCCCGACTCGGAACGACGAATCGTCTGGGTGGTGCTGGCCCGCTCGGGCCATCCCAAGCAGACCGACTGAGCCGGTAGAACGCGCCGCGAATCGGCGGGCCTCGGCTCGCGCTCGGCGGGAGTTCGGCGCGGGGCGCGTGGAATGGTTGATGTCGAGGTGGGGAGTGGGCAGGGTGGGGCGGGTTCGCGGCAGGATGGCCGGGACAGGTCTCGCTCGGATATGCGAAGGAGAAGTCTGTGCGCTTCGGATTGTTCGTCCCACAGGGCTGGCGGTTGGATCTGGTGGGGATCGAGCCCGCCGCGCAGTGGGAGGTGATGCGGAATCTGGCGCAGCGCGCCGACGCGAACGACGCGTGGGAGTCGATCTGGGTCTACGACCATTTCCACACGGTCCCGGTCCCCACCGAGGAGGCCACGCACGAGGCGTGGACACTGATGTCGGCGTTCGCGGCGAGCACCTCGCGGGTGCGGCTCGGCCAGATGTGTACCGCGATCAGCTACCGCAATCCGGCCTACCTGGCGAAGGTCGCCGCGACGGTGGACGTGATCTCGGGCGGCCGGGCCGAGATGGGCATCGGCGGCGGGTGGTACGAGCACGAGTGGCGCGCCTACGGCTACGGCTTCCCCTCCGCGGGCGTGCGCCTTGGCCGCCTCGACGAGGGCGTGCAGATCTTCCGGCAGGCGTGGACCGCGGGCAAGGCCACCCTGGACGGCAAGCACTACCAGGTCGACGGCGCGATCGTCCGTCCGCTTCCGTTGCAGGAGGGCGGGATTCCGCTGTGGATCGCGGGCGGCGGTGAGCAGAAGACGCTGCGCATCGCGGCGAAGTTCGCGAATTACACCAATTTCAGCGGCAATCCCGACGAGTTCGCGCGCAAGTCGGAGATCCTGCGCGGACACTGCGCCGAGGTCGGCACCGACTTCGACGCCATCGTCCGCTCCTCGAACTTCAACGTCGCGATCGGCGCCACCGAGTCCGAGGTGGAGGACCGCCTCGCCGCCCTGCGCGATCGGCTGATCCCGTTCGTGGGCGCCGAACAGGCCGCCAAGCAGGTCGACGACCTGTTCCGCGGCACCGCCGCCGTCGGCACCCCGGAGCAGATCGTCGAAAACCTCTCCAAGATCCGCGATCTCGGCTTGGGCTACACGATCCTCAACTTCCCCGAGTCCGCCTACGACACCTCGGGCATCGAGCTCTTCGAGCGCGAGGTCATCCCGGCGCTGTCCTGATTCGACTGCGGACCGAGTCCGGTCACGACGTCGGCTCACCCGGCCCCAGCGCAACCCGCACACGAAAGGGGCGGCCTCCCAACGGAAGCCGCCCCTTTCATCGAGCCATAAGCCTCACAACATGCAGCTCACGCAGCCCTCGACCTCGGTCCCCTCCAGCGCCATCTGCCGCAGCCGGATGTAGTACAGCGTCTTGATTCCCTTGCGCCAGGCGTAGATCTGCGCCTTGTTCAGGTCACGGGTGGTGGCCGTGTCCTTGAAGAAGAGGGTCAGCGACAGGCCCTGGTCCACGTGCTGGGTGGCCGCGGCGTAGGTGTCGATGATCTTCTCGTAGCCGATCTCGTAGGCGTCCTCGTAGTACTCGAGGTTGTCGTTGTCCATGTAGGGCGCCGGGTAGTAGACGCGCCCGATCTTGCCTTCCTTGCGGATCTCGATCTTCGACGCCACCGGGTGGATCGAGCTGGTGGAGTGGTTGATGTAGGAGATCGAGCCGGTCGGCGGCACCGCCTGCAGGTTCTGGTTGTAGATGCCGTGCTCCATGACCGAGGCCTTCAACTCGCGCCAGTCGTCCTGGGTCGGGATGTGCACGCCCGCGTCGTCGAACAGCTGACGCACCCGGTCGGTCTTCGGCTCCCACGCCTGGTCGGTGTACTTGTCGAAGTACTCGCCGCTGGCGTACTTGGATTCCGGGAAGCCGCCGAACCAGGCGCCGCGCTCGATGGCGATCCGGTTCGACGCCCGGATCGCGTGGTAGACCACGGTGTAGAAGTAGATGTTGGTGAAGTCGATGCCCTCTTCGGATCCGTAGTGGACCCGCTCGCGCGCCAGGTACCCGTGCAGGTTCATCTGCCCGAGCCCGATCGCGTGGGACTCGTTGTTGCCCTGCTCGATCGACGGCACCGAGTAGATGTGCGTCTGGTCCGACACCGCGGTCAACGCGCGGATGGCCACCTCGATGGTCTGCGCGAAGTCCGGCGAGTCCATCGCCTTGGCGATGTTCAGCGAACCCAGGTTGCAGGAGATGTCCTTGCCGACCTTCTTGTAGGACAGGTCGTCGTTGAACTCCGACGCGGTGGAGACCTGCAGGATCTCCGAGCACAGGTTGGAGTGGGTGATCTTGCCCGCGATCGGGTTGGCCCTGTTCACCGTGTCCTCGAACATGATGTACGGGTAGCCCGATTCGAACTGCAGCTCGGCGATGGTCTGGAAGAACTCGCGCGCCTTGATCTTCGACTTGCGAATCCGCTTGTCGTCGACCATCTCGTAGTACTTCTCGGTGACGTCGATGTCGGCGAACGGCTTGCCGTAGATGCGCTCCACGTCGTACGGCGAGAACAGGTACATGTCCTCGTTCTTCTTCGCCAGTTCGAAGGTGATGTCGGGGATCACCACGCCGAGCGAGAGCGTCTTGATGCGGATCTTCTCGTCCGCGTTCTCCCGCTTGGTGTCCAGGAAGCGGTAGATGTCCGGGTGGTGCGCGTGCAGGTACACCGCGCCCGCGCCCTGCCGCGCGCCGAGCTGGTTGGCGTAGGAGAACGAGTCCTCGAGCAGCTTCATGATCGGGATGACGCCGGAGCTCTGGTTCTCGATCTTCTTGATCGGCGCGCCGTGCTCGCGAATGTTGCTGAGCAGCAAGGCGACACCGCCGCCGCGCTTGGACAGCTGCAGCGCCGAGTTGATGGAGCGCCCGATGGACTCCATGTTGTCCTCGATGCGCAGCAGGAAGCACGACACCGGCTCGCCGCGCTGCTTCTTGCCCGAGTTGAGGAAGGTCGGGGTGGCCGGCTGGAAGCGGCCGCCGATGATCTCGTCGACCAGCTGACGCGCCAGGGTCTCGTCACCGGCGGCCAGGGTGAGCGCCACCATGCACACACGGTCCTCGAAGCGCTCCAGGTAGCGCTTGCCGTCGAAGGTCTTGAGCGTGTACGAGGTGTAGTACTTGAACGCGCCGAGGAAGGTCGGGAACCGGAACTTGTGCGCGTAGGCCTGCTTGAACAGACTCTTGATGAACGCCCTGCTGTACTGGTCGAGAACCTCTGCCTCGTAGTAGTTCTCGTCGACCAGGTAGTCCAGCTTCTCGTCCAGGTTGTGGAAGAAGACGGTGTTCTGGTTGACGTGCTGCAGGAAGTACTGGTGGGCGGCCTCGCGGTCCTTGTCGAACTGAATCTCGCCATTCGGTCCGTACAAGTTCAGCATCGCGTTGAGGGCGTGGTAGTCGAGTACCTCGCCCGCGGCGTCGGCGCCGCGCACCGGGGGCTGCTCTAAGCGAGCTGTCTTTCCGGCGGGCGCTGTCGTTGCTGTTGCCAAAACAATCCCAATCCCTCTCGGACGCGGTCGACGTCCTCAGCGGTTCCCATGAGTTCGAAGCGATACAGATACGGCACCCCGCACTTGCGCGAGATCACCTCTCCCGCAAAGCAATAGGTATCGCCGAAGTTCGTGTTTCCCGCCGCGACGACGCCGCGCAGCAGGGCGCGGTTGTGCGGATCGTTGAGGAACTTGGCGACCTGCCGCGGCACGAAGTCCTTGTCGGACCTGTTACCCCCCAGAACGTGCCGACCGCCCCCGTAGGTGGGGACGATCAGCACGTAGGGTTCGTCGACGCGCAGCGAATCGGCGGTGTGCAGTGGTATGCGAGTGGCTGGGAGTCCCAGCTTCTCGACGAAACGATGTGTGTTCTCCGAGGCACTGGAGAAGTAGACCAGCGCGGTCCCCGTGGACATCGCTTCTCCTCTCCCATCGGACGAACGCCGAAGATGTGGCGCCGATCAGGCCGCCGCGACCGCCAGGGCCTTGATGCGGTCGGGGCGGAAGCCGGACCAGTGGTCCTCACCCGCGACGACGACCGGAGCCTGGAGGTAACCGAGGGCCATGACGTAGTCACGCGCCTCGTCGTTCTCGGAGATGTCGATGACCTCGTAGTCCACCCCGGCCTTGTCGAGGGCCTTGTAGGTGGCATTGCACTGGACGCAAGCGGGCTTGGTGTACACGGTGATGGTCATTGATGTCCCTCTCTCCTGTGCCTAATCCGCGATGTTCGCGGCCTGGTTACGCGGGCTTCCGCCTCCGGGCCCGAGCTCACATCGCGAGCCTGATCCACAGCCGGTGATCCGTATGCAGTGCGTGATCCGACGTACGCTGCGCAAACTCCTGGATCCGGTCTCGAAACCCCTGCTAGCGCCGCTGCGGACGATAGCTCCTCGCGGTGGGTCTCGCACCGCCTTCCAGCACCGAAGACACTACACCTAGTGGCCGACAGAAAGAAACGACACGACATGTTGCGAGTCGCATAGGTGTAATTCCACCGCGAGAAGTACCAGGACGCTCGATTCGCAACCCGACACGTCCGTGGTGCAGATCACAATTCCGTACCGTAGCGCTCTCTCAGCAAACTCTTGTGTCACACCTGTCACCGCCGCATCGTCTACCCCTTGTGCACTACCCCGACACATCGGAAACACAAGTCCGCCCCCGCCTCGAACGAGAGCGGGGGCGGCACCGAGGGCCGGCGCTGCGTCGGACGCCGGACGGCTCAGGCGGATACCAGCTGCCCGCGCGCGGCGTCCACCAGCTCGTGCAGCGTCGCGCCGAGCTGGGTGAGCGCCTCGGCGTCCTGGCGCGGATGCGCGGCGCCGAAGCGCTCGCCGATCACACCGAAGTGCGCGTGCGCCGCCTCGACGACCTTGCCGCCCGCGACGCCGATGGCCTTGACCGCGTCGCCGTGCGCCCACCGCGCCGCGTTCGGGCTGATCGAGGCGCTGATGACGGCGACGGACTTGTCCTTCAACGCGCCAGCACCGTAGGGCCGCGAGGTCCAGTCGATGGCGTTCTTCAGCACGGCGGACAGGGTGCCGTTGTATTCCGGGGTCACCAGGAGGACACCGTCGGCGGCGGCGACAGCGTTGCGCAACCGCTGCGCGGCGGCGGGCACGGCGCCGGGGACGTCGATGTCCTCGTTGTAGAACGGGATGTCGGCGAGGCCCTCGTAGATGGTCACCTCGACACCGTCCGGCGCGGTCTGCACAGCCGCTTCGGCGAGCTGGCGGTTGATCGAGGCAGCGCGCAGGCTTCCCACGAGAGCGAGGATCTGGGTCTGGCTCCTGCCTTCGGCATTCGCCAGGGGCACTGTGTTGATGATTCGCTCACTACGCTCGCTCATGGCAACTCCCTGGTGTACTGAAGATGGTGTCCGACTGACACAAGACACTAACCGGACTGCGGTCCGATTACTTCCCACGAGACCGTGAGAGGGCTGTGAACTACCCCACACCGCCGGCAGGCGAACCGCCGCGCGAGCGACCCGTGCTGCGCATCGGCGCCTCTCTGCCCGGCATCGCCGAGCCCACCGAGCGCGCCGACGCGGCGCGCAATCGACAGCTGCTGCTGGACGCGGCGCAGGATCTGGTCCGCGAACACGGCGTCGACAGCCTGACGATGGACGAACTCGCCAAGCGGGCCGGCGTCGGCAAAGGCACCGTGTTCCGCCGCTTCGGCAACCGCTCCGGCCTGATGCGCGCGCTGCTCGACCACTCCGAGCAGAAGTATCAAGGGGCCTTCATGTTCGGGCCGCCACCGCTCGGACCCGGCGCGCCTCCGGTGGACCGGCTCGTCGCGTTCGGGCGCGCACGGATACTCGACATCGAGGTCGAGGGCGAGCTGTACCGGGCCGCCGAGGTCAGCGAAGCCGAGAATCGCTATACCGGCAGGCCGTACAGCCTGCTCAAGACGCACGTGGCGATGCTGTTGCGGCAGGCGGGCACGCCGGGCGAGATTCCCTTGCTCGCCGACGGTCTGCTCGCCGCACTCGCCGCGCCCCTGGTGATGTACCAGCTGAATGTCCTCCGATACGACGGGAAGCGGATCGGGGACAACTGGGAAGCCTTCGTTCGCCGGGTGGTCCCGGCCACCGCGCCAGTAGAGTGAGGAGCCATGGCTAGTCTGCGCGAACAGATCATCAGCGAATTGGGTGTCCAGCCGACGATCGAGCCGAAGCTCGAGGTGCGCCGCCGGGTCGATTTCCTCAAGGAGTATCTGCGCGCAACGCCCGCAAAGGGTTTCGTGCTCGGCATCAGCGGCGGCCAGGACAGCGCGCTGGCGGGGCGGTTGTGCCAGCTCGCCGCGGAGGAGCTGCGGGCGGAGGGCTTCGAAGCGATCTTCGTCGCGGTGCGTCTCCCCTACGGCGTCCAGTCCGACGAGGCCGACGCCAGGATCTCGATGACCTTCGTCGCACCGGACCGTTCCGTCGTGGTCAACGTACGCCCCGGCGCCAACGCGGTGGCCGCCGAGACCGCGTCCGGGCTGAAGGTGAGCAAGCTGAGCGATTTCGTCCGCGGCAACATCAAGGCCCGCGAGCGCATGGTGATCCAGTACGCCATCGCCGGTCAGGAGAACCTGCTCGTGGTCGGCACCGACCATGCCGCCGAGGCGGTCACCGGGTTCTTCACCAAGTACGGCGACGGCGGCGTCGACATGACCCCGCTCACCGGTCTCACCAAGCGCCAAGGCGCGGCGCTGCTCCAGGAACTCGGCGCGCCCGCCAGCGTCTGGTCGAAGGTGCCGACCGCGGATCTCGAGGACGACCGGCCCGCGCTGCCCGACGAAGAGGCGCTCGGCCTGCGCTACAGCGAGATCGACGACTACCTCGAGGGCAAGGACGTCACACCCGAGGTGGCCGACCGAGTGGAGAGCATCTTCCGCAACACCAGGCACAAGCGCACCGTCCCGGTGACGCCGCTCGATACTTGGTGGCGCTGAAGATACGGGTCACGCGGCCGGGGTTTACTCGGCCGCCTCGACTTCGGCGAGCCGCCGCGCCAGGAACCGCCGGACCTGCTCGTTTTCCGCGATGTCGAGGGCGGCCCGGTAGCTCTCGGCGGCCTCGGGTTTCCGTCCGGCTCGGCGCAAGAGATCGGCGCGGGTGGCCGGGACCAGGTGGGTCCCGGCCAAGCGCGGATCGTCGGCCACCTCGTCCAGTGCGGCGAGCCCGGCGTCGAATCCGCGCGAGAAGCCCACGGCGACGGCACGATTCACTCGGACAGCGGGCGAGGCGGAGTAGCGCAGCAGCTCGTCGTAGCTCGCGACGATGGCGTGCCAATCGGTCTCGTCCCAACTGGGGGCCGTCGCGTGCGCCGCTGCGATGCGGGCCTGCGCCAGATACGGCCCGTCACCGTCGGCCGCCGCTGACTCGAGGCACGCCAGACCGGCCCGGATGGCCTCGCGATTCCAGGCCGACCGGTCCTGCTCCTCCAACGGAATCAAGTCGCCTTCGGCAGACCGGCCCCGTTCGGCGCCGTGCGTCCCTTCCGCATCGGAACTCCTTGCGGCGACGCGCCGTTGCCCGCGCCTGCTGTCCTGCAACAGCATCAACGCCAGCAGCGCCCGCGCCTCCGGCTCCTCCGGCAGCAACCCGCACAGCAGCCGACCGAGCCGAATCGCCTCGTCGCACAACTCGTCCCGCACGGCCGACGGTCCGGAGGTCGCGAAATACCCTTCGGTGAACACCAGATACACACACGCCAGCACGACGGGCAACCGCTCCGGCAGCAGGTGCGCCGGAGGCACCCGCAACGGAATACCGGCCTGCCGGATCTTCGCCTTGGCGCGGGAGAGACGTTGCGCCACGGTGTGTTCCGGTTGCAGAAAGGCTCTGGCGATCTCCACCGTTCGCATGCCGCACACCAGCCGCAGCGTCAACGCGACCTGCGACTGCGGCGACAGCGCCGGGTGGCAGCAGGTGAAGATCATCCGCAGCTGGTCGTCCGCCACCGGCGACACCTCGACCTCCTCGATCGGCGCCCGCGCCACGACGGCGTCGTATTCCTTGACCGCCCTTGCCGATTCGCGCCGCAGCCGGTCCAGGGCCCGGCGCCGGGCCGCGGTGGTGATCCAAGCGCCCGGATTCGCGGGCTCGCCGCGCTCGGGCCAAGTGCGCAACGCGTCGGCGAACGCCTCCTGCACCGCGTCCTCGGCGAGGGCGATGTCGCCGACCATCCCGGCCACGGTCGCGACGGCCCGGCCGAACTCGGCGCGATAGACAGCGTCGATTCCCGCGGCCGGGCCGGTGGTCACCGTCAGTCGCCCAGGTCGACGACCTGACGCACCTCGGTGCGCCCGCGCTCGCCGAGGGGAATCGCGGCCGCGATCTCCGCCGCCTCCGCTCGGCTCGCCGCCGCGAACAGGTACAAACCGTCGACCACCTCCGCGAACTCCGTGAACGGTCCGTCGGTGAGCAGCAGTTCGCCGTCACGGACCCGCAGCGTGGTCGCCGACGACGGCGGTTGCAGCGCGCCGCCGCCCCGGATCGCCGACGCGTACTTCGCGCCGAAGCGCTCGTGCTCGGCCAGCCCCGCGTCCCACTCGGGCGTGCCAGGCGCGATCACCGCGTCCGGCGCTTCCCACAACAGCGCGAGCCACCAGTCCGCGCGTGGCGTCTCGTGCGGCGACCACATGACCATCGGCCGCAGTTCGATCGTGCCGTCCTGCGCGGCGGGCAGCTGGCGCGCGAGCTCGATCGTCGCGTCCAGATCGGGCGCGTCGAACACGTAGAACCCGCCGACGACCTCCGCCTGCTCGGCGAACGGGCCGTCGGTGACCAGAGTCCGTCCGCCATCACGCCGGACGTGCATCGCCTCGGCGGAGGGGAACAGCGCGACCCCGCCCGCCACCGCGTCGGCCGCCCGCTCCTCGAACGCCGCGTACTTCGCCACTTCGGCGTCGAACTCGGGCGTCCCGGGATCGACGCCCGGCTCCTCGCGTCCCACCAATGTCGCCAGATAGTGCATCGCGTCATCCTTCCTCGTCTCGAGGGGCCCGATGCCCCTGCTACTCGGACGACGAACGGCGCGCCGGTTTCTCTACATCGCCGCGGCGAGATCTTTCGGCGCGCTCAGCAGACGAGTCCGCCTTCCGTGGCCGCCGTCGCCCGCAGCAGATCGCGGACCAAGTCGAAGTCGATCAGCTCCGGCTTGCGGAAGCGCAGGCAGCCCTTGCCCATGTCGTGGTCCGCCAGCCGCTCGGCGAACGCCGCGCGCACGTCGGTGCGCAGTAGATAGAAGGAGATGTACTGCTTCTGGTTGGCGAACGCGATCTCGCCGACGCCGTCGCGTTCGTAGCAGGGCATGCCGTAGGCCATGACCTCGGTGAAACCCGTCAATTCCGCACGGCACAGGTCGCGCATCCGGGTCACCGCCGCACGGCGGGCCTCCGGCACCTCGGCCAGGTAGCCGTCCACATCGCTCGCCTTGCTCTGCACCACGGCTCGACTGTAGCTGGACACAGGCGGCGGGCGGCGCCGCATGAGGTAGTCCGTCCACAGCCCCGCGCACGACCGGAGCGGCGGTGCCTATCCCCCCGCGAACGGCGGAAGCACGTCGACGCGCCCGCTGAGTGCCGCGGACGGGTCGCGGGTGAGTTCGTCACCGATGAGGTAGGCGCAGACCGCCAGCATCTTGTCCAGGTCGGGACCGTACGCGGCGGCCAGGCTGGTGCGCAGATCAGCGACCGTGGCGTCGGCGGGCAGGTCGAGGCGCTCGGAGTCCTTGCCGACGGCGTCCGCGATGGCGGCGAAATAGCGGACCTCAACCACCGATGGCTCCCATCGTGCGTTCCGGCGGCACGAAGTCCGCGGCGTCGATGCCGTGTCCCGCCCACTTGTTCCACATCGCGCCGCGCCAGATGGTGGCCAGTTCGTCGTCGTCGGCGCCGGATCGGATGGCCTGGCGCAGATCGAACTCCTGGTCGCTGAACAGGCAGGAGCGCAGCATGCCGTCGGCGGTCAGCCGGGTGCGGTCGCAGGTGTCGCAGAACTTGCGCGTCACCGTGGCGATGATGCCGACCGTGGCCGGGCCACCGTCGACGAGCCACTTCTCGGCGGGCGCGGACGGATCGGAGCGACCGGCTTCGGTGAGGGTGAACCGGGCGCCGAGCACGTCGAGCAGTTCGGCGGCGGTCACCATGTTGGCGCGCGCCCACTCGTGGTCGGCGTCCAGCGGCATCTCCTCGATGAACCGCAGCTCGCACTCCTCGGCGAGGCACCACTGGAGCAGATCAGCCGCGCCGGAGAGGGTTTCGCGCATCAGCACCGCGTTCACCTTGAGCGGCGCCAGGCCCGCGGCGCGGGCGGCGCGGATACCGGCGAGCACCGATTCGAGGCGGTCGCGGCGGGTGAGCTTGGCGAAACCGTTGCGGTCCACGGTGTCCAGCGAGACGTTCACCCGGCTCAGCCCGGCGGCGGCGAGCCCGCGGGCGCGATGCTCGAGGCCGACGCCGTTGGTGGTCATGGCCAGCGGAATGCCGGGCAGTCGTTCGTGGCAGCCCGCGATGATCTGCTCCAGGTCCCGGCGCATCAGCGGTTCGCCGCCGGTGAACCGGACCTCGCGCACACCGAGCTGCTCGACGGCGAGCGCCACCAGCCGCACGATCTCGGCGACGGTCAGCAGCTCGTCCTTCGGAATCGGCGGCAGCCCCTCCTCCGGCATGCAGTACGTGCAGCGCAGCGAACACTTCTCGGTGATCGAGACCCGCAGATCGCGGGCCACCCGCCCGAAGCGGTCGACCAGCAGAGGCGTGTCGGGGCGTCCGTCGAGCGAGGGGCGCCCTGATCGCACGGCGGGTATGCCCATCTCGACCAACGTCACCCTTCCAGTATGACGCGTCGTCTACCCCGCATCACGGGCAGCGCCCGGTTCGGTCGATCTCACAAACATCCATGTCAGGCCGTGAGATCAGGCTCGACCACTATGCTTTCCGCTATGAATTCTCGGCCAGCCGGCGCTACGGCCAGGACCGTCGACGACTACCGCGACAGCATCGAACAGCTGCTGCGCCCCCTCGCGGCACGCCCGGTCGAGTCCGTCGCGGTGCCCGCCGCGCTGGGCCGCAAGCTGGCCGCCGACGTCCGCTCGCCGATCGATCTGCCGGTGTTCCGCAACTCGGCGATGGACGGCTACGCGGTGCGCGCCGACGATGTGGCGGTCGCCCCGGTGACGCTGCCGCTGGCCGGTGTGGTCGCCGCGGGACAGCCGGGCCGGGCACCCTTGCCCGTCGGAGCGGCGCTGAAGGTGATGACCGGCGCGCCGATCCCGCCGGGCGCGGACTGCGTCGTCCCGGTGGAGGACACGCGCGCCGACGGCCGCGCCGTGACCGTCGAACGCGGCCGTGCCGCAGGCGAATTCGTGCGCGAGCCGGGCACCGACGTGCGCGCGGGCGCGCTGCTCGTGCCCGCGGGCGTCGCGCTGACGCCGCGGCACATCGCCGCGCTCGCTGCCGTCGGGGTGCCGACGGTGCCGGTCTTCCACCCGGTGCGGGCGGCGGTGATCACCACCGGCGACGAACTGGTCCCCGCGGGCCGACCGCTGCGCCCCGGACAGATCTACAACTCCAACGGCATCGCCCTCGCGGCCGCGCTGGCGGCCAACGGCGTGACGGTCGGCTCGGTCGAGCACAGCACCGACGATCCCGCGGTGTTCCGCCGACTGCTCTCCTCCGCAACGCGTTCGGCGGATCTGGTGTTCACCTCCGGCGGCGTGTCCAAGGGCGATTTCGAGGTGGTCAAGGACGTGCTCGCCGCGCAGGGCGGGGTGTTCGGCTCGGTCGCGGTGCAGCCCGGCGGGCCGCAGGGGCTGACGGTGCTGGACGGCGTCCCGGTGCTCAGCTTCCCGGGCAACCCGGTGAGCACGATGGTGTCGTTCGAGGTGTTCGCCAGGCCGATCCTGCGCCACCTGTCCGGGTTGCCGCCGGTGCGCACCAGCGAGGTTCCGTTGCTCGAGGCGGTGCGGTCCCCCGCGGGGCGGCGGCAGTTCCTGCGCGGACGACTCACCGAGAACGGCGTCGAACCGTTCTCCGGTGCGGGTTCACACCTGATCGCGGGGATGGCGTGGGCCGACGTGCTGATCGACATTCCCGCCGACACGACCGAGCTGACCGCGGGCACACCGGTGCTCGTCCACGAACTGTGAGCGGATGCGCGCCGCGCCGCGACACTGTGCCAGGCTGGTTCTCATGACCGAGTTGTCCCATGTCGACCAGGAAGGTCGCGCCCGCATGGTCGATGTGAGCGCGAAGGCCGACACCACCCGCGTCGCCGTGGCGGCCGGTGCGCTGCACACCACCGCGGAGGTCGTCGCGCTGGTCCGCGCCGACGACCTGCCCAAGGCCGATGTGCTGTCCACCGCGCGGATCGCCGGGATCGCGGGCGCCAAGAAGACCTCCGAGCTGATTCCGCTGTGCCATCAGCTGGCGCTGTCCTCGGTGAAGGTCGAATTCGGCTTCACCGAGACGGCCATCACCATCGAGGCGACCGCCAAGACGAAGGGACCGACGGGTGTGGAGATGGAGGCGCTGACCGCGGTCGCCGTCGCCGGACTCACCCTGCACGACATGGTCAAGGCGGTCGACCCGGCGGCCACGCTCGACGGTGTCCGGCTGCTCACCAAGGAGGGCGGCAAGCGCGGTCACTGGCAGCGGCCCGGCGAATCGGGTGCGGACGCCGAGACCACCGTTCCCGCGGTGGAACAGGACGAAAACCCCGATGACGCGGATCGATCCGCGGTCGTGCTCGTCGCCTCGACGGGCGTGGCCGCGGGCACCAGGGTGGACACCACCGGTCCCGTGCTCGTCGAATGGCTGGCCGGACTCGGCTTCTCGGTGCGCGGCCCGCTCGTCTACGCCGACGCCGAGATCGCTGTCGGCTTGGCCGACGCCCTGCGGTTCGCGCCCGCGCTGGTGATCAGCACCGGCGGCACCGGCGCGTCACCCACCGACGCCACGCCCGAGGCGACGCTGGCCGTGTTGGACCGCGAGCTGCCCGGCGTGGCCGAGGCGATCCGGCAGCGCGGCACCGCGAAGTTCCCGCTGGCGGCGCTCAGCCGCGGGGTCGCCGGACTCGCCGGTCGATCGGTCATCGTGAACCTGCCCGGTTCGCCGGGCGGGGTGAAGGACGGTATCGCGGTGCTCGAACCGCTCCTCGATCATCTGCTCGCGCAAGTAGCCGGAGGCGGCGCTCATGACAACACCTGAGACCACGGTGCGGGTAGCCCGCATCAGCGACCAACCGCTCGACCCCGCCGAAGTAGAGGCAGCGGTCACCGGTCCCGAACACGGCGCGGTGGTGGTCTTCACCGGCAAAGTCCGCAACCACGACGGCGGTCAGGCCGTTTCCGCGCTGGAGTACTCGGCCCATCCGGAGGCCGAACGCTTCCTGCGCGAGTGCTGCGCCGCAGCCACCGCGTCAACCGGGCTTCCGGTGGCAGCGGTGCACCGGATCGGCGCGCTGACCATCGGCGATCTCGCCATCGTGGTCGCGGTGGCCGCCCCGCACCGAGCCGAAGCCTTCACTGCCTGCGCGGAATTGGTGGACCGGATCAAACACGAGGTGCCGATCTGGAAACGGCAGCTCTTCGCCGACGGCATGTCGGAGTGGGTCAACGCCTGCGGTTGACCATCTCGTGATGTGAATCGGATGACGGATCAATCACCGCGCCGTTAGCGTTCTCGCCCAGAGTGTTCATCCGGATGTGGGGCAGGGAGGACGCGTGGGTACCGACCAGGTTTTGCTGCACCGTTTCGTCATCTCGCAGCTCACCGCTGCTGGAGCGGATCGGGACAAGCTGATACGGGAGACCGGGTTACCGGAGTGGACGATGGCGGGCGACGACATGCACCTGCCGAGCCACACTTTCTCCCGGCTCTGGGAAATCGGCGCGCACGCGCTCGGCGACCCCGCCGTCGCGTTGCAGGTGGCCAGCCGCTACGAGCTGACGAGTCTCGGGTTGTACGACTACCTGTTCTCGACCGCGCCCACCCTCGGCGCCGGTTTGGCGACCTGCGGACCGTATGTCGCCGCGGTCACCACCAATCACCGCTTCGACCTGATCGCCGAGAACGAACGGGAGACGACGCTCTACCTCGAGATCATCGACGGCGAGGGCGTGGGACGGGACCTGACCCAGCTCTGGGGATTGAGCGCGGTGCTGAGCCGGGCTCGGCGCGTGGTCAGCGAACCGCTCGTGCCGCTCCGTGTCACGCTGCGCCAGCAGGCGCCCGCCGATCACCGCGCCTTCGTCGAGGTGTTCGGCACGGCCGCCATCGAATTCGGCGCGTCGGCCGACTCGATGACCTTCCGCGCCACCGATATGGATATCCCGCTGACCACCGCCGACCCGGTGCTGGCGAAGATCTTGCGCCCCTTGGCCGACGCTCTGCCGCCGCCACCGCCGCTGCCCTCGGCGTGGCCGCGGCGCGTCGCCGAGGCGCTGGCGGAGGCGCTCGACGCGGGCGACGCCTCGCTGCACCGCGTCGCCCGGCGATTGACGACCAGCCCGCGCACCTTGCAGCGCAGGCTGATGGAGGCGGGCACGACGTGGCGCAAGGAACTGGACCGGGCGCGCGATGCCCGTTTGCGGCAGGCGGCGTCGGCGGGCTCGCTGACCCGGGCACGGCAGGCGCAGCTGCTCGGTTACGCCGACGCCGGTTCGATGCGCCGTGCGGCGCGGCGCTGGAGCATCGCCGAACACGCGCACCGATGTGAGCGGTTCGACTGACACCTCACACCCGCAGGAAGCTGGCCGCGATGCGCCAGAAGGTGGCGTCCTCGATGGCCCGGAAATCCCAGCCTTCGGCGATGTCTCTGGTGGCGGCGACGATCGCGGGTACGTCGAAATCATCGCGGGTGGCGGTCCCCTTGGCCTCCAGCGCGTTGATCACGTAAGCGGTGGCGCTCTCCCACGTCTCGGACACCGAACTCTCCCATCGGTCGCACAACATCGATACGGTCGATCACGGTCATTGACCGACGCCGCGCGCGGCGCAGAGCGCCGTCCCCGAACACGGCGGGCGTGCAGCCAGTGTCACCACAACTCGGCCGCGTGGGAAGCGCCGAACGCGCCAGCTCGCGGTAAAACGCGCCAATCCCTGACGCGCTCAGTGCGGGGTGTAGCGCCACACGCCGAGCATCGCTTGCTCGTCCAGGAAATCGTCGGCGTTGTGCACGGTTTCGCGCAAGCGGGAGAGCGTGGGCTCGGACGGCATGCCCGCACCGATCAGCACCAGCTGGCTGGTGCGCGGTTCGCCGCGCCGCCACGCGCCGGGCTCGAAGACGATGTGCCTTCCGACCATGTGCAGCAAGAACTTCCGGCGCTCGGCCGCGACGCCGAACGCCGCGAAGCCCTTGGCGCGGAACAGCCCGGGCGGCGGGTCCTCCAGGAAGTCGATCAGCCTGCGCGGATCCAGTTCTCGTTCGCTGGTGAAGGAGACGCTGGTGTAGTCGTCGTGCAGGTGCCGGTGGTCGTCGTGGTGCTCGTGGTCGTGCTCGGCGAGCAGTTCGTCGAAACTGAGCTGCTCGGCGACGCGCCGGGTCGCCCGCAGCGGCTCGTCGAACAGCAGGCCTGGATCGATGCGTCCGCGGGTGGTCGCGTAGACCGGGACCGTGCCGACCAGGTCGGCGATCTCGCCGCGCAGCGTCTCCAGTTCGTCCGCGCCGACCCGGTCGGCCTTGTTGACCACCACCAGATCCGCCAGCCGCAGGTGGGTCAGCAGTTCGGGGTGGCGCTCGCGCGTGGCCGGGAACTGTTCTGCGTCGACCACTTCCACCAGACCGCCGTAGCGGATGCGCGGGTTGTCGCTGCCGACCACCATGCGGATGAGATTGCGCGGCTCGGCGAGACCGCTGGCCTCCACCACGATCACGTCGATGTTCGCCCTCGGCTGCGCCAGCCGGGTGAACAGGTCGTCCAGCTCGGTGACGTCGACCGCGCAGCAGACGCAGCCGTTGCCGAGCGAGACCATCGCGTCCACCTGCCCGGCGACCAGCATGGAATCGATGTTGATCGCCCCGAAGTCGTTGACGACCACGCCGATTCGGGTGCCCCGATTGTTGCGTAGCAGGTGGTTGAGCAGGGTGGTCTTCCCCGAGCCGAGAAAGCCGGCGACGATCAGCACAGGAATCCGGTCAGCCACCCGGACCACCATAGTCGGCGCGCGAAGGCCGTCGGAACGGCCGAACGCCACCCGACGGATCGGGTGGCGTTCGGTGGCGGATGCGATTACTTCGCGGGTCCGAACAGGGTGCTGGCCAGGGTGTAGGCCAGGTTGATCAGCTCCGCGGTGATCATCGTGTCGTCCATGCCGAGCGTCCGTGCCAGTGGCATGAGCAGCTCCAGCACGTCGTTCGCGAGAATGCCGAGGGTGCCGGTTTCCGAATTCGACCGGTAGTCCGGCGTCGACTGAGTGCCGGGTGTCGACTGGCTGCCGGGGGTCGACGGGCTACCGGGCAGTGCGTAGGTTCCGGGTGTCGACGGGCTGTTCGGTGTCAACCGGCTGGGGTTCGTCTGGATGGTGTCCTGGCCGGAGCCCGGGATCGGCTGGCTGCCCGGCGTCGTGCCCGGCAGGGTCTGCGACTGCGGCGCCGCGCCGTCCTGCGTCGCACCGTTGGCCGGTGTCGAGCCGTTCGGATCGAACTGCGCGGGGACCGATTGCGCTGGCACCGCCTGCGCGGGCGCCTCCGCTGGAATCGCCTGCTCTGACTGCGCGGGCGCCGAGGCGGGTAGGTCGGTGGCCGATCCGTTCGTCGCGGGCGAAGTGCCGAGCAGGTAGCTCACCAGTCCAGTGGTGACCGCGATGGCGTGTTTCAGCTGACCTTCGGGACTCTCCAGCAGCGCGGCGTCCTCCGCGTTGGCGCCGTTGCCCATCTCGAGGAACACGTTCGGCACCGCGGTCAGCGCGGGGCCCGCGATGTCGGAGCGCGTCTGCAAACCGTCCTGCACCCCGGCGTACGTGGCGGCCGGGAATCCGGCTTGCAGGTATGCGTCGCGCACCGCCTTCGTCACGGTCAGGCCTGGCCCGGACTGGACCTGGCCGATCTTGGCGTCGGACACGGGCAGCGCCGGGACGATCAGGTGGAAGCCGCGGAGATTGGGCGGCGCGCTGTCGGCGTGGATACTCACCGCCACGTCGGCGCCGGATTCGTTGGCCGCTCGCGCCCGTTCGTCGACGCAGCCGCCCCAACCGCTGTCGTCCTGGCGACTGAGCACGACCCGCGCGCCGATGCTTTCCAGCGAGGTCTTGATCAGCTGGGCGACGTTCCAGTTGATGGTGTGTTCGGGCACGCCGTTGACGGAGGTCATGCCGGTGGTCTGGCAGTCCTTGGTGCCGCCCCGGCCGTTGTTCACCTGTCTGCCCAGGTTCTCGGAGTGGTTCGACCCCTGGTGGCCGGGGTCGAGGAAAACCGTTTTGCCTGCGAGCTTGCCCGCCATCTCCGGCGCGACCGGGGCGGCCGTCGCGGCGACCGGGAACAGCCCGGCGAGAGTGGCGGTCACCGCGGCCGTGACGGTGGTGGAGATACCGGCCTTGATGATGCTTGGCTTCATGTTCGGTCGGCGCCCCGGGACGGAGCACCCCTCCCTTCCCACTAGTAACACCAAACCCAGTGGTTCACTCTTGCAACGCAGCGCACGGCGAAGCAAGTCCAGTTACCGAACTGTTACCAACACAGTAGGCGGCATCGCGGCTGGTCAGAGGCACTGAAATCACCCCCGAGAAAGGGCCGTTGAGCGGGAGTGGCTTACAGCGGGCAGCGCCCCTCAGGCGGTCACGATGCGGTCGCCGTCGACCCGCACGGCCCGCGGCGCGAGCGGTCGTTCGGCGGGCCCGGTGGCTACCGTGCCGTCGAATCGGAACGCGCTGCCGTGGCAGCGGCAGACGATGGTCTCGCGCTGGATCTTCGACACCGTGCAGCCGAGGTGCGTGCAGGCGGCCGAAAAGCCTTGAAAGACTCCGGCTTGCGGTTGGGTCACGACGGTGCCACCGGCGATCACGGCGCCGCCGACCGGCACGTCGGCCACCTTCGCGACCTCGGTGCCCGGCGCGACCTCGCGCGCGGACGGTTCGGCGGACGCGCAGGCGGCCACCGTCACCGCAGCGGCGGCCACCCCGACGCCCGCCAGCGCGGTCCGTCGGTCGATTCGCAGGTCACCGCGGTCTTCGGTCGGCATCGGTCAACTCCGGCTTGGTTCGGACACTGCCGACCACGGTAAGGGGGCCTCTCGCTCGATCGCGAACCGGATCGCCGGGATCAGGCGCCGGACGGGAGTTGGCGCAGCGAGCGCAGCGCGTAGTGCACGCGGGTTTTCACGGTGCCGACCGGGACACCGAAGTCCGCGGCCACCTCGCGGTAGGCACGGTCGCGCAGGATCACCTCGACGACCGCCTCGCGCTGGGCCGAGGGCAGCCGGGACAGCAATTCGGCGACCAGCAGGCCGTCGATCAGCCTGTCGGCGAAGTCGGGGTGGGCGATCGGGCTCTCGCCGGCGGCGTCACCGATCTCGTCCCATGCCGTGTCGAACGGTCGCGCCGCGCGGGCGCGCGCGATGTCGATGATGACGTTGCGCTCGATGGCGAGCAGCCAGGTGCGCACGCTGCCGCGGCGCGGGTCGAACAGGCAACAGGAGCGCCAGGCCCGTAGCAACGTCTCCTGCACCGCGTGCTCGGCCAAGCCCGCGTCCCCGAGGCCGCGTCGCGCGCGCCAGTGCAGCAAACCCCCATCGGCGGCCAGTACTCGAGCCAAACCCTCTTCGGTGCACAAGCCTGCGCAGTGGGCACTACACGTACGCCGCTGCTCCGTGAGCGCACCCAATGGCCGAATACCTCTCACACCATCGATATCGCGGCGACTCAGGACGATGACACCACCGACCCGCGATAACGGCGAATTCGTGCGAACGCGGTGTGCATGTGACAGAAATCTCTCGAATACCCCCACTTCCGCGGACGACTCTGGTAGATCTGGGCCGGGAGATGTGGGGATCTCCGCAGGTCATCCGCCCAGTTATGGGCGCGAACATCGAGGAGACAGAGCGCATGCGCATGCTCGTGATCGCGGGGGCGATGGCGTCCGCCGCGACCTTGTTCGGAGGCGGAACCGCGGCCGCCGAGCCCGCGAATTTCATGCCGGGCGACGGCCTCTACATGGTCGGCGTCGACATCCACCCCGGTATCTGGGAAGCGCCGGGAACTCCCGACCCTCTTTACGGCTGCGACTGGCGCAGGCTGTGGAAAGTGGAGGGCGACAATACGAACATGCAGTACATCATCGGCAACAACTTCACCCGGCTCGGCCCGGTCCGCGTGGAGATCAAGCCGACCGACGTCGCCTTCAAGACCGTGAACTGCGGCGCGTGGCGGATGGTGGGGTCGACGCCACCCACCGGTTCGTCCGGCTTCTGATCAGCCGTGTGCCGCCGCATCTGTGGAGCGCGGTGGCCGCCCGATCGGGCCGAGTTCGCGCCGTCCGCCTCCGGGCGCGGCGACCTCACCCGTTGACGCGCGGATTCCCGCCAACCGCACGCTGATCGACGCCGATTACCTCCGGGGTAATCGACCGGCGCGCCACCGGACGGCAGCATGGTCGGCATGATCGACGAGACCGGCACCAAGCTCTTCCACCAGTCCATGCCGTTCACCGAGCGGCTCGGCGTCGAGGTGCTCGAGCACAGCCCCGAGCTGGTGCGCAGCCGGATCGCCTGGGACGAGTCGCTGTGCACGCTCGGCGGCATGCTGCACGGCGGCGTCCTGATGTCGCTCGCCGACGCGACCGGCGCGGTGTGCGCCTTCCTCAATCTGCCCGAGGGCAAGCAGGGCACCACGACGGTGGAGTCGAAGTCCAACTTCCTGCGCG
The DNA here is from genome assembly GCF_059570515.1 of Nocardia sp. CNS-044. Lineage (NCBI taxonomy): Bacteria > Bacillati > Actinomycetota > Actinomycetes > Mycobacteriales > Nocardiaceae > Nocardia > Nocardia sp. CNS-044. The sequence continues at coordinate 130,904 of NZ_JCANSX010000006.1, forward strand.
CCGTGCGCTCCGGCCACGCCGTCGCCAGCGCCCGGCCCTTGCACGCGGGACGCTCGTTCATCGTCGTCGAGACCGAGATTCGCGACGACGCCGACAAGCTCGTCGCGAAGGTCACCCAGACGCAGGCCGTGCTCTGAGACCGGATTCACCCGTCGTGCATCGCACGACGTCAGCGTGCCTGCCTCGGAACCGCGTCGCACGGTCGGTCGGGTACTTCGGGTAGCGCGGGGGGAATATTGTTCCGGCGCGGGTCGTTGAGGCAGTGGCAGGCGATCGTCTGCAAGCATCCGATCCGCGGCGACGGCTTCGATTGGAACGATCGACGAACGCCGCCTGCCGCGCTGGGCGTCAGCCCGACTCCCGCACTGTGGCACCGCCATCAGTAGTCCGCCGCGCGGAAATTATTGCGCCGCAACGACAATCGACGTCTGTCGGCTGCGGCTCGCTCGGGTCCGTGCTGCGACGGTAGCCGATGTCGATCGGCATCATCGAGGGGCCGAGTAACCAGCCCGAACTGCGACGCGGCGCACGCTCGACAGGTTTCACCCTTGCGCGAATCGATTCGCGGCGGGTAGCCTCGGTGCTGTCGGTGGTTGTAGACGACGTCTCCCACGGACAGACTCGGATCCCCCCTTTTCCGCGATATCGGATTCGCGATGAATGGGACCCGCTCACCCGCACCCGCGACGCATCGCGCCGATTCCGGGTCGCGGTCACGAGATCTCTACCGCATGGCCCTCGCCATCTCCCACACACTGCCTTCAGTAAGGAAACATCATGAAAGACAACAATTCTCAGCATTCGGAAGCGCACGACGACCAGGTCGAACGGCCGGTCTCCGGCATCCTCGATATCGTCGGCAACACCGCGAGCTTGCGCGTCGATGGATACTTTTCCGGCGACAACGACCTGCACGTCGCGCCCCGCTTGGTCCGCGAGAACCATTTGCGCCGAGGTGATTTCGTCACCGGCGTGGCACGATCCGCGCAGCGCGACGCGCAACCGACGGAGCGAGATGCGCAATCGACCGAACCCACAGCGCAATCGACCCGGCGTAACGCCCAATCGACCCGGCGCGACGCGCGATCACCCCAGCGCGGCGCGAAACTCGACTCGCTCCTCCGCGTCGACACTGTCAACGGCCAGCCCCCGGAGCACGCGGGCAAACGACCCATCTTCGAGAACCTCATCCCCCTCTACCCCAACCAGCGCCTGCGTCTGGAAACCGAGCCGCACGAGCTGACCACCCGCGTCACCGACCTCGTCATGCCGATCGGCAAGGGCCAGCGTGCACTGGTCGTCGCCCCACCCAAAGCGGGCAAAACCTCTGTGCTGCAAGCCATCGCGCACGGCATCGCCAAGAACCACCCCGAATGCGAGCTGATGCTCGTGCTCGTCGGCGAGCGCCCCGAAGAGGTCACCGACCTGACGCGCAGTGTCCCCGCCGACGTCGCCGCCGCCACCTTCGACCGCTCACCGCGCGATCAGATCGCGCTCGCCGAACTCGCCATCGAACGCGCCAAACGCCTGGCCGAAACCGGCCGCGACGTGGTGGTCCTGCTCGACTCGCTGACCCGCCTCGCCCGCGCCTACAACAACGCCGCGCCCACCTCGGGCCGCGTTCTCTCCGGCGGCGTCGACGCCGCGGCACTCGCCTCGCCCAAGCGCTTCCTCGGCGCCGCGCGCAACTTCGAGAACGGCGGCTCGCTCACCATCGTCGCCACCACCCTGGTCGAAACCGGCTCGCTGGCCGACACGGTGATCTTCGAGGAGTACAAGGGCACCGGCAACGCCGAACTCAAACTCGACCGCGCCACCGCCGCCCGCCGCGTCTTCCCCGCCGTCGACATCGCCCAATCCAGCACCCGCAAGGACGAACTCCTGCTCACCTCCGCCGAACTCGCCGCGACCCACCACCTGCGCCGCACCCTCACCGCCGTCGACGCCCAGCACGCCACCGAACTCCTCCTGGAGGGCTTGCGCCAGACCGCGACCAACGCCGAATTCCTCACCCAGCTCCCCAAACCACACCCCTGATCCCCTTTAAGCCCTCCTTAAGCCCCTGTCAAGACCCCCAAGGCATTGTTTATTTCAGCCCGGCCGGGCCTGTCCCAGGAGGGGGGGACAGGGTCGGCCGGGCGCTTTCGATAGCTGGCATCCCCGCGGACCGCATCCGCACCCACGCGCGAGACAGCTCACGTAGTTGCCGCAGATCGGCATCGAAGTCCCGCGCGGACAGCCCGAGGAATCTTCCGGCGAGCACCAGCGACAGTGCGCCGACGATCGCCCAGGCGACACCGTCGGGAACCGTGAAGGACATCGCTACATCCTCTCCGGTGTCGCTCGAACCTCGTCCGGCCGGTTCCGACGAATCCGCGGCGACCGGCGCCGTGGCGCAGCAGCGCATGCGCGCTAGCCGGCGATCACCAGGGCGGTCGCGCCGAGGAACACCACCTGCAACACGGTGCGCAGCGGGAGCGGCATCGTCTTGATGCCCACGCCTTTTCGCACCGCCCAGACGTTGGCGGGGAACATCACGACGAGCAGTGCGGCGAGGCCCGCCGCCGCGAGGGCCGCGGTGGCGGGAATCAACAGGCCGACCGCGCCCGCGACTTCGAGCACGCCGGTCAGCGTGACCAGTGCGGGTGCGGCGGGCAGTCGCGGCGGCACCATCTCGATCAGCGCCGAGCGTCGTGGTTGGAGGAAATGCGCGCTCGCGGTCGACGCGAACATGGCGGCGAGGCCGAAACGAACTGCGTCCGACCACGAATCGAGCCAGGACAGATCGACGAACCAGCCGAGCAGGCGGGCGAGCGCGGTGACGGCGGCGAGGATGACGAAGGGGGCCATGACTATCTCCCGAGGTGTGGCACGAACCAATCTTGACACTGGAAAGATTAGGGACAGCCACGCAAACTTGTCAATGACAAGATTCTCGGCCACTATCGGAGGCATGGCGAAGAGCGGCTACCACCACGGCGATCTACGCACCGCGATGCTGACCGCGGCGGCCGAGCAGATCGCCGCCGACGGCGTCGACGCGATCTCCCTGCGCGGGCTCGCGCGGCGCGCGGGCGTCTCCCACGCGGCGCCCGCCCACCATTTCGGCGATCGCGCCGGTCTCCTCACCGCGCTGGCCATCGAGGGCTACGACCTGCTCGGCGCGGAACTCGACAGCGCGGGACCGGACTTCCGCGACGTCGCGGTCGCCTACGTCCGCTTCGCGCTGAACCATCCCGGACACTTCGACGTGATGTTCCGTCGCGACCTGCTGCACGCCGACGACGCGGACCTGCGCGCCGCGCGGACGCGCTCCGGAGCCGCGCTGCGCGCCGGCGTCGCCGACCTGCGCCTCGAACGCACCGACCGACAGGAACGCGCCACCCAGCTGGCCGCTTGGTCGCTGGTGCACGGCTTCGCTGCCCTGTGGCGAGAGGGGGCGCTGACGGATTCGGCGCTGGCCGACACGACGGACCCGGAAGAACTGGCCCGCGCCATGCTGGCCACGGTCCAGTTCGACTGAGACAGTCACCACACCGCGTGCGGCGTATCTTCTTGCACAGCAACGACGAAAGGAGCAGGCGGTCGATCGCCGGTCGATCCCGCCAACGCACCATGGAAGTCCACGCCTACCCCACCTCGGCGACCACGCCGGTGGATCTCGCTGCGGCGCAACAGATCGCCGCGCGGTACTTGTCCGTCACGGACCAACTCGACGGCGGAATCGCACAACTGGTCACCGAATTCGATGGCGGCTTCGTCGTCGTCGCGGTCCGCGGGCCGGTGCCGGAAGGCGATTCGCCACTACCGCCGCCGGTGATCGGCGGTTCGGTCAGCGTCATCGACAAGGCCACCGGAGCCGTCTCGTACTGGCCGACCTACCCGGCCGCGCTGATCGCCGAGCAGTACGACGAGATGTTGCGCACCGGTCGGCTGATCGTCGCCGACGACTGGCCGACCGAAGACGAGCTCGAGGAGGAATAGCTCCCCGCTACGGGTTCCGGCGTCGAGCCGACGTTCCCGTCTTCCCTGCCACCGCTCGGACCGAGAGCACGGCCGCTTCGACCGATCTCCCCCGGGCGCTGCGGCAGTGAGCCGACGCCATCGTGGTTCGCCGCAGACGCAATCCCCGACGCTTCTGCCGTGTGCCAGCGTCCGTGGAAGCCGTGAACCGGGCCGAGTCAGATCGCGGGTTGCGCCACCCCTGGGAGCGGTGCACCGTCGGCGTCGGGCACCTTGGTACCGCGCAGCGAGGTGCCCGCGGTCTCGCGCAGGTAGGCCCACGCGACCAGGCCGATGAGGGAGGCGCCGACCATGTACGCGGCGGGAAACAGCGTCCACCCGGTCGAGTCGATCACGGCTTCGTTCACCAGCGGCGCGGTGCCGCCGAACATCGCGGTGGAGACGTTGTAGGCGAAGGCGAAGCCGGCGTAGCGCACGTGCGTCGGGAAGATCGCCGGGAACGTGGAGCTGATGGTGGACAACTGCGGCACGTACAGCAGGCCGAGCACGATGAAGCCGATGATCGCCCACGCGGTGCCCTGCCCCATCAGCCAGTACATCGGCACCGCGAGCACCGCGAGACCGATCAGCGAGAACAGCCACATCGGCCGCCTGCCGACCCGATCGGAGAACATGCCGAACAGCGGCAGCACCAGCATCATCACCAGCTGACCGGTCAGCATCATGGCGGTGGTGGCCGACTCCGACATTCCGATGGTCTTCTGCAGGTAGGTCGGCTGATAGGTGAGCAGCGTGTAGTTCACCACGTTGAGCGCGATCACCAGGCCGCCGAGGGTGAGGATCTCGCGCCGGTAGCCGGTCAGCAGCTCGCGCAGCCCGGTCGGCGGGTGCGGATTCTCGGCGACCTCCTGGAACACCGGCGACTCGTCGAGCCTGGCGCGCAGGTACCAGCCGGTCAGACCGAGCGGGACGGCGAGCAGGAACGGAATGCGCCAGCCCCAGTCGTGCATGGCGTCCGAACCGAGCGCCAGCTGGCAGGCGAGCACCACGGCCGAACCGCCGACGAAACCGGCCAGCGTGCCGAACTCCAGGAAGCTGCCGAGGAAGCCACGCCGACGATCAGTCGCGCATTCCGCCAAATACGTTGCCGCGCCGCCGTATTCGCCACCGGTCGAGAAGCCTTGCAGCACACGGAGCGCGATGAGCAGCACCGGAGCGAGCACGCCGACGGAGGCGTGCGTCGGCAACAGGCCGATCGCACCGGTCGCGGCCGACATCAGCAGGATCGTGGTGGCCAGCACGACTTTTCGGCCGAGGCGGTCGCCGAGCGGACCCCACACCATGCCGCCGAGCGGGCGAAGCACGAACGAGATGGCGAAGCCGAGCATGGTGCCGAGCGTGCCGAGTTCGCCGGGAAAGAACGCGTCGGTGAGATAGGTCGCCGTCGCCGCGTACACGCCGTAGTCGAACCATTCGGTGGCGTTGCCCATGGCCGACGCGGCCACCGAACGCCGTAGTCGCGTCGGGTCCTGTCCACGATCGGTGGTCACGCCCGCCTCCTCACCGGCCCGTCCCCACGGGCCTCGATTCGTCCGTCCGGCCCCACTCGAAAACGGGGGCCGGGCACGGAACAAACCGATACCCAGGTTTCACGACGACCAAACAGCGGCGGACCCGCACCACGGGACAGCGCACACCCGGCTACCTGCACGACAATCAGCGAATGTGATTGTCGTCACAGAGGTTCGAGATCGACGGATTGCCCGGACGGGCTCGCACGACCCGTCCGGGTGGCTGGAACGCCTCAGATCGGCGTGACGTAGGCCCCGGAGATGCCGCCGTCGACGAGGAACTGCGAGGCAGTGACGAACGAGGCGTCGTCGCTGGCGAGGAAGGCGACGGCGGCCGCGATCTCCTCCGGCTCGGCGAAGCGACCCAGCGGGATGTGCACCAGGCGGCGCGCGGCCCGCTCCGGGTCCTTGGCGAACAACTCCTGAAGCAGCGGGGTGTTCACCGGCCCCGGGCACAGCGCGTTCACCCGGATGCCCTGCCTGGCGAACTGCACGCCGAGCTCCCGGCTCATGGACAGCACGCCGCCCTTGGAGGCGGTATAGGAGATCTGCGAGGTGGCCGCGCCGAGCACCGCGACGAAGGAGGCGGTGTTGATGATCGAGCCCTTGCCGCGCACCAGCATGTGCTCGATGGCGTACTTGCTGCACAGGTACACCGAGGTCAGGTTCACCTCCTGCACCCGGCGCCACGCCTCGATGCCGGTGGTCAGGATCGAATCGTCTTCCGGCGGTGAGATTCCCGCGTTGTTGAAGGCGATGTCGAGCCCGCCGTACGCCGCGACCGCGGCCTCGAACATGTCCCGGACCTGCGTCTCGTCGGTGACGTCAACCTTCACGAACAGTCCATCGACCTCCGCCGCGGCGGCCTCGCCCGCGGCGGCATCGATGTCGGCGACGACGACTTTGGCGCCCTCGGCCGCGAACCGGCGCACCGTGGCGAGTCCGATCCCGCTGCCGCCGCCGGTGACGACGGCTACTCGATCCTGTAAGCGCTGCAACGCATCTCCTTCTCGGTGCGGTGAATCACTTGGTTCGATGAATCACTGGGTGGCGATGAAGACGTTCTTGGTCTCGGTGAAGGCCAGCGCGGCGTCCGGTCCGAGTTCGCGACCGAGGCCGGACTGCTTGAATCCGCCGAACGGTGTCCAGTACCGCACCGAGGAGTGCGAGTTCACCGACAGGTTTCCGGCCTCGACACCACGGGAGACCCGCAGCGCCCTGCCGAGGTCGTTGGTCCAGATGGAACCGGACAGGCCGTATTCGGTGTCGTTGGCGATGCGCACCGCCTCGGCCTCGTCGTCGAACGGAAGCACCGCGACCACCGGACCGAACACCTCCTCGGTGAGCACCCGATCGGTCGGCGCGGTGGGCAGCACGACCGTCGGCGGATACCAGAACCCCGGTCCCTCCGGACGGTGGCCGGTGAAGGCCACTTTCGTCGACGGCTCCACGAACCCGGCGACCCGCTCGCGATGCGCGGCCGAGATGAGCGGGCCCATCTCGGTGTCCTCCGCACCGGGATCGCCGACCCGCACGCCGCGCACCGCGGGCTCCAGCAGTTCGAGGAACCGATCGAACACGCTCCGCTGCACCAGGATTCGCGAGCGCGCGCAACAGTCCTGCCCCGCGTTGTCGAACACGCCGTACGGCGCGGTGGCGGCCGCCCGCTCCAGGTCGGCGTCGGCGAACACGATGTTCGCGCTCTTGCCGCCCAGCTCGAGCGTCACCCGCTTCACCTGCTCGGCGCAGCCCGCCATGATCTGCTTGCCGACCTCCGTCGACCCGGTGAACACCACCTTGCGCACCGCCGGATGGGTGACGAACCGCTGCCCGACCACCGAACCCTTGCCGGGCAGCACCTGGAACACGTGCTCGGGCAGGCCCGCTTGCCTGGCCAGCTCCCCCAGCCGCAACGCGGTCAGCGGCGTCAGCTCGGCGGGCTTGATCACCACCGCGTTCCCCGCGGCGAGCGCGGGCGCGAATCCCCATGCCGCGATGGGCATCGGGAAGTTCCACGGCACGATGACACCGACCACGCCGAGCGGCTCCTGAAACGTGACGTTCAGGCCGCCCGCCACCGGAATCTGCTTGCCGGACAGACGCTCCGGCATGCCAGCCGCGAAATGCAGTACGTCGCGGACGTTTCCGGCCTCCCAGCGGGCATTGCCGATGGTGTGCCCGGCGTTGTCGACCTCCAGCCGCGCCAGCCGCTCCAGATCGGCGTCGACCGCTTCGGCGAAGCGGCGCAGCAGCCGGGCCCGGTCGCCGGGCGCGACCTCGCGCCACTGCTCCGCCGCCCGCCGCGCGCGCTCGATGGCGGCGTCGGTCGCCGCCGCGTCCGTCGGTTCCACCGTCGCCACGACCTGCTCGGTCGCGGGGTTCACCACCTCGGTCGCCGCCATGTCCTCCGCTCCTCTCACCCGTCTCGTTCCCGCCGATAGGCCGCGGCCGCGGCCACCAGCGCCCGCATCAGACGATCATCTGCCCGATTGGCCTCGGGATGCCACTGCACGCCGACCAGGAAAGCCTCGCCGGGCAGTTCCGCGGCCTCAATCGACCCGTCGCCCGAGCGCGCGCTCACCACGAGTCCGGGCGCGAGGTGGTCGATCGCCTGGTGATGATGGCAGTGCGCCTCCAGCCGCGGACCGGCCAGCGCGGCCAGCTGGGTGCCCGGTTCGGTCAGCACCTCGTTGACGTCGAACGAGCCGCTCCCGCCCGAGTGCCCCTCGTGTCCGACCACGTCGGGCAGGTGCTGGATCAAGGTGCCGCCGAGCGCCACGTTCACCAGTTGCAGCCCGCGGCACACCGCCAGAATCGGCACCCCTGCCGCGCGAGCCAGCGTGAACAGGCCGAACTCGGATTCGTCGCGGTCCGGCCGCGTGTAGCCGAGGGCGGCGTCGTTCAGGCGCGCGCCGTAGCGGGCCGGGTCGATGTCCGCCCCGCCGGTGAGCACCAGGCCGTCGAGCCGGGCGATCAGTTCGGGTCGCGGGGCTCCGACGGGCGGCAGCAGCACGGGGATGCCGCCCGCCCGGTCGACCATGTCGAGGTAGTCGTGTTGCAGCACCGCGCTTCGGGTCTCCCAGGTGCTGAAACGCGCCTGCTCCACGTAGGTCGGCAGCCCGATGACGGGGCGCGGGGCAGCGGGGTCAGAGTCGTTCGAATCCACGGGTTCGCTCCCAATCGGTGACGGCGGCGTCGAAGGCGTCCAGCTCCACCTGCGCCGCGTTCCGATAGTGTTCCACCACTTCCGCGCCGAACGCGGTGCGGGCCACGGTGCTTTCGCCGAACAGCCGCGCCGCCTCCCGCAGGGTCGTCGGCACTCGAGGACGCTGCGAGCGATAGGCGTTGCCGTGGAACTCCGGCTCCAGCGGCAGCCGCCGCTCGATGCCGTGCAACCCGGCCGCGATCGAAGCCGCGACGGCGAGATAGGGATTCACGTCGCCACCGGGAATGCGGTTCTCCACCCGCAGCGAGGCGCCCGTGCCGACCACTCGTAGCGCGCAGGTGCGATTGTCCCTGCCCCAGGCCAGGGCGGTGGGCGCGAAGCTGCCCGAGACGAAACGCTTGTAGGAGTTGATGTTCGGGGCGAGGAAGTAGGTGAACTCGCGCAGGCAATCGAGCTGGCCCGCCAGGAAGTGCCGCATCAGCGCGGAGGCGCCGCCCTCGCCGTCACCCGCGAACACCGGCTCGCCCGCCTCGTTCCGCAGGCTCAGGTGAATGTGGCACGAGTTGCCCTCGCGCTCGTTGTATTTCGCCATGAAGGTGAGGCTGCGGCCGTCCTGCGCCGCGATCTCCTTGGCGCCCGTCTTGTAGATGCTGTGGTTGTCGCAGGTCACCATGGCTTCGTCGAAGCGGAAGGCGATCTCGTGCTGGCCCGGATTGCATTCGCCCTTGGCCGACTCGACATACATTCCGGCCCCGGCCATCTCGTTGCGGATGCGACGCAGCAGCGGTTCGATCCTGGAGGTGCCGAGCATCGAGTAGTCGACGTTGTACTGGTTGGCGGGGCGCAGGTCGCGATAGCCGCGTTCCCAGGCGGATTCGTAGCTGTCGTCGAAGACCAAGAATTCGAGCTCGGTGCCGACATAGGCGCGCAGCCCGTGTTCGGCGAGCCGGTCCAGCTGCTTGCGCAGCACTTGGCGCGGCGAGGCGGCCACCGGCGCGCCCTCCGGATGCACCTGCTCGACATCGCAGAGCACCAGCGCGGTCCCCGGCAGCCACGGCACCAACCGCAGCGTGCTCAGGTCCGGGCGCAGCACGAAGTCTCCGTAGCCGTTGTCCCAGGACGACATCGCGTACCCGTCCACGGTCGTCATCTCGACGTCGACCGCGAGCAGATAGTTGCATGCCTCGGTCGCGTGGTCGATCACCTCGTCCACGAAATATCGTGCCGCGCAACGTTTCCCCTGCAACCGGCCCTGCATGTCGGTCATCGCGACCAGCACCGTGTCGAGCTCACCGGACTCGACCCGCTCCCGCAACTCCGCCAGCCCCAGCATCCCCGTTCGCATCCCACGGCCCCTCTCGGCGTCGACCGTGCCCACGCTAGATCAAAAACCGACCACGCGTGGCGGGGACACGCAAACGCACGGGTGCGGCTACTCCTCCGGCGGACGGAAGAGGGCCAACGCGGCCGGGCGGCTGGTGAAGACGAAATCCTTTCCGCGCGAATCCACTTCGCCGTCCGTGGCGAGGGAGACCGAGGCCTCGGTGACGCGGACCTCGAGGCGGGGAACTTCTTTGCGGACGTAGGTGGCCGAGTTGCCGAGGGTGCCGGTGAGGGTGGCCCAGATCAGCCGGGTGCGGGAGAAGTGGACGTCGGCGCGCAGGTAGCGGACGTCGAGGGTGCCGCGGTGCAACTCGGGCCGCGACATCGGGATCTGGTCGGCCGGGTGGTAGCGGCCGTTGCCGACGAACAACATCCAGATGGCCATCGGTGCGCCGTCGATCACGGTGTGCAGCGGCTGCGCGCCGAGCAGGACCCGGATCATCGCGATGCCCGCCGCGGGCCATTTGCCCAGCCGCGGCTCCCACCGCTCCCGCAGCCGGACGAAGTCGGGGTAGCCGCCGAGGCTGGCGGTGTTCACGAAGACGCGGGACCCGTCCTCGTCGAACCGCACGTCCGCGGCGTCGACCCGGACGACCGTGCCCTGGTCGAGCGCGGCGAGCGTGTGCTCGGCCTGGTCGACGCCCGCGTCCCTGGCGAAGTGGTTGAGGGTGCCGTCGGCGAAGACGGCCAGCGGCACCCCGCGCCGGACCGCGATCTCGGCCACCGAGGAGACCGTGCCGTCGCCGCCGGAGACGCCGAGCGCGGTCACGTCCGCGCGGTCGAGCCGTTCGCCGAGCTGGGCGTCGAGGTCGCGCTCGGGATCGATCCGCACGATGTGCGCCGCGGGCAGTCCGGCGCGCAGCTGCGCCGAGGCGAGCGCGCCGTTGCCGCTTCCCGCGAGCGGGTTGGTCACCAGCAGCAAGCCGCGCCCGTGGTGCACCGGGTCGACCTGCTCGGCGTGACCGAGCAGCGCGGGTTCGTCGGCGCGCACCGCCCACCACCGATGCGTGACCAGCGCGACCCCCGTGCCGAGCAGCGCGCCCGCGACCACGTCGGAGGGCCAGTGCACGCCGATGTGCACCCGGGAGTAGGCGACGGCCGCGGCGACCGGCGCGATCGCGGCGGCCGCCGCCGGGCTCTCCAGCGCGACACCGGCGGCGAAGGCGGCCGCCGAGGCGGCGTGGCCGGAGGGAAACGACGAGGACACCGGCGGCCGGACCAGCCGACGGACGAACGGCACCGATTCGTCGGGCGGACGGCGGCGCGGGAACAGCGGCTTGGCGATGCCGTTGGCGATACCGCTGGCCAGTCCGAGCGCGAGCAGTCCGCGCGCGCCCGCGCGGCGCAGCGGCCGGTTGCCGAGCAGGACCAGCCCGGCGCCGACCCCGATCCAGAGCCGGTTGTGGTTGGCGCTCATGCTGAGATTGCGCAGCACCCGGTCGGCGGGCGTCGGGCGGACCCGCGCGCTCCGGCCGACCAGCCAGACGTCGAGACTGCTGGCCAATCCTGGCGGTGGCATCGGTGTGCGAATCCGAGGCAGTCGCATCGTTCCAGCCTAGTGACAACCGGGTCACCCGACGATCAATACGACCTTGCCGGGTCGGCGGCCGTGCTCCATCTCCCGCTGCGCCGCGGCGGCCTCGGCCAGCGGAAAGGCGCGCGCAGTGCCGGGCAGGCGGAATTCGCCGCGCGCGAGGCGCTGCGCCACGTCGCCCAGCAGGTCCGTGGATCGCGGGCCGGGCCCGGTGGAGAACTCGATGCCGAGGTCGACGGCCGCGCCGTCGGCGATGGTGACGATGCGATCCGTGCCGCCGCGCAGTTCGATCGCGGCGGGCAGCACACCGTGCCCCGCGGCGTCGAACACCGCGTCGACACCGTCCGGCGCCAGTGCGCGCACCCGCTCGACCAGCCCGTCGCCGTACGGTGTCGGCGTCGCGCCGAGCGCACGCACCAGGTCCTGGTTGGCGGGCGCGGCCGTGCCGATGACGGTGACGCCCTCGGCCCGAGCCAGTTGCACGGCCATCGAGCCGACCGCCCCCGACGCGCCGTTGACCAGCAGGGTCTCGCCCGCCCGCGGTCGCAGCAGAGCCAGCACCTTCGCCGCGGTGCTCACCGCGACCGGAAGTGCGGCGGCATCGGCCCAGGCGAGTTCCTCGGGCTTGGCCGCCACCTCGGCGCTCAGCGCGTACTCGGCGTAGCCGCCGCGCGTCCAAGCGATCACCTCGTCGCCGACGGCGACGCCTGCCGCCTCCGGCCCGACCGCGTCCACCACACCCGCGACCTCGGCGCCCGGGAACTGCGGGAAGCTCGGCTCACCGAAAACCAAGGCGCCCGAACGGATTTTCCAGTCGGCCGGGTTGACTCCGGCGGCACGCACCGCGATTCGCACCTGCGCGCCGGTCGGCTCGGGGATCGGTACGTCGACGACCCGCAGCACCTCCGGTTCGCCGAACTCGTAGAACGCGATGGCGTGCATCCGGCCTGCCTTCCCCGGCCCGATGCGGCCGCGGTCGATGGAGTCCAACAGGCGACAGGATATGCCCGCGCCGGGCGGCGATTCGCGACACGGTGGCGGCGACGGGTGTCGATCGGCGGGAACGGGGAAATCCTCGTGCACAGGCTTCATCTCGAGACCGGACCGAGCGTGGTCCGGCCCGCCCGCGAGTCGTCCGAGTGAATCGAGCGTGCACGCCGCGCACGACGGGAGGTGCGATGTCGTTCTCGGCCCGGCCCTTCCGGCGAATACTGCTCGTGATCGCCTTGGGCGCGGTGCTGGCGTTGGTGACGGCGGTGGCGCTGGTGGTGGTGCGCGAGGAGGCCGAACGGCCGGACTCGGCGTGCCCGGGCGTCGCGGAGACCGCCGGGTGGTCGCCGTCGAACACGGACGTCGACGCCCAGATCGATGGTCATCCCTTCGTCGGCAACGGCTACCTCGGGCTGCGCGTGCCGCCGCGCGGGACGGGCTACCTCGGCACCGACGAACCCACCGGCTGGCCGCTGTACACCCCGGCCTACGACGGCGCGTTCGTCGCCGGTCTGTACGGGCACAGCCCGGGCGTCGCCGACGACCGCGAGGTGGCGGCGGCCATCCCGAACTGGTCGGGCCTGCTGGTCGGCGTCGGCGACGAGACGTACTCCCCCGCCACACCCGCCGCGCGGATCACCGACTTCGAACAGACCCTGCACCTGCGCTGCGGGCTGGTCCGCACCAAGGCGACCTGGACGACCGCGGACGGACGAACCACCGACCTGGTGTACGACGTGTTCGCGGCCCGCTCCGATCAGCACGTCGGCGCGGTGCGCCTCAGCCTGCGTCCGCGCTGGTCCGGCGAGCTGGTGCTGACCGATCTGCTCGACGGCGCTGGCGCCCGCCGTGTCGTGCCGACCGGCGCGGGGCAGCGCGGCGAGGCCACAGTCGGAGTCGGATTCCGCACGGCGGGAACGGAAGTCGCCGGTTCGATCGTCTCCGTCCTGGATGCCGGTTCCGGAGCGACGATCACGCCGTCGCCATCGCACAACGACCTGACGGCGAGCCAGCAGGCCCGGATTTCGGTGCGGGAAGGCGAGTCCTACACCGCCACCAAGTTCGTCGGTGTCGACACCGCACGCACCTCCGCCGATCCGGCCGCCTCCGCGCTGGCGGCCGCACGGCGTGCCGCGAGCGCGGGCTGGGCCGCGCTGCTGGCGGACACCACCGCGGTCTGGACAGGTCTGTGGCGCGGCGAGGTCGAGATTCCCGGCGAACCCGACGTGCGGTCCTGGGCACGCGGCGCGCTGTATTCGCTGTATTCGGCGAGCAATCCCGCTCAGGACAACAGTCTCTCGCCGGTCGGGCTCAGCAGCGACAACTACGCGGGGGCGGTGTTCTGGGACGCCGACATCTGGATGTTCCCCGCCCTCCTACATTTCGCGCCGGACCTGGCGAAAACCGTTGTCGAGTACCGGTACAAGACGCTGCCCGCCGCGAAGGCCAACGCCCAGCGCCTCGGCTTCCCCGGCGCCTTCTATCCCTGGACCAGCGCGACGGACGGCGACCTCGACGAATGCCACAGCTGGGATCCGCCGCACTGCCTGAACCAGATTCATTTGCAGGGCGACATCTCACTGGCAGCTTGGCAGTACTACCTGGCCACCGGCGACGCCGCATATCTGCGCGACCGGGTGTGGCCCATCATGAGCGCGCTCGCCGAATTCTGGGCCGCGCGCGTGACGCCGAACCCGGACGGCAGCTTCTCGCTGCGCGATATCGCGGGCCCCGACGAGTACAGCAACAACGTCGACGACGGCGTCTACACCAACGCGGTCGCGGCGCTCGCGCTGCGCCACGCGGTGCGCGCCGCCGAAATCCTCGGCACGCCGCACCCGGCCGAGTGGACCACCATCGCCGATGGCCTGCGCATGCCGTTCGACGCGGCGAACGGCGTCTTCGCCCAATTCGACGGCTACACCGGCACTCCCATCAAACAGGCCGACACCGTGCTGCTCATCTATCCGCTGGAATGGCCGATGCCGACCGACGTCGCCGCCCGAGTGCTCGAATACTATTCCGCGCAAACCGATCCCGACGGCCCGGCGATGACCGACTCGGTGCACGCCATCGACGCCGCGCACCTCGGCAGGCCCGGCTGCGCGACCAACACCTTCCTGGACCGCGCCGCCCGTCCGTTCGTGCGGGCGCCGTTCGCGCAGTTCGCCGAGGCGCGCGGCGCGAAGGCGGGCGCGCGCGACCCGCTGGCGGGCGCGCCCGCGTTCACGTTCGCCACCGCGGCGGGCGGCTTCCTGCAATCGCTCACCAGCGGCCTGCTCGGGCTGCGGCTGCGCGGCGACGCCGTCGAGGTGGACCCCACACTGCCGCCGCAATTCGAACGAGGCATGACCATTCGCGGGATGCACTGGCAGGGACGCACTTTCGACGCGGAGATCGGCGCGGAACGCACGACGGTGACGGTGACCGGCGGTGCGCCGATGCCCCTGCGGACCCCGACCGGTACGCACACCGTCGTACCTGGCGCGCCCGTGACGATGGACACCCGCCGTCCCGATCTCGCACCCACCGGCAACCTCGCCCGCTGCCGTCCCGCCACGAGCAGTTCCACCGAGCCCGGCCGCTATCCGGACGCCGCGGTCGACGGCAGCACCGCGACCGGATGGGCGCCCGAGGGCGCGCACGGCAGCCTCACCGTCGATCTGGGCACGCCCGCGCGCGTCGAGCGGGTGCTGCCCCGGTGGGGTGAGCCCGCGCCGGTCGCGTCGTCGGTCGCGGTGTCCGAGAACGGGCGGGAGTGGGCCACCGTCGCCGCCGATCCCGCGAGCGGGACGCTCACCGAACCGGTCTCGGCGCGATACGTCCGGCTGGAGGTGACCGGCGCGGATCCGGCCGCGTCGCCGGGGGTCCGGGAATTGGAGGTCTCCGGTTCCCGCGACTGAGCCGCGGCTCAGGCCTCCGTGAGCGCGGCGGGCTCGACGGTCTCCTCCCGGCGGATCCTGCGGCTGATCGCCGAACCCGCCACGTAGGCGATGGGCAGCATGACGATGCCGTAGACGCCCGCGGGCACCGCCATCCGGATGTCGCCGAGCACACTGATGGCGATGGTCATCGCCAACGCGCTGTTGTGGATTCCGACCTCCATCGAGCACGCGATGGCCTGGCTGCGGGTGACGCCGAACGCCTTCGGCACGAAGTAGCCGACACCCAGGCTGGTCACGCACAGCAGCGCGACCACGAGGCCGACGGCGGCCAGATAGCCGAGCACGTTCCCGCGTTCGGCCACCAGCGCCGCGAAGGTGACCACCGCCAGGAACGCCACCGACACGATCCGCACCGGCCGGTCCATGCGGTCGGCGAAACCGGGCCGCAGCCGCCTGGTCACCATGCCCGCCGCGACCGGAATCAGCACCAACGCGAAGACCTGCGCCACCTTGCCGAATTGCAGGCCGATGCCGTCGGCGCCGGGCGGCGCGAAATAGCCGAGCGCGAAGTTGGTCACCAACGGCAGTGTGACCACCGAGAGCACCGAATTCACGGCCGTGAGCGTCACATTCAGCGCCACGTCGCCGCGGAACAGGTGGCTGAGCAGGTTCGCCGTCGCACCGCCCGGCGAGGCCATCAGCAGCATCACCCCGACCGCCGGGGCCGGATCGAGTCCCACCGCGACCACCAGCCCGAACGCTATCGCGGGCAGCACCACGAGCTGACAGGTCAGCGCGACGACCACCGCGCGCGGATACCGCACCACCCTGGTGAAATCGTCCGCCGTCAGCGCGAGCCCGAGCCCGAACATGATGAGCGCCAAGACCATCGGCAACGCGACGGTGACCGGCCAGCTGTCCACGAACACCTCGTCATGTCGATGCGGCCCAACATCCCCGCCGGCCACCGAACCTGTGTAGCACGATGCTACGTGCCGGTCTCGGCGATTCGCGCACCACTTCGACCCTGGTTGGCGGCTCGGCTGCCCCCAATACCGGGGTCACCATTACGGAGCGAGGTGAATCCGTGTTAACTTAAACAAGAATGTGAGTTAACTTAGTCGATCGGAGACAGCTATGAGGTCCGCCGTCGTCGTGGACGTCGTCCGCACCCCCTCGGGCAAGGGCAAGCCGGGCGGAGGTCTGTCGGAGGTGCACCCCGCGACACTGCTCGCGGGCGTGCTCGCCGAGCTCGTCTCGCGCAACGATCTGGATCCGGCGCTGGTCGACGACGTGGTGGGCGGTTGCGTCACCCAGTCCGGCGAGCAGGCGTTCAACATCTCGCGCACCGCCGTGCTCGCCGCGGGCTTCCCGGAGTCGGTGCCCGCCACCACCGTGGACCGCCAGTGCGGCTCCTCGCAGCAGGCCGCGCACTTCGCCGCGCAGGGCGTCATCGCGGGCGCCTACGACGTCGCCATCGCCTGCGGCGTGGAGTCGATGAGCAGGGCGCCGATGTTCTCCAACGCGCAGGGCAAGGACGCCAACCGCGGCCCGATCGCCCATCGCTATCCGGAAGGCCTTGTCCAGCAGGGCATTTCCGCCGAGGTGATCGCGGCGCGGTGGAAGTTCGACCGCGCCGCGCTGGACGAGTTCGCCGCGCGTTCGCACCGGCTGGCCGCCGAGACCGCCGCCGCGGGCGGATTCGACAACGAGCTGATCGCGGCGGGCACGCTGACCGCCGACGAGACCATTCGCGCCAGCACCACCGCCGAGGGCCTGGCCGGATTGCGTCCCGCCTTCGTCGACGAGCAGTACAAGGCGCGCTTCCCCGAGATCGAATGGTCGATCACTCCGGGCAATTCGTCTCCGCTGACCGACGGCGCCTCGGCCGCGTTGATCATGAGCGAGGAGACCGCGACGAAGCTCGGCCTGCGCCCGCGCGCCCGGTTCCACTCCTTCGCCGTGCTCGGTGACGATCCGCTGCTGATGCTCACCGCCGTCGTCCCGGCCACCCGCAAGGTCCTCGACCGCGCGGGGCTCGGCATCGATGACATCGACGCCTACGAGGTGAACGAGGCGTTCGCGCCGGTGCCGCTGGTCTGGCAGCACGAACTCGGCGCCGACGCCGCCAAGCTGAACCCGCGCGGCGGTGCGATCGCCCTCGGCCACCCCCTCGGCGCGTCCGGAACCCGGATCTTGGCCACTCTGGTCAACCACCTCGAGCAGACTCGGGGGCGCTACGGCCTGATGACCATGTGCGAGGCGGGCGGGCTGGCCAACGCGACCATCATCGAGCGCCTCGGATGACGCGCAGCGCGCTGATCACCGGCGGTTCTCGCGGCATCGGCGCCGAGATCGCCCGGCGTCTGGCGGGCGAGGGCTATCACCTGACCCTCGCCGCCAGAAACGCCGACACCCTCACCGAGACCGCGCGACGCCTGCGCGACGAGTCCGGCGTCGAGGTGAATCCCGTTGTGGCGCAGATGAACGACCTCGATCAGGTGCGAAACCTGGTGCGCGAGCACGAGGATCGGTTCGGCGGGCTGAACGCACTCGTGCTCAGCGCGGGCACCGGAACGGCGGGCCGGGTGGCGGACATGCCCGCCAAGACCTACGAGCGGATGCTGGACGTCAACTTCCGTGCGCCGATCACGCTGATCCAGGCGGCGCTGCCGCTGCTGCGCAAAAGCGCCGCCGACGACCCGGCGCGCGGGGCGAAGATCGTCGCGCTCGCCTCGATCACCGGGGTCGCGGGCGAGGCCGGGCTGGCCGCCTACGGCGCGACCAAGGCCGCGCTCATCTCGCTGTGCGAGACCGTCTCGCTCGAGGAATCCGCCAACGGCGTCAGCGCGACAGCAATCTCCCCCGGCTACGTCGACACCGACATGACGGCGTGGAAGCGCGACGAGCTGGACCGCACGGCCATGCTCAGCACCGGCGACATCGCCGAGATGGTCCTGGCCGTCACCCGGCTGTCGCGCAACGCCGTGATCCCCAACATCGTGCTGACCCGCGCGGGCGACGGCATCTGGCGGGCGTGACACCGCACGATCGAGATCCCCGAGGAGAGCGCGCGACTGGAGGTGCGAGTGAATCCTCAGTGGCCGCGGAGAATTCGATGGAACCGATGTCGCGCTTGTAGCGTCCTACCACTGACGCGACAACTTCGGATCTGAGGACTCGGTGTGAATTCCTTCGAGCAGGAGCAACTCCGCGCGCGCACTGACGCGCTGCAGGGCCAGGTCGACAACGTGCTTGCCACCTACGAACAACAGCTGCGGGGTATCGCGAAGGCGCGAGATGTGCTCGCCGCCTCGACTGCCCAGGGCTGGTCCGACGACAACATGGTCCGGGTGACCACGAACGCGGCCGGTATTCCGGTCGACGTGTGGGTCGACCCGGCTGCCTTCAAGCGCTCCGCACCGGAGAAGCTGGCGGCCTCGTTCCTGCAGGCGGCCCAGTTCGCGGCGCGCTCGGCCAAATCCGAGATGGACGCGCTGTTGGCGCCGATCACCGCGGCGGCCGCGGATTTCGCTCCACAGGAACAGGTGTACGAGGACTTGCCCTTCATCGGTAAGCAAGTCGGCGACATTCTGCCCGCCCCGCCCGAACCCGAGGCATCGGCGCACGCTCCGGAACCGGCGCCGCCCGCCGACGACGAAGACGAGGACGAAGGACCGCATTGGAAGGGACTGGGAGCCAAACATGGCTGGTAACAGCAACTTCCATATCGATCCCGACGCTGTCAAGGCGCAGGCGCCGAAGCTCGCCGAGCTGGCGTCCGAGCTCTCCAGCGGGCTGTCATCGCTGAAGTCCGGACTCGACAGCATCGGCCAGGCGTGGGGCGACGACGAATTCGGCGATCGGTTCGCACAGAACTACACCGGCAAGGCAGAAGAGGCGTTGACGGCCATCGATGGCGCCGTGCAGTTGCTTCAGTTCCTCGGCCGGGGCGTCGAGGCGACAGGGACGACGTTCCAGAACCTCGATCAGGACTTCAAGGACGCCCTGACCAAGGTCACCGAATACCTGGATGGCGAGGGCTGAGCGACCGTGGGACTTCAGATACCCGATGCTCTGAAACCGGTTGCCGCCGTTGTCGTCTACAAATGGCCGGAAACCGACGAGACCGGTCTCCGGGCGGCGGCCGATCGATGGGATCAGATCGCCGACCTCCTGGACCAGGTGAACGATCTCGGCGACGACGTCGTCAAGGTCGTGCTGGCGAACACCGAAGGCGACACCCACGACGCTATCGACGCCTTCTGGAAGAACGTCGGCGGCGACGGCGGAACGCTGCAGAGTACCGCCGAATTCTGCAGGGAGCTGGCTTTCGTCCTCAGGGTGATGGCGATGCTGGTCCTCGCGGTGAAGCTGTACATCATCTCGATGCTGGTGTTCCTCGCGATCCAGCTGGCGGCGGCAGCAGCGGCGGCGGCCCCGACGTTGGGAGCGAGCCTGGCCGAGGGCGCCGCGGTCCAGGTCGCGGTCCGCACGGCGATCACGCAGGCGCTGAAGAAACTCATCCAAGAAATCGGCGTACGCACGATCGTCCAGGGCGCTGTGCTGGGGGCGGGCGTCAAAGGGGGAATGGAAGTCGGATTCCAATCGCTGGAGATCAAGCTCGGAGTCCGCGATGGTTACGACGGCTTCTCCATCGCCTCGAAGAGCATCTACGGCGCGATCTCCGGCGCCGTCGCGGCCCCGGTCAGCAAGTTACTGAACGACAAGGGTGTCAGTCTCACCGGTAATTCCGTGAGCGACTGGACGGTGAACTACCTGATCGGCAAGAAGGTCGGCAATACAGTTGCCGACATGACGTGGGGCGAGCAGGAAAGCATCACGGAGCGGGCAACGAACGACGCGATCGACTACACCGGAATCAGATCGTCGAGTCGCTGACGGAACCGTCGAACGATTCGCCGCCCGGCAACGGACAGAACCCGACCTCCCCGAAACCCTCGACCGCCGATCAGGGCTCGAGCCTCGATCTGCCTGTTCAGTAGATCGTGTATGGGCTCGGTGGGTGCTCGACGTCACGCGATTGAGGTCGTCGGGACCGGGTATGCGGCCTGTGTCAGCCGACAACCGATATTCGGAGGTAGACATCGTGTCGAAGCACGAAAGCGGTCCCCGCGAGGGTGTCAAGGGCGTCGTCGAGGACGTCAAGGGCAAGGCCAAGGAGGCCGCGGGCATCGTCACCGGCAACGAGAACCTGGAGAAGGAAGGCCGTGTCCAGCAGGACAAGGCCGAATCCCAGCGTGAGGCCGCACAGAAGGAAGCCGCCGCCGAGAAGGCACGGGCGGAAGCCAACGTCGACGAGGCGCGCCAGCAGGCGTACCAGCGCGGCGA
Organism: Nocardia sp. CNS-044; assembly: GCF_059570515.1. Lineage (NCBI taxonomy): Bacteria > Bacillati > Actinomycetota > Actinomycetes > Mycobacteriales > Nocardiaceae > Nocardia > Nocardia sp. CNS-044. The sequence continues at coordinate 151,748 of NZ_JCANSX010000006.1, forward strand.
CTGATCGCTGACGCATCACTGGTGGGCGGGTCGCTCGACCCGCCCACCAGTGCGTTCTGGGCGAGATTCGGCACATCGGACAGTGCCCGGGCGTACCGTGGCCGAAAAGGTCAGGCAGCTTGTGGACGAGAGAGGACCTCGCCATGACGACCACGACAGCACCGGCCACAACCGCACCCACGAGCACACTCGGCATCGATCTGGGCCTGCTCGTCCTGCGCCTCGCGCTCGGCCTGACGATGGCCGCGCACGGCGCGCAGAAGCTCTTCGGCTGGTTCGGCGGCAACGGCCTGGACCGCACCGCCCAGTTCTTCACCTCGGAGGGTTATCCGGGGGGCAAGGCGGCCGCGCTCGTCGCGGGCGCCTCCGAGGCTTTCGGCGGCTTGGCCCTGGCCATCGGCCTGCTCACACCACTGGCCGCGGCGGCCATCCTCGGCGTCATGGTCAACGCCATCGCCTTCAAATGGGATGCCGGATTCTTCGGCAACAAGGGCGGCATCGAGTACGAAGTGCTGATCGCCTGTGCGGCCGCCGCCATCGCACTGACCGGTCCCGGCCGGTTCGCCGTCGACAGCGCACTACCGGCCCTGCGGAACTATCGCGTCGCGTACGGCTTCGCCGCGATAGCCCTCGGCCTGATCTCGGCGGGCATCGTGCTGCTGGCACGCAACTGATCCGGCACCCACCGCAACGAAAACGCCCGGCGCACAAGGCCGCACGCACCGTACGACGCCCTTCGCTGTAATACAGCTGTACCGGAACCGGTGCGGCGACCATGTCGATCACCCGTGACCGTAGAATCGCCGCCACTGAAGCAGGCACGACGAGGCGAGGGCACATGGTTGATCCGCGGGCGACCAACGAGGATCTGACCGCGAAGGCGCGGATCAGGAACGCGGCCATGGACCTGTACGCCCAGTACGGCGCGGAGCGGGTGTCGTTGCGCGCGGTGGCGGCCGAGGCGGGCGTCACGCTCGGACTCGTTCAGCACCACTTCAAGACGAAGGCGGGCTTGGAGGCGGCGGTCGACCAGCTGATCGTCGACTATTTCGCGCACACGGTGGCGGCGGTGCCGGTAGCGGGCGACGCCGCACAGGTCGCCGCTGCCCGGGACGAAGCGGTGCATCGGATGCTCGCGGCCAACCCCGCGGTGGTGAACTACCTGCGGCGCGCGGTACTCGAACCTTCCGGGACCCGGATCGAGCTGCTCGAGTCGCTGATCGAGCTGACTCGCCGCGAAGTGATCGGGCTGCGTGAGGCCGGTGTCGCCTCCATCGACCGCCGCGAGTCGACGCAGGTCGTCTCGGTGCTGGTCAAGCAGCTCGGCGAGCTGCTGCTCGCGCCGCTGGTCGAGGCGGTGTGGGAGCGGGTCGCCACGCCGGACCAGACCGAGCGGCCCCGGTTGAGCATCACCGTGCACACCTGAGAACTCATCCCCATCACCTACGATGCGACCATGTCGCGCAGCACGTCGACCGACACGGAGCTGGAGCGGTTGGCCGAGGTGCTGGCCGATCGCCGGGTCGCGGTGCTGACGGGCGCCGGCGTCTCCACCGACAGCGGCATCCCGGACTATCGCGGCCCCGATTCGCCGCCCCGCAATCCCATGACCTACCAGCAGTTCGTCGGCGATGCCGCCTTCCGCCAACGCTATTGGGCGCGCAATCACGTCGGCTGGCGACGGATGGACGCCGCCCGGCCCAACGCGGGGCACCGGGCGCTCGCCCTCCTGGAACGTCTCGGCGTCGTCACCGGGTTGATCACCCAGAACGTCGACCTGCTGCACACCAAGGCGGGTCACCGCACAGTGATCGACCTGCACGGCACCTATGCCCGCGTGCGCTGCCTCGGATGTTCCGCGCTGATCTCCCGAATGACGCTCGCCGATCGGCTGGAGGCGGCCAATCCGGGCTTCGCCGCGGCCGCCACCGCCACCGGCATCGAGGTCGCGCCGGACGCCGATGCCGTGGTCACCGACACCGAGAGTTTCCGCATGGTCGACTGCGCCCAATGCGGCGGCATGCTCAAGCCGGACATCGTCTACTTCGGCGAGAACGTGCCGAAGGATCGGGTCGCCGCCGCCTTCGACCTCGTCGACGAGGCCGACGCACTGCTTGTCGCGGGCTCCTCGCTCACCGTCATGTCCGGCCTGCGCTTCGTCCGCCGCGCCGCGAAGAACGGCTCTCCGGTGGTGATCGTCAACCGCGGCCGAACCCGCGGCGACGAAATCGCCGCCCTCGCCCTCGACACCGGCTGCTCCGAAGCCCTCCAATCCCTCGCCCGGCACTGCGCGAGCACGGCGCGAACGGCCACCTTCGGATAGAAGTTGTTGTGGCGCTGCCGGTTCGGCGACGTATCCGGCGCGCCTCTCTGGCGAATCACTCCGCGTACCGGGTGCCGCACTCGACGGTCGCCGGGATGCTAACCCGCAGTGGAAAGTTTTGTCGCCGAGGACGTTTCGGCCTTCGGTCCCATGACACGCTCGGCGAGCCAACGCAAGACGCGGACGGGCAGGGTCCACCGGGCCGGGTGGCGGACCGAGCCGGTGAGAGCACGTTCGGCGCGGTCGAAGCAGTCCTCGAGACAGGCGTCGTGCATCCAGCGGTAGGCCAGCGGCCAGGTGAGGCGGGCGGGCCCGCGGGCGTGCATGGCGAGCAGGTGGATCAGATCGGCGCCGCCGTCGGCGGTGGGCTGAACGGTGCATTCGTGAAACCCGTCGAAGCCGCGGGGACCGGTGAATCGGAAGCGCACCCAGCGCCCGGGTTCGTAGTGCTCCACCGTGTAGCGGACCGGACCGTGCCCGCCGACGGCGCCGACGCCGAGCGGACGATCGAAGAGCATCGGCGGCCAGGCCGGGACGGGCCAGAGGCGGTCGTCCTCGCTCGCCAGCGAGTCGAGCAGCGCCCCGACCTCCGCGGCAGGGGCCGGCAAGCGCCGCACGTGAATATTGATGACGGCCATGGTTTCTCGCTCCTTCTTCAGCCGTGTACGGAGAGGCGGCGGTGGCGCCGCCAGTAATCGGCGGTGACGGCCGACAGCAGGACCGGCCACAGCGCGGCGGGCGCGTAGCAGGCGGCCATCAGCCGGGCCCAGCCGGAGTCCGGGCGATCCGCGAAACCGCTGACCCGGTCCCAGTTCCACGCGCTCATCGCGACGATGAGCAGAACCGCCGCCGCGCCCGCCGTCGCTGTGACCGCGGGCAGCGCGGGCGGCACCCGACGACCGGCGACGGACGGGAACCAGCGCGGGAACCGCTCACCCCATGGCGACACCAACGCGAAAGTCAGTGCGGCACAGACCAACGACGCCACGCTCAAACCGATGACGTACACGGTTCCGCCGCCGGGAATGTCTTGGAAAGCCAATTGCTCGTCGCTCCACCCGAGATCGACACCGACCCCGACGAGCACCCGCCACACCGCCGAGGGCGCGACGGCCGCGATGGTTCCCCACGCCGCCCATCGCGCCCACGCGGGCGGCTCGATTCCGGCGTCCATCCGATCCACCTCCATTTTAGAGAGCTACCTCTAAAACAGAATTAGAGCATATCCTCCAATACATGGGAAGACCCCCGAAGCACGACGCCGATCGGCTGCTGGACGCCGCAGCGGAACTCCTCGCCGCGGGCGGGCCCGCCGCCGTCACCATGTCGGCGGTGGCCAAGGCGGTCGGCGCGCCGAGCGGATCGGTCTACCACCGGTTTCCGGATCGGCCCGCGCTGCTCGCCGCGCTGTGGACACGGACGCTGAGCCGGTTCCGCGACGAACTGCTCACCGTATTGACCCTCGATCCGCCCGAGGAGGCGATCCGCCGCGGCGCACGCGCGACCCTCGTCTGGGCACGGCGAAGCCCCCGCGAGGCGGCCGTGCTGCTCGCGGGGGCGCGGGAATTGGGCGAACGGGAGTGGAGCGAAGCGGCGCGCGCGGACACCGCGCGGGCCAATACCGCGATACAGAACGCGCTGACCGCACTGATCGCGCGCACCGGCGACGAAGGAGCCCGAGCGACCGACCGTGTGCTGCTCGCGGTGGTCGATCTGCCCTACGCCCTGGTCAGGCGGTATCTACGCGCGGGACAGGAGATTCCGGCCCACGCCGCCGATCTCGCCGAGCAGGCCGCGACGGCACTGCTCGGCGCACCGGATTAACGGCCGAGAGCGCTCTCCAGTTGCTTCTTGGTCATCTTGGAGCGGCCCTTGATGTTGCGCTTCTTGGCCTCGTTGTACAGCTGGTCCCTGGTCGGGCCCTTCGGACCGCTGCGTCCCGAACGCTGGCCACCGCGCTGCTGCGGCGACTTGTCCTTGACCGAGGACCGGCTCGCGGTCTTGCTCTGGCCGGACTGCGCGCGGTTCTTGTTGACGGTGCGGGCCGCGATCTGCTTGGCGCGCTTGGTGCTCGCGCCGCGGTCCTGCGCCGAATCCTTGATGTGTTCGTACTGCCGTTCCTGTTTGTCGGTCCATTCCTTCGGCATGTCACACACCTCCTCATCGATCGGGTACCCGGGATACGCCGGAGAAACCGGCTCTGGCCGAGAGAAAAGCGTTACTGGTAAGCGGGATACCGCTGGTCGGCGAGCAGCCGGGCGAGGTGCGCGGCGTTGCGGGCCATGGCGGCGGTGGCGCTCGCGACCGGTTCGGGCACCTCGTCGAGGTCTGCGTAATCGGTGGTCTCCATCGCGCGGCCGTTCCAGTAGGTGCAGCCCTGCGCCGGGATGGTGAAGCCGATGTCGTTGAGCGCCTGGAACATATCGGCCACGATCTTGTGCGCGCCGTCCTCGTTGCCGACGACCGCGGCCAGCCCGACCTTGCCTACCATCGCGGGCCGCCCCTGCTCATCGGTGTTGGACAGCTCGGCGTCGAGCCGCTCCAGCATCCGCTGCGCCACCGAGGACATGTGCCCGAGCCAGGTCGGGGTGGCGACGAGCAGGATGTCGGCGGCCATGATCTGTTCGCGCACTCGCGGCCACTGATCGCCCGCGCCTTCGTCGTCGGTGACGCCGGGATGGATGTCGTAGTCGACGAGCCGAAGCACCTCGCCCTTCACGTCGTGCTCGGCCAGCCGCGCCAGCGCCTGCCTGGCGATGAGCTCACTGCTGGATTCGCTCGGTGCCTTCTTCAATGTGCACACCAGCGCCAGCGCGGTCGGTGCTGTCATGATCGAGCCTCCTCGGTTCGCGTTCGGTCAGCTCCTCCTTCGTGGCACTACCCGGAGATCCGCGCGGCAATCCGGTGCGCCGCCAGCGCGACCCGCCGCGCGGGCGCCCTCGTGCGAGACTGGGCCGGTGAGGCGTCAGCGAGTGGAGGGCAAGTCGTGACCGAGCCGAGCAAGCCCAGGGTGGAGACCAACACCGGCGAGAACAAGGCGCTCGAACCGCCCGAGCGCGGAGATGTGATCGGCACCGGGCTGTTCTGGCTGGCGAAATGGGCGCTGTGCGTCGTCGCGATCGCCGCGGGCGCGTGGGTGCTCGGCTGGATCATCGCGCGCCTGTGGGTGGTGATCCTGCCGATGGCGCTGGCCGTCGTCGTCGCGACCGTGCTGTGGCCGCCCACGCGCTGGCTCACCAAACACGGTCTGCGGCCTGCGCTCGCCGCGTCGCTGTCGATACTCGGCTTCCTCGGTCTGCTCGCGGGGGTCATCGCGCTGATCGTGCCCTCGGTGGTGGATCAGGCGCCGGAATTGGCCGACAAGGCGACCGAGGGCGTCAACCGGGTCCGTGACTGGTTGCAGGGCCCACCGCTGAACATCCGCGACGAGCAGCTCGATTCCGCGGTGGACGCCATCGTCTCGCGGTTGCAGTCCAGCGCCGAGCAGATCGCGACCGGCGTCTTCAGCGGCGTCACCACCGCCACCTCGGCGCTGGTCACTCTGTTTCTGGTGCTGGTCCTCGCGTTCTTCTTCGTCAAGGACGGGCCGCGCTTCATGCCCTGGCTGCACAGCGTGACCGGGACCCGCGGCGGCAGGCACTTCGAGGAGGTGCTCGGCCGGATCTGGGTCACCCTCGGTGGTTTCATCCGCACCCAGGCGCTGGTCAGCCTGATCGACGCGGTGTTGATCGGCGCGGGCCTGGTGATCCTGGGCGTCCCGCTGGCCGCGGTGCTCGCCGTGCTCACCTTCCTCGGCGGCTTCATCCCGATCGTCGGAGCGTTCGTCGCGGGCGCGCTCGCGGTCCTCGTCGCGTTGGTCGCCAACGGCGTGACGACCGCGTTGATCGTGCTCGGCATCATCCTGGCCGTGCAGCAGCTGGAAGGCAATGTGCTGCAACCGGTGTTGCAGAGCCGCAGCATGCAGCTGCACGCGGTGGTGGTGCTGCTCGCGGTGACCGCGGGCGGCTCGCTGTACGGCATCGTCGGCGCGTTCCTCGCCGTGCCGGTCGCCGCCATCGTCGCCGTGGTGCTGCGTTACGTGGGCGAGCAGATCGACGCGGCGACAGCACCGCCGCCGGAACCGGACGACGCGGCGGAGGTCGAACCCGCGCGGTGACCCCCGCTGCGCATAACGCTGTGGCAGTGTGGGTTTCATGAAGACGATCCTGATCACGGGGGCGACGTCGGGTATCGGTCTGGAAGCCGCGCGGCAACTGGGCGAAGCAGGCGATCACCTGATACTCGTCGGACGCAATCCCGAGAAGCTCGACCGTGCCGCACGACTCGTCCGGGAGGCGGGCGCGGGACAGGTGGACACGCTGGTGTGCGATTTCGCGAGCCAGTCCGCGGTGCGCGAGCTCGCCGGAAAGGTGCTCGCGAACTACGACCGCCTCGACGTGCTCGCCAACAACGCGGGCGCCTACTATCCGCAGCGCGTCGTCACCGGCGACGAGGTCGAGGCCACCTTCGCGGTCAACCATCTCGGCGGCTACCTGCTCACCGAGTTGCTGCTCGACCTGCTGCGGCGCAGCGCACCATCGCGTGTCCTGTTCACCTCGTCGGTCATGCACTACGGCGCCGACCTGGACTTGGGCGACCTGAACCTGTCGCGCGGTTACTCCGGCGAAAAGGCCTACAGCCAGTCCAAGCTGGCCAACATCCTCTACGTGCGCGCGCTGGCGCGGCGGCTGGAAGGCACCGGGGTGACCGTCAACGCCTTCCATCCCGGGGCGGTGGCGACCGGGATCTGGGACGCGATGCCGTGGTGGGGCCGGCCGTTCGCGGCGATCGCCAAGCGGGTCTTCATGATTCCGGCCGCCGAGGGCGGTCGCAGGCTCGCCTATCTCGCCGCCGCGCCGGAGCCCGCCGAGCACAGCGGACGCTATTTCCAGAACAACGCGCTCAAGACCCCGTCGCGCCGAGCCCAGGACGACGCGCTCGCCGAGGAACTCGACAAGGTGAGCGCCCGGCTGGTCGGGTTGTGAGGCGTACCTCTCGAATCCCGGATTCGCTCCGGCCGCACGGGGGCTCGGACGAAAATGGTCCGGCCAGGCGGATGGACTTCAGCGATCCGCGAGCACGGCGCTACCCAAGAATTCGTCGATGACCGCCCAGCTGGCCGCCTCCGGCCCGGCGACGAGCCCGAGGTGGCTGGCGCGCGGCACTTCGACATAGCGAGCCTCGGCCGCGCCGGTGAGCACCCGCACGCCCGGCGCGACCGTGGCGGCGGGCGCGATGTTGTCCGAGGGGCTGCCGACGAGCAGCACCCGGCAGCTCACCTTCGCCATCTCGATCACCCGGTCCGCGCCGAGCGGGACACTGCCCTTCGCCATGTGGTTGCCGACGATCATCAGCCGGTGGTTCTGCCGGTAGAGGCGGCCGGGATAGCCCGGCATCCGTCCGATGAACCGGTCGATCGCCTCCATCCGCGCCAGCGCCTCGATGCGACCCAAATTGCGGGCGATGAACCAGGGGCGCATGATCTCGCGCGGCAACGCCATGCCGCGGAACCCGAGCTGCACGGCGAACGCCGGAATACCGCCGAACAACGCGGTGGACCAGGCGACTTCGCGGCCGCCGGTGACGCGGGCGAGCAGCCGGGACGGCGCGAGCATCGGATGGCGCCGGTAATCGATCGGGGTGCCGAGCGCGGTGACCGAGGCGATCGGCAGGTCCGCGTGCTCGGCGGCGGTGAGCAGGGCCAGGGTGCCGCCGAGCGACCAGGCGACGACGTCGACCTCGGCCCCACCGTGCTCCGCGCTGACCGTGGCGATCGCGGTCGGGACGATGTCGTCGATCCACTCCTCGAAGCCGAGATTCCGGTCGGCGTAGGTGATCCGGCCGTAGTCGACGATGTAGGGGGTGCGCCCGGTGTCGAGCAGGAACTTGGCCAGGCTCTGCCCCGGGCGCAGATCGAAGCAGGAACTGTGCACCGCGAGCGGCGGCACCAACAGGACCGGATTCCCGGAACCGTGCGCGCCCTCGTAGCGGCGCAGCTGCCGGTGCGGCTCGTCGTAGAGCACCGTCGAAGGAGTCGGGGCAGGGGGTTCGACGCCACCGCCGAAGGTGAGCGCCCAGCCGTTGTCGAGCGCATGCGCCAGCTCGGTGAAGATCACGCTTTTCCTCAGTGCACGGACGGATTCGAGTCGGTCGCCGGATCGTTCCCAGCAGCACCGAGTGTAGATAACTGTTACTCGAAGTTACAATTTCGGTGGCGGATTTCACCGGCCGCTTGCGGACACGGCGATGCGCTTGCCCGGCTCTCGCATGACGCGGCAGCGGGCGACGAGCTCGACGGTGACCGCGACGGCGCACGTCTGGGCGAGCAACAGACCCGAGAGAACCAGGATCTGGACCGCGCCCGCCTGGATGGCCGAGCCGCTGGCGATCAGCACGCCGACGAAGGCGCCCGGCAGGGTGACCAATCCGACCGTGCGGGTCTGGTCGACGCCGGGCAGCAGCGCGTCGGCGGCGGTCGGGCGGATCACCTCCAGCCGGGCGTCACGTTCGGTGAAGCCCAGGCTCAGCGCGGCTTCTACCTCGCCGCGCCGCTGCTCGACCGCGTCGAGGGCGCGGCGTGCCGCCAGCGACGTCGCAGTCATGGCGCCGCCGAGGACGATCCCGCCGACCGGCACCACCGCGACGCCCGTCATCGGGACCACACCGCTGAGCAGCATGGGCGGGAGAACCGCTCCGACGCCCGCGCCCAGCGCCAGCGCCAGCCACGGCGCGGACTTCCCCGCACCCGAGCGCCGCGCCGAGGTCACCACCGCGGCGACGAACATGACGGCGAGCACCAGGATCGCCGACCACAGGTGCGCCAGCGCCGCTGCCAGCACGAGCGCCACGATCGCCAATTGCACGGCACCGCGAAGGGCCGCGCGGGGCGCGACGAACGGCGAACCGAGTCGCGCCACCCGATACACCGTGGCCGCGCCGATCGCCAGCGCGAGGCACAACGCCGCCAGGCCGAGATCGGGCCGTATCGCCGCGTTCATCCGCGCTCCGCGATGGGACTCACCGTCCAACGATCACACACGACCAGGCCGCCGCCCAACCGCCGAACGGGCCGCCCGCGGCCCCTGCCACCGGCCGTCGTCGCGGATTACCATGCAGGGAGGGCTCGAAGAGGAGTCGCCTCCCACCGATCGTTCGTTCCGCTTCCGGAGGAGGACGTATGTCCTACCCGCTTCCCGCGAAGGTCTGTCTCACCGGCCAGGATTGCCGCTGCCCCTCGGTCACCCTGTTCCTCGTCGCGGAACCGCTGATGCCGGGCGGGAACATCCTGCATCTGATGGAGCAGGCGACCGTCGACGATCCCGACGCGCCGCCGCGGCCCGATGTGGCGCTGGTCGAGTCGCTGGAGACGCCGACCGTGCCCGGCCGCTCCGAACCATCGATCCACGCCGAGTTGCGCCCCTGCACCACGCACCTGCCCGACCCCGAACGGCTGCGCGCGATCCTGCACGACCACCTGATCATCGATCCCTTCGGACTCGATCTCGGCGACCGCGCGGAGGTGACCCGGCTGGCACTGCTGCCCGAACGCCGCATCGGCTTCCGCCGCAGCGAGGACTTCCAGGCCGAATCCATCCGCCAGGCCATGCTCGCGGTCTACCGGCACTTCGAGCTCGACCAGCGCGCGCCGCTCGTCTACCACGGCTTCGCGGACCCGACCACCGGCTGGTTCGCCCTGCGCACCGCGCTCGCCTGAGCCACCCGCGCGGCGGACCTGACCTTCGCACCGCGGGCCTGCGAACGCCCTGCGCAGCGCGGACCTGCGGCCACCGCGCCGCCCGGCGCTTCGAACCGATCACCGGGCGCGCGTCACCGCGGGCGTGATCACGAAGTCGAGGCCGAAGTTGTTGAAGGTCAACGGAAGCGGGCTGTCCGGCGACAGCGCGGGCGTGGAGCGCAGCCGGTAGTCGGCGGCGTCCACCAGGTGGGCGAGCAGTGTGCTCGTGGTGAAGAGCACCAGGTTGCGGCCGGGGCAGACCGCCGGACCCGCGCTGAACGGCACCAGCTGCGGGTACTGCTCCGCGAGTCCTTCCAACCAGAGGTCCGGGGCGAAGCGGTCGGCGAAGGGCAGCAGCTCGGTATCGCGATGGAACGCGGGGACCACGATCATCAGCGCGGCGCCGCCCTCGATGGTGAACCGGTCCGCGCCCGTCCGCCACTGCGTGTCCTCGGTGATGTCGCGCAGGATGACCGGCGTCGTCGGCCACAGCCGCACCGATTCCAGGACGCAGGCGCGCAGGTAGTCGCGGGTCTGCGGGGTGTGCGGGTCGGCGGCGTCGGCGGTCGCGCGGGCGTGCTGATCCGGGTGGGTGGCCAGCAGCGCCAGGGCTCGGCTCGTGGCGATGCCCGCCGCGTCGAAAGCGAAGAGCCAGTGCGGAATCTGGCCGACCGGGTCCACAGCGCCACCCGCGGCGGTCGCCGCCAGCGCTCCGACAAGGCTGTCCGGATCGGCCGCTTCCACGTAGCGGTAGAGCCGTTCGGTGAAACGATCCCGCCGCCCGCGCTGCGGTAGCGCGAGGAAGGACCAGTTGGCGGCCGAGCGCAGCTTCCACAGTTCGTCGGTGATCGCCTCGTCGTCGCGTCCGCGCCTGCCGAGCACCAGCCGCCGGACCAGCCGCCACCAGTCCGCGGTGAACTGGTCCGCGTTGAGGTGGCCGCGGCGCAGCGCGGACGCGGTGAGGTCGCGCGCCTCGTCGGCGATGATCTCGGCGAACGGTTCGGCGAGGCGATGCAGCGGCGCGGAGGTGTCCAGCGCCGCCTCGTTCACCGCTCGCCGCTGCGCGCGCACCGGCCCCTCCGAGAGCAGCACGCCGTGCGGCTGGAACTGGCGCAGTGCGGCGCGCTTCTCGCGATTGGCGGGATCGAACGGCCGCGGCGCGTCCGCGAGCACCCTGCCGACGTCGTCCGGGTCGAGCACGATCACGACGCGACGCCCCGGCAGCACCAATTCGACTGGGCCAGCGCCGAACTCGGCACGCAGCCGACGCATGCGCGCCACCGCGCGCCGGTCGGCCTGCGTCCGTTCCAGCACCCCCATGACCGCGCGTCTGCGGGCGATCACCCCCGAGGCGATCGATGCGAAACCCAGGTCGGCCAGCGTCGCGAGCGCTCGCGCGCCCACCAGCCGGTTGCCGTGGTTGCCTGCCATACAGCCTCCTCCCGCTTCGTTGCCCTTCGTGAGGGCCGACGTCGAGCGCGTACCCGAGGCCGCACGGCCGAAACGGGCGACGCCCGCGGCGAACCTCCCGCCGCGCCGCCGCTACGCCCGCAATTCGGTGGAGATCGCGCCGACGAAATCTTTCAGATCGCCGGGCGCGCGCGAGGTGATCAGCGTCCAGCCGTTCTCGGACGAGCGCACCACCGGCTCGTCGACCCACGCTCCGCCCGCGTTGTCGACATCGGTGCGCAGCGAGTGGTACGAGGTCAGCGTCTTGCCCCGCAGTAGATCGGCCTCGACGAGCAGCCACGGCCCGTGGCAGATCGCGGCGACCGGCTTGCCCGCACCGGCGAATTCCTTGGCCAGCGCGACGGCGCGATCGTCGGCGCGCAGCTTGTCCGCGTTCACGGTGCCGCCGGGCACCACGAGCGCGTCGAAGTCGTCGATGTCCACCGCGTCCAGCGCGGCATCGGGCGAGACGACCTCGTCCTTGTCCACGTCGTGCTGGAAGGTCTGCACCGGCTCCGATTTCGGCGCCGCGTGGGTCACCCGCGCGCCGCGTTTGCGTAGTTCGTCGCGCGGCACCAGCAGCTCGTCGTGCTCGACACCGGTGTTCGAGGTCACGACCAGCACCCGCACGCCGTCCAATTCAGCCATGAGCGACTCCTCTCGATCGACCCCCTCCCCGATCGGCATGCCGCGATTCCCCGCCGCTAAACCTGGCCTCACCCCGGCGACCCGGGCTCGCTCCAGACGTCGGGTCGCACCACGCGCCTGCTGCGCCCGCGCGGATCGAGAATGTGCCCGAAGAGCTTGTCGTGGCGCAGCGTGACGGTGCGCTCCGCGACGCGCAGCGCGGGATGGGCGGCGGCCAGCCCGGCTTCCAAGCGCGGGATGTCGGCGAGACTGTGCAAATTGGCCTGGATGAGCAGGTTGTGACCGCCGCTGATGGCGGCGCAGTTGCGGGTCTGCGGTAGCCGGACGATCGCGTCGCCGATCTCGGCGAGCCGATCCGGTGGCACGTCGAGCCACAGGGTCACCGCGACCGGCCAGCCGCCGAGCGGGCGGGCGAAATCGCAGCGGAACTGGAGCAATCCGAGCCGGGTGAGCCGGTCCAGCCTGCGCTTCACCGTCGAGGCGCTGGTGCCGACGGCCGTCGCCAGGTACTGGTGCGAGGCCCGCCCGTCCATGGCGAGCTGCGCGAGCATCGCGCGATCGGCGTCGTCGATGCTCACCGCGCGCACCGGCGCCGATGGCCGCGGCGGCGGGATGTCCAGTTCGGCGCGTTGGTCGGGCGCGAGCGCGTCGATGCGCCAGCGGCCGCCCTCGGTGAACATGTGCGTGACGATCCTGGCCCGCACTGCCGCGACGTGCGGGATGGCGGGCAGCACGTCCAGCGTGTAGTGCGACATGGTGGCCAGGTCACGCGCCCCGACGGTGGCCAGCAGGTTGTAGGTGCCCGCGCAGCGCTCGACGGTGACCATGTGCGGGTGCTCGCACAGGCTGCGGCTGACCGCGGCCGCGGCGTCGGCGGTGCAGCCGATCTCGACATAGGCGATGGTGATCTGGTCGAGCAGCCGCGGGCCGGGCGAAGGACTCACCCAGGCCACCCCGCGCCGGGTGAGCCGCTGCCAGCGACGGGCCACCGTCACCGGATCGACGCCGAGCGCGTGGCCCAATTCCGACCAGGAACCGCGCGGGCGGAGTTGCAGCGCGTTGATCAGGGCGAGCTCGTCCTCGCTCAGGAGTGCGGCGTCATCCTGCATTCGCGGTTCCCATCGTGCCTGATTCCTGCATTCTAGTGGGAGCGAGGAGCCGGACACCCATGCTTTCTCCCGGTGGCGCGGTGCGGCGCCGGAGACGAAAGGGCGACCGAATCCATGGCCTTCGCCGATTACCAGAACGAGATCTACCTGCGCGGCCTCGGCGGGGTACAGCCCGCGCTGCCGATGTCCTTCGACGAGCTGGAGGCCGCGGCGCAGGCGGCATTGCCGCCCTCGGTCTGGTCGTACGTGGCGGGCGGGGCCGGTGACGAACGCACGCAGCGCGCCAACGTGACCGCGTTCGACCAGTGGGGCCTTGTGCCGCGGATGTTCGTCGGCGCGTCCGAGCGCGACCTCACGGTGGAGCTGTTCGGGATGACATGGCCCGCACCGGTTTTCCTCGCGCCGATCGGTGTGATCGGCCTGTGCGCCCAGGACGGGCACGGCGATCTGGCGACCGCTCGCGCCGCGGCGCGCACCGGCGTCCCGATGGTGGCATCGACTCTCTCGGTGGATCCGCTGGAGCAGGTGGCGGCCGAACTGGGTGATACGCCAGGCCTTTTCCAGCTGTACACGCCCACCGACCGCGATCTCGCCGCGAGTCTGGTGAAGCGGGCCGAGGAGGCGGGGTACAAGGGCATCGTCGTCACGCTCGACACCTGGATCACCGGCTGGCGCCCGCGCGATCTCGGCACCTCGAATTTCCCCCAACTGCGCGGGCACTGTCTGGCGAACTATTTCACCGATCCGGTGTTCCGCGCGGGTCTGCCCGGCCCGCCGGAAGAGCACCTCCAGGCCGCCGTGCTGCGCTGGGTCCAGCTCTTCGGCAATCCGCTCACCTGGGCCGACCTGCCGTGGCTGCGCGAACTCACCACGCTGCCGCTGATCGTCAAGGGCATCTGTCATCCCGACGACGCGCGCCGCGCGAAAGACGGTGGCGTGAACGGCATCTACTGCTCCAACCACGGCGGCCGCCAGGCCAACGGCGGCCTGCCCGCCCTCGACATGCTCGCCGAGGTGGTCGACGCGGCCGACGGGCTGCCGGTGCTGTTCGACTCCGGCGTTCGCGGCGGCGACGACATCGTCAAGGCGCTGGCCCTGGGTGCGGCAGCGGTCGGCATCGGCAGGCCCTACGCCTACGGTCTCGCGCTTGGCGGCGCCGACGGCATCGTGCACGTGCTGCGCGCGCTGCTCGCCGAGGCCGACCTGATCATGGCCGTCGACGGCTACCGCGACCTCTCCGAGTTGACCAGGGACGCGCTGCGCCGAGTCGCGGTCTGACCCAGCCCTTGACTTCAGGTCGACCTGAACTCGCACGCTGAGGGTCGACCTGAAGGAAGGGATGAAATGACCCGGTTCGGAGAACAGGAAAGCCGCGGCTACGACCGGCGCGCCACCAAACTGCTCGGCGGGCTGTACCGGCATATCGCCGACGAGGTGGCCGCGTCCACCGGGACGGGCGAGGCGGTCCTCGACGTGGGGACCGGCCCCGGCCTGCTGCTGGCCCACCTCGCGCGCAGACGACCCGATCTGCTGTTGCACGGGGTGGACCTTTCGCCGCACATGATCGCGCACGCCCGGACCAATCTCGCCGACCACGAGGTCGAACTGTCCGTGGGTGACGTCGGCGCACTTCCCTACCCGGACAACAGTTTCGACGTCGTCGTCTCCAGCCTGAGCATGCACGAGTGGCCGGATCCGGTCGCGGCGGCGGCCGAGCTCGAGCGGGTGCTTCGCCCGCGCGGGACGCTGGCGCTCTACGACTTCCGTTTCGTCCGGGACGCGTCCATACGCACCGCGTTGGGCGCGCGTTTCGCCGAGCCGACGGTGCGCAGGAGGGTAGTGCGTCCGCCCGGATACCCGTTCGGGCTGTACGCGCAGTGGACCGCACGCGCGGCCTGATGGGCACGGCGGTACGACAGCCGCTATCGACTTAGAGTGCTGGTATGTCCGATTCCGGATTGACGATCGGCGAGCTGGCCGCGCGGTTCGGCCTGGCCACGCACGTGCTGCGGCACTGGGAGGATCTCGGTCTGCTCGCGCCGCGCCGCGATTCCGGCGGTCGCCGGGTCTATCGCGCCGACGACGCCGAGACGGTGGCAGTCATCCTGCTCGGCAAACGGGTCGGGCTGACCTTGGCCGAGATCGCCCGGCTTTTCGAGAGTGCCGCGGACCGCGACACGCGCCGCGAGCTGCTGCGCGCGCACCGCGATCAGCTGGCCGCGCGGATCGCCGCCGCCACCGCGGCGCTGAACACGATCGACCATGCATTGGATTGCGGCGCATCGGATTTCCGCTCCTGTCCGCATTTCCGCGGCAAGGTGGACGAGGCGCTGCGGCTCGGCGTCGACGGGGTGGCGGCTCACCCCGTCGACATTCCGTTCAGCGGGCGGTGACCGTGGTCGGCAGACTGGCGAAGCCGCGGTTGTTGGAGGAGTGAATGCGACGCAGGTTCGCGGCGTCGATGTCGTAGTCGGCGATCGTGCCGATGATCTCCTCCAGCGCGACGCGCAGTTCCAGCTGGGCGAGGTTCGCGCCGAGGCAGTGGTGTCGTCCGCTTCCGAAGGACAGTGTGGCGCCCGTGTCGCGGTCCAGGTCGAAAGTGTCTGGATCGGTGAAGATCTCGGGGTCGCGGTTGGCCGAGGCGGTCAGCAGCAGGATGCGCGCACCGGCCGGGATGTCGACGCCGTGCAACGAGATCGGTTCGGTCGTGCTGCGCAGCTGGGTCTGGGTGGCGGGTTCGTAGCGCATGCCCTCGGCGATCCACTCGTCGATGCGCCCGCCGAAGGCCTCGCGGCGCCGGTCGGGGTGCTGCCACGCGACGTGCCAGAGGTTGCCCAGCGTGAGCATGGTGGTCTCGATGCCCGCGCCGACCAGCAGGATCAGCACGCCCACGATCTCCTCGGGGGTCAGCCGGTCGTCGCCGTCGGCGGCGTCGAGCAGGCCGGAGAGCAGGTCGTCGCGGCGGGTCTTGCTCCGTTCGATGGTCAGCTCGGTGTAGTAGCCGACCAGGGTCCCGATGGCCTGCACCGCTTCCGGGCGCAGATCGGTGGATTCCTCGTCGGTGTACATGATCTCCATGCCCAGCTTGCGGATCATGTCGCGATCCGCTTCCGGGACGCCGACCAGTTCGGAGATCACATCGGTGGGGAACGGACCCGCGAAATCGGCCATCAGGTCGAAACTTTCGCGTTCCAGCAGTGGCTGCCACAGCCCGCGCGCGATCTCCCGTAGTCGGGGCTGCAATTCCTGCACCCGGCGATTGGTGAACGCGCGAGCCACCAGGCCGCGCAGTCGAGTGTGCTTGGGCGGGTCCATCGCGACGAAGGAGAAGAACCGTTCGGCCTGCGGTCCCCAGAACGCGGGCTCCATCCGCAGTCCGTTGACGCTGGAGAAACGGTCCGAATCGCGCAGTGCCGCAACGATATCGGCGTATCGGGAGAAAGCGTAGAAATCGTCGGCCGGGTTGTGGAAGACCGGCGCCTCCGCGCGTAGCCTTGCGTAGTACGGATAGGGATCGCGGTGGACGTCGAAATCGTACGGGCTGTACTGCAACTGCATGACGGAGCCTTCCGGGGGCCGTGCGAGTTTCACCCTCGCTACCGGTTCGCAACTCGAGCTGACATGATGACCCTAGTCGAGATGAATTGAGGGCGTGGTGAACTCGGAATCGGCGGCAGCCAGGGTGGATATCAGCAAACCTCACCCCGCGCGCCGGTACGACTACTGGCTCGGCGGGAAGGACAATTTTCCGGCGGACCGAGAGTCGGCCGACGCGGTGGCCGAGGGCTTTCCGACGGTGCGGCTCGCGGCCGTGGAGAACCGCAACTTCTTGCGCCGCGCGGTGACGTACCTGGCCGCCGAGACGGGTATCCGGCAGTTCCTGGACATCGGCACCGGTCTGCCCACCGCGGGCAACGTCCACGAGATCGCGCAAGGCATCGCACCCGAATCGCGAATCGTCTACGTGGACAACGACCCGATCGTGCTCGTGCACGCCCGCACGCTGCTGAACAGCTCGCCCGAAGGCGCGACCGCCTACCTCGACGCCGACCTGCGCGACCCCGACCGGATCCTGACCCACCCGGATCTCACCGCCACCCTCGATCTCACCCAGCCGGTCGCGTTGATGCTGGTGGCCGTCATGCACTTCATCACCGACGACGAGGCGCCCTACGGCTTGGTGCGTCAGCTCTGCGAGGCGCTGCCCTCCGGCAGCTACCTGGTGATGACCCACGGCACCAACGATCACCTCACCGACGAGGATCTCGCCGAGACGAAACTGGCCAACGAGCGCAGCGGCGTTCCCTTCCAATTGCGCTCGACGGCCGAGTTCCGCCAATTCTTCACCGGTTTCGATCTGGTGCCCCCCGGCATCGGCTCGGTGATGACCTGGCGCCCGGAAGTCTGGCGCGCGCATCCCCGCCCCGAGGCCGTCTCGATGCTCGGCGCCGTCGCTCGCATCCCCTGACACACGCTCTGCTTTTGCGATCCGTGCGGTGAGTTCGCGCCAGTGGACGCCGTCAGGTGGCGCGGCGGGCGCGGGCGCGGCGCTTGCCTTCGTGCATGGCTTGGACGCGGGCGACCGGGATGGTGTGGCCTTCGGCGACGAGATCTTCGGGGAGAGTTTGGGGCGCGGGCATATCCTCGGTCCACGGGTCGCGGTCGCCGAGGCGCTCGGGAGCGGTGCTCAGGGTGAAATCGGTCGGGTTCGCGTCGGCGAGGTCGGCCCAGCCGATCGGGAAGGAGACCGGGACGCCGGGGCGGATGCGGGGGCTGTAGGCCGCGACGACGGTCGCGCCGCCGGAGCGGGTGGAATCGAGGAAGACCTTCCCCTCGCGGTCCTCGCGGATGAACGCCGTGGTTGCCAGGTCGGGGTCGAGGCGCTCGGCGCGGGCCGCGATCGCCCGGGTGGCCGCGGCGGCGTCCTCGATATCGGTGCCCGCGGCGACGGGAACGAACACGTGAACCCCCTTGGCGCCGCTGGTTTTCACCGCGCCCGCCAGGCCGTCGGCGGCCAAGGCCGCGCGGATCAGCTCGGCGCCGAGCACCGCATGGCGAAAAGTCTGCCCCGGTGACGGGTCGAGATCGAGGACCAGGTGGGTGGGGCCGGTGGAGTGGTCGGCGAGCAGCAGCGTCGGGTGGTATTCGACGGCCCGCTGATTGCCGAACCACAGCAGGGTGCGCACGTCGTCACCGAGGGCGTAGGTGACCTCGCGGCGCGCGCTCTCGGCCCACAGCGTCACCCGGGGCACCCACTCCGGCGTGTATTTGGGCAGGTTCTTCTGCATGAACGGTTCCTGCCCCGGCCGGATCCGCACCACCGAGAGCGGGCGGTCGCGCAGCTGACGCACCAGCCGGTCGCCGACGAACTCCAGGTAGTCGATCAGATCCCGTTTGGTCGCCGACGCACCGTCGAAGAGCGGCTTGTCCAGATTCGTCAGCGTGACGCCCGCGCGCACCTCTTCGCTGCCCATCGGCCCACCTTGCCCCGCGGTCGCGGCGCGGTCAACCCCGGACTCTCGAGGTCATCATTTCTCCGAGGGGTTCGCGGGACGGCACTCGATCGATGTTCCAGAGGGCGCGCGCCGACGAGGTAGTGAGCCAATTTCTTTGACAGCAAACGTCATCGAAAATGGCTCATCCGCCGCCCCCAAACGGGAACGGCGGATGGCAAGATCAATTACGGCAAATTCACTGCAATGAAACCCCAGGCGCCGGTACGTCGCGGCTCAAAGGGAATCAGGACCACCGGAGCAGTGATCGACCGAGATCGAATCAGGCAGCGGGCTCGGCAGGCGCGGCGGGCTGGGCCAGCTCACGAGCGCCGGTGAGCGCCTCGATGATGTTGACGATGGCAGAGGTGCCGCCGTCGAAGGCCGAGCTGCCCGAGTCGAGCATGCTCGAGCCGGCGGACGAACCGGCCGAACCGGTGGACGAACCAGCGGAGCCGGACTCGGCGGAACCGGTGGCGGAACCGGTGAAGCCGGTGGAATCGTCGGCGGAGGCGACCGCGACGGGGCCGAGGAACATGGTGGCAGCGACAGCGGCGGCACCGGCGGCGGCGAAGGTCTTGCGAGAGAACATGTGTGGGCTTTCCTTTCACGGACTGGTTCGTCACGCCAGCGGCGCGCACCAGCAACGTTATGGAAAAGAGATCTATAAATCCAGTTTCGTGATTGTGCGAATTATCACCGTTAATAATTGGCTAACGGACTGTTTTAGCAAGGTAACGCAGCCGACCATCAACTAGAAGTTGACTCCAGCGAAAATGCGGCGATCCACTTATAAAAACGATCTTGTCAATTCTCAGAATATCGACAAATCGACCTTTCGGGGGGCGGGCGCGAATATCGACCAGATGGCGTATTGCCCAGCGGCACGGCCGATCTCGCGGTGTGGCTTCGATCCCGGCGCGGCCCGGTGCGGCGCGACCGGAGTGCGCCGACGGTCATCGACCGGTGCGCTGAGGTGCGTTCCGGCCTGATCCAAGGGCCACGGTGGCGCACGGCGCGGATGCGAGACACACTCGTGACCATGAGTTCGATGTCCTGGCGACCCAGCGCGACGGCGGGCCCGGCGTGACCGCGTTGGCCCGCGGCGAGAACCGGCCCGCACCCGGCGACCGGATGACCGTCACCGTCACCTGCACCGCGCCCGTCGACGTGTCCGCGCTGCTGCTGAACGCGGCGGGCCGGGTGCGCTCCGACGGCGATTTCGTCTTCTTCAACCAACCCGTCGGGCCCGGCGTCACCTACCGGCACGGCCGCGGCGCGGGCGACATGGTCGACGTGCAGACCTCCGCGCTGCCCGCTGACGTGGACAAAGTCGTCGTGACCGCCAGCCTCGACGGCAGCGGCCCGCCCACCTTCGCGGGGGCGGGCTCGCTCACCGCGACGATCGGATCCGATTCGGGCACGATCACTTTCCCGATGACCGGTCTCAGCACCGAGACCGCCGTGGTGTGCGTGGAGATCTACCGCCGCGGCGGCGCGTGGAAGATCCGCGCCGTCGGCCAGGGCTACGACGACGGGCTGGCCGGGATCGCCAGGGCGTTCGGTGTGAACGTCGACGACGAACCCGCACCGCCACCCGCCGCGTCCCAGGCCGCGCCGTCGCCCACCGCGCCGCAGGCCGCTCCGCCACCGGCGTATCCAGCCGCTCCCCCACCAGCATCCGGCGGCTACGGCACCCCGGCTGCGGGCACCGCGTACGGCCCGTCGACCACGCCCCCGGCGTACCCCGCCGCACCCCCACCGTCAGGTGCCTACAGCGCCCCGGCCGCGGGCACCGGATACGGTCCAACCCCGCCTCCGGCGTACCCGAACGCCCCGGCGTACGGCTCACCGCAACCCGCGAGCCCCGCTTACCCTCCGCCCGGCGCGGTACCTCCCCCGCCGATGTCGACACCCCAGCAAGGAGCGCTGCCGATGCAGAGCGATCTGTTCAACCCGAGTCACGCCGAGGTCAACGGCGTCGGCATCCAGAAGCAGGGCGGCAAGATGGTCAAGGTCGGCCTGGCGGGCGAGGTCATGGCTCGCGCCGGGTCGATGGTCGCCTATCAGGGTGACTTGCAGTTCCAGGCGCTGGGCTCCGGCGGCATCGGCCGCGCCATCCAGCAGCGGCTGACCGGTGAGGGCGTGCCGCTGATGAAGGTCTCCGGCCGCGGCGACCTGTTCCTGGCCAGCGCCGCCGCCGACGTGCACATCATCGATCTGGACGGCAGCGACGGCCTGACCATCAACGGCGCCAACGTGCTCGCCTTCGATTCGACGCTGCGCTACGACATCAAGATGGTGCAGGGCGCGGCCGGATTCGCGAGCAACGCAGGCCTTTTCAACTGCGTGTTCACCGGACGGGGCCGGATCGCCATCACCACCCACGGCACCCCGGTGGTGCTGAATGTCGACCAGCCAACCTACGCCGATCCGCAGGCGGCGGTGGCGTGGTCGTCGAGCTTGCAGACGGGTATCAAGCGCAACGACTCGTTCGGTCTGGGCAGGCTGATCGGCCGCAGCACAGGAGAAGGTCTGACGCTGGCGTTCTCGGGTCGCGGCTTCGTCATCGTGCAGCCTTCGGAACTGCCGCCTGGCGGACTGCTCGGCGGCACCGGCGGCGGGCAGCAGGCGGGGCAGAGCGGCGGCATGCTGGGCGGCCTGTTCGGCTGACGGCGCACCTCCGCCTTCGCTCCGGCCACCTGGACCGCGCCTGCGTCGAGAGCCCTCAGACCCGTCGGCTCTCGGCCTCGAGCTGGACGAGAGCCTGTCGCACCTGGTCGACCTTGGACTCGATGCGTTCCAGATCCTCCGCGTCGGCACGAAAGATCCAGTGCTTGGCCCCCAGCAGCAGCACGGCCTGGAAGACGAGCTGCAACCACTCGCTCTGCCAGTTCTCGAACGTGCTGGACAGGAAGTCCGACCAGAACTCGCCCCACACGAAGGGCTGCTGATGCGCCGACTGCGCGTGGCGGAAGTCGGCGAGCTGGGTGAAGAACTGCCCGAGCCAAGACCCGACAAACAGCAGTATCAGGACGTACACCGCGCCCCACCGTCTGAAGTGCGCCATGACCCGGCGGTACCCACCGAACGCCCGAGTTAACGGCTGGCAACGGTCGGCGTAGCTCGGCCGGTCCTGGCCGCCGCGCGCATCGGACGCGAGCGCGGCGGCCCGGCGGCCGACCTCGACACGCTCACAACAGCAGCGGTCTCCGCTGCTCCGCCAGCGTCGCCCACACGACCTTGCCGACCGGCCAGCGCGGCGCGCAACCCCACGCCCGCGCCAGCGAGGCCACCACGTGCAAACCGAACCGGGCCGGATGCCCGGCCGCAGGTTCGCGCAACATCGCCTCTTGCGGATCGGCGTCGGCCACCGCGATCGTGAGCGACCCGCCCTGGCATTCCAGGCGCAGGAGCAGCTCGCCGAAGGCGTGCAGCAGCGCGTTCTCCACCAGTTCGGTGGCGACCAGCAGCGCGTCCGTGCGGACCGGGCCGACCTCCCAGCGATCGCACATGCGGGTGACGAACCGTCGGGCGTGCATCGAGGAGACCGTGCTCGGCGCCAGCTCGATCGCCGCCTCGCGCCGCGGCGGCGCTTGCGGCAGGGCCCGCAGCGCGTCCTCGATGGATGGGAACGTCGGCACCCGGTGCCTGGCCGCGACGGTCGCCGTCGGGTTCGCCAGCCCGGCGGCCACCAGCACGATCGGCACGTGCGGCCAGTCGCTGACTCGCACCCGGGCGGACGCGCACGCCGTGGCCACCGCGTCCTCGACCAGATCGAGATCGTCGACCACCACGATCACCGCGCGCGGGCGGTCGACGGCGTATCGCACCAGGTCGTCGCCGAATCGGCGATATCCGTCCCAGTCCAGCACTCCGCTCGGCCGGAGCACCGTGCAACCAGCCAATTCGGAAGGGCGCCAAAGCAGTGCGCCGCGACGGAACCCGGACATTTGCCCTCCATCCGCCCCACGCCGGTCGGCGGCGCGCGGGCGGTGGCCTATCCCGCTCACGCCGTCGCCAGCTGCGCCTGCCACATCCAGTGCAGCTGCTCGAGGCGCGCGGCGATCTCGATGAACAGATCCTGGGTGACCGGATCGGCCTTCTCCGTGGCGTCGATCCGCTCGCGCAGCCGGGAGATCACCGCGGTCAGGTTGCCGACCACCGCGTCGATGACCTCGGAATCCTGCTGCCAGCCGTCGGGAAAGCCGATCGCGCCGGACTTCTCGGCTACGGTCGCCGCCCGGCCGTCCGGGCTCACCCCGACCGCGGTGGCGCGCTCGGCAGCCGAATCGGTGAACTCGCGTGCCGCGGTCACCAGTTCGTCCAGTGCCAGATGTACCGAGCGGAAGTTCCGGCCGATCACGTTCCAGTGCGCCTGCTTGGCGATCAACGAGAGGTCGATCAGATCGACCACGGTGGCGCGCAGGGTCTCGCCGGCGATGCGCTGCTGTTCCGGATCGAGGGTGCTCGTGATGGGCTGAGTCATCGCTCATGCCTTTCTCGTCGTCGGTCCGTGTCAACGACGGGCTACCCAGCTTCGCAGCGTCGAATCGGACCGGCGGCCCTCAGTCCGGCGCGATGCGTTGGTGCAACGTGAGCAACAGGTGATCGAACGCGGTCTGCACCCCGGGGCGCACCGGCGGCAGCGTGCTCAGTTCGGCCAAGAGCTGCGCGGCGAGAGTGCGTAGTTTGACGTTGGTCTCCTGGGATCGCCACCGCAAGACCCGGAAAGCCTGATCGGCGTTGATGCTGTACACGCTCATCAGGACGCCCTTGGCCTGCTCGATCACCGCGCGGGCCTCGAACAGCTCGGGCAGTGCCTCGTCCAGGGCCTCCCTGCGTTGCTCGTCGATGGCGTCGGTGAGATCGATGTAATAGCCCGCGGTGCCGAGGGGGTGGCCCGCGTCGTCGGTCATCATGTCGCCGAGCACAAGCACGGGATGGACCCGGCCGGTAGTGTCGACGATTCTGTGTCTGCTGCAGAACGGCGCGGCGTTGCGCTGCGCGTTGGCGATGGCGTCGGCGACGAGTTCGCGGTCGGCGGGATGCTTGTGCGAGAGCAACAGCTGGGTGGTCGGCGTGACGCTGCCTGGGGTGTACCCGTACATCAGGGCAACCTCGTCGGACCACTCCCAGCGCTGGTCGGCGAACCAGAAGCGGAAAGTCCCGGCGACCTGCGGACGACCCACGCTCACCACGTGCGCGACCACGCCCGCTGGGGTCTCGGGGGTCAGTTCACCCATGTCCGTCACGGAACAAGTATGCCCTTTGCCAGGCCGACCCCGGCCTTGACAGCAAACTGTTGGCATCCAGGTTTCTCGCCCGGCGGGCCGGGCACCCGTTGGGCATGGACGACAACGCGAAGCGCCCGCACACCACGGTCACCGAGAGCGATCTGCGCGAGTTGCTCGGGGCGGGCGCCGACGCCTGCCTGGTGCTGCTCGAGGGTCGCGTCGAGATAGCCGAGGGCTCCGCGCAAGGTCTGACCATCGCGACACGGGACGAGGTCGCGGGTCGCGCCGGAGCCGATCCGGACCGGACCAAGCTGGGCGAGCTGGCAGCGGAACTCTCCAGCGAGATCCGGCTCCAGGGAGCCTGAGACGCGCCCGTTTTCCGCCGAGCGCCGCGCGGTCGGCGGCGGAGAGTCGCGCCCGATCCGATGTACCGTGATTTATGGGCGTGTCTCGGCGGCAGCTGTTGCGGTTCGGCGCGGCGGGATCGGCCGCGGTACTCGTCGGCGCGTCGGCGGCCAGCAGCGGGCGGTTCCGCACACCGCGCTGGTCGGCGGATCCGTTCACACTCGGAGTGGCTTCGGGCGATCCGACTCCGGACGGCGTCGTCCTGTGGACCCGGCTGGCGCCGGACCCGTTCGCACCGGACGGCCACGGCGGCATGATGAATCACCCGGTGACGGTCGACTACGAGGTCGCCGACGACGAACTCTTCCACCGGGTGGTGGCCCGCGGTTCGGCCGTCGCCACCCGAGAACTCGCGCACAGTGTGCATCCGGAGATCAACGGACTCGCGCCGGATCGCTGGTACTACTACCGGTTTCGCGCCGGCTCGGTGATCTCGCCGATCGGGCGCACCCGCACCGCGCCGCCGCACGGGCAGCCGACCGCGCGCATGCGCTTCGCCTTCGCCTCCTGCCAGTCGTGGAGCTCCGGCTATTACACCGCCTACGAGCACCTCGCCCAGGAAGATCTCGACCTGGTCGTGCACCTCGGCGACTACATCTACGAGCGCGCGTGGGTGCAAGGCCGCCAAGGACTTTCGCTGGGCACGGAGTTCCAGGACGAGGCCGTCGACCTGCCGACCTATCGGCTGCGCTACGCGCTGTACAAGGCCGAGCAGCCACTGCGTGACGCGCACGCCGCGTTCCCGTGGCTGGTCACCATGGACGATCACGAGATCGACAACAACTGGGCGGCGGGTTCGCCCGGCCTCGGCATCGACATCCATATGATTCCCGCGCTGTTCCGCCGCCGTCGCGCCGCCGCCTTCCAGGCGATGTACGAACACCAGCCGCTGCGGCTCGCGCAGCTGCCGCGCGGCTCCGGCATGCACCTGCACCGCCGCTACCGGTTCGGCGATCTCGCGGAGATCACCATGCTCGACACCAGGCAGTACCGGACGCCGCAGGCCTGCGGCGGCAACGTCACCGCGGGCTGTGCCGACCGCTTCGATCCAGACCGCACCATTCTGGGTGCCGCGCAACGTGATTGGCTGCTCGACGGCTTCGCGTCCTCGCCCGCGCGCTGGCAGATCGTCGGCAACCAGGTGGGCATGAGCCAGACCGACAGCGATCCCGGACCGGATCTGGCAGTCTCCACCGACTCGTGGGACGGCTACGTGGCCGATCGCAACACCGTGCTCGGCGCGGCGACGGACCGCGGCGTACGCAACCTGGTGGTGATCACCGGCGACCGGCACCAGAACCACGCGGCCCACCTGCGCCGCGACTACGCCGATCCCGAATCACCGGTGGTCGCTTCGGAATTCACGGGCACCTCGATCACCAGCGGGGGCGACGGCGCGGACATGAACGACACCGGACGGCGACTGCTCGCCGCCAATCCCGATCTCGAGTTCTTCAACGCGCAGCGCGGCTACGTCCGCGTCGAACTCGATCACCGTTTGTGGCGCAACGACTTCCGTGTCGTGCCGTACATCCGCCGCCAGGGCGCGACCATCCACACCCGCGCGAGTTTCGTCGTGCAGGACGGGGTGCCCGGTGTCCGGGAAGCGTGGCGGCCGGAGGCTCCTGTGGAGCCGGTGCCCGGTTCCGACATCGTCGCGGGACCTACCCGAGGAACGCGCTGAACCTCAGCGGTGCGCGGCGTCGTACCAGTGGTGCGGCATCGACCAATCCCACTGCTCCGCAACGGTGTCCGCGGCGAGCCATTCGTTGTGGCAGCGGGTGGAACCGCCGACGCTCGCGCCGTACAGCAGCAGTCCGCGCAACAGGTGCCGCGACAGGGTGGACAGGCGCCGCCGCATCGTCACCTCCTCGCTGGTGAAGGTCGGTAGGGCCGAATTCGGGCCAGAATACGTGCGGGCGTTGGCCCGCGGAGGCGAAATCGGCGATCGCGGCCGCCCGCCGATCAGCCGAGGACGAGCGCGGTGACCGGTGTCGTCGTCGGCAGCGGTGACCCGCCGGGCGGTTCGATCGTCATCGCCAGGGCGTCCGTGGGTTGGAACCGGGTGACGAACGGCGCGTCCGGTGTCGGCAGCTGCGCGAGAACCCCGACCGAGCGCGGCGGACCCTCGGGCGGCACCAGCCACAGCTGATAGGACCGCCCCTGCTCGGGCGCGGGCACCCCGTCGAAGGTCACCGTCGCGGCGCCCAGTTGCGCGGAGGTGGTCACCAGTAGCGTCCCGCCGCCCTCGACCGTCGCGGCGCGGGTCCTGGTGTCGGCTTGTTCCTGCACGAGCTGGGCCGTGATGTCGGGGCTGGTCTGGACCGTGTCACGGCCGAGCAAGACTGCCGCGCCCGCCCCCACGCCCACCGCGACGACCAGCGCGGCGGCCGCCGCCAGCCATCGCGGCCCTGTGCGGCGCAGGCCGCCTACGGCCGGACCGTCGATGGCGGCCAGGATCGTCGCCTCCAGTTCGGCGGGCGGCGCGACGCTGTCGACCACCGTCATCGCCGCCAGCGTCTCGCGGACGCCGCGGACGGTGTCGTCGAAGGCCGCGGCGGTGGCCGCGTCCGCGGCGTCGACACGTTGTTCGATGATCGCGCGCTCGCGGTCGGTGACAGCGTCCATCGCATAGGGGAAAGCCAGCTCGAGCAGTTCCGGGTCGGGGGACTCGGCGTCGATCAACTGGATTCACCTCCGGTCAGGCAGGTCGCGAGTCGCCGCAGTCCGTCGCGGATGCGGCTTTTGACGGTGGGCAGTGGGACATCGAGCTGATCGGCGACCTCGCGGTAGGTGCGCCCGCTGTAGTAGGCCAGTGCGAGGGCTTCGCGCTGCATGGTCGTCAGGGTCCGCAGGCATTCGAGCACGGATTGCTCGTCCAGGCGCTGGCCGACCTCCTCGGCGACGATGTCGTGATCCCGGCCCAGGTGGCTGTGGCCGTACACGATGTCTCGATCGGCCGTGGACTGCTCGGCGCGGACGCGATCGACCGCGCGCCGGTGCGTGAGCATCATCAGCCAGCCGATGGGGCTGGCCCGATTGCGGTCGTACGTCGCGGCCGTCGACCACGCCTGGAGGTACACCTCCTGGGTGATCTCCTCGGCCGCGGCCCTGCTGCGCGCGATGCGCATCGCGAGGCCGAAGACGCGGTAGCTGGTCGAGCGGTAGAAGTCGGTGAAGGCTTCCCGGTCGCCGTCGCCCACGGCGGCCAGCAGGTCCGCGAGCCAGCGGCTGCGTTCGGCCGCCGTGTCCTGGTCGCGCGGGTAGCACTGCGGCGCCGTCCCGTTCGCCGCCGGGTACCGGCGCAACCGGATGATGCCGCGTTCGTCCGCGTCATCCGACATGCTTCGACCTTTCCCGCATAAGAGGTGCTTCGCTGCGGATCGGAATTCGGATGGGTTTTTCAGGACGGATTCCGGCCTGACTGGGTAGACTGACCTACCTAATTGGAGGTGAGGCATGGAAGCATCCGGTCAGCGGCGCCGACCGGCGCGAGAGCGTCTGCTGGAGGCGGCGGCGCGGCGCTTCTACGCCGACGGCGTGGCGGCGACCGGGATCGACACCATCACCGCCGATGCGGGCGTCGCGAAGATGAGCCTGTACAACAACTTCGCGTCGAAGGCCGAGCTCGTGCGGGCCTATCTGGACGCCCGCCACGAGGAATGGCTCGGGCTGTACCGAGCGCGGCTCGCGCGCGCCGAGGGTCCGGCCGGGGGCGTGCTGGCGATCTTCGACTCCTACGCCGATCACGCGGCCTTGGCGTACGAGCACGGCTTCCGCGGGTGCGGGCTGCTGAACGCGGCGGCGGAACTACCGGCCGGGGACGAAGGCCGTGCGGTGGTGCGCCGCCACAAGGAAGAGGTGGAGTCGCTGCTGCGGGGCCACCTCGAGCACTTGCTTCCCGGGCGTGGCGAGGACGCGCGGGTGCTGGCCGAGCACCTGTCGTTTCTGTTGGAAGGAGCGATAGCGCGAGCCGGGCTGGAAGGTGAGGGCGCTCGCTTGGACCGTGCGCGAGCGATCGCCGCCGGACTGCTGGACAAGTTGTGAATCGTGCCGGGTTGGCGGCGGTCTGTCATGAGCCGTGCCCTGGTTCGGGAGCGTGCCGCTCAGCGTGGATCGGTGCGGGTTGGTGCCGCGTGTGGGCACACCGGCAACACTGGTCGGGCGCACTCGCGATGTCGAGCAGCGACAGCGGGGGTTGGCAGTCATGAGCCGCGCCGTGATTCGGGCGCGCGCCGCACAGCGCGCGTCGGTACAGGTGGGTGAGGGTGCCGTGTGCGTGCTCGCGGCGTCGCTGCTGTGGGCCACCACCGGTACGGCGGCGAGCTTCGCGCCCGGTGTGGGGCCGCTGGCCATCGGGGCGATGGCCATGGGTGTCGGCGGCCTGCTACAGGCGTTGCTGGCCGCGCGGCCGATCGCTCGCCAGGCACAACAGCTGCGCGACCGGGGTGGCACCGTGCTCGTTGGCGCGGTCTCGGTGGCTCTCTACCCTTTGGCGTTCTACAGCTCGATGCGGCTGGCCGGGGTGGCGGTGGGCACCGCGGTCTCGGTCGGCATGTCGCCGCTGGCCTCGGCCGTGATCGAGCGGGTGGCCGACCGGCGAAGGCTCACGCGCCGTTGGCAATTCGGCGCTGCACTGGGCCTGCTGGGCACTGTCTCGATCTGCGCGGCCGAAGCCACCGGAACCGGCCACGCGGCAGGGCCGGACTCGGTCGGCGCCGCCGCGGTCGGTATCGGGCTCGGGTTTCTCGCCGCTTCGACCTACGCGGTGTACTCCTGGGCGGCCCATCGCCTGATCAGCGGCGGGATCGGCGCCCGCGCGTCGATGGGCGCGGTCTTCGGCCTGGGCGGGCTGGGTTTGGTTCCCGTCCTGATCGCCACCGGCGGACCTCTCGTCGGCTCGTGGGGTAATGCCGCGGTGGGCGCGTACATGGCGGTGGTGCCGATGTTCGCCGGGTACGTCCTCTTCGGGTGGGGGCTCGCGCATGTCTCCGCGAGCACCGCGACCACCCTGTCGCTGCTCGAACCGGCCGGTGCGGCGGTGCTGGCGGTGTTGGTAGTCGGGGAACGCCTGCCTGTTCTCGGTTGGTTCGGCATCGCCCTGGTCTTGGGGTGCCTGGCCGTCCTCACCCTGCCGGTCGCATCGGCCTCCATACCCCAGAATCGGGGGCGGCAGCATTCAGGTCGTGTGAAGGACCGAATCGCCACGAATACTTCGCGCCCATGATGAGAAAGACCCTCGCAGGATTCGCCCTTGCCGCCGCGCTCGTCGTCCCGGCTGGATCGGTGTCCGCCGCATCGCATTCGGAACCCGCTTCCGTGGCGGACAGCGGCTCGGCTTCCACCGGATCGGCCACCCAGTCCCTGTGCCTGCTGCTGCGGATGTTGCGGGCGGGGTATGTCGACAGCTCCGGCGGCGGGCCTGCCTGCACGTTCCCGTGAACGGCGTGGCGTCCGCACGTCTGTTCGGCCATCGGGCAGGTTCAGTCGAGCCTGCCCGTAGCTGGGGGCGCGAGCGATATAACCCGGGCAGGTCGGCGGCTTCGGCGGTAGCCTCTGTGGTGGGCACGAAAGCGTGTTCTCGACAGTTCTTTTCGAAGTCCGGGGGATGTGCGGGGGCAGGTAGCTGTCTACATCGTCGCCTTCGGCCGCGCAGGGAGGCACCCCGTGATCGACGAGAGACCTTGCACCGCAGCGATATCCATCGATCCGCTGGTACGCGATCTCGACGGTGAGACCGAACGGCTGCGAGCCGCGGGCCCGCTCGCTCGGATCGAGCTGCTCGGCGTGCCCGCCTGGAGCGTCACGGAACACGCGGTGGCCCGCAAACTCCTCACCGACCCGCGCTTGGTCAAAGACATCGATGCGTGGTCGCTGTGGACCTCAGGAACGGTGACCAGGCAGTGGCCGCTCATCGGCATGATCGACACCGGTCGTTCGATGTTCACGGTGGACGGCGCCGAACACCGGCGGTTGCGGATCAAGACCACCCAGGCGTTGACCGCACGCCGCTTGGACGCGCTGCGGCCCGCCATCGAACGGCTCACCGACGAACTGCTCGACGATCTGGACGCTGCCGGCCGCGACGGGGTAGTCGTCGACCTGAAGGCGCTGTTCGCGTATCCGCTGCCGATGCGCGTCATCAGCGAACTGATGGGCGTCGATCGTGCCGATCACCCGATGCTGCTCGCCTGGTACAAGGCGTTCTTCTCCCTGCTCACTCCGCAGGACGAGCGGCTGCGCGTCATCGACGAATTGGACTCCTATTTCACGGATTTGGTGCGCAACAAGACCGCGTCGCCCACCGACGACCTCACCAGCGCCTTCATCCTCGCCGACGACGGCGGCGAACCGCTCACCGAGGAAGAGGTCGTCGGCAACCTGAAGGCGCTCGTCGCCGCGGGCCACGAAACCACCGTCGGCCTGCTCTTGAATACGTTGCGAGCCTTACTGACTCACCCCGAGCACCTCAGCCGTCTCCGCGACGGCGACCTCGAATGGAAATCCGCCATCGAGGAAACCCTCCGCTGGGACACCCCGGTCACCCACTTGCTGATGCGCTTCGCCACCGAGGACATCCCCGTCGCCGACACCGTCATCCCCAAGGGCGACGGCGTCGTCCTCTCCTACCGCGCCATCGGCCGCGACACCACCCTGCACGGCCCCGACGCCGACACGTTCGACCCCACCCGCCCAACCTCCCACCGCCACACCGCTTTCGGCCACGGCCCGCACATCTGCCCCGGCGCCGCCCTCGCCCGCCTCGAAGCCACCATCGCCCTCCCCGCCCTCCTAACCCGCTTCCCCACCCTCGCCTTGGCCGTCCCGGTCGAGGAGATCCACAATCTCCCCGTCCTCACCCAAAACGACCTGGAATCCTTCCCAGTGCGCTGGTGAGCCCTGGTGGAGCGCCTAGCAGATTGCTCCGCACGAGGTTTCGCCGGACGAGCTCAGCTGCGCAGGTCCGCGGTGATTCGCGGGAAGGGGTTCTCCGCTTCGAGGAGGTAGCCGATTTCGAGGAGGGTGCGCTCGTCTCCGTATGCGGCGCTGCACATTACGCCGATGGGCAGTCCGTTGGAACCGAGGCCCATGGGCAGTGCGATGGCCGGTGATCCGGTGACGTTGTTGATCGGTGTGTAGCCCGCGTATCGGAACAAGCGATCGATGAGTTGGTCGGCGGGCACCGTCGGACTCAGATAGCCGATCGGCGGGACGGTGTGGGTGGTCACCGGTGAGAGCACGAGGTCGTAGTCGGCGAAGACGCGGTCGTAGATCTGCCTTGCCCGGCGCAGCCGGTACAGCGCGCCCGCGCTGCCGACGAAACGTTCCCGGTGGTATCGGCCAAGTCCTTTGGTCAGGTCGTCGAGGGCCGCGCGGTCGAACGTTCGGCCGTGCAGAACCTTGCCGGTCAACGCCGCCATGTGCGCGAGCAACGCCCAGTAGAGCAGGAAGTCGTCGGCGAGCCGTCGGGCGAACGGCACACCCAGCTCTTCGACGTGATGTCCGGCCTTGTCCAGCAACCGCGCCGCCCGCTCGACGGCCGCGCGGGTCTCGGCGTCCGGCTCGTCACCGGTTCCCGAACCGAGCAGCACACCGATGCGCAGCTGCCGGTCCGCCGGGCCCTCCACCATCCCGATCGGAGCCAGCTTCGGGTTGCGCCAATAGCTTTCGGCCGCTGCGGTATACGTTGCGGTATCGCGCACCGTTCTGGTCAGCACACCCTCGGAGATGAGCCTGATCGGGAGTTGGCGGGCTTGGCTGTTGTCCAGGTGCCGAAACCGGCTCGGCTTCAGCGCGACGAGCCCCGCGCACGCGGCCGGGATGCGCAACGATCCCCCACCGTCGTTCCCGTGCGCCACCGCCACCACCCCCGCGGCGACGAGCGCCGCACCACCACCGGACGACCCGCCCACCGAGTACTCCGGATTCCATGGGTTGACGGTCGGCTCCGCGTTCTGGAATTCGGTCGTCGGATTGAGCCCGAACTCCGGCAACCGCGTCTTGCCCAACAGCGTCACTCCGGTACTCAGGAACTGCCGCGTGTACGCGTCGTCACGCGCGGCGGGCCGCGGCCGAAACGCGAGACTGCCATGGCGAGTCGGCATCCCCGCCACATCGGCGTTGTCCTTCATGAACGTCGGCACCCCGAACCACACGCCCGACCGCTCCCCCGCGAACCGCGGCCGCTCGTAACAATCCAGCTCGACGGCATGCAGCACCGGCTCCACGCGCTCGGCCCGCACAATCGCCGCCCGAGCCACCTCCTCCGGACTCACCGCACCGGACCGAACCAGCGCCGCCAGCGCGACGGCATCGTGCTCGGCGAGGACGTCATCGGTGAACGCGTGCACACGGTCGGCCATAACAGCGCTCGCAAAGGTGATCGAGGTCCACGTGGTTTATGGACAGTCGTCCAAACTACGAGCATCATACGCGCGTCGACCTGGACCGCACCGATATCGAGTTGGACCGAATCGTGCGGCACCGACGACATCGTCGTCATTGCGGCCGAGCTCCGGTGTGCCGACCGCACGCGAATCTCGACACCATGTGTTCAACCATCGCTCGAAGCCGCCGTTCACCACCATCGTGCACCTTGAAGGTGCGCGACATTGTCCGCGAAATAGACTGTCCAACAACAACCTGCTACGCAGGCGATTACGCCCACCACGACATCGGCACAGGTCACGCGATCAACGAGGAAAAGGTAATGGAGGATCTCACCGCGCGATTCGAGGAGCTGAGTCGCCTGGTACCGATCCCCCACCCATGGGACACAACGGAATACATCGCGCGGGTGGCAGAGTACCGGGGACGGCCGATCTCGTTGTGCCCAATCGACGTCGACGCCCTCTTGGGGAACGGATGCGGCACCGGAAGTGGCCTGTGGATTGCGCGGGAAGGCGACGACGTGATCATGTACGGGGCCGACACCGAATGGCATGCCGATCAGATCATCGCCCACGAGATCGGTCACATGCTGCTCGGCCACGGAGACACTGCGAGCGGTCCGGGTGGCGCCGCGGCTGATCTGCCGTTGCGCGAACTGATGCCCTCGCTGTCGCTGGAATCCATCCGCAGCGTGCTGGGCCGCCAAGACTACGGCAGCGAGCGCGAGCGCGCCGCCGAAACGTTCGCCGACCTGCTGCTGGTCGAAGCGATGCTGCCGAAGCGGTCGGCGAGCCGGTTCCGCTCGACGTTCTTCCGAAACCGGCACCGCTGAGATGACCTCCCCGATCCCGGGTCTGATCACCTGGCCCGTCCTGGCAGGCATCGCGTTGGTGCTCGCCGGTCGCTGCTGGCTGTTACGGGACAGCATCGTCGACCGGCTCATCAACCGTGGGCTCGCCGCCACTCTCTGCGCGAACCTATTGCAAGAGGCGTGGTTCGAAAAGTCACTGGTATGGCTGCTGCCCGGCGACGACAGCGATGTGGTGAACATCGCCCGACAGCTCTCGCTGGGAGCATCTGTGTTGACCGTCTCGCACGTCTACGGCGTCGCCAAGCTGTGGGCAGGCGCCGAACCCGCACACGCGTGGCGCAGGCAGCGGCGTTACTACCTCGTCACGATCACCACCACCGCTGTCATTCTGATCGCAGGGACGCCTGCCCGCCGCGCCGATCAGTTGATCGACCAAACCCTGGGCTGGCCCGCTGTCGTGGTCTGGGTCGCGTTCTCCCTGCCGCTCGGCGCTACGGCACTGCTCCTCGGCCGGATATGTGTGCGCGAGATTCGCATCGCAAGCGCCACCACCTGGCGGGAACGTGCACTTTATACGACGAGCGTGTGCAGCACGCTGGGCCTAGGAGCTGTAGCGGTCGTATACCCGCTCGAAACCGCCATCAGTGTCATGACAGGCCAACCATCATTCGCTCCCGAGATGCACTGGAAAGGATGGAGCGGCTTCCTCATCTCGGCCGTCGCCGTTCCCGCCGCGGTCACGGTGCCGCTGATCAGCACTCTGCTCGCCCACACCGGATGGGACCGCACCGGCCGATACTGCCGCCGACTTCAGCCGTTGTGGGCCGATCTCACGGCAGCCGTGCCCGAGATCGTCCTGGAGACGCGGCGCGACCACAACGGCCGGATAGATCCAGCCATCCGCCTACACCGCATGACGGTCGAGATCCGCGACAGCCTGCTGCATCTCAAGCGCTACAGCGACAGCCCCGGCGATCTGGCCGCCGCCGGCGGTGACCCACGTATCTCCGCTCGTCGCATCGCCGAGGCCATCGCCACCAAAGCTGCCGGGCACCCCCCGAGCACGAGCCGGTTCACGCCCCGGTACCAAGTCCGATCGGGCGCACGGGATCTCAACGCGGAGCTGCGCCGTCTACTCGCACTCGCGAAGGCATGGCCGCACGCTCGCGGCCTGCCCCGAACCGCTGGCCTGCCGACTGTTCGGAACGGCAAACACCTCGGCCTTCCGCGCCGAACGCGGGAGGCCGAGGTGTTCGGGCTGTGAATTGGTTCGCTAGAACCTTCCGGTTCGACGACCGCGGGAACCGCCACTGAGCACCCCGAGCACGATGCCGCCGACCAGGGCTATCGCGCCCAAGATCCCCAGGGCGATGGGGAGGGTTTGGCCGAAGAGGGTGAGTCTGTCGAGGCTCTCCTGGGTGACGGCCAGCTGGGCATCGATGGTCTTCTCGTCGAAGACGAGGTGGGACTTGAGGGCCGTGACGTCGACCTGCCCGGCGCTGCGACCGTAGAACAGGTGAATCTGCTCGCCGCCCTTGAGGACCGCGCCGGTCTTCGGCTCGACCCACACGTCGCGGGTGTTGGTGTAGAAGCGGGTCATCGTGACCGGCTCCTCGCCCTCGAGGCCCCACTTGGCGGCGGGGAGGGTGAGCTTGTTGGTCGGCGCCTGCACGACGTCCCACATGTTCGTGACCGGGATCGTCTGGCGGAAGTGATAGACCGGCACGCCCTTGATCTCGGTCTCGTCGACGTACTCGATGTCGTAGGTGGCGCGGGCGTTGAGATCGAAGTAGGGGTAGGACTTCTTCTCGGTGCCGATCGGGAAGCGGTACTGCAGACCGGCGCGCTGCGACGGGTCGGCCACCGACGCGCCCGACTTGTCGACGGAGACGGCGATGGAACCGTTGGGAGACACCGGGATCGGCTCGCCCGTCTTGCGGTCGATGGTGACGCGGTCGATCGAGGCGGTGAGCAGACCGGTGTCGCCCTCGCGGTCGTCACGACGCAGCGTCTGGCCCGCCTGCACCGTCATCTGGTCGGCGTCGGACGGCTCTTCGACGGTGAGGAAGCGCTGCGAGACGATCGGCACATTGGTGTCGACCCTGGCCGAGCCCTCGGGCGAGGTGAGCGACTTCGAGTCCAGCACAAGGCTTTCCTCGCCGGGAACGTTCTTCGCGATCGTGGTGATCCGCAGGTCCAGCGGCGTCTTGGCCACTTTGCCGACGGTGTAGTTGGGAATCATGACCGCTGCCACGAGCAGCAGCGCGCCGAGGCCGACGAGGAAGCAGGCGATGGTCCTGCGCCCGTTGCTCATCGGCTGCCGTACGGCGTGTTGGCCAGCGACGAACCGGGGTCGACGGTCGTCTCGGGCGCCGGGATCGAATTCTGTTGCACGCCAGTGGTGACGCCCAGCACGGCGACCACCCCCAAGGTCGCGCCGGTCAGCCCGCTGACCAAGCCGGAAACGGCAAACTTCATAGATCGAACTCCAATACGTTGCGTCGACTCAGGCGACGGTGAAGAACCCTAGGGTCGGCGCGAAGGTGCAGGTACGAGCGCCGGAATCGGCGGTCGTGGTGGTGAGCGAGCCGGAGATCACCGCGGCGACGCGGCCCGAGCCGGTGTCGGCGAGGGCCGACAGCGTGGCGGGACCGTCGGCGTTGAGCTCCGACTCGTTGGTGAGCGGCTGGACACCCGAACGACGGTTGTCGAGGTTGACCCACTGCACGGTCAGCGGCGGATTTTGCACGGCCGCAGGGGATTTGGTGCCCAGCGCGGTGAAGACGAAGCCGGTCTGGCCCGCCTTGGGTCCCGGCGGCGGCAGTTCGGCCGGACCGGGAACGGCCAGCGCGGCGCCGACCGAATCGGAGGTCGGTCCGATGCAGCCCTTGCCGATGGTCGGGTAGAGGAACTGGGAGATTCGCGGACCGTCCGACGGCGGGAGCTCGGGGCCACCGCCACCGCTACCGTCGAGGAAGGTGATGACCCTTTCCAGGGTCGCCTTGACCTGCGGGGGGATGCCGGGTGTCGCGAGCAGTGCGCGCGCCTGGGCGAGGATCGCGGCTTTTCCGCCGTCGGCGATGGGGGCGGGCGCGGAGATGGCGCTGACGATCGTCGGCGCCAGCGCGGCCAGCGCCTCGGAGGGAACGTTCTCTCCGATCGCCGGAACGGCCTGCTGTGCCGGGGCCGGCCGTGGCGCGGCCATGGTCGGCGTCGGTGCGACGAGTGCGGCACTCGCCGTCAATACGAGAGCAGACAGAGCGGTCCGCGATCCTCGGGTGGGCAGCATTGGTCAGCCGTCCTTCTTTCTGTGAGATAGGTGGAGCAACCCGGAAAGGTCAGTGCGATCCCGGGCCACGCGCTCCTTCGCCGACGTGCGCGGCGGTCGAGCCGAACGGTCGACGGTTCGGCTCGATGGGTGGGACGGACGCCGCGAAAGCGAGCCCACGTCCCGCGCGGGTGAGGTGACCGGCCGTACCCGACATCGTCGACAACGGCGCGGAATCGATCGTGGACATCTGGACTTCCTTCCCGCCGCTGCTCGAGCCCCAGCGCACCATGATGAAACAGCATCCGACCCGTCTCGAGCTAGTGATTCGTGCGATCCAGAAAGCCGTTGGCAATACTTTGTGAAACGTCACAGTCGCCTCCGATCTACTGGCGGGTACGGACCGGCGCTGGTCGGTACGGGGGTCGACAACCCCCGACCGCGCGACGAACACCCAGCTCAACCGGTATCGCCGACGCCGTACGACCAGCGGGAACCGCACTGGGAACGTTCACAACGCCCTCGCGTCCAGCCGACGGCCGACAGCCGAGCGGACCCCGACTCGGTGACATCGGCGACCCACCGCCGGACGACGCGCACCGGCCGGTGTTGCCGCCAGCGCGAGCGCACCCGCGGGCGCGTGTGGCGGGCCGCGGCGTTTCCGGGAGTCGGGCGCCGCTGGCGGCGATGCGACAATTGAGCATCGTTTCGTTCGCTGTGCGAGACTGCACTGGTGGCCGAGACTGCTGATCTAGTTACCAACGTTTCCGACACCGCCCGTTGGGTGGCCGCCTTCCGAGCTGTCGAATCCGCCCGTCCCGACGCTCTTTTCCATGATCCCCTCGCCGACCGGGTCGCCGGCGAGCGGGGCCACGCCATCGCCGGCCGCACCCCCCTCTTGATGCACAACGGCTGGAATCTGGTCACCCGCACCAAACTCATCGACGACCTGATCATGAAGACCATCGAGCAGGGCTGCGATCGGGTGCTCAATATGGCCGCGGGCATGGATACCCGCCCCTACCGGCTGGATCTGCCCTCCGACCTGCCTTGGATCGAAGCCGATCTGCCCGCATTGGTCGAGGAGAAGAACGAGCTGCTCGCCGGGGAGTCGCCGCGCTGCGCGCTCACCCGCACGGCGGTGGACCTCGCCAATCCCGAAGCGCGGAGCGAGTTCCTGGACGAGGCCCTCGCGGGTGCCGAGCGGGCGCTGGTGCTCACCGAGGGACTGATCTACTACCTCACCGACGACGACGTCATCAGCTTGGCCGGTGCGCTGGCTCGGCCCGAAATCGCCTGGTGGGCATTGGATGTCAACAATACGGCGATTGTGAAGCGAATGAGCAAGGCCACCACCGAACTGCTTGCGAACGCTCCCTGGCACTTCGGTCCGGTCGATCCGCTGCGCTTCTTCGCCGATCTGGACTGGACGGCCGACGAGGTCGAACACCTTGCCTCGGCGGCGCGCCGGTTCCACCGGCTGCCCTGGTTCATGAAGCCGATCACGCTCTTCCCGCAGCCGGATCCCCGCAAGCCGATCCGAAACGCTTGGAAGCCTTGGAGTTCGGTGGTGCGGCTCAGGCACACACCACCGAGCCGTTAGCTCGCGAGCCCTAGTCCTCGAGGCGCACCACCGCAGGCACCCGGCGGTGGTGCGCATCCGTGTCGTCACGAAAGGCTTTCCGCCCAATGGGTAATAGCTGGCTACGTCGCCTGTCCCCCGCGACCGGGGATGGATCCCACAAGTTGTTCTGCTTTCCGCACGCCGGCGGCTCCGCCATATCTTTCGGACCATTGGCCAAGTGCATGGGACCGGAATACGACGTTCTTTCTGTCCAGTATCCGGGCCGGCAAGACCGAAGGCACGAACCGCTCGTGGACAACATTGCGGATCTCGTCGACGGCCTGCTTCCCGAACTGACAGAAGCGGTCGACGATGCCGAGAGCTTCTCCATATTCGGGCACAGTATGGGCTCTGTCGTAGCTTTCGAGGCCTGCAGGCGGCTCGAGCGCGAATTGGTAGCCGGCCCGAGAGTCCTGTTCGCCTCGGGTCGGCGCGCCCCTTCGGCGGCGAAGTCCCAACTGCGAGTGCACCTGCTGAGCGATCGAGAACTCGGTGAGCATCTCCTGCAGTTCGGCGGTACACCAGCGGCGTTGCTCGAGGATCCAGACTTTCGAGAGCTGATCCTGTCTGTCGTCAGGAACGACTACCGAGCCATCGAGACTTACCAGTGCCGTGCGGATGCGATGATCAGCAGCCCAATCGTCGCGATCACCGGCGATCGTGACCCCGATGCGGGTCTCGCGGAGATCGAGGTATGGGGCTCGCACACCTCCGGAAGCTTCTTCGCGACCTCCTTTCCAGGCGGTCATTTCTTCATCGATTCGAATTGCCGGCCGATCGCACAGCTGATCCGCGATCATTGCGCTCGGGCGCTGTCGAGCTGACGGAACGACCGGGTGGGCAAGTCGCCCACCCGGTCGTTGTTCCTAGCTCTCGAGCCAATCTTCGATCGCTTCGGCGACAGCCGCTGAGCCGTCCTCCAGGATCGTGATGTGGTCGGCCTGTACCGAAACAACGGTATGCGCCGGATCCCACGGTTCGGCCTGCCAGTTCACCCGATCCGATGAGTTCTCCAGGAAGTTCTCGGCGCACTGGACGAACAACGTCGGCGTTTCGACGGAGCCGGGCACCATCTCTTTCAGGAGCCGCACATACCGGCCCATGCCGGTCAGCCGGGCTTGGTCGAAGCGACCGAACGTAGCCTCCGCCGACACCATGTGTTCGGCCATCGCCCGAAGCAGCCATTCACCATCGTCGTTCACCTTGTAGGTGTCCACCATGACGACCGCGGCGGGCGCTGGGCCACCAGCAGCTTCCAGGTGCTCGGTGACGAGGTAGGCCAACAGGCCGCCCGAGGAGTATCCGACCAAAACGAACGGATCTCCTTGTGCCGCATCGAGGACAGCGCGCGCCACTGCTTCCGCGGCCGCCGTCGGCGTCGTCGGAAGTGGCTCTCCCGTCCGGCAACCGATCGGCGATAGTGCCAATACGTCACGGGCAGTGCGCAAGTGCGAGGCGAGCCGCGCGTACTGATGTGCGCCGCCGGTAGCCAGCGGCGGAGCGAGGCAGATGATGCGTGGCAGGATGGGGCCCGCGGCGAGCCGGGTGGGCACCGGCAGCCGGTCCAGTTCGTGTGCCGAGGAGAACTGCTCGCGCAGCTCCGCCGCCGCCCGCAACAAGGTGAAGCCCTTGCCCGCCTGGCCGGACGCTACCGCGCCACGGAACATCCCGTACAACGAATCGTCTTCGCCACCGATCTCCGCGCCCCTTCGGGAGTCGGCGGCGAGCTCCTTGCACAGGTATCGGGCCAGTGCCGCCGGCGTCTTGTGATCGAAGATCGCGGCCGTCGGCAGTGTCAGACCGGTGGAAGCGTTGAGCGTGGTTCGCAACTCCATGGCAGCCAGGGAGTCGAACCCCGATTCGAGGAAGTCCCGTTCGGGGTCCAGCGCATCGGCGCTCTCGTGTCCCAGCAGTCTGGCGGCGTTCTCGAGTATGTGCGTCCGCAGCCACTGTTCCTGTTCGGCCTCCGAGAGCTGTGCCAGTCGCCTGCGAACCGCCACGGCATCCCGCGTTCCGGTGCTCTGCCTTCGGCCGGTCCGCTTGGCCAAGTCGCGCAGCAGTGCGGGCACCGCGTCGCGCGCACGCAGTGCGGCCGGATCGATCTCGACCGGAACGTGCACCGGGTGGTCCGTGCACAATGCCGCGTCGAACAGCTCGAGCGCCTTGTCCGCAGCCAGAGGCGGCAGACCTTGGCGGCGCATCCGCTGCCGGTCGGCCTCGCTGAGCCATTGCGAGAGGCCAGTTTTCATGTCCCACAGGCCATAGGCGAGCGAGGTAGCGGGCAAACCTTCGACACGACGGTGGGTCGCGAGCGCGTCGAGGAACAGGTTGGCCGCCGCGTAGCCGCCCTGACCCGCGGGCAGTATCAAGCCCGCCACCGAGGAGATCAGCACGAAGGCTGACAGCCCGGCGTCACGGGTCAGCTCGTGCAAATACCAGGCGGCGTCGGCCTTGGCACCGAGGCAGTAGTCGATCTGCTCCGGCGTCAAGGTATCGACCAGCCCGTTGTAGGCAACGCCCGCCACGTGGACGATCGCGCCGAGCGGATGCTCCGCGGGTATCGAGGCCAGCAGGTCTCGCAGCGCGTCACGGTCCGTGACGTCGCAGGCGACCACGCGAACCTGTGCGCCGAGAGCATCGAGTTCCTCGATGAGATCCGCGGCGGCGGCTGGTCCGCGCCTGCCTGCCAGCAGCAGGTGTCGCA
This sequence comes from Nocardia sp. CNS-044, assembly GCF_059570515.1. Lineage (NCBI taxonomy): Bacteria > Bacillati > Actinomycetota > Actinomycetes > Mycobacteriales > Nocardiaceae > Nocardia > Nocardia sp. CNS-044. The sequence continues at coordinate 192,983 of NZ_JCANSX010000006.1, forward strand.
CACCGTGCGCGTTCACCAGATGCTTGGCGAGGTGGCTACCGATCCCGCCGGTACCACCGGTGATCAGAACAGTCCGCTGGGAATCCCAAGGCGCCTGCCGCTCCGATTCGGTCGAGGTGGCACGCTTCAGCCGTGGCACCCGTGTTCCGTCCGCGTCTACAGCCAGTTCCGGTTCGCCCGACATCGTCGCGGCGACGAGGTGATCCGTCGCTGTCTCCGCGTGAGCGTCGACGAGTACGAATCGCCCTGGGTTCTCCGCCTGCGCCGCGCGCACCAGGCCCCACACCGCGGCCGCGGCCGGGTCGGTGGAGTCGGTGATCACCGCCAGAGTGCTTGCGGCATAGCGTTCTTCCCGCCCGAACTCCTGGATGACGTCGAGCGTACTGTGCAAGGCCGTGCGCAGCCGGACCGGCACGTCCACGCCGCCGAACGGGGGCCGGAACAGCAAGACCGAGGCCTGCTCCGCCGCACCCCACTCGGCCCAGGAGACGCCTGCCACGGATCGCAGCTCCGGACCGGGCCGCCAGGTGACCTCGTACAGCGCGTCCCGCGAAGACCGGGTCGCGGCCGACAGCAGCTCGGGCGACAACGGACGCAACGCGAGGGACCCTACGGAAAGCAAAGGCGCGCCATCGGAATCGGCCATCGCCAGGGCGACTGTCCCCTGATTCGTCCAGGTCAACCGAACCCGCACCCGCCGGGCGCCGTCGGCGTGCAAACGCACCGAAGACCAAGCGAGGGGAACGAGGGTCGGCCGCTCGGCGTCCTCGCCCACGGTCTGCGCGAGACCGAAGGGCAGTGCGTGCATGGCCGCATCGAGCAGTGCCGGATGTATGCCATAGCCCTCGGTAGCGGTCTGCTCGGGCAGCGTGACCTCCGCGAAGAGCACCTCGTCCCGGCGCCAAAGTGCCTCCAGTCCTTGGAAAGCCGGCCCGTAGTTGTACCCGTTGTCGGCGAGTTCGGCATAAGCGTCCGCCAAACCGATCTCGGAAGCACCGGCCGGTGGCCACTGCGCGAGGTCGGCCGAGCCTTCCAGTTCGTCGGACTCGCTGATCGGGCTCACGGTGCCCTGCGCATGGTGCGCCCATGGGACCGACGGATCGTCGTCGTCATTACGCGAGTAGATGTCGACCCGTCGGCGACCGGACTCGTCACCGCCACCGACGACCACCTGGACCTGCACTCCGCCATGCCCTTGGAGCACGAGCGGCGCGAGAAGAGTGAGCTCCTCCAGTTCTGGACAGTCGACCTGGCCTCCGGCGTAAACGGCCAGCTCGACGAATCCGGTGCCGGGCAGCAGCACGGTGCCGAGCACGTCGTGATCGGCCAGCCAGGGATGGGTAACCGTGGACAGGCGGCCGCTGAATCTGGCGCCCCCATTCTCCGGCTGCGCCACCAATGCGCCCAGCATGGGGTGCTCGGCGGATCGCAGACCGAGTGCATGGGCCCCTCCGGTGTGCCGTGGACCCGTGGCCCAGAAGCGGCGGCGCTGGAAGTCGTATGTCGGTAGGTCTACCTTCGTGGCTCCGGTGCCCGCGTAGTAGCTCGCCCAATCCACCGCCGAACCGGTGACGTGCAACCGGGCAAGACCTGTCACCACGGTCGCGGGAGCCGCGTTGTTTCGTCTGGTCAGCGGGATTGCGGTCGCGGTGTCGAGGGTCTGGGCGATCATCGGTGTCAGCACCGCATCGGGGCCGACCTCGGCGAACCGGGTCACACCCATACCTGCCATCGTGGCGACCGCATCGGCGAAGCGCACCGTGTCCCTCACCTGACCGACCCAATACGACGGATCCGACATCTCGTCGACGATTTGGGCGCCGGTCACCGTGGACACCAAGGGAATGCTCGGGCGACCGAACGTCAAGCCCTCGATCGCCGTCGCGAATTCGGCGAGTATCGGCTCCATCGACACCGAATGGAAAGCGTGGGAGACGCGCAAACGACGCGTGCGCCAACCACGTTCGACGCACGTGTCGACTACAGCCGCAACCGTGTCTTCGAGACCGGAGAGCACCACCGACGTCGGACCGTTGACCGCCGCGATCGACACCTCACCAGCCAGGAGCGGCAGCACCTCCGCCTCCGAAGCACCGACCGCTACCATCGCCCCACCCGCGGGCAGCGCCTGCATCAACCGGCCGCGCGCGGCGACCAGCACACACGCATCCGCCAGCGACATCACACCCGCGACATGCGCGGCGGCAATCTCTCCGATCGAGTGACCGGCCACCATATCCGCGCGAACGCCCCACGATTCGAGCAGGCGGAACAAGGCCACCTCGAAGGCGAACAACCCTGCCTGCGCGAACACCGTCCGGTCGACCAGATCATCGGACGCCAGCGCGGCGTCCAACGAAACCGACTGCCCCAGCAGCGGATCCAGTCGAGACACGATCCCGTCGAAATGCTCGGCGAACAACGGATACGCCGCACGCAGCCCGGCGGCCATGCCCGCCCACTGCGCACCCTGACCAGAAAACACCACACCCGTCGAACCCGGCACCACACGGCCGGTCACCACACCCGGCGCCTGGGCACCGGCGGCCAAGGCCCGCATACCTTCGAGCAGACCATCGCGGTCATCGGCGACGACAACCGCGCGATGCTCGAACACAGCACGGGTGGACGCCATCGAGAAACCGACGTCCACCGGATCCAGGTCGTGATCGACGACATGCGATGCCAGCCGGGCAGCCTGCCCAGCAAGAGCCGCACCGCTACGCACGGAAACCACCCACGGCAGCCCACCACCGGCCGGGACAGTCTTGGTCACCGGCTCTGGTTGCACAGCCGGGGCCTGCTCGATGACGACGTGAGCATTCGTGCCGCTGATCCCGAACGAGGACACACCGGCCCGACGCGGCCGATCTGTCTCCGGCCACGCCACCTGTTCGGTCAGCAACCGGATATGCCCCTCGGACCAATCGACCTTGGTGCTTGGCTGATCCACGTGCAGCGTCCGCGGCAATACACCGTGCCGCATCGCCATGACCATTTTGATCACACCACCCACACCGGCGGCGGCCTGAGCATGACCGATGTTGGACTTCAACGACCCCAACCACAGCGGACGATCTACAGCACGGTCCTGCCCATAGGTGGCCAGCAGCGCTTGCGCTTCGATCGGGTCCCCGAGGGTGGTGCCGGTGCCGTGCGCTTCGACCACATCCACCTCGGCCGGCGACACCCCCGCATTCGCCAAGGCTTGCCGGATCACCCGCCGCTGCGACGGACCGTTCGGCGCGGTCAACCCATTCGACGCACCATCCTGATTCACCGCCGAACCAGCGATCACCGCCAACACCGGATGACCATTGCGGCGAGCATCGGACAACCGCTCCAACACCAGAACACCGGCGCCTTCGGACCAGCCCACCCCATCGGCCGCGTCGGCGAACGACTTACACCGCCCATCCGGCGCCAACCCCCGCTGTCGACTGAACTCCACGAAGATCTCCGGTGTCGCCATCACCGCGACACCACCGGCCAACGCCAGATCACATTCCCCCGACCGCAACGACTGCGCGGCCAGATGCAATGCCACCAGCGATGACGAACACGCGGTGTCCACGGTGACCGACGGCCCTTCCAGACCGAACACATACGACACTCGCCCGGACACCAAACTCCCGGCAGCGCTGTTGCCGGTTCCCTGGGCGTAGTCGTGGTACATCATGCCGGTGAAAACCCCGGTCGAACTGCCGCGCAGCGCAGCCGGATCCACACCAGCGCGTTCCAACGCCTCCCACGAGGTCTCCAGCAGCAACCGCTGCTGCGGATCCATGTTCAAGGCCTCGTTGGGACTGATCCCGAAGAAATCCGCATCGAAATCCGCCGCCGAATACAGGAATCCACCCTGACGTGTGTAGGTCTTACCGGCCTTGCCAGGTTCGGGATCGTAGATGCCGTCGATATCCCAGCCACGATCCACCGGCAACTCACCGGTGGCATCGACTCCCGAAGCGACCACCCGCCACAGGTCTTCCGGCGAGGCGACACCACCGGGATAACGACAAGCCATCGCCACCACGGCAATCGGGTCGTCGTCGACAGCTCTGCTGGCGGTGACCTCGACATCCCGCCCCGTGCCGGTGAGCTCGTCGGCCAGATATTCGGCCAAAGCCTGTGGTGTCGGGTAATCGAATACCAGGGTCGCGGGTAGGTGCAGGTCTGTCACGGTTTTGAGGGCGTTGCGGAACTCGACAGCGGTGAGCGAGTCGAAACCCAGCTCACCGAAGGCTTTGTCGGCCGCAATCGCGTTCGCGTTCTGGTGTCCCAGAATCGCCGCGACCTGACCGCGGACGATCTCGACGAGTACACCGAAACGTTCACTGTCGGGAGTGTTCGCCAGACGGGCGCGAAGTGCCGTGGACGCGACCGAAGCCGCCATCCGGCGATGCGGAACCAGCGCGGAAACCAGGGCGGGCGCGGTGAATCCCGCGCTGCGCATGGCATCCAGGTCGAAGCGGGCCAGGACGAGGGCGGCGTTGTCCATTCCTGTCGCGGCATCGAACAGCGCGAGGCCCTGTTCCTCCGACAACGGCAGCATGCCCGAACGAGACATGCGGTGCCGGTCGACGTCGCTGAGCTCTGCGGCCATCCCCCCGTCCGTGCTCCAGAGCCCCCAGGCGAAAGACTTGCCCCTGCGCCCGGTTGCCCTGCGGTGTGCCGCCAGGGCGTCCAGGCAGGCGTTGGCCGCGGCATAGTTGCCTTGACCTGCATTGCCGAACGCGCCGGCCACCGAGCTGAACAGCACGAACGCCTTCAACGGCAGATCCGCGGTCAGCTCGTGCAGATGCAGGGCGGCATCGACCTTGGGCCTCAACACCGCGTCCAACCGATCCGGCGTCAGAGAAGCGATGGGACGATCATCGAGCACACCAGCCATGTGGAACACGCCCGTGAGCGGATGACCGGCAGGCACGCCCGCCAGCACCGCGGCGAGCGCGCCGCGGTCGGCGATATCGCAGGCGACGAAGTCGGCCTCGGCGCCGAGACGCTGCAACTCCGCGCGTAGCTCGGCGGTTCCGGGAGCAGACTCACCGCGCCGGCTCAACAGCAGAAGTCGGCGCACGCCATGTGCGTCGACCAGGTGGCGCGCGAACAACCCACCGAGGTAACCGCTGGCACCGGTGATCAGAACTGTGTCGTCGGGGTCGAAGGAGTCGGTCGCCGGAGCGGTCGCGGCAGTGGCGACGACTCGGGCGAGTCGCGCTCTGTATACCTGCCCGCCGCGCACGGCCACCTGCGGTTCCTCCGCCGCCAGAATCCCACCCAGCAGCGCACCGAGTTCGGAATCGGCATCTCGGGAATCGGTGTCGACCAGTACGATCCGGCCAGGGTTCTCCGCCTGGGCAGAACGCACCAGACCGCCAACAGCGGCGCCCGCCAAGTCCGTAATATTCTCTCCGGCAACGGATACCGCACCACTGGTCCGGACCACCAGCACCGACTCGCCGAATCGACGATCAGCAATCCAGGGCTGAAGTGCCTGCAGCACATGATGGGTCGCGGCACGAACGGCGGCGGGATCATTACCCGCCGGGCAGTCCAGCACCACCACGGCCGGAACCTCGTCACCGAGATCCGCCCATGCGACCGCGGCGACTTCAGCCTCGGACACCGCAATCGGTGTCCAGCCGACATCGAACACAGCGGTGCGAGCAATGGGTGTACCGATGGTGAGCTGCGCGGGATCGATCGGCCGGGAAGCCAACTGCCGCACCGTCGCCACCGCGGCACCGGTCGAGTCCGCGAGATCCAGAGCAACCCCATGCGCACCGACACGAGTGAGCCGAACACGCAACGCATCGGCCCCAGCCGCGTGCACCGTGACACCGGACCACTCGAACGGCAACGCCAAACCGGTTCCGTCCGCCGAGGTGTCATCGGCGAAACGCAATGCGTGCAGCGCCGCATCCAGCAACGCCGGATGCATGCCGAAACGCTGCGCTTCGGGCCGGGCCTGCTCAGGCAATTCGATCTCGGCGTAGAGCCCGTCGGATCCCCGCCAGACCGACCGCAGTGCCTGGAAAACCGGACCGTAGTGGTAGCCCTGCGCATCGAGAGAGTCGTAAGCCCCATCGATATCGACCGCGACCGCACCGGCGGGCGGCCACTGCACCAGATCCACCGACGAGCCGCCGGCTCCTGGTGCGAGCACGCCTTCGGCGTTCAACGTCCATGATGACGCCGAGTCGATGTCGTCATCAGGGCGCGAGAAGATCCGCACCCCGCGACGCCCCGCGCTGTCCTCGCCACCGACTACGACACGCACCGCGACGCCTGCCGACTCCGGCAACGCCAGCGGAGCCCGCAGAATCAGTTCGTCCAGGCTGGAACAGCCCACTCGCTCCGCGGCGTGCAAGGCGAGTTCGACCAAGCCCGTACCAGGGAAGAGCACGGTGTCCACGATCCTGTGATCGGCCAGCCAGGGGTGGGTCCGCAGCGACAACCTGCCACTGACGGCGACCACGTCGGAATCCGGTTGCGACACCACCGCGGAGACCAAGGGATGTCGGGTGGCCACCAGACCCATCGATCGAGCGTCACCACTACCGGCGGACCCCTCGGGCATCCAATAGCGCCGACGCTGGAAAGCGTAGGTAGGCAAGTCGATTCGCTTGGCGCCGGTACCGGTGTAGAAACCGGCCCACTCCACCTCGGCGCCGGAAACGAACAATCCGGCCAACCCGCCCAACACCGTGGACGGGTCGGCATGGTCTCGACGCGCCAAGGCCACCACAGTAGAACCCGAAGTAGCCGAGCTCACCTGCCCGTCATCGAGGGTCTGGGCGATCATCGGGGTCAGCACCGCATCCGGCCCGACCTCGGCGAACCGGGACACACCCATACCAGACATCGCGACAACCGCATCAGCGAACCGGACAGTATCCCTGACCTGACCCACCCAATACGCCGGATCCGACATCTCATCGACGACCCGGGCGCCGGTCACCGTCGACACCAACGGCATGTTCGGCCGGGCAAACGTCAAACCCTCGATCGCCGAGGCGAATTCGGTAAGCATGGGTTCCATCGACGCCGAATGGAAGGCATGCGAGACCCGCAACCGATGCGTCCGCCAGCCACGCTCGACGCACCTATCGACCACAGCCACGACCGCGTCCTCGACACCCGACAGCACCACCGACGACGGACCATTCACCGCCGCGACCGACACCCCATCGACATCGACCAGCAACGGCAGCACATCGGCCTCGGACGCACCAACCGCCACCATCGCCCCACCAGCAGGCAACGCCTGCATCAACCGGCCACGCGCCGCCACCAACACACACGCGTCCGCCAGCGACAACACACCAGCCACATGCGCAGCAGCGACCTCACCAATCGAATGACCAGCCACCACATCCGCACGAACACCCCACGATTCGAGCAAACGGAACAACGCCACCTCGAACGCGAACAACCCCGCCTGCGCGAACACCGTCCGATCGACAAGCTCACCGTCCGCCAACGCCGTCACCAGCGAAACAGGCTGCCCCAGCATCGGATCCAACTCGGCCACAACCGCATCGAAGTGCTCGGCGAACACCGGATAGACGGCCCGCAGCCCGGCCGCCATACCGGCCCACTGCGCACCCTGACCCGAGAACACCACACCCGTCGAACCCGGCACCACACGACCGGACACCACACCCGGAACCGTCTCGCCGCGACCCAACGCCTGTGTACCGGCCTTCAGGCCATCGCCGTCGGGTGCCAGCACCACTGCCCGATGCTCGAACAACACTCTCGAAGTCACGAGAGAGAAGCCGATGTCGATCGAGTCGTGATCGTCGATATGCGACGCCAGGCGCCTGGCCTGCTCGGCAAGCGCCTCGCCGGTACGCGCCGAGACCACCCATGGCAGCACTCCACCGGCCGGGCCGGTCTTGGCCACCGGCACGGGAGCCGGATCAGCTGCCGGAGCCTGTTCGACGATGAGGTGAGCGTTGGTGCCGCTGAGACCGAACGAGGACACACCGGCACGACGCGGCCGATCCACCCCCGGCCACGCCACCGCCTCGGTCAACAACCGGATATGACCCTCGCTCCAATCGACCTTGGTGCTGGGCTGATCCACATGCAGCGTCCGCGGCAACACACCGTGCCGCATCGCCATCACCATCTTGATCACACCACCCACCCCAGCCGCCGCCTGAGCATGACCGATATTGGACTTCAACGACCCCAACCACAGCGGACGATCCTGGTCACGGTCCTGCCCATAGGTCGCCAGCAACGCCTGCGCCTCGATCGGATCACCCAAAGTCGTACCCGTGCCATGCGCTTCGACCACATCGACCTCGACCGGCGAGATACCGGCGTTCGCAAGTGCTTGGCGAATGACCCGCCGCTGTGCCGGACCGTTGGGCGCCGTCAGACCATTCGACGCACCATCCTGATTCACCGCCGAACCAGCGATCACCGCCAAAACCGCATGACCATTGCGGCGAGCATCGGACAACCGCTCCAACACCAGAACACCGGCGCCTTCGGACCAGCCCACCCCATCGGCCGCGTCGGCGAACGACTTACACCGCCCATCCGGCGCCAACCCCCGCTGCCGGCTGAACTCGAGGAACATGTCCGGAGTGGACATCACCGCGACACCACCGGCCAACGCCAGATCACATTCCCCCGACCGCAGCGACTGCGCGGCCAGATGCAATGCCACCAATGATGACGAACACGCCGTATCCACCGACACGGCCGGGCCTTCCAACCCCAGGGTGTAAGCGATGCGACCGGAGACCAAACTGCCGGCCGTGCTGCTGCCGGTCCCGGTTGACTGGGCGTAGTCGTGGTACATCACGCCGGTGAAAACCCCGGTCGGACTACCGCGCAGTACCGCAGGATTCATACCGGCGCGTTCCAGCGCCTCCCACGAGACCTCCAACAGCAACCGCTGCTGGGGATCCATCATCGTGGCTTCGTTGGGGCTGATTCCGAAGAAGTCCGCGTCGAATTCCGCTGCGGAGTAGAGGAATCCACCTTGGCGGGTGTAGGTCCGCCCCGCCTTACCTGGTTCGGGATCGTAGATGCCTTCGATATCCCAGCCGCGATCCACCGGCAACTCACCCGTGGTATCAATGCCCGAAGCGACCACCCGCCACAGATCTTCCGGCGAGGCGACACCGCCGGGGTAGCGGCAACTCATCGCCACCACGGCAATCGGCTCGTCCGCACCAGCTCTGCTGGCGGTGACCTCGATGTCCTGGTTCGTACCGGTGAGTTGGGAATCGATGAACTCGGCGACGATCTGCGGATTGGGCTGATCGAAGACGAGCGTGGCAGGTAGTTGCAGACCGGTCGCGACGTTGAGCTTGTTGCGGAACTCGATGGCGCGCAAGGAGTCGAACCCGAGCTGCTGGAACGCTTGCTGAGGTTCGACAGCCTCGACAGAGGCATGACCGAGGACCTCGGAAGCCACCGATCGGACGAGGCCGAGCAGAGCGCTCTTGCGGTCGGTATCGGAGAGACCGGCCAGCTTGTGCGCGAAGGCCTGATCCGCTGGCGTTCGGTTGTGGCGGCGCACGGTGACCGGTGCGAGCGTGCGGACCAGAGCGGGGATCTGCTCGCCCCTGGTTCGAAGCACGGCCGGGTCGACGCGCAGCGCCACCAGCTGGGCGGTATCGGTGGCTATCGCGGCATCGAACAATGCCAGGCCCTCGGCCTCGGTCAGCGGCGGGAAGCCCTGCCTGCGCATCCGATCGAAGTCGTCCTCGGACAACTCGGCGCCGAGGCCGGTCGATTGCACCCACAACCCGTAGTCCACCGAGGTCGCGGGCAATCCCAGCGTGCGACGATGAGCGGCGAGAGCATCCAGGAAGACGTTCGCCGCGGCGTAGTTCGCTTGACCGGCGGCGAGGACGAGCCCACCCGCCGACGACAGCAGCGCGAACAGCGAAAGCGAGTGCGGGCGGGTGAGTTCGTGCAGATGCCATGCCGCGTCGAGCTTGGGCCGGAAGACATGGTCGATCCGGTCCGGCGTCAGCGACTCGATCAGGCCGTTGTCGGCGGTTCCGGCCGCGTGCACCACACCCGTGAGCGGATGCTCGGCCGGGATGCTGTCCAGCAGCGCCGCCAGCGCATCCCGATCGGAGACGTCGCACGCGGCAACGGTGACCTCGGCGCCGAGCTCGATCAGCTCCGCACGCAGCTCAGTGGCACCGGGAGCATCCGGGCCTCGTCGGGATGTCAGAAGCAGTTGGCGCACACCGTGTTCGGTCACCAGATGCCGAGCGATCACCGCACCGAGGCCACCGGTGCCGCCGGTCACCAGCACGGTGCCCGGCTGGGTCGGCTGGGCGATCGCGCCGGGTGCGTGGCGGGTCAATCGCGGCACGAGCAGGGTCGTGCCGCGTAGTGCGGCCTCCGGTTCCGTCGCGGCAGCCGCTGCGACGGTCGCGACGAAGACCGGGTCACGGTCCTGGTCCACGCCGTCCTGAGCAAGATCGAGAAGCTGGAATCGACCCGGGTGCTCCGCCTGCGCGGCACGCAGCAGCCCCCACACCGGCGCCTGCCCCAGATCCACTTGCTCCGAACCCTCGACGGCCACCGCGCGCCTTGTCAGCACAACCAATCGACTACCGGCGAAACGGGTTTCGGCCAGGAAGGCCTGAACGGTGCCGAGAATACCGGTCACGACTTGCCGTGCCGTCGCTGTCGGCGGACCCTCGTGGTGCGGGCACTCGAGCAGCACGAGGTCGGGAACAACAGAATCGGGAGTCGAATCCAGGTCGGCGATCAACGCCGCGAGATCGAGATAACGCCGTTCCGCACCGGAACTCGGGCCGGAACCGAGTACCGTCACACGGCCAGGCTCGACGGTCCCCGACGGCAGCGGCGGAACTGTAATCCATTCCACGCCGAAAAGAGCATCCGAGACCCGGTCGACGACCAGGCGATCAGCCGACACCGGCCGAGACACCAAAGCGCCCAACGACAACACCGGGTAGCCGTGCTCGTCGGCCATCTGCACGGCGAACCGATCGCCATGAAGCACGACACGAACCCGCACCGAGGCAGCACCGGCCGAGTGCACCACCACGCGGTTCCAACTGAAAGGCAACGCGGGGGTTCCCTCGCCACCACCGCGCAGGCCATGAACTATCGCGACATGCAACGCCGAATCGAACAGCGCCGGATGAATGCCGAAACCCTCGGCTTCCCGCGGATCCGGCAGCGCGACCTCGGCGAACAACTCGTCACCGCGCCGCCACGCCGCCCGCAAGCCCTGAAAGAACGGGCCGTACCCGTACCCAGCATCCAGCAACTCGTCGTACGCACCATCGATGGGCATCGGCTGCGCGCCGCTGGGAGGCCATGCGGTGAGGTCGAAATCAGCCGCCACCTGCCCCGGAGCGAGCATGCCTTCGGCGTGCAGCGACCACGGACCCTCTTGCCGAGAATGGACACTGAGCCGTCGACGACCGGCCTCATCGGCGGCGGCAACCACAACCTGCACCGTGACACTGCCCTCACTCGGCAACATCAACGGGCTGTGCAGAACGAGCTCGTCCACTACGGCGCAGCCGAGGACACCGCCGACGTAGCCCGCCAGCTCGACGAACCCGGTTCCCGGCAGCAACACGGTTCCGAGCACACTGTGGTCGGCCAGCCACTCCACCGAGTCCGCCGACCACCGGCCGGTGAAGCTCATGCCTCCCGAATCCGGCTGCGGCACAACAGCACCGAGCAGCGGGTGATCCACCACATCCAGCCCGGCCGAGCTGATCCCGCCAAGCTCGGCACCCAGCCACGACTGCGCCAACACCTGCTTGGCATCGAGCCAGAAACGCTCGTGCTGGAACGCGTAGGTGGGCAGATCGATTCGCTCGGCCCCGCAACCGGCGTAGAAACCGGTCCAGTCCACCTCGGCGCCGGAAACGAACAATCCGGCCACCCCATCCAACACCGTGGACGGGTCGGTGTGGTCCCGACGCGCCAGAGCCACCACCGCGGCAGACCCGTCGTCGAGAGTCTGGGCGACCATCGGGGTCAAGACCGCATCGGGGCCGACCTCTGCGAATCTGGACACACCCATACCAGCCATCGCGGTGACCGCATCAGCGAATCGCACGGTGTCTCGAACCTGGCCCACCCAATACGAGGAATCCGACATCTCATCGGTGACCCGCACACCGGTCACCGTCGACACCAACGGCATGTTCGGCCGGGCAAACGTCAAACCCTCGATCGCCGAGGCGAATTCGGCAAGCATGGGTTTCATCAGCGCCGAATGGAAGGCATGCGAGACCCGCAACCGACGCGTCCGCCACCCACGCTCGGCGCAGACCTCGACAACAGCCAGGACCGATTCCTCGACACCGGAGAGCACCACCGAAGCCGGACCATTCACCGCCGCGATCGACACCTCACCAGCCAGCAACGGCGACACGTCGGCCTCGGACGCACCAACCGCCACCATCGCCCCACCAGCAGGCAACGCCTGCATCAACCGGCCACGCGCCGCCACGAGCACACACGCGTCCTCGAGCGACAACACCCCGGCCACATGCGCGGCGGCGATCTCACCGATCGAGTGACCGGCCACCACATCCGCGCGGACACCCCACGATTCGAGCAGCCGGAACAACGCCACCTCGAACGCGAACAACCCCGCCTGCGCGAACACCGTCCGATCGACCATGTCCTCGCTCGACAAAGCCTCGCTCAGCGAAACCGACTGTCCCAGCGCGCGATCCAATTGAACCAGGATGGCATCGAAAACCTCCGCGAACACCGGATACGCGCCGCGCAGCTCGACGGCCATACCCGCCCACTGCGCACCCTGACCGGAGAACACCACACCCGTCGAACCCGGCACCACGCGGCCGGTCACCACGCCGGGAGTCGTTTCACCGCGGCCCAGCGCCCGCACTCCCGCCAGCAGACCATCACGGTCATCGGCCACGACAACGGCGCGATGTTCGAAAACAGCGCGCGTGGATGCCAAGGAGAAACCGGCATCCACCGGATCCGGGTCGTGATCACCGATATGAGACGCCAGGCGGGCAGCCTGACCCGCAAGAGCCTCACTACTGCGCGCCGAAACGACCCACGGCAGCAATCCGCCGATCGGGACAGTCTTCGCCACCGGCACCGAAGCCTGCTCCGCCACCGGCTCGGCCACCGGGGCCTGCTCCACGATGACGTGCGCGTTGGTACCACTGATGCCGAACGACGACACACCGGCACGACGCGGGCGATCCGACGCCGGCCACGGCACCGGCTCGGTCAACAACCGCACATGCCCCTCGGACCAATCGACTTTGGTGCTGGGCTGATCGACGTGCAGCGTCTTCGGCAACACACCGTGGTGCATCGCCATGACCATCTTGATCACACCGCCGACCCCCGCGGCGGCTTGAGCGTGACCGATGTTGGATTTCAACGACCCGAGCCACAGGGGACGATCGGCGTCACGGTCTTGGCCGTACGTGGCGAGCAGGGCTTGGGCTTCGATCGGATCACCCAACGTCGTGCCGGTGCCGTGGGCTTCCACCACATCGACATCGACCGGCGACACCCCGGCGTTCGCCAACGCCGCCCGAATCACCCGACGCTGCGACGGACCGTTCGGGGCGGTCAAACCATTCGACGCACCATCTTGATTCACTGCGGAACCAGCGATCACCGCAAGCACCTGATGACCTTTGCGTTGCGCGTCGGACAACCTCTCCAGCACCAGTACGCCAACACCTTCGGACCAGCCCACCCCATCGGCGGCATCGGCGAAGGACTTGCACCGCCCATCCGGGGCAAGCCCGCGCTGGCGGCTGAACTCTACGAAGGTCTCTGGGGTGGCCATCACCGCCACGCCACCGGCCAACGCCAGATCGCACTCTCCGGACCGCAACGACGCCGCAGCCGAGTGCATTGCCACCAATGACGACGAACACGCTGTGTCAACGGTGACCGACGGTCCCTCCAGGCCGAACACGTACGAGACCCGACCGGACGCGATAGATCCCGAATTCGCATTGGCCGGATAGTCGTGATACATCATGCCGACCCACACACCGGTCCGGCTTCCCTTCAGCGAGCCGGGGTCGACGCCGGCCCGCTCGAACGCCTCCCAAGAGGTTTCCAGCAGCAGGAACTGCTGCGGATCCATCAGCGCGGCTTCACTGGGACTGATATTGAAGAACGCCGGATCGAATTCGCCGGCAGAATGCAGGAATCCACCCTCACGGGTATAGGTGCTGTTCGGTTTTTCGCCGGTCTGATCGTAGAGACGTTCGGTATCCCAGCCTCGATTTTCGGGAAGCTCCGACGTCGCGTCGGTCCCCTCCGAGACCAACTGCCAGAGGTCCTCGGGAGAGCCGACACCACCCGGATAACGACATGCCATACCCACGATCGCAATAGGTTCGCGAAGGGCTGCGTCGAGCTTGCGGTTGCGGGCACGCAACCTCTCCGTCTCCTTGAGTGAGACGCGTAACGCCTGAGCGAGCTTCTGAGTATTGTCGTCGGGCTTCGTCACTATTGCTCCAGGTCTTCTTACGGTCACCGCGACTCGTCGGCGAAATAACGTCTACAAGGCGGAATTCCAAAGTATTTACGGGTGGTCACGGCACGGGTTCGTCCGCCCGTGCCGCGCACATCGCCGTCAGTCCTCTGATGAGTTGTTGTAAGCCATGTCGATCAAGTCATCGATATCGAGCTCGTCGATCGATTCGTCCGTGCCGCTCTGCTCGATCTCGCTGTGACTTCCCTGTCCATGTGCGAGCCGCATGAGTGCGTCCAGCAGGCCCGCGTCGCGGAGACGGGCGACGGGGATCGTTTGCAGGGCCCTGCGAATGTCGTTTTCCGACAAATCCGCCGACCGGCCGGAGTCACGGTGGTCGGTGAACTCGTCTGCCAGATATTTGGCCAAAGCCTCCGGTGACGGATAGTCGAACACCAGAGTCGCGGCCATCCGCAGACCTGTCGCGGACTCGAGGGCGTTGCGGAATTCGACAGCAGTGACCGAATCGAAGCCCAATTCGGTGAAAGCCCTGTCCGCCAGAATCGCATTCGCATTCCGATGGCCCAGCACCGCCGCCACCTGACCGCGAACGATCTCGACGAGCACACCGAGACGTTCGCTGTCCGGAGTCTCGGCCAGACGAGCGCGCAGATCCGAGGCCGCACTCGCGGCTGCCTTCCTGCGATGCGAGCTGAGACCTGCCAACAGGGCGGGCGCGAATCCCGCGCTGCGCATGGCGTTCAGGTCCAAGCGGGCGAGAATCGGGGCCGGTGTGTCGATCTGCGCCGCGGCGTCGAAGAGCGCGAGGCCTTGCTCTTCGGACAGGGGCAGCATGCCCGAGCGAGACATGCGGTGGCGGTCGATATCACTGAGTTCCCCAGCCATACCGCCGTCCCACAGACCCCAGGCAAGGGATTGCCCGCGGCTGCCCGACGCCCTGCGATGCGCCGCGAGCGCGTCCAAACAGGCGTTGGCAGCCGCGTAGTTTCCCTGTCCTGCGTTACCGAACGCACCCGCCGCCGAGCTGAACAACACGAACGCCTTCAGCGGAAGCTCGCGGGTCAGCTCGTGCAGGTGCAGGGCGGCATCGGCCTTTGGCCCCAACACCGTGTCCATCCGGTCCGGGGTGAGAGAACCGATGGCGCCGTCGTCGATGACACCAGCCATGTGGAACACACCAGAAAGCGGTTGGTCCGTACGCACTTTGGCAAGTGCTTCGGCGAGCGCATGGCGATCGGCGACATCGCAAGCGACGAACTCGACCTCGGCCCCCGAACCCTCCAGTTCCGCCCGCAACTCGGCGGCACCTGGAGCGGATTCACCGCGGCGGCTGAGCAGCAGCAGGTGACGGACACCCTGGGTGGCGACCAGGTGCCGGGCGAACAACCGACCGAGAAGACCGCCCGCACCGGTGATCAGCACGGTGTCATCTGGATCGAAGGACGGAGCCGGCACCGAACGCACTGCGGCGGAACCAATTCGGACCAACCGCGCGGCATGTACTTGCCCAGCGCGCACGGCGACGTTCGGCTCCCCCGCGGCCAGAATCCCGCCGAGCAGCCCGTCGATGTCGGAATCCGTGTCGATGAACACGATCCGGCCGGGACTTTCCGCCTGCGCGGAACGAACGAGACCACCCACAGCGGCGCCGGCCAGGTTCGTGATGTCTTCTCCGGCAGTCGATACCGCTCCACCGGTCCGAACGACCAGCACCGATTCGCCGAATCGCTGATCGGCTATCCAGGACTGGATAGCCCCCAGCGCCTCGTGTGTCGCGGTTCGGACGGCGGCGGGATCGTTGCCCGCGTGGCAGTCCAGCACCGCCACCGCTGGGATCTCGTCACCGAGATCCGCCCACGGTACTGCGCTGATCTGGACCTCGGACACGGTGATCGGTGTCCAATCGACCTGGAACAACGCATTGCCGACGGTGGACGCGCCTGCCGTGAGCTGTGCGGGATCGGTGGGCCTGGAAGCCAGATTCCGCACCGTGGCGACCGGAGCACCCGACTGATCCGCCAGATCGAGCGCGGCGCCGTGCTCACCGACGCGGATGAGCCGAACGCGCAGCGCGTTGGCCCCAGCCGCATACACGGTGACGCCGGACCACTCGAACGGCAGCGCGAGCCTGCCCGCCGCAGCCTTGGGCTCGGCAATGAGTAGCGTGTGCAAGGCGGAGTCGAACAGCGCGGGATGGATCCCGAAGCCCTCGGCATCCCGCGAGTCCGGCAGGGCGACTTCGGCGAACAACTCATCGCCACGCTGCCACGCCGCCCGCAGACCCTGGAAGAACGGGCCGTACCCGTACCCGACATCGAGCAGCTCGTCGTAGGCGCCGTCGATGGGCAACGGCTGCGCGCCGACCGGCGGCCACGAGGCGAGGTCGAAATCGGCCAACGTCTCGCCTTGCGCGAGGACACCTTCAGCGTTCAACGTCCACGACGACGAAGCGAAAGCGACATCGTCAGGACAGGAGAAGATCCGCACAGCCCGACGGCCCATCGGGTCCTGGTCGCCGACCACGATGCGCAGCGCGACACCGTCGGACTCAGTCAACACCAGCGGGGCATGTAGGACCAGCTCGTCCAGGGTCGAGCAGCCGACCAGTTCCGCGGCGTGCAAGGTGAGTTCGACGAGACCTGTGCCGGGGAACAACACGGTGTCCAGCACCCTGTGGTCGACCAGCCACGGGTGTGTCTGCACCGACAGGCGGCCAGTGAGGGTTACCGCGTCGGTGTCCGGTTGCGATATCACCGCCGAAACCAGGGGATGTCCGGTCGCCGCCAGACCCATCGCTCGAGCGTCACCGCCACCGGCGAAACCTTCCGCGACCCAATAGCGGCGCCGCTGGAAGGCGTACGTGGGCAAGTCCACTCGCCGACCACCGCTACCCGCATAGAAACCAGCCCAATCGATCTCGGTACCGGCCACGAACAACGCGGCCAGGCCCGTCAGCAGGGTCGTGGGGTCGTCGTTGCGTTTGGTCAGAGCGATGGCGGTCGCGGTGTCGAGAGTCTGGGCGATCATCGGGGTCAGCACCGCATCGGGCCCGACCTCGGCGAACCGGGACACACCCATATCGCTCGCCGTGCGGACCGCGTCGGCGAAGCGCACCGTGTCGCGGACCTGGCCGACCCAGTACGACGGGTCCGACATCTCGTCGGTGACACGGGCGCCGGTCACCGTAGACACCAACGCCATGGCCGGCCGAGCGAACGCCAATCCCTCTATCGCCGTGGCGAATGCGGACAACATCGGCTCCATCAGAGCCGAATGGAAAGCATGCGACACCCGCAAACGATGCGTACGCCAACCACGTTCGATACACCTATCGACAACAGCCAGGACCGCGTCCTCGACACCGGAAAGTACCACCGACGAATGACCATTCAACGCGGCGACCGACACCCCATCGACATCGACCAACAACGCCAGCACATCGACCTCCGAAGCACCGACAGCCACCATCGCACCACCCGTCGGCAGCGCTTGCATCAACCGGCCACGCGCCGCCACCAAGACACAGGCATCCGCCAGCGACATCACACCGGCCACATGCGCGGCAGCGACCTCACCGATCGAATGACCAGCCACCACATCCGCACGCACGCCCCATGATTCGAGCAGCCGGAACAACGCCACCTCGAACGCGAACAACCCCGCCTGCGCGAACACCGTCCGATCGACAAGCTCACCGCTCGCCAATGCCACATCCAGCCGGACCGACTGTTCCAGCAGCGGATCCAGCTCGGCGACGATCGCATCGAAGTGTTCGGCGAACACCGGATAGGCGGCCCGCAGCCCGTCAGCCATACCGGCCCACTGCGCACCCTGACCCGAGAAGACGAAACCTGTCGACCCCGCCGCGGCACGACCGGTGACCACACCGGGTGCCTGCGTACCGGCGGCCAGCGCCCGGACGCCCGCGAGCAGACCGTCACGGTCGTCGGCCACGACGACCGCACGGTGCTCGAACACCGCACGGGTGGACGCCAGGGAGAACCCGACGTCGACCGGATCGTGTTCGCCCACCCGCGATGCCAGGCGGGCAGCCTGAGCGGCGAGAGCCTCGGCGCTACGGGCAGAGATCACCCACGGCCGTGCGGCCGGTGCCGAGGCCGGCTCCGGAGCCGGAGCCACCACGGGCGCGGTCACCGGGGCCTGCTCCACGATCAGGTGGGCATTCGTGCCGCTGATACCGAACGAGGAGACACCCGCGCGACGCGGCCGATCCACCTCCGGCCACGCCACCGGTTCGGTCAACAACCGGACATGCCCCTCGGACCAATCCACGTTGGTGCTCGGCCGATCTACGTGCAGCGTCTTCGGCAGCATGCCGTGGCGCATCGCCATGACCATCTTGATCACGCCACCGACGCCCGCCGCCGCTTGGGCATGACCGATGTTGGACTTCAACGACCCCAACCACAACGGCCGATCCGCAGGGCGCTCCTGGCCATACGTGGCAATCAGCGCCTGCGCTTCGATCGGATCACCCAATGTCGTGCCGGTGCCGTGCGCCTCCACCACGTCGACCTCGACCGGCGATACACCGGCGTTGGCCAACGCCTGCCGGATCACCCGCCGCTGCGACGGACCGTTCGGGGCGGAGAAACCATTCGACGCGCCATCCTGATTCACCGCCGAACCAGCGATCACCGCGAGCACTTCGTGACCGTTGCGACGGGCATCGGACAACCGCTCCAACACCAGCACACCGGCGCCCTCGGACCAGCCGACGCCATCTGCGCTGTCGGAGAACGATTTACACCGACCGTCCGGCGACAAGCCCCGCTGCCTGCCGAACTCGAGGAACATGTCCGGTGTTCCCATCACCGCCACGCCACCGGCCAGTGCCAGATCGCACTCACCGGACCGCAGCGACTGCGCGGCGAGATGCAGGGCGACCAGCGAGGACGAGCACGCGGTGTCCACGGTGACCGACGGTCCTTCCAGACCGAACACGTAGGACACCCGGCCCGAAACCAAGCTGCCCGCCGCGCCGCTGCCGGTGCCGGTGCGCTGGGCGTAGTCGTGGTACATCAGGCCGGTGAAGACACCGGTCGAACTGCCGCGCAGCACCGCCGGATCCACACCGGCCCGCTCCAGCGCCTCCCACGAGATCTCCAGCAGCAATCGCTGCTGCGGATCCATCATCGTGGCTTCGTTGGGACTGATCCCGAAGAAGTCCGCGTCGAAATCGGCTGCGGAATATAGGAATCCACCCTGCCGGGTATAGGTCTTGCCCGCCTTGCCAGGCTCGGGATCGTAGATGCCTTCGATATCCCAGCCACGATCCGTTGGCATCTCGCCCCTCGTGTCGGTGCCGGAAGTGACCAGGTCCCAGAGGTCTTCGGGCGAGGCGACGCCACCGGGGTAGCGGCAGCTCATCGCCACCACCGCGATCGGGTCGTCGCCCGTGCGCACCCGGCCGATCACCGGCTTTTCGACCGCCGCGGTGCCCGTGAGCTGCGAACCGATGTACTCGGCGACGATCTGTGCGTTCGGGTAGTCGAAGACCAGCGTCGCGGGCAGTTGCAGACCCGTCGCGGCATTCAGCTTGTTGCGAAACTCTACGGCGCTCAACGAATCGAAGCCGAGCTGCTGGAAAGCCTGCTGCGGCTCGACAGCGTCCACCGACGCATGCCCCAGAGTGGCGGCGGCCACCGATCGGACCAGATCGAGCACAGCGCGCGCACGGTCCGCGTCCGGCAAACCGGCCAGCTCGAGCGCTAAGGCCTGGCCCGCAGCGGTCCTGGTCTGGCGGCGGACCGGTGTCGGTGCCAATGAGCGGACCAGAGCGGGGATCTGCTCGCCCCGCGTCCGGAGCACCGCCGGATCGACCCGCAGCGCCACCAGTTGCGCGGCATCGGTCGCGATCGCGGCATCGAACAGCGCCAGACCCTCGGCCTCGGTCAGCGGCGGGAAGCCCTGGCGGCGCATCCGATCGAAGTCGTCTTCGGACAGCTCGACACCGAGCCCCGACGACCGCGCCCACAACCCGTAATCCACCGCCGTCGCGGGCAACCCAAGACTCCGGCGGTGTGCCGCTAGCGCATCCAGGAAGACATTCGCCGCTGCGTAATTCGCTTGACCGGCGGCCAGCACCAACCCGCCCGCCGAGGACACCAAGACGAACAACGACAGCGAGGCATCACGCGTCAGCTCGTGCAGATGCCACGCCGCATCGACCTTGGGACCGAACACATAATCGACCCGCTCGGCCGTGATCGACTCGACGAGACCGTTGTCCGAGGTCCCCGCCGCGTGCACGACGCCCACCAAGGGATGCTCAACCGAAATACCGTCCAGCAACGCGGCCAGCGCAGACCGATCCGACACATCACACGCGGCGATGGTCACCTGCGCACCGAGCTCGGTCAGCTCCTCCCGCAGCTCGGCCGCCCCGGGAGCATCCAGCCCACGCCGAGACGTCAGAAGCAACTGGCGCACACCATGTTCGACCACCAGATGCCGGGCGATCACCGCACCGAGACCACCGGTACCACCGGTCACCAGCACCGTACCCGGCTCGGAGAGCAGAACAGTCGCGCCGGGCGCATGCCGCCGCAGCCGCGGCACGTACGCGTTCATACCCCGCAATGCGGCCTCCGGCTCCGTCCCGACGGCGGCCGCCGCGGCGAGCGAATCACCGTCGGCCTCCAGGTCGAGCAGCTGGAATCGGCCTGGATGTTCCGCTTGCGCGGCACGCAACAGACCCCACACCGGCGCCTGTCCCAGTTCCACCTGCTCCGCATCGGTAACCGACACCGCATGCCTGGTCAGCACCACCAAACGCGAACCAGCGAAACGACTGTCGGCCAGCCAACGCTGCACGGTGCCGAGCACGTCCATCGCGACCCGACGTGCCGCCTCCGGCGGCGCACCCTCGTGAGTGGGGCACTCGAGCAGCACGAGATCGGGCACCACCAAGTCGGGGTTCGCGTCCAGATCGGCGATCAATGCCGCGAGATCACGGTCGCGTCCGCCGAGTACCACCACTCGATCCGGCTCGACGCTCGCCGTGGACGGCGCGGCAGCGACCCACTCGACGCCGAAGAGGGCATCCGATACCCCGGCTGCGCTCAGGCGATCGGCCGACACCGGCCGCGAGATCAACGCGCCCACCGAGAGCACGGGTCGCCCCTGCTCATCGGCCATCTGCACCGTGAACCGGTCGCTCTCCAGCACGATCCGCACCCGCACCGCGGCAGCGCCCGCCGCGTGCAGTACCACGCGGTTCCAGCTGAACGGGAGCGCCGGGAAACCCTCGATGCCGCCACGCAGACCGTGGACGATCGCGGCGTGCAGCGCCGCGTCGAACAGTGCGGGGTGGATCCCGAAACCCTTGGCGTCCTTCGGGTCCGGCAGCGCGACCTCGGCGAACACCTCGTCACCGCGCTGCCACGCGGCCCGCAGCCCCTGGAAGTAGGGGCCGTAGCCGTATCCGACATCGAGCAGCTCGTCGTATGCGCCGTCGACGTCCAGTGGTTGCGCGCCGGCCGGTGGCCACGCGACGAGGTCGAAGTCGGCCGTCCCCGTGCCGGGGACGAGCACGCCTTCGGCATGGAGCACCCACGGACCCGCGGCCGTCTGGCGCGAGTGCACGCTCAGTCGGCGCCGTCCGGCCTCGTCCGGAGCGGCCACCACGACCTGCACGGCGACATCGCCCTCGGCCGTCAGGGTCAACGGAGTATGCAGAACGAGCTCGTCGACCATCTCGCAACCCAGCAGTCCACCGACGTGACCGGCCAGTTCGACGAATCCGGTGCCCGGAAGCAACACGGTGCCAAGCACGCTGTGGTCCGCCAGCCATTCCACCGAATCCAGCGACCACCGGCCGGTGAAGCTCACCGCTCCCGAATCCGCGTGCGGCACAACGGCACCCAGCAGCGGATGCGCCGCCGCGTCCAGCCCGACCGCGGTGACGCCACCCAGTTCGCCGCCGAGCCACGACTGGGCCAGCATCTGCTTGGCATCCAGCCAAAACCGTTCGCGCTGGAAGGCGTAGGTGGGCAGGTCGATTCGCCGCGCTCCGGAACCGGCGTACACGCTCGCCAAGTCCACCTCGGCGCCGGCCACGAACAACCCGGCCAGCGCACTGATCACGGTCACCGCGTCCGCGTGGTCGCGTCTGGTCACCGCGACCGCCGTGGCGTCGCCGAGAGTCTGGGCGACCATCGGGGTCAACACCGCGTCCGGCCCGACCTCGGCGAACCGGGACACACCCAGCTCCGCCATCATGACAACGGCATCGGCGAACCGGACCGCATCCCGAACCTGACCCACCCAATACGCCGGATCCGACATCTCATCGACGACCCGGGCGCCGGTCACCGTCGACACCAACGGGATGGTGGGCTGGGTGAACACCAAACCCTCGATCGCCGAAGCGAACTCGGCCAACATCGGCTCCATCAACGCCGAATGGAAAGCATGCGAAACCCGCAAACGATGCGTCCGCCAACCACGCTCAGTGCACTTCGCGACGACCGCGACCACACTGTCTTCGATGCCGGACAACACCACCGACGACGGACCATTCACCGCCGCGACCGACACCCCATCGACCAGCAACGGCCGCACATCGGCCTCGGACGCACCCACCGCCACCATCGCCCCACCAGCAGGCAACACCTGCATCAACCGGCCACGCGCCGCCACCAACACACACGCGTCCGCCAGCGACAACACACCAGCCACATGCGCGGCAGTGACCTCACCAATCGAGTGACCAGCCACCACATCCGCGCGAACACCCCACGATTCGAGCAGCCGGAACAACGCCACCTCGAACGCGAACAACCCCGCCTGCGCGAACACCGTCCGATCGACCAGCTCACCGTCCGCCAACGCCGTCACCAGCGAAACAGGCTGCCCCAGCATCGGATCCAACTCGGCCACAACCGCATCGAAGTGCTCGGCGAACACCGGATAGACGGCCCGCAGCCCGGCCGCCATACCGGCCCACTGCGCACCCTGACCCGAGAACACCACACCCGTCGAACCCGGCACCACACGACCGGACACCACCCCGGATGCAGGCGCACCGGCGGCCAGCGCCCGCACGCCCGCGAGCACCTCCGCACGGTCCTCGGCCACCACGACGGCTCGATGCTCGAACACACTGCGCGTCGACGCCAGCGAGAAACCGACGTCGATCGGATCATGGTCGACCACATGCGACGCTAGCCGCGCCGCCTGAGCGGCCAGAGCCTCGCCGCTGCGCGCCGACAGCATCCACGGCACGGCCGGGACGGTCCGGATCTCCGGGACCGACTCGACCGCCGATACCGGAGCCTGCTCGAGAACGAGATGCGCGTTGGTGCCGCTGATACCGAACGAGGACACCCCCGCGCGACGCGGCCGATCCACCTCAGGCCAGGCCACCGGTTCGGTCAGCAGCCGGACATATCCCTCGGACCAATCGATCTTCGTGGACGGCTGATCCACGTGCAGGGTCTGCGGCAGCAGTCCGTGCCGCATCGCCATCACCATCTTGATCACACCACCCACACCAGCCGCCGCCTGAGCATGACCGATGTTGGACTTCAACGACCCCAACCACAGCGGCCGATCCGCAGGGCGCTCCTGGCCATACGTGGCGAGCAGCGCCTGCGCCTCGATCGGATCACCCAAGGTCGTACCCGTGCCGTGCGCCTCCACCACGTCGACGTCGAGCGGCGACACCCCGGCATTGGCCAAGGCCTGACGAATGACTCGCCGCTGCGAGGGGCCATTCGGCGCGGTCAAACCATTCGACGCGCCATCCTGATTCACCGCCGAACCGGCGATCACCGCGAGCACCTGATGACCGTTGCGTTGGGCATCGGACAACCGCTCGAGCACCAGCACACCCGCGCCCTCGGCCCAGGCGACACCATCGGCGCTGTCGGAGAACGATTTACACCGGCCGTCCGGCGAAAGCCCTCGCTGCCGACTGAACTCCACGAAGGTCTCCGGAGTGGCCATGACGGTGACACCACCGGCCAACGCCAGATCGCACTCACCCGACCGCAGCGACTGCGCCGCCAAATGCATGGTCACCAGCGACGACGAACAGGCCGTGTCCACCGTGACCGACGGCCCCTCCAGACCGAAGACATACGAGATACGTCCGGATGCAATGGATCCCGAGTTCGAGTTGACCGGATAGTCGTGGTACATCATGCCGGCGAAGACACCGGTCGCGCTGCCGCGCAGCTGCGCCGGATCGACACCGGCACGCTCGAATGCCTCCCACGAGGTCTCCAACAGCAGGAACTGCTGCGGATCCATCAGCGCGGCCTCGTTCGGGCTGATATTGAAGAACGCCGGATCGAATTCTCCTGCGGTATGCAGGAATCCGCCCGACCGCGTGTACGTGGTGTGCGGGGTCTCCCCGGTCGGGTCGTACAGCCGCTCGGTATCCCAGCCGCGATTCACCGGGAACTCCGACGTCGCGTCGGTCCCGGTCACGACCAGCTGCCACAGCTCCTCGGGCGATCGGACCCCGCCGGGGTACCGACACGCCATGCCGACGATCGCGATCGGTTCGCCGTCGAAGGCTTTCGCGGCGGTGACCGACACGCTGTGCCCGGTGCCGGTGAGCTCGTCGGTCAGGTGTGCGGCCAGCGCCTGCGGGGTGGGGTAATCGAAGACGACCGCGGCCGCCAGCGACAGGCCGGTGGCCGTCTTGAGCCGGTTACGCAGCTCGACCGCACCTAGGGAATCGAAACCCAGATCCTGGAAGGTTCGATCGGGATCGATCGCGGACACACTGTCGTGACCGAGAACGGCAGCGATGTGCGTGCGGACGGTATCGAGCACCGCCTGCCGCTGCCGACCGGCGTCCAGCCCCGAAAGCCGTTGCCGCAGAGTCGAGCCCGCCGTAGCGGGCGCCGTGGACCGCCGTACCGCCGGCGCCAGTGCGCGCAGCAGCGGGGGCAGCAGACCGGCCTCGGCCTGAGCGCGGATGGTGGCGGTGTCGACCGTGGCGATCACCGCGTGCGCCATGCCGCGTTCGAGCACCGCGTCCCAACCGGCCAACGCCGGCTCGTCCGGGATCGCGGTGAACCCGGCCCGGCTCATCCGAGCCAGGTCGGCCTCACCCAACTGCCCGGCCATACCACCCGAGCGCGCCCACGGACCCCAAGCCAGCGACTGACCGGCCAGCCCGCGGGCTCGCCGGTGGGCGACCAGCCCGTCCAGGAAGGCGTTCGCGGCCGCGTAGTTGCCCTGTCCGGGACCGCCCACGGTGCCGGATATCGACGAGAACACCACGAACGTGGCAAGATCCAGATCCGCGGTCGCCTGGTGCAGATGCCATGCGGCATCCACCTTCGGCGCCAGCACCGCATCCACCCGCTCCGCGGTCAACGATGCGATGACCCCGTCGTCGAGCACACCCGCGGCATGGATCACACCGGTCAACGGCCACTGCTCGGGGATGTCGGCCAGCAGCCCGGCCACCGCGTCGGCGGCGGTGACATCACACGCCGCCACCCGCACCTGCGCGCCCAGCTCCTCCAGCTCCGCGCACAACGTCGCGACGCCCTCGACCCGAGGACCACGGCGACTCACCAGCAGCAACGACCGTACGCCGTGCTCGGCCACCACGTGCCGGGCCACCACCGCGCCCAAACCACCTGTGCCGCCGGTGATGAGCACCGTACCCGCACCGAAGGCGTCGGGGGCGACCGATGCGGACGCGGCGGGCGCGGGCCGCGTGAGCCGCGCGGTGTGGGTGATGCCGTCACGCAGGACGACCTGGGGTTCGCCGACGGCCACGACGGTGGCCGCGACGGACTGGTCGACGCCGGTGTCGGTGTCCACCAGGATGATTCGTCCCGGATCCTCGGTTTGCGCGGTCCGCACCAAGCCCCACACCGCGGCACCGGAGAGATCGGTGAGGTCCTCGTCGGCCAGTGCGACCGCACCGCGGGTGGCGACCAGCAGGGTGCTCGCGGCGAACCGGTCCTCGGACAGCCACGCCTGTACCACCTCGAGGACGCGTGCGACCTCGGCATGGGTAGCGGTCACCACGTCGGTGCCGAGGGCCTCGCTCCAACCGGACCCGGCCTCGAGCACCACGACCGGAGGCACCGTCGCATCCGGATCCAGCCGATCCCACGGTATGGAGTCAGAATCCATTGCAGGCGAACCAGATTCGACCGTCGACCACACCACTTCCAGCACCGGATCGGCCGCGCCGCTCGCACCCGTGGCGAGCTGATCCAGTCGCATCGGCCGGGGCGTCACCGATCCGGACAACACGGGCTGCCCCTGCTCGTCCGCGGCCCACAGCGACACCGACGATCCGGTGGTGGTCAACCGAACGCGCAGCACCGATGCCTCGGCCGCGTACAGCGCGACCGACTCCCACGAGAAGGGCAGCACGACTTGCCCGGCGGCCACCGTGAACGGTGAATCCTGCTGTCCTGCCGAACCCTCGAGGACGCCAGCCAGCAGTCCGGCCTGTAGTGCACCGTCCAGCAGTGCTGGGTGAATTCCGAATCCTTCGGCGCGCGCACCACTCTCGGCGTCGACGGCGATCTCGGCGAACACCTCGGCGCCACGTCGCCACAACGCCCGCACACTTTGGAACGCCGGACCGTATTCGTAGCCTCGTTCCGACAGGACCGTGTACGCGGACGCGACATCGAGATCGGTCGCCGCGGCCGGCGGCCATGTCTCCGATGCGGGCGCGGCCGGGTCGTCCAGGGTGGTCAGCTGCCCCCGCGCGTTCAGGACCCACTGACCGTCCGGGTCCTGCTCACTGCGCGAGTAGATCGAGATCGGCCGCTGCGCGAACTCCGGTCCTGGCCCGCCGACGACAACCTGGATCCGCACACCGCCCGAGGCGGGCAGCAGCAGCGGCGCCTGCAGCGTCAGGTCGTCGACCACCGGGTATCCGGCTTCGGCGCCAGCGCGCAAGGCCAGCTCGACGAAGCCGGTCCCCGGCAGCACGATCGATCCGGCGACCACGTGGTCGGCCAGCCACGGCTGCGTCGCCACCGACAACCGTCCGGTCAGCAGGACGTCGCCGGACTTCGCTTCCGACACGACCGCGCCCAGCAGCGGATGCCCCATCGCGCCCAGACCCACCGATTCGACACCGGCGGCACCGAGCGAGGGTTCGAGCCAGAATCGCCGGCGCTCGAAAGCGTAGGTGGGCAACGGCACTCGCGAGACCGGGCGACCGGCGAAGAACACGCTCCAGTCGACGTCGATACCGACCACGTGTGCGTGCGCCAGGCAGTTCACGAACTGCTCGACCTCGGCGCGCCCGCGACGTGCTCCGGCGATTACCGACGACTGCGATTCGATCTCGTCCGGCAGACACTGACGGGTCATCGCCGTCAGCACCGCGTCCGGACCGATTTCCAGGAATCGGCGCACACCTGAGGCGACCAGGGTGTCGATGCCCCGGGCGAACTGAACGCTCGCCCGGAC
Source organism: Nocardia sp. CNS-044 (assembly GCF_059570515.1). Taxonomy (NCBI): domain Bacteria; kingdom Bacillati; phylum Actinomycetota; class Actinomycetes; order Mycobacteriales; family Nocardiaceae; genus Nocardia; species Nocardia sp. CNS-044. Next base: position 220,902 of record NZ_JCANSX010000006.1, read on the forward strand.
TTGCTGGACCCAGTAGGCCGGTTCGAGCACTTCATCGCCCGCGATCCGGCCGGAGATATTCGAGACCAGTGGAATCTGCGGGCGGCGGTACCTCACACCCTTTGCGACAGCGGCGAACTCGGCCAGCATCGGTTCCATCCGGTGCGAATGGAACGCGTGCGATACCCGCAGCCGCGAGGTCTTTCGCCCGCGATCGGCAAAACGCTGTTCGAGTGCCGTCACGGCGTCTTCGTCACCGGAGACCACCACGGACGCGGGTGAATTCACCGCGGCGATGGACACATGATCGTCGTGCTCGGCGAGCGCCTCGGATACCTCGTGCTCGCTCGCCGCGATGGCGAGCATCGCCCCTCCTTCGGGCAACTGACCCATGAGGCGGCCACGCGCCGCGACCAGCCGGCACGCGTCCGGCAGCGACCACATACCGGCGATGTACGCGGCGGCCAGCTCACCGATCGAATGTCCCACCAGGACATCCGGTGTCACACCGAACGAGTTCAGGAGTCGGCTCAGCGCGACTTCGTATGCGAACAACGCGGGTTGGGTGAACTCGGTCCGATCCAGAACGCCGGCATCGGCAGCGCTGCCCTCGGCCGGCTGATCGGTGAACATCACCTGCTTCAGCGAACCGCCCAGCAGTGGATCGAACTGCTCGCACAGCTCGTCCAACGCGGCGGCGAATACCGGGAACGCCTCGTACAGCTCACGTCCCATTCCGGCCCGCTGCGCACCCTGTCCGGTGCAGAGAAAGGCTGCCTTGCGCGTCACCGCATGACCGGCCGTCACGCCGTCGGCGGTGCTCGCCGAGCCGTGTTCGGCGAGTGCTGCCAATCCGGCGAGCATCGTTTCGCGGTCGTCGGCGACCACCGTGGCCCGCCAGTCGAGCCGGGCGCGGGTCGACAGCAGCGAATAGCCGATGTCTTCGGTTGTCAGGTCGGGGTTTTCGATCACCCAGTGCCGCAGTTTCGCCGCCTGTGCGCGCAAGGCGTCCTCGGTTTTCGCCGAGAGCAGCCATGGGTGGACAGCGGCGGCCACCGCCATCGCACCACGATAGGCGGTGTCGTCCGCCGGTTCGGCGGGAGCCTCCGCCAGGACGGGCGCCTCTTCCAGAATGAGGTGAGCGTTGGTACCGCTGGCGCCGAAGGAGGACACACCGGCGCGACGAACCCGCTCGCCCGCAGGCCAGGGTTCTGCCGTGGTGAGCAGCCGCACCGATCCCGCCGACCAGTCCACATGCGGTGTCGGAGCATCGACATGCAGTGTCGCGGGCAACATTTCGTGTCGGAGCGCCTGCACCATCTTGATCACGCCGCCCACACCGGCCGCGGCGGAGGTGTGGCCGATGTTCGACTTGAGCGAGCCGATCCGCAGCGGCTCGCCGGCGCGATCGCGTCCGTAGGCGGCGATCAGCGCCTGCGCCTCGATCGGGTCGCCGAGGGTGGTACCGGTGCCGTGCGCTTCCACCACATCGACGTCGGCGGGCGTGAGACCGGCACTGGCGAGGGCCTGCGCGATCACCTTCTCCTGCGACGGACCGTTCGGTGCGGTCAGATGGCTGCTGGCGCCGTCCTGGTTGACCGCGCTGCCGCGGATGACCGCGAGAACTCGGTGGCCGTGACGGCGTGCATCCGACAACCGCTCGATCGCGAGCATGCCGAGGCCCTCGGAGAATCCGGTCCCGTTCGCCGCTGCCGCGAAGGCCTTGCACCGCGCGTCCGGGGACAGCGCACCCTGCCGGGCGAAGGCGATGAGCAGCGTGGGGTCGGACATCACGGTGACACCGCCCACCAGGGCGAGAGAGGTCTCGCCCTGGCGCAGCGCCTGACACGCCAGGTGCAGGGCGACCAGCGACGACGAGCACGCCGTGTCCACCGAGAGCGTCGGGCCTTTGAACCCGAAGGTGAAGGCGACGCGCCCGGACAGCACGCTGGCCGAAACGCCCAGGTAGGCATGCCCTTCCGTCTCAGCGGTCAGGCCGGGCGAACCCACGCGGGGACCGTAATCCTGGTGGATCACACCGGCGAAGACTCCGGTGTCGCTGCCGCGCAGCGTCATCGGATCGATACCGGCGTCCTCCAATGCCTCCCACGCCGCTTCCAGGAACAGGCGCTGCTGCGGATCCATCGCCTCGGCCGCGCGCGGACCGATTCCGAAGAAGGCGGCGTCGAAATCCCCTGCCGCGTTGAGAAATCCGCCTTCGCGGGTGTAGATGGTCCCCGGCGTATCCGGATCGGTGTCGAAGAGGCGCTCTAGGTCCCAGCCTCGGTCGGCGGGGAAAGGACCGACAGCGTCGGTTCCGGAAGCGACCAGATCCCACAACTGTGCCGGAGTTTCGACACCGCCCGGATACCGACAGCTCATGCCGACGATCGCGATCGGTTCGCCGGCCCGTTCTTCCAGATTCTGGATGTGTTTCTTGGCGGCGCGCAGGTCTCCGGTGAGCTTCCTCAGATACCGGCTCAGCCGTTCCTCGTTACTGGCGGCGGGGCTGCTCATGCTGGGCCAAACTCCTCGTCGATCAGGTCGAAAAGCTCACTGTCGGAATGGAAATCGAGATCGTCGTACGCGCCGTCCGGCGACCTGCCGGTCAGATAGGTGCGCAGACGTTCGTTGACACCCCGCAATCCCGCGACGGTCTCGTCGTTGTCGCCACCGTCGGCGATGATCCGCTCGAGCAGGGCCTCGAGTCGCGCGATGTCGTCGGGCACGGCTGGTGCCGGTTGCGCGGGCGCTGTCGCCACGGTCTGCGCCAGTAGGTAGTCGGTGACATCTCCCGCGGTCGGATAGTCGAAGACCAAGGTCGAGGGCAGCGACAGACCCGTCGTCTTCGAGAGCCGGTTGCGGAACTCGACGCCGCCGAGAGAATCGAAGCCGAGTTCGCTGAAGCCGCGATCGGGTCCGATGTCGTCGGCCGACCCGTAACCGAGCACCGCCGCCACGTGTTCCCGCACCAGATCCAGGACGAACCCACGTCGCTTCGCCTCCGCCACACCGTGCAGACGCTCCCCGAGCGACAGTTCACCCCTCGATGTCTGGGCCGACCGGCCGCGTGTGCGAACGAACCCGCGCAGCACCGCCGGAATCGGGCCGGCATGCGCTTCCATGCGCAGTTTGTCGGTATCCAGCTGCAACAGCGCAGGCACCGGTTCGGCCGTGGTCAGCGATTCATCGAACAATCGCAGGCCGTCGGTGCGCTCCAGCGGAGCCAGGCCCAGTCGCTCCAACCGGTTCATGGCCGCGCGGTCCAGCGCGCCGGTCATGCCGATGTCCTGCTGCCACGGCCCCCAGGCGAGTGCGAGTGCCGGTAGTCCCGCGGCCCGGCGTTGCCGCGCCAGAGCGTCCAGGAAGCTGTTCGCGGCAGCGTAATTCGCTTGCCCGGCCGAACCGATCGTTCCGGCGATCGAGGAGAACATCACGAACGCCGACAGATTCAGGTCCCGGGTGAGCTCGTGCAGATGCCACGCCGCGTCGGCCTTGGGAGCGAACACTCGATCGACCTGGTCACCGGTGAGCGTGTGGAACGTGCCGTCGTCGAGCACGCCGGCGGTGTGCACGACACCGGTGAGCGGGTGCTCCGCGGGCAGGCCGACCAGCAGCTCGCGAAGCGCGTCGCGGTCGGTGACATCGCAGGCGGCGATCCGCACCTCGGCACCGGATCGGGAGAGTTCCGCCGCGAGTTCCGTCGCACCGTCGGCCTGCTCGCCACGGCGCGAGACCAGCAACAGCCGCCGCACGCCGTGCGTGGTGACCAGGTGCCGGGCCAGCAGCGCGCCCAATCCCCCGGTTCCGCCGGTGATCAGAACGGTCCCGGACCCGAACGACACTTGCTGTGTGACATCTCCCGAGGTCAGCGCCTCCAGTCGCGGTATGAGCACGTGGTCGCCCCGCACCGCCACCTGCGGCTCGCCGGTCCCGAGCACGACTCGGACGAGGTCGGCCGAAATTGGCTGTGCACCGCCGGATTCGTCGGCATCGAGCAGCACGATCCGCTCCGGGTATTCGGTCTGAGCGCTCCGTATCAGCCCCCAGACCGCGGCCGACGCGGCGTCCGGCGTCTCATCGGGCGGTGCTGCCGCACGGCTGGTCAGCACAATCAGCCGCGATCGTGCGAATCGCTCGTCGGCCAACCAGTCTCGCACCGTGCGCAAGGCAGCCTTGACTCGGCCGCGCGCGGATGGCCGCGACTCACTGTGCGGTGCGGCGGCTTCGGACCACACCACGACGTCCGGAACGATCGAAGCCGAAGCGAGCGCGGTCAGATCCGGATACCGCTGGTCGATTCCGTCCACGTGCGCGGCTCCGAGCACGGCCGCGCTGCCGGTCGGGATGTGCCCGTCGGGTATCTCCACGGGCGCCCAGCGCAACCCGTACCGTGCCGCGCGTCCGCCCGGGAGCGTGGCGCGGAACTGCTGGACGTCGTAGGAGCGCATGACCGCTTCCTCGATGGTGACCACCGGAGTTCCGTCCTGGTCGACGGCCACGACAGCGATCGCCTCACCGCTGCGCTGGATGGCCATCACCCGCAACGTCCGGACGGTGGACGTGCTGTGGATCCGCGTTGCGCCCCAACGGAACAGGAGTTTGCCCTCGGCGGGATCGCCCTTGTGGTCGGGCCAGATCAAACAGGCGATTCCCGCATGCATCACCATGTCGAACAGCGCCGGATGCAGCTGGAACCGTTCGGCCGGGAACTCCTCGTTCAGGCTGACCTCGGAGAAAACCGTGTCACCGCTGCGCCACGCGGCGTCGACGCCGATGAACGAGGCACCGTATTCCAGTCCGGCGGCACGCGCCACCTGGGCCGGAATCCAGTCGGTATCCACCGGTTCGGCGTCGACCGGCGGCCACGGCGTGTTTCGCAGCATTTCCATCAGTCCGATGTCGATCAGCTGCCGGCTGCTCAGCACGCCGCTGGCGTTGCGCGTCCACTCACTGTCGGCTCGATCGCCGGTGAGGCGGTAGTGGAACGTGAACGATCTACGTCCCGTGGAATCCGGTTCCCGCACCAGTACCTGGAGTTCGACCTCGCCGTCCGCAGGCGGGAGGATCGGCGCCTCGAGGATGAGCTCCTCCACGGCGCCGCATCCGATCCGCGGCCCCGCGACCAGCAGCATCTCCATGAGCGCGGCACTCGGGACGAGCACAACGCCGTAGGTGGCGTGGTCGGCGATCCAGGGATGGGTGCGCAGCGAGAGCCGCCCCGTGAACAGCCACTCGTCGCGGTCGGCCACGCGCACCACGTCGGTGAGCAGCGGGTGTTCCGAGGTCGCGTTCCAGGTCTCCCCGATGCTGGGTTCGAGCCAGTACCGCCGATGTTCGAAGGCATAGGTGGGCAACGCGATTCGTGACACCGGATCGGTGGCGAACAGCGGATTCCAGTCGATGGCCAGCCCGGCGGTGTGCGCGTGGCCGAGCATGGTCAGGAACTGCTCGACCTCGTCGTGATCCCGGCGGGCCGCCGCGGCGACCACCGATCGAGCCTCGACCTCCGCGGGCAGCGAGTGCCGCGTCATTGCCGCGAGCACCGCGTCGGGTCCGACTTCGAGGAATCGGCGCACACCCGATGCCACCAGCGTCTCGACACCGGGCGCGAAACGCACCGTGGCGCGCACTTGCGAGACCCAGTACCCCGGATCCAGGATCTCGTCGCCTGCGATCCGGCCGGAGATGTTCGACACCAATGGCATTCGCGGGGCGTTGAACGTCACTCCCGCCGCGAGTGCCTCGAACTCGGCCAGCATCGGCTCCATCCGATGAGAATGGAACGCATGCGAAACCCGCAGTCGGCTCGTCTTGCGACTCCGCTCGGTGAACTGCCGATCGATCTCGTCGATGACCTCCTCGTCACCCGAAACCACCACGGCCGCAAACGCGTTCACCGCCGCCACCGACACGCGATCACCGAATCCGGCGATCGCCGCCTCGACCTCGGTCTCGGACGCGGCGACCGCGAGCATCGCGCCGCCCTCCGGCAGCGCATCCATCAGCCGCCCGCGCGCCGCGACCAGCACGCAGGCGTCTTCCAGTGACCACACACCGGCCACATACGCCGCGGCCAGTTCACCGATCGAGTGCCCGATCACCATGTCCGGGACGAGCCCGAACGACTCCAGCAGCCGATACAGCGCCACTTCGAACGCGAACAGCGCGGGCTGGGTCAAGCGTGTGCGATCCAGAATCCCGGTCTCCGCGGCTACTCCCTGATCGTCGATCAGGTGGCCGGTGAACATCGCCTGCTTCAACGAACAACCCAGCAAGGGATCGAACCGGGCGCACACCTCGTCCAGCGCCGCGGCGAATACCGGGAAGGCCTCGGCGAGACCCGAGCCCATACCGACCCGCTGCGCGCCCTGACCGGTGAACAGGAAGGCGGTCTTCCCGGAGCCGACTGTCCCGGAAACCACCCCGGTCGAGGAAGATCCGGCGACGAGCGTCCCCAGCCGCGCCAGCAGTTCGTCGCGATCATTGCCCACGATCACCGCCCGCGACTCGTGCTGCGTACGTGTCGTCGCGAGCGAATACGCCACCGCCACCGGATCGGCGTCGGGGCGATCGACCAGCCACTGCCGCAGTTTCGCGGCCTGTGCGCGCAGGGCGGTCTCGTTCTTCGCCGATACCAGCCACGGCACCGCGATGCGTGGACGGTGGGTAGCCGGTCGCGAGGCGACCGACCGCGGTGCGGGAGCTTCCTCGAGGATCGCGTGCGCGTTGGTGCCGCTGACACCGAACGACGACACGCCCGCTCGACGGACCCGTCCACCGGCAGGCCAGGGCTGAGCCTCGGTCAACAACTGGACATCGCCCGCGGACCAGTCCACATGGGGGCTCGGCTCGTCCGCGTGCAGTGTCTTGGGCAGGGTTTCGTGCCGCAGCGCCTGCACCATCTTGATCACGCCACCGACTCCGGCCGCGGCCACGGTGTGACCGATATTCGACTTGATCGATCCGATGCGCAGCGGCTCGCGGTCCCCACGTTCCTGCCCGTACGCGGAGATCAACGCGTTGGCTTCGATGGGATCCCCCAAGGGGGTGCCGGTCCCGTGCGCTTCCACCGCATCGACGTCGGCGGGTGTGAGCCCGGCATTGGCGAGGGCCTGCGCGATCACTCGCTCCTGCGACGGACCGTTCGGCGCGGTCAGGCCATTGCTCGCACCGTCCTGATTCACCGCGCTGCCCCGGACGACGGCCAGGATGTCGTGGCCGAGCCGCTGCGCGTCCGACAGCCGCTCCAAGACCAGGACACCCACGCCTTCGGCGAAGGCCACACCGTCGGCCGCGGCGGAGAACGCCTTGCAGCGGCCATCCGGAGACAGGCCGCGCTGCCGCGCGAAATCCACGGAGAGATAAGGGGTCGCCGCCACGGTGACGCCGCCCGCCAAGGCCAGCGACGTCTCGCCCTGACGCAAGGCCTGACACGCCAAGTGCAAGGCCACCAATGACGACGAGCATGCGGTATCGATGGTGACCGCCGGTCCCTCGAGGCCGAACACGTAGGCGACGCGGCCCGAGACGACACTGTGGGTGGTGCCGGTCAGCCGGTACCCTTCGAGGTCGCCGGTGACCCGGTCGACGTACCCCGAGGCGCACGCGCCTGCGAACACTCCGGTGTCGCTGCCGCGCAACGTGACCGGGTCGATTCCGGAGTGCTCCAACGCCTCCCAGGAGGCTTCCAGGAGCAACCGCTGCTGCGGATCCATCGCCAGCGCCTCGCGCGGGCTGATTCCGAAGAATCCGGCGTCGAAATCACCGGCGTCATCGAGGAATCCGCCGCCGCGGCTGTAGACCGTCCCCGGTTTGTCCGGGTCCTTGTCGATCAGCTGCTCTAGATTCCAGCCGCGATCGTCCGGAAATTCCGTGGTGGCATCGGTGCCGGACCGCACCAGATCCCACAACTGCTCCGGGGTTCGGACGCCGCCGGGGAACCGGCAGCTCATGCCGACGATCGCGATGGGCTCGTCCACGCGGACGCGACGCGACACCCGGGTCGTCCTGGAACCGGACTCCGTTCCCGCGATCTTGGCGTGCAAGAGGGTGGCGACCGCCGCGGCGGTGGGGTGGTCGAAGACCAGGGTGGACGGCAGCTGGACACCGGTGGCCTTGGACAGGCGGTTGCGGAACTCGACGCCGCCGAGCGAGTCGAATCCCAGTGCGTCGAATCGCTCGCCGGGATTGATGTCGTCGGCGGAACCGTGGCCGAGCACGGCTGCCGCATGCTCCCGGACCAGGTCGAGCACCACTTGGGCGCGTTCGGCCTCCGGGACCTGGCTCAGCCGGGTGCCCAGCGAACTCGACGCGGCCGCGGGCCGGTCCGTGGTGCGGGGCAGGAAACCGCGGAGCACCGCGGGCACCGCACCGTCGCGCGCTTCGCGCCGCAGCTCCGCCGGGTCGAACCCGATCGCTGCCGCGTGCGCGGTGGCGCGGCCGGTGGCCGCATCGAACAGGCGGAGACCTTCGTCGTCGCTGAGGGGGTGGAGACCGAGCCTTTCCCAGCGGGCGAGGGCGCCGCGGTCCAAGCCGCCGGTCATACCGGCGGCGGAGTTCCAGGGCCCCCAGGCCAGCGCGATGGCGGGCAGCCCCGTGGCGCGGCGGCGGTGGGCCAGCGCGTCGAGGAATGCGTTGGCCGCCGCGTAGTTGCCCTGTCCCGCCGTACCGATCGTCGCCGCGACGGACGAGAACAGCACGAAGGCCGACAGGTCACGATCCCGCGTGAGCTCGTGCAGGTGCCATGCGGCCGCAGCCTTCGGGTCGAACACGCGCCGCAGCTGCCCGGCCGACATACCCGCGAGGGTGCCGTCGTCGAGGACGCCCGCCGCGTGTACTACACCGGTCAGCGGGTGATCGGCCTCGATCGAATCCAGAAGGGCGCGAAGGGCTTCGCGATCGCCCACATCGCAGGCCGCCACCCGCACAGCAGCGCCCGCTTCCACCAGCTCGGACGTCAGTTCCGTTGCGCCCTCGGCGGTTTCGCCTCGCCTGGACACCAGCAGCAAACGGCGAACTCCGTGTGCGGAGACCAGATGACGAGCCACGAGTGCGCCGAGGCCGCCGGTACCGCCGGTGATCAGTACGGTGCCTGTACCGAAGGACGGGTCGGCCGGTGCCGGGTCGGCATCGTGCTCGGCTAGCGCTCGCACCAGCCTGGGCACGAGCAGCGCCCCCGCGCGCACCGCGGCCTGCTCTTCGCCCGCCGCGATCACCGCGCCGACCAGCGTCGGATCGGCCAGGGGCGCGGCCGACGGGTCGGCGTCGAGGAGGACGAATCGGCCCGGATATTCGGTTTGCGCGCTGCGTATCAGGCCCCGGACGGCTGCCGCGGCGAGATCGGGCGCCTCACCGGGCAGCCCGGCACCATTCGTGGTCAGCACGACCAGGCGAGTGTCGGCCAGACGGTCTTCCGCCAGCCAGGCCTGCAACGTCGCCAACACCGCTTCCAGGTGACCGCGAACGATCACCGGGTCGTCGGCCGCGGCGCCGACCTCCGGATGCCAGCATACGACGTCCGGAATCGTCTGTGCCGCAGCGAATTCCGAAGGACCGGGATAGCTGGTGCCGATTCCGGCGACCGGCGCCGAACCGAGTACGGCCAGGCGGTCCGCGGACACGCTCGGTGCCGCTACCGGCGCGGGCGTCCACTGGATCTCGTAGATGTCGGCGTCATCACCGGCCAGGGTGCCACGCATCTGTTTCACGTCGTACGGCCGCATGACGACCGCGTCGACGGAGACCACGGGCCGTCCCGCATCGTCGATGGTCGCGACGGAGATCGTCTCCGGTCCAGTTGCCACGGCGATGACCCGCAGCGTCGTCGCCTGAACCAACGGCCGATGCAGTCGCGCCCCGCCCCAGCGGAACAGCAGTCGGCCGGTGTTCGGATCGCTGTCCAGATCACGCCAGACGAGCCCGGCCAGTCCGGCGTGCATCACCAGGTCGAGCAGGGCGGGATGCAGATCGAACCGCTCGGGTTCCGGCGCGGCGGCGGTGTCCAGGGTGATCTCGGAGAGGACGGTCTCACCCCGCTGCCATGCGGCGTCGACACCGATGAACGCCGGACCGTATTCGAGTCCGGATCCCTTGGCGATGCGCTCGGGAATCCATGCGGTGTCGAGTGTTTCGGCGTCGACCGGCGGCCATGCCTCGTCCCGCAGCCGGTTCAGCAGAGCGTCGTCGCCGTCCCACGAAGGAGCCAGTACGCCGCTGGCGTTGCGCACCCATTCGCCCGATCCGCGACCGGACTTACGGAAGTAGAAATCGAACTGCCGTCGCCCGGTCCCGTCCGCTTCCCCCACGGACACCTGGAGCTCGACCTCGTCGTCTTCCGACGGAAGTATCGGAGCCTCCAGCGTCAGCTCTTCGACGACGCCGCAATCGATTCGGCTGCCCGCGACGAGCAGGAACTCGACGAGGGTCGCGCTCGGCAGCACCACGGTGCCGTAGGTCATATGGTCGGCGACCCACGGGTCGGTCGGCAGCGAGAACCTGCCGGTGAAAACGAACTCGTCCTTGCCGGCCACCGGCACCACACCGGTGAGCAAGGGGTGGCCGGTCTCGCCGGTGGCTTCGGGACGCGGCGGTAACCAGAATCGCTGGTGCTGGAAGGCATAGGTGGGCAGGGGAACTCGTCGCATCGACCGGCGCGCGAAGATCGGCGTCCAATCGACGCTCACACCGGATGTGTGCGCGTGCGCCAGCATCGTCGAGAACTGTCGAAGCTCATCGTGTTCCCGCCGCGCGGCCGCGATCACTACAGACTCCGCCCCGTCCGGAAGGGTCTGCCGGGTCAGCGCCGTCAGGACCGCGTCGGGACCGATTTCCAGGAATCGGCGGATACCCGAGGCGAGCAACGTCTCGATACCCGGCGCGAATCGCACTGCGGCCCGCACCTGCCGAACCCAGTACGCGGGATCGGCCATCTCGTCCCCGGCCAGCTGACCGGACACATTCGATACCACCGGCAGGCGCAGCCGGTTGTACGTCAAGTCCGCAGCGACAGCCTCGAATTCGGCCAGCATCGGCTCCATCCGATGCGAGTGGAAGGCGTGGCTGACCCGCAGTCGCGACGTCTTCCTGCCGCGCTCGGCGAACAGTGATTCGACCTCGGCGACCGCGTCTTCGTCACCGGAAATCACCAGGGCCGCAGGCGCGTTCACTGCCGCGATCGACACTCGGCTGGGATACCGGGCGACCACATCGTTCACTTCGGTCTCCGATGCCGCGATGGCCAGCATCGCGCCGCCCTCGGGCAACGCACCCATGAGGCGGCCACGCGCCGCCACCAACCGGCAGGCGTCCTGCAGCGACCACAGGCCAGCGAGGTACGCGGCCGCGACTTCTCCGATCGAGTGGCCGATCAACACGTCCGGGGTCACACCGAACGACTCCAGCAGGCGATACAGCGCCACCTCGAAGGCGAACAGCGCGGGCTGGGTGAACTCCGTCCGATCCAGCACCGTGGCGCCGGTACCGCCGACGGCGCCACTGAACATCAACAGCCTCAGCGAACACCCCAGCACCGGATCGAACTGGGCGCACACCGAATCCAACGCGTCCGCGAATACCGGGAACGCCTCGTACAACCCGGCGCCCATACCGACCCGCTGCGCGCCCTGACCGGTGCACAAGAATGCCGTCTGCCCCGAACCGACGGCACCCGCGACGACACCGGCGCCGGTCCCCGATTCGGCGAGATTCGTCAACCGCTCGAGCAGCTCGTCTCGATCGCGACCGAGAATCACACTCCGCGAATCCAGCTGGGCCCGTGCGGTCGCCAGCGAATAGGCCGCGTCCGCGATGTCGATCTCCGGTCGCTCCGAAAGCCACGCACGCAGCCGGGCGGCTTGCGCGCGCAGTCCTGCATCGCCCTTACCCGACACCAGCAATGGGATGAGCGGCACGGCCGTGTTCGACTGCCGCTCCGCGTCTTCCACGACCTCGGCAGCCGCTACCGGTGCGGCAGGTGCTTCTTCGAGGACCACATGCGCGTTGGTGCCGCTGATTCCGAACGACGACACACCCGCCCGACGCACCCGCTCAGCGACGGTCCACGGTTCGGCTTCGGTCAACAGACGCACCGCACCAGAAGCCCAATCGACGTGCGGCGACGGCGAATCGACGTGCAGCGTCCGCGGCAACCGCTCGTGCCGCATCGCCTGCACCATCTTGATCACACCGGCCACACCGGCGGCGGCCACGGCATGGCCGATATTCGATTTCAACGAACCGATCCGCAACGGCTCCCGATCGCCGCGATCCTGTCCGTAGGCGGCGATCAACGCCTGTGCTTCGATCGGATCGCCCAGCGTCGTGCCGGTCCCGTGCGCCTCGACAGCGTCCACGTCGACCGCCGAGATCCCCGCGTTGGCGAGGGCCTGCGCGATCACCCGCTCCTGCGCCGGGCCGTTCGGAGCGGTCAGACCGTTGCTCGCGCCGTCCTGGTTCACCGCACTACCGCGAACGACGGCCAGAATGTTGTGGCCGAGCCGCTGCGCGTCCGAAAGGCGTTCGAGCACAAGGACACCCGAACCCTCGGACCACGCCACACCGTCGGCCGCGGCCGAGAACGCCTTGCAACGACCGTCCGGCGCCAGGCCGCGCTGCCGGGCGAAGTCCACGTACAGGTACGGACTCGCCGCGACGGTCACACCACCGGCGAGCACCAGCGAGCTGTCGCCCTGGCGCAGCGCCTGACACGCCAGGTGCAACGCCACCAGCGACGACGAGCACGCCGTATCCACCGTGACCGCCGGACCTTCCAGGCCGAACACGTACGCGACACGACCCGAGATGACGCTGTGCGACGTGCCGGTCAGCCGGAATCCCTCCAGGTCACCGGTCACCCGGCCGGAGTAACCCGACGAGCAGGCACCGGCGAAGACGCCGGTGTCACTGCCCCGCAACGACGTCGGGTCGATGCCCGCGTTCTCCAGGGCTTCCCATGCGGTTTCGAGCAACAGCCGCTGCTGCGGATCCATCGCCAGCGCTTCACGAGGGCTGATGCCGAAGAAACTCGGGTCGAAATCACCTGCGGTGGCGAGGAATCCGCCATGGCGCGAGTAGACCTTGCCCGGTTTGTCGGGGTCCGGATCGAACAGCCGGTCCAGATCCCAGCCGCGGTCGGTCGGGAATTCGCCGATCACGTCCCGGCCCTCGGCCACCAGGTTCCACAGATCCTCGGCGGATCGCACACCGCCCGGGAATCGGGCACTCATGCCGACGATCGCGATCGGTTCGTTCGACGTCGGGGATGGTCGGCCGCCGGAGCGGGTGAATTCAGCGCGCCGCTGTCCACTGTCGGTCCCGGTGACCCGTGCCCGTAGCAGCGCCGCGACCGCGGTCGCGGTCGGATGGTCGAAGACGAGCGTCCTCGGCAGCTGCACACCGGTGGCCCGCATCAGCCGGTTCTGCAACTCGACCCCGCTGACGGAGTCGAAGCCGAACTCGGTGAACGGCAGATCGGGGTGAATCGATTCAGCCGACTCGTGGCCTAGTACGGCAGCAGCGACCTCACGGACGATATCGAGAACTATTGTGTCGCGCTGATATTCGGGGGCACCCAGTAGTTTGTGGGCTAGCGGGCCGTTGTCCCGGGCTTCGGTCCACTCTTCGGAAATTCGGTCCTCGGGAGTCTGTTCCTCGGCCGCCGCAACGACATCGGTGACACCGCCACCGGAAGTGACCGGCACACCGGCCCAGAAATTACGACGCTGAAACGCGTACGGTGGCAGGTCGACCCGCACCCCACCTGAGACCAGCGCGCGCAGGTCCACCGGCACACCGGCACAATAGGCCTCTGCCAGCGACGTCATGAACCGTTCCTGGCCGCCCGCACCGCGCCGCAACGACCCCACGACAGCTACGCCCTCGGCCGCACCGGCCGCCTCGGCGGTAAGGCCGATGCCCATCGTGAGCACCGGATGCGGACTCGCCTCGATGAATCCGTTGACACCGTCCCCGATCAGCGCCGTGACAGCGTCGGCGAATCGAACCGGTTCCCGCAACGACCGATACCAGTATTCGGCGTCGAGTTCCGCCGTATTCAACCGGTCGGCGAAGACCGTGGAGAAGAAGGGCACCGAACCGGATCGCGGGCGGATCGGCTCCAGTTCCTCGAGCAACCGATCGCGGAGCCGCTCGACCGCCTTCGAATGCGACGCGTAGTCCACCGGAATCCGGCGGGCCCATACACCTTCGTCGGCGCAGGTGGCGAGAAACTCCTCCATCGCCGGAACATCACCGGCTATCACGCTCTGCGCCGGTCCGTTCACCGCCGCCAACGACAGCCGATCCCCGTACGCCGACAGACGTTCCCGGACCGCGTCCGCGCCGAGTCCGATCGAAGCCATACTGCCCTGACCGGCCAGCTCGTCGGCGACCGCCCGCGACCGCAGCGCCACCACGCGCGCCGCGTCGGACAGCGACAGTCCACCGGCGACGTACGCGGCGGCGATCTCGCCCTGGGAATGGCCGATCACCACGTCCGGTTCCACACCGGCCGCCCGCCACATCCGGGCCAGCGAGACCATCACCGCGAACAGCACCGGCTGCACGACATCCACGCGATCCAGCGGAGGCGCGGCGCCTTCGCGACGCAGCACCGCCGTCAGCGACCAGTCCACATACGGCGCGAGCGCCGCTTCGCAGGCCGCGATCGACTCCGCGAACGCCCCACCGGAATCCAACAGCCCGAGCGCCATACCCTCCCACTGGCTGCCCTGCCCGGGAAAGACGAACGCGATCCGCCGCTGTTCGGCCCGCGCGGTGGTCGGCTCGACGTCCGCGGCGGGCGCGGTCGGGTCGGCGAGGGCCGCCAATCCGGCCAGCAACTCCTCTCGATCCCGCCCGACGACGCCGCCGCGCCATTCCATTTGGGCTCTGGTGGTCAGCAGCGAACGCGCCACATCGACCACATCCAGCTCCGGCTGGCGGAACAGCCACTCCCGGAGTCGGGCCGCTTGCGCGCGAACGCCGCCCTCGCTGCGGGCCGACACCACCCACGGCACCGCACCGACCGCGCCGTCGCCCGTGGACGCGGCGGACGAGACGGCGGGCGCCTCCTCCACGATCACGTGGGCATTCGATCCCCCCATGCCGAACGAGGACACACCTGCCCTGCGCACCTCGGCCGCGGGCCAGTTCTCGGTGCCCGTGACGACCCGTAAACTCCACTTCTCGAGCGGAATTCGCGGGTTCGGCGTCTCGAAGTTCAGGCTGGCCACCAGTTCCCGGTGACTCAGCGACAGCACGGTCTTGACGAGACCCGCGATACCCGAAGCACCTTCCAGGTGCCCGATATTCGTCTTGACCGATCCGACGGCCAGCGGCGCGTCCTGCGCCCTGCCGACGCCGTAGGTCTCACCGAGCGCGGCGGCCTCCACCGGATCACCGGCGGGCGTTCCGGTGCCATGCAATTCGACGTACTGCACCGACTCGGCCTCGACACCCGCCGCACTCAGAGCGGAGCGGATCGCCGTGGCCTGCGCATCCCGGCTCGGGGCGCTCAACACACGGCGTTCGTTGCCGGTGTTGACCGCGCTGCCGCGGATCACAGCGTGAATCCGGTCGCCGTCGGCGATCGCCCGCGCCAGTGGTTTCAGCACCACCACGCCGCCGCCCTCGCCGCGCACGAACCCGTCGGCCCGCGCGTCGAAGGTGTGGCACGCGCCCAGCGCCGACTGCGCGCCGAACTGCTCGATCCGTTCACCGCTCGTCGGCGACAGAATCAGGTTCAGGCCACCGGCCAGGGCCACGTCGCTCTCGCCGCTGCGCAGGCTCTCACAGGCCAGATGCACCGCGACCAGCGAGGACGCCTGGGCGCTGTCGACGACCATGCTCGGACCGCTGAAACCGAAGTAGTTCGAGACGCGGTTGGCGATGACGCCGCGTCCGACACCCCACAGAGAATGGCGGCTGACGCCCGGACCACCTTGGGAAGCAACGATTTCGGCGAAATCACCACCGGTGCAGCCGAGGAACACGCCACACCGCCGGTCATCGCGCGCCGTGGCGGCCAGGCCCGCGTCCTCGAGCGCCTCCCAGCTCAACTCCAACGCAAGCAGCTGCTGCGGATCGATCGCCCGCGCCTCGTTGGGCGATACTCCGAAGAAGTCCGCGTCGAACTGCCCTACGGTGTCGACGAATCCGGCCCGCTCGGTGATGTTCCCGCGTACGGAAGGAGCTGCGCCGATCGCGGCGCGCCCCGCTCTGAGGAGCTGCCAGAAACTGTCGAGATCGGCCGCTCCCGGCATTCTGCAGGACATGCCAACAATAGCGACGGCAAAGGCCGATCCGGTCACCTCTGACCATCCTTCCTCAGTGCACGCTGTGACCCCCCGTCACGATTGATTCACGGTTAAACCAAAGATTGCATTAAGATTTCTCGAGGCAGTTCCGGCTTGGACCGTTCATGCTTCGACATAACCGATTTCGACGTTGTCGAGGGTCGGCGAAGGGCCCCGAATAAAACGGAGCATCGTCCACAATAATGCGGAGCAACTTCCACGGACAGCCCAAGCCACGACGAAACGACGCAGGTCAGACTGGACCTAGCGGTGTCGTCGGTGCTCGGTAGAGCAATCGAGTCAGCGAGCGACGCTGGAAACAGAAGCGCTACAGGGGCATGCCAGAGGATTGCGGCGCGCGCTAGAGGGGTAGTGCCCGAAGGAAGGTGCGTACGTCGCACCTACACTATGGCGATGTGGATTGGCACAACGATCCCTCTCGGAATTTCGTACGACGGCACAGGATTCATGGTTACCGAACAGTATTTGTACGGTCTCGAGCTTGTCAACCGTCCGAGAGCATCTCGTCGGTTACCCGAACCGAAGACGCGCCGCGTGTTCGCAATGCCCGGACCGAGCGGATCGAACGACTCGCGGCGGCAGTCGACACCCGAGTGGGTGACCAGCCGCACCCGCGACGATGCGCATCGCCCTGGGCCGACCTGAGCGTCATCAGGTGCCCTGCTCCGCAGCGGGCCCCGCGGCTCGCAGCGCCACATATTTGACCGATCGGTCGAAGCGTCCTAATATCTCGAAATATGCTGCCTACCAAGCAATTCGACCCTGGGTCGGTGATCATCCGGGCACCGAAGCCGTACTGGCAGCATGGTTGCGAAGCGACCTCGACATCGGAGTCGTCCGAGCATCTCGATGCTACCGGCGCATACGCGACCTCGGCCGCACACACGAGCTCTTCGTGACGAGCGCTGCCACGCCACGTGGAGGTCGCCGACGCGCGCTGGTCACGGCGGAACCGGCCCGTCCAGATCCGGCAATCCCGACGAATCCGGGGTCGCTCTCGTCGAATCGCGTTGGGCGCGAACAGGACACATTACTGTGCGCCGAGCGTAGAACGCGCCGAGACCCGACGCGAACCCGCGCCCGGAGGCCAGCGGCGATCCTGTCGAGCGCGCGGACCTCTTGTCAGGGCGATCTACTCAGTTCGAGCAACGAGGGGGTTACCGCATCTTCAGTCCGCCGCGCCCGCCATGACCAGCTGGTGTAGCGCGCCGTCCACGTCCTCGCGCTCGCCGAAAAGCCGCACCAGCAGTGCGCGCTCGGCCGCGCCGTGCTCCGCGGCCAGCACCAGTTCCATTGCTCCGTCCCGCGTTTCGACGCCCGATTCCTCGGCGAGCGACGCCACGATGTCGGCTGTGCTCTCCCTGGTCCATACCCCGGGAATCGCGGCCGTGACCTCGCTCGCGGGCGGTGCGGCGCCGCGATACCAGTGGCCGCCCTCCCACCAGTAGCAGAAGGAGAGCAACCCGGACCCGGCGCGCGGGTTGAGCAGCGGGTTCGCCACCCACCTCGGTGCCCCCGCGTAGAGATCCGGCATGGGAGCGCCGGCGTTGTAGACCGCGTCCAGCACCGGGTCGTTCCATACTCCGCCGGAGAGCACCGCGCGGTCGCCGGGGACCAGCCACAGCGAGGAACCGCTGCGCTCGGCGCCCTCGAACAGGCCGAGCGCGGGCAGCACCCGTGGCCCCCACGGAGATCCGGCCGCCACGAACGCCGCGGCGATCGCCGCCCAGCGCATCGCCAGCAACGGCAGCGCGGGCAATGTCGTCTCGATTTCCGGGGTGAGCGTGGCGGTCCGGGCCAGTGCCCCCGCCTGCTCGGTGGGCCGGGACTGCCGGTTCTCGTGCCCGATATGGGCCGCCAACCAGATCGGGAGCCGCGCCCGCGGAAACGCCTCCAGGTCGGCCCGATACACCTCCGGCGAAAAGAGGTGGTCATCCGGGAAGGGCTCGGCGCCGAAGTCGGGCTCGGCGCCGACCTCGCCGGACGCCGACGCCGTCACCAGGTAACGCCACCACGGGCCGCCGGGCAGGGCGGCCGACGCCTCGCGGTGTCGCCGGACCAGTGCCAGCACCTCCTCGGAGGGCAACACCTGGGCCGGATGGCCGTGCTCGTCGGTGAAGAAGACCGACGCCAGCTCCGATACGGCGGTGAGCGCGAACACCGCATGCATCTCGTGCCAGCCCGGCGGGGCGAGCGCGCTCAATTCCGCGGCGATCCGGCGGCTCGCCGCGTCGGCGAGCGGTGACTCGGAAACGGCGGGGAGCGAATCCTCTGCTGCGGTCATGAAAGGCGGCACCTCCTCGATGGGGCCCGCACGCTACCACTCGGGAGCGAACGGCGCCGGTGCGGCGAATTCGTTTGCCCGTCATCGCGAATTAAGTTGTCTGCGTTCTAATCCCACGACATCGGACGCCGAGAGGAGAGCTGCGGTGAGCAATCCGACGGTGCGGTGCGGAGCCGCGGTGCAGCGATGACCATTCACATGCCCGAGGGGTTGCAGTGGCTGGCCTGGGTGGCCGGAACCACCTGGCCGGAGGGCGACGAGGACGTCGCATGGGCGGTGTCGGAGGCATGGAAGACGGCGAGCGCGGAGCTGACGGCCTTGCTCGCCGATGTCGACGCGGCGAAACAGGCCACCATCGACGCCTATGGGCAGGGCGAGGGCGGTACCGCCATGGGCGCCCGCTACGACGCGCTGCGCACCGGTGAGCACTCCATCGAGGCGCTGGCGAACTTCATGAGCACCGTCGGCGACAGCACGTTCGACATGGGCACCGAAATCCAGGCCACCAAGATCACCGTCATCGTGACGCTGGCCTGGCTGGCGCTGGAGATCCTGTGGGCCTGGCTCTTTCCGCCCACCGCCCCCGCGGTGGAGGCGGCCGCGATCACCACCACGCGCTCCTTCTTGAAGGTATTCGAGGACTTCGTGCAGAAGGCGATCACCAATCTCGCTGCGCGCCTGGGTGCTTCGACCGCCAAGCGGCACTTCTGGACCCAAGCCGCGCGGCTGCGGCCGGTCTTTCCCACCGCGAAGGGCTGGGGCGTCTACGGTGCGCGGGCCATCGAGGCGACCGCCATCGTCGGGACCATCAACGGCTCGGTGCAGGTCGGTCAGCTCGCGGCGGGCAAACGACGGCACTTCAACGGCACGGAGTTCGGGCTGTCCATCCTCGCCGGTGTCGCGGGCGTGGTGCCGGGGCGCGAATTCGGGCGCTATCTCGGGCACGGTATCGACAAGGTCGCGGGCAAGCAGTTGAACAACATCCCGGGCCGGGTCGGTCGTGGCGCGGTGATCGGTGGCGCCTCCGGTGTGGTCGGCACCGCCTTCGGCAACCTGGCCGTGGGCGCGGTGACCAGAGACTTCTCGTCGTTCGCCTCCGGGCCGGGCTGGGTCGGCGGTGCCACGCGGGGTGCGGTGGTGGGCGGTGCGCGCGGCGGTTTCGCCATCGGCAAGCCGATTCCGCCGGGGCACGGCGACATTCGCTCCTACGTCTGGATGCCGAAACCGAATTCCGGCAATGCGGCGCCCCGGCCACCGGGGAGCGACGGTTCGTCCAGCGGGTCGAGTTCCCGGCCGTCCAGCGTTTCCGACGCGAGCGTGTCGTCCTCGGTCCAGCCGGTGCACGCGGGCTCGTCGCACCGGCCGTCGTCCTCGCACAGCAGCGCCTCGGGCAACAGCGTCTACTACGACGCCGCGAGTTCGTTCCACAGCGCCGGAAGCAGTTCGAGCAGTAGCTCGGGCCGCACGATCTACCACGACGCCCGCACCCACCAACCCCCGACCTCGTGGTCGTCCTCGGTCGACGGCGGCTGGACCCCACCGCCTCCGTCCGGCTCGGGCGGTGCGCAGCGACCCCCGCTCCCATCCGGTGCTGGGGTGACCGGCGCGAATGGCGGGAGCAGCAACGGAAACCCGATCGCCACACACCACAGCGAACCGTTCCTGGGCGAGGGCAAGGACGTGCGCGGCAAGCCGCGGCCGAAGCAGTGGCCGTGGGTGGAACCGCTGCCGGGCCCGTACTCCGCGCCATCGTCGAGTGGCTCCTCGGGAGAGCAGTGGTTGCCGCCCACAGACGCGCGGAACGCCCCACTCGCGAACGCCGCTGAGCAGGTCGACGTCCCATTCACTCCGTAACCCGACGACACAGGAGGAAATGCCATGGCCGCGGACCAGTTGGAGGTCGATCCTCACAAACTGCGCCACGCCTCGGATCTGACCCGGGAGCTGTCGAACGACACCAAGGGGGTCGCCGAGAAGCTGCGCAACACCCTCAGCGGTATCGAGTCCGACAGCACCGTCATGCCGTGGGGTGATGACAAGCGCGGCCACAAGTTCTTCGACGGCGACAAGGGCTACAAGGCGGCGCGGGACAACCTGATCGAGGGCGCCATCGGCGCCGCGACCACGTTGGGCGACATGGCGACCGGGCAGCGCGATGCCGCGGACGCCTTGGCCGCTACCGACTCCGGCAACGCCGGCCAGTTCGGGAAGCCGACGCCGTGACGGGGCAGCCCACCGTCAACGAACGCCTGCGCGCCGACATGGCGACGCTGGTGGAGGGTCTCGGCGAGCAGTTCCGCGGCATCGCCGAACTGCAGCAGCGGCGTTCGCGGCTCACCGAGACGGTGCGCGTGTGCGATCAGCGCATCGAGGTCACGGTGAACGCCGACGGCATCCTGATCGACACCAAGTTCGCCGACGACGTCCTGGATCTGACCCTCGAGGAGATCGCGGAGAACGTCACCGCCGCGGTGCAGGCCGCCGCCGCGAAGGCGGCCGAGCGCAGCCGAGAGCTCATGCGTCCGCTGCTGGAACGCAAGAACGCCCTGCCGAAACTCTCCGAGATCATCGAGGGCGCACCGGATCTGGGCTCGCTCATGCCGACGGCGCCGCCACCGCCGCTGAACCCGCCGGACCCGAGCCGCTGGCCCGTCGATGACGATTCCGGCGCCCGCGCGCCCCGGTCCGTGGTGGCCGACAACGACGACTGACGCGGCGCACGCGGTGCGCCCGCGCGACAAGAAGGGTGAACGGGATGGCTCTCGAACCAGGCACGTGGTCGGGCCTGAAGAACCAGGCGCAGGCCGGGTATCTGAAGTTCGACACGGCCGACGCGCTGGCCGCCGCTCGGGCCTGCGCCGATCTGGTCGACGACCTGCTCGGCATGGCCGCGGCCGTGACAGACCTGCGCCTCGACAATTTCGCGCCGATCGGCACGCTCACCTCCGGCACGCAGTTGGCGATGGCGTTCACCACCAAAGGGAACCGGCTGCGAACGATCCTCGAAGATCACGCCGACATCGTCACGGACATTGGCGAGACCTACATCGCGGCGGGCAAGGCGTACGCGAACGCCGAGGGTGAGTCCGAGAGCGACTTCAAGGCGCTCGACAACCTGAAGATGCCGACCGAGGCCAGCACCTACACTCCCGGCGCACGCAAGCCGGGCGGGCCGGACGCCGAATTCGACAAGCCGAACGGCGGATTCGCATGGAAGGGCAAGGACGGCAAGCCACACATCCAGCGTGCCGACGCGGAGAGCTTCCCCGCCTCGCTGAAGGACTACCAGGGCGAGAAGGATCCGGGCGTCACCGCCAACGTCGAGAACAAGGACAGCCTCGCCTTCAGCGAATTGTACGAGCTGGGACGCGATCTCGACCCGGCTCCGGTGCTGGCCGCCGCGGGCACCTGGCACAGCATGGCCACCGACCTGCTCGGCAAGCTCAACACGTTCGTGAACGCCATCAACACCGGCACCGAGTCATGGGAGGGGCAGGGCGCGGCCGCGGCGGCAGCGGCGATCGAGAACTACTCCGAGGGCGTGCAACCGCTGGCCACCTCGATGATCGCGATGAGCCAGAACCTGGACTACAGCGCGCAGTGGCTGCACCTGACCAGGCTCAGCATGCCCTCCAGTCCCGATCCCGGTGACTGTTGCCCGGGCAAGGTGACCCGCCGGTACCGCGACGAGTGGCAGAAGCACTACGGCGAGGGCATGAAGAACACCGTCTCGGTGATGCCCGTGGTGAACGGTCCGATCGCCCAACCGGCGCCGCAGGGTGGTCAGGGGCAGAACCAGCCCGGGAACGACCAGCAGGGCAATGGCCAGTACGGCAACGGCCAGTACGGCAACAACCAGGACGGCTACGGGAACCAGCAGCCGGATCCGAGGCAACAGCCGGGCTACGGGCAGGTCGTCCCGGCGAGCCAGTCCGGTTACGGCACAGCGGATTCCGGCACAAGCCCACGCCCTGACAGCGTCGGATCGCAGGGCGCCGAATCGCGCGGCACGGGATCGGGCGGCACGGGATCGGGCGGCACGGGATCGGGCGGCACGGGGTCGGGCGCGAGTGCCCCGCTGCCCAACGGCGCCAAGGGCGGTGGCGGCAGCGGCGCGGGTTCCAGGTCGCAGGGGCAGCTCCCACCCGGCTACGAAGCCGCGCAGCAGAAGGCCGAGTCTGCCGCGGCCGGCGCCCGCGGTGCGGCGACCCCGGTCGGTTCGTCCGGCGCGGGTTCGCCGGACGGCGGCGGGACGCAGACGCGCCCGTCGAGTTCGGGGAATCCGTTCCCGCGCAGCAGCTTTCCCGGCGAGTCGTCGTCCGGCTCCCCCTCGGGAGGCAGCGGCACCAGCATGCCAAGCGTCCCGTCGCTCGGGTCCGCTCCGCTGCCCAACGGCGCGAAGGGCACTCCGCTGCCCAACGGTGCGAAGGGCAGATCGTCCGGCGGTGGTGGAACGGGCAGTGGGTCATCGGGAACGGGTGCGGGTGGATCCGGCGCGAGCGCGTTGGAGGACGCGCTCGCCAAGGCCACCGGCGCCGATCCGGCCCAGGTGCGTTCGATGCTCGGCGAACTGCCGAAGCTGCTGAACGAGAACACCCTGTCCACGAAGAGCGGCCTCTCCCCGGAACAGGTGCGCTCGGTGCTGAAGAACATCCCGGAGGCGGCCGACGTCGACGAACTGGCGAAGCGCACCGGTCTCGACCCGGCGCAAGTGCGGTCGGTGCTGGACAACCTGCCGCACGCACTGGACGAGAAGGCGCTGGCGGCCGCGACCGGCACAAGTGACCACTCGGCCTGGCGTGCCGGCGTGCCGGGCCAGTCGTCCTCCGTGGCCGGGCTGTCCGGTCCGACTGCGGGCGCCGACGGCGGCCCGGCGTCGTTCGCCCAGGCGGGCAGGGACTTCCTCGGCCAGATCGGTATGGCGCTCACCCAGGGACTGGAGTCGCTCGGTCAACTCGGTGCCACCCTGCCCGGCGCGGACCAGTTGCACGAGATGCTGCGCCGCTTCGACCCGGCCGCGCTCGCCGCCGCCGTGGGCGATCTGCCGGTCGATCCGGCGTCCGGCGCGGGCGGCGGCAGCACCGGTTCCGGTGGTGTGGGCAGCCCAGCTGGTTTCTCCGAGCATCCTTACCAGCAGGCCCGTGCGTTTCCGCGCGCGTCGCTGCCCGGCGCCGAACACCCGCTCTACCCGGCCACAGCGGCGGCGAGCCAGGGCTCGCACGGGATGGGAGGTCCCCCGATGATGGGTCCGGCCGGCGCCCCCGGCGCGGGCGGTGGGCAGGGCGATACCGCGCAAAAGCCGGCCAAGTACCTGAAGTCGAAAGCGCATCTGAACGACGGCATCGGCGCCGTGCCAGACCGAGTGAAGCCGGTGATCGACTCGTGAGCCGAACCTGGAAGTTCACCGACCTGGAGTTCAACCTGCTGTGCGAGGAAGTGCGGCAAGGCGAACTGCCCGCCCCGTTCGTCTTCACCAGCCGCACCCGGCTGGCGGACGACTACGAGCGGGAGAAGTCCGAGGTCCAGCAGCGGTTGCGGGGACGGTTCGACCACGACCTGGACGCCATGGCGAGCGCCATCGCCCGACCTGACATCTTCATCGTGGCGCACGCCTGGGACGACCAGGATTTCGACAACCCCGAAGCGCGCACTCGGGTGCATGCCGTCCGGCAACGCGCCCGCGGGTACGTCATCACCCAGCGCCCCGGTGAAACCCTCATGCACGCAGGTGGTTTCGACGCTGTCGAATGCGACCCGCACGCCCTGGCCGATACCGTGCTCGGACTGCTGCCCAAATGCAATGCGGGCAATCTGGACGACATCCAGCTCACCCTGCCGACCTCGGAACCCACGATCGTTCACCAGGGCCCGTCGTCCGGCGTCATGGACAACGACGACACAGACGACGACACGATCAGCAGCGACGCCTTCTTCGCGACTCCCGCGGTGAGCACCGGCATCGTCAAGGTCCTGCAGGGCCGTTCCAAGTACGGCCCACGCGGCCGGATCGAAGCAGGCATGCTCTGGCGCGACCTCCCCGACGACGGCCGCTACGTCATGCCGCTGGACCACCCGACCCCGGTCGCCACCGCGATGAGCAGCGACGGCCTCACCGAGTGGGTGCGCGAACAGATCGACCACATTCTGGCGCGCATGGAATCGCATATGGAGACGGAAGACTGACGCCGCTCGACCGCTCCGGTCCTGTGCGGCAACGCAATTCGATGTCGATATGAGCGATAGCTTGGGTTGTGCTTACGGTGCAGATGAACGACCGAGCGGCGAGACTGCTCGGTGTACGGGACGGCTTCGGTGGTCTGGATCCAGAGGAGGGTTTGGCCTCCGGTTTGCGTACCTGGGTGGACGGCGGGATCGAAAGTCGCGGCGAGGTGGTGTCCTGGGCCCCGATTCCCGCGGACGCTGACGACGCACCGGGACGTTTGGTCGACCTCTACGATTGGGAGCACTGGCACAACGACTTCCACCTGGAAGACTTTGTGTCCGTCGACTACACGTACGCCGACGGGCCGATCGTCGGCGTCGACGCGCAGCGGACACTGCTCAGGCAAGGGATCGCGTTGGCTCGGGAGGTCGGACGGCTGGCCGGTGAGCTGAGCACGCCCATTCCGTTGCGGTGCATCATCAAGGTCGACGAAACCAACGGCAAGTTCGCGTTCTATCGGATTCGGCCCGAGGACAGTTGGGTGCTCGATGACCTCGACGGGGACGACCGTGGCTACGATCCCGACACGATTCGCCGCCGCCTGGAGCTGATGCCCACCTGTCCGGAAGGACTGGCCTGGTACTGGGACCAGTGCGACGACGATATCGGATCCTGGAACAGCGAGACCGATCTTCAGCCTTACCTGCGGTTGTTGGCCGATCGCTGTCGTGCGGTCGATACCGCGTTGATCGGCGTCTTCACCGGCGCGGATGGACTGGTGCTGGGTTTCCTGCCTTCGGACAAGCTCGAGCGATTCATCGTTCTCGCCGCGACGGCCAAGGCAGAGATCGTCATCTACGGCTCGGTCGAGCCTGTCGAGCACTGAACCGGTTTCATCGATGACGCCCTTCAACCGGATTGCGTTGTGGCACTACAGCATCCGGGTGCCGATCGGGAGTGCGCAGAGGAGCGCCGACGTGGTGCAGGTGTCTCAGCGCCTCGCGGTAAGAGGAGATCAGACCGGTTTCGTGGTAGGGCACGCCGATTTCGGTGCAGTAGTCGCGGACGATCACCTGGGCATGACGCAGGTTCGGCGTCGGCATGCTCGGGAACAAATGATGCTCGATCTGATAGTTGAGCCCGCCGAGGGCGAGGTCGGTCAACGCGCCACCCCGCACGTTGCGGGAGGTCAGCACTTGGCGACGGAGGTAGTCGGGGCGGTCGGCGCCGGTCAAGGTTGGCATACCCTTGTGGTTCGGGGCGAAGATGCAGCCCATGTACAGGCCGAACAAACCTTGGTGGACAGCAAGGAACGCGAAGGCTTTGTCGGCGGGCAGAACCGCGAACAGTGCGGCCAGATAGATGGCGAAGTGGCCGAACAGCAGTGCGCCCTCCAATCCGCGGTGTTCGACCGATCGATTTCTGAGCGCACGTACTCCGGCCACATGGAGGTTCAGGCCCTCCAGCAACAGCAGGGGGAAGAACAGGAACGCCTGCCCCCGCCCGATGAGTCGAGGCAGACCGCGGCTGGACCGTGCCTGCTGTTGTGACCAGACCAGAATGTCGGGCGCGACATCGGGGTCGAGTTCCTCGTGGTTCGGGTTGGCGTGATGCCGGGTGTGCTTGTCCTGCCACCAGCCGTAGCCCAGGCCGATGCCGGCGTTGCCGACGAGTCGTCCCATGAGCTCCGTCGGTTGCCGTAGCCGGAAAACCTGGCGGTGCGCGACATCATGCATGACGAGTGCGATCTGAGCGAACGTCACGGCCATGAACCCCGCGACCAGCAGCGTCCACCACGAATCGCCGACGAGGACGAACGCCGCCCAGCCGGCTGCGAACGCGACCCCGACGAGGCTGAGCCGGACGACGTAGTAGAGGGGACGCCGGTTCATCAGTCCCGCCTCGGAGATCCGGCGCAACAGACGGGCGTAATCACCGCCGCCGCCGCGCTGTGGTGACCGTGGAGAGGACTCGGGGGACAAGGCAGATGTCGTCATAGATCTTCCTGAGAGCTGAGTCGGAGACGCCACCTCCGTCCGTCGACGATGTCGATCGGTCGACGTCGGGAGCGGGGCCGATTTCGATATCCCGAAGCTATCGGCCGAATTCTCGTTGCCCGTAACCCTCTGGTATGACATGGAATCGGACTGCGGTGTGATGTTGGATGCCTACATGCACTCAGCCACATGGCATCTCGACATCCCCACATGCCGATGTGCGCGCACCAGCTCACCGCTGTCGAGCTCGGGCACCGTCGGTGTCGGCGCATGGTTCGAGTCAGCTTGTGATCGCCTCGTACGCGGCCAGCAGCACGCCGAGCGACCGGTCGTAGCCGCGGTTGCCGAGCATCTGGTTCATCACATACGACACCGTCATTCGATGGTCGAAGTCGACGAGCACCAGCGAGCCGCCCTACCTACCCCACGAACACGTGCGGTTCTCCAACTGGTACCCGATACCCCAGCGGACCGGATAGTCCAGAACGCGGTCGGTGCCGCGGAACTGTTGCCGAGTGAAGTCAGACGGTTGGGGGCCATGAGGACTCAGAGGTTCGCAACCAATGTCCGGCTCGCCCGACTCTATCCGTTGGCGTGGTCAAGGAGCCTCGAGCGAGTCATCGGTCGAAACGGTCAAAGTTCACCTTCGAGACTGCGACACCTAGTGCGACGGCGGAGCCGACGGCGAGTGCAATCCCGCCAGTAGCAAGCCACCGTGTGCGTCGGCCGGGACTGAGCTGCTCAGGGGGTGACAGCTGTTTGTTGTGAAGCGCGTAGGTCGTCCCAGCTGATCGGTGCTGGGCCGGTCGCGATGGCTTTTTGGTACTCCTCGTCGGCGATACGTTTGAATTCGCGGGTACGCCGGTTGTAG
The DNA here is from genome assembly GCF_059570515.1 of Nocardia sp. CNS-044. Taxonomy (NCBI): domain Bacteria; kingdom Bacillati; phylum Actinomycetota; class Actinomycetes; order Mycobacteriales; family Nocardiaceae; genus Nocardia; species Nocardia sp. CNS-044. Next base: position 248,512 of record NZ_JCANSX010000006.1, read on the forward strand.
TCCGACTTTCGTACTGTCCAATACCCTGATGTTCGAGCCCAGTGGTCTTGTCCGATCTCACTCCGGAAAATGGCACCGAGCACATCCTCCCGAAGCCCCCGCTCGCCGATGACGCCAGACTCGTAGCCCATCAAGCCATACCGCATCCATGAAGCGGTGTAGTAGAACTGACGGCCCTCAACTCCGGGTGGATCAACGCGTCTGCCGATGCAGGGCGCGAAGATCGTCGGCTCGTCCATTGCAATACGGGTCAGGTCCAGGTGGTAGCGGCGAACATTTTCGAAGCGACCTGCTTTGAACTGTCGAGCTTGTATGAACAGGGAAACCGAAACCCCGCACAGCGCAAGTGCCGACACGATTGCAGATGTTGCTCCGTAGGTTTGGCTGACCTCACGCAGTCGCCCCCAGTCCGTGTCGTCCTGTGATGGCAGCAGCAGAAGCAATAATGGCGACACAAGGACAGCAGACACACCGCCGATGATGACGACCAGCCCCAGAGCGATACGCCCCGAGGAGCCTTGACCGAACCAGCCGACAGCCTGGTCGGTCCAGGCTTGACGACGGAATTGGTGCTCATGTATGCCCCCTCGAACACCGACATGTACGTGATCATGCACGTCGAATCGCCAGGCTATCTCGAGTTTTACCGGTGCCGGAGAGGTGACCTTCAGTGCTGTCGGGATGGCTTCGACGCAACCACAGCCAGGCCCCACATGCGAGTTCGGAAACCACGATGTTCGGTCGCATGCTTGAACAGATGGGAAGTGGGGGCCGTGGCCCCCGCCTCGTCACCACCCGACCACGGCACCCGTACAGACGAGCCGGGGTGCTCGAACTGCCACACCGCCGGACCGAATGCATGAGGCCGGAGCACTGAGTGGGATGACATCGGGGGCTGTGGCTGTCGGCAGGGGATACTCGAAGGCAAGCGAGCGAAGCTCGTGCGGCAGTCCTTGGAAGGCGTGGGGCTCGATGCCGGCCGATTCCCACCGAACGCTCATTTCGATGGATGCGCTCTTCGGCGCCTCTGCCGACGACACCGCGATATGAACTGTCGTCGGTCGTGTCGTCAACGGTGCTCGTGAGAGGTTCGTAAATGACGAAAGCCAGGTCCATAATTTCGCCGGACCTGGCTTTTCGTTCGAGTGGAGCTAAGGGGACTCGAACCCCCTGACCCCGAAAACCAGGGCAACGGTATGCGGATCGACCAGGGCGACCGCACCAGTCAGTATCCGACACAACAGGTGGACCACGTCACTGTCCGATCCGGAGGCAAGGCAATAGGTCGGGATGGCAAGCCCATCGACGGAAGCATCAAAACCAACCCAGAGATGGCACATATACCATTGAGCGAATGGCTGACTTGGAGGAGTTGGGATCAACCATGACCGATGTTCGATATCCCGAGATGCGCAAGTCCGTGATAGAAGCACTCGAATCATTCGCCGATCCGGACTATCAAAGGCGAGTCTGGATAAATCACGAATTCCCGCAAGAGAATTTTTACGACGACCTGGACGTGAACGTGAGTATCTTGTACGACGACTGCGTAGTCGTCCCCGACCCTCGCAGCAGGATCGGCACCGTGCTCGTAGATGGACCAGAGGTCGGCCGACTGATCGAGTTGGACCAGGTGCTCGGCCCCATGATTCGCCGACTAGGAAACGCACCGGATGCCATATACCTCGGCGATTCGGAGTGGCCGCTAGTGGTTGCAGCCGCACGTGCAGCTTTGGCTGCGATGCAGGATATATGACCACGCTTCAGCTAATTCTTGTCGAAGCAGTGACACTCGGCCAGCTCGAGGTTCGGGCATATCGCGTCGACTTTCGGGTCGTAGCCGCGAGGCCGACTTAGCGATCGGGCCTCAGTCTCCCCAAGACGCTCGCCACAGAACTTGACGCCGCACCACCATCGTTGCCGTCATCGACGAACGGCCGGACGAAAGTGTGGACAGCATCCGAGATTACCGAGGTCGGCCGGATACATCTGAACCAGCAAGCCGATTGAGCTCTTCGGAGTCGGATCAGGATGCCGTGGCAGCTGCCACGTGACCGCCACGTCCGAAGCAGCCAGGTCGATCACTTCTGGTCCACGCTTAGAGAAGAGTTGAACGAGTGGAACCACGGGCAATCCCGACCCAGCACACCATGCGCTGGTATGCCCGAAGCGTAGAACCCGCCCCGCCGACGACCCAAGCCGTATCGACGGGAAGCAGGACCAAAACGGGGGGTAACGCGGGGCCAGACACAAAAAACAGGTCAGGCCCGGTCTTTGACCGGGCCTGACCTGCTATTTCTGTGGAGCTAAGGGGACTCGAACCCCTGACCCCCACACTGCCAGTGTGGTGCGCTACCAGCTGCGCCATAGCCCCTTGGTGGGTCACGCTCGGTTTCCCTCGCGCCTGATGAAAGTTACACCACCAGCGTGTCCGCAGCCAAATCGCCTGGAAAAAGGGGTGGCGGTGGGGTTAACTGAGACCGTAGAATCGAACACATGTTCGAACAGAATCAGCTCTCTGCGATGGACTTCGGGACCATGAGTGACGAAGGGTTGATCGAGGCGCTCAGGGCGGTGCACGGGGCGGCGGCCGCGGCTCAGGCTGCGGAGGTGTTCGCGGTGCGTGAGTTGTATCGGCGGGCCCGGGCCGCGAGCGCGGAGCCGGGGCCGGGTGGGGTGCGGGCCGGGGAGTTCGCGGCGGCCGAGGCGGCGGTGGCGCTGTATGTGGACGAGGGCACCGCGGGAGCGCTGATCGACATCGGGCTGGTGCTGGAGGAGGCGCTACCCCGGACCCGCATGGCGTTCGCGGCGGGGCGGATCGACCTGGCGAAGGTGCGGGTGATCGTGGACAGCACGCGGGCACTGGCGAAGGAGGTCGTCGACGCGCTGGAGCCGCGACTGCTGGAGGCCGCGGCGCGGACGAATCCGGCGCGGCTGCGGCAGGCGGCGCGGCGGTGGGCGAATCGGCTGGATCCGGCGGGCGCGCGGCGGCGGCGAGAGCGGCGGCAGGAAGACCGCGATGTGCGGATACGGGCGGTGCAGGACAGCATGGCGGTGTTCGACGGGCTGCTGCCCGCACCCGGCGCGCAGACGGTCGCGATGCGGTTGCGGGAGATGAGTTTGCAGGTCTGCGCGGCCGATCCGCGGACGATGCCGCAGCGGCGGGCCGACGCCCTGGTGGCGCTGGCGGACGGGTCGGGGCGGCTGCGTTGCCGTTGCGGCCGAGGTGAGCGGTGTCCCAAGGCCGGGGTGCCGGTGGAACCGCCGCGACGGCCGCTGATCCAGATCGGGATCGCCGCCGACACATTGCTGGACATGCGGGAGGCGCCCGCGTTCCTGGCAGGCTACGGGCCGATCGACGCGGCGCTCGCGCGATTGCTCGCCGAGCACGCGTCGTTCCAGGTGGTTCCCGAGCACACCGACGGCAGCGCGACGGACGAGGCGGCGCTGCGACGCGTCGCGAGCGAGATTCGGGCGGTGGACGGTATGTGCCGGTTTCCCGGGTGCACGATTCCCGCGGCGGAAGGCGAACTGGAGCGCAGCGGCGGCGGACTCGCGGCGCTCTGTTCGCGGCACGGACGACTGAAGTCGTTGGCGGACAAGAGGAAACAGTGGCGGGTCTGCCGGGCCGACCGAGATCGGTTGCAGTGGACCGCGCCGGATGGTGACGTGCACACCACCGTGCGCGAAGGTGCGCGATATCTGTTCCCGCACACCGATATCGAACTACCCGCGGTCGAAACCGCCGGGATACGAGCCGCGTTCACCGCCGACCGGCCGACCGGCGAGGAGCTGCTCTACCCGCTCGACGGCCACATCCCGCTGCACCGCCAACTCGCGCGAATCGCCCCCGAGAACGACATCCCGGACGACGCCCCAGAACACCGCGGCTGAGCCGCACGGGGGTCGTCGCCTCCGGCCTCGAGCCGAACCGTGTCCGACGGCAGGGGAGAAACCGCACAACACCAGTCGACTCTCGTCGCCGAGCCCTGCAGGGTCCGTGCCCAGCGCGCTCAGCGCGTCAGCTCGACCACCCACTCCTCGTTGCTCACATCCACCTTGTTGGACCCGTCGAACACCGACGGCGTCGCGGCGGGACCGTCCAACCGTGCGGTCAGGTCGTCCGTCGCCGCCCTCGCGTGCACCTCGACGTCCGCCACTTTCGCACCGCTCGCCACGCATTGCACGATCGGCTCCGGCGCACCGGCCTCGCGCGCCAAGCCGGAGAGCTGCTCGTTGCTCAGGTCGTCGCCGCCTTCTTTCGGCTGCTTCGAGGCGAAGAGCAGCTCGTGGAACTTCGCGTACAACGGACCGTTGCCCGCCTCGGCGACGCATTCGTTGGCCGCGATCGCGCGGGTCGAGTAGTCCTCGCTGCTGGACTTGGGGTCGAGGAAGTTGACGTAGTGGTACCGCACCGCGAGTTTGCCCTCGTCCAGCTGCTGGGCGAGTTCCTGGCCGTAGACGCGCTCGAGCGCGCCGCAGGCGGGGCACAGCGGGTCCTCGAAGACGTCGATCGTCTTGGGCGTCCCCGGCTTGCCGAGAACGACCACGCCGTCGGGTTGCAGCACCGCTTGCACGCCGGGGTCGCGCACGGAGCCGTAGCCGTCGTTGCGCACGTCCGGCTCGTCGCGCCCCGAGCGGAACGCCAGGAAAACGATCAACACGATGAGGGCGAGCGCGACGCCGCCCAAGGCGTAACTGGTCGCGCTCGACATCGGGCGCGGGGTGTAGTTCGAACGCGATTGGTTCACGTCAACACTCTGCCCCAGCTCCCGCTGCCGATGTGCGCCGGGCACCCGGCCGCCCACACCGCGTCGGGCTAACGGCGCGAACCCGTGGGCGAGGCAGGGCGTTCGTCGTGGACCTGGCCGCGTGACTCCTCGCACTCGTCGGCCGCACGATGCGCGAGCTGGTACTCCGCGTCGTCGCACGGCACCGCCGCGACGTGATCGGTTTCGACCTCGGCGGTGTGCCCGCGCAGCGTTTCGGGCACCACCAACCACGCCACGGCAGCGATGGCCAGCAACGCACCGGTCACGGCGAGCGCGGGCCCGTAGGAGGTGTGCTGGGCCAGCGCGCCCACGGCGACCGGACCGAGCACGGTGCCGAGATCGGCCGCCATCTGGAAGCCCGCGAGCACCGGCCCGCCGCGCGCCTTCGGTCCGAGGATGTCGGCCAGCGCGGCCTGCTGGGTGGGCGTCAGCATGCCCGAGCCGAGCCCGGCGACGACGGACGTCACCAGCAGCCAGCCGAAGTTCGGCGCGTACCCGAGCCCGGCGGTGCCCAGCGCGCACACCAGCGAGCCGACGACGAGGAACGGCTTGCGCCCCCACCGATCGGACAGCCTGCCGGACAGGAACAACACCGCGACGTTGCCCGCGGCGAAAGCCGTCAGCGCGACGCCCGCCATACCGGCGGGCTGCCGCAACACCTCCACGACCAGCAGCGGCACCAGCGCCATCCGGACACCGAAGATGGCCGCGCCGTTGGCGAAGTTCGACCACAGCACCGCGCGGTACGCCGGGCGGGCCAGCGCCTCACGAAAGGTCATGACGCGCAGTTCGCCGCTGACCTCCGGCGCGGCCAGATGCGAATGGCGCAGGCTCAGGTAGACCGCGGCGCTCACCGCGAGCAGCGCCGCGGCGTAGATGAGGAACGGAGCCCGCAGCCCGAGCCCGGCCAGCGCGCCGCCCACCAGCGGACCGCTCACCGAGCCGACCAGGAAGCTCGTCGACCACAACCCCGACACCCGCCCGCGCTGCTCCGGCGGCGACAGGCGGATCACCAGCGCCAGCGACGACACGGTGAACATGGTCGAGCCGATGCCGCCCACCGAGCGCAGAGCCAGGAGCTGCCAATAAGTCTGTGCCAGCGCGCTCGCTCCGGTGGACACCGCGACGATGACCAGGCCGGACAGGTACACCCAGCGCTCCCCCAGCCGCTGCACCAGCCGACCGCTGACCGGCGCGAACAGCAGCCGCATCAACGCGAACGCGCTGACGATCGCGGACGCGGCGGCCACCCCGACGCCGAAGCTGCGCGCGAACTGCGGCAGCACCGGCGCCACCAGTCCGAACCCGATCGCGATGACGAACGCGGCGCCGACCAGCACCCAGATCTCGCTGGGCAGCGCCTTATCGCTCGCCGATGTCTCGGCTCTACCGCTCACCCGTCAGCGCCTTGCCCACCAACTCCTCCGCGGCCGCCTGCACCTGGGCCAGGTGCTCGCTGCCGTGGAACGACTCCGCGTAGATCTTGTACTTGTCCTCGGTCCCGGACGGACGCGCCGCGAACCAGGCGTTCTCGGTGGTGACTTTGAGTCCGCCGAGCGGCGCGCCGTTGCCTCGGGCACGGGTGAGCACGGCGGTGATGGGCTCGCCCGCGATCTCTTCGGTGGTGATCACATCGGGAGTCAACCTCGCCAACCGCGCTTTCTGTTCCGCGGTGGCCGCGGCGTCGATGCGCGCGTAGGCCGGACTGCCGTAGCGGCGCTCGAGTTCGACGTAGCGCGCGGACGGCGTCTGCCCGGTGCAAGCGGCGATCTCGGCGGCGAGCAGCGCGAGCAGGATGCCGTCCTTGTCGGTGGTCCACACCGTGCCGTCCATCCGGAGGAACGACGCGCCCGCGCTCTCCTCGCCGCCGAAAGCCAGGCTGCCGCTGAACAATCCGGGCACGAACCACTTGAACCCGACCGGCACCTCGTGCACGTCGCGGCCGAGCACGCCGACCACTCGGTCGATCATGGACGAGGTGACCACGGTCTTGCCGATCTTGGTCAGCGCGTCCCAGCCGATACGGTTCGCCACCAGATATTCGATCGCGACGGCGAGGAAGTGGTTGGGGTTCATCAGCCCGCCGTCGGGCGTGACGATGCCGTGCCGGTCGGCATCGGCGTCGTTGCCGGTGGAGATGTCGTAGTCGTCCTTGATGGCGACCAGCGCCGCCATGGCGTAGCGCGAGGACGGGTCCATCCGGATCTTGCCGTCGCTGTCCAGCGTCATGAAACGCCAGGTGGGGTCGACGAACGGGTTGACGACCTCGAGCTCGAGGTCGTAGCGCTGGCCGATCTCCTCCCAGTAGTCGACGCTGGCGCCGCCCATCGGGTCGGCGCCGAGGCGGATGCCCGCGCCGCGAATCGCGTCCAAATTCAACACGTTCGGCAGGTCGGCGATGTAGTGGTCGAGGTAGTCGTAGCGCTGGACGCACGTGGCCATCGCGTGTTGCAGCGTCGTCCGCTTCACCTCGGAAAGACCGGTGCGCAGCAGCTCGTTCGCCCGCGCGGCGATGGCGTCGGTGGCGACGGTGTCGGCCGGACCGCCGTGCGGCGGGTTGTATTTGAAGCCGCCGTCGCGTGGCGGATTGTGCGACGGCGTGACCACGATGCCGTCGGCTTGGTGCCTGGTGCCGTTCGTGTTGTGGCGCAGCACCGCGTGGCTCAGCGCGGGCGTCGGCGTGTAGCGGTCGCGGGCGTCGATCACCGCGGTCACGTCGTTGGCCGCGAGCACCTCGAGCGCGGTGGTCCAGGCGGGCTCGGACAGCGCGTGCGTGTCTCGCGCCAGATACACCGGACCGGTGATGCCGCGGGTGGCGCGGTATTCCACGATCGCCTGGGTGATCGCCAGGATGTGCGCCTCGTTGAACGCGCTGTCCAGGCTGGACCCGCGGTGCCCCGAGGTGCCGAACACCACCTGCTGCGCCGGATTCGCGGGATCGGGAATCTGGCTGTAGTAGGCGGTAACCAGGTGGGCGATGTCCTCCAGGTCGGTCGCCCGCGCGGGTCGCCCGGCTCGATCATGGGCCATGCTCGGGTCTCCCTTCCAGGTCGGCTGCGCCCGGCTCGTCATCAGGATCATGCCCACAACCACTGGGTCGTGGACGCGGCAGCGTACACCGCGACCAAACAGGCCGTCACGCTGATCACGACATTGCCCACCGCGTAGAGGTAGGCGCCGTCCGCGACCAGCCGGATGGTCTCGTAGCCGAACGTGCTGAACGTCGTCAACGCGCCGCAGAAACCCGTTCCCGCCATCGCCAGAACCTCGCTGCTCGCGCTCGCGCCGATCAAACCGCCCAGCACCGCCGAACCGACAATGTTAACCGTCAAAGTTCCCAATGGCAGCAGGGATTCGAAACGAGCGGCCATCGCGCGATCGATCAGGTAGCGCAGTGGCGCGCCGACCATACCGCCGACCACGACGAGTACCGCCATCATCGGGCGACCCCGACGGCGGGCTGCCAGGTCTCCACCGGCGACAGCGTGACGGTCACGCCGGAGAGCACCTCGGCGTTCTCCGCCACGAACGAACGCAGCCGCTGCGGCTCGTCCACGATCATCACCTGCACGGGTAGGTGCTCGGCGAGGTCGAGGACGCGGCTGGTGTGGATGCGTGAGGACGCGCCATAGCCTTCCACGCCGCGCCACACGCTGGCGCCGGCCAGACCGGCGTCGCGGGCCCGGCGCACGATCTCGTGGAACAGGGGGCCGCGCCGCCACTTGTCGTCCTCGTCGAGCAGCACCGTCAATCGCGCGGCCTGCTGCCACCGACCCGCGTCCGCAGGTGAACCACTCATCGCCTGACCCCCTTCCGTCGTACGTACAAGCCGTCCACCGCGCCGCCTGCGGGCGCCGCGTCGTTCACTGTCGTCCACCGCGTCGCGGTCGTGTCGTGCCCGCCGAGAGCCGTGCCACCCCCATGCCGAGCCAGACCGCGGTGAGCGACGCCGCCACCGTCCCCCCGAGATAGCCGAGCGCCTCGATCGCGGCGCCTGATTCGAGCAGTCTACGAATCTCGAGGCTATAGGTCGAAAAGGTCGTGAAACCGCCCAGCAACCCGACACCGAGGAAGGGGCGCAGCAGTCTGTGGGCTACCCATACTTCGGTGATCAGAACCATCAGAATTCCGATCGAGAAACAGCCGACGACATTGACGACGAACGTCGACCACGGCACCTCGTCCGGCTGCGACGGCCAACGGAGACCGACGAGATAGCGCATCACGGCGCCGATTCCGCCGCCCACGGAGATCACCGCGAGCACCGCGGGCTCGACGGCCGGGGTGCGGGCTTGCGAGCCCATCTGCTGACCTCCTGCCGCGCCGAACGTCACCGGCGACATGCTATCGGTAGGACCACGCGGTCGGTTCGGGCGGGGACACGGGTGACGAACAGCCGCGTTCGTTGACATGCGTTCGGCCGCCGACTACGAATGCCCCGAAGGTTTTCGCCGCGATTCCACCCACCCTTACCCCTTCGGCACTGGAGCGACGATGGCGGCACGACGGGAAGTACCGGACGCGCGTCCGAGGGCGGCGGCAGCGCATCGCACTGGACGGCAGCAAACTTCGAGCACGGGCATACGCTCGGTGCGGCGACTGGCATTGGCGGCACTCGCGGCAGCGGCCTGTCTCGGGCACGCCGCGCCCGCGAGCGCGTCGCCGGTCTATCCCGTCCCCGACGCCGACGAGTTCTACTCCGCGCCAGCGGATTTGGCCCGATTTCAACCCGGTGACGTCGTGCGCAGCAGGATGGTGCCCGCCGCGAACTTCCCCGGTTCCACGGTGTGGCAGTTGCTGTTCCGCACCACCAACTCCGCGGACGAACCGATCGCGACGGTGACCACGGTGCTGGTACCGCCGGGCGGCGGGATCGACCGGCCGCTGGTGTCGTACCAGCCGTTCGTCAACTCGCTGGGCCTGCACTGCGCGCCCTCGCACAGCCTCTTCGACGGCAGCATGCGGGAGGCGCCCGCGTTGAATCTGCTGCTGGCCAGGGGCTGGGCCGTCGCGGTGCCCGATCACCTCGGCCCCACGAGCGCCTATGGCGCGGCCCAGCTCGGCGGCCGCATCACCCTCGACGGCATCCGCGCGGCCAAGCGCTTCGCCCCCGCCGATCTCGCGGGCAGCCCGGTGGGCATGACGGGCTATTCCGGCGGCGGCATGGCCACCGGATTCGCGGCGGCGCTCGCCCCGGAGTACGCGCCGGAGCTGCCGATCGTCGGCGTCGCGATGGGCGGCGTTCCGATGAACATGGACAAGCTCGCCCGCGATCTCGGCACCGCCCCGAACCCACTGTTCGGGCTCGGATTCGCGGTCACGATGGGCTTGGAACGCGAATACCCGCGGCAGGCGGCGATATCACGGCTGCTCAATCCGGCCGGGCGGGAGCTGCGCGACCAGATCGCCAACGCCTGCGCCGAGCAGATCATCAACGCGGGCGCGAACCGCAGTTTCTCCGACGTGTTCGACGGCTCGATGGACGCCGACCCGTCCACCGTCCGGGTCCTGCAGGAGAACAGCCTGGAGACATTCCCTGGCGTCCCGCGCGCTCCGATGTACGAGTGGCACGGCGAGGCCGACGAGATCGATCCGGACCTGGTCCGCGCGGTCGCCGCGCGCTACTGCCAGGCGGGCACGCCGGTGCAGCTCGACATCCTGCCCGGCGTCGACCACGGCGACGCGATCATCCAGGGGGCGCCGCGGGCCTTCGTCTATCTGTCCGATCGATTCGCCGGACTCCCTGCGCCGAGCAACTGCTGACGGTCACAGCACAGCGCCCGCGTCCGGTCGAAACCGGCGCGGGCGCTGTGTTGTTCGAATGTGGGCCCAGTGCGCGAGCACCGATGCTTCAGTGCGCGAGCACCCGTGACTCAGTGCGCGAGCACCGGCTCACCCTCCGCGGGCGCGGGCGCGGTGTTCGGCATCAGCACGGCCGAGAGCACGGCGCCGAGGACGAATGTCGCGGTCGCCCACCAGAAGCTGGTGGTGTAGCTCTCGATCTGCGCCTGCGCGACGGCCAGCGGGCCCGGCTGCGCGGTGGACAGGTAATCCGTGGCGGCCGAGGCGGCGATCGTGCTCAGCAGCGCGGTGCCGATGGAGCCGCCGACCTGCTGGCTGGTGTTGATCATGGCCGAGGCCACGCCCGCGTCCTCGTGCTGCACGCCGGAGGTCGCGCCCTGGAAGGCGGTCGCCATGGCGCCACCGAGGCCGAGACCCATCAGGATCAGCGCGGGCAGGATGTGCGTGCCGTAGCCGGTGTCCAGGCCGATCCGGGTCAGCCAGGCCATGCCCGCCGCGGCGATCAGGAAGCCGGCCGTGACGACGATCTTCGGACCGAACTTGGGCAGCAGCAGGGAGGGCGCGGTGGTCGAGGAGACGATCATGGCCGCCACCATCGGCAGGAACGCCACGCCGGTCTTGATCGGCGAGTAGCCCAGGCTCAGCTGCATGTAGTAGGTCAGGAACAGGAAGATCGCGAACATGCCGATGCCCATCACGAACACGGTCATGTAGGAGCCCGCGCGGGTGCGGTCGAGCAGGATGCGCAGCGGCAGCAGCGGATGCGCGACCCGGGCCTCCAGCCAGACGAACACCGCGAGCAGCGCCGCGCCGCCGAGCAGGAAGGCCAGCGTGACGCCGTTGGTCCAGCCGTCGGTCTCCGCGTGCGAGAAGCCGTAGACGATGCCGAACAGCGCGGCGGTCACCACGGCGGTGCCGGGAATGTCCAGCTTGGGCCGCTCCGCACTGACGTGCTTGGCCAGCAGCAGCACCGCACCGACCAGCGCGACGGCCGCGAAAGCGAGGTTGACGAACATCACCCAGCGCCAGTTCGCCCACTCGGTGAGCGCGCCGCCGAGCAGCAGACCGATCGCGCCGCCGGTACCGGCGACCGCGCCGAAGATGCCGAATGCCTTGGCGCGCTCGGACGGTTCGGTGAAGGTGACGGTCAGCAGCGAGAGCGCGGCGGGCGCGAGCAGCGCGCCGAACACGCCCTGGCCGACGCGGGACGCGACGAGCACCTCGAAGTTGGGCGCGGCGCCGCCGACGGCCGAGGCGACGGCGAAGCCGACAAGGCCGACGATGAAGGTGTTGCGGCGGCCGAACAGGTCGCTCAGTCGTCCGCCTAGCAGCAGCAGGCTGCCGAATGCCAGCGCGTAGCCGGTGATCACCCACTGGCGGTCGGCGTCGCTGAAGCCGAGGTCCTGCTGGGCGGCGGGCAGTGCGATGTTCACCACGGTGGCGTCGAGCACCACCATCAACTGTGCGACGCCGAGCACGGCGAGCACCCACCAGCGCAGCGCGTGTGAGCCGCGGCGCTGGGCTTTCTCGGGGGCCGGCGCCCCACGGTCGATCGCGGTAGTCATAGGTCCCCTCGAAGTCAGGTCGACGATGCGGAGGTAATATCTCCGCTTACCGATAGAAGCTATCACGTTAACGGAGACAACGCCTCCACTTAATCCCGGTCGTTGCTAGCATGGGGGTGTGAATCCCGCCACTGCCCCTTCTCCGCCTCGACGCCTGCGCGCCGACGCCGCGCGCAATCAGCAGCGCATCGTCGCCGCGGCGCGCGAGTTGTTCGCCGACCACGGACTCGAGATCACCCTCGACGACGTCGCCGAGAAGGCCGGTGTCGGCGTGGGGACGGTGTACCGGCGGTTCGCGAACAAGAAGGAGCTCATCGCCGAGGTCTTCGAGCAGCACATCGGCGAATTCGCCGTCGCCGCCGAGGACGCGGCGCAGCATCCCGACCCGTGGCTGGGACTCGTCCAGTTCTTCGAGTACGCCTGCCAGCACCTGGCGAACAATCGCGGGTTCAGCGAGGTCATGCTCGAACTCGAGGAGGATCCCGAGCGTTTCGCGGCGCTGCGCGATCGCATCAAGCCGACCGTCGCGGCCGTCATCGAGCGAGCCCGCGACGCGGGGTCGCTGCAGCCCGACATCGAGGCGAGCGATTTCTTCGCGCTGATCCACATGGTCGACGCGCTCGCCGAGTTCGCCAAGCCCGTCGATTCCGAGGTCTGGCAGCGCTACGCCGCGATCATGCTGAACGGGGTGCGCGCCGAATCCATCCCGCGCATGCCGCTGCTCGTTCCGCCGCTGACCGACGAAGACGTCGAAGCCGCGAAGGCGCACGCCTGCCTGGGACGTCGCAGGTAATTCGAAAAACCGAGCTCGGGTAGCGCGCGTCACAGTCGATGCCCTAAAGTTGGACGCATGACCAATTCGTGGGTGAACTGGGCCGGCGATCAACACTGCGCACCGGCGAGCATCGCGACCCCGCGCGACCACGACGAACTCGCCGAGCTGCTGGCGAGCGCGACCGACCGCGGACAGACGGTCCGCGTCGCGGGCGCGGGTCACTCCTTCACCGACACCGTCTGCACCGACGGGCTGCTGCTGAACCTCTCCCGGATGAACCGCGTCCTCGAGCTCGACACGGCGACCGGGCTGGCGCGAGTCGAGGCGGGCATCACGCTCAACGCGGCCAGCACCGCACTGCATGCTGCCGGGCTCGCCTTCCCCAACCTCGGCGACATCGACGTGCAGACCATCGCGGGCGCGACCGCGACCGGCACACACGGCACCGGAGCGACCCTACAGAACATCTCCGCCGCACTGCATTCCGTCGAGCTGATGCTCGCCGACGGCAGCCGGATCGAGGTCGACGCCGAGAACGATCGCGACGGCTGGCGGGCGGCGCGGGTCAGTGTCGGCGCGCTCGGCGTGGTCACCGCCGTGACGCTGCAGCTGGTGCCCTCGTTCGTGCTCGAAGGCATCGAACGACCGGTGCCGGTGGACGAGGTGCTCGCCGATCTCGATTCCTATGTCGACGACAACGAGCACTTCGAGTTCTACATGTTCGCGCACAGCCCGCTGGCGATGACCAAGCGCAACAACCGCGTCGAGCTGCCCGAGCAGCCGCGCGGCAAGATGATGGACTGGTTCGCCGACATCCTCATGTCCAACTACGCGTTCGACGCGCTGTGCCGCTTCGGCAAATGGCAGGCCGGAGCGATCCCGTGGATCCACCGCGGCGCCGCCTACGCGGGCAGCTACCGCCGCCAGGTGGATCGCTCCTACCGAGTGTTCGCCTCGCCCAGGCTGTTTCGGTTCACCGAGATGGAATACGCCATCCCGCGCGAGCATTCGGTCGCGGCCATCCGGGAGATCAAAGAGGTCTCGGCCCGTTTCCAGACGCCGATGCCGATCGAGGTGCGCTGGGTCGCCCCCGACGACGCCTTCCTCTCCCCCGCGGGCGGCCGCGACACCTGCTACATCGCCGTGCACCAGTACCGCGGCATGGAGTGGGAGCCGTACTTCCGCGCCTGCGAAGAGATCTTCGACCGCTACCAGGGCCGCCCGCACTGGGGCAAGCGCCACTTCCAGACCGCCGACACCCTGCGCGAGCGCTACCCGGACTGGGACCGCTTCACCGAGGTCCGCCGCCGCTTCGACCCCAAGGGCCGCTTCGCCAATCCCTACCTCGACCGCGTCCTCGGCCCCGTCGGCTGATCAGTTCCCCTCGGCGCCGAGAATCTCGGCGACCAAGCGGGGGACGGCGGTGCCGATGGGTTCGCGGACGACTTCGGTGGCGAGGTCGTCGTAGGGGGTCGGTTCGGCGTTGACGATGACCAGGTCGGCGCCCGCGCGGACGGCGACGGCGCACATCGAGGCGGCGGGTTCGACCTGTAGCGAGGTGCCGATGGCCAGGAAGATGTCGCTGGTCTCGGCGGTGAGCGCGGCCTTGGTCAGGCTGCGGTGGTCCATCTGCTGCCCGAACATGATCGTCGCGGCCTTGAGGATGCCGCCGCACTCGGGGCACGGCGGATCGGGCTCGCCCGCCGCGACGCGCTCCAGAGTGGCGGCCATGCTCGTCTCGAAATCGCACTCCACGCAAACGACCTCGAACATATTGCCGTGGATCTCGATGACCCGCTCGGGCGCCGAGCCCGCGCGCTGGTGCAGGCGGTCGATGTTCTGGGTGATGATCGTGACCGCGCGTCCGGCCTCGGCCAGCTCGGCGAGCGCCTTGTGCGCGGCGTTCGGGGTCGCCTGCCAGGCGGGGTTGTCGCGCCTGGCCAGCCACGCGCGCTGCCGCAAATCCGGATCGGCCAGGTAGTTGTCGTAGGTCGAGAGCAGTTCGGCGATCGGGTCTTTCGTCCACACCCCGCGCGGCCCGCGGAAATCCGGGATCCCGGAATCGGTGGAAATGCCCGCGCCGGTGAGGACGCCGATCCGGCCGGTGCGCTCGCGCCACTGCGTACTCATGGCAGCCAGCGTAAGCGAGGACGAATTCCGCCGCGCCAAGAGAATGAGAGATTGGTATGATAATCATCTCATCGTTCTGAAGTGGGTCGATCAAAGGAGATCGCAATGACCGCGTCCGCCGCACTCGAAACCACCGCGCGGGAGCTGCCGCCACGCCGCCCCTTCGCGCCGGGCACCAGGATGTGGGACGAGACGGGGCTGATCACGTTCTCGCTGACCGCCGGATCCGCCTTCCTCCTCCAGACCATGGAGCCGACCATCTCCGCAGTCGTCGACGAGCACTCCACCTTCCGCACCGATCCCATGGGCCGCGCCGTACGCAGTCTCTCCTCGGTGATGATGTGGGTCTACGGCGGCGAGGAGGCGCTCGCCGAGGCCGACCGGCTGCGCGCGATGCACGCCTCGCTGAACACCACCGACGCCGCGGGCGTCCGGCACAAGGCGCTGGCCTCCGGGCCGTGGGCCTGGGTGCTGCACACCGGAACGTTCGCGTTCACGGAGAGCGCGAAGTACTTCGGCCGCCGCCCCCTCACCTACGCCGAGAAGGAGGCGTACTACCAGGAGACGCTGCAGCTGATGCGCAACTTCTCGGTGGCGCCCAAAGAGGTTCCGGAGAACTACGCCGCGTTCGAGAAGTTCTTCGACGACATGGTCGAGAACCACCTGGAAGAAACACCCACCGCGCACGACTACCTGCGGGTGATCCGCTCGGTCGCGCCGCCCAAGCAGCTGCCGCGCGCGCTGGCGCCGCTCTGGCGCACCGCTGTCGCGCCGATCGGACGGATGCAGTACTTCGTCACGGTCGGCACTACGCCGGAGCCCGCGCGGCGCAAGCTCGGCCTCACCTGGACCGCCGCCGACGAACGCAAGCTGCGGGTGCTCGGCTGGCTGATCGGGCGGATCGTGCCCCTGCTGCCCGAGCGGGTGCGCTACTTCCCCATCGCCTACGAGGCGCGGCGGCTCGAGCGCGACCGGGCGCGGCTGCGCAAGGTGATCGATCTGCGCCCGATCTGAGCAAGCGCGACCGACCGCCGCGACGCCATACGGACGTCGCGGCGGTTTGCCGTTCCGGCCGGGCTAGGTATTGGCGACGTGGCCGGAAATCGCCTTGCCCACGAGAGCGATTCGGATTGCGCTCCGCGACGACCGCGGACATGAGGCCGTCGGATTCTGCGATGGTGGCGTCCGTCTCCGACGCCGCGGGTGGCGTTTGCCTCCGACGCCGCGGCTCGATACGCGAAGGCATGGCCAGGATTTCGGAGGACCCATTCACCCAGCGCGGCAAGAGCTCTCGATGACCCGTTGTCGCCAGCCGAGTTCCCCGACCGACCGGTCCGTTCTTACCCTTACGCGTTCCTCCACCGCGGCAACGACTTCTGAGCCCATCGCCTCTAGCAGCGCGAATGCCCCGCCACAACGCGCACAACAGAATCAAGCGGCACCCACAGGTGCCCCATCCTCGCCGGGCGATCGCCCGTATCCCTTACGCTACGACAGCGTTTCGACCCGAGCCTCCCGGACGGCACGCACCGGGACCATTCCGCGCCGTCGGACGGGTCCGGCCACCGCATCACCCGAGCATTGCCCCACCGAAAGGCGTCCCGATGGCCCACAAGCCCAGTGTGCTGTTCGTCTGCGTGCACGACGCAGGCCGATCCCAGATGGCCGCCGGGTTTCTGACCGCTCTCGCCGGTGATCGCATCGAGGCCAGGTCCGCGGGCAGTGCGCCTGCGGCCGAACTGAATCCGGTCGCGGTCGAGGCCATGGCGGAGGTCGGCATCGACATCGCGGACAACACGCCGAAGAAGGTGACCGACGAGGCCGTCGGCGTCTCCGACGTGGTGATCACCATGGGGTGTGGCGACGCCTGCCCGTTCTTCCCCGGCATCAGCTACCGCGACTGGATACTGCCCGATCCGGCCGGACAGACCATCGAGGTGGTCCGCACTATCCGCGACCGGATCCGCATCCTGGTCGAGAACCTCATCGCCGAACTGGTGCCCGCGCCGACGCACTGAGTGTCCGATTTCTTCAAGACCGAACCCACTCGCCGCCCGTACGCTGCCAATATGACACCGCAACTGGACTTCATCGGCATCGTCACCTCGAACATGGTGGCCTCGCTGGCCTTCTACCGCCGCCTCGGCCTGGAGTTCCCCGCCGACGCGGAAACCCAGCCGCACGTCGAAGCCCAGCTCGCCGGCGGGCTTCGCCTCGCCCTCGACACCGAGGACACGGTTCGTTCCTTCTACGCCGACTGGGAGCCGCCGACCAGCGCGGGCCGCATCGGCCTCGCCTTCCGCTGCGCCGACGCCGCCGAGGTGGACTCCGTCTACGCCGACCTTGTCTCGGCGGGCTACCAGGGCGAGCTGAAGCCGTGGGACGCGCCGTGGGGCCAGCGCTACGCCGTCATCCAAGACCCTGATGGCAACGGGATCGATTTGTACGCGCCGTTGGGCTGAGATTTCCCGGCGCGCCGCCTGGCCGGACGGGTGAACGCCTCCTTGCCGAGGCAACTCGCTGTGCGACGTCCTGCACCACGCGGCCGGTCGACCGGAAATCGCCGTACCGCGCGGATCGCTAGGCGTCGGTCGCTCGAGCACTCGCGCGGCGGGCCGCCCACTCGCTCAGCGTCATGCCCGCCAGCTCCCGCATATCGCGGGACAGATGCGCCTGGTCCGCGTATCCGGCGGCGATCGCGACATCGGCGGGCGGTGTGCCCGCGTGCACGGCGGCCAGCGCCCGCTGGAGGCGCAGGATGCGGGCCAGTGTCTTGGGTCCGTAGCCGAAGGCGGCCAGCGAACGGCGGTGCAGCAGGCGGGCCCCCACGCCCGCGGCGTCGGCGGTCGCGGCGACCGACCGGCCCGCGTGCAGTGCCGCGACGACGCGGCGCAGCAGCGGGTCGGGCGGCTCGGCCTCGGCCGCGCGGCGCAGCGCGATGGACTCGAGCGCGGCGGCCCGGTCGGGCGCGTCCGAGACCCGGCCCGCGAGTTCTCGCACGGTCGCCGCGGGCCACAGATTCGCCAATTCGACGCGCTGGTCCCGCAATTCGTGCGCCGGCACGCCGAGCAAGGCGGGCGCGGTGCCGGGAAAGAACCGCAAGCCCGTGTATCGCGCGGGCTTCGGACTGCCCGCGGGATGCGCGGTGGTGTCCGGCCCCGCGACGAAGAGCGTGCCGTCCCGCCACAGCAGGTCCATACAGCCGTCCGGCAGGACGGGCAGGGGTTCCTCGACGCGGGTCACGGTGCGCGTCCACAGCACCGCGCCGTCCAGTCGGGACGGGCGCTCGCGATAACCGTCGTCGCCCACGGTCCCGAGGCTACTCAGCGGCGCCGACAACCGCGATTGCGCGGCGCACCGCCCGTTTCCTAATCTGAGGGCACCCGCCCTCGCCGAGGGCGGGACCGGTGAATCAAAGACGACGAGGTCCGCGGCGGGCAGGCGCGCGGACGCCGTGCGGCCGATGGCACGCCGGACCGCACGCGCGAAAGGAATCGGTCCGCATGACCGACAACAGCACCGACGACGCCCCTCCGTTCGTCGACATCATCAACGGCGCCTTGGAGTTCACCATCCCCGCGGCCGCGAAGATGGGCGTCCAGGCGGTCGAGGTGCGCCGCGGGTTCGCCGCGACGACGGTGCCGCTGGAGGGCAACGGCAATCACTTCGGGGTGATCTACGCGGGCGTCCAGTTCACCGTCGCGGAGGTGCTCGGTGGCGCGATCGCCGTGGCGACGTTCGACAATTCCGCCTACTACCCGCTGGTGAAGGGCTTCGAGATCAAGTTCGTCGGCATGGCGAAATCGCAGCTGCGCGCCGAGGCCACGCTGCCGGAGGAGGAGATCGCGCGAATCGAGGCCGAGGCGGCCGAGCGCGGCAAGTCGGACTTCACCTTGGAGTCGGTCGTCACCGACGCCGAGGGCAACACCGTCGCGGTGACCAAGGGCCTCTATCAGCTGCGCGCCCACGGCAAGTAGCGCGGGCGGCACTCGTGGACTCAGTTCGGCGCGAGCCCGCGCGGCACGACGCGGATGTAGCGCAGTTCGGCCGCGGTGACCGCGTTGTCCCCGTCCACGCAGCCGACGGTGACCTCGGTGGCGGGCGGCGAGGAGAAGGTCCACAGTGTGATCCACCGTGCGCCCGCGACGACCTCTTGTTTCTTCGGCTCCGACGAACGTAGGTCCTCGTTTCGACCGTTGTTGTCGGTTACCGCGCAGCGCACGCTGTCGACGGCGGTCCCCCATTCCGCGGGAACCTTGATTTCCATAATCGCGTCGGCCGGAATGGGCACCGTTTTCGTCTCGCCGAGCGGTATGTGCACTCCCGCGGAATCGACGTTTTGCGACGCGGCGGCCGTCGTCGTTCCCGCCGCTTTCGCCGGTGCCGCGGTCGAGGTAGCCGCGGTATCGGCGGAAGTGCCTCCGGAACAACCCGATACCGCGACGGCCAACAGTGCGGGCACCGCCATCCAACTCGATTTCACGGATCGACCTCTCTTCATCCCGTGCGCTCGGCAGCGGGTCGGACCAGCGAACGAAACAGAGCATGACAGCTTCTCCCCTGGCCGACCGGTAATCCGCGCCGTATTCGCGCAATTGGTTGGCAAATCGCGTGTTCGGCGGGCGAAATTCGCGCCGCGCGCGGCTGACTATGATCGCGTTCGCCTGATGAAGCGGAGGTACGCCTTCACGCCCGACGACGCCGGAGGAGCCCGATGGACCCGCACCCGACGAAACTTGGCTACGACGACATCGAGGCGGCCGCCCAGCGCATCGCGGGACGCGTCCGACCCGTCACCCTCGCGCCCACCGACCCGCAGGACGACGGGTCGCCCGGCCACTGGCTGGCCCTCGAGTTCCTCCAGCACACCGGGACGTTCAAGGCCAGGGGCGCGCAGAACTTCCTCCAGGCGCACCGCGAGGCGGGCAGCCTGCCCGACTCCGGCGTCACCATCGCCTCCGGCGGCAACGCGGGCATGGCCTGCGCGTGGGCGGCGCGCAGCCAGCACGTGCCCGCCACGGTCTTCCTGCCCGCCACCGCGCCGACGGTGAAGATCGACAAGCTGCGCGGCTACGGCGCGGACGTCCGGCTGGTCGGCGAGCAGTACGCCGACGCGCTCGCGGCCTGCCACGCCTTCGCCGAGTCCAGCGGCGCGCTGCTCTCGCACGCCTACGACAACCCGCTCATCGCCGCGGGCGCGGGCACCCTGCTGACCGAGATCCATCGGCAGCTGCCCCGGCTGGACACCGTCGTCGTCGCGGTCGGCGGCGGCGGTTTGTTCGCCGGGATCGCGACCGCGGCGGCCCATTACGGCGTCCGCGTGGTCGCCGTGGAACCGCGGAACTGCCGTGCGCTGCACGCCGCGCTGGCGGCGGGCGCGCCCGTCGACGTCGCGGTCGACTCGGTGGCCGCCGACGCGCTCGGCGCGCGGCGCGTCAGCGAACTGGCCCTCGTCGCGGCCCACTCGGCGGACTCGGTCTCGGTGCTGGTCTCGGACGAGGACATCCTCGCGACCCGCAGGGCCCTCTGGGCCGAGCATCGCTTGGCGGTCGAACACGCCGCCGCGACGGCCATGGCCGCGCTGACCTCCGGCGCGTACCGCCCCGCGCCCGGCGAGCGGGTGTGCGTCGTGCTGTGCGGCGCCAACACCGATCCGGCCGATCTGACGAAGTGACGCGCTCGTGACAGACCGTTCGAGAGCACCCGCGGGCTCCGCGACCGCATTACCCTCGTAAGGGAACCGGACGGAGGCAGCTATGGCACTCGAATCCCTGATGGTCCCGCTGGGCACACCCGCCCCCGAATTCGCGCTGCCCGACCTGGACGGCCGGACGCACCGGCTGTCCGATTACGCGAACGGTCCCGGACTGCTGGTCGTCTTCGCCTGCAACCACTGTCCGTACGTGAAGCACCTCGAGAACGAACTCGGCGCGGTGATCGACGCGTCGGGCGTGCCCGCGGTGGCGATCTGCACCAACGACGCGGACGCCTACCCGGACGACAAGCCGGAAGGCCTTCGCGCACAAGCGGAACGGGCCGGGTGGACGTTCCCGTACCTCATCGACGCAACACAGTCGGTCGGCCGCGTTTTCGGTGCGGCGTGCACCCCGGACTTCTTCCTCTACGACGCGAACCTTCTGCTGGCCTATCGCGGCGCGTTCGACGAATCCACACCGGGCAACGGCAAACCCGTCACCGGCTCCGAGCTGCGCGCCGCACTCACCGCGGTGCGCGCAGGCAAGCCCGCGCCGGAGCCGCAGCGACCGAGCATGGGCTGCTCCATCAAGTGGCGCGCCGTCTGAGCTACGCCGGGCTCGGTCTCAGCCGACGACCGCGTTCATGATGGTGCCCGCGCTGGTGGCGACGGTGCCGCCGATCATGGCTCCGGCCACCATCTTCGGCGACTGGAGGCCGCCGCCCGTCCACTTCTCCCAGGCGAACCGGCCACCCGCGTAGATGATGGCGGCGATACCCGAGAGCAGCACGAACCAGGTGAGATAGCGAACCATCTGGAGAATCTTGTCCGAGATGGGCGGGGCCTCGGGTGTCGGGTTCCCGACCTGGGCCAGCACTGTGCCGTACACGTCATGTGCAGTAGCGAGAATCATGCTCACAGCCGTACCCCTCTTCTGATGTCGGCGACAGTTCGAGAACGCCGTCGAAATCTTACCGCGCTCAGCCCGGAAACGTTGGGGTGCAGCGTGTTTCGCGGTCAATACCGACCGGTCTCAATTGAACATTCCGGCCGAGGACGCACTCCGCGCCGTGGTACACCGCTGGAACTCAGTTTCCGCAGCCGATCCCCTCGAACTCGGCGGTCGTTCGGAGCTCGGTGCGCGGGTAGTAGTCCCCCATCTCCGCGGCCGGATCGTCCGCCGGCGCACGTTGGATGGAATGCGCGAAAACCGTGTCGGGCAACATGTTCCGCATCAGCAGCGTGGTGGTGAGTCCGGCCGTGGGCAACCACGCGACGCCGCAATAGCGGGTCGCGTTCGCGGGCCGGTCGGCGCGGTCGGACACCACGACGGTGAACCAGCCCCGCTCGTCGACCGGCGTCTCGTCGTCGACGATACAGGCCGAAACACGGGTGGTGGCAAGCTCGTTCGAGCACATCGACCAGTACCGCAGTTGCGCGAGCGTCATGGTCGCCTGGCCGCGGTAGGTCCCGGGAGTCGTCGGCAGTTTGGCACGGACGACCGCGACCTGTCCCGCTCGCGGCGCGACGTGCGAGGCGAGATAAGTGTTGTCCGGATTGGCGAACACGCCGTCGCCGCTCGTCTTGGACCACACGCGGTAGTCCGGACCCGGCACGCCGGGGGGCAGCTGCTGACCGCCGGACAGGCGCGCGGAAGACGTATCGATCGCCCCCTTGGCCGTCGTGCATGCCGGAAGCGCGCGCGGGCCGTCGGCCCCGTGCACGGTGATCTCTGGCAACGGCTCCCCGCCGAGCGGATCGCGTCCCTCGTCCACGCGGTAGACCCGGTAGATGATCAGCGCCACCCCGGAATCCGCGTAGAGGGTGTTCGGCGCGGGTCGCTCGGGCCGGGGGCCTGGCAGCACCCGCACGGTGAAAGAGCGTTCGGTCGCGGCGCGGTCCGCCCCGGGCCGGAACGGGTTGACGCTGCCCGGATCCGGATCGATGCGCAGGTCGTCCAGGCCGTCCAAGGTCCGCGATCCCTGATAGCTGGTGAACGAGATGTACCGGCCGTGCGGGTATCGGCCGCGCAGGGTGAGGCCCTCGGCGGGCAACCCGGGGACGGCGGCCATCCAGTAGTTGGCGAAGGTGTCGGGCAGCGCGACGTTCAGCGTGTCGGCGCCGATCCTTCTGCTCCACCCGCAGTCCGTCAACGGCCCGGCCTGCGCGGGCGGCGTCAGCGCCATCGGCGCCGCGGTGGAACCTACGACAGCGACGACCGCGAGCACGCGGCGCAGTACGGCGATCATGTTCACGCGCGCCAGTATCACCCGTGAACGGCGCGGATCCCCTTGACACTCCCCAGGGCGCGTCATCTAATCGGACAACTGAACGTGCGTCCACGTGAACGCACCGGCCCCACGAGAGGGAATCCGATGAACGAGCAACCCGGCGACCGACCGCGGTACACCGGAGTGCTCGGCCAGGCCGAGGCCATCCGCACCGGTCGAATCTCGGCGGTCGAACTCACCGAGCAGACCCTCGCGCACATCGGCCGCGTACAGCCGCGGCTCAACGCCTTCGTCACCGTGCTCGCCGAGGAAGCGTTGGCGCAGGCCCGCACCCGCGACGACGACCAGGCCGCCGGGCGCGCACTCGGCCCGCTGCACGGCGTGCCGATCGCGATCAAAGACGAGGTCGACGTCGCGGGCGTCCGCACCACCTACGGCGGCGCCGCGGTGACCACCCCCGCCGCGGCCGACTCGGAGATCGTGCGACGGCTGCGCGCGGCGGGCGCGATCATCGTCGGCAAGACCGCGATGCCGGAGTTCGGCACCTGGCCGTTCACCGAATCCGCGGCGCACGGCTACACGCGCAATCCCTGGGACACCACCCGCAGCACGGGCGGCTCCAGCGGCGGTTCGGCGGCGGCGGTGGCGGCGGGCGTGGTGGCGGCGGCCACCGGCGGCGACGGCGGCGGCTCGATCCGGATTCCGGCGGCCTGCTGCGGCTTGTTCGGTTTGAAGCCGCAGCGCGGGCGGGTCAGCACCGCGCCCAACGGTGATCTGTGGCGCGCGCTCGGCACGCTCGGCGTGCTGACCAGGTCGGTCGCCGACAGCGCGCTGCTCTACGACGTCATCAGCGGCAGCGTCGCCGGGGATCGCTGGCACGCGCCCGCGACGACGACCTCGTTCTCGGCGACCGCCCCCGCGACCCCCTTGCGGATCGCTGTGTCGGTGCGATCCGCCGTGCCGTTGACCCGCCTCGACCCCGAGTGCGCCGCGGCGCTGCGCTCGATGGCCGACACGTTGACCGAACTCGGCCACCACGTCGAGGAATTCGAGCCCGACTATCCCGACGCCACGCCCGCGTTCTTCCCACAGTTCCTCGGCGGCATCAGAGAGGAGGCCGATCGCGTCGACCGTCCCGATCTGCTCGAGCGCCGCACTCGCACGCTCGCGGCCACCGCGCGTGTGCTCGCCCCCGAACCGGTGCTGCGCTGGGCGGAACGCCACGGCGAACGGGTCGCCGCCCGGGTCCACCGCGTTTTCGAACGCTACGACCTCGTACTCACCCCGACCTTGCCGCAGTTGCCGCCGCCGGTCGGCAGGCTGGACGGCGCGGGCGCGCTACACGCGATCCTGCGCAGCATGCCGATGACCGCCTACACCGCGA
This sequence comes from Nocardia sp. CNS-044, assembly GCF_059570515.1. Taxonomy (NCBI): domain Bacteria; kingdom Bacillati; phylum Actinomycetota; class Actinomycetes; order Mycobacteriales; family Nocardiaceae; genus Nocardia; species Nocardia sp. CNS-044. The sequence goes on from NZ_JCANSX010000006.1 coordinate 272,866, forward strand.
TGTGGAACGTGTGCGGCAACCCGGCCGCCGCGATCCCCGCGGGCTGGTCGGATTCCGGACTGCCGCTCAGCGTCCAGCTGGTCGGCCGTCCCGACGGGGAGCTCGAAATCCTGCGCGTCGCAGCACAAATCGAAAAGGCGAGGCCGTGGGCGCAGCGTTGGCCGGAAGTAGCGGAAGCCGTCGCCCGAATTCGCTGATGAGAGCGGGGCGCCGGTCGAAAACCTCGACTTCGGTGATCTGTATCACCATTCCGGCCAATTGTGTGCCGTCCCACATCTGCGCTACTCTCGCATGCATCTGAGACCCCGTGGTCTCAAAGCCGCCTCCCACGGGCTTGGCTCCGCCTTCCCTCCGGCCGTGCGCGGGTTTTGTCCGGCAGCGCCGTCCGAGGTCGTCCGCGGGGGCGGATTCGTCAAGGGGAAAGCCCCCGGCGGGGCGTGCAGCAAGGGGAGCGGCACCATGCGATCCACACTTCTTCGTGCGGTCATCGGCATCTCGGCGATGGCGTTGTCCACCATTTCCGTCGGCGGCGGGGCACAGGCCGATCCTGGCTGTCCGAACATGTACGTCGTCGCGATTCCGGGCACCTGGGAGAGCGACGAGCACCGGCCCGGTCCCGGCATGCTCGCCGGAGTGACCGACGGCCTGCCGTCCTCGGTGCGCGTCGACTACGTCAGCTACGCCGCGACCGCCTTCCCGTGGGAGGGCGACGTGTACGGCGCGTCCAAGAAGGAAGCCGTCGACAACGCCCGCGGTCTGCTCGCCGCGATGGCGCGCCAGTGCGGCGCGACCAAGCTCGCGCTGGTCGGTTACAGCCAGGGCGCCGACGCGGCGGGCGACGTGGCCGCCGAGATCGGCACCGGGCTCGGCGTGGTGCCGCCGCAACGCGTCGCGGCGGTCGGTCTCATCTCCGACCCGCGCCGCTCCCCCACCGACGCGTTGATCGGCCCGCCGGTCGGCGGCGCGGGCGCGGGCGGTCCCCGGGTGGGTGGCTTCGGCTGGGTCACGCCGCAGACCCGCACGATCTGCGCGGTCGGCGATCTCTACTGCGCCACCGCCGCCGACGACTTCGTCACCAGGTTCGCCGGTTTCCTGGCCCAGAGCTCCAGCCCCGATCTGGCCAACATGTGGCGCTACCAGCTCGAATTCGGCACCATCGTCAACGATCTGATGGCGCGCGGCGGCGTCGCGCTGTTGCAGAACCAGCTCTCGGACTCCGCCAACGAGGAACGCCGCAGGAAGCTCGAGGAGTTCTACCGCTCCGAGGCGCACACCCTCTACGGCAGCTACCCCGTCGGCGGCGGCGAGACAGCGCTGTCCTGGATGCACGAGTGGCTGGCGTCGCTGGCCTGAGCAGGGCCGATTCTCAGCGCTTTCTCATCGAACCGAGTACTCGTGGCTCAGGAACGGCCCGTTGAATCAATCGCGGCTGCCCCGCCCGGCTCCTCTACACCGGGCGGTAGGCAGCGCCAAACTCGGTCCGCGCCAACACCGCTCCGGAGATCGCCGATGATCACGATCCGCTACCTCTCCGTCGAGCACTGGCACATCGGGCGCGAGATCCGATTGGCCGCGCTGGCGGGCTCGCCGCCCGGCACGTTCGGCTCCACCCTCGAAGATGCGGTCGCCTGGCCCGATCAGCGCTGGCGGCAATGGGTTTCCGACCGGGTGCTCGTCGTCGCCGAGCGGGCGGGCAGCGTTGTCGGGTCGGCGGCTTTAGTGCGCGATGCCGATGATCGGCCTATGTGAACCGGCTACGAGACCGGCTGGAACACTTCCTGCCGGACTCGCGCCGGTGGGACCGCCGCCGCCTTGCGCCTGGAGGTCGCCAGGAACAACAACACCAGCAGCACACTCAGCCACACGTAGGTATTGCCGATCACGTGCTGCCATGGCGTCCAGAGCGACTCGCGCTGTTCGCCGTTGGGTAGCCAGTTCTGCGGCCCGTAGACGAAGACCGCACCGACGGCGGCGGCGACCGCGTACCAGCCCAGCGCACGCCGCCACGGCAGCCGGATCGCGGAGCCGATCACGGCGAACAGCGCGGGCGCGATCCAGATCCAGTGGTGCGACCACGATATCGGCGAGACCAGCAGGGTGAAGACCGCGTTGATGGCCAGCGCGAGCGCGGGAGCGTCGGCCGCGCGCCGCATCGCGAGCACGACCAACGCGAGCAGGGCCGCGCCGACCACCAGCCAGACGATGGTGAAAGCGGGCTCGGGCACCCGCAACCGGGCGAGCACCGCCTGGATCGACTGGTTGGTGTGGAACGCCGAGCCGCTCAGACCGTCCACGTTGCCGAGGCCGCCGAACCAGTACTTCACCGAGGTGCTCGGCAGCACGAGGAAGCTCAGCGCGGTCGCGGCGGCGCCGGTGACGGCGGCGGTGATCGCCGACTTGTAGTCGCGGCGAACCAGGAAGAACAGGACGAATGCGGCAGGGGTCAGCTTGATCGCCGCGGCGATGCCGATCAGCATGCCGCGCCGCCACTTCGGTTTCTCGGTCAGGCAATCGGCCGCGACCAGCGCCATCAGCAGCAGGTTGACCTGGCCGAAATCCAGCGTCGCCCGGGTCGGTTCCAGCAGCATGGCCAGCGGCGCCGCGCAGGCGGTGGCGAACAGCGCGAGCCGCCGCGCATTCTCACCGGGCCAGACCCGCCGCGCGACCAGGTACAGCGTCACGGTCAGCGCGGCGACCGAGGTGACGAAGAAGGCGAAGGCCGCGATGTCCCAGGGCAGCAGCGCGAACGGCGCGAGCACCAGGGCGGCGAACGGCGGATAGATGAAGGGCAGTCCGATGCCGATCGTCGTCTGCGGGAGTTGCCCGTACATGTCGCCGCCGTCGCGCAGCGTTTCGACGCCCAGACGGTAGACCTGCAGGTCGATGAAGCCGCCGGTGATCTCCTTGAACGGCCAGAGCGGCTGCGTCAGACACAGCGCGGTGAACGCGACGAGCAGCGCAGGCACAAGCCAGACCACACGCCCGAACCGGCGGGTCGACGACATCGGCACATCACAGGCGGCGGAACTACTCATCCGCGGCGACTATACCGACCTGCGCGCCGGTGTTCGACGGGTGGCGCGGGATCGGCGCTGCCCGGTGAATTGCCAGCCGATAACTATCCTCGGCGCGGCGCGGACCCGCCGAGCGTGACGCCCGACCAGTCCGGCAGTTCCTCGCATCGCCGCAGCCATTCGTCCGGGATCGTCGCGCCGCGCGCGCCGAGGATGCCGCCGACGATCGCGCACGTCGTGTCCACGTCGCCGCCCGCGCCCGCGGTGGCCCAGCACGCCTCGGCGAAGTCGTCGAAGCGTGCGGCGATCCACAGGCAGAACGGCACCGTGTCGGGAGCCGAGACCTCGCGGCCGTTGCCGAGCGCGCGGGCGGCCTCGGCGGGATCGGCGTCGAGCAAGTCGCGCGCGACGCTGATCCCGTCGCCGACCGCGCTCGGCGGTATGCGCGCGGCGACCGCGTCGAGTAGATCAGCGCCGCGCAAATGCGTGCTTGCCGCGGCGAGCGCCACGGCGATCGCGCCCGCGACACCCTCGGGATGGGCGTGCGTGATCTCGGCCGAGGCGGCCGCGTCGTCGATCAGCCGGTCCAGGTCATCGGCGAAGTAGGCGCCCAACGGAGCGACCCGCATGGCCGCGCCGTTGCCCCAGGAGCCCGTCCCGCCGAACGAGGCGGTCGCCAGCTCGCGCCAGTCGCCGCCCTCCTGCCGGATGAGGCGCAGCATGCGGTTGGCGCTCGGACCGTAGCCGCGGTCGAAATCGTGGTGTTCGGCGAAGGACGCGGCGAGCGCGTCCTGGTCGACGCGGCCGTGGCGCTCGAGGACGGCGACGATCGAGCAGGCCATCTCGGTGTCGTCGGTCCACCACCACGGATCCGGCGGCAATTCGCGCGCACGCAGCGCGGGCAGGTTGTCGGGGACGAAGAAGCAGCCGCCGAACGCGTCGCCGACGGTGAGCCCGCGCAGCGACGCGACGGCGCGGGTACGGCGGTCGGCGATCATTGGCGCGATTCTGCCCAGCGGCAGGGACGTTCGCCAGCTGTCGAGGTTGGGACCGGTAATCTTCGGTCTGGGTCGTCGGATGTCGGCGGTCCAAGGGCACCGCCCAGCACGCGCGTTAGCGAGCGCCGCCGCTCGCCGAGAGTTCAGGTACACCATGCAGCAGATCCGGAACCGCTGACATGTGCGCGCCGCGAATCGTCCAACTCGCCCACGAGAACGCCGCCCGGCCCAGCCGCCGCGCGCTCTTCGCCGCCGCGGGGCTCACCGCCCTCGCCGCCACCGCGCCGCCCGCGCGCGCGATCCCGCCCTCCCGCGGCGTCCTCGACCTCACCCACACCCTGAGTTCGCGACTGCCGACCTGGCCCGGCAGTCCGCCGTTCACGATGGTGCCCGTCGCCGGGCACGCGCTCGGCGGATTCGGCCAGAACGCGCTCGCCTTCTGGGAGCACTCGGGCACCCACCTGGACGCGCCCGCCCATCGCGTGCCGGGCGGTGCGACCACCGACGCATTGGCGGTCACGGATCTCGTTGCGCCGCTGGTGGTTATCGACATCAGCGCGCGGGCCGAGCGCGACGCCGACGCGGCACTCACCATCGACGACATCGAGAACTGGCAGTCCGTACACGGCCGCATCCCCGAACGGGCCTTCGTCGCAATGTATTCCGGTTGGGAGCGCCTCATCCACGATGCCGCCGCCTTCCTCAATCTCGATGCCCATGGTGTGCCGCACGCACCGGGCATCGCGCCCGACGCCGCGGCGTACCTCGTGGAGCGCTGCGGGGTCGTCGGAGTCGGGGTGGACACGCTGAGCCTGGACCACGCGCTCAGCCGAGATCACGGCGCGCACACCGCGATTCTCGGTGCGGGCCGCTACGGGGTGGAGATGCTGGCGAATCTCGGCGCGGCGCCCGCTTCGGGTGCGACGGTGGTTGTCGGAGCGCCGAAGCATTCGGGTGGGACTGGGGGGCCGTGTCGGGTGATCGCGCTTACCTGAGGGTCGGTTGGAGGCCGAGCGTCTAGAGCAGGGCGCAGGCGTTTCGCCGAGCGTCCGAGTTCGCCGCTGTCACCAGTCCGGTCGACCGATCGACAGTGCGTGCTGGAAGACCCCGCGTGGATCCCAGGTCTGCTTGATACGCAACAACTTCGGGTAGTTGTCGCCGTAGTAGAAGCGGTGCCACGGCACACCGGAGGTGTTCCAGCGCGGGTCCGCCAGATCGGGGTCCGGGTAGTTGACGTAACTTCCACCGTTGTCCGCGTTGGGAACCGGTACGCCCCCGGTCGCCTGGTATACCTCGCGGAAGAGTTCACGCGCCCACCGCAGATGTTGCTCGTCACCCTCGGGTAGTCGCCACGCGGCGTGAATCAGCATCTGGGCGAACGCGTTTCGCGCTGGAATCGCCGTCGCATCGGACGCGACGGCATTGACGGCCCCGCCGAAGGGCAGGAACTCCACCTCTGTCTCGCCGAGCACAGCGAGATCCGTCAGGTACCGGTAGAACACCCGCAGCTGATCCTCGGAGTACGCGCGCCGCAGGTAAGCCGCTTTCACCTTGACGCGTGGCGTCGACAGACCTTTCGGGTAATACACCTGCCGCACCGTGTCGGGATACGACAACTGCGCGACCGGCTGTACGACCGGAATGGCGTCCACTCCGTCGAGCACCGCACCGAGGAACTCGTCGAATTGCGCTCGGGCGTCTGGCGAATCTGCATCCAACAAGACCAGCAATTGCGCGAACCCTGTGCCTACCGTCCGGAAACTCAACGGCGCGTACAGCCCCGCGAACCGATTGCCCGGCGCATTGTTGCGCTCGAAGAACGACAGATAGTTCCCCAGCAGCCGAACGAACGCTGCCTCGCTCATCAGCGGCAGCACCACCCGCGAATTAAACATCGCATCAGGCGATTTCGGCAGCGCCGTCACCGGATCGGCCCCATCGGAGAGCGGCGCACGCAACAGATACCGCGTCACCACACCGAAATTGCCGCCGCCGCCACCGGTGTGCGCCCACCAAAGGTCCGCATCCGGACCATCTTTGGTCGCCAGCACCACCCTGGCCGCCCCATCGGCGCCGACGGTGACGACCTCGACCCCGTACAGAAAGTCGGCGACCAGCCCGAGCCGTCGCGACAGCGGTCCGTACCCGCCACCGCTCATGTGCCCGCCCGTGCCGACGCCCAGGCAGATCCCCGCCGGAATCGTCACGCCCCAGCTCCGATTCAACACCTCGTACACCGAACCGAGTTCCGCACCGGCGTCCACTGAGAACGCCCGGTGCGTCTCATCCCAGCGCACCTCGTTCATTCGCCCGAGATCGATGATCGACCGCGTCTGCGCCGAGTCCACGAAATCCTCGAAGCAGTGCCCGCCCGATCGCACCGCCAACCGCGACCCCGCCGCGACCGCCCGCCCCACCGCATCCCGCACCTGCTCGGCCGAAGCCGGCACATAGATCCGCTCCGGCCGCGCCACGAAACGCTTGTTGTACCCGCGCAGCGCCAACGGCAAATACTCCGGATCTCTCGCCCCCACCACCCGCAATTCGGCAGCCCCCGCCACCGGCGCCCCAACTACCGCCCCAGCCCCACCGACCGCCGACGCAACCAAGAACCGTCGACGCGACAGTGTCATGAATTTCCCCTAACCATCAGGATTGACGAGCGCCACCGTATCCCCCGAACGTCCCCGGGAAAAGACGACAGGCCTATACCTCGCACCCTGCTCGCGCACGAGCCTTCCGACACGGACGTCACAATTGCCCACGGCAAGATCGGCGATGGCGCTACGCTGACGTGGCACTCACTTCGGTCCGAACAGCAAGTCGAGACACGCAGGGAGGACGCCATGGGCGAAGACGACCGCTCGCCGGACCGCGATGACACGTCCCCGAACGTGACCAGCGATGACGATTCCGATCGGGTGCCGACACATCACCACACGATCACCGAGGACGACATCGAGGTCACGTACCTCGCGTCCGAACTTCGCCGATATTCGCGGATCCAAGGTGGCACAACGCTGATCATTCAAAACCCCGAGGATCGGTGGGACTTCGCTGACGAACGACCTGATTTGCCGCTCCCGCAGCCGCTGCCGACGGACGGCAGCCAGGACGTAGGCCGCCCCGGCGGCGGGGACATCTGGAACAACCCTTGAGCGGGCGATAGGCCCGTTCGACGTCGCGTCATTCACCTACGGGGGTCACCGTGGACCTGAACGATCTGCTGTCTCCGAGCGACACCGAAGTCTTCGCGCGCGAATACTGGGAACAACGGCCCCTCGTCGTCACCGACCGGGGCACCGAGGTATACGACGGCCTGTTCTCACTGACGGACGTCGACCAGATCCTGTCCACGCCCGCACTGCACCAACGGATGATCAACGTCATCAGCGACGGTCGTGGTCTCACTTTCGATCGCATCGGACTCGGCGCCACGTCCGATCACGAAGCGATCGAAACAGTGTTCGCCCTGCATCACGCCGGCGCCACGATTCTGCTGAACGCGCTCGAACGTGCGTTCCCGGCGCTGGCAGCTTTGTGCCGGTGCCTCGGACAGCAGATGTCCGCACGATTTCAGGTCAACGCGTATCTGACGCCGCCATCCGCACAAGGCTTCGCGACCCACTGCGACACCCACGATGTCTTCGTGCTCCAGATCTCCGGTGTCAAACGGTGGAGCGTGTTCGATACCGAAGTAGAACTCCCACTGCGGGAATCGCGCAGGCCTCCCGATGTTTCCGGCGAGCCGCTTTTCGAGCAGGAACTGCGCCCCGGCGATCTGCTGTACATCCCACGCGGATTTCCACACCATGCGGTGAGCGCCGACGCGACCTCGCTGCATTTGACGGTCGGAGCACACCCGCCCACGTGGGCCACCCTCATCCGGGCCGCCGTGGAGGAACGCATCGATCAGGACGTCCGGTTCCGAGCGGCCCTCCCTTTGGGGTTCGCCGCGAACGACTCGGTGCGGAAGCATGCGACCACAGCGTTTCGGGATCTTCTCAGCGAGTTGACCCATGGGATCGACGCGGCGGCGCTCGTCGACGACGCGGCAAGCTCGATCCGGCTCGCCCAGCTTCCCGCGCTCTCCGGTCGACTGATCGACATCGAGTCCGAGTCTCGAATCGACGAGACCACACCGGTGCAGCGGCGCCCCGAAGTCGACTACGAGATAAGCGTCGACGCGGAACGAATTCAGCTCGGCTTCGGCGGGAAGATCCTGTTCATCCCGTCCTCCGCCGCAACAGAACTACGCCATCTCCTCGAATCCGGAGAATGCGCAGCGAATCAGCTACCGGGCAAAATCGACAGCCAAGGGCGTGTAGTGCTGATACGCCGCCGCGTCCGCGAAGGACTACTCACCCTGTGCCGGGATCGGAGTCATAGCATTGGGTAGGGAAGCCACAGATGTCTCCAGGAAATGGTGTCGCCGTTATCCACGAACCGGATACGAAGACTGAAACCTCAGCCGCCACTCAGCGGTCGACGTGATCCGATCGAGCTCGTTGTCCAACTCCAGAAAGATCTTCCACGGCTCCCCCGAACCCACCCGCTCGAGACTCGGCGTCTCGATCGAACTCCTCCCCCTCGTAGCGCTCTCAAACCCACTCCACCACCTCCCAGGCAACGTCGTGCACCACCCGCAGATGCGCGACCAACCGAGGCGAAGTGGCCAATTCCTCGACCAACCGCCGAACCACCACCGGCAATGGACGCACCCCAGGATCGTCCAAAGCTCGACGCAACAGGCCGGAATTCACACCCCCACAGTTCTGACCACAGGGCTTGACACGAACTGCTGTTTCCAGGCCAAACGCCCTGCCGTCGAGTACGATTCGTGCTCATTGAACCGGATGAGTGGGAGGGGATCGGGTTGTCGCGCCTTCTTGCGCCGCCTCCTCTGGTCGACCGCATCGATGAACTCTCGCAGCTACTAGGCCGCGTCGACCACGCCGTCCGGACCGGCGAAAGCGCCGTACTGGTGTTGCGCGGCGAAGCAGGCGTCGGCAAAACGAGCCTCTTGACCACTCTTGCTCATCGAGCGATGACGGAGCACGCCGAAGCGGGGTTGCTGGCCGGGTACGGGCAGGCGATGTTGAACTCGCTGGCGTCGGACTCTTTCCAGGCGATCCGCGAGTGTCTGCGGTCGTTGGCCTCGTCCGCGGAGCGCTCGGGCACGCGAGGTCGATTGAACCGAATGGTGTCGTCCTTCCGCGAGCACGCGCCGGACTGGATCGAGTCGGTCCCGATCGTCGGTCAACTGTTGGCGGCGGGGGTCCGCACCGGACAGACGTACGCCGAGTCGGGTCGCGACGAAACCGAGATCGACAGCAGGCTCGACCAACTGCTGCGGTTGATCGAGGATCTACTCACCGACAGCCCGGTGCTCATGGTCCTGGACGACCTGCATTGGGCCGACACCGCCACCATCGACCTGCTCACCACGATCGCGCTGCGGGTGAAGGGTCCGTTGGTCCTCGTTCTCGCCTACCGTCCCGATCAGCTGCGTTCCCCGGATCAGACGCATCCGCTGCAGCGTGCGGTGTTCCGGCTCTGCCGGTACCTGCCGGAGACGGTCGTCATGGACCTTCCTCGACTGTCGAGCGCCGATACCGAGCTGCTGATCCGCCAGTCTGCGGGTGGTAGCTCCGTCGCCCCTCACGTCGTTTCGAAGATCGTTCGACTGAGTGCGGGCAATCCGCTGTTCGCCGAGTCGATGGTTCGACTGGGAGACCACGCGGGCGACTCGGCGCCGCAGCAGATCACCGCGGTGTTGGAAGAGCGGTTGTCGTACCTCGTCGACGAGGATCAGCGATTGCTCGAAGTCGCGGCGTTGATCGGCTACAGCTTCGAAGTCGACTACCTCGCGCGGCTGGCGCGCATGGACATCGATGACGTATACGAACGACTGCACGTCCTGTTCTCCGAGCACGGTCTGGTGCGTCCGGCCGAGCCGCGCGGCGACTACGACCGGTATCTGATCCACCACCCGCTTTTCGCCCAGATCCTGCGCGATCGCGGCGCCGCCAATGCCCCTCGTTGGCGTCGCCACCACGCTCGTCTACTGGAAATCCTAGAGGCCGAACAGGATTGGGACGACGAACTACAAGTACGCGCGGCCGCCGTCGCCGTGGCCGCCCGCAATCGCACCAAGGCCGGGACGCTCGCTCTCGCGGCGGCGCGGCGGCAGTTCACCCTGGGTTCCGTCTCCAAAGCGCGCGACCTCGCCCGGATCGCGGTGGAACAGACGCCCTCGTTCGAAGCTTCGGCGCTTCTCGCCGAATGCCTGTCCGCCGAAGGCGACCACATCGGCGGCACCGAAGCGTGCACGGACGCCCTCAGCCGCGCCGGGCACGAGACGATCACTCCAGCGCTCGAGGCGGACGTGCGGCTGCTCTGGGCGCGCAATCTGCGCATGACGTGCCACTGGGAGCAGACCAGCCGGGCGCTCGACGAATTGATCGCCGACCATCCCCAGCCGGGTCCGATACTGTCCGAGGCGCTCATGCTGCAAGCCGAGGTCGCACTGTGCGGACCCGTGCAGAATGCGCCGCTCTGCATCGAGCTGTGCGACCGGGTCGCGGCGATGAGCACCGACCCCGAGGTCCGGTCTCGTGCGTTCGGACACCGAGGTCTGGCGCATCTGGCGGCCTACGACCCCGCCGCGGCGGATCGGTGGCTGGCCGAGGCCATCGACGCGGCTCGCGAAACAGGCCATCCCTATGCGGAATACGAGGCCTTGCACTGGCTGAGCAAAAAGACCATGGCTTGCCTGGAACTCGACCGTTCCTGGCAGTTGCTGGAGGAACTGGCCGCGATGTCGCGGACCTCCGGTGTCGCCAGCGAGAACCCCCCACATCTGCGAGATTCCAGCCGGGTACTCGGTCTCCAGCATCGGCACTCCGACGCCGCGGAAGCCTTCGCCCGCTACCTCGACGTCAGCCTGGCACCCTCATTGGGGCGGGTGGCGACCATGCTCGCCTGGCAGGTCCACGAACTCGACCAGGTCAATGGTCCGAACGCCGCCGAGATGTTTCTCGAACGGCTCCGGCACGTCTGCCACGAAGACTTCCTCGCTCCCGACCGCTGCGCTCGGCTCGGCGGACACCTCGGTGCGCTGGAGCGTCGGCCGAGAAACTGGAATCCCACCGAGTTCGCGATCACCGAACTCGGCGCGACACCCCCTGACGCACACGCGGCCGAAGCGATCTTCCGGTTCGACGTGCAGAGTCTGCCGCAACTGCGCGCCACGTTGCCCTGGGCTGGGGCGGCATCGTGAAACCGGCCGCGTACGAGGAGTTCGACCTCGCGCCCGGCCTGATCCAACTCAACCACGCCTCCTACGGTCTAGCCTCCCGCACGGTGGCCGACGCCGCCGTGAAGCACCGACGCCGCATCGAATCCGATCCCACCCGATTTCTCGGCGCTGAACTCACCGAGCAGCTACGCGACCGAATCGAGCTGGTGTGCACGGCCTTCGGGTTGACGCCCGAACACACCACGCTGTGTTCGAACGCGACATCGGGGGCCGCGGCGATCATCACCTCGCTCCCGCTGACCGCGGCGGACACCGTAGTGGTTCTCGACACCGAGTACTCCTCCATCAACCGGGCGTGGCAACTGGCGTGCAACAGAGCCGGTGCTCGGTACCTCGAAATCGCCGTTCCGCTGCCCTTCCGAGGAACCGAATCCCTTGTCGGCAGTTTGGAAATCGAAGTCCCCGGGGCTGTTTCCTACCTACAGGCCAGCCTCGTCTCGTCGTCGGCGGCGCTGTGGCTACCCGTCGCGGAAATCGCTCAGTGGGTCCGCGGGCGCGGTGGACACCTCGTTCTCGACGCCGCGCACGGCCCGGGCCACGTCCGCCTGACGCCCGGCGCGTGGGGCGCGGCAGCCATGTTCGGCACCCTGCACAAGTGGCTGCCGACCGAACGTGCTGTCGGATTCCTCTGGCTGACAGAGCAATTCGTCCAGCATGTTCGACCCGCGGAAGTGTCGTTGACATGGGACTCGGCGGACCTCGTCGAGCGGTTCTCGTGGCCGGGCACTTTCGACCCCGTCCCTCGACTGTGCCTCGGCGACGCCATCGCACAGTGGCACCGCTGGGACGATCGAGGACTACTCACCGAGTGCGAAAAGCTCGCCGACAATGCGACGTCCACCCTCACCGGAATCGCCGCACGACCCACGGCGGAGCGCGAATACCTTCCGCCGCGGCTCCGGTCGTTCATCCTTGAAGGTGTGACGGTGGCCGAAGTCAAGACAGCGCTGAGCGAGGCGGACATCAGAGCTTGGGTCGGTCCGGGGCCGAGCGGAGAGTGCCTGCTCCGCATAGCAACCCACGTATACAACGATCGCGGCGACATCGCCGCCCTCGCCGCCCGACTCGAGGAGGTACTCCACCAATGATCGTGCCTCCCATTCCCGAACGTCTCGAGAAGGCGATTCTCTTCCTGCGCGGCGAAGAGGACGGCCGCGCCTGGCTCGACGCGCTACCCGCGCGGATCGTCACCTACGCGCGGCAGTGGCAGTTGATTCCGGAGAGCATCGCGGACAGCGGCGCCATGTCCTGTTGCGTCTTCTGCACCACTCCCGGCGGGACCCCTGCCGTACTGAAGATTCCGGTGGACCAGGAATCCGGCTACACCGAAGCCCATCTGCTCCAACGGTGGGCTCCGGCGGATGCCGCGCCGACGATTCTCGACCACGACGACGAAACCGGCGTCTTTCTCATGACTCGCATCTTGCCGGGCTCCATCGCCTGGCCAGAGAACGACGCCACCGACGCCGCCCACTACGGCGAACTGCTGACCCGCCTGAACCAAACCCACCTGCCAGCACCGCCGACCCTGAAAGATCTGGCGAACGTCGCGCACATGCGAATGGATTGGGCCCGTGAACGATTCGCAGACACGCGCTACTCCTCGGCGATGAACGCCTTCGGCGCTTCCACCCACCTCGCCGAAGCCGAAACCATCCTCGGCATCCTGCTGGAAACCACCACCGAACGCCACGTCCTGCACGCCGACCTTCAAGCCAAGAACATCCTCGAAGGCCCCGGCCACTGGTACACGATCGACCCCCTCGGCGCGATCGGAGACATCAACGCCGAGGCCGCCCTCTGGATCGCCATCCAAACCGGCACCACCTCGATCCACCAACGCCTCGACCAGCTCGCCACCCACCCTCTCCTCAACCCAATCCGCTTGCGTGCCTGGACATATGTCCTCACGGTCGCCGAATACCGGCCGTACATCCCGGCTTCGGCCGACCGTATGGCCGACTTCGTGCACGCGACGGATACGGCTCGGATCGTGGAAGACCTGTCTGTACCACGGACGTGAAAGCCTCCCGCCAGCACGACAACCCAGCGGCCGATGGTCCAACGAGTCGACTGCTACCAGGCATCGCAGTGGACCGCGCATACCGCGCACCTGGGAGTTTTGCTGAGCCTCGTGGAAACCCGATGGAACCGAATGGATCTGCGGCGCGTCTATACCGGAAGACGAAACCGAAGGATCTCTGTGATTTGCGCTGTGCGGGTTTCGTTGGAAGGGTTCGATCGGACTGACAGTTGGTTGGGGAGTGGGAGGTGCCGATGGTCGGCTTTGATCCGAGCCGTGCCGCAGAGGATTTGGCGCAGTACACGACAGACTTGGAGCAGAAGGCCCGGCGATACGGAGAACTGCAAGAGCGGATGACCGCGATGTCGGCGTCTGCGTCCAGCGCGGGTGGACGAGTGAGCGTCACGGTGGACAGCACCGGGGTGCCGACGGCGATCGACCTGGGTTCAGGGGCGCGGAGCATGGGTCTTACCGCATTGTCGGCGGAGATCCTGTCGTGTATGCGCAAGGCGCAAGTGAAGTTGCGGGCCGAGGTTGCCGATGTCGTGCACGCGATCGTCGGAAACGACTCGGCGGGAGAGTCGATCATCGCGGCGCTCGACGAGCGATTCCCGGACCCGGAACCGGCCGGCGAGTACACCCCGCCGCAACCCACCTCCACGCCACCGACGGCGGCGCAGTTCCTCTCGTCGCAACCTGTGACCCTGCCGCCTCCAGCCGCGGCTCCGCCCGCACCCGACCCGGCGCCGTCCTCTGGTTACACCTCCGGGTGGTCCACGGAATCGCCTACGGTGCAACCGCGCACACGTAAACCCGATCGGGATCAGGTTGTCACTCCTGATGAGCCGGATGATGAAGATGAGTACTACAACAAGAAGTCTTGGTTGGTGTAACTGTGGCAGTTCCTGATGCGATCTCCGTCGACCCCGATGAGGTTCGCAAGCACGCTGAAGTCGTGACAACGCTGGTAACGAGCCTAGAGAAGTGCCTGGAGGCGGCTACCTACTTGGGAAACGCTGACGATGGTTTCGGGCTCATCCCGCGCATACCCATTAAACTGCTTTTCGACGACAAACAAGATAATACGGTTTCGGTGATTCGTTCACTCGCCGAGAACGTGTCGGAAGTTCCGGACAAACTGAAGACGGTTGCAACAACGTTCGAAGATAAAGATGGCAACCTGGGGAAAGCGCTCACCGCGCTGCGGGAGACTATCGCCGATGATGCGGGGGGCAAATCTTGAGCCTGCTTTTCGATGCCGAGCCACCGGCGAACGACCTGATAAACAAAAACGTAAATATTCGCGATCAGTACTTCCAGGAGGGCAACCGTTCGCTTTCGAACGTCGGCCTCAGCGGTGGGGCAGAATCGGGCGACCCGGGCATATATAAGGGCACCCTAGCGGGAGACGCGTGGGAAACAGTCGCGAAGTTCCAGTCGGGCGACGTCAACTCGGCATGCCTAGGTGTCGTCGCGCTCGGAATCAATGTCACCGGCCTGGCCAAGGGGCTGACCGACCCCTTTGCTTTCGCTGGAGCCCAGATTGTCAAGTGGATGTTCGAGCATCTCGAGCCCCTCCGGGCGGTACTGGAGGGATTGACGGGAAATCCGGCAATAGTCAAAGCTTACGCTGCGTCGTGGGACGCCATTTCCAAGGAATTGGAGAAGGTCGCTACAGGTTGGAGCTCCAGCGTAGCGCAGGATATCTCTACATGGCGGGGGCAGGCGGGCACTTCGTATCGACTGCACGCCGGGTCGCTCATTGATAAAGTCAGCTTCGCCGCCGCCGCAGCAGCGGCGATGCGCGAGTCCATGGAAGTGGCGGAAAGTATCGTCGACGGAGTTCGGAGTGTGGTACGCGACGTCCTGTCGAACCTGATTGGAGCATTGATCGGGTATTCGCTGGAAGTAATCGCTACCGGCGGGGCTGCAACACCTTACGTTGCCCCGAAGGTGATGACCGATGTTGCACAGGCTAGTGCCACTTTGACGAAGGCGCTGGCTAATATGAAGTCGGCGTTCAAGGACGTCAACACCTATCTGGAACCAGTTGTAAAAGGTTTCGCGACGGCCTCGGACGATAAAAATTGAGGCCAATGCATCAGGAGAGTGTTCGAAGCGTCGCTTCGGCTGCCAGTGGTGGGTGAGAAAGGGTTATTCATGGGCGCCTATCTGAGCACGTCCGATTTGCCGCTACCTGCGGGCTGGGAGCGAAAGGCGTTCGGGTCGTACCGACATGCGGTATTGCCGTTCGCGATGGGATTACTCTTTCTTCAGGCCATGCTCGGGGTGATCTGGGCTGTTCTGGCCGGAGAAGGCTCGGTGTGGGAGGGGATTCTGGGCATTTTACTCCCCGGCGCTCTGGGTGCCGCCTTCCTGCTGGCGGCATGGTCGCAGGCTCCGCGAAAAGCGCCGGTGGCCGCGGAGATTCGGACTACCGCCGGTGGTGATGCGTTGGTACTACCAGTTCGGCGAAATTCGGTTCTGGCTGGAAGTCGTTCCACCGCCGGTATCGAATTGACTCCCGGCCAGGTGACGATCAGGTACGGAAAATCACCGATAGGAATTGCCTGGGAGGATATCTCGGCGATCGAATCCCGTTGCGACAAGGTACGGTCCACCCGAACCAACGTCATCGATATCGTCCCCCGAGGACCCGAAATCGGATCCCGAATCATCGACCTCCCCCACACATTCCTGGCCACCGACCCAACCAGGGTGTACCACCTACTCCGGTTCTATGTCGGCAATCCCGAGCTCCGATGGGAACTCCGCACCCAAGCCGGCTTGGACCGATTCCAGGATGGTGGCTATGGATCGGAGGTGCGCGTCGATTGATGGTGACCACTGCCGAGAATCGGTCGGCCACTTTCGGCAGCCACCACCGCGTCGGCGACAGCGAACGGTAAAAGGCACTTGGTCCCCAGGCCTGGTGCGAAACGCCTGGCCACCATGAGGTCAGCGCCCGTTCAGCGCCCTGCGGTGCTCGAGCAGCCAATCCGGGAAGTAGCTGCCCGATCGTAGGTCCAATCCCCCAGGGCCTCGTGCGCACCCTCGCGGTAACCGCCGCACCGCTCGTCGACAACCGCGAGAGCGGCGACATCACTCTCGAGATGGGACTTGGGGCATGGCATTTGTTGGGCAGGCACCGATCCGTGGCCGCGGCGTTGGGGCGGGTCGAGCGAGGGGTGGGAGTGGGTGCGCAACATTGGGGAGGCAAGTCAGAGACAGGGGTCCGGGCGCACGACATGGGGTACGCAGGCCAGGGATCGAGGATCCCCGGGGGGCGCGGCTTCTGGATAGACAGGTCCGAGGTAGACAGGTCCAGGGCTTGCAGGCTCGAGGCCGGGTAGCGGCATTGGGTAAGCCATCCAGAGACGGGGGTCCGGGGCGTGCGGCATTGGGTAGGCAAGCCGTGGATTCGGGGTCCGGGGGCGAAGCCCTCCGGGTGGGGCATGGGGGCTTCGCCCCCACAAAACACGCCGAACCCGCAAAAAAGGCGAGTGCTCTTCACGAGCACTCGCCTTCGAGGGTGGAGCTGCCGGGAATCGAACCCGGGTCCTCCGCCGTGTCTTCAGGACTTCTCCGTGTGCAGTTCGCTGTGTCTCTGCTCGGATCTCTCGGTCACGCGAACAAGCCGAGATGACGATCCCAGTCGCTGTTCGATGTCCCGTCCGGCTCCGCGACCGAGTCGGACGGTGAGCCCTCTAGCTGATGCCGGCACCGGGACCGAGGGCATATCCCGGGCCGACAGAGACGCTTCGCTTAGGCAGCGAGAGCGTACTCGCGCTGATGAGAATCGGCGCTTAATTGGTTGCAACGACGCTTACGGTGGTCTCTTGCCTGCACCGACACGCTTCCCCTGAATCAACGTACGCAGTCGAAACCGTTCAGCCCCGTACGTGCCCGCACCTTGCGGGCTAGTAATGCTAACACTCGCCCAACGCAGGATCATCCCGATTGTTTGTGCGTGTTTCGGATCATATCGATCAGATCCGAGCACACACCAGGACAGTCTCGCGTGCAAGCCGAAACCACCATCTCACCGCCCCACTGCCCGGTACTGTTCCTGTTCGGCCGTACCGGAATTGGATCGACCGGCGGTCGGAACAGGGAGCAATAATGGGCAACACCAGCAGGCGACCTCGTCGCCTGTTCCACGCCGCGGCGGTGCCGATGATCATCGGACTCGCCTTGGCCGCGGCGTGTTCGACGCCGAGTGAGACCACCGGCCCCGGCGTCACCAGCGCGCCGTGCCCGAACGCGATCGACAGGGACAAGGGCTGTATCTACCTCGGCGTCCTCTCCGATCTCGGCGGCGGACCTTTCGCCATGCTCGGCAGGGCGATGCAGGACGGGCAGACGGCGTTCTGGACCGAGGTCAACAAGGCGGGTGGGATCGGCGGCTACGAGGTCGACATCTCGACCTACGCCAGGGACACCGCCTACGATCCGCATCGGCATGTCGAGGAGTTCCGCGAGATCGAGCCGAACGTGCTCGCGCTGGCGATGAGCCTCGGCACCGCCCAGACCCTCGCGGTGCTGCCGGAGATGGACGCGGCGGACATCGTGACCTCGGCGGGCACGCTGTGGTCGGGCTGGGAGTATCGCGAAGCGGACCGGGATCTGGTGCTGGACAGCGGCTACTCGTACTGCACCGAGGCGATCATGGGTCTGGACTGGTTCACCGAGCACCAGTACCGTCCGGCGAACGTGGCCGTCGTCGCGTTCCGCGGCAACTACGGCGGCGACTACGCCAACGGCGCGCTGCGCTGGGCGGCGCACAACAACGTGATCGTCACCTCGCGCGTCGACACCGGGCCCAACACCGAGGTCGGCAACCAGGACCGTCCGGTCGCCGAAATCCTCGCCAACCCGCCGAATCTCGTGATGCTGGCCACCGGCCCTGCCGAAACCGCCGAGATCATCGGCAAACTCGTCGCGGGCGGCTACCAGGGCCGCTTCCTCGGCTCCTCGCCCACCTGGAACGGCGCGCTGCTGAAAACTCCAGCCGGGCCAGCGCTTTCGGCCCTCTACAACTACACCTCGCCGGTCGACGGCTGGGACGGGCGCAGCACGGGCGCCCGCCGGGCTCGCGCCGCCGCGCCGCAGGAGCCGACGAACTGGGGCTACAGCCTGGGTTGGGCCAGCTCCTACACGATGCGGGCGCTGCTCACGAAGGCGGCCGAACAAGGCCCGCTGAACCGGGCGGGCGTGCGCGGGTCGCAGGACGCGCTGACGGTCGATTTCGAGGGCATGGCCGCGCCACACACCTACAATGCGGGCGCACCGGATTACGCGGCCCAGCGTGCCTCGATCGGCGCCCCGGATCCGTCCGCGCCGCTAGGCTCGCGCACGGTGGCCACCGATTACCGCGGACCGACCCTGCCGCAACTGCCGATGCACGGGCCGTGCGTCCGGCTGTGAACCGGCGGGCCACCGGGCAATACGTTCGTCTGTATCGAAGGAAGAGAACTTTGGGACCAATCCGCCGCCGCCGCAGGCTGTTCCGCGCCGCCGCGGCCGCGATCGCCATGGGTTTCGCACTGGCGGCCTGTTCGTCGGCGTCGACCGAGACGGGACAGGGCGTCACCAGCGCGCCGTGCCCGCAGGCGGTGGACAAGAGCAAGGGCTGTATCTACCTCGGCGTGCTGTCCGACCTGGACGCCGGGCCGTTCTCCCCGCTCGGCAAGGCGCTCAACGACGGCCAGCTGGCCTTCTGGCGGGAGGTCAACAAGGCGGGTGGCATCGGCAATTACGAGGTCGACATCACGACCTACGCCAGGGACACCGCCTACGACCCTGGCCTGCACCGCGAGAAGTTCCACGAGATCGAACCGAACGTCCTCGCGTTGGCGATGAGTTTCGGTACGGCGCAGACGCTTTCGGTGCTACCGGAGATGGACACCGTCGATCTGCTGACCGGCGCGGGCACCCTCTGGTCGGGCTGGCAGTATCGCGATACCGATCGAAACCTGGTGCTGGACACCGGGTATTCGTACTGCACCGAAGCGATCATGGGCCTGGACTGGTTCGCCCAGTTCCAGTCCAGGCCACGCACGATCGCGGTCGTCGCCTTCCGAGGCAACTACGGCGGCGACTACGCCAGCGGGGCGCTGCGCTGGGCTTCGGAGAACAACGCGATCGTCAACGCGCGCATCGACACCGGTCCGAACGCCGAGGTCGGCAATCAGGACGGACCGGTCGCCGAGATCCTGGCCAACCCGCCGGACGTCGTGCTGCTGGCCACCGGTCCCACCGAAACCGCCGAGATCATCGGCAAGCTGGTCGCGGGCGGCTACGACGGCCGTTTCCTCGGTTCCACCCCGACCTGGAACGGCGCCCTGCTGAAGACGCCCGCCGCGGCGGCGATCACCTCGCTGTACAACTACACCTCGCCCTACGACGGCTGGGACGGCCGCAGCGTCGGCGCTCAGCACGCCCGCGCCGCCGCCTTGCAGCCGCCGACCAACTGGGGCTACAACCTCGGCTGGGCGGTCTCCTACCCGATGAAGGCGGTGCTCAGCAGCGCCGAGGCGGCGGGCGACCTGACCCGCGCGGGTGTGCGCGGCGCGTTGGAGGGACTGTCGGTGGACTCGGAGGGCATGGCGGCCGTGCACAACTACGGCTCAGCGCAACCGGACCTCACCGCACAGCAGGCGGTCATCGGTGTGCCCGACGCGAACGCGCCGCTGGGGTCGCGCACGCTCGTGCCCGACTTCCGCGGGCCGACGCTGCAACGCGTGACGCTGCACGGACCGTGCGCGCGGTTGTGACGTGAACCCGAAGAACCCCTGGCGCGATCCTTCGATCACGCCAGGGGTTCTTCGTCACCATCGGCCGAGGCCTCAGCGCATACCCTTCACCCGGCGGCCCAGCTCACGGGTGACCTCACGTTCGGCGGTCCGCCGCGCCAGATCCTGGCGCTTGTCGTAATCCTGCTTACCTCTGGCCAGCGCGAGCTCGACCTTCACCTTGCCGTCCGAGAAGTACATCGACAGCGGCACCAGCGTCTGATTACCCTCGCGCGACTTGCCGACCAGGCGCTCGATCTCGCGCTTGTGCAGCAGCAGCTTGCGCACGCGGCGCGGCGCGTGGTTGGTCCAGGTGCCGTGGCTGAACTCCGGAATGTGCAGCCCGCGCAGCCACACCTCGCCGTTGTCGACCGTGGCGAAGGCGTCCACCAGCGAGGCCTTGCCCTCACGCAGGCTCTTGACCTCGGTACCGACCAGCGCGATCCCCGCCTCGTAGACGTCGAGGATCGTGTAGTTGTGCCGCGCCCGGCGGTTGGTCGCGATGACCTTGCGCCCCTTTTCCTTCATAACGGTCAACTCTAAGTGACGCGGCAACCGTTTTATTCCGCGCTCCGGCCAGTGCCGGGTCGGACCCTCAGCCGCCGGGTCGCAGCGCGATGTAGACCACGAGGACCGCGACGAACGCGGTAAGCATGAGCAAGGTGGACAAACGCGGGCGGCCGAGGTGGACGGGGGTGCGCCGACGACCGAGCCACACCGACTCCACCGCGTCGTCCGTCGGGCGGTGCGGCGCTAGTGCGGGGGTGTCGGGCGGCGGCGATCCGCCGGACGTTTCGGGACCGCCTTCGGGCGGGCCATCACCGGGTGCCATGCCTGCACGGTAACCGCCGCGGCGGGAAGTTACCGGCGCAACCCGGCGGGGTGTTGTGATTCGGTGATGTGCGTTCGGCCGCTCACGGCGTGGTTCCGCTTCGCTCGGCCCGAGACTCGCGGCGCCCGTCAGGCCAGCCGGCGGCCGAACACCTCGGTGCCCGCGCCGGTCCCCGGGTCCACGGCGACAACCCGCAGATCGACCGCGCTCGGAGTCAGATCCATGACCATGAAGCCCAGCTGGTGATAGCTCTCGTACAGCGCGGGCGTCCCGGTGCCGCCCGGTGTCACCCGTGGCTCGGCGCCAACGGTTTTCGCGGCCGCGCCCGACACCAGCTGGCGGGTGCCCTTGGCCGCCGCGGTGGGTTCGAGCACCTGGAGCGAGTGATCGTGGCCGGAGAGGATGAAATGGCACTTGCCCACCACGTGGTCCTCGAAGAACCGCTTCACGTGCACGCCGTTGACCGGTTCGATGGACAGGCCCTCGTAGTTGCCCGCGTCGCCGTGCGGGCCGTTGTTCAGGTACGGGTGGTGCGTGCACGCGATCTTCCAGCGCGCGGGCGATTCGGCGATCGCTCGGTCCAGCCAGGCGCGCTGCGCGTTCATGAACTCGCCGTCGACCGCCCAGTAGGGCGCGAACAGCGGGGGTAGGTAGGCGGCCAGCGGGTTGAGGTCGAGCACGAAGAACTCGACCACGGGCCGCTCTTCGGGCACCCGGACGGAGTAGTAGCGGCTCGGCATCCACCAGCGCGACGAGTTGGCGTGATATTCGACCTCGTGGTTGCCGCGCAGCAGCCAGCCGCCGTCACCGCCGATGACCGAGCTCGTGTCGTGATTGCCGAGCACCATCGCCCACGGGAAATCCAGTCCGGTATTCGGGTGCTCGAACTTGCTCGCGAACTGCGCGTCGTCGCCGCTTTTCGGACCGCTGTCGTAGATGTTGTCGCCGAGGCCGACCGCCAGCGAGAACGGCTCGCGGGCGTGGAAGGCCCGCGCGGCGTCGGCGACCGCCCACTGCGTGCGCGTGCCGGTGCCCGCGTCGCCGGTGACGAGCACGCGCACAGAGCGCTGGGCTGGGAGCCCGAACTTGGTGACGCCCGCCGCGACCGGAACCGCTTGGGCGGGCGTCAGCCCAACCAGTGACGCTCCGGCCGCGACCGCGGCGGCACCCGCCAGCAGTTCCCGACGACTGATCTCCTGCCCACCACTCACACCGACCTCCGCGACGCCCATATCCCCGCCCATCCTGGCGCATGGCAGCGGACCCGTCGATTTGAGGGGTCAACATTTCACAGTTCGTCCACCGGCGTGTGCGGAGCCGGTTACTCGGCGGCGAGCACCTCGAGCACCTGTTCGCCGTACTTGGTGAGCTTGTTCTCGCCGATGCCGCCGATCGCGCCCAGCTGCGCCAGGCTCGCGGGCTTGCGGCTGGCGATCTCGCGCAACGTCGCGTCGTGGAAGACGACGTAGGCGGGCACACCCTGCTCCTTGGCGGTGGCGCCGCGCCATTCGCGCAGCTTCTCGAACAACGGCACATCGGAGGCGGCGAGGTCGGCGGCCGCGGCCGCCTTGCTGGACTTGGCGGACCGCGCCGGTTCGACGACACGCTCCGGCTCGCGGCGCAGCCGCACCTGACGACCGTCGAACAGCACCTCTTGGCTGGCCTCGGTCAGGGTCAGCACGCCGTAGTCGCCGTGCACCGCGAGCAGCCCCTGCGCGAGCAGCTGCCGGATGACGCCGCGCCATTCGGTATCGCGCAGATCGGTGCCGATGCCGAAGACCGTGAGCTCGTGGTGGTCGTACTGGAGCACCTTGGGGTTCTTCTTGCCGAGCAGGATGTCGACCAGATGACCCGCGCCAAAGCTCTGACCGCGCTCACGCTTCAGGCGCAGGACGGTGGACAGCAGCTTCTGCGCGGCGACCGTGCCGTCCCAGGCTTCCGGCGGGGTGAGGCAGGTGTCGCAGTTGCCGCACGACTGACCGCTCTGCCCGAAGTACGCGAGCAGCTGCGTGCGACGGCAGGCCACGGTCTCGCACAGGGCCAGCATGGCGTCCAGGTGCAGTTGCAGCTGGCGGCGGTGCGCGGCGTCGCCCTCGGAGGAGTCGATCAGTCTGCGCTGCTGCACCACGTCGTTGAGTCCGTAGACCATCCACGCGGTCGACGGCTGACCGTCGCGTCCGGCACGACCGGTCTCCTGGTAGTAACCCTCGACCGACTTCGGCAGATCGAGATGGGCGACGAAGCGCACGTCGGGTTTGTCGATGCCCATGCCGAAGGCGATGGTGGCGACCACGACCAACCCGTCCTCACGCAGGAACCGCGCCTGGTTCACCGCGCGGGTGCGGTGGTCCAGCCCCGCGTGATACGGCACCGCGCCGATGCCGTTCTCGTTGAGGAAGGCCGCCGTCTTCTCCACCGAATTGCGCGACAGGCAGTAGACGATGCCCGCATCACCGGCGTGTTCGGCGCGGATGAACTCCAGCAGCTGTCGTTCCGGTCGGTTCTTCGGCTCGATGCGGTACTGAATGTTGGGCCGGTCGAAGCTGGCGACGAACCGTCGCGCACCGCCGAGATCGAGGCGCTCGATGATCTCGTCGCGGGTCTTCGCGGTCGCGGTCGCGGTCAGCGCGATGCGCGGCACGTCGGGCCAGCGCTCGTGCAGCATCGACAGGCCCAGGTAGTCGGGCCGGAAGTCGTGGCCCCACTGTGACACGCAATGCGCCTCGTCGATGGCGAACAGCGCGACCTTGCCGCGATCGAGCAACTGCGCGGTCGATTCCAGTCGCAACCGCTCCGGCGCCAGATACAGCAGGTCGAGTTCGCCCGCGAGGAACTGCGCCTCCACCGTCCGCCGCTCGTCGGGGAACTGCGTCGAGTTGAGGAAACCCGCGCGCACGCCGAGCGCACTGAGCGCGTCCACCTGGTCCTGCATCAGCGCGATGAGCGGCGAGACCACCACGCCGACGCCTGGCCGCACGAGCGCGGGCACCTGGTAGCACAGCGACTTACCGCCACCGGTAGGCATCAGCACCAGCGCGTCGCCGCCCGCGATCACGTGCTCGACGATCTCGGCTTGGTCGCCGCGGAAACTGTCGTATCCGAAGACCCGGCCCAGCACCTCCCGCGACCGTAGATCCTCTTGCACCGCAGCGCTTTCGGCGCTCGCGGGAGCGCCGGGACCGGTCACGTCGACGGGGAGGGCTTCGGGGGGATTCACGCCACCCATCCTACGAGCGACCCCCGACCATCGCGCCGCCGCTGCACGACGAATCCCGCCGTAATGGCCGAGTTCTCCACATGGGGATGAGCCGATTTCACCGGGCGCGGCGGCCCGCTCGCGCACACCGCCCGCCCGCCGAACATCGGCCTACTCGCGCACGTAATACCGCAGCGTGGCGTAGGCCGCCACGGCCGCGACCAGAATGCCGACGGGCAGAATCGTCAGCGCGACCGTGGCGATGTCGTCCCCGGTGATCCGCGGGAACACATTGCTGTCGAACAGCGGCCCGAGCGCCCGGTCGATGACCAGCGGACGGGCGATGAGCAGCCCGAAGATCGCCAGAACCGAACCCGCGACGGCCGCGACAACGGCCTCGAGCAGGAACGGCAACTGCGTGTACCAGCGGGTCGCGCCGACCAACCGCATGATCCCGACCTCGGTGCGCCTGGTGAACGCTGCGATCTGCATCATGTTCGCGATCAGCAGCAGCGCCGCGAGCGCCATCACCACGGCGAGGCCGAAGGCCGCGTTACGCAGGCCGTCGAACAGCCGCAGCAGCCGGTCGACGAACTCGCGGTCGTTGGCGACGGTGCGCACGCCTTCGCGGGCGTGGTAGTTGTCGTAGATCCGCTCGTACTGGTCGCCGTCGGTCATCTTGACCCGCATGGAGGCGGGCAGCGGCGTCTCCGAGATGTACTGCACCATCTCCGGCTGGTCGGCGAAAAGCTTCTTCGCCTCCTCCAGCGCGGCGGCCCGATTGAGGTACTGCACGCTGACCACGCCCGAGGTGTTCTTCATGTCGGCCAGCAGCGAGCGGCACGGATCGGTGGCGCAGTCCGGGTCGTTCGCGGAGATGTCCTCGTCGAGGTAGAAGCGCACCTCGAGGCGGCCGGTGAAGTACTGCTCGGTCTTGTCGGCCATCCGCACCGAGAGCAGGCCGCCGCCGAGCATCGCCAGCGACACCGCGGTGGTCAGGATCATCGCGACGGTCATCGTCACATTCCGGCGCAGACCGGTGACGACCTCGCTGAAGAGAAAACTCGCGCGCATTATCGATCCACTCCGTACACGCCGATCGCGTCGTCGCGCACCAGGCGGCCGCGGTCGAGCTCGACCACCCGCCTGCGCATCGAGTCGACGATGTGGTTGTCGTGGGTGGCCATGACCACCGTGGTCCCGATGCGGTTGATGCGCTCGAGCAGCATCATGATGTCGCCGCTGGTATCGGGGTCCAGGTTGCCCGTCGGCTCGTCGGCCAGCAGTACCAGCGGCCGGTTCACGAACGCGCGCGCGATGGCGACTCGCTGCTGCTCACCGCCGGACAACTCGCTGGGTAGCCGGTCGCTCTTGCCGCCGAGGCCGACCATGTCCAGCACCTCGGGCACCGTGCGGTCGATGAACTGGCGACGCTTGCCGATCACCTCCAGCGCGAACGCGACGTTCTCGTGGACCGTCTTCTGCTGCAAGAGCCGGAAGTCCTGGAACACGCAGCCGATGCGCTGGCGCAGCTTCGGCACTTTGCGTCCGGGGAGCCGATCGACTCGGAAGTCCGCGACGCGGATCTCCCCCGCGTTCGGCGATTCCTCCTTGAGGAGCAGACGCATGAAAGTCGACTTGCCTGAACCGGACGGTCCGATGATGAAGACGAACTCGCCCTTGTTCACATCGACCGTGATGTTGTCCAGCGCGGGTCGCGTCGACGTCTTGTACGACTTGGTGACGTTCCGCATGGTGATCACGGGGAGCCAGTGTAACCAGCTAAACCCGCGCATCCACCGGCTATGCGCAGCTACCATCCAGCCCCGAGCAGCGGCTACTGCCCGGCCTGCTCCGTATTCCCCACCGCCGGTACGGCGTTCACGACCTGAGTGATCCCGGTCGCAGCCGGTTGATCAGGCTTGACGAACAGGTACAACACGAATGTCGCGATCCACGCGGCCCCGAGGACCGCGGTCGATTTACGTGGTTTCACTGATACCTTCCCGGCGCAAGGCCGCGGCCACTCGGACCCTGAGCTCGCGTCCGACCTCGAACTGCTTACCCGGCAACGTCCGGGCAACCATTCGGATGCGCACCTGGTCCATTGCGAGGTCGTCCACGCCCATCACGGTGGGTTCGTCGAGCAGCAGCGGCTCGAGCCTGCGGTCGCGGAACGCCTCGGCTCCTACCTTGTGCAATATCTCGTTCACCCGGGTGATGTCGGCGCTGGCCGCCACCGGAACGTCGATCGCGGCGCGCGCCCAATCCTTCGACAGATTGGTCACTTTCACGATCTGACCGTTCGGCACGGTGATCACCTCACCGTCGGCGTTGCGCAGCGTGGTGATCCGCAGCGTGACGTCCTCGACCGTACCCTCGGCCACCTCCGCGGCTCCAGTCACGGCGATGCGAACTACGTCACCGAATCCGTACTGTCGCTCCGTGATCAGGAAGAACCCGGCCAGAATGTCCTGCACGATGCGCTGCGCGCCGAAACCGAGCGCGGCGCCGAGCACCGCGGCGGGCGCGACGAGACCGGTCACCTGGAAGCCGAGCCGCTGCAACACCTCCATGCCGACCAGCACGTAGACGATGGTCAGCACCACCCAGGTGAGCACCTGGGCCAGCGCGTGCCGGTGCTTGGCCGCCTCGGTCCGCACCAGCGCGTCGCTGCTGCGGAACCCGGCATCGATCTTGCTGGTGACCCGGTCGCGCACGAAGGTGGCGAACCGGCTGAACAACATCGCGCCGAGGATCAGCAGCACGATCTCCAGGCCGCTGGAACGCAGCCACGCCGTGGAATCCGCCGCGGACGCCGCCGCGATCACCGCGACCATCCCTGTTGCCGTTTCACACCATCCGCGACACGCACGCCAGACAGGCTACAACGGAGCACCGTTCGAGGCCGCGCGTCGCACCGGAATGCCACGCAGCGCAAATTAATTCGCCTGCTCCCGCATCCGCCAGCGGATACCCGACTCGATGAAACCGTCGATGTCGCCGTCCAGCACCGCGGTCGGGTTGTTCACCTCGTGCGCGGTGCGCAGGTCCTTGACCATCTGGTAGGGGTGCAGCACGTAGGAGCGCATCTGGTTGCCCCAAGACGCGCCTTCGTTGGTCTTCAGCGCGTCCATCTCGGCGCGCTCCTCCTGCCGCTTGCGCTCCAGCAGCTTGGCCTGCAGCACACGCATGGCCGAGATCTTGTTCTGGAGTTGGGATTTCTCGTTCTGGCAGGTGACGACGATGCCGGTCGGGATGTGCGTGATGCGCACCGCGGAGTCGGTGGTGTTGACGCTCTGACCACCGGGGCCCGAGGAGCGGTACACGTCGACGCGGATCTCGGTCTCGGGCACCTCGATGTGGTCGGTGGTCTCGACCACAGGAAGCACCTCGACCTCGGCGAACGAGGTCTGGCGGCGGCCCTGGTTGTCGAACGGGCTGATCCGCACCAGGCGGTGGGTGCCCATCTCGACCGAGAGGGTGCCGTAGGCGTACGGCGTCTTCACCGCGAAGGTGGCGCTCTTGATGCCCTGACCCTCGGCGTAGGAGGTGTCGTACACCTCGACGGGGTACTTGTGCCGGTCCGCCCAGCGGATGTACATGCGCATCAGCATCTCGGCCCAGTCGGCGGCGTCGTCGCCACCGGCGCCGGAGCGGATGTTGACCAGCGCCTCGCGCTTGTCGTACTCGCCGGAGAGCAGGGTGCGGACCTCCATCGCCTCCACGTCGCCGTGCAGCGCGGCGCGTTCGGCGTCGGCCTCGGCGAGGGCCTGGGTGCGGGCCTCGCCCTCCTCGCCCTCGGCGAGCTCGTAGAGCACCGGCAGGTCGTCGAGCCGCTGGCGCAGCTCCTCGACCCGGCGCAGCTCGCCCTGGGCGTGGGACAACTCGCTGGTCACCTGCTGGGCGTGGTCCTGGTTGTTCCACAGGTCGGGATCGGCCGCCTGGTGCTCGAGTTCATCGATGCGGCGGCGCAGTTCCTCGATGTCGAGGACCGACTCGACCGTCTTCAGCGTGGCGTCGAGTTCGGCGAGATCAGCGGAAACATCAGGATGCACGGTCTACTAGGCTACCGGTCCCGGTCGATACCACGAAAAGCGCGCCCGCGATTTCCTGGCACACCTCAACCGGAGACCGCGCGCAGCTGTCCGGGGCGGCGACCCGCCAGCGTGTCCAGCGCCGCGGCGGTGGCGTCATCGGCGGGGAGATGGACGACTATCTGCTGGTCGTCGTCGGCGAACAGGTCGAGGGTCTCGTAGGCGAGCCGCAGCGGACCGGCCGCCGGGTGGGCGAGCCGGGTGACGCCGGTGGCGGCGGGCAGACTCGGGACGCTGGCCACCCGCCGGGTGAACTCGTCCCCCGCGACCACGGTGAGTTCGTCGGCGAGCGCCGTGATCGCGGGGTCCGCGCGGAAGGGCCCCTGCTTCAGCGTCGCGACCTGCTGGTCGGCCACGTAGTCCCAGTCCGGATAGATCTGGCGGGCGCGTTGGTCGGCGAAGACGAAACGCGCGAGGTTGGCGAAGGGGTCGGCGTCGAGCAGGCCCGTCGGACCCATCAGCCTGCGGTAGCCGTCGGTGCAGGCGAGCACCTCGCCGAGCCGATTGACCACGACCGCGGCCGCCGGATCCAGATGATCGAGCACGGCGCGCACCGTGGGCCGCACCTGGCGGTTCGGCTGCGCGTCGCCCATGCAGGTGAACCCCGGGGTGGTGGCCTTGGTCAGGCGATGCAGGTGGATGCGTTCGCTCGGCGCGAGCTGAAGCGCGTCGGCCAGCGCGGAGAGCACCGGCGGCGAGGGGTGACGATCGCGTCCCTGCTCCAGCCGGGTGATGTACTCGACACTGACCCCGGCCAGGGTGGCCAGCTCGGCGCGGCGAAGTCCGGGGGTGCGCCTGCGCGGTCCGGCGGGCAGGCCGACCCGGGCCGGACTCACCGCCTCGCGTCTGCTGCGCAGGAACAGGCCGAGCTCGTTGTCGCTCACCCTTCGAACAGTACAAGCGGGGGTCGCCCCGAGGGTGGCCCTGCCGCTACCACTCTCGGCGCGGCCTTCCAGCATCGTCCGTGCCGCAGCACATTGAGACATGGCGGTCGCACCGGCCGCACTCGATGCGCAAGGAGAACAGCAATGTCGTCACTCAGGCTCGCGGTGATCATCGGCAGTGTCCGGGAGGGACGGTTCGGTCCCACGGTGGCCGCCTGGTTCGCCGAACAGGCGGCTCGGCACGGCGGCTTCGAGGTCGACGTGATCGACCTCGCCGACGCGGAGCTGCCGCTCGCGCTGCCCGCGGTCCCGCCCGCGCTGGAGCCGAACCCGCCCCGGCCCGCGGGCATGGACGACCTCACCGCGCGGCTCGCCGCCGCCGACGCGTTCGTCATCGTCACGCCCGATTACAACCGCAGCTACCCGGCCGCGCTCAAGGCGGCCATCGACTGGCACTTCACCCAGTGGGACGCTAAGGCGATCGGGTTCGTCGGCTACAGCGGCGGCAGCGGCGGGCTGCTCGCGATCGAGCACCTGCGGCAGGTCTTCAACGAGCTGAACGCGCACACGGTCCGCGAGTACGTCTCGTTCCCGCGCTACTACCTGCTCTTCGACGAAGCGGGTCGGCTGCGCGAACCGGACGAGCCCGCCGCCGCGGCGCAGACGATGCTCGGCCAGTTGCGGTGGTGGGCAGGCGCGCTGGCCGCGGCACGAACGGCATCGGTCGCCTCCTGAGCCGCTTTTGATCACTCCGTCCACTACCCATGCCTCCGCCTTCCCTGCGGCCGTGCGCGGGCTGTCGACGGACTCCGTCCGGCTGCGTCCATTAGGGTTTGCGGACGTGGCTGCTCACTCCTCTGACCTGGAACTCGCGTTGCGGCTGGCCGACGCGGCCGACTCGATCACCAAGGCGCGGTTCGGCGCGCTGGACCTGAAGGTGGACGCCAAGCCGGACCTGACGCCGGTCTCGGACGCCGACCTCGCGGTGGAGCGGGCGATCCGCCACACGCTGACGCAGGAGCGGCCTGCGGATTCGGTGCTCGGCGAGGAGTTCGGCGGCGACGCGGAATTCGCCGGACGCCAGTGGGTGGTCGACCCGATCGACGGCACCAAGAACTTCGTGCGCGGCGTGCCGATCTGGGCCAGCCTGATCGCGCTGTTGGAGGACGGGGTGCCGGTGGTCGGCGTGGTGAGCGCGCCCGCGCTGGCGCGGCGCTGGTGGGCGGCCGCGGGTTCGGGCGCCTGGACCACTTTCCATCCCGGTGCGCCGCACCCGATCTCGGTGTCCGCCGTCGCCGAGCTCGACTCGGCGAGCCTGGCCTTCTCCAGCTTGTCCGGCTGGCGCGAGCGCGGCATGCGCGAGGACTTCCTCGCGCTCACCGACGACGTGTGGCGGGTGCGCGGCTACGGCGATTTCTTCAGCTACTGCCTGCTCGCCGAGGGCGCGGTCGACATCGCCACCGAACCCGAAGTGTCGCTGTGGGATCTGGCCGCCCTCGACATCCTGGTCCGCGAGGCGGGCGGGGTCTTCACGTCACTGTCCGGCACGCCGGGACCGCACGGCGGCGACGCCGTCGCGACGAACGGACTTCTGCACGAGGCGGTGCTGTCCCGCTTCGCGCGCTGATCAGCCCAGCAGCTTCTCCATCAGAACGACGCGGTCGGTGCCGTGGAACTGCGGAGGCAGCGTCGTCTCCCGCAGCTCGGTGAAACCCTGTGCGGCGTAATACTTCCGGAGCGCACGATTGTCCGCGGCGGTGTCCAGCCGCTGGCGGTCGAGCCCGCGCGCCAAGGTGCGTTCGGCGCAGAACGCGAGGGCGCGCGCGCCGAGCCTCCGGCCGCGGTGGCCCGGCGCGACCATGAGTCCGTGCACGTACCCGGCCTCGATCTCGTCGGGTCCCCAAAAGTCCGGGTCGTGCCAGATCAGCCGCACGGCCGCCAGCACCTCGCCGGTCGGCTCGCGTCGCACGTACCATTCGCCGCGCGCCGCCTCGCGCGCGAGGATCGCGACCGGATACTCGCCGGGCAGCCACTGCGCGATGCCGTTGTCCACCATCCAGCGCGCCAAGCCATCGCGCATGGCGATGATCGGCGCGGCGTCGGCCGTGGTCGCCGGAACCATCTCGAGGGGTTCGAGCGCTCGGGAATCCACCATGCCCGCCAACCTACTTGGCGCGCGGACGCCGCAGGCGCAGGTTCCGGCTAGCGCCGCCGTTCGTCGGCGGGTGTGAGGTCGAGACCGGACGGTGGGCGCAGGCGGCGCAGTGCGCCGTCCATGCTCGTGACGTACAGTGCCCAGCCGTCGGCGTCGCGCACGATGCGCACCGAGGTCGCGCCGTCCGGCGGGTTACGCAAGGGGCCGGGCTTGATCAGTCCGGTGATGATGGCGCAGGCCGCGCCGGTGGCGGTGTCGACCTGGTAGACGGCGCCCAGCGCGTGATCGGCGACGAACAGCAGGCCGTCGCGGGTGGCCTCCATGTCGTCGGGCAGCGCGAGCAGTTGCGGGATGCCGGTGACGGCGCTCCAGCTGTTGGGCGCGTCCAGCGGGATGCGGAAGACCTTCAGTTCCAGGCTGTCGGTGAAGAGGGACCGACCGTCGGGGGCGAGCGCGAGTCCGTTGGTCAGCGGCAGCGCCGACCAGGTCTTGGTGTACTCGCCGGTGGACGGGCGGTAGCGCGAGATGCCGGTCGGCGGGGCCTTGATGCCGATGGTGGTGAACAGCAGATCCCCGTCGGGAAGGACCAGCAGGCCGTTCGGTCCGTTCAGGCCGGTCAGCAGGACCTCGACCGCGCCGGTGTCGATGTCGTAGCGCCGCAACGTGCCCGGCGCGGCGTCGAGGCCGTCGCCGGTGAGGAAGTACACGGAGCGGCCGACCACGCGCACGCCCGCCGGGTGGTCGAGCCCGGTGACCAGCGGTTCGAAGCGACCGGCGGCGTCCACGTGGGCGAGGAATCCGTCGAGGATGCCGGTGACGTAGAACCCGCCCGCACCGTCGCTGTCGAGATTTTCCAGATTGCCGACACCCTCGACCACGGTCTCCACGCCCCAACCCTGCGCACAGGACGCGGGCACGAAATCACCACTGGCCGTCGGCGATCCGATGACCGATGCGGCCGCGAGCGCCAAGAGCGCGGCGCCGAAACGCATACTCCCCATCCGTGATGGCATGCGGCATACGCTAATGCCCGCGAGTCACTCTCGCGCGAGCCAGTCACGGATGGCATCGCGCTGGACGCCGAGCAGAGCACGCTGCCGCACGAGTTCGGCGATCTTGCCGTCGAGTTCGGCGTAGCGCTGTTCCACGATGTCGAGCGACTCGTCGCAGGGCAGCACCCACCGCGTCGGATCCCACAGACAGGGCAGCAGACCGCGGATGTCCTCCGTCGACATTCCGGCCGAAAGCAATTCGCGAATGCGCGCGACCCGCACTTGTGCGTCCTCGCCGTAGACGCGGTAGCCCTTGGCGTCTCGGCCGGGCAGCAACAGACCCTGTTCCTCGTAGTAGCGCAACAGCCGCGGGCTCACGCCGCAGGCCCGCGACAGGTCTCCGATCAGCATGTGACTCCGCTCACTCCGGGTTGGCCTTCACATCCATGTCAATACCTAACTTCTGCGGCATGACTGCGATTCCTCTGACCACCACCGTCACCGGGTCCGGGCCCGGCATCGTCCTCGCGCACGGAGCGAGCGGATCGATCGAGAGCAATTTCGGCGGCATCGTTGCGGCACTGGCCGCGAAGCACACCGTGGTGGCCTCCGACTATCCGGGCGACGACACCTGCCTCGACGTCGACGGACTCGCCGACACCTTGGTCGCGGCCGCGGTGGAGGCGGGCGTCGAGACGTTCACGATCATCGGGTACTCGCTCGGCACCACGGTCGCGGTGCGCGCCGCGGTGCGGCATCCCGACCGGATCCGCGGATTGGTGCTGGCCGCAGGCTTTTCGAGGGCGGACAACCGCGCCAGGATCGTCGCGCAAGCGTGGCAGGATCTGCTCGATCTCGGCGACACCGAGACGTTCGCGCGGCTGTCGGCCTTGGTGGGATTCTCGGCGGACCACCTCGAGTCGCTGTCCGCGGCGGCGTCCGACGCGCTCGTCCGCCAGATGGCCGGGTCCGTTCCCGGCGGCACCCGACAGCAAGCGGTGCTCGTCGAAAACGTCGATACCACCGATGATTTGGCACACGTCGCGGTGCCGACCCTGGTGGTGAACGCCACGGCCGACCTGCTCATCCATCCGGCCAACTCGCGCGCTCTCGCGGCCGCCATCCCCGGCGCGGAGTACACCGAGATCCACGCCGGACATGTGCTCATGATCGAGCGGCCCGAGGAGTGGTGGAAGACCATCGACGAATTCCTGTGTCGGCACGGACTCTAGCTGTCAGCCGAGATACTTTGCGCGCGGCCAGAGTTCATGCCACGGTGCGCGGAGTTCGCGGCACACGAACAGCGGCTCGCCCTGCTCGTCGTTGTCGATGCCGAGGCCGTTGTCGATGCGGTAGGCCTTGCCGCCGGTCAGCAGAAACACGACGAACAGCAGGACATAGGTGACAGGGAACGGGCGATAGCGCCAGATCGAACACCGCCGCGCTCGACATGTGCCCGACACCCTGCACCAGGGCAGCGCTGGCAACCGCCGCAGCTGCCAAGGTCTGCGCCCCGCGACCGCCGCCGAACTCGCGAGCCATCAGCCCGGCGCAGACCACCCCGAGTGTCGCCGCGAGCACGGCTGGGGCCCGCAGCAGCGGCAACGATTCGGAATCGATCGCCGACATCGCCCTGGCCACCAGCGGGGTGAACGGCGGCTGATCCCGGCCACGCGAGACCAACGCACCGTCCGATGCGACGGCCCCGCGGAGCCGCCTCCGTCAGCCCGCGCTACCCGGCCGCGCGGAGCCGGTTCCCGACCCCGTCGCCGAACCGGACTCCCCGGATCCCGACCCCGCCGACCCGGACGGGAATCCGACCTCGCCCGACCCGAGGTCGATGCCCGTCCCGCCCTCGCCCGAGCCCAAATCGAACACCGGTGCGCCGGAACCGAAATCGACCCGCGGCGGGCCGCCCGGATCCACATCGATGGGCGTCAACGGCAGTCCGGGCGCGGCGCCCGCGACCGGTGCGCACAATCCCACCGCCACCGCGAACCCGGCCAATACCACAAGTCGTTTCATGAACAAGACCTCCATTTCGGGGGCAACTATGTGCCGACACCGTAGCCGAATCCGCAGCATTGTGAAGTACATTCGTTTCACTATTCGGCAATACGTGAGGTATCACTGAAAAAATGCCGGGCACCTGGGATCGAGAGGCGAATCGGTCGACCGTCCAGCATGCGTCGGCAACCTCCGGCAGCATCGACTCCGATGGCCGCTCGACGGTCTTCTTACTCTGGAGTAAGATTGCCTTACTCAGGAGTAAGATAGCTGGGACAAGACCTCACCCACCCACCCGAGAAAACAGGTGATGATGAGCACTCGAGACAGCGCAACGACGCGACGTCCAGACACGTCAGCCGTCGGCCTCAACCAGCCCAAGCGGGACTGGATGGGTGCCGCGATGCGGGTCATGACAACCCTCACCGGGTCGGAGCTCGCCGAGAAGTACAACCTGCGCAAGCCGATCGAGCGAGTCACCTACGAAGGCACCAAGACCGGCTTCCGCACCCTGGGTGCGGCCACCCGCGCGTTCAACAAGGTCGCGGGCGGCGGCGCCCCCAAGCGGCTCGCGGACAACGAGTCGAAGAAGAAGGACCTCTTCGACATCACCCCGTCCGACGAGCAGCAGATGATCGTCGAGACCGTACGCGAATTCGCCGCCGAGATCCTGCGCCCCGCGGCCTACGAGGCCGACAACTCCGCCAAGGCGCCGCGCGACCTGCTCGAGCGCGCCGCGGAACTCGGCATCACCCTGATCAACGTGCCCGAGGAGCTCGAGGGTGCGGCCTCCGAACGCGGCGCGGTCACCAACTCGATGGTCGCCGAGGCGCTCGCGCACGGTGACATGGGCCTCGCGCTGCCGATCCTGGCGCCGAGCGGCGTCGCGGTCGCCCTCTCCCAGTGGGGCACCGATTCCCAGCAGAAGACCTACCTGCCCGCCTTCACCGGCGAGAACGTGCCGCAGGCCTCGGTCGTGATCAACGAGCCGCGCGCCCTGTTCGACCCGTTCGCCCTGCAGACCAAGGCCACCCGCTCCCCGAGCGGCTACCGCCTCAACGGCGTCAAGAGCCTGGTGCCCGCCGCCGCGGACGCCGAGCTGTTCCTGATCGCCGCCGAGCTCGACGGCCGTCCCGCCCTGTTCATCGTCGAGTCCGACGCGCCGGGCCTGGTCGTGGAGGCCGACCCGAGCATGGGTTTGCGCGCCGCGGGCATCGGCCGCCTGCTGCTCAACGACGTGGCGGTCTCCGCCGACGCCGTGCTCGGCGACGGCGACGCCAAGACCCGCGCCGAGGAGTACGCCGACGCGGTGCGCCTCGCGCGACTGGGCTGGGCTTCGCTCGCCGCCGGCACCAGCCAGGCCGTGCTGGACTACGTGATCCCCTACGTCAACGAGCGCGAGGCGTTCGGCGAGCCGATCTCGCACCGCCAGGCGGTGGCGTTCATGGTCGCCAACATCGCCATCGAGCTCGACGGTCTGCGGCTCGTGACCCTGCGGGGTGCGTCACGCGCGGAGCAGGGCCTGTCCTTCGGTCGCGAGGCGGCGCTGGCCCGCAAGCTGGCCACCGACAAGGGCATGCAGATCGGCCTGGACGGCGTGCAGCTGCTCGGCGGCCACGGCTTCACCAAGGAACACCCGGTCGAGCGCTGGTACCGCGATCTGCGGGCCGTCGGCGTCGCCGAGGGTGTCGTGCTCATCTGATCGGCTCGTTCCTTCCTTCAGGAGACCTTCAACAATGATCAATCTCGAACTCCCCAAGAAGCTGCGGGCCAGCGCCAACCAGGCCCACCAGGTCGCCAAGGAGATCTTCCGGCCGATCTCGCGCAAGTACGACCTCGGCGAGCACGAGTACCCGGTCGAGCTGGACACCATGGCCGCCATGGTCGAGGGCCTGGCCGACTCCGGCACCCAGAAGATCGGCGGCGCCGCGGGCGGCCGCTCCGAGGAATCCGACGCGCACGCCACCGAGCTGCTCGGAAACACCAACGGCGGCAACATGTCCGCGCTGCTGAACGCCCTGGAGACCTCGTGGGGCGACGTCGGCCTGATGCTGTCGATCCCCTACCAGGGTCTCGGCAACGCGGCCATCGCGGCCGTCGCCACCGACGAGCAGCTGAAGCGCTTCGGCAAGGTGTGGGCCGCGATGGCCATCACCGAGCCGTCGTTCGGCTCCGACTCCGCCGCCGTCACCACCACCGCGGTGCGCGACGGTGACGAGTGGGTGCTCAACGGCGAGAAGATCTTCGTCACCGCTGGTCAGCGCGCCACCCACATCGTGGTGTGGGCGACCGTCGACAAGAGCCTCGGTCGCGCGGCGATCAAGTCGTTCGTCGTGCCGCGCGACGCTCCGGGCCTGTCGGTGGCCCGGCTCGAGCACAAGCTCGGCATCAAGGCCTCCGACACCGCCGTGCTCCTGTTGCAGGACTGCCGGATTCCCGCCGACAACATCCTCGGCAGCCCGGAAGTCAACGTGGAGAAGGGTTTTGCCGGGGTCATGCAGACCTTCGACAACACCCGCCCGCTGGTCGCCGCGATGGCCGTCGGCGTGGCCCGTGCCGCGCTCGAGGAGCTGCGCGCCATCCTGACCGCCGCGGGTATCGAGATTTCCTACGACACCCCGGCGATCAACCAGCACGCCGCGGCGGCCGAATTCTTGCGCATGGAAGCCGATTACGAGTCCGCCTACCTGCTCGCGCTGCGCGCGGCGTGGATGGCCGACAACAAGAAGCCCAACTCGCTCGAAGCCTCCATGTCGAAGGCCAAGGCGGGCCGCACCGGCACCGACATCACCCTCAAGGCCGTCGAACTGGCAGGCACCATCGGCTACTCCCAGCGCACCCTGCTGGAGAAGTGGGGCCGCGACTCGAAGATCCTCGACATCTTCGAAGGGACCCAGCAGATCCAGCAGCTCATCGTGGCGCGGCGGGTGCTCGGCAAGACCAGCGCCGAACTCAAGTGACGCGCTGACCTGAAGCGAAACAGGTGCGGGGTCGGGTGGCCCCGCACCTGTTTCGTCGTCTCTGATGTCGAGCCCATCGCACGACCGCTCGCTCAGGCCGCCCGTAGGCCGTCATCGTCGGAAAGCTACCGGGGCGGCGCAGTTTCTGCGGTGGCCAACTCAGCCGTCACCGGTGGGATGACCGGAGCCTCGAACCGGCCACCTGCACCGGCCGGATAGTCCTCAGGGGCGCGGACAGTTCCACGACTGCCCTTGATGGCCAGGGCAGTAGACACGGATAGTCGCACGAGCACGGAGTCCGTAACTACCGTTGGGCCCGTCCGGAGCGGCGTAGACATACTTGGCCTCGATGTCATATGTGCCCTGTTTCGACGGTGTCCATTGCATCGTTGCGGTGCCGTTCGATGATTGGATCGGCTGGTAACAGGTCGTTATGCGATCGACGGTGGTACAGAAGGTCGCTGTCCCTTCCATTGCGGGGTCCGCAGTGATCGTCAGCGAATAGGTTGACCAGACAGAGTAGGTCCCATTGTCCGAGGACATCGTCAAGCGAGCTTCAGCCGCAGAGGCGGTGGGCGCGGCGAGCACCATTACCGCAGCGGCCACCGCAGCACCGAGACCGAATCGGCGCACGCGCCTGCTCGAAAAAGTTGTAATCATGGATGATTCCCCCTCATCTGCGAGTTCTGCGCAGGTATGCGGCCGGGCCACATTCCGTCGTACACGGTATCGGAAAGTGCCCCAGGGAACAATGTGAACAGCGCTGTGTCCCAACAGATCTCACGATCGCGACGTTCTGCGGGCGGACAATGCGCGCGTGAGTGCAACGATCGGTGGCTCGCGGCCCGCACGCGAGCGCGTCTTCGTGGCTGTCACGACCTCCGGTGGGTAGCCCTGCCGGGTCGGCGGCCTGCGTTGTGCGCCTGAGCCAGCTGTTGTTCGGGGTGGGTTGTGGTGGGGTTTCGAGGGTCGGTAGGGTCCCGGGGGGTTACCGCGAATCAGCGGAGGAATTTCAGTAAGGCTGTACCAAGGACTCTGGCAAGGAGATTGGTTATGCGTCGACTGAGTTTCAAGCGTCATCTCACCGCGGCGGCGGCCATTTCGGCCGTGTTGGCGACGGTGTTCAGCGGGAGCGCGGCGGCGGAGCCCGAGGTCCCGACCGTGGACTGGGGCGTCGCGGTGCAGAAGCTGCGGGAGGCCGCCGAAGGTAATCCCTTGGCGGAGGAGGCGATCGAGCGACTCCTCGCCGAGCGGGACCGGTTGCCCGCCAAGAGCAAGGTCGCGCTGCCCGCCCAGCCGTTCCAGATTCCGGCCCAGTCCGACATCGGCCGCGGCGGGGGCCCCGGCGTGTACGGGTCGGGCATCGCGCTGGGCACCGACGGCTTCCGCCTCGGCTTCTTCGGCGGTCCCGGCACCATCTCGCCGAACCAGGGCGGCGCCAAGATGGAAGCGCTGTGGGTCAATCTGTCCAACGGACGCAGCGGCACCGAGGTGCTCTACGAGCACAACGACGTTCCGGTCGACACCACTATCCGTTCCAGGGCGCTCGACCTCGGCCCCGGCATGATCGTCTCCGCGGTGTTCGGAACCCTGTGGCACCGTTGGTCGGTCCCGGTCAGCGACGCCAACCCGGACGGCTACCAGTACCAGCGCGGCACCATCTCCGTCCCCTCGATGGGCGCGGTCTACAACTGACCCTCGGTTCGTCGCGGCGGCCACCGCGCCGCCGCGACACAATCACCCCCGCCCGGAATCTCCTGTCTCCGCGGCCAATCGGCGAGCCGCTTCCGCCATCAATATCCGGTCGCGCCGCTCCTCGAACCGCGCCGCGTCCCGATCCAACTGCTCGACGTACGTGCCGAACTCCTCCCGGCATCGCTCGCCGCGAGGTCCGAAATCGCTGCGGCCGAAAATGTTCCACTTCCGCAACACCGGCATCAGCACGTCGTCCAGGTGCTGGCGCGGATCGTAGATGCCATGTTTGGCGATGAGGACCGCCTTGCGACGGAAGTCCGGCATGCCGATGCCCGGCATCCGGAACCTCCGCACGATTGTCGAAATCGCCTCCAGCGCTTGGTCGGGTGTGAGCTCGAGGGCCGCTTCGCACATGTTGCGGTAGAAGACCATGTGCAGGTTCTCGTCGGCGGCGATGCGTTGCAGCATCTTGTCCGCGATCGGATCGTCGCAGACCTTGCCGGTATTGCGATGACTCACCCGAGTGGCGAGCTCTTGGAAGGTCACGTACGCCAAGCCGTAGAGCGCGTTGTTGTCGTGGTCCCAGGCTGCGGGCGTGTCGGCGCCCTTGGTCATGTGCACCATGCGGGCGCGTTCCAGCGCGACCGGGTCCACTCCCCTGGTGACGACGAGGTAGTCGCGCATCGTGATGCCGTGCCGGTTCTCCTCGGCGGTCCAGCGGCCGACCCAGGTGCCCCATGCCCCGTCCCGGGAGAAGCCCTCGGCGATCTCGCGGTGGTAGGAGGGCAGGTTGTCCTCGGTGAGCAAGTTGACCACCATGGCCGCTCTCGCCACTTCGGACAGCCGCGACTGTTCCGGCTCCCAGTCGGCGCCGCCCATCGCGGCGTAGTTGCGGCCTTCACCCCAGGGCACGTAGTCGTGGGGGTGCCAGTTCTTGGCCGTCGCCAGGTGCCGATTCAGTTCGCGCTCGACGATCGGCTCCAGCTCGATCAGCAATTCCAGTTGGGTCAGGTTTCTCGACATGTCGGTGTCCCATCCGGGCGGCGGGTGTCGTGCGTCGGCTCGGGCGGGTGGCGAGGCCGCGGGAGCGAGCCACTGGCGCCGCCCGGAGAGACCCGCGCCGACGATGCCACGTCACACAGGACCATTGTCCGCTTTGTCGCCTTCCAATGTGACCCATGACACGTTCGCTGCTACGGTAGGCATCCACATAGCCGCATCGCGAGGTCGAGTGCCGACGCGAATGTTCAGTGGAGGAGTTCGAGGTGAGCGTGGCGCGTGCGCTGGAAACCGTGAAAGCCCTGGGGGTGCTGCGGCATCGTGGAGTCAGCGATCCCAAGGCACCGCTGGAAACCCTGCGCACTATGCGCGAGACCAAGGCGTTCGGCCCGCAGGCGGCCCTGGTGCGGCATTCCGCCCGCATCGCGCCGGATCGGGTCGCCCTCGCCGACGAACGCGGCGAGCTGACCTATCGCGAGCTGGACGAGCAGTCCACCGCCGTCGCCCGCGGCCTGCACGCGGCGGGCATCACCGAGGGCACCGTGGTCGCCGTGCTGGCGCGCGACCACCGCGGCCTGATCATGTCGATGATCGCCGCGGGCAAACTAGGCGCGCGAATCGCGCTGATGAACACCGGCTTCGCCAAGCCGCAGTTCGCCGAGGTGTGCGTCCGCGAGAAGGTCAAGGCGGTGCTGCACGACAGCGAGTTCCTCGGGCTGCTCGACGCGCTGCCCGCCGACCTGCCGCGCTACCTGACCTGGGTCGACGAGGGCGCTCAGCTGCCGCAGGGCGCGCAGACCTTCGACGACCTGATCGCCGCGAACTCCACCGAGCCGCTGCCCGCGCCGAGCAAGCCCGGCGGCTTCATCATCCTCACCAGCGGCACCACCGGCCTGCCCAAGGGCGCGCCGCGCACCAAGGTGACGCCGATGGCCACCGCGCAGTTCGTCGACCGCATCCCGTTCCAGAAGTTCGGCACGATGGTGATCGTCTCGCCGATCTTCCACAGCACCGGTCTCGGCACCTGGCTGGTCGGCACGGTGCTGTCCAACAAGATCGTGATGCGCCGCCGCTTCGACGCCGAGGCGACGTTGAAGATGGTCTCCGACCACAAGGCCGACATGCTGGTCGCGGTGCCGACCATGTTGCACCGCATGGTAGAGCTGCCCGAGGAGGTGCGCGCCAAGTACGACACCTCCTCGCTGAAGGCCATCGTGCTCGCCGGTTCCGCGCTCTCGCCCGAACTGTGCGTGCGCGCCGCCGAGGTCTTCGGCCCGGTGCTGCACAACCTGTACGGCTCGACCGAGGTCGCGATCGCCACCATCGCCAAGCCGGAAGAGCTGGCGCAGGCCCCCGGCACGGTCGGGCGCCCGCCGATCACCTGCGACGTTCGGCTCTACGACGACAACGACCAGCTGGTCACCGGCCGCAACGTCACCGCGCGCATCTTCGTGCGCAGCGGCGCGCCGTTCGAGGGCTACACCGACGGCCGCAACAAGCAGATCATCGACGGATACATGTCCAGCGGCGACGTCGGGCACTTCGACGACAACGGTCTGCTGATGGTCGACGGCCGTGACGACGACATGATCGTCTCCGGCGGCGAGAACGTCTTCCCGCAGGAGGTGGAGAACCTGTTGCTGGAGCGCCCTGACGTGTTCGACGCCGCGGTGATCGGCGTGGACGACGTGGAGTTCGGCAAGCGGCTGCGCGCCTTCATCGTCCCCGAGCCGGGCCACACGCCCGACGGCGAGGAACTCAAGGCCTACGTCAAGGACAACCTGGCCAGGTACAAGGTGCCGCGCGAGGTCGTCTTCCTCGACGATCTGCCCCGCAACCCGACCGGCAAGCTGCTGCGCCGGGTGCTCGTGGAGTACCAGGTCTAGGCCGATCGCGGGTCGCGAATCGGAGCCGTTGCCGCGCAACCGATTCGCGACCCGCGAGGGATTTCAAAGACAAGACCCGCACGCGGTGAGATGGATGACACACTCGGTAACAGTTGCTTGCTATTGTTAGCGCTAGCACTGGATCTCGATGTTGCGGTCCACACCACCCCGAGTCCCGGTGGCTGGACCGCGGAAGGTTGTCCCTTATGTCTTTGTCGCTTCCCGCGCTCGGCGGTTCCGTTCGCAAGGCCGGTGATCTCGCACTCGGCGTGAACGTCATGGTGAAGCGGGGTCTGTTCAACCCGCTGCGCCCCGACCACGCGGCACGCTCGGCGTTCAACGTGCTGAAGTTCGGTCCGTTCGCCGGTGTCGTCATGCACGCCGCGCAGACCAGGCCGCATGCCGCCGCCATCGTGGACGAGCGCGGCGAGGTGACCTTCGGTCAGCTCAACGAGCAGTCCAACGCCTTCGCGCGCGGATTGGAAGCTCAGGGCATCCGGGCGGGCGATGTCGTCGCCGTGCTGGCCCGCGACCACCGCGGCATGGTGCTCAGCCTGCTGGCCGCGGGCAAGCTCGGTGTGCGCGCGGTGCTGATGAACACGGGATTCGCCAAGCCGCAGTTCGCCGACGTCGCCACGCGCGAGAAGGTCAAGGCCGTGCTGCACGACAGCGAGTTCCTCGATCTGATGAGCGCCATCCCCGCCGAGATCCCGCGCATCCTCACCTGGGTGGACGAGAAGGACAACGCCGATCCGTCGATTCCGACCGTCGAATCGCTGTCCGCCGGCCGGTCCACCGCGCCGCTGCCCGCCCCGGCCAAGCCCGGCGGCATGGTCATCCTGACCAGCGGCACCACCGGCACCCCGAAGGGCGCGCCGCGCGACCGGGTCAGCCCGTTCGCCTCGGCGCAGTTCGTCGACCGGGTGCCGCTGCCCGCCAACGGCACGATGATCATGGCCGCGCCGATCTTCCACGGCACCGGCCTTTCCCAGTTCACCCTGGGTCTGGCGCTCGGCAATCGGGTCGTCTTCCAGCAGCGCCGCTTCAATCCCGAGCAGACGCTGGCCAATATCGACAAGTACCGCGCGGACTCGCTGGTCGTCGTGCCGACCATGTTGCAGCGCATCCTCGATCTCGGCGACGACGTGCTCGCCAAGTACGACGTGCGCAGCATCAAGGTGATCTTCGCGGCGGGCTCGGCCATCGCACCCGACGTGGTCACCCGCACGCTGGACCACTTCAACGACAGCCTCTACAACCTGTACGGCTCCACCGAGTGCGCCGTGATGACCGTGGCCACCCCCGCGGACATGCGCAAGTCGCCGACTACCGCGGGCCGCGCGCCCGTCGGAATCCGCATCGTGCTGCTCGACGAGAACCGCAAGCCGATCACCGAGCCGAACGTCACCGGAACCATCTTCGTGGACAACGGATTCGCGTTCAGCGGCTACACCGACGGCCGAACCAAGGAGATCGTCGACGGCATGATGTCCAGCGGCGACGTCGGGCACTTCGACGAGGACGGCCTGCTCTACATCGACGGCCGCGACGACGACATGATCGTCTCCGGCGGCGAGAACGTCTTCCCGCTCGAGGTGGAGAACCTGATCGCCGGGCGCGAGGACATCTTCGAGGCCGCCGTGGTCGGCGTCGACGACCGCGAGTACGGCAAGCGGCTGCGCGCGTTCGTCGTGCCGGGCCCGGACTCCAAGCGCGATCCGCAGGAGATCAAGGACTACGTCAGGGCGAACCTGGCCCGCTACAAGGTGCCGCGCGAGGTGATCTTCCTCGACGAACTGCCGCGCAACGCCACCGGCAAGCTGTTGCGCAAGCCGTTGATCGAGATGGAGATCGAGAACTGATTCCGTGATCGCTCGCGCGGCGCCCGTTTCGTCGAGAACCGGGGCCGCGCGGGCTGTCGACCGCCCGGTCTGTCGGTATTAGGCTTGCGCGAGAAGGCAGTTCGAGCGACAGGGGCGCGATGTCCAGCGTGATCGGCAAAGGTGGGAACGTCGCGCTGGGCGGCGGGCGATTGCACGTGACCGTGGCGCCCGCCGGTATCGATCTCTCGGTGCTCTGTGTGCGCGACCACGGCAAAGTCGGTGACGACAGCGAATTCGTCTTCTACAACCAGCCGGTCTCGCCGGACGGTGCGGTGCGCCTGACCGACGGCGCGATCAGTATCGATCTGCCCAGCGTCGGCGCGGTGACCGACCGGCTTGTCGTGGCGGCGTCGGTGGACAACGGTGTGTTCGGCGGCATTCCGCTCGCGGTCCGCATCACCGAGGACGGCGGGCTCGCCCACGATCTGCCGATCACCGGACTGAGTTCGGAGACCACCGTCATCCTCGGCGAGGTGTATCGCCGCGCGAACAGCTGGAAGCTGCGCAACGTGGCGCAGGGGTACGCGACCGGATTGGCCGGGTTGGCCACCGATTTCGGCATCTCCGTAGACGACGAGCCACACAGTGCGAATAC
This sequence comes from Nocardia sp. CNS-044, assembly GCF_059570515.1. Taxonomy (NCBI): domain Bacteria; kingdom Bacillati; phylum Actinomycetota; class Actinomycetes; order Mycobacteriales; family Nocardiaceae; genus Nocardia; species Nocardia sp. CNS-044. The sequence continues at coordinate 317,197 of NZ_JCANSX010000006.1, forward strand.
TGCTGCCGCACAGCACTGCGCGAGCTTCGGCACGCCGCCCGATCCGTATCAAGCCGTCCCGCAACGATTCCCGTCTCCGCCAGCACCGCCCGCCGGTTCGACTTCCGGCTCGCCACCGGACCCGCATGCCGCGCAAGCTTTTTCGCCGACCTCGTCACCGCAGGGCATTCCCCCACAGACCCCGCCGCCCGGCGTGAACTTCTCCAAGGGCGCGGTCACCCTGACCAAGAACGCCCCACCCGTCTTGCTGGAGAAATCCCCGGTGATCCGACTACGGGTGGCATGGGCCAGCGGTACCGACTACGAGGCCTACGCCCTGGTCGTGTTGAACACCGGGGAGGTCGTGCACGTCGCCACCTTCGACGCCAAGGACACCCCGGCCAATCCGCAATACCGTGATCTGGTCCGGCACCTGGGCGACCGCGGCCGAGGTCACGTGCGCAGCGGCGGCGGGCAGGCCGAGGAGATCATCGAGGTCCGTTTCGCCCCCGAGATCGTCGCGATCGTGCCCGTGGCGTACTCGGCGATCAACAACGGCACCGGGTCGTTCTTCAAATACCGGGTGTCGCTGGCCATCGAGAACGGCGCCGATCAGGTGGTCATCCCCGCCGATCAGGCGAAGAAGTCCAGCTGGATCTTCACGTGCGTGCCCGGCATCGTCTACAACCGTCCCGAGGGCGTGCTCATCGAACGGCTCGAGCTCTACAGCAAGCGGTTCTCCGAATTCCGGCCCGCGGCGTACCTGCGACCCGACGGCCGCGTCGAGGTGAAGATGGACAAGGGCCCGATCAACCAGTTCAAGGCCGACCGGACCTGACCCGAAGCTTCCATACGGAACCGCCTGGTCGGAGCTGTTTTCCGGCGGTCGCTCAGTGTGGTCGGCGACCAGTAACAGGTCCGTTATCATCAGCGGGTGAGTATCGAGTTCGACCGGTCGGCTGCGGGACGTCGCAGCGCCGTCGCGCGGCTGCGCGGCGGGTCGGCCGGTGCGATCTCGGGAACCGTCTCCATCGCTGCCCACGGCTGGGCCTCGGGCGGCATGGCCCCCGACAGCACCACCCTCGCCCTGCTCGCCGCGGCGTCCGCGGTCGTCGGCGCGCTGGTGGCCGGGCTCGCTCCGCTGCGCGACACCGCGGCGGGTCTGATCACGGCGCTGGTCGGCGGTCAGCTGCTCGGCCACGTCGCCATGGGCTTCAGCTCCGGGCACCTGCACCACGGCGACGCCCAGCTGACCCCGCAGATGCTCGCCGCGCACATCGTCGCCGCCTGCGTCGCCGCCGTTGTCATACGCGGCGCCGAAGCGGCCTATCGGATCGGTACCGCCGTCCTGGCACGGGTGCTGCCGGTGCTCTATCGGGTGCCGGTCGTCGCTGATCCGGCTCCGCTGCGCACCACCCACCGCGACCGCGTCGTCCTGCGGATTCTCGCCGCCGAGACGCTGCGCACCCGTGGCCCGCCGCGGCTCGTTCACGTCTGATTCAACCCACACCCGGTGCACGAACGCGCTGTTCGCGTTCCCGCCGCCGTCCCGCGTTCCGACGCTTGTTTGTCGTGCGCGTCCGGACTCTCGCCGCCAGCGATGTCACACATTCCACCCACCGAGCACTCCTCGGTGCGGCCGGTGTGCGTCGCGCGCGGTGTCTCGCGCACCCACCGGGGTTCCGAACCTCAGAAACGAAACGACCGTGAGCACAACAGAAACCATCACCCCCGACGCCGAATCCTCGGCGCCGCCGCCCGAACCCGTTGGGCGGCGCAAGTCCCCGGCTCGCAACGGCATGCAAGCGCTGGCCATGCGGCTGCACTTCTACGCGGGCGTCTTCGTGGCGCCCTTCATCCTGATCGCGGCCGTCACCGGCGCGCTCTACGCCATCTCGCCGACGTTGGAGTCGTTCGTCTCCCGCGACCTGCTGACGGTCGAACCGGGCGAAGCGACGCGCCCGCTGGCGGAGCAGGTCACCGCCGCGGTGGCGACGAGGCCGGAACTCGCGCTCGCCGCGGTCTCGCCCGCGCCCGGACCCGAGGACACCACCCGGGTCATCTTCACCGACCCGTCGCTGGGCGAATCCGAGCGCCGCGCGGTGTTCGTCAACCCCTACACCGCCGAGCCGGTCGGCGAATCGGTCATCTACGGCAGCTCGCAAGCGCTGCCGCTGCGCACCTGGATCGACCAGTTGCACCGCGATCTGCACCTCGGCGAACCCGGCAGGCTCTATAGCGAACTCGCCGCCTCCTGGCTGTGGGTCATCGCGCTGGCCGGTCTGGTGCTGTGGTTCCGCCGCGTGCGCTCGCGCAGGCAGCGCAACTCGGCCGCCTGGCTGTTCGCCCCCGACCGCTCCAAGGGCGGCCGCGGCCGGACGATGAACTGGCACGGCGCGATCGGCGTGTGGATCCTGCCGCTGATCCTGCTGCTGTCGGCCACCGGCATGACCTGGTCGACCTACGCGGGCGAGAACATCACCGAGCTGCGCGAGCAGCTGAGCTGGACCACGCCCGCCGTGAGCACCGCCCTGCCGGGATCGACCGCGCCCGATCACTCCTCGGGTGGCGATCACCACGGCGGCGGACACGCGCACGCACCGCAGCCCACCGATCCGCAAGCCCGGATCGCGCAGGTGGACCGGGTGTACGAGTCCGCGCGCGCCGCCGGGATCACCCAGGCGGTGGAGATCGCGATTCCGGCCACCCCAGAGAAGGCGTTCGGCGTGAAGGAACGGCGCATGCCGGGCACCTACAGCGTCGACGCGGTCGCGGTGGACGGCGCCACCGGCAGCATCACCGATCGGCTCGCCTTCGCCGACTGGCCGCTGATGGCCAAGCTCACCAACTGGGGCATCGCGTTCCACATGGGCTTGCTGTTCGGTCTGCCGAATCAGCTGCTGCTGCTCGTCGCGATGATCGGCCTGATCGTGGTGATCGTGTTCGGCTACCTGATGTGGTGGCGCAGGCGTCCGACCCGCGGCTCGCGGTTCGCGCTCGGCCGGGCTCCGCGCCGCGGCGCGTTGCGCGGCACGTCGCCGTGGCTCGCGCTGCCCGTGCTCGCGGCCGCGTTGGTCGTCGGCTGGTTCGTGCCGCTGGTCGGCCTGAGCCTGCTCGCGTTCCTGGCCGTGGACGTAGCCGTCGGGCTCGTCGGACGGCTGCGCGCCACCGCGTCCTGATCTCCCGCTGACTTATCCGCGCCGCGCGGGACCACCCCGGCGCGTTACCTCACGGCCTGCCGATTCGTCATAGGTACGGCCGTCGCCCTGTCGCGCCCGCGACAGCCCAGACAACAAGGAATGCACAGCCCATGAAGATCACGAAGTTCGCCCTGGCCGCCGCGTTCATGACCGGCGCGGTCGGCATCGCCGCGGGCACCGGCTCGGCCGCACCCCTCGACGACGCCGCACCCGCCGCGATCAATTTCACGGCGAACGCCACGGAGACGTCCTCGATCGTCTCGATCGACGCGGGCTCGCTCGTCGTCGAGGACAATGCCTTGAAGATCAAGGCCACCGACGGCACCGTCGTCGCCGGAACCCCGCTCACGCTGCGCATCGATGACTTCGAATTCCCCATCGCCGCCGACATCGCGGACCGCACCGCCACGCTCACCCCGCAGCTGTCGATGGACAACGCCGTCTACAAGCCGGTCGCCCTGCCCTTCGAGGACAAGGCCCCTTGGAAGAACGAATACGACAGGGAAAAGGACGCCTGGTCTCGCATGACCAGCACGATCGGCATGGGCGCGAGCATCGGCACCCTGGTCGGCGGCCTCGGCGGCGGCGCCGTCGGCTGCGTGCTCGGCGGCATCGTCGGGGCGACGGTCGCCTCGGCCACCATCGTCGGCCTCTTCGGGCCCTTCATCCCCGCCGCCGCCGTCGGCTGCATCGGCGGCATCCTCGCCGTCGGCGCCCTCGGAACTCTCGCCGGGCAGATCTTCGTGACCGCACCGGTCGCCATCGGCGCGGCCATCCAGTACTTCACCACCATCAACGCACCGTTCACCCCGCCCGCGAAGTGAACCGCTAGAACACCCTCTCACCAGCGCGAACCCCGTTCGGCCAACAGCCGGGCGGGGTTCGCCGCGTTCGGCCGCCCGTTTGTCGGCCCATAGCCCGGGTATGCGACCGGTGTCCCAGTTGCCTGCACACAGAAAGGCATCTGCCATGGCAACGTTCGATGCCACCACGCGGACCAACGTGTGGTCCCCGGTGCGAATCGCCGCGTTCGCTGTCGGCGCGGTATTCCTGCTCGTCGGCATTCTCGGCTTCATTCCGGGTGTCACGACCGATTACGACAGTCTCGACTGGGCCGGACACCACTCCCAAGCCAAGCTGCTCGGGATCTTCCAGGTGTCCATCCTGCACAACATCGTTCACCTCGCCTTCGGCGTAGCGGGCTTGCTCGCGTCCCGAGCGGCCAACGCCGCAGCGGGCTTCCTGGTCGGCGGCGGGGCGATCTATCTGGTCCTGTGGCTGTACGGGTTGATCGTCGACGAGGCGAGCGACGCGAATTTCGTTCCGCTCAACACCGCCGACAACTGGCTGCACTTCGGGCTCGGGGTCGCCATGATCGCCCTCGGCCTCACGTTGCCGCGCATGACCACCGGACGCAGGCACACCGGCCTGCTGAACTGACGAGAGAAAGGAAGAATATGAGCACAATGGCCGCCACCGTGGACGTCGACGTCCCTGTCCACACCGCCTACAACCAGTGGACGCAGTTCGAGACCTTCCCCCAGTTCATGGAGGGAGTCGAGGCTGTGCAGCAGATCGATGATCGGCACACCCACTGGCGTATTCACGTCGGACCCTCGACCCGCGAATTCGACGCCACCATCACCGAACAGCATCCCGACGAGCGCGTCGCGTGGAAGTCCGACAGCGGCCCACGGCACGCGGGCGTGATCACCTTCCACCGGCTCGACGACACCCACACCCGGGTCACCGCGCAAATGGACGTGGATCCCGAGGGTTTCGTGGAGAACGTCGCCGACAAGCTCGGCGTGCTCGAGCACCGCGTCGACCGGGACATGCGGCGGTTCAAGGAGTTCATCGAGAGCCGGGGCAGCGAGACCGGCGCGTGGCGTGGCGACATTCCGCGCCCGGGAGCCGGCGACATGCCCCGCCAGGGACCTGGGGACATGCCGCGCCAGGGAACCGGCAACATGCCGCGGCCGGGCAGCGACATGCCGCGGCCGGGCGGTGAAATGCCGCGACCGGGCGGCGAGATGCCGCGACCGGGTAGCGGCATGCCGCGACCGGGCGGCGAACCCCCGCGGCCGGGGATCTGATTCACTCGGTGGCGTTCGACTGATCGCCGTCGCGCGGCTGCTCGTCGAGGTGCGGCGTCTCGGATTCGACAGGCACGACCGGACGCACCAGCACCCAGACGAGAAAGGCCACCGCGACGGCGATCATGCCGAGCCCGGCCCACAGGTTGACATTGATGCCGCCGGTCTTCGCCTCTTCGGCGCCGGTGTCGTGGACCAGGCCGGTGATCACCAGGATCACCCCGTAGCTGCCGAGCAGGGCTCCCACGATGGTGCGGATATCGAACAGCATTGGCGTTCTTCCTTATCCGACGAGAACATTCAGTGCGATGACGAGCACCAGCGCGATGCCCGCGAGCAACACCGGGCGCTGATACCAGGGCAGCGTGTCGGCTTCCGGGTCGGTGCGCATGGATTCGGGGGTCTCCGAGTAGACCAGTCCGACGAGTTCGGCGGCGGGTTTCGGCTGGGTCACCTGGCTGACGACGACGCTGACCACGATGTCGACCACGAACGCGGTACCCGCGGCAACGAAACTCGCACCCTGCCCGGACAATTCGAAGACGCCCGCCTCGTGCATGAGGAAAACCGTTATGGCCGAACCGGTTCCGGCGACCAGACCCATCCAGCCCGCGGTGGGCGTCATCCGCTTCCAGAACATGCCGAGGATGAACGTGGCGAACAGCGGCGCGTTGAAGAAGCTGAACAGCGTCTGCAAGTAGTCCATCATGTTGCTGAAATTGCCCGCGATGAACGCCGTGAAGATGGCCGCGACAGTCGCGCCGACGGTGGCCAGGCGACCGACGGTGAGGTAATACCCGTCCGAGCGATCCTTGACGACATATTGCTGCCACAGGTCGAAGCTGAAGACGGTGTTGAATGCCGAGACGTTGGCGGCCATGCCCGCCATGAACGCCGCGAGCAGGCCCGCGAGCCCGACGCCCAGGAGTCCGTTGGGCAGCACGTCTTTCATCAGATACAGCAGCGCCTGGTTGTAGGTGACGTCGCTCGAGTACGCCGGGTCGGTGGTCACCGCCTGCTTGTACTCGGCCATCTGCGGCACCAGTACCGCGCTGATCATGCCGGGGATGACGACGATCAGCGGAATGAACATCTTCGGGTACGCGCCGATGATCGGGGTGCGCCGGGCCGCGGAGATGGAGTGCGTCGCCATGGCGCGTTGCACCTCGACGAAATTGGTCGTCCAATATCCGAAGGAGAGCACGAAGCCCAGGCCGAACACGATGCCGAGCACCGAAAGGAAGTCGTTGGCGAACCCGCTCAGCGCGTTGCCCGCCCAGGACTCCAGCTGTTCCCCACCGCCGGGTGACGCGGACACCTTGTCCCGCAAGCCGTCCCAGCCGCCGACCTTGTGCAGGCCGACCAGGGTGAGCGGAAGCAGCGCCGCCACGATGACGAAGAACTGCAGCACCTCGTTGTAGATGGCGGCCGAGAGCCCACCGAGGGTGATGTAGGACAGCACGATCACCGCGGCCACGATCACCGACACCCACAGCGGCCAGCCGAGCAGCACGTTGACGATGGAACCGAGCAGATAGAGATTCACACCGGCGATGAGGATCTGGGCTATCGCGAAGCTCAGCGCGTTCACCAGGTGCGCGCCGGTGCCGAAGCGCCTGCGCATGAACTCCGGCACGCTGCGCACCTTGGAGCCGTAGTAGAACGGCATCATCACCACGCCGAGGAACAGCATGGCGGGCACCGCGCCGATCCAGAAGTAGTGGAAGGTCGGGAAGCCGTACTCGGCGCCGTTGGCCGACATGCCCATGATCTCGACCGCGCCGAGGTTGGCCGAGATGAACGCCAGGCCGGTGACCCACGCGGGCAGCGAACGACCGGACAGGAAGAAGTCGATGCTGGAGGACACCCGCTGCCTGGCCAGCAGGCCGATGCCGAGCACGAACACGAAATACAGGGCTACCAGGGCGTAGTCGACGGGTTCCGCGTCCAGGCGCAGGGTGGTGGCGGCCTCGAAACGCAGCAGCGTCGCGCCGGGAGGCTCGCCAGGCAGTGCGGAGTGGAAGGGTGAATCGGCAAGCGGCACAGCGTCGTCCCTCCTGGCGTGCGACCGGCGACGAGGCGTGCCTCCGCCTTCGCTCCGGCCGTGCGCGGGCTATGGACGGGCCTGGTCGGGGCGCGTCCGTCGTGCGGTACTCGTGACATCCACTGTGCGTGATTGTGCCGCACCCGCGTGGCACAATCACGCACAAAACCTGGACGGTTGCTCAGCGAGTCCGTCGCCCCGGGGAATTCGCCACGGCGCGAGTCAGCGCTAGCCCGTCCCCAACGGTGGGCGGTGCAGCACGAGTTTCGTGGTGTGCGCGGTGTAGGCATCGGGCGCGTCGTCCCAGCCGGCGAGCAGGGTGGTGACCTGTTCGGCGGGAAAACCGGTGCGCGCCACGAATTCCAGTAGGTCGGGCAGGACCGGACGGACGTTCGAGACGCCGATCTTCAGCGTCGCGTCGTTGGCGTACATGTGCATCAACGGGACCTTGGTGCCGGGCGGTAGGTAGTAGCCGACCGGCGTGCAGATCCCGCCGGGTTCGAGCGAGCGCAACGCGAGGTCGACGCCCGTAGCGGTGGACGTGCCCTCCACGACGAGGTCGTAGCGGCGGGCCGGGATATCGGCGGCGCGCAACTGCTTCTTACGTGTGCGATGTGGTCGGGCACCGAGTTTCTCGGCGATCGCGAGCCGCTCCGGGCGATGGTCCACGTAGTCGACGACCTCGGCCCCGTGCGCGACCGCGAGCCCCGCGGCGTAGAGCCCGATGCTCTGCGCAGCGCCCCCCAGGACCAGCACCGAGCCGCCCGGCCGGAGCGCCAGGGACGGGACGACGCAGCGCCACGCGTCGGCGAGGTTGTCGGAGGCGGCGGCCACGCGCAGCGGGTCGAGGCCGTCGGGCAGGCGCACCAGCATGTGGTCGGCATGTGGAATGCGCAGCCGGTCGGCGACCATGCCGCCCCACGGTCCGCTCGCGGGTCCGAAACCGAAAGCGGCCAAAGTACTCTCGCGGGTCGTCGCGCATTTCGCGGTGAGGCCGCGCGTGCACTCCCGGCAATGGCCGCACGAGACCGACCACGGAACCACGACCACATCGCCGCGCGCGAGACCGGTGACCTCCGGTCCGACCTCGAGGACTTCGGCGATGCATTCGTGTCCGATGGCGAACGGGCCCTGGAACGGGACGGGCCCGCAGATGCTCGCCACCACCGGGTCGACCAATCCCGCCCGGATCCCCAGCTGCATGGCACGGCTGACGTGCCGGTGGATCGGCATGGTGTCCCCGTCGCAGCGTCCCGCGACGAACGGACGGACGATCGCGTCGCCGTCCGCTTCGAGCACCGGGTCGGGCCGGTCCCGCCATTCGAGGTGCCCGGCGCGAATGAACTGCAATTCGCGCATCAGGCGCGCTGGCCTTTCGCGAGCGCGGCGAGCTCGGCGAAGCGGACCACCTGGCCGCCCGCGCCCCAAGTCCCTTCGGGCTGTTCGTGGATCAGCACCCACACGCGCAGCGCGTCGGCTTCTGTGAGGCCAGCCGCGGCGAGCACGTCGGCGGTCACCTCCTTGATCAGGCCCTCCTTACGGCGGTCGGAGAGCGCGCCTTGCGGCACCGTGACGTCGACGCGGAAGCGCGGCAGCTCGTCCTCGGCGGTGATCAATCCGCCCTCGGGCACCTCGTCGACCCGGCTCCAGGCCAGCGCGCGGAAGAAAGCGGTGTCAGGCGCTCCCTCCCACTTCAGCAGGGTCGCTGCCAGCGTTTTCTGCAGCGTGCGACGGGTTTCGGCGGCGAGGACCCCGGCGGGCAGGGTCAGCTGGATCATCGGCATGTCGTCTCTCCACTTCTCGGAACAACCGATTTATAACAGTCGTTATAAGTTCCGAACGGTACTCTATGACGGTCGTTATGAGCAAGGAGGTGCGCGGTGGCGAAGACGTCCCCGCAGATGCGGGATCGCATGGTTGCGGGCGCCGCGGACATGATCCGGCGCCGCGGGTTGAACGCCACCAGCGTGCGTGAGCTGGCCAAACACGCCGAGGCTCCGCTCGGATCGACGTATCACTACTTCCCGGGCGGGAAATCGCAACTGGCCGTCGAGGCGGTGCGGTTCGCCGACGCGCTCGCCGCGCGCAAGCTCGCCAAGGAGCTGCCCGCCGGGCCGCTCCCCGGCCTCCGCGCGTTCGTGGACATGTGGCGAAAAGTGGTGCTCGACAGCGATTTCCGCGCCGGATGCCCGGTGCTCGCGGTGTCGGTCGAGGACCCCGCCGACGCGGACGACGCGCCGCGCGAGGCCGCCGCCGCCGCCTTCCGCAACTGGACCGCGCTGCTGGCCGATTCGTTGCGCGCGCACGGCGCGAGCGAAGACGACGCCGAGCAGACCGCGACGCTGATCGTGGCGGCGATCGAGGGCACCGTGGCCATGTGCCGCGCCGAACGCAGCACCCGGGCGCTGGATCAGACCGTCGAGAAGCTGGAGTTCCTGGTCCGGGCGATCACCGATCCCGACCGCGGCTGAAGGTCGGCGGCGACGCCCCTCCGCACCCGCGCCGGGCCGACCCGCACCGCCGCGCGCCACAACCGGCACTCAGGACTCGCGGCGCGCTCCATCGGCCGGAATCACGACGAACGTGCGTGGCACCGGGAAACCCGAGCGCGCGAAGCGATCACCGACCGCCGCGACCACCGCCTCGGTGCGTTCCCGGTCGACCAGCGCGATGACGCTGCCGCCGAAGCCGCCGCCGACCATCCGCGCGCCGTGCGCGCCCGCCTCCAGCGCCGCCGTCACCGCCGTGTCGAGCGCGTCCGTCGAGACCTCGAAATCGTCACGTAGTGAGGCGTGGCCCGCGCTCAGGGCGGGACCGATCTCGCGCGGATCCGCCCCCTGGCGCAATTTCTCGGCAACCGCCACCACGCGGGCGTTCTCGGTGATCACGTGGCGCGCCCGCCGCCGAGCGACCGGGTCTACGATGCGCGTGAGATCCGCCGCCTCGGCGTCGCGCAGCGCGGGCACACCGAGTTCGGCCGCGGCCGCCGCGCACTGTGCGCGCCGCCGCGCGTAGCCGCCGTCGACCAGTTCGTGCGGCTGGCCGGTGTCGACCACCAAGAGCTCCAAGCCGAAAGCGGCCAGATCGAAGGGGATCTGCTCGTAGCCCCCGTTGCCACTGGTGAACCGGCGCACGTCGAGGAACAGCGCGTGACCCGCGGTGCACAGCACGGCCGCGGACTGGTCGAGCACGCCGGTCGGCGCGCCCGCGTAGTCGTTCTCGGCGGCGCGGGCGATATCGATGAGTTCGCGGTCGGCGACGGTGGGCGCGCACAGCTCCCGCAGCGCCACCGCCACCGAGCACGACAGCGCAGCCGAACTCGACAGTCCCGCGCCGATCGGCACCGCGCCGTCCAGTTCCAGCACGAGGCCGGGAACGGTGTGCCCGCGCCGCACGAACTCGGCGACCACGCCGAGCGGATACCGCGCCCAAACCGGCAGCCGCTCCCGCGCATCGCCGAGCTCGTCGATTCCGATCCGCACCGACTCGCCGGGGCGCTGCCGCGATTCGACGCGGACGAGCCCGTCGGCGGTCGGCTCGGCCGCACACCGCGTCACCAGCGGCAACGCGATGGGCAACACGAAACCGTCGTTGTAGTCCGTGTGCTCGCCGATGATGTTCACCCGGCCCGGTGCCACCCATGTCCGCACTGTTGCCTCGCTCGATCGACTCGGAGCTGGTTCGTCGCGCCACACGTTACGAGACACGCCGCCCCAGCATCGCTTTCGGCCGGTGCGCGTGCGCGATTCGCGTTCGTGCCGCACAGTCGAATTCGAAGCAATATCGGCCTGCAAATTAGGCCGAGAGTTTTGGGAGGGCACTATGATTCAGACCACCCCACGCAGCGGCCTGCTCGGGCTGCAGTGGATCGATCGACTACTTCCGCCCCTGGGCAGGCCGGAGCGTGACAACCGGCAGATCCCCGGGGCGCCACTGAGGATCGAGATCGGCGCGGCGACAGGGGTGGGCCCGACAGCGCTGTCGGCGTTCGACGCGGCCCTGCGTGAGTTGGGAGTGGGTGATGCGAACTTGATTCGCCTGTCGTCGGTGATCCCGCCGCGCGCCATGCTGGAGCGCACCGCCCGTGTCCGCAAGCCGATCCCCTGGGGTGATCGGCTCTACTGCGTCTACGCCGCGCAGCACACCGAGGAGGTCGGCCGCTCGGCCGCCGCGGGTGTCGGCTGGGCGCTGCGCGACGACGGTTCCGGAGCGGGGCTTTTCGTCGAGCACGAGGGCGAGACCGCGGTCGAGGTCGAGGGGCTGATCCGCGCCAGCCTCGCGGACATGACCGCCCACCGGCCCGAGGGCTTCGGCCCGGTGCAGCTCTCGCTCGCCCAGACCCGCTGTGCGGGCGACCCGGCCTGCGCGGTGGCGCTTGCCGCCTACCACACGACCTCTTGGAGCTGACGGCGATGAGCGAGGTGCACGTCACCGTCGAGACCACGATCCCGGACGACCGGATCGAGATGTTCCACCGCCTCTACGAAGAGGCGTTCGGCCCGCTGCGCGCCAAGGCCATCGCCAGGCAGGTGCTGCACCGCGACGAGTTCCGCGAGGAGATGGTCGACCCACGGGTGCACAAGCACGTCGCGCGCACCGCGTCCGGCGAGCCGATCGGACTGACCACGCTGACCAGGCATTTGGAGACGGTGCCGTGGATCAGCCCGGACTACTTCGCCGCGCGCTATCCCGAGCACGCCGCGCGCGACGCGATCTACTACGCGGGATTCACCCTTGTTGCGCCAAGTGCACGACAAGGGGCCGCCTTCCATGCCATGATCAAATCAGTTGTCCAGACATTGGTGGCCGAGCGTGCCGCGGTCGGCTGGGACATCTGCTCGTACAACAACACTCAGCTCTCGTTCGCCGACAGCATTCGCGCGGTGCTCGATGAGCAGACGAACGTCGAAGTCGCGGTGGAGGATTCACAGACGTACTACGCCGCACAGTTCACCGGGGACGGAGCGACCAAGGGGGGCTGATGACATCCAGCGAAGCGCAGGCGAGCGACCGCGGCTACTGTACCGGAAACCTTTGGTGCGTGGCGCTTCTCGGCGGCTGGACGGCGCTGATCTCGGTGCCGCTGGTGTTCCAGTCCCGCGCGCTCGCCCTGCTGACGATGCTGGCGGTGGTGGCGGGGGCGCTCACCATGATCGGGGCGGGACTGCTTCGCCATCGCCCGGCACAGCCGCTGCCGTGGTATCTGCTGTCGCTGTCGGCGGTGCTCTTCGCGCTCGGCACCATGCTGCGCGATTTCGCCGACGCCTCGATCAGCCCGCTCGACGACATCTGCACGCTGGCCGGTTATCTGGGCATCGGGGTGGCGGCCACGCTCTGGCTGCGGCCCAGACAGGTCCGCGGCAACTACGATCTGCTGCTCGATTCGGCGCTGATCGGTCTCGGGGCGCTGCTGGCCTCCTGGACTTTCCTCATCTCCCCCATCCTGCAATCGCGCGCCGCCACCCTGACCACGGTGGTCGCGGCGTCGTACCCGGTCCTCGACGCCCTGCTGCTGACCTTGGTCGCCCATTCGGTAGCCACTGCGACCCGCTCGGAAACCTCGCTGCGGCTGCTGCACCTGGCCATGGTCGCCGTGCTGGTCGGCGATCTCGGCTACAGCCTGGAGACCGCGGGCACCGCCTCGATCGGCCACGAGGTCCTGCTGACGCCGCTGCTGATCGCCTACGCCGCTGTCGGCATCGCCGCGCTGCACCCGACCATGGCGAGTCTCGGGGCGCCGCGCCACATCCATCCGCACCATTCCAGGCAGCGCGCCAGTTTCATCGCGGTCGCGTTGATCGTGGCGTCGCTGGTGCCGGTGGTCGGCTCCAGTCTCGGCGCCCTCGACCGGGCGGTGGTGTCCTCGCTGTTCGCGCTGCTGCTGATCGGCGTGCTGGTGCGCAGCGAACGCGCCATCCAGCGCAGCGCCCGCAGCGAGCGACGGGCCCAGTACCAAGCCGACCACGACATGCTGACCGGCCTGCTGAACCGGTCGGCGCTGCTGCGCGCGCTCAACCGCAACAGCGCGCACTGGCGCGACCAGCCGCTGTGCCTGCTGTTCATCGACCTCGACGGCTTCAAGATGGTCAACGACAGCTACGGCCACGCCGTCGGCGACGAGCTGATCGCCAACGCCGCCTCCCGGATCCGGCGGGTGGTGCGCCGCGACGACGCGGTCGCCCGCTACGGCGGGGACGAGTTCGTGGTGCTCGCTCCGCTCGGCAGGCAGGACGCGGCCGTGCTCGCCGAGCGACTACTCGGGGCCTTCGTCCGCCCCTTCGAACTGAGCGCGGGCGAAGTGCCTATCACCGCGAGCGTCGGCATCGCGTGCGACAGTCCGCGCGCCCCCGAGGCCACCGTCTACGACCTGATCCGGGACGCGGATTCGGCGATGTACCACGCCAAGGAGTACTCGCTCGGCTACGCCTTCCACGACGATCTGCGCCACCCACACCTGCCCGCGGGCCGCCCGACCGCAGCGCCTGAGCCCACATCCCGGACCTGGCGCTCGAATGCCGAGAGCACCGCGGTCTGACGCCGAGACATCAGACGACCCGGACGCCGCCGAGCAGCCCGGGAACGCGTCCTACCCGGCAGCTCCGAACGAGCCGGGACTCAGTCCGTCAGTTCGTCCAACAGTCGCTTGGCCTCTTCGAGCTCGGCCCGCAACTGCTCGACCTTCGCCAGCTGCGCGCCCCGTGCCGCCTCCAGGACTCCGGCGACCACCTCGGCCACCTCCGGGTGCAAGATCTTGGCCGCCTGCGCGACCGCGGAACTGTTCACCGGCAGCCCGCGCACCGAGCGCTTCTTTCCGTTCACCACCTCGACCGTCCACTCGCCGTCGGCCGTGCCGGACAGCGTCACCGTGACCTCCGCGGCCTTCGCCTTGCGGGCCGCCGCGGCCTTGGCGGGCTTCGGCGCGGTCGCCGGCTTCGACGCGGTCGCGGCGGATCCGCTCGATTCCGACACTGGCGCAACGGGTTTCGGCGCTGGGGTAACCGGCGCGGGGCTGGCGGTCGGCGCCGGTGCGCTCGTCGTGGTCGACGGCTGGGTCACGGTCGAGTCCTTCCTTGTTGTCGACTTCGGCTGGCTGGGTGGTGCGGCCGCCGCCCGGTCGCGCGACGGCTTGGTCAGCGTCACTTCGGTCGGAGAAAAGGACAGTACATCCTTCGACCCCGTCGGCCGCACCTGCAGGAAATCACCGTCGGACGGATCGCCGAGCGCGATCACCTTGCCCGAACGCCCCTCGGGCACACCGACGGCGGCGGCGGTGAACCAGACCATCGGCGGGCGGCCGCCCGCGATCTCCGCGGCGATCTGCTCGATCTCGGTGTCGGACAACGGCTTGGGTTTGGTTCTTGGCGACGGCATGGGGCACTCCGAGCGGTCTTCGTGGATGTCTGCGTGCACAGATGATGCCGCACGCCACCGACAGATTCGCACGGCGTCGGTAATTCGCACCTCCCCGGCCAACCCGGTCCCCGACAGCAAACACCGGGCTACGTCAAGTAACTCGGTGCTGCCGGACGCAGGCCATCCTCAGCCCGCGCACGGCCGAAGCGAATGCGGAGGTACGCCCGATCGGCACCGCCGGACGCAGTCCGCCCATAGACCCCGCGCACGGCAGGAGCGAATGCGGAGGTACGCCTCGTCTGGCGACCGCTACGCGCGGCGCGGCGCGGCAGGCGGTTGCAGTGCGGGGAACCAGATGTCGGCGAGCACTTCGGCAGCCTGTTCGGCGTCGACATCGATGGTGCCCTGCATCGCCCACCTGGTGAAGAACCGTTCCAATTGCGCGACAAGCAGTTCCACGCGCAGCCGCCCCTCGTCCACCCGATCGGCGGGCCAGCGGGACAGGTACGAGGGCATCGCGTTGGGCAGTGCCGCGATGCCCTGCCTGGCGATCTCGCGGAACTCGGGTTCCAGCGTGGTCGCCTCGTCCCACGCGGGCAGCAGGTCCTTGTATTCGTGGAACCAGTCGATGGCCCTGGACAGCCAGCCGACGAACGCCTCGCGGGTACCGATGTCGAGCACCCGGTCCAGGTCCTCGTAGAAGTGCAGCGCGGTGGGTGCGGTGGATTGCGCGGCGACCGCGCGCAAGATGTCCAGTTTGCCGGTGAAGTGCAGGTAGAAGGTAGCCCGGCTGCACCCGACGGCGGCGGCGATCTCGTCGACCCGCACCGCGGCGTACCCGTTCGCGCAGAACAGCGTCTTGGCGGCCTCCAGCAGTTTGGCCCTGGTCTGCAGTTTCTGTTCGTCGCGCAGGCTTAGCCCGGAGGGGTTCGACTTGGTCGGCATGGTGAACGGTAACTCCGTCTCGTCGGCACTATCAATAGACATCTTGTCACTCACTAGACAGTGAGTCTATCGAGTGTTAATTTGTTGCCTACGTCACTTCGGCGACGCACGGGTCCCGCGGTGCCACCACCGCTCGCCCCGACGCCGGCAGCTCCAGACGAGGACATCGACTTTGACTTCTCAGCAACTTCCCCGGGTATGCGTCATCGGCGCGGGACCATCGGGTATCACCGCCGCCAAACGCCTGCAGGACCACGGCATTCCGTTCGACTGTTTCGAGGCGGGCGACGAGGTCGGCGGCAACTGGTATTTCAAGAACCCGAACGGCATGTCGGCCTGCTACCAGAGCCTGCACATCGATACGTCCAAATGGCGCTTGGCCTTCGAGGACTATCCGGTGCCGGAATCGTGGCCGGACTTCCCGCACCACTCGCAGCTGTTCGAGTACTTCAAGAACTACGTCGACCACTTCGGCCTGCGCGACAAGATCCTGTTCGAAACCAAGGTCACCGCGGCCGAACGGCAGCCCGACGGAGCCTGGCTGGTGACGGCTTCCGATGGCCGCACCCGCTCCTACGACGCGCTCATCGTGTGCAACGGACACCACTGGGATCCCAGAATGCCGGATTACCCAGGCGAATTCGACGGCGTTCTCATGCACAGCCACGCCTACAACGACCCGTTCGACCCGGTCGACATGCGCGGCAAGCGAGTTGTCGTGGTGGGCATGGGCAACTCCGGGCTCGACATCGCCTCAGAGCTGTCCCAGCGCTTCCTCGCCGCGCGGCTGACGGTCTCGGCCCGGCGCGGCGTCTGGGTGCTGCCGAAGTACGTGCACGGCGAAGTGGGCGACAAACGCCGGGTGCCGCCGTGGATGCCGCGCAAGCTCGCGTTGAAGCTGAAGCAGCGCTTCGTCCGAAAGTTTCGCGGCGACATGGAGTTCTACGGTCTGCCCGCGCCCGATCACAAACCGTTCGAAGCGCACCCCTCGGCGAGCGAGGAGTTCCTGCACCGCGCGGGCTGCGGCGACATCGCGTTCAAGCCCGCCATCACCGCGCTGGAAGGGTCGCGGGTGCGCTTCGCCGACGGCAGCGCCGAAGAGGTGGACGTGATCGTCTGCGCGACCGGTTATCACATCAGCTTCCCGTTCTTCAGCGACCCAGAACTGTTGCCGGACAGCGACAATCGGCTCCCGCTGTTCAAGCAGATGATGAAACCGGGCATCGACAACCTCTTCTACCTCGGTCTCGCCCAGCCGTTGCCCACGCTGGTCAACTTCGCCGAGCAGCAGAGCAAGCTGGTCGCCGCCTATCTGACCGGGCGCTACCTCCCGCCCGATCCGGACGGGATGCGCGAGGACATCCGCGCGGCGGAGACCGCGCGCGCCGGCCGCTACTACAACTCACCGCGCCACACGATCCAGGTCGAATTCGAGCCGTACGTGCGCGATCTGCAGCGAGAGATCGCCAGGGGCGCCAAGCGCGCCGCCGCGGCCGGGCACGCGCTGCCGGTGCCCGCCCGAGCGCTGGATCGGGTGTGAGGCCATGAGCGATATCTCGGGATACTGCACCGACCGCTTCGAAGGCGTCCGGCGCGAGCTGGAGCGTCAGCTCGACTCCGGCGCCGAGCTCGGCGCGTCGATCTGTGTGACCGTCGACGGCGAGCCGGTGGTCGACATCTGGGGCGGGCACCTGGACGAGGACCGCACGGCACCGTGGCGGACCGACACTCTGGTGAACGTCTTCTCGATCAGCAAGACCATGACGGCGCTGTGCGCGCTGCTGCTCGTCGATCGCGGCGAACTCGACGTGCACCAGAAGGTCGCGCACTACTGGCCGGAGTTCGGCCAGAACGGCAAGGCCGACATCGAGATTCGACACATCCTCGGGCACACCTCCGGTGTTTCGGGATGGCAGCCGCCCATCGACCTGGCGGACATCTACGACGCCGAAGCGGCCGCGGCACGTCTTGCCGCCCAGCCGCCGTGGTGGGAGCCGGGCAGCGCGTCGGGCTATCACGCGCTCAACTACGGGCATTTGGTCGGCGAGGTGATCCGCCGCGTCACCGGACGCAGCCTCGGCCGCTTCTTCGCCGAGGAACTCGCGGAGCCGCTCGGCGCCGACTTCCACATCGGCACCGGCCCCGAGCACCGCGACCGCATCGCCCGGCTGATTCCGCCGCCCGCACTGCAATTCGACATGTCGGCGCTCGACCAGGACAGCATTCTGGTCAGGACGCTCACGAGTCCGCTGCTCGACATCGCCGAGACCGCCACCCCGGGGTGGCAGGAGGCCGAGATCGGCGCTGTCAACGGCCACGGCAACGCGCGGTCGGTGGCGCGGGTGCAGTCCGTGGTGTCCTGCGGCGGCTCGCTGGACGGACGGAAGCTGTTGTCGGACAAGACCATCGACCTGATCTTCGAGCAGCAGTCCGACGGCGTCGACCAGGCGCTGCTGGTTCCGCTGCGCTTCGGCATCGGCTACGGCCTGCCGCACCCGCAGGCCGCGCCCGCCGTGCCCGAGGGACGGGTGTGCTGGTGGGCCGGTTACGGCGGGGCGATCGTGGTGAACGACCTGGACCACCGCCTGACCTTCGCCTACACGATGAACAAGATGGAGCCGGGCATCATGGGCTCGGCCCGCGCCGATGCCTATCTGCGTGCGACGTACGCGGCCGTGCGGGAGGGGGCTGCATGATGCGAGCGCTCCAGCTCACCGGCCCCGGCACGCTGGAAATGCGCGAGGTGCCGATGCCCGCGATCGGGCCCGACGATCTGCTGCTTCGGGTCGGCGCGGCGGGCATCTGCCATTCGGACCTGCACGTGCTGGAGATACCGTTCCAGCTGCGCGAGGACCCGCTCACACTCGGCCACGAGATCGCGGGCACCGTCGCGGAGATCGGCGATCGGGTGACCGGCCGGGCCGTCGGTGATCGCGGCGTCGTCTACCTGTGCTGGTCCTGCGGCGTGTGCCGGGAGTGCGTGCGCGGCAACGAGAACGTGTGCCTTGCCGCCGGTCGCGCGGCGATGCCGCCCTGTCCCGGGCTCGGGCCCGACGGCGGCATGGCCGAGTACATCCGCGTTCCCGCAACGTCTTTCGTGCCGATCGGCGATCTCGACTTCACCCAGGCCGCGCCGCTCGCCGACGCGGCGCTGACGAGCTATCACGCGATCGACGGCGCACGCGACCAGTTGCGGCCCGGCGCGACGGCCGTGGTCATCGGTGTCGGCGGCCTCGGTCACGTCGCGGTGCAGATCCTCACCGCCACCACGGCCGCCAGGGTGATCGCGGTGGACGTGCACGAGGACAAGCTCGCGCTGGCGAGCGCGCACGGCGCCGCCGAAGGACTGCTGGCCGATTCCGGGACCGCCGCGGCCATTCTCGACCGGACCGGCGGTCGCGGCGCGGAGGCGGTGTTCGATTTCGTCGGCGCCGACCAGACCGCGCGCCTGGCGGTCGAATGCGTGGCGCCCAACGGCGCGTACCGGATGGTCGGGCTCGGCGCGGGCGCGCCGGAACTCACCGCGGCGCCCGCAGGCGGTCCCGGCTGGCCGTGGGGCGCGACGGTGCGAAAGTCCTACGGAGGCACCAAATCCGATCTGATCGAGTCCGTCGCGCTGGCACGATCGGGCAGACTCCGGGTCGAGGTCGAGGTCTTCCCATTGGACGACGGCCGCGAGGCGCTCGACCGCCTGGCGAACGGGCGAATCCGCGGCAGGGCGGTGCTGATCCCGTGAACCCGCGCACGAACGACGAGGAACAGAGAATGACGAAATCCATGGATCCGCAGGCGCTGGCCGCGACGGTCATCGGACGGCTCACCGGGCCGGGCGGCCCCTTCGAGACGACGGTCGAGGACGTGCTCGGCGCGCCGCTGCCGGTGCTGAAGAACCGCGGCCGCGCGCTGCGCGAGGTGCTCGCCGCCTCGGCCGCGCTGGGCGACCGCGACTACCTGGTGACCGAGGACCGGCGGCTCTCCTACGCCGAGCACGCGGCCGAGGTGGGCGCGCTGGCCAGGGCGCTGCGGGACCGCTACGGCGTCGGCAAGGGCGACCGCGTCGGCATCCTCGCGGCGAACACCCCCGAGTGGGTGGTGGCGTTCTGGGCCGCGCAGTGCCTCGGCGCGATCGCGGTCGGCTACAACGCCTGGTGGACGCCGCGCGAAATCGCCTACGGTCTCGCGCACACCGAGCCAACGGTGCTGATCGTGGACGCCAAGCGCGCCGCACGAGTCGCCGAACTCGGCGTCGACGTGCCGGTGCTCACCATGGAGCGCGACGTCCCGGAGCTGGTCGCCGAGTTCGCGGCGGGCGAGTTGCCCGACGCCGCCGTCGCCGAGGACGATCCGACCGTCATCCTGTACACCAGCGGCACCAGCGGACGACCCAAGGGCGCGGTGCACACGCACCGAAACCTGTTGGCGGTCATCGACTATCACCGCTTCAACGACGCGCTCGCCGCGGCCTTCGCTGGCGGGGCGGACGACGGAAGCCCCAAGGGCCGGCGCTTCCTGCTCACCTCCCCGCTGTTCCACATCGCCAGCCTGCACAACCTGGTGCTGCCGCGGATGGTCACCGGCGACACGGCCGTCATCTACCAGGGCGCGTTCGACGCCGACCGGGTGCTTCGGCTGATCGAACGGGAACGGATCAGCAACTGGGGCGCGATGCCGACCATGGCCACCCGGCTGCTCGAGGTGGACCTCGAGGCCTACGACGTGTCCTCGCTGGCCTCCTTCTCGCTCAACTCCGCGCCCTCTTCGGCGGCGCTGCAAGAGCGACTGCGGCAACGGCTGCCTGTCGCGCGGACCGCACTGGTGACCAGCTACGGCATGACCGAATGCTCGACGGCCGCGACGATCGCCGCCCCCGCCGAGCTCGCCGCGCACCCCGACACGGTCGGCCGCCCGGTGATCGGGGTGAGCCTGGAGATCCACGACCCGCTCGGCGAGCCGGTCGGCGAGGGCGTCGAGGGCGAGATCTGGGTGCGCAGCCCGTACGTGATGCTCGGCTACTGGAACGATCCCGAGGCCACCGCGGCGGCGATCACCCCGGATCGCTGGTTGCGCACCGGCGACATCGGGATCCTGGAGGAGGGCAGGCTGCGGCTGTCGGGCAGGCGGTCGGACCTCATCCTGCGCGGCGGTGAGAACGTCTATCCGACCGAGGTCGAGCAGTGTCTCGACGAACACCCGGACGTCGAGGAGAGCGCCGTGGTCGGCGTTCCGGACGCCGATCTGGGTCAGCAGGTGGCCGCCCTCGTGGTGGTGCGCGAAGGAGCGACGGTCACCGAAGCGGACCTGCGCGAGTTCGCCGGTGAGCGGCTGGCCTACTACAAGGTGCCCGCCAGCTGGCGTCTCACCACCACCCCACTCAGCCGCAACGCGACCGGCAAGGTGGTTCGCGCGGGCATTGCCGAGGCCATCGCCGACGTGAGCGGGTGACACGAGGCGGCCCATAAGCGAACCGACCGGTCCGAACTACCCGCGATCCGGGGTCTCGACCCGCCACCATAGCGGGTCTACCTTGGGAATCAGGCGTGCACGTTCGCATGCACGCACCACTCGCAAGGAGGCGACGTGGCGACTTTCGCGCACCAGGGCCGGACCGTAGTCTTCGACCGTATCGGCAGTGGGCCGCCGATCGTGTTGCTGCACAACGCGGGAACGCAGCGACATATCTGGGACGATCAGGCGGCGGCGCTCAAGCGCGAGCACGAGGTCTTCGCACTCGATCTGCCGGGCTACGGCGAATCCGATCAACCGGCCGCGGGCTACCGGCTCGAAGAGTACGTGCGCATGCTCGGCGCCTTCCTCGACGCGCACGACCTGTCCGACGTCGTCCTCATCGGCAACTGCCTCGGCAGCGCCACCTCGCTCGGCTACGCCATGGCGCATCCGTCGAACGTGCGCGCGCTGGTGCTGGTCAGCCCGCTCACCCGCAACACCGTGCGCAAGGGTGAATCCGCGGGACTGGCCTGGGTGGACGGCAAGCTGCCGCTGGGGCCGCTCGCCAAGCGGCTCGCCCTGCCCGACCGGGTGATCTCGCTGATCATCGCCAACCAGCTCGGCGCACGCGGGCGCCGCCTCGGCATGCAGCATTCGCGGCGGCTCAAGGCGCACTGGGGCGATCGCGGCCGGTTGCAGGCGCTGCACGGCCTGGTGCAGGACTTTCCGAACTTCCGCGTCCTCGACGAGTTCATCCCGGGCCCGGCCTTCCCGCCGATCTGCACGATCTGGGGCAAGCAGAACCACATCCTGTCCGCCTCGGCGGGCGCCGTCCTCGACCGCACCCTGCGCCCGCACACCCGCGTGGTGCTTCCCGACTGCGGCCACCTCCCGATGGTGGAGGACCCGGCGGCAGTGACGACCGCTATCACCGAGTTCCTCGCCGCCCCCGCGATCCGCCCGCACGGCGGCCGCCGACCGCACGCGCCGCGCGCCGACTCGCTGCCGCGCAGTTCCTGACGAAACGCGAAGTCCGGGCACAGCAGCGGCGGCGGTGTGCCCGGCAAGCGGCTGACGAGCACTTTTCGCTCGGGCGGGATCGCGCACGGGCGTATGCTGATCTTGGTGTTTGGCGATCTATGCCACGGGAACCCGGTCGATAAGCCATCGAGGAAAGGGTTGACGTTCATGTTGCTGCGCCGACTAGCCCGACCACTGCTGGCGACCGCCTTCGTCGCCGATGGGGTCGACACATTGATTCATCCCGAACCGCGCGCGAAGGCCGCCGCGACGCTGGTCGAACGGGGTGAGCGTTCGCTACCGGACAATGTCGCCGCGAAGCTGCCCGCCGACCCGGCCACCGTGGTGCGGATCAACGCCATCGCGCAGGTCTCGGGCGGCGTGCTGCTCGCGCTGGGCAAGGCACCGCGCCTCGCCTCGCTCGTACTGGCGGCCACGGTCGTGCCCGCCACCATCACCGAACAGGACTTCTGGGCCGAACAGGACCCGGATCGGAAGATCGCCAAACGCAACGCCTTCCTCAAGGACATGAGCCTGCTCGGCGGACTGCTGATCGCCAGCGCCGACACCGAAGGCAAGCCGTCCCTCGGCTGGCGCGGCAAGCGCGCGGCCCGCAACGCGGCGGCCACCGTCTCGGCGGCGCTGCCGTTCGGCGCGGCCGCCGACCACTCGAACGGTGAGGCGCTGCGCCAGCAGGCGCACGGTGTCGCGGAGCGCGCGAAAGCGCTGGGCGGCACCGCCGCCACCAAGAGCTCCGAGCTCGCCGAGATCGTCCAGACCCACGGACCCGACTGGGCCGCCGCGGCCAAGCAGCGTGGCGCGGCGATCGCCGCGGTGGCGAAGGAGCGCGGTGCGGAACTGGCCGCCGCGGCCCGCGAGCACGGAGCCGAATTCGCCGACACCGCAAAGACACACGGGTCGGAGTGGGCGGAGATCGCGAAGGAACGCGGCGACGAGTTCGGCGAGGTGGCGAAGGCGCGCGGTGGGGTGTGGGCCGGTCGCGCCAAGGGGCGCGGGGCGGAGTTCGGCGAGGTCGCGCGGGAGCGCGGAGCGGAGTTGGGCGAGGTCGCCCGGGTGCGCGGAGCGGAGTTCGGTGGAGTCGCCAAGCAGCGTGGAGCCGAGCTGAGCGAGGTCGCGCGGCTGCGCGGAGCCGAACTAGGTGAAGTCGCGCGGCTGCGCGGAGCCGAACTCGGTGAACTCGCCCGGCTGCGCGGCACCGAGCTGAGCGAGGTCGCCAAAGTGCGCGGCGCCGAACTGGGCGAGACCGCACGGCAGCGCCGTTCCGAGCTGAAGAAGGCGGCCAAGCAGCGCCGCGCCGAACTGAAGAAGGCCGCCAAGAAGGGCGGGGCCGGGTTCGGCGAGACCGCCAAGCACCGGCGCGCGGAGCTGCGCGAGACCGCCAGGCATCGGCGCGCCGAGTTGCGCGAGGCCGCACGGCACCGGGGCGCGGAGCTGGGCGAAACCGCGCGGCACCGGGGAACCGAAATCGCCGAGTCGGCAAGGCATCAGGGTGTCGATTGGGCTGGGAAGGCGCGCAAGCTCAGGTAATCATCGTCCGGTTCGCGCGGCCGCCGACAGCGCGGTTCTGCCGCGACGAGCAGTGCGGCCGTCAGCGGTAGCGGCTCGCGAACGCCACCGAGGCTCGAGGCGGTCGCCGGTATCCACACCGGCGACCGCCTTGCGTCGCCTTGGGGTAGCGCAGGTCGACTACTCCCGCGACGGCTTGCACGACGGGCTCCCCATCTCGTTCTTCACGTTCTTCTACTGCTGGAAGTGCTACCCGTGGGGACGGGAGCGCGAACAGGGCGGTTGGCTCGTGCGCTCCTACACCGCACTGCGGCGCCCCAAAGTTCTCGTGTCCGGCACCGGGTCGGACTTCGAGGAACGCCACGCGGTGCCACGCCTGGAGAAGTCACTGCCCGACGGGGTGGGAATGCGCCTGCACTGCCCTGAGCTGTGGGCCCTCGTGCCCGGTGAGAGCGGATCCCGGGGCGCATGGGCGAACTGGGACATCGTCGACCGTGCGGCACTCCATCTGACGCGGCAACGCCCCCGACTACCGCACATGCGCAATACCGGGGTGGCGATCGGCGGATACCCGCACTGGGCGAACGGCGGCGACGAGACGCCGGTCTGCGCAGAATGCGGGCGGCCGATGGAGCTGCTGCTTCAGATCCGGCCGAGTGAGCTCACCGATGCGACATGGGGTGATGTCGGAACTCTGTATCTGTTCATGTGCCGGACGCACACCCGGCGCACCGGGCTGCGCATCCAGTGCACATGAGACAACGGGCTAGCCGACCACCACTCGCCTCTGCACTCCGGTCGACACCGGAATGCGCTCGTAGCCGCGCAGATTCACCAATCCACGCCGCGTCGCCGGTCCGGTGTGCCGGAGCTCGGGGAACCGGTCGTAGAGCGCCCGCAGCGCGATCGCTCCTTCCATCCTCGCCAGGCTCGCACCGAGACAGGCGTGCACGCCGCTGCCGAAGGCCAGGTGATCCTTGGCGTTGGATCGGGTGATGTCGAAGGTGTCCGGGTCGAGGAACATGGCGGGGTCCCGGTTGGCCGAGCCGAGCAGGAGGGCGATAGTCTCGCCTGCCCGTATCGATTCGCCCGCAATCTTGGTGTCGCACAACGCCGTTCGCGCGGTCATCTGCACGGGGCTGTCGTAGCGCAGCATCTCCTCGATCGCACCGGGCCAGCGGGCCGGTTCGGCGCGCAGCAGATCCAGTTGGTCGGGGTGATCGCGCAGCAGCATCGCGCCGTTGCCGAGCAGGTTGACGGTCGTCTCGAATCCCGCGCCCGCGACCAGGGTCGCGGTGGCGAGCAGTTCGCGGTCGGTGAGTTCGCCGCCGGTCGCGAGGGCGCTGAGGATGTTGTCGCCCGGTTCGCGGCGCAGGTGCTGGATGTGGCCGATCAGATAGTCCTGGCTGGCGCGCAGCGCGGCCACCGCCCCGCGGAACTGGCGCCAGGAAACGCTGATATCCAGCAGCGGTGAGCCCGCGTTCCCGAATTCCAGCATGTCGTCGCGCTTGTCGGCGGGGATGCCGAGGATCTCGCTGATGATGGCGATCGGTAGTAGCAACGCGAAATCGCCTATCAGATCCGCTTTTTCGCGCGCCGCGAGGCCGTCGAGCAGTTCCTCGGTCACCTCGCCGACCCGGTCGCGCAGCCGTGCCACCGCGCGCGGGGTGAACGCACCGGCCACCAGCTTGCGGTAGCGGGTGTGCTCGGGCGGATCCACCATCAGCATGGACGGCGGTTCCACCGGGCTGGCCAGCCGCAGATCCGTCGCTCGGATCAGCCGCCGCAACGGCGCGGGTAGGTCCAACGCCTCCGGCGGTGCGGTGCCGAAGTTCTTGTCGCGCAGAATGTTCCGACAAACGTCGTGATCGGCGGAGACCAGGAGGAAGGGCGTCCGAACCAGCCTGCCCTCGGCCCTGATACGCGCGCCGAATGGATACGGATTCTCCCGCGCGCGCGGATCGGTCAGCAGTTGCGCCAGCGGTTCACCGCCCCGCGCCCGCATCCGCAGAAACACCGAGGGCACCCCGCTGATCGCCGCCCATCGAATCCAACTCTTCATCTCGGCTCCCCATCCGGTTTTCAAGTCTCTTCACGGTACGACCGCGCCGCCGCGCGCACATCCCACCCCGGTCGCAAACGCGACTCCTACCAGGGTGGGTCGGGGCGAATTCGGCATGTCGCCCGGCACGGCGGCGCATACTCCGGTCCACAGGCCCCTGGCGTTCTCGGAAGGTGGCGCGATCGTGAGCACGACGCAATTGCAGGCCGTTCGGCCCTATCCAAGTCGGTTGGGGCCCAAGGGTTCCTACTTGTGGAAGATGGTCACCACCACCGACCCGAAGGTGCTCGGGGTCATGTATCTGACCACCGCGATGACGTTCTTCTTCATCGGCGGTCTGATCGCGCTGCTGATGCGCGCCGAGCTGGCGCGGCCCGGCATGCAGTTCCTCTCGCCGGAGCAGTTCAATCAGCTGTTCACCATGCACGGCACGATCATGCTGCTGTTCTACGCCACGCCGGTCGTGTTCGGCTTCGCGAACGCGGTGCTGCCCCTGCAGATCGGCGCACCCGACGTGGCGTTTCCCAGGCTCAACGCGTTCAGTTACTGGCTCTACCTGTTCGGCGCGACGATCGCGACGGCCGGTTTCCTCACCCCGGGCGGTCCCGCCGACTTCGGCTGGACCGGCTACACGCCGCTGAGCCTGTTCGAGCACTCGCCCGGCGTCGGCGCGGATCTGTGGATCATGGGTCTGGTCGTCTCTGGTCTCGGCACCATTCTCGGGGCGGTCAACATGATCACCACCGTGGTCTGCCTGCGCTGCCCCGGCATGACGATGTTCCGCATGCCGATCTTCACCTGGAACATCCTCGTCACCAGTGTGCTTGTGCTGCTGGCCTTCCCGATCTTGACGGCGGCGCTGATGGGGCTCGCGGTGGACCGGCACCTCGGCGCGCACGTCTTCGATCCGGCCACCGGCGGAACCCTGTTGTGGCAGCACCTGTTCTGGTACTTCGGCCATCCCGAGGTGTACATCGTGGCGCTGCCGTTCTTCGGCATCGTCACCGAGATCTTCCCGGTGTTCAGCCGCAAGCCGATCTTCGGTTACGCCGCGCTGGTCTACGCGACGCTGGCGATCGGCGTGCTCTCGGTGGCCGTCTGGGCGCACCACATGTACGCGACGGGAGCCGTTCTGCTGCCGTTCTTTTCGCTGATGACGTTCTTGATCGCGGTGCCGACGGGCGTCAAGTTCTTCAACTGGATCGGCACGATGTGGCGCGGGCA
Source organism: Nocardia sp. CNS-044 (assembly GCF_059570515.1). NCBI lineage: Bacteria > Bacillati > Actinomycetota > Actinomycetes > Mycobacteriales > Nocardiaceae > Nocardia > Nocardia sp. CNS-044. Next base: position 344,092 of record NZ_JCANSX010000006.1, read on the forward strand.
GCTGACCTTCGAATCGCCGATGCTGTTCTCGATCGGTTTCCTGGTGACGTTTCTGTTCGGCGGGCTCTCGGGAGTCGTCCTGGCCAGCCCGCCGCTCGACTTCCACGTCACCGACAGCTATTTCGTGGTGGCGCACTTCCACTACGTGCTGTTCGGCACCATCGTGTTCGCCACCTTCGCGGGCATCTACTTCTGGTTCCCGAAGATGACCGGCAGGCTGCTGGACGAACGCCTCGCCCGGTCGCATTTCTGGACGACGTTGATCGGCTTCCACCTGACCTTCCTCGTCCAGCACTGGCTCGGCGCCGAGGGCATGCCGCGCCGCTACGCCGACTACCTGCCCGGCGACGGTTTCACCACACTGAACACCGTCTCCACGCTTGGCGCCTTCCTGCTCGGCGCTTCGATGCTGCCGTTCCTCTGGAACGTCTTCAAGAGCTACCGCTACGGGGAGCCGGTGGCGGTGGATGATCCATGGGGATACGGGAATTCGCTCGAATGGGCAACACCGTGTCCGCCGCCGCGGCACAACTTCTTCGAGCTCCCCCGCATCCGCTCCGAGCGCCCGGCCTTCGAACTGCACTATCCGCACATGGTGGCGCGGATGAAGGCGGAAGCGGGTCGGCACTGACGACCCGTACTGGCGCGGCGAGGGAATTTGTGCGACGGTGTCGCCAATTCCAGTCGCCAGATTGTGAGTGCCCCAGTGGATCTCGATCATCTCGACCCGCACGCCGCCGATCCCGACCTCGCGTCGCTCGGCGAACTCAGCGACCCACGGCTGAGGCGGCTCGTTCGCACTAGCGTCGGCCTTTCGGCCGAATCGATCGACCTGCTGATCAGCCTCGCCGAACGACTACGCGCGGCCGAGCGGGCGCTGCCCGATCCCGCGTATTTCTGAGCCGCTAGGCAAGGCATTACCGCTCTATCGACGCTGCCACACATCCAGCGCACGTCCCACATAGGCGGTGCCTATGTGAGGCATATCGGAGGTGTGTGGGAGCAAGGTCCGTCAGGGGCGGCGGCTGACGATGCGTGCCAAGTCGTACAGCCGGTGGGCGCGGGCGATCTCGGCCGGTGTGAACGGTTCATCAGTCCGCAGGAAGATCAGCGTTCGCTCGTCGTCCGGCAGCTCGAGTGCCGTGCCCTCGGCAGGCTCGTCCGTGAGACCACCGGGCAGGTACCGCGCACCGAGCAATTCCGCTATGGCGAGGGGCAATTCGTCCGCGTCGGCCACCACCCGAGCGGCGACGGCGAGCGCCTTGGTCTGTCCATCGATGAGCGTCAGCGCGGACGCGGGCCACACCCGCACCTTCGCGCCACCCGCCAGAACGACCGCCGCGGTGAGGTCGTGCGTGGTGATTTCAACGGGTGTCGCGACCACCAGTTCGTCCAGCACACCGGACTCCAAGTGATGCACGTGCACGGTCAGGATGTTGGCCCCGCGATCGGCGAGGTGCGCGGCCAGCGCCTCGAGCTGACCGGGCCGATCGTCGACGTGCACCCGTATCCGCCACAGCGCGGGCGCCCGATCGACACGATCGCGGTCCCGCAACTCCGGCCCGTGCAGCCAGGACCCGAGAAACCGCATCGCCGACGGCTCCACCACCCAGATCACCAGGATCGTGGTCGTGATCGTCAACAACAGCACTGCCACCAGATACGGCGGATGCCAATGAATCACCAGCGCGTGCAACGCCAATTCCACCGGAAAGACGGCAGCCAGCTTGGCGAGCGCCAAACGGGTCCGTCGCGGATGCGGCAACCGGCCGCACACATCGCACGCCAGCGCGTGCACACGGGGTCGAGCTGCGATCGGCCTCATCCCCCGACGATCTTGATGAAAGATTTCCTTTCCCGTGCGGACCTGTAACGCGGACGTGAAACCTCCGAGCAAACCCGTTGACCTGCAACATCTCTCACCGTGACGCCGCACACACCCCACCGCGAACCGTGCGCAACCCCACACCATTCGCTGCGCCTTCGGCCGCCCGACCTTCCTGACACGCCGTGCTCGTTCCCGCGACGACGGGCATCGCGGCGATGGCCAGGGTGGCCGTGTGTGCCCGACCGGAACCCGACGGAGCTCAGATCACGAAGGGAATCAACGCTTTTCGCTCGGTCGGGTAATCGGCGAACTTCTCCCGGTACCAGCGGTGCGTCGCGAACGCGCGCGGCACCAGGTTCCCCGCCGTGATCAGGAAGATCACCACGCCGGCCAGGGACCAGGTCAGCAGTGCGAACCCGGCCCAGGCGATCAACTCCCCGAGGTAGGCCGGACTGCTCACGAAGCGAAAGCCGCCGCCGTAGGGGATGCGGTACTCGGTCGCGCCGGGATCGTTCTTGTCGCGCAGGTTGCGCACGATCGCCTCGGAGGACACCAGCAGCCCGAACCCGCACAGGTACACGACAACGCCGATCAGGAAACGCGGGTCGGTGAGCCAGTCGGTGCCGTACTGGTTCTTGTAGTCGTGGCTGAAGAACGCGCCGTTGAGGTAGCCGTGCAGCGAGGTCACGAAGACGCCCGCGGCGAGCACGGAGATGTTGAAGCTGCTGCGCTTGCCCGGCACCTGCCGGATCGAGAGCGGAAAGAACCAGCCGCGGTTGCCGTAGTGCAGCAGCCAGATGCACGCCAGCACCAGCGGCGTCGGCTCGAAGCGATCCGGCCCGCTCAGATAGAACACCGCGAACACCACGGTGGCGGGCAGCTCCATCAACCACCAGCCCAGCTTCGGATTGAGGTTGAAGCCGACCTTCGTCGACGCGAACCGCCCGTACGGACTCTGCGCGAACAGGCCGCCGACCAGCACGAAAGCGGCGAAGGCGAAGGCGATCGCGAGCACGGTGTCGTAGGTGGCGTTCCCGGTGTACCAGTCCATCGAGATCCTTCGTCGAACGGGGCGCCGCGGGCGGTCTACGGTTCGGCGGCACCGAAATTAGAACATGTTCTACCATGGATCCGAGCCGTGGCGAGACTATGGAGGACCCTCATGCCGCTGGACCCGACCGCCGAACACCTGCTGGCGGCCGTTCAGGCGTCACCGCGCGCGGTCGCCGCGCACGACAAGACCGCCTGGGTCGGCCTGTTCGCGGACGACGCCGCGGTGCACGACCCGGTCGGCTCCCGCGCGCACATCGGCCGCGCGGCGATCGCCCGGTTCTACGACACCTTCATCGGGCCGAACTCCATCGCGTTCCGGGTGGACCGCGACCTGGTCGCCGGGCAGACGGTGGTCCGTGACCTGCACATCGAGACGACCATGTCCACCGGCGCCACCGTCACCGTGCCGATGCACCTGCGCTACGACCTGGTCGACACCGGCGACGGCTGGCGGATCGCCCGCTTGGCGGCGCACTGGGGACTCCCCGCGATGATCGCGCGACTGCTGCGAACAGGGCTGCCGGGGCTCCTCGCGGGCGCGAAACTCGGCCCGCAACTGGTCGCCAACCTCGGCGTCGGCGGCGCGACGGGCATGATGCGGGCGTTGCGGAGCGTGGGCAGACCGGGCAAACGCACAACGCGCCAACTGTTCGAGGCGGCGGCCGGGACCGACATCGGCCGCGTGCGCGCGCTGCTCGGCGAGCACGCGGTGGTGGAATTCCCTGCGGGGAACCCGATTTCGGTCGAGGGGTTCACCAATCGCGCCCGCGCCATGCGGTGGGACAAGCTGATCGCCGCGGGCCGCACCGTCAGCGCGAGCGTGCGACTCGGCGAGTCGCACGGCGTGGCATTCGTGGAGTTCGAGGCGAGCGGCCCCCGCATCACCGGCGTGACAGTCTTTCTCGACGCGAATCTATAGCGCGCTCGCGGACTGGACGTCCCACACCGCGCGGGCTCCCGAATCTCCGACGCGGTAGCACAACACACCCGCGGCGATGCCCGCGACGAGCGCGAGGATCGCCAGCAGCGCCGCCGGTCCGCGACCGATCGCCCGGCCCCGCAGCTCCAGCAGATGGGTGGCGACCAGTAGCGCCGCGACCACCAGCAACGCCACGGCGAAGTACACCATGGTGCGTCCCAGCTCGATGTGGGTGCGCAGTGCGTCGCTCGGGGACGGGAACCGCTCGGCCAATGTCTCGCCCGCGTCGGCGGTGATCGGGGTGAGCACCGCACCGACGAGGGCGAAGGCCGCGACCAACCAGACCAAACGCCGCCGCACCGCGGGCACGAGCGCGGACAGCACCAGCAGCAACGCCGTCAGCGGCACCAGCACCACCACCCCGTGCACCAGCAGCACATGCGCGGGCAAACCGTTGACCGTCTGCATGCGGACGCCCTCCTCGTGTGTCACCCGTTCCCACGAAATCCGCGGCGCGATGGTTCACGGGCGGCGCCCCACCGCAAGAATTCGGCAGCCCAGGTTCGTCTTCCGCGCCAATTTTCCTGCCGAGCTCCGGCCGATACGTTGAATGGGACTGCCGCGCCGGAATCCCGGACCGAATCCGCCGCACCGCGGCGCCCGAGCCGTGCGCCGCGCGCGTGAAAGGACGAACACGAATGAGCGTGGGCATCGCAGAGGACGCCGCCGCACCGGTCACCGAGCTGTATCCGGATCCGCTGCGGCCGCTGGTCCCCGAGCAGGATCCCTTCTACGTGGCGCCGCCGCGCCTGGACCGGTACTCCCCCGGCGCGATCCTGCGCACCCGCCGCGTCGAACTCGCACTGTTCGGTGTCGTCCCGCAGCGCATCTCGGCATGGCAACTGCTCTACCGGACCTGCGATCTGAACAACGTCCCCGAGGTCGCGGTGACCACGGTGCTGCTGCCGTGGAGAGCCGATCCCACGGCGCCGCGCTCGCTCGTGTCGTTCCAATGCGCGATCGACGGCGTCTCCTCCCGCTGTTTCCCCTCCTACGCCCTGCGCCGTGGGGCTCGGGCACTCGGCGCGATCCCGCAGCTCGAGCTACCGGTCATCGCCGGGGCGCTGGCGCGGGGGTGGGCGGTGTCGGTCCCCGATCACGGCGGCATGTCGGGGCACTTCGGGGTGGCTCGTGAGCCGGGGTACCGCTCCCTCGACGGCGTCCGCGCGGCGCTGAACTTCGCCCCGCTCGGCCTGAGCCCGAGCACGCCGGTGGGTCTGTGGGGATATTCGGGCGGCGGCCTGGCCACCGCGTGGGCGGCGGAGCTCGCCGCCGAGTACGCGCCGGAGCTGACGATCGTCGGCGCGGTGGCCGGTTCCCCGGTCGGCGATCCCGGATCGGCGTTCACCCGGCTCAACGGCACCTTTCTCTCTGGTTTCGCCACCGTCTGCGTGGCGGCGCTGCGCCGGGCCTACCCCGCGCTGGACCGCCTGCTGCTCGACGAGGTGAACCCCGAGTTCCTCGGCCTGCTCGCCCAGGCCGAGTCGCGCACCACCTTCGAGCTGATTCCGCGGTTCGCGGGCAAGAACATCGACAAGTACAGCCGCACCACGTTCGAGGAACTGCTCGCCCGACCCGAGATGCGCTACGTCCTCGATGACATCCGCCCCGGCGCTCAGGCCCCCGCCATGCCGATGCTGGTGTTGCAGGGCGTCAACGACGAACTCATCGCCGTCGCCGACGTCGACGCGCACGTCGAGCGCTACGCCGCGGCCGGTGCCACCATCCGGTACCTGCGCGACCGGCTGAGCCTGCACCTGCCCCTCCTCTACATCGGCACCCCCTTCACCATGAACTGGCTCGCCGACCGCTTCGACCAGCGCGACACCGGCCCGACCGGCACCGACACGGTGTGGTCGGTCGCCTTCGGCCGCCGAGAAGCCCTGGGCCACTTCCGTTTCGCCAAGCTGTTCGGCCGGATGCTGGCCTCCCGCCCGATCGTCGCGACCGGCGGACCGACCTCGCCCCCGCTGCCGAGGCGAACAGTCGCCTGAGTCCACCGCACCGATCTCGATGCCGGGCCATACGTCGACTCGACGTGAACTGCCGCGCCGAGCCTCGTCGTCCGCTCACCCGCGCAGGATCGCGAGTTCCTCGGCGAGCACCTTCACCGCGTAGCGGATCTGCTCTTCGGTATGGCAGGTGGTGATGAAGAACCGCAACCGGGCCTTGTCCTCCGGCACGGCCGGGTGCAGGATCGGGTTGACATTGATTCCCCTGCGCAGCAGGGCGTTCGACAGCGTCAGCGTCTTCATCGAGTCGCCGATGATGCAGGGAACGACCGGGGTGTCGTGGCTGTCGCCGGTGTCGATGCCCGCCTCCTTGGCGAGTTCGAGGAACATCCGGGACAAACCGCGCAGCCGCTCGAAAACTTCCGGCTCCGAACGCATCTGGCGCAGTGCGGCCAGCGAGGCGGCGGCGTTGGCCGGGGTGATGCCGACGCTGTAGACGAACCCGGGAGCGGTGTACTTCAGGAAGCGGATCAGATCCCGGCTGCCCGCGACGTAACCACCGCAGCCCGCGAGCGCCTTCGACATCGTCCCGGACCACAGCTCCACGTCGGCGCGGTCGACGCCGAAGTACTCGCCGACACCGCCGCCGGTCGCGCCGAGCACGCCGACGCTGTGCGCCTCGTCGATCATCAGCAAAGCCTTGTGCTGCTTCTTGACCTCGATGATCGCGGGCAGATCGGGGATGTCACCGTCCTGGCTGTAGACGCCCTCGATCACGATCAGCACCCGCCGGAAGCGGCCACGGATCTCGGTGAGCATGCGGTCCAGTGCGGCAAAATCGTTGTGCGGGAACGGCCGCCGGGTGGCGCCGGAAAGCTTGCAGCCCTGGAGGATGCTGTCGTGGGCAAGGCTGTCGTGGACGATCAGGTCGTCGGGACCCACGATGTGCCCGATGACCGTGACATTGGTGGCGTGGCCGCTGGTCAGCGCGATCGCGTCCTCGGTGCCGAGCAGCGCGGCGAGTTCCTGTTCCAGCTCGGCGTGGATCGTCTTCTCACCGGAGAGCAGGCGGCTCGCCGAGACGGAGCTGCCGTACCGCGCCACCGCGTCCTGCACCGCGGCGGTCACGGCCGGATGCCCGGACAGACCGAGGTAGTTGTAGCTGGAGAAGTTCAGCACCTCGTGGCCTTCGACGACCGAGGTGTCCCGGGTGACTCCGTCGTTGATCAAGAAGTAGGGGTTGGACACACCGAACTTCTCGGCCATGTCGATACGATCGGAGATCGCCTGCACTTCGGGGAAATCCGCGATGCGGTACTGCGGTTCCACGTCGGATCGCGGGAGATCGGGCAAATCCGTCACGGGTGTCTCGGGAAGCTCTGCCGCCGAAACGCTTTCGGCTCCGCCCACGAGTGACGCGACGAGCCCGATCACGTCGCCGAGAGTCGTCGCCTCCGTGAACCAACTCGGCTCGATGACGAGACCCGGGACCTTGCGCGCGAGACCGCTGAACAGGTCGGCGGTCATGATCGAGTCGAAACCCATTTCACCGCAGATCGTTTCGCCGTCCTTGAGCTTCTCGACCGGAAACCCGCTGACCCGCGCGGCCTCGGCGCGCACCACGACCGCCGCATCGAGACCCGCGCCCGCTCGCCCTGACTCGCCGAGCAGCCGGGGCTGGATCGGCTGCGCTGCCACCTCCGCTTTGGCGGCCGCCGCCAGGACGGCGGCCTGCTCGCGGAAGAGGGCGATGAGTTGATCCATGGTGGTCTCCTCGGTGTTCTGCCTTGCGGGCGTGCTTGTTTCGGGAGTGGAGTTCGTTGTTTCCGGAGCAGGTGCGGCGGTCGGCGTCACGTCGACCTGCGTCCAGTAGCGGCGACTCGTGTCGAACTCGTATCCGCCGACGCGCTGCCTGATCCGGTCGGCGGGTTCGTACAGCGCGTCCCAGTGCGGATCGAGTCCGTCGCGGTAGAGCGCGGCGATGGTGTCCGCCAGTTCGTCGCCGGCGGCCTGCGGCCCGGGGCAGGGCGTCAGCATCGGCGCCGCGAGTTCCGGATGGGCCCTGCCGAGCATCGGCGCGAGCGTGCGCTTCGGGCCGACCTCGATCAGGTGCGTCGGCTCGGTGGCCAGCGCTGCGGTCGCGGCATCGGCGAAACGCACTGTGGCACTGCTGTGTTCGACCCAGTAATCGGCGTCCATCGGCTCGTCGGCGCCGAGCGGGCGACCGCGCAACGTCGAGTAGATCGGGATGCTCGGCAGGTTGTACGCGCACTCGCGTGCGACCTCCGCGAACTCGTCCCGCATGGGCGCCATCAGCGGTGAATGGAAGGCGTGCGAGACGGTCAGCGGGCGAACCGTGACACCGCGATCCGTCAGCACCGCACGGATGCGGCCGATCGACTCGGCGGCGCCCGACAGCACGATCTCGCGCGGGCCGTTGACGGCGGCGAGCGCCACGTCGGGCGCACCCTCGATCAGCTCGGCCACCGCGTCGGCCATGGCGCGGACCGCGAGCATCGCGCCGCCGCCGGGCAGCCGCTGCATCAGGCGGCCGCGGGCGGTGACGAGCCGACACGCGTCATCGAGGTTGAACACCCCGGCGACGGCGGCCGCGGCGAACTCACCGACGCTGTGACCCAGCAGCCACGCGGGCTCGACACCGAGCTCGGTGAGCGCCCGGGTCATGGCGTACTCGACCGCGAAGATCGCGGGCTGGGCGAATTCGGTGCGGTGCACGATCTCGTCGTCGCCGAGCAGCAATTCGGCCACCGAACGGCGCAGGTGTGCGGTCATCCGTTCGTCCACCTCGGCGAGTGCCCGCCGGTACACCGGGGACGCCTCGCGCAGAGCGCGTGACATGCCGGGATACTGCGCGCCTTGGCCGGTGAACAACCACCCGATCGATGGCCGTTGCGCGACGCCGGAATGCGCCTCGAGCGTGGCGTCGTCGGCGCACTCACGCAGCGCCTCGACAGCCCGGTCGCGATCCCGCACCACGAGCGACAGCCGGTGGCGGCCCGAGGACTTCACCTCATTGCTCGACCAGCACAGTCGGCTCAGCGCGGCGGAGTCCCGCTTCACTACTTCCACGAACCGAAGGGCATTGCGCCGCAATCCCTCCCGATCGTTCGACGACAGCGTGATCACGCCGCCGCCATTCGTCGCTTCCGTTGGCGGCGTCGGCGGAGCGCTCGCGAGCACCATGTGGGCGTTGGTGCCGCCCATGCCGAAGCTGGAGACCGCACCGTGAATCCGCCCTTCCGGCAACGGCGTCGGCTCGGCGAGCAGCCGCAGACCGTGCTCTGCCATGCGCAGTCGCGCGTTCTCGTCCGTCGCGAACCTGGTGGGCGGCACGACGCGGTGGTGCAGGCTCAACGCCGCCTTGATCAACCCCGCGATACCGGCGGCGCCCTCGGTGTGGCCGAGATTGCCCTTGATCGAGCCGACCCCACAGGGCCGCTCGCGCCGCGCCGCGTGCACCGCGCCCAACGCCTTGACCTCGATCATGTCGCCGAGCACCGTTCCGGTGCCGTGCGCCTCCAGGAACGCGACCTGCGCCGCGGTGACCCCCGCGCGCCGGTACGCCTCGGCGACGACCTGCTGCTGCGCCCACCGGTTCGGGGCGGTGATCCCGTTGCTGCGGCCGTCGTTGTTCACCGCGCTGCCCTTGATCACCGCGTAGATCGGCAGCCCATCCGCCTGTGCGTCCGCGAGCCTGCGCAGCACGAGCACCGCGACGCCCTCGCCGCGGCCGATGCCGTCGGCCTTCCCGCTGAACGGTTTGCAGCGACCGTCCGGTGCGGACAGGCCCGCCTGCGTGTAGAAGACGTTGAGCGCCGGTGTCACCGCGATGTTGACGCCCGCGGCGAGCGCCTGATCGCACTCCCCGGCGCGCAGCGCGACGCAGGCTTGGTGGACGGCGACCAGCGACGACGAGCACGCGGTGTCGACCGCCATGCTCGGCCCCTTCAGATCGAGCTGGTAGGACAACCGGTTGGCCGTCATGAAATAGCCGTTGCCCGAACCGATTTGCGGGGTGATGCGCGCATAGTCGCGCATGTGCACGGTGGCCCATTCGTTGGCCATGACACCGACGAACACGCCGGTGTTCGAGCCCGCCTGCCGCCGCGGGTCCAGGGTGGCGTCCTCGAACGCCCGCCACGCGGCCTGCAGCAGCAGCCGCTGTTGCGGGTCCATCGCCGCGGCCTCGCGCGGCGCGATGCCGAAGAATTCGTTGTCGAACGCGTCGGCGTCGGCGAGGAAGCCGCCGGTGCGGTTGTTGACCCGGCCGTTCCCGCCCTCGGGATCGTGGAAATCGGCTGCGCGCCAACGCTGGCCGGGAACCTCCGCGATGGCGTCGCCGCCCGCCATGAGCAGCGCCCACAGCGCCCGCGCATCCGGCGCCTGCGGGAAGCGGCAGTCGATGCCGACGATCGCGATCGCGTCGCTCGGCTCCGCCGCCCGAGCGTGCCCGCACGTGATCCGCTCGGTGCGTCGACTCATGCGGCGAGCCCGGGTCTGTCGGCGACTTGGTCGGTGATGTACACGGCCAGGTCGACGATGGTCGGGTACTCGAACACGATCGTCGGATCCAGGTCGAGATCCCACTCGTCCTCGATCTCGCCGCAGATGTTCACCGCGGACACCGAATCGAGGCCCAGCTCGGCCATCGGGAGGGTCTCGTCGATATCGCGCGCGGAGCGGCCGAGGTGATCGGCGACCCGGGCGGTGATCCAGTCGGCGACGACGGCGCCCTGCTGGGCCAGCACAAGTGTTCTCATCTGCGGTGATCTCCTGAGTCGGTTGATACTTCGGTCAGACGGTGGCGAGGGCTCGGGCGCGCAGACGCTGGACGGACGGTTCGATCTCCTCGTGCAGCACGCCGTCGACCGTGTTGTCCAAGAACGCGGACCGCATCGAATTGCGTTGCACCTTGCCGCTGGTGGTGCGGTGCACGGCGCGATGCTCGACCAGCACCACGTTCGGCGCTGGCAGGTCGAAGCCGCGCGACACCATCGCTCTAATCCGGGCGGACAGTTCGGCCGAAGGCAGCTCACCCAGCGCGGCGGTGCGCACGCCCTGGACGACCAGCAGCCGTTCCTGATCCCCCGCGTCGATCGAGAGCACGACGCCGGGCGCGTCGGCGACGGCCGGATGGGCGTCGCGCACGGCCTCCTCGATGTCGTGGGGATACAGGTTGCGGCCGTTCATGATGATCAGGTCCTTGAGCCGCCCGGTGATGAAGAGTTCACCCTCGTGGCGGGCGCCGAGATCGCCGGTCCGCAGATACGGCCCAACGCCTTCGGTGTAGGCGGCGAACCTCTCGCGCGTTTCTTCCGGCCGATTCCAATATCCTTGCGCCACACTGGGTCCGCCGATCCAGATCTCGCCGACGTCGCCTTCCGGCAGTGTCCGCATGGTCACCGGGTCGACGATTCGGATGTCGAGACCGGCTACCGCCGTACCGCAGCTCACCAGGCGAGTTCCGTTGTCCGAAGGGGTGATTCGGTGACGTTCCAGTTCCGCGGGGTCTACGTCGAGGTATACCGGTGGCTGCCCGATCCGAGCCGCGGTGGCCATGAGCGTCACCTCCGCCATGCCGTAGACGGGCAGGAAGGCATCGGCGGCGAATCCGGCGGGACCGAGCCGCTCGATCACCGCGTCGAGCGTGCGGGCACGGACCGGTTCCGCACCGTTCAACACCGCTCTCAGCGAGGACAGGTCGAGGTCCGCGAGCTGTGCGTCGGTCACCCGGCGGGCGAGCAACTCGTAGGCGAAATTCGGCGCCGCCGTGACCTGCGCGCGGTACCGATCGACCGCCTCGAGCAGCCGGATCGGGCGCTTCAGGAAGGTCATCGGCGACATGAAGACCAACTCGCCGCCAGCGAACAGCGGTTGCAGCAGCATCCCGATCAAACCCATGTCGTGGAAGTGCGGCAGCCAGCCGACAACGGTCACGTCGCCCTCGATGGAATTCGCCGCACTGATGGCGGCCTCGTTGTGCACGAGGTTGCCGTGCGAGACGATCACGCCCTTGGGCTCGCTGGTGGAACCCGAGGTGTACTGCAGGAAGGCGGTGGTGTCGGCGGTGATCGCAGGCATGACCCACGCGTCCGGATCGCCGAGCGGCTCATCGGTGGCCGCGACCGCGATGCCCGTTTCGTCGCTGTCGCGCAGCCACGCGGCCAGCGGCTCGCGGAATTCGGCCGTGGTGAGGATCAGCCGGGCGCCCGCGTCCTCGATCATGCCGAGAAGGCGCCGGATGCTGCGCTCGTCGTGCGGCGCGGGGGCGGGTACCGCGATCACCCCGGCATAGAGGCAGCCGAGGAAGGCGCGCAGGAACTCGAGGCCGGGCGGATAGAGCAGCAGCACCGGCCGGTCGGCGTCGTCGTGCCGCGCCAGCCACTCGGCCAGCGCCATAGCATCCCGGTCCAACTCCCGGTAGGTGGCGACCTCCTCGACCAGCTCCCTCCCGACCTCGCGCAGATAGGTGTACGACCTGGTGTCGCCGTGAGCGGCCGCCTGACCACGCAGGTGTGCGACGAAGGTGGAATGCATCGGGTGAACTCCTGGCGAGGGTGGATCGTGTATCGGGGGAAGGTGAGGTCTGGTCTGTCTCGGGTACCGGCCTCGATAGCTATCGTCCGCCCGCGATTTCTTGGCAAATAGGCACCGAAGGTGTGGAGCGCACCCACCCCCGGGGGTCCGCGCCGCGCCCCGGGGTGCACGGGGTGCACGGGACATGCGGCTTCGGAACCTGCCCGCGAGGCCGTGGAAACTGCCCACTACCAGGCATGGTGTATGCGCCTGTTCGGTCATCGACCGAGTCGTACGGGAGGCGGCTGCAGCGGCGGCGTCTGCGAGGGACACGCACGCGATCGGCGCGTGGCGACCGCCGACGAGCCCTCGATATGGGCAACTGCACGATCGCTGGCCGAAGCTTCGTTCAGCCACGGTGGAGACGATCGCGATGCGTGTACATCGCGTTCAGGGCGCCACCGGATTCAGCACCACTCCCGAGGCGCCCATCGGGTCCCGCCAGCCGATCGAAGATCACTCCGCTCGAGCAGCCGACGAATGCGCGTGCACGCGCAGCCGGATCCAGGACGCGGCGAACATTTCAACCGCCAAGGCGCGACACCGCGAAGGCGAAGACCACCACGGCGCCTGGCGCCGGGCAGCGTTGGCGCTTTACGGGGCGTCCGCTATTCGTTCTCGGCCACAAAGAAATTCGCGGCAACGGGCTCGAGCGCTTGTGAATGCGCGAACCGCAGCGGATCGAATTTCGGGCGGCCGAGTTGTCGGACGCCCATTTCTTCCGTCTGCCGGTAGACCGCGAGCACATATCGGTGCGGCCCCGAGCCTGGAGGCGGAGTCGGGCCGGCGTACGGCACGATCTCGGAACCGCGGGCGATATCGATTCCCGGAATGTCGCCCACCGCCCAGTGCAGCCAGCACAGCCCCTGCGACGTCGCCCTCGACGGCGCGTCCGGATCGAACATCAGAACCGCGTACGAAGCGGATTCGTGGTCCGGCAGTGGCCATTCCAGATGGGGCGCGCTCGCCGCCTGCTCGACCGAGAGTTTCCCGCCCGGCGACACCGCCACACCGCCGTATTTCGCCGATAATTCGGCGCCCTCGAATGCGTCGATCTGGTCCGGGACCAATCGCTCGCGCCGCAACGCGGTCAGGAGTGCCTCATTGGCGTTCACGTCCTGGATTATTGCGCGATCACCGCTTTCCGCCCGACAAGACGCGCCGCCCGACTGCCGACCGCATCACCGAATGGGCAGCGCCACCGCCACCTCAGAGTTCGGCGACGCAGACCACGAAGCGGCGTTGACTGTAGACGAATCCGTAATTGCCGGAGGCGCATTGATTGACGTCGGTGACGCCCTGCTTGACTTCCAGCACCCGCACGCCCTTGGCCGTACTCTCCGCGGCGCAATCGATGTGTTTCGGATTGCCCGCGCCGAGTTCCATGCAGCCGCCGACGACCCAGTCGATATCCATGCACAACGATCCATGCTCGACGCCGCGCACGCGCTGGCCGTAGGACTGGTCGGAGTCGGCCGGGCATTTGCCGTCGGCGGGCACTTTGTCGAAGACCTTGTAGCTGGAATTCCCGCCGCCGCAGGCGGCTTTCTCGATCTCGTCGGCGCCGCCGCCGAGCACAGCGCAATCACCGATATTCATCAGAATCGCGGTCGGGGCCTTGCTGGCCGGACTGAGCTCGTCGGTCATTGGTTCCGCGTAGGCCGGTTCGGGCGCGCGCGTTGTCGACGGCGTCGCCGAAACCGTTGTCGCGCGGGTCGTCTCGACAGATTGCGGGGAAGCACTGCTCATCGGCTCCGGCTCGTCCATGGAGAACGCCACCATAATCGTCAGGCCGGTGCACAGGGCGCAGACCAGCATGAATGCCGCGAGGGCGAACCCGGCACGAACACGTTGGCGCGACACGTCTCGCCCTCCACAGCTGTCACGCTTCGAACCCCGCCCCTGACGAGATCTGAAGTCTGAAACTTGCACTCTGAAACTCACGAAATGCTTACACGACTCCGGGCGGGTTGTCGAATCCGGGCATTTCGGTCATCCGACTAGGTCACGAATGGGCAACGATATGCCTGATTTCCTGCCGAATCCGGATGTAGTCCAAAGATTTTCGGACTCTGTATGTCCCGCGCGCTATACAGTCACCCGCCATCCGGCCACGGGAGCCGGAGATCTCGTCAAAAGGAATTCAGCATGAAGTTCGGCATGCTTGCCACAACGACACTCCTGACCGCCGCCACAGTCGGCCTCGCCGCGGGCACCGCGCACGCGAACCCCGTTGAAAAGCAGGAGGTTTCGGCGTCCGGTGTCGACCAGGGCGTCGGCTACCGCACCGCGCTGTCCGATGCCTCTCGCATCGTCACCACGACCGTCGACAGCGGCCGGTTCGAGATCGCCGAGGGCGGGGCGAAGGTGGTGCTGAATTCCGACCGCGGCGATGTCGTCACCGATGTGCCGCTGACCTACGAGCTCTCCGGACACCGCCTGTCGGTGGCGAACGAGATCAGCGAAGACGGCCGGAAGCTGACGCTCACGCCGACGGTCGACGCGAAGGCGATCGGCGAGATGCAGCCGGTCGACTCGCAGGCGCGCCTCGCCACGGAGATCAACAAGAACGTGGTCGGGCTCGTGGCAGGCGGAGTGCTCGGCGGCCTGATCGGCGCGGTGCTCGGCCTCGGCTTCTTCAGCATCATCACCGGACCCATCGGCGCGGTCGTCGGCGCGATCGCCGGCGGCTACATCATGGGCGGCCAGCCGTTCATGGACGCGATGTCGGCCGCCCTCAGCGGCCAGCCCTGATCGCGAGCCGCGACGAAAAGGACTCGAGGCCGGAGAGAAAATCTCTCCGGCCTCGAGTCGTTTGTAGCGGGGACAGGATTTGAACCTGCGACCTCTGGGTTATGAGCCCAGCGAGCTACCGAGCTGCTCCACCCCGCGTCGGTGAACACCAGATTACACACGTCTACGCAGGGAAGGCAAATCGCTTATCGAGGAGGCCATTCGGGCAGGTCAGCGGGCCGCCGAGGGTTCGGACACGGCAAGTCGACAGTCTCGTCGACGCCAAAATGAGCATATCGCCACATCGAGCGGCAACTCATCGATGCCGTTCGCGGGCGTGGATGTTGGCGCGGACGGCCAGCGCCGAGCGAGCGGACATTGCAGATTCGGCCGCACATCGGGGGCCGTTGAGGGCCCATTTTCCGGAAGCCAACCGACCAGTTCCGCGCTTCAAACGTGACAGCCGTCACTATTTCACAGTGATCTCGCGCACATAACGATGTTATAACGTACCGACCAGAACCTGTACTCGAGGCATTTCCCACCTGGGAATACATCGGTTTTCGCGTTATTCGCTTCATGCAATTCCCGGAGTTATCAAGATGTGATCTGCCGAGATTTATTCGTTACCGTCGGTCCACGGCCCGGATCAACCGTGATGGGCTCGAACTCGAACCGCCGAACACCGGCGACCCTGTCCCGCGGTTCGAGGATCCCCGACCTCCTGGGGACAGGGACGCGATGGCACTCGTCGAGTCGGTGGGCGCAGGGAGGGAAACCACCATGTCTGAGAACCGGAAGTTCAGCACCCGCGCCCTCGGCCTCGCCGCCATCACCGGCGCCTTTGTTGCCGTCCCGTTCGCACTCTCCACCGCCACGGCCTCCGCCGCCCCGACCCACAACTGGGACGGCGTCGCACAGTGCGAGAGCGGTGGCAACTGGGGGATCAACACCGGTAACGGCTACTACGGCGGCCTGCAGTTCTCGCAGAGCACCTGGGCCGCCAACGGCGGCACCGGCTACGCCCACAACGCCAGCAAGGAAGAGCAGATCCGGGTCGCCGAGAACGTGCTCGCCACCCAGGGCGTCGGCGCCTGGCCGACCTGCGGCCAGTACCTGCAGGCGGGCCAGTCCGCTCCGGAGCCGGAGGCCGAGCCCGTCGCCCCCGCGCTGCCCGCCGCGCCCGAGCTTCCCGCCCCCGCGGTCGAGCAGAGCCAGGACGTCGTCGAGCAGGTCAAGAGCACCGGCGCCGAGCTGGCCAAGCAGTACGGCCTGGAGGGCCAGTACCAGCAGCTGCTGTCGCAGCACAGCGCGCTGATCGACTCGCTGGGCAACTGACGCCGAAACCCCGTCACCGCACCAGCACACAGAAGCGGCGCTGCCATCACTGGGGATGGCAGCGCCGCTTTCTATTTCAGGCTCAGCGACCGCTGGCTTCGTACGCCTTGATCGCCTGCTCCAACCTGCTGAACGCCGCACCGAGACTGGCGAGATCACCGCTGCGCTGAGCGTCGCGCACATTGCGCAGGGCCGCGTCCAGTTCCAGGACCGCCGCGTCCTTCGCGTTCGGCGGCGGCGGGATGGTGCCCTGGGCGTTCGGTGGCGGCGGGGTCGACCCCTGGTTCGGCGGCGGGGTCGTTCCTTGCTGGTTCGGCGTCTCGACTCCCGGCGCCGTCGCGGCGCTGCCGCTGCCGGGGAAGATCTTGTCGAGGGCCGCGGCGAGCGTCGGCTCGTAGCCGACCAGCACCGACCCGGTCGCGGGATCGCGATAGCTCACGAGCACGCGGGCCAGCTGCGGGAAGGTCGAGGTGTTCGGTCCGCTGTTGCGTTCGGTGTACAGCGGCTCGACGTAGAGAATGCCGCCGTCGGCGATCGGCAAGGTGAGCAGATTGCCATATTTGATCTTGTTGGAACCCTGCAACAGCGTTTTGTCGCGCGAGACCTCGTCGTTGATGGTCATCGTGTTCTGCGTTTGCTGCGGACCCTGCGTCTGCGAATCCGTCGGCAGCTGCAAGACCGTGAACTTGCCGTAGTTCCCCGGATCCGAACTCACCGAGATATAGGCCGACAGGTACTGCCGGTTGAAGCCGACCATGGCGCTGGTCAGATTGAACTCGGGCCGTCCGCTCTTCGGGTCGCCGACCAACGCGTAGTACGGCGGCTGCTTGAAGGTGCCGCCCTCGATCGTCGGATCGCTCGGCACCGACCAGAACGCGTTGTTGGTGAAGAACTCTCGCGGATCGTTCACGTGGTACTTGCTGAGCATCTCGCGCTGCACCTTGAACAGGTCCTCCGGGTAGCGGAAGTGCGCGCGCAGCTCCGGCGAGATGTCGCCCTCCGGCTTCACCGCGTTCGGGAACACCCCGCGCCAGGCCTTCAGCACCGGATCGGCGGAGTCGACCTCGTACAGGGTGACGGTGCCGTCGTAGGCGTCGACGGTGGCCTTCACCGAGTTGCGGATGTAGCTGACCTCCTTGCGGGGCAGCAGCCGTCCGGTCTTCTTGTCGACGCTGTCCTCGACCGCGCCCTCCAGCGAGGTGCTCTGCGCGTACGGGTAGTTGTCCAGCGTGGTGTAGGCGTCGACGATCCAGACGATGCGCTTGTCCACCACCGCGGGGTAGGCGTTGCCGTCGGCGGTCAGCCAGGGCGCGACCTTCTCGATCCGCTCGCGCGGATCGCGGTTGAAGATGATCTTCGAGTCGTCGCCGATGGCGCCGGAGAACAGGATGTTGCGCTCGGCGTACTTGGCGGCGAAGGCCAGCCGGTTGAACCAGGACCCGATCGGCACGCCGCCGGAACCGGTGTAGGTGTACTGCACGTTGTCCAGGTCGTATTCGCGCGCGGGCTGCCCGGCCGCGCCGACGATGGCGTAGTCGGCGTCGGACTGGGAGATCAGCTCACCGAAGTAGATGCGCGGCTGGTCGACCTTGATGGCCTGGCGGTCCTGCGGCGTGGAGATGTCGCTGACGAAGCTCAGCGGGCCGTCGTCGAAGACCGGAGAACCGCTGTCGCTGCTGCCCGCGACGGTCGCGTCCTTGGCCGCGGCCTTGTTGATGCGGTTGGCCGGGGCGGCGACGAAGCCGTTGCCGTGGGTGTAGACGGTGTGCCGGTTGATCCAGTCGGTCTGATTGTCCTTCAGGCTCTGCGGCTCCAGCTCGCGCGCCGCGACGATGTAGTCCTGGACCTCACCGTCGATGGTGTAGCGGTCGATGTCGAGCGGGTTGGGGAAGCCGTAGAAGTTCTTCAGCTGGCGCAGCTGAGTGAAGGTGGGCGACAGGATGTTCGGATCGAGCAGCCGGATGTTGGAGATGGTGGTGCGGTCGGCGGGAACGTCGCGCGGGTTCTTGGTGCCGTCGCCCTTGTAGTTCTGGTAATCGACCTTGTCGTCGGTGATGCCGAACGCCTGCCTGGTCGCGGCGATGTTGCGCTCGATGTACTCCGACTCCTTGTCCGCGGCGTTCGGGCGCACCGAGAACTGCTCGACCACCAGCGGCCACACCGCGCCGACCAGGATCGAGGAGAGCACGAGCAGCGCGGCGGCCATGGCGGGCACGCGCAGGTCGCGCAGCACGATGCCCGCGAAGAACGCCAGCGCGCAGATCACCGCGATGGACAGCAGGATCAGCTTGGCGGGCAGCACCGCATTGATGTCGGTGAACGAACCACCGGTGAAGGTGGGTTCCTTGCGCGCGCTGGAGAGCAGCTCGTAGCGGTCGAACCAGTAGGCGATCGCCTTGAGCAGCACGAAGATTCCGGCGAGCACGGCGAGCTGGATGCGCGCGGGCTTGGTGAGCGTGCCCTCGCGACCGCTCAGCCGCAGGCCGCCGAAGATGTAGTGCGTCACCAGGTTCGCGAAGAACGCGATGACCACCGCGACGAAGAGCCAGTTCAGCACCATCCGGTAGAACGGCAGATCGAAGGCGTAGAAACCGACGTCGAGGCCGAACTGAGGATCGGTCTCGCCGAACGAGCCGCCGTTGAGGAACAGCTGCACCGTCACCCAGTTCGACTGGGCCACCAGGCCGGAGAGCAGACCGAGCAGCACCGGGATGCCGATGCCGAACAGCTTGAGCTTGCTCATCACGGTGGTGCGGTAGCGCGCGATCGGATCGTTCGGCCCCGCGGCAGGCACGAACACCGGCCTCGTCCGATAGGCGAGCAGCAACGCGAGCCAGACCACGAGACCGACGAACACCGCGACCGCGAGGAACAGCAGGATGCGGGTGCGCAGCACGGTGAGATACACGTCGCGGAAACCGACCTCACCGAACCACAGCCAGTTGGTATAGGTATCGGTCAGCCGTGGCCCCAACAGCAGCAACGCCGCCAGGATGATGGCCGCCACCAGCAGCACGCGGCTGCGTCGGGACAACGAAGGTAAGCCGGTTGGGGGCCGCATGCCCACGGTGCCACTCTCCAGGGTCCGGCGGCGCCCAACCGGCATATTCGGTCGGTGCGCCGCATTCCGACGTTGCGGTTCGGTCCTCGCGGACCGTCTGGCGCCCACTCTACGGAAACGGACATCGCGACGTCGTGTGTGGCCTCGGTGAGCTCGCCGGAATCGATTTCGGTGGCTTCGCCGATCGGCTCGCGGTGGTGATGCGAGGATGTCCACCGTGAACGCCGATCTGCACGCCGAGCTTGTCCTGTCCCGCGCCGTCCGGGAAGTCGCGGAGTTCGCCGACGCCGAGGGCTGGGGCCGTCCGCCGCAGATGTTCGCGCTGGTGCCGACCGCCGATCTGGTCGCGGCCGAACCCGGCCTGCTCGATCAGATCGACCAGGGCGACGAGCTGACTCCGATCGCGCAGGAGCCGTTGCCCGACGACATCACCGGCGGTTCGATGGCGCTCGACGAATTCCTCGCCACCACGAGCTGGCCGCCCGCCGTCAAAGGTTGTGTGCTGGTGCAGGAGATCGTGGTGCTGCCGCCGGACGCCGAGAGCACCCTCGACGACGCGCTCGCACCGCTGCTCGCCGACCACGAGGCCGCCGACGCCGCGGCCCGCGCCGCGGCCGAGGCGCACCCGGGCCGTCGCGAGGCGCGACTGTTCGCCGCTGTGCTGCGCGACGGCGCGTCGCTGTCGCTGTTGCAGGTGCGCCCGCAGGACGACGAGGACGATTTCGGTGACCTCGACCTGCGGACCTACCCGAACCTGGCGCCGAACCTCATCGAGGCGCTGCACCACACGCTGGACTGATCAGCCGCGGAATCAGCCGCAGCTCGGCGCCTCGGCGCCCGCGTTCATCGACTCGAGCGACCGCACCGCGCCCTCGAGGGTCTCCACCTTGACCAGGCGCAAGCCTTCGGGAGTGCGCTGCCTGGCCTCGTTGCAGTTGGCCGCGGGCACCAGGAAGGTCTCGGCGCCCGCCTCGCGCGCGGCCATCATCTTGTATTGAATGCCGCCGATCGGGCCGACCGCGCCGTCCTGATCGATGGTGCCGGTGCCCGCGACGAACTTGCCACCGTCCAGGTCGCCTGGGCTCAGCTTGTCGATGAGGGCGAGGCTGAACATCAGTCCCGCCGACGGGCCGCCGATGTCGGCCAGGTTGAAGGTGACCTGCATGGGCGGCAGCGCGCCCTCGCCCGGGGTGACGCCGAGGTAGCCCTTGGCCGGATCGTCCGGGCGCGCGCCGAGGGTGATGGTCGCGGTCTGCTCGGCGTTGTCGCGGCGGAACACCACGGTCAACTGGCTGCCCGGCGGCTGCGTGGAGACCGCGGTGACCAGGTCTTTGGGCGTCGTGATCGGCGCGCCGTTCACGCTGACGAGTTCGTCGCCGGGGCGCAGCGCGTCCTTGGCGGGAGCGTCGTCGCCGACATTGCGGATCAGCACGACGGTCGGCAGCTTCAGGTAGTGCAGCGCCGCGACCTCGGCATTGCCCTCGGAGTCCTTGAACTCCTGCTGATTGGACTTGTCGATCTCCTCGCGCGGCACGCCGGGCGGATACACCTCGGCGCGCGGGACCAGACCGTGCTGGCCGCTGACCCAGAAGCCGAACGCCTCGAACAAGTTCAGTCCGTCGCGCACCGCCACCGTGGTCATGTTCAGGTGCCCGCTCGCCGGATCGAGTTCGGCGCCGACCACGTCGACGACCTGCTTGCCGTCGACCTCGCCGAGCGTGTTGAAGGTGGGCCCGGGTCCGAGCGCGACGAACGGCACCTTGACCACGGTGCCGATGACACCGAGCACGAGCACCGGAACGAGCGCGGCAAGGAGGGTGAGGATCCGACGATTCACCCCGCCCACCATAGTGATCCTCCACGGCGGCGGACGGTGCAGGCGCGGAATCCGTGCGCGCGCCGCGCGGTCGTTCGCTGTGCGCGTAAAGGGCGTGCCAGCTGGTCGAGCACGGGCCGCCCACGTCACGCGCCGATTGTCCGCGCGTAACGTTAGAGGCATGACTGACTTCCCGTTCGGATTCTCGAACCGTGACGACGATGACCCGCGCAAGCGCGGCGAAGAGCCGAACGGTCCCGGGGCGAACAATCCGTTCGGCTTCCCGATCGGCGGCGGCGCGGCCGGATTCGATCCCGCGCAGCTCGGCCAGATGTTGACCTCGCTCGGTCAAATGCTCAGTGGCATGGGACAACCCGGCGGCGCGTCCGCGGGTCCGGTCAACTACGACGTCGCCAAGCGTCTGGCGCGCCAGCAGCTCGGCTCGGCTGTGACGCCCGTCTCGGCGAGCACCCAGCAGGCGGTGGCCGACGCGGCGCGCCTCGCCGAACTCTGGCTCGACGACGCGACGACGCTGCCCGCGGGCGCGACGAAGACCGTGGCGTGGACGGCCAACGACTGGATCGAGGAGACGCTGTCCACCTGGAAGCGGTTGTGCGACCCGGTCGCCGAGCAGATCTCGGGCATGTGGACCGCGCAACTACCCGAGGAGGCCAGGGAATTCGCCGCGCCGATGGTCGGCATGCTCGGCCAGATGGGCGGTCTCGCGTTCGGCTCGCAGCTCGGCCAGGCGCTCGGCCAGCTGGCCAAGGAGGTGCTGACCTCCACCGATATCGGTCTGCCGCTCGGCCCGACCGGCACCGGCGCGCTGCTGCCCACCGCGATCGCGGAGTTCAGCGCGGGCTTGGAACAGCCGGAGAGCGAGATCCTGGTGTTCCTCGCGGCCAGGGAGGCGGCCCACCAGCGGCTGTTCGCGCACGTGCCGTGGCTGCGTCAGCAGGTGCTCGGCGCGGTGGAGGACTACGCGCGCGGCATCAAGATGGACTTCTCCGCGCTCGAGCAGGCCGCCCAGGGCATCGACCCGATGTCGCTGACCGACCCGTCGAAGCTCGAGGAGATCCTGGCGCAGGGCGCGTTCGAACCGCAGACCACACCGGAGCAGAAGCAGGCGCTGGAACGGCTCGAGACGCTGCTCGCCCTGATCGAGGGCTGGGTGCAGGTCGTGGTCACCGACGCGGTCGGCGACCGGCTGCCCGGCGCGGGCGCCCTCGCCGAGACGCTGCGCCGCCGCCGCGCTACCGGCGGGCCCGCCGAGCAGACCTTCGCCACGCTGGTCGGCCTGGAGTTGCGGCCGCGCAAGCTGCGCGAGGCCGCGCAGCTGTGGCGTCGGCTGACCACCGACGCGGGTATCGACGCCCGCGACGGCGTCTGGGCGCATCCGGACCTGCTGCCCGACTCCGAGGACCTGGACACCCCCGCGGGCTTCATCGACTCGGTCATCGGCGGCGGAACGACCGCGTTCGACGACCCGCTGGCGCAGCTGGCCGAGACCGAGGCGCGCGAGCGCGCGGAGGCCGAGGGCGAGGGCGGCGACGGACCGGACCTGAACAAGGGCGACGACAAGTCCTGAGAATTCCCCTGTGAACAGCGCGAATTCCTGTGGATAACCACCGGTTTCGCGCCCGTTCGCGTGGGGCGTGGTGCGCATACTGCTTGCCATGACCACGTTGCGCCCGCAGGGCCCGATGCTGCATCCCCGGGTGACGATCCTCGTTCGCCCGTCCGGGGTGGTCCAGCTCGGCTGGGATCCGGAACGCGCACTGCTCCTCGAACCGCCGGAGCTGGACACCCAGGCCGTGCTCGGCTTCCTCCGTCTGCTCGATGGGCTGCGAACGCGGCCGCAGATCCTGTGGCAAGCGGGCCGCAACGGCGTCGCCGCCGAACGCGCCGTCACGCTGCTGGAGGAGATCGATGCCGCGGGGCTACTGGTGCAGCCGCGAGATCGTCCCGGCCCGATCCGCGCGGTGCGGGTACACGGCCTCGGCCCGCTCTCGGACGCGATCTCGGCGGGATTGCGCCGCGTCGGCATCCGCCCGGTGCGGTCGCGCGGGGACGCACCGGAGGCCGTGGTCACGGGACCGCGCGCCGACGATCTCGTGGTGCTCGCCGACACCGTGGTCACCGACCCGCGTCTGGCGAGCGAACTTGTGCTGCACCGCATTCCGCATCTCCCGGTGCGCGTGCGCGACGGAACGGGTGTCGTCGGTCCGCTGGTCCTGCCCGGCGAGACCAGCTGCCTGCGCTGCGCCGACCTGACGCGGGTCGACTACGACGCGGAGTGGCCCCACCTCGCCGCCCAGCTGCTCGGCCGGGTCGGGCACGCCTCGCCCGCCGCCATCGCGGCGACGGCGGCGCTCGCGCTCGGCGAACTCGAGGCGATCCTCGACTGCTCGCCGCGCCGACCTCCCGCGACGCTGGACGCCACGCTCGAGTTGGACCTCGATTCGCACCTGCTCCAGCGAAGGTACTGGGCGCCACACGTCGCCTGTGGTTGTCGCACGATCGGCTCGGGAAGCGCAACGTGAGATCGAAAACTCGCAATTGCCATGGCAAAGCTCCGGGTGCTTCGGCCATGATGGGGAGGTGTCTGAGATCGTGCGCCGTAGCTCGTCCCGAAACGCCAAGTTAGCCAAGATTCCGCTGGGTATCGCCGGTCGGGCCGCCGTCGGCTTCGGCAAGAGGCTCGCGGGCGGTGACAAGGGCGAGATCAGCGCGCAGCTGAACCAGCGGGCCGCCGAACAGCTTTTCACCGTGTTGGGCGAGCTCAAGGGCGGCGCGATGAAGTTCGGGCAGGCGCTGAGTGTGATGGAGGCCGCGGTTCCCGAGGAGTTCGGTGAGCACTACCGCGACGCGCTGACCAAGTTGCAGGCCGCCGCACCGCCGATGCCAGCGGAGACGGTGCACCGGGTGCTGGATCAGCAACTCGGCACCCAGTGGCGGCAGCGCTTCCGTTCCTTCGAGGACGCACCGTCCGCCTCGGCGAGCATCGGACAGGTGCACAAGGCGGAGTGGTCGGACGGTCGCACCGTAGCGGTGAAGGTGCAGTACCCGGGCGCCGACGAGGCGCTGCGCGCCGACCTCAAGACGTTGTCGCGGATGACCGGCCTGATCTCCTCGGTGATCCCCGGCGCGGACGTCAAGCCGATCCTGGCCGAGATCACCGAGCGCACCGAGGAGGAGCTGGACTACCGCAACGAGGCCGCGAACCAGCGTGCGTTCGCCAAGGCCTTCGATGGACACCCGGAGATCGTGGTGCCGAAGGTGGTGGCCTCCGCGCCGAAGGTGATCGTGACCGAATGGCTCGAGGGAACTCCGGTGTCCCAGATCATCAAGGCGGGCGCCGACGATCCCGAGGGCACCGTGACCCTGCGCAACCGGGTAGCGCTGCTGATGGGCCGTTTTCACTTCTCCTCGCCCGAGACCGTCGGACTGCTGCACGCCGATCCGCATCCGGGCAACTTCATGGCGCTGGCCGACGGCAGGCTGGCCGTGATCGATTTCGGCGCGTGCGCGCCGCTGCCCAACGGTTTCCCCGAGATTCTCGGGCGGATGCTGGCGATGGCCGTCGAGGAGGACTACGACGGGCTGACCCAGTTGATGTACGACAACGGATGGGTGATCCCCGGCCGCACCGTCACCCATCGGGAAATCGCCGACTATCTGCGGCCGTTCGCCGATCCGATCAAGACCGACTCGTTCCACTTCACCCGCCGGTGGATGCAGCGCGTCGCGGGCAAGGCGACCGACTTCACCAGCGCGGAGATGAAAACGGCTCGGGCGCTGCAACTTCCGGCCGAACACGTGATGATCTTCCGGGTGCTCGGCGGCTCGGTGGGCATCCTGGCCCAGCTGGACGCCGAGGTGCCGTTCATGCAGCTGGCCACGACTTGGCTGCCCGGCCTGCGCGACGAACGCTCGGCCAGCTGACCGGCGCGAAAAACACTCCCCCACAACGCAAACGGGCCGCCCACCTGATCTCGAGGTGAGCGGCTCGTCTGCTTTCTCGTTCCTGGGCCCGGTTGGGGTCCGGATCGGACGGTTGGGCCTCAGCGACCGGAGGGAGGAGAGGCCAGGGCCCGGCTCTCACGCCGGAACCGCGACCTTGCGCGGACGACCGCGCGGACGCTTGCGGGCGATCACGACACCCTGGTCGAAGATCTCACCGCCCCATACGCCCCAAGGCTCGCGCCGATCGATGGCCGCGGTCAGGCAGCCCTTGCGGATCGGGCAAGACGCGCACAGCGCCTTGGCCTGCTCCAGCTGGCCCGGGCTCTCCGCGAACCAGAGATCGGGATCTCCGGCTCGACAGGGCAGGACCTTGGTGACCTCCCGGGTGACAGCGGTGGCCTGCGGCCAGCTCTCTGCGGGGAACACGTTGTTCTCCTTCAGTTCGGTTTGCAGCGGTTCGTTAGTTGTCCACGAAACCGGTGGCAAACGGCTGAAGGGCCGCTTAAAAGTACTGGCCACGGTTTCGCTTCGTGCGAGCCGTGGCCAGGAGGTCTGGGGTGGATCCCCTACCTAGGTCGACACCTGTGTCGATTCCTGATCACGGTCGCTGGGTGTGCGGTGCGGAGGCGTGCTGCCGGCAGCAGATCGATGTCTGCCATGGGCTCGGCCGCCGGCTCATAGCCGGCTTCGCGAGCGACGACGCCGACGGCCGCATTGGCGGTCGGCTGCCAGCCCCCGCTGGGCTTGTCCTGGAGAAGGGTGTGAATCGGCCGATGCGCCGGCGAAATCGTCGCCGGCGTACCAAAACCGCACACACTTACCGAGGACAGACCGATCCCCTGCAAAGCGAGGATCCCCCGGGAGGCCGACATGGACATATCGACCGCAACGCCGATGGCGCCGAAGTTGTTGATGCCGTTCATTGGTCTGCCTCCCTCCTGTTCTCGTTGTGTCGTTCAGTTTCGCGCGCCGGAATGCCCTCCCGGTGCGTGATTCCCACCATATGCAATGTCGACGGAACCGACAACCTATTTTCTACCTGCGGTTTTGTGATGTCGACCGGACTCGCGACGCGACGATCGCGAGCACGTCGGCCCCGTAGTCGACGATCTTCTTCGCCCCGATGCCCGGGATCGCTTCCAGTGCACGGTCGTCGGCGGGCAGTTGCTCGGCGATCGCGGTGAGCGTGGTGTCGGTGAACACCACGAACTCCCGAACCCGCAGTGCCTCGGCCTTTTCGGCGCGCCACTCCTTCAGCGCCGCCAACAGCGCCGCGTCCAGTTCGGCGGGGCAGCGGCGGCAACGGCCCAGCATGGTGGCGTAGGTGCCGATCAACGGCTTCGCGCAGACCCGGCAGGACGGGCGTATCCCGTTGTGCTCGGGACGCCCGGTCGACGCCGCGATCCGCGACGCGGGGGAATCGTCGGGCACCAGACCGTTGAGGAAACGGGAACGCCTGCGGGTGCGCCTGCTGCCCTCACCGCGCGACAGCGCCCAGGACAGCCGCAGATGCTCGCGCGCCCGTGTCACGCCCACGTACAGCAGCCTGCGTTCCTCTTCCAGCGCGGCCTGATCGCCGACCGAGCCGTCGTCGGCGAGCGCGTGCGCGATCGGCAGCGTGCCGTCGGCGAGCCCGACCAGGAAGACCGCGTCCCACTCCAGACCCTTGGCCGCGTGCAGCGAGGCGAGCGTCACGCCCTGCACGGTCGGTGGGTGCCTGGCCTCGGCGCGGGCGGCCAGCTCGCCCAGCAGGCCGGGCAGCTCCAGGTCGGCGTCGTGCTCGACCAGTTCCTCGGTCAGCCGGACCAGCGCGACCAGCGACGACCACCGCTCGCGGGCTTGCGCGCCCGCGGGTTCGGTCGCGGTCAGGCCGACCGGGGCGAGCACCGCCCGAACCAAGGTGACCAGGGCCGCACCGCGCCGGGACTGATCGGGCAGATCATCGCGGGCGGCGGCCTGGCGCAGCGCCTGCACGGCCTGCCTGACCTCGGCGCGCTGGAAGAATCCCTCGCCGCCGCGCACTTGATAAGGAATGCCGCGCTCGGTGAGCGCCTGCTCGTAGGCCTCGGACTGGGCATTGATGCGATAGAGCACGGCGATCTCCGCCGCGGGGGTGCCCGCCGCGATCAGCCTTTTGATCTCGTTCGCGACGCCCGCCGCCTCGGCCGGTGCGTCGTCGTACTCGGTGAACTCCGGCTCCGGACCGTCCGGGCGTTGGCCGATCAGCTGGAGCCGAGTGCCCGCGATGCGGCCGCGCGCGGCGCCGATCACCCGATTGGCCAGCGACACCACCTGCGGCGTCGAACGGTAGTCGCGCTCCAATCGGACGACTGTCGCGTCCGGGAAACGCCGCGAGAAGTCGAGCAGGTAGCTGGGGGTGGCGCCGGTGAAGGAGTAGATCGTCTGGTTCGCGTCGCCGACGACCGTCAGATCGTCGCGATCACCGAGCCAGGCGTCGAGCACCCGCTGCTGGAGCGGCGTGACGTCCTGGTACTCGTCGACGACGAAACTGCGGTAGCGACCGCGGAATTCGTCGGCGACGGCCGGGTAGTCCTCCAGCGCGGCGGCGGTGTGCAGCAGGAGATCGTCGAAATCGAGCAGCAGGCCGTCCGCGGACGCCTTCAGCGACTCGTAGCCCGCGTAGACCTCGGCCACCCGCGCCGCGGCGTACGGCGGCTCCCGGTGCTGCTTGGCGGCCGCGGCCGGATAGTCCTCCGGGGCGAGCAGCGACGACTTGGCCCATTCGATCTCGGTGAGCAGGTCGCGGACGCTCTCGGTCGCGGTGCTCAGCCCGGCCCGGTGCGCCGCCTGCGCCACCACCGCGAACTTGCCATCCAATAGCCGCCACGGCACGTCGCCGACGACCTGCGGCCAGAAGTACTTCAACTGGCGCAGCGCCGCGGCGTGGAAAGTCCGTGCCTGCACTCGAGTCGCCTCGCCGCCGAGACCGAGCGCGCGCAACCGGCCGCGCAACTCGCCCGCGGCGCGCGCGGTGAAAGTGACCGCGAGCACCTGGTCGGGCTTGACGTGCCCCGCCGACACGAGATGCGCGATGCGATGCGTGATGGTGCGGGTCTTGCCGGTGCCCGCGCCCGCGAGCACGCAGACCGGCCCGCGCGGCGCCCGGACGGCGGCGGCCTGTTCGGGGTCCAGGGCGTCGAGGTCGATAGCGGGCACGGGCACCATCATGGCAGCACGGTCCGACAACCGGCCGCCGCCGTCCGCACCCGCGAAATACCGGACATCGTGGAACAGGACGAGGTAGTACAGCGTTGAATGGATCCGTGACTGACGTGAACCCCGTTCTGACCATGTACTCGACCACCTGGTGCGGCTACTGCCGCAGGTTGAAGAAGCAGCTGGACGAGTCCGGTATCAGCTATGTCGAGATCGATATCGAGCAGGACCCGGCCTCGGCCGAGTTCGTCGGCAGCGTCAACAACGGCAATCACGTGGTGCCGACAGTGAAGTTCGCGGACGGCTCGACGGCGACCAACCCGTCGTTGGCCACCGTCAAGCAGACCCTCGCCGCCCTGGCCTGACGCTCAGTCGAGCGCCGCCCACGATTCGACGATGGTGCGCGCGATCGAGATGGAGCCCGGCAGCAGCAGTCGCACGCCCTCGCGCTGGCCGGACCAATCCCCGGCCGCGAGCGCCTCGCGCACCTCGGCCCTGGTGAACCAGTGCGCCTCGGCGATCTCGCCGTCGGAGAAGGTCAGCGGCTGCTCCGGGTCGGCGACCGCGGCGAAGCCGAGCATCAGCGACCGAGGGAACGGCCACGGCTGACTGCCCAGGTAGTGGATGTCGCGGACGTCGAGGCCGACCTCCTCGCGCATCTCGCGCGCCACACAGCGCTCCAGCGACTCGCCCGCTTCGACGAAACCGGCGAGCAGCGAGAACAAGGTATTCGGCCAGGCGTGCTGGCGAGCGAGCAGCACCCGGTCGCCGCCGTCGTGGATCAGGACGATGACGGCCGGGTCGATGCGCGGGAACTCCTCGTGACCGCTCTCGGTGACCCGCGACCAGCCGCCCTTGGCCGCCGACGTCGCCGAACCGTCGTACGCGCTGAAAGCGGACTTGTCGTGCCAGTTCAGCAGCGCCATCGCGGTGGAGAGCAGTCCGGCGGTGAAGTCGTCCAGCTCGCCCGCGACGACGCGCAGGTCGGTGAGTTCGCCCGTGAGTTCGTTGTCGCGGACCGCCCACAGGTGCCTGCCCTCGGCGACGCCGAGGAACACCGCCGCCGGATTCGGCTCGGCGGACAGTTCGACGGCCGCGTCCAGTACCAGCGCACCGCCCTCGAAGCGCACCTGCCCCCGCCGGGTGATGCGGAGCAGCCCGGCCTTGGCCCACCCCTCCTCGAGCGCTTTCTCGTCGGCGCGGATCTCCTCGGCTCGATCGACCGCGGCGCGGGACAGCAGGGGGATGGCGTTCAGCTGAAATGACACGCTTCGAGACTACTTCCGGACGGCGTCACTTCGCCGTGCGGCGGATGTAGAGCAGCTTGTCGCCCGCCTCGATCGCGTCCACCTCCGGCTCGCCGACCCGGATCAGGTCGCCGTCGCGCACCACGCCGAGCACGATGTCGCTGAGATGCCTTGGCGAGCCGCCGATCTCGCTCGGCTCCACCTCGCGCTCGGCCACCGCGAAACCCTGCTCGGGGGTGAGCAGGTCTTCCATCATCTCCACCACGGTCGGTGTGGTGGTGGCGATGCCGAGCAGGCGGCCCGCGGTCTCGGAGGACACGACCACCGAGTCGGCGCCGGACTGGCGCAGCAGGTGAATGTTCTCGGCCTCGCGGATGGCGACCACGATCTTGGCCTTCTTGTTCAGCTCGCGGGCGGTCAGCGTGACCAGCACCGCGGTGTCGTCGCGGTTGGCCGCCACGATCACCGACGCGGCGTTCTGCACGCCGGCCAGTCGCAGCACGTCGGACTGGGTGGCCGAGCCGTTGACGGTCACCAGGCCCGCGTTGGCGGCGCGCTCCAACGCGACCATGTCGGTGTCGACCACCACGATGTCGGCGGGCTGCACGCCGTCGCCGAGCATGGCGTCGATGGCGGTGCGCCCCTTCGTGCCGTATCCGACGACCACGGTGTGATTACGCACGCTGCGCCTCCAACGCTGAATCTTGAATGACTGGCGAGATCGTTCGGTCAGCACGCTGATGGTGGTACCGACGAGCACGATGAGAAAGAGGATGCGCAGCGGGGTGATGATGATGATGTTCGCCAGCCGCGCCTCGGGCGAAGCCGGGGTGATGTCGCCGTAGCCGGTGGTGGACAGCGACACCGTCGCGTAATAGAACGAGTCCAGGAAGGACAGTTCGCCGCCGGTGTTGTCGCGGTAGCCCGCCCGCCCGAGATACACCACGGTCGCCGCGGTGAACAGCAGTGCGATGGCGAACGCGATCCTGCGGCTCAGCGAAACCCATGGACTGATCTGCGTCTCCGGAATGCGCAGCACACCGACCAGCGCGAAGTCCGGACGGGTCGACAAGCCCACCCTTGCGCGGTCTCCGAAATCACCGAGCATCGCACTCACCCGCTCGCCCGTTCGCCGCGGTCTTCCTCCGGCACTGTTTCTCCCTCCGGCACAGCACGGGAGCCTACCGGGTCCGCGTCGCACCGCTCGGACTCGACGCGAACACTCGGTGAATGCCAGGGTGACTACCCATGGCAGACATTCGACCGACCACCGACGAGGGCCGACGGCCCGCGCTGCTGCTGGCAGCCTTACTGTTCGGCGCCGGAGTGATGCACTTCGTGGCGCCCAAATTCTTCGACGCGACGATTCCCCGTGCATTGCCCGGCCGGGCGCGCGACTACACCTATGTCTCCGGCGTCGCCGAATTCGGTGTGGCGGCCGCGCTCGCGGCGCCGCGCACCAGGCGGCTCGGCGGACGACTCGCCGCGCTGCTGTTCGTCGTCGTGTTTCCCGCGAACGTGCAGATGGCCGTGGACGCGGCCCGCAGCGAGAAGGCATCTCCCGCGCTGAAGATCGGCACGCTGCTGCGGCTGCCGTTGCAGATTCCGCTGGTCACCACGGCGTGGAAAGTCGCGCGCCGTAGCCGATAGTGCCGAGTCAGTCGTCCTGCCTGACCGGCGCGGCCGAGCGGATGAGCTCGGCCAGTTCCTCTGGTCCGGGCAACTCCGCGGGAGCGATGGTGCGCCCGGAGCGCACGTAATGGAAAGCGGCGCCGATCTTGTCGAGCATCTCGTGTTCGGTGCCGCCGTGGCGCGCGGCCATCAGGCGGGCCCAGGCCAACCGGTAGATGGCCAGCTGCATGGCCACCGCGGGTTCGTCGGCGGGTCCGGGTTCAGCGCCGGTCTTCCAGTCGACGACGGTCCAGCCGCCACCGGGTTCGGCGAAGACCGCGTCCATGCGGCCGCGGATCACGGTGCCCGCGATCGAGGTCTCGAAGGGCACCTCGACGTCTAGCGGACTGCGGTGCGCCCACGGCGAATTCAGGAACGCGTCCTGCATCCTGGCCAGTTCGGCGTCGACGCTCGCGTCGTGCGGATCGGGTTCGCCCGCGCCGGGCAGTTCATCGAGCCCGATCAGCCTGGTGCCCGCGAACCAGCGCTGCACCCAGGCGTGGAACGCGGTGCCGCGCCGGGCCAACGGATTCGGCGGGTACGGCAGCGGACGACGCAGCCGCCGAGCCAGTTTCGCGGGATCGGCGCGCATCTCCACCAGGGCGGTGGCGGGAATCTGACCGGGCAGTTCCACCTCTTGGGCCGCGGCGAGGCTCGCCTCGTGCTCGGCGAGCAGCGCGTCCACGTCGGCGGCCCAGCCCTCCGGGTCGTCCGGGTCGACCGCCTCGTCCACCGGCGCGAACTCGTCCGGCGGCGGCTCGAAGTCGTCGGGCGGTGGGGCGAAATCGTCCTCGGGCGAGCGGAGTTCGTCGATCGAGAACAGTGCGCCCGGTTCGGCCTCGAGCACCGGCGCGGCTGCCTCGGACGGCGCGACAGATCGCTCCTGTCGCGCGGCGGTAGTCCGGGCTTCGGCGGGCTTGGCGCGCAGGTCCGCGAGTGCGGTGCGGACGAGGGCGGCGCCCTGCTCGATCGGGTCGCGGCGCGGGCCGAGCGGATCGCGCGGCCATTCGGCGGTCGCCGGATTGTCGGTGAACGGATTGACCGCGTCGACCTCGGGCGGATCGTCCCACCTCGCGATGTCGAGCACGCCGAAAGCGGGCCCGTCGGCCGACTCGCTCGCGTTCTTCAGCTCCAGCAGGAAGTCCGATGGCCCCTTGGGCGTCGAGCCGGTCTCGGCCCAGTGGTGCGCCGAAACGAGCAGCACCCGTTCGGTTCTGGTGAGCGCGACGTAGAACAGCCGCCGTTCCTCGTCGAGACGCCTGCGGTCCAGCGCGCCCTTGTGCGCCTTGATGGCGGCCTCCAGGTCGGCCCGGTCGTACAGGTCCGACAGGTCGAGCACGGGCACGCCTTCGGCGGCGTCGTCCTGGATGCGGTCGCCGCGCAGCGAGGTGGGCAGCTCGGCCAGCGCGCCGAGCCACGTCGCCGAGGCGGCGCCCGAGGGGAACACGCCGCGCACCACGTGCGGAACCGCGACGATCTCCCATTCCAGCCCTTTGGCCGCGTGCACGGTCAGCACCTGCACGCGGTCCTTGGCGACCTCCACCTCGCCCGGCTCCAGCCCGTTCTCGACCGACTCGGCGGCGGCGAGGAAGGCGAGCAGACCGCTCAGCGTGGCGCCGGTGTCGGCGGCGTAGCCCGCGACGACCTCGGCGAACGCGTCCAGGTGTTCGCGTCCCGCTCCAGTACCGGCCATGGCGCGGCGGGCTTGGGTCTCGACGCCGACGCCGATGGTGCGCTCCACATCGGCCACGAGTTCGACCAAGGGCTGGCCGCTGCGTTCGCGCAGTGCGGCGAGTTCCTTGCCGAGCGCCTCGATGCGGGCGTAACCGGAGGCCGAATAGTTCTCCGGCGGACCGGGATCGGCGATCGCGTCTGCCAGACCCGCTTGCTCGGCCGGTTCCGGGGCCACCTCCCGCAGCGCGGCGGCGAGCGCGGCGCTGTCGGTGATCTCGTCGTTCGCACCGCCGGAAAGTCTGCTGATGGACAGCTCCCGCGCGCGCTTGGCGAGCGCGGCGAGATCGGCGACGCCGATGCGCCAGCGGGCGCCGGTGAGCACGCGCACGGCCGCGCTGCCCGCGGCGGGCTCGGCGATCAGGCGCAGGGTGGCGACGATGTCGGCCACCTCTGGTGTGGCGAGCAGGCCGCCGAGACCGACGATCTCCACCGGAAGCCCTTGATCACGTAGCGCTTCCGCGAGCGGGGACGCATCGGCGTTGCGGCGCACCAGGACCGCCGAGGTCGGCGGCGGCTCCCCCGCCGCGTGTCGCGCGGACCATTCGGCCGCGATCCGCTCGGCAACCCAATCGCGCTCCTCGGCAACGGTTTCGGTCAGCGCCACCGCGACGACGCCCGGCTCGGCATGGGGTTTGGCGCGCAGCGCGTCGACGGTCACCCCGCCCGCGTCGAGCGCGGTGCGGCGCAGCGGCCCGGCGACCAGGTTGGCGAGGGCCAGCGCCTCGGGCGGATTGCGCCAGCTGGTCAGCAGCGGAAGTATCGGCGCGGGCACGCCGGGGGCCAGCGGAAAGTCGGTGGCGAAACGGGGCAGGTTGGCGGCCGACGCGCCGCGCCAGCCGTAGATGGACTGCATCGGGTCGCCGACCGCGGTCACCGCCAAACGCCGTGCTGCGCCACCTGTTTCGGGCCGCAGCTCGGAGGCCGCGGGCGCTTCCCCACCGAACAGCGCCGCCAACAGGATGCGCTGGGCGTGACCGGTGTCCTGGTACTCGTCGAGCAACACCAGGCGGAACCTGCCTCGCTCGGCGGTCGCCACCTCCTGGTGCTCGGCGGCCAGCCGCGCCGCCAGCGACATCTGGGCGCCGAAGTCCAGTGCACCACGGCGGCGCAGCGCGGCGGCCAACTGCTGGACCAGCGGCAGCAACGCCACCCGCTCGCGCTGCACCTGCACGATCGACAACAGCGCCTGGCTCGGCCCGCCACGCTGACGCGGACCCGCGGGCAGGGTGTGCACGAGCTTCTCCAACTCGGTGTGCGCCTCGGCCAGCTGTTCGGCCTCCACCAGGTGTTCGGCGAGCTGACCGGAGAGCGCGAGCACCGCCTCGGTGACCGACACCGGTGTGCGATCGGTGTCCAGGTCACCGTCCCAGGCCCGCACCACCTGGTGCGCGAGCTGCCACAGCTGCGTCTGAGTGAGCAGCGTGGCCGACGGCTCCACCGGAAGCAGCAGGCCGTGCTCGGTGAGCAGCCGACCGGCGTAGGAGTGGTAGGTGCTGATCTCGGGTTCGGCACCGGAAAGCTGGGCGCGCAACTCCCCCGACGCGTCCAGATCACGCAGCAGCTGTGAACCCGCCAGCCGGGCCAAGCGGGTGCGGATGCGAGCGGTCAACTGCTGCGCGGCTTTTCGCGTGAAGGTCAGGCCGAGCACCTGGTCGGGCAGCACCAGCCGATTGGCCACCATCCACACCACGCGCGCGGCCATGGTCTCGGTCTTGCCCGCGCCCGCGCCCGCCACCACCAGGGTCGGCCCGGGCGGCGCGGCGATCACCGCTGCTTGTTCGTCGGTCGGGGGTGGCAGGCCGAGCGCCTCGGCGATCCGCAGCGGCGACACCGCGGGGTGACTCACTCGTCGGTCACCTGCCTTCCGGTGTCCTGCACCGGGCAGCTGCCCGCGACCGCGCAGTGACGGCAACCGTCGTTGCGCATGGCGAGGTAGCTCGGGCCGCGGGTGGACGCGGCGGCGTCGTGGATGGTGTCGCGCCACTTGTCCAGCGCCCCGCTGTCGAGCGGCTCCTGCATGCGCTGGGTGGCGCCCTCCTTGCTGCTCGGCTTGGCCACGTACACGAGACGGGCGCCACCCGGTTCGCCGACGGTTTCCGTTGGCGCCGTATCGTTCTCGGCACTCGATCCGTCCAGCGCGCCGAGCGCGGCCGCCACCTGGTAGGTCGCCAGCTGCGCGTGGTCGGCGGCGGCCTGCTTGCTGATCGGCGTCTTGCCGGTCTTCACGTCGACGATCACGAAGCGGCCCATGGCATCCCGCTCCAGCCGGTCCACCCTGCCCTTGATCCGCACCGGCGGTTCACCGTCGCCGCGCGGCGCGAGCACGGTGTCGACGGGCACCTCGACGCCGACCTGGGTGAGTTCGCCACGGGTGTTGCGGATCCAGGCCAGGAACGTCTCCAGCATGGCCTCGGTGCGCCGCAGCTCCTGGCGGGAATGCCAGCCGGTGCCGGGATCGATGGCCTGCCAAGCCCGGTCGAGCGCCGCGCGCACCTGCGCCTCGGGCACCTTGCCCGCCAGCGCCTGCACGAGCGTGTGCACCAGGTTGCCTTTGACGGCGTGCGGGTTGTCGCCGTCGGTGCCGCCGTGCCGTTCCAGCGCCCAGCGCAGCGGACACGTGCGCAGTAGTTCCACGGTGGACGGCGACAGCGCGACCGCGGTCTCCTCGTCGTCCCACAGCGGACGCCGGGAGCTGAGTTCGGCTGTGCCGTACCACTCCTCGGGATGGGTGCCGCGTACACCGGCGTGCGCCAACCGAGCCAGCTGGTGCGCGGCCCTGCGGCGACGCTCCGGGTCGGCCTCGGCGTCGCAGACCACGCCGCGCAGCTCGGCCACCAGCGAGTGCATGACGAGGGCGCGGCCAGGATCGGCCACCGGCAGCACACCGGCCTCGGTGTCGTCGTCGTGGCCGAGCAGCTCGGCGAGGAAGCGCGAGGGCACCAGATCTCGCTCCCCCGAGACGGATTCGACCGCCGTCACCAGCAGCGAACGCCGGGCCCTGCTGCACGCGACGAGCAGCAGCCTGCGCTCCTCGGCCAGGATCGGCGCGGCGCGGCTGACCTGCTCGCCAGCAAGGCCGATGCCCGCGCCGAGATCGACCAGATCCTCGGTGTGCAGCAGGGTGCCGCGCGGCCTGGGGTTGGGCCAGATGCCTTCCTGGACGCCCGCGACCGCGACCACGTCCCACTCCCGGCCCGCCGCGGCGTGCGCGCTGAGCAGGGCGACCGCGTCACCCGGCGCGGTCAGCGGGGCGGTGTCCTGCGGAATCTCCTGCTGCACAAGGTATTCCACAAAACCTTCGATACCGGCCCTGGGAATACGATCGACGTAGGCGGCCGCGGCGTCGAACAGGCCGACTGCGGCGTCGAGATCACGGTCGGCCTGCATGCCGACCGCGCCACCGCGTTCGGACTGGGCGACCCAGCGCCGTTCCAGGCGCGAGGCGGTCCACAGCGCCCACAGCACGTCCTCGAGGCCGGTGGCCCGCCTGCGCGCCTTGCGGCCGCGATCCAAGGCGTCGAGCACGCGGCGCAGCGGGGCGGCCTCGACGTCGGTGAGGCGATCGAGCAGTGCACGATCGCCGATGCCGACCAGCAGGTCGCGCAGGACCTCGGCCGAGGACTGGTCGAGCGGGCTGGGATGTGCTGCGTCGCTCGTGGTTTCGCCGCCGCTTGTCGCGCGGTCACGATCCGAGGTGGGCCGGTCCTCGCCGGGACGGCTCGGCGTGGAGCTGTCGTCCGCGTGCTCGGCGACCTCCAAGCCCCATTCGAGATCGGCTTCGCGCCACTCGGATTCGCTGACGATCCAGTCGGGGTCGACGGCGGACCACTCCGTGTCGTCGGCGTCTGGATCGCCATCGTCCGGCGGGAACTCTTGCGGCAGTTCGGAGTTCGTCGCCTTTTGGGTCCGGGTGTCGGCGGGGCGGCGTACGTTCGACGGGGGCACGTCATCTCCCGACCGCCCGCCGGGCGCCAGCGCATCGTCTGGCGTGTCCTGACGCACTGCCGAGTCCGACGATGGCGCGTCCTCCGACGGACCAGTGTCCGACGGCGGCGCGTCCCCCTGTCGGGGCATTTCGTCCAGCCACAGCGCGTTGTCCGGTGACGGCGCGTCGTCCGGCGGAAGCGAACCCGGCGCCAGTGAATCCGGCAGCGCCTCTTCCGGCGGCAACGCCCCATCGGGCAGCGCATCGTCCGGCGGCGCATCGTCGGGCGGCGGCGCATCGTCCGGCGGCGGCGCACCCTCCGGCAGCGGCACCTCCTCCGACTCCACCGCCGCGGCCCACGCCTCCCCCTCCGCGCGCTTCGCCGCCCTACGCTCCAGCTCCAGCACCGCGCGCCGAACACCGCGACGCAATCGCCGCAGCGTGATCTGGTCCGCACCGCCCAGCGGACCTGAGAGCAGATCGAGCGCGTCCTCGGCGGAGAACATCTCCTCCCCTGCCCGGCGCGACCGTTCGCCCGCGAGCAGCGCGCGCAACGCGAGCAGCATCCACGCCGCGCCGCGCCGCCGCGCCAACGGCACGTCCAGCGCGGGCTGCCGTACCGGCACGCCCGCCGCGAGCAACGCGCGCCGCAGCGGGGCCAGCGAGAGCGGCACGGAGCGGACGATCACGGCCATCTCCGACCACGGCACCCCACCGGTCAGGTGGGCGCGCCGCAAATGGTCGGCGATCAGCGCCGCCTCCTTGGCGGGCGTGGCGAGCACGCGGACACGGACCGCGGCGCCGTCGTCCGCGGGCGCCGACGCGCGGTCGGGCAGCGGAAAGCGTTGCGGCGCACTGCCGGGCAACCTGGCCGCGACCCTGGCGACGGCCAGCTGCACCTGCGGGCCGGACCGGTGGTTGTGCCGCAAGACGATGCGCCGTTCCTCCGGCCCACCGGGGTCGGCCGCGAACCGTGGGTCGGCGCCGCGGAAGGCGAAGACGCCCTGATCCGGATCGCCCGCGACCACCGCGCAGTGCGCCGCCGCCCCGATGACACGGACCAGCAGCGCCGCCTGCGGATCCAGATGCTGCGCGTCGTCGACCAGCAGATAGTCGATCCTCGACCGTTCGGCGGCAAGCAGGTTCGGGTCGGCGGCCAGCGCGTCCAAGGCCGCGCCGATCAGCTCCGCGGCGTCCAAAGCGGGCGCGGTGGCCTCGGGCGCCTCGACGCCGACCGACCAGCGCAGCAGCATGGCCTGCTCGTAGCGCTGTGCGAAGCGGCCCGCCGCCACCCATTCCGGCTTGCCGTGCTCGCGGCCGAGCGCCACCAGATCCTCCGGGCCGATGCCGCGCTCGGTGGCCCGCAGCATGAGGTTGCGCAACTGCTCGGCGAACCCGGCGAGGCCGAGCGCGGGCTGCAATCGCTCCGGCCACAGTCCGGTCGCGCCGTCGGCGATGTCGTCGAGGTCGCCGCGAAGCATCTCGCGCAGCACGGCATCCTGCTCGGCACCGGTGAGCAAACGCGGCGGCGGGTTACCGTGCGCGGCGGCGTGCCTGCGCAACACCGCGAAGGCGTAGGAGTGCAGGGTGCGCACGAGCGGCTCTCTCGTCGCACCGGGGACGCCGCCTTCGCCGTCGGGTCCGGTCCCGCTCAGCCGCGCGGTGATGGCGTCGCGCACGGTGGCCGCCGCCTGCTTCGAATGGGTGAGGAGCAGCACCGATTCCGGATCGGCTCCGGCCGCGATACGCGCGGCGGCGAGGTCGGTGAGCAGCGCGGTCTTGCCGGTACCCGGTCCGCCGAGCACCTGCCACGGCTGCCACCCCGGGCGCGCGGGAGCGGGACCCGCCATGGCCTCGAGCAGTGGGCGCACGTCGGCGCCCCAGAGCCGCGCCCGGGGTGCCGTTGCGTTCCGGCGAACAAGTCGCACCGCGCTATCCGATCGCACCACGTCGGCTATTGCAACAGACGGGGCCGACACGCCGCAGGCCCGCTCCGGCCGGACGTTGTCCACGTCACGGCCACCTCCGCGACACCGGGGCGTCGACCACCGCCGACCACCGTCCGGGATGACGTGCCGCGCCCCACCCGACAGAATGGCCCGGTGTCGACTCTCCACGTTCACCGCTTCGGTCCCGCCGCGGGACCGACCGTGCTCGCCCTGCACGGGCTCACCGGGCACGGCCACCGCTGGGCCGCGCTGGCCGCCGAGCACCTGCCCGAGGTCCGCGTCGTAGCGCCGGATCTGCGCGGACACGGCCGGTCGACATCGCTGCCGCCGTGGGATTTCGAGACCATCGTCGCCGACCTCGTCGAACTGCTCGCCGCCGAGGCCGACGGGCCGGTGCTGGTGGTGGGCCACTCCTTCGGCGGCGCGGTCGGCGTGCACCTGGCCGCACGGCACCCGGAGCTGGTGCGCGGGCTCGTCCTGCTGGATCCCGCGATCGCGGAGGACGCGGGCCTGCTCTCCGACATCGCGGCGCGGACCGTCGAGTACCCCGACTACGCCGACATCGAGCACGCGCGCAGGGACAAGCTCGCCAGCGCCTGGCACGACGTCGAATCCCGGCTGCTGGAGGCGGAGCTGGCCGAGCACCTGGTGCCCACCGAGAACGGCAGGGTCGGCTGGCGGCTGAGCCTGCCCGCCGTCATCTCCTATTGGGGTCAGCTGGCGCGTGCGTTCGTGCTGCCGCCCGCCGAGCTGCCCACGGTGCTCGTGCAGGCGATGAAGGTGCAGCCGCCGTTCGTGACGGCCGAATTCCGCGCGGCCCTGGCCGCCCACCTCGGGCCGCGGCTGACCGTGCACGAGTTCGACTGCGACCACATGGTCGCGCAAGCGCGTCCGGCCGAGACCGCGGCCCTGATCCGCGCGGCGCTTTAGGGGGAATGCGCCGTGCCGACTTCTGACGCGCAGATCGAGCTGGTGCGCGAGCTCGTCGCGAGCATTCCGCCCGGCATGGTCGCCACGTACGGCGACATCGCCGCGGCGGCCGGGCTCTCGACCCCGCGCACGGTCGGCTGGATCATGCGCACCGACGCCGCCGACCTGCCGTGGCACCGCGTGCTCCGGGCAGGCGGCAAGCCCGCCGCGCATCTAGCCGACCGGCAGTTGCGCCTGCTCGCCGCCGAGGACGTGCCGATCGAGGACGGCAGGGTGAATCTGCGTGAGGCGCGTTTCCGGTTTCCCGAAGTTCGGGATGCGCCAAGGCGTTAACGTGGAATCATGTCCACCCGCCTGGCGTGTGTCGTCTTCGATGCGCAGCGGCCGCGCGTCGTCGCGGAGTTCTGGGCTCAGCTGCTGGGCTGGTCGGTGACCGTCGACCGGCCCGACGAGGTCGACGTCGCCGCGCCCGACCCGGACGGCCTCGACATCGCATTGACCTTCCTGCCCGCGCACACCGCGAAGAGCGGCAAGAACCGTCTGCACCTCGACCTGGCGAGTCGCTCGCTGGACCACCAGCGGGTCCAGGTGGACCGGGCGCTGGCGCTCGGCGCGCGGCACGTCGACATCGGTCAGGGCGGCGTGCCGTGGGTGGTGCTCGCCGACCCCGAGGGCAACGAGTTCTGTGTGCTCGAGCCGAGAGAGCAGTACGTGGACACCGGCGCGGTGGCGGCCATCGTGGTGGACACGCTGGATCCGGCGCGGCTCGCCGCGTTCTGGTCGACCGCCTCGGGCTGGCCGGTCGCGCACTGCGGCCCGCGGTTGGCGGGTCTGCGTTCGGCAACGGGACTCGGGTCCTGGCTGGAGTTCGTCCGCAACCAGGACGCGAAGCAGGGACGCAACCGGTTGCACCTCGATCTGACGGCGTTCCCGACCGACGATCCCGCCGCCGAGCTGGCACGGCTGCGCGAAGCGGGCGCCACGCCGGTCGACGCGGGCGAGTTCGGCGGCGTCCCTGGCATCGTGCTGGCCGATCCCGAGGCCAACGAGTTCTGCCTGCTGCGCCGAGCGACGGACCTCTCGCGCGTCTGAGCTACCGCCGGGATCGCCCCGGCGACGGCCTGCGTTCCCCTGCCGGAGCACGTCCGAATTAGCATTTCGGACATGGTGTACCTCGGTGCGGAGCCCGTCCGGTGACGGCCGCCGACGCGATCGTGCTCGCGGGCGGGCGGGCCAGCCGCATGGGCGGGGTCGACAAACCCGCGATCGTGATCGGCGGCCGGTCGATGCTGGACGCGGCGCTCGCCGCGGTCGCGGGCCGCGGCCGCACCGTCGTCGTCGGGCCGCACCGGCCGGAGCTGAACCCGGAGATCCGGCAGGTGCGCGAGGTGCCGCCGGGCTCGGGTCCGGTGGCCGCGGTCGACGCCGGATTGCGCGCGCTCGCCGGTTCCAGGGCGCCGCTGGTGGTGGTGCTCGCCGCCGACATGCCCTTCGTGACGCCGGGAACGATCACCGAATTGCTCAGGCACGAAGCGGAATCCGGCGCCGAGGCGGTGTTCGCCGCGGACGAGTCCGGCCGCCCGCAGTATCTGGTCGGCGTCTGGCGCCGCTCCGCGCTCAATGCCGCACTCGCCGAGCTGGATTCGCTGATCAACCAGCCGATGAAGGCGCTGGTGCCCGCCGACACCGCGATCGTCGGGCTGTCCGGCATCGCCGACTGCGACACCGAGGACGAGGTGCGCCGGGCCAGGGCGCGGGCCGCGGACACCACTCCGCTGACGCTCGACGAGGCACGAAACACGCTGCGCGACAGCCTCACCCGGCTCACCCCTTACCGGACGGACCTGCCGAGCGTGCGCGGCGCCGCGCTGGCCGCGCCGCTCACCGCGGCCGAGGCGCTGCCGCGCTTCGACGTCTCCGCGATGGACGGGTACGCCGTCGCCGGGGACGGGCCGTGGCGGTTGCGCCGCGATATCGGCTTCGCGGGCGGGCAGCGCCCGGTCGGGCTGCTGCCGGGTGAGGCGGTGCGCATCGCCACCGGCGCGCACGTGCCCGACGGCACCACCACCGTGGTCCGTGACGAGTTCGTCCGAGTGGGCTCCGACGAAACCCTGCACCGCATACCGGAGACGCCGATTCGCGACGACATCCGCCGCCGCGGCGAGGACCGCGGTCCGGGCGACCTGGTCGCGCCGGAGGGCACACGGGTGACCGCCGCGCTGATCTCGGCGGCCGCCAGCGTGGAGGTCACCGAGGCCGTGGTGCGCGGGCCCGTCCGCGCACGCGTCGTGATGACCGGCGACGAGATCCGCAGCGATGGCCCGCTGCGCGCCGGCCAGACCAGGGACTCGATCGGACCGATCCTGCCGGATCTGCTTGCCGGGTCCGGCATTCGGACGGTGGACCGGGTGCACCTGCGCGACACACCCAACGGCTTCGACGAGGTCCTCGCCGCGTCCACCGACTGCGACCTGCTCGTCATCGTCGGCGCGACGGGCGGCGGCGCGGCCGATCAACTGCGCGGCGCGATCGCGCGCGCCGAGGCCCGAGTGCTGGTGCCGCGCTTGCGACTACGGCCGGGCGGGTCCACCATCGTCGCCGAAACTCCCAGCGGGACAACAATTCTCGGACTGCCCGGGAATCCGTTCGCGGCCGTCGCCACGCTGCTCGCGCTCGTGCCCGCCATCGTGGCGGGACGCACTGGCGCACACCAGGACCGCCCGCTGACCGGCCCGCTGCACAATGCCGCCGACGTGTCCGGACCGGTCACCCGCATCGTGCCCGCCCGCATCGCGCCGACCGGGGGCTGGATCGGCGATCCGACGGTGCGCACGGCCCATCTGGGCGGTCTCGTCGACCGCGACGGGCTCGTCGTCGTCCCCGCCGAGGCGTCCGACGGCATTTCCGTGGAATTCCTACTTCTGCCGTTCTGAAAATCGGCCCCCTACCGGGGGGTCTCGACATATTTTCACTTTCCCCTTCCTCGAGTGATGTGCGATCGCTATGGTGTTGTCGTTAGGCGAAATCAAATCACTTCGGAAAGGACCGAGTGGAGATGGCTGAAAAGTCGAAGAAAACGCCTAAGAAAATGCCCAAGCAGATGCCGCGGCAGCAGCAACAGCAGCGCCAGGAGCAGGACCAGAGGGGCATGAACCGAGCCGGGCGGGACCGGATGCCCGAGGACCAGCGGGAGCAGGACCGGCGTCACGGCCAGAACTGAATGCTTTGAACTGCGTCTGCCGGTTTCTGCGGAACCGGCAGACGCGGTTTTCTTTTCGTAG
The DNA here is from genome assembly GCF_059570515.1 of Nocardia sp. CNS-044. Lineage (NCBI taxonomy): Bacteria > Bacillati > Actinomycetota > Actinomycetes > Mycobacteriales > Nocardiaceae > Nocardia > Nocardia sp. CNS-044. Next base: position 387,329 of record NZ_JCANSX010000006.1, read on the forward strand.
TGCTCACTAATTCATTCGGGTGTTACCGCGCACGAGTTCCGCGCACGTCGCGCCAAACCCTGGTCAGCTCCGGCTTTACGGCCGTCTACTGTGCAAATGGCTGTTCCCTCCGCCGCGCGCGGTTACGAATCCTTCGGCGGCACCGTCGGTCGCACCACTGCCGGCTCGACCCCCGAGTGGACCTACCCGCCCGCGGCGCCGCAGGACGCGCCCAACATCGTCGTGGTGCTGGTCGACGACATGGGGTACAGCGACATCGGACCGTTCGGCTCCGAGATCGAGACGCCGACGCTGGATCGGCTGGCCGCCAATGGCATCCGCTTCACCAACTACCACACCACGCCGCTCTGCTCGCCCTCCCGCGCCTCGCTGCTGACCGGAATCAACGCTCATCGAGCCGGTTTCGGCTTCGTCGCCAACGCCGACCCCGGCTACCCGGACTGCGGCTCGAGCTGGCCGACGATGTGCTTACCCTGCCGGAGACCCTGCGCCACAACGGGTATGCCACCTACGCGGTGGGCAAGTGGCATCTGGTACGCGACGCCACGATGAACCCAGCGGCACATCGCGAGCCGGGTTACGAAGCCGCCGAATGGGATTCGCTCACCGACGACGAGCGCCGCCGCTTCGCCGGGTACATGGAGGTCTACGCCGCGATGGTCGACAGCATCGACCAGAGCGTCGGCCGCATCCTCGACACCCTCGAACAGCTCGGCGAGCTGGACAACACGATCGTGGTGTTCACCTCCGACAACGGCGGCACCGCCGAGGGCGGTCCGGAGGGCACCCGTAGCTATTTCGCCGAGTTCGCGCACATCGACGACCCCGATTGGATCGGCGACGTCCCGCACGACGAGGAGCTGATCGGCACCGAACGGCTCGGGGTGCACTACCCGCGCGGCTGGGGTCAGGCCTCCAACACACCGTTCCGCTTCTACAAAGGCCAGACCTTCGCGGGCGGCGTCCGGGTGCCGCTGCTCGTGTCGTGGCCCGAGGGACTGCTGCGCGCCGCGACGGACAACGGCATCCGTCACGAGTACGCCTACGTCACCGACCTGGCTCCGACTCTGCTGGAGCTGGCAGGGCTGGCGCGGCCCAGCGTGCGCAACGGCCTGCCCGCCAAGGATTTCGACGGCGTCTCGGCCGCCGAGCTGCTGCGCGACCCGTCGGCGCGGACCCGCCACACCGAGCAGTACTCGGAGATGACCGGGCATCGCGGCTTCTACCGGGACGGCTGGAAGCTGCTGTCGCTGTACGAACCCGGCGCCGACATCGACGCGCCGAACTGGTAGCTGTTCGACGTCCGCGCGGATCCCACCGAGCTGCACGATCTTTCGGGGCTGTATCCGGAGAAGGCGGCCGAGCTCGCCGCCGCGTGGGACGAATCGGCCTGGGCCAACACGGTTTTCCCGTTGTTCACCCGTCAGGATCTCGCGATCCGGCGGCCCGAGGAGGCCCGCTTCGCCGCGCCGGTGCGTGTGCTGCCGGGCACTCCGACGCTGGAGCGCTACCGCTCGCAAAGGTTGATCGCCTACCGCGACTTCGCGATCACCGTGGAGCTGGGCGGCTACCGGCCCGGAGACGAGGGCGTGCTGGTCGCGCACGGCGATCCGCTCGGCGGGTACCTGGTCTACCTCGAAAACGGACGGGTCGTGCTCGGCGTCAACAGCTATGGCGATTTCGCCGAGGCCGCCACCGAACCGCTCCCGCCCGGTGTGCGGCGAATCACCGTCACCGCCGCCGAGCGGCCCAGGCTGCGCTGGGATTTTCAGGTCGAGGTCGCGGGCGGCCCGAGCGCCGAACTGCGCGACCGGGTGCAGCTGGTGGGCATGTCGCCGTGGACCGGCATTTCCGTCGGCGTGGACGCGCGCGGCCCGGTGTCCTGGGATCTGCGCGAGCGCCGCGGCCCGTTCCGCTACACCGGCGACCTGCGCGCGGTCACCTACACACCCGGCCCGATCCAGGTACCGCGACAAACCATCGACGCGGTGGAGCGCGAGGCGGAGTTCGCCGCCGAATGAGAAGCGCGGCAGCACAGCGCCTTCCGGGCCCGGCCATTACCTCGCGGGTAATCGACGCGCGACGCGGGCGGCGATACGTTCGGCGCACCGCTCGCCACGCAGCGGCCCGCCGCGTCGAAGGGAACGATCATGTCCGCGTATGGCTTCGCCCACCTGCGCAGCCGCCGTCCACACCCGGAGATCTTGGAATACCTGGAACGCATCCAGGCCACCCTGGACCCGTTCGAAGGCCGGTTCGTGATTCACGGACCACCGGCCGAGGTGGTGGAAGGCGAGTGGCCCGGCAGCATGGTGCTGATCGAGTTCCCCGATCTGGCGCGGGCACGAGCTTGGTACCACTCGCCCGGATACCAGGCGATCCTGCGCCTGCGAGCCGATCACATCGACGGCGACCTGGTGCTCGTCGAGGGCGTCGGGCCGGACTACGACCCGCGCGAACGGGCCGCGAAGCTGCGCGCCGAGTCCGCCGAGCGCTGAGCCGATTGTCGCCGGCCAGGCCCGGTCGGATACCGTTTACCAGGCAGAATGCAGCTCTTCGCGACAAAGGATGCGCCTGATGGACGACAGTTCCCTGGTCTGGGACGACGGTGCGCTGGTCACCATCGACCAGCGTGGGCTGCCGCACGAGGTGCGCGAGCTGCGCCTCGGCACGGTGGACGAGATCATCGAGGCCATCAAGACGCTGGCCATCCGCGGCGCTCCCGCGATCGGGATCGCGGGAGCGTTCGGCGTGGTCATCGCGACCGCCGCGCACACCGTCGACGGTGTGGTGGACGAGGCGCGGGTGCGGGCCGAGGCCGACCGCATCGCCGCCGCGCGACCGACCGCGGTGAATCTGGCGTGGGCCGTCGAACGGGTCCGCACCCGGATTCCGGCCGGAGCCGACGCGGTGCTCGCCGAAACCCTGGACATGCTCGCCGAGGACGGCCGCGTCAACCGGGCCGCCGCCACGCACGCGGCCGACCTGGTCCAGCGTCTCTGCGCGGACCGCCCGCTGCGGGTGCTCACCCACTGCAACACCGGCCGCCTGGCGACCAGCGCGTTCGGCACCGCGATCGGCACGCTACGGGTGCTCGCCGAGCGCGGCGCGATCGAGAACGTGCTGGTCGACGAGACCCGGCCACTGCTGCAGGGCGCGCGGCTGACGGCGTGGGAGCTGGCCGAGGCGGGCATTCCGCACCGGCTGACCATCGATTCGGCCGCCGCGTGGGCGATGGCCACCGGCCAGGTCGACTGCGTACTGGTCGGCGCGGACCGGGTCACCGCCAACGGCGACGTGGCCAACAAGATCGGCACCTACGCCGTCGCCCTCGCCGCGCACCGGCACGGCATCCCGTTCATCGTGGTGGCGCCGGAATCGACGCGGGACCCGAACACCGCCACCGGCCGCGACATCGTCGTGGAGGAGCGAGCCGCGGCCGAGGTCACCGGATTCGGCGGCGTCGCGACGGCTCCCGCGGACACCGAGGTGTTCAACCCGGCCTTCGACGTCACGCCGAGCGAGCTGGTCACGGCGGTCGTCACCGAGCAGGGCGTGGTGCACGGTACGAACAGTGCTGCGACAGAGTCTGTTTCGGCGGCGCGCGCCGAACTCGCCGACATCGCGAGGGAACTCTACGGCCGCGGCTGGATGCCGGGCACCGCGGGCAACCTCTCGGTGCGCGACGGCGCGACCGCCGTGGTCACCGGCAGCGGGCTGTCGAAGGGCGAGCTGACCCCAGGGGACATGGTGACCGTCGCCGTCGAGGATTCCGCGCCGCTGCCCGGTCAGCGGCGGAAACCGTCCGCCGAGACCACCATTCACACCGCGGTGTACCGCACCACCGACGCCGGAGCCGTCGTGCACGTGCACTCGCCGTACGCGACCGCGCTGGCGACCGAAGCGGGCGCGGCCGAGCGCGAAACCACCCTGCGCATCACCGATTTCGAACTCATCAAGGGGCTCGGTTCCGCCGACCCGTCGGCGATCGATATCCCGGTGTTCCCCAATTGGCGCGACGTCTCGCGCATCGGCGCCGACATCGAACGCTATCTGCGCGACAACCCCGCCGCCCCACCCGTGTTGTGCATCGCCGGGCACGGCATCACCACCTGGGGGGAGAATCTCTCCCGGGCGCGCGATCGCGCCGAATGCCTGGAGGCGCTGTGCGAGCTGGTGATTCGCACCGGCCGCAGGCACGCCTTCGCCACGCCCGCCGAGTCACTCGAGATTGGACTGACATGACCCTGCTCCAGGTGATGGCCGCCAACAACGCCGCCGACGTGCGGGTGCGGACCACCGACGACACCGTGATCGCCGCCGAACTCGCCGCGCACGGCATCGCGTTCGAGCGCTGGCCCGCGCTCGCGGAGGCCGCCGCGACCTCCTCGGAGGACCTGCTCGCCCACTACGCCGACCGGGTCGCCGAGCTGAACGCCGCCGGCCGCTACAAGCACATCGATATCGCGCGTATCCACCCCGACGACGCGAACCCCGAGTGGCCCGCCATCGCCAAGGGCGCCAGGGAGAAGTTCCTGAACGAGCACCGGCACGCCGAGGACGAGGTGCGCTACTTCGCCGCCGGCCGCGGCTGCTTCTATCTGCACCTGGGCGAGGAGGTGCTCGCGGTGGTCTGCGAGGGCGGCGATCTGCTCTCGGTCCCGGCGGGCACGCTGCACTGGTTCGACATGGGTACCCGCCCCGATTTCATCGCGATCCGCTTCTTCGAGGAGGAGGACGGTTGGATCGGCGACTTCACCGGCGACCGGATCAGCGAGGGCTTCCCCACCCTCGACGAGCTGCTCACCGCCTCGTGACCAGCGCGATCGTCCTCGACATCGAGGGCACCACGAGCCCGACCAGTTCCGTGCGGGAGGACCTGTACGGCTACACCAGGGACCGGCTGCCGCAGTGGCTCGCCGACAACAGCGCCGACGCGGCGGCGCCGGTCCTCGCGGGCGCCAGGGAACTGGCCGGACGTCCGGACGCGGATATCGCCGAGGTGGCCGAGATCTTGCGCGGCTGGCTCGGCTCGGACGTCAAGGCCGAGCCGCTGAAGACCGCGCAGGGCTTGATCTGCCACGAGGGTTTCCGCAGCGGGGCGCTGCACGGCGAGTTCTTCCCCGATGTCGCGCCCGCGCTGACGGACTGGAAGGCCGCCGGGCTGACGCTGTACGTGTACTCCTCGGGTTCGGTGCGCAACCAGCGTGATTGGTTCGACTTCGCGCGCGGCGGCGAGCTCGGCTCGCTGATCAGCGGATACTTCGACCTGTCCACCGCGGGCCCGAAGCGCGAAGCCGCGTCCTACGACAAGATCGCCGGGGCGATCGGCGTGCCCGCGGCCGAGATCCTGTTCCTCTCGGACCACCCGGACGAACTCGACGCGGCCGTCGCGGCGGGCTGGTCGGCCATCGGCGTGCACCGGCCCGGCGAACCCAATCCGCCGCGGCCGGCGCACCGGTGGATCGGCTCTTTCGCCGAGATCGATCTCGCCTGAGCCACGGACCGGGCCCTACCGCCCGGATCCGAGCCCGCCGCTTCGGTCGTGCGCCGAGTGTCAGGCTCCGGACACGCGCACCTGCGGACGCACGGCGCCGATGCGGCCGTGCTGCACCGTCGCGAAGATCCGCCGTGCGTGCACCGCGACGGGACTGGTCGACCACGGCGCGAGCGCGGTGGTGAACATCAGTTCGCACCAGGACAGCGCGGGCACGTCACCCGCGGCCAGGGTGGCGATGAGCGACATCTCGGTGTCGTGCCCGGCCCACGCGGCGAGCAGCCAGCCCGCGTCCAGCCTGCCGAGGAACTCCTCGGCGTCCTCCGGCGGGCCGTGCGGGGTGTCCACCGCGAGATGCACCGTCGCGGCGATCGCGTGGCGCATCTTGGCATCGAGTCCGACGGCGTCGTGCAGCAGCAGCGCCTCGAGCGCGGCGCGCAACTCCACGCCGGGATCGACCGCCTGCTTCCCGCCGATCGAACCGATGTCTCCTGCGTCGCGGATCATGGGCAACCCTTCCTCGATGTCGTTGTTCGTAGGGGTGTCGACGGCGCGTAGATGTCGCCCGGGCGCCTGGTCCTGGGATTCGCTGTCGACCAGGCTGACCAGCGCGCCCGGATTCCAGTCCAGGCTGCCGAAGACCTGGCACCAGTCCAGCGCCGGATTGTCTTCCGAGCAGATCAGATCGAGCACGAGACCGGAGATGGACGCGGTGCAGGCGAGGGTGACGATGTCGATGTCCGGTTCGGTCACGGTGAGATGCAGGGTGGCCTCGGCGTGGCCCGCGTCGGCGCGAGCACGTCCGGCCAGCCACACCGCCCGGTTCGCGGCGGCCATCGCGCCCGCGCACCGATCGCCGTGTGGATGATCGGCGTCGCCGTCGATGAACGGTCCGTACCACAGCGCGCGACCCTCGTCTCCGCAGACCGCGAACGTCCCGTTCGCGCAGTTCGCGGCGGCCGCCAGCGAGATATGCGGTATCAAACCGATGACGTCGACCATGAGCACTCACTCCCGCAATGTTCACGCAATCCGTTGTCTTCCGAGATCGAGGCACAGTGTCGCAACTAATTGCCCGACCGTGCCGATAAACGGATCAAATACGTTTCCCCAACCGTTGTCCAGACGAAGTAGAACTTCCCGCGCACCCTGTGAGGTACCCACACCGACCAGTGAAAGTACCGCGGAGTCGGTACCCGCAATGGGGCATCGGCATATCCCCCGCAACGCATTTCGACAGCGTAGCCCGCACGGTACCGTCTACCCATGGCTTTCGTCCGAAAAGGCGCTACCACAGGGGTTTTCGCGCACGAGCGAGCACGGCGCCGCACCGGCGGCCGCCGCCTCGACGGGCCGACGGGCGCGCGCAGGGCGATGCCGCTCGGTGCGTTCCGCAACGAAAACCGCGCTGCCGCTGGGTTTTACGTCGGTCTACCTGCGGAGGGATCCGTTGACCGCGGCCCGGTCGGCGAGACCGGACCGCGCCGGACGGTCGGTAGTGCGGATACCGAGGAAGAATTGGATCCGGCCCGGGTGACTTCCCGAATCGACCCGGAACAGCTGCACGTCCAGACTGAAGGGCTTCCCTGTTTCGATATCGCGGAGCAGCATTCGCGGACTTTCCCGGCCGTATGCGGTTCCCCCGGCCGCCCACATCCGGCGGAATTCCGGATATCGGCCGAGTTCGGCGAGCAATTCGGTGGACCAGTCGGCGCCAGCGGACTGCCCGATGAGTCCGCGCAGCCAGTCCACGGTGAGCGCGGCCTCCCGCTCCCACTCGACCATCACCCGCTTGGACACCTCGTTGCCGAAGAACCACCGCAGGATGTTCACGTCCTCGACCAAGCCGGGAAAGACCGCGGTGTAGGCGTCGTTGCAGGACAGGACGTTCCACCGGGTGTCGAGATAGCCCGCCGCGTTCGGCTCGTGCACCGCGAGGCCGTCGCGCATATCCTGGGTGATCTGGGCACGCAACTCCGCGACCGTCGGGGCCGAGGCGTCGGCCAGTCCGGCCAGGTCGAACAGGTGTCTGCGCTCGGCGTCGGAGAGCGGCGCGATCTGGTGCAGGTATCCGATGAGCGCTTCGACCACCACTTTCGTCGGGTGGGCGCGGTCGCCGCCCTCCAAGTGCGTGATGTAGCTGGAACTCACCCCCGCTGCGAATGCCAGCTTTTCCCGGGAGACCCGCCGGTCGTCGCGGAACCTCCGCAACAACCCGCCGAAGGTCGGCGGTCGCAGGAGATCACTTGGCCCGGCTTCGGTCGACTTGCGTGACACAGCTATTCGCTCCTATGAACCGTAGATGTATCAACCAGTTGGCTACTTCCAAGTGGCAGCGCTGCCGAATCTCTCGCGTTCGCGGCGCCGAGGCCGCGATGCCGTTGCGCACGGCCCCAATCGTCGACGATCCGAGCGGTTGCTCATAGCGGACGATATTAACTGATATACCTTCTTTATATTCCACACCACGCATGTGTCATGGTTACATTTCAGCAATCTCTCGAGAGGCGAAAAGCAACCTCCGCCAGAGCCATTCGCAATGCCGCGCGCCCGACCGTCTGACACGTAGACGCACGACCGACTATTCGAATGCGCGCACGTACGTCGCTCTATCCGACCGGTCGGTTCCTATTCGCCATGCCCGCTGTTGCCCAAAAGAATTTGGCGAATCGGATTCGCGAATCGCCGACGCCCGACGACGCGCCTCACCCCGCCGCGGCGACCGCCGCATCGATTCGCTTCGCGCGTGTCTCCGGGCGCTTTGCCGACTCGATCGCACCGACGAGCTGACGGCGTCGCGAACAGGAGGCGGGACGCGCGCCCGCCGCGGCCAACGCCGCCGCGAGATCCTCGGGCACCTCGACCGTCCGTTCGGTGTCGCGACGCACGGTGACCGATACGGCGTCGCGGGCGCCTTGCCGAGCCGCTCGCGGATCGCCTTCAGCATGCCGGGGCACGGGCCGCCGCCCATCGAGACGAGGGAGCCGGTGTAGGCGATGCCGTCGAAGCCGGCCTCGACCGGGATCCGTCCTCCGCCGCCGAGCGCGGCGACGACCTCGGCGGGCACCGCGATGTAGGCGCCCCTCGATTTCGGCCTCGAATCGCCGCATACGCGCAGGGCAATCGCGAGGCGCCGGACAGCCGCCGATTCGCGGCAAACGAATGGCGAATCACACGAGTCTGGACGAATCGGGGTCCGGCATGGTAGCCACGTGGGCAGTGGGCGGCGCCACAATTCGGCCTCGAACACCCCTGCGGGTTGTGTTAACGATTGTAAACCGCCCGAGAACCCCCGGTTTCGAAAGCTTCACCGGCAAGGCCCCGAAACGCCTGCCCGATGCCGCATTTCGGCCGGTCAGCCCGCATCGGCCCAGGTCACGTGAATGTCACCGAAGGTCGGTTGCAACCGTCCAGTGACCGGCACGTTGCCGCGACCTCACAACTCACAGACCGCCTCCGCGCGCTGTGAGAGAATCGTTTGGCCGCGCGTCTTCACCTCCTTACAGTCGGTGCAACAGCCCGATTTCACAGCTCGAAGGGGGCGTCGTGGTTAACTCACGCACTCATGTTTCGGCACCCTCCGACCAGGCGGGCCCGCTTTCCTCCGACGCCGGTGACGCATTGCTCCGGCTGGGCAAATACTTTCAGCGCGGCGAGGTCTCCTCGGATCAACGCAGCCTGCACAAAGTCGGCGGCCGCGGCGCCGACGACTTCTATCGCGACCGCTGGGCGCACGACAAGGTGGTGCGCTCCACGCACGGCGTGAACTGCACGGGCTCGTGCTCGTGGAAGATCTACGTCAAGGACGGCGTGATCACCTGGGAGTCGCAGCAGACCGACTACCCCTCGGTCGGCGCGGACAAGCCCGAGTACGAACCGCGCGGCTGCCCGCGCGGCGCGTCCTTCTCCTGGTATACCTACTCGCCCGCGCGGGTGCGTTACCCATACGTGCGCGGCGCGCTGCTGGAGCTGTACCGCGAGGCCAAGGCCCAGCTCAAGGATCCCGTGCTGGCCTGGGAATCCATCGTGGAGGACCCGGCGAAGGCCAAGAAGTACAAATCCGCCCGCGGCAAGGGCGGTTTCGTGCGCGCCGAATGGTGGGAGGCCGCCGAGATCGCCGCCGCCGCGCACGTGCACACCATCAAGCGCTACGGGCCCGACCGGGTCGCGGGCTTCTCGCCCATCCCGGCCATGTCGATGGTCAGCCACGCCGTCGGCGCCCGGTTCATCTCGCTGCTCGGCGGGTCGATGCTGTCGTTCTACGACTGGTACGCCGACCTGCCCGTCGCCTCGCCGCAGGTGTTCGGCGACCAAACCGACGTGCCGGAATCGGCCGACTGGTTCGACGCGGGCTATCTGATCATGTGGGGCTCCAACGTGCCCGTCACCAGGACGCCGGACGCGCACTACATGACCGAGGCCCGCTACCGCGGCCAGAAGGTGGTCGTGGTCTCCCCCGACTACGCCGACAACACCAAGTTCGCCGACGAGTGGGTGCCCGCGCGCCCGGGAACCGATGCGGCGCTTGCCATGTCGATGGGGCACGTGATCCTGAAGGAGTTCTTCCTCCAGCGCGACACCCCGCGGTTCCTCGACTACGTCAAGCGCTACACCGACCTGCCGTACCTGGTCTGCCTGGACGACCCTGAGGGCTGGGACGCCGAGGGCGTGTACCACCACGACGGCGCGCTGGCGGGCAAGTTCCTCACGGCCGCCGATCTCGGCGAGTCCGTCGAAGCCGCGGAGCACAAGCCCGTGCTGCTCGACAACTCCGGAAACCCCGTGGTGCCCAACGGTTCTCTCGGCCACCGCTTCACCGAGGGCGACGCGGGCAAGTGGAACCTGGACCTCGGCGACGTCGATCCGCTGCTGAGTCTGTACGGCGCGGAGGGCAATCAGCCGGTCGCGGTGCGACTGCCGCGCTTCGACACCGACAAGGCGGGCGTGCTGCTGCGCGGCGTGCCGACGGTGACCGTCGCGGGCAAGCGCGTGACCACCGTGTTCGACCTCCTGCTCGCGCAGTACGGCGTCGGGCGCGACGGACTGCCCGGTGAATGGCCGACCGGCTACGACGACGCCTCCACCCCCTACACGCCCGCCTGGCAGGAGACCATCACCGGCGTCCCGGCCAAGCAGGCCGAGCGCATCGCGCGCGAATTCGCCGACAACGCGGACCGTTCCGGCGGTCGCTCGATGATCCTGATGGGCGCGGGCACCAACCACTGGTTCCACTCCGATCAGATCTACCGCGCCTTCTTCACCCTGACACTGCTCACCGGCTGCCAGGGCGTGAACGGCGGCGGCTGGGCGCATTACGTCGGCCAGGAGAAGTGTCGTCCGGTGACCGGCTGGGCCACTTTGGCTTTCGGGCTGGACTGGCAGCGTCCGCCGCGCCAGATGCAGGGCACCGTGTTCTGGTATCTGACCAACGACCAGTGGCGCTACGACCCGTTCACCGCCGAGTCGTTCTCCTCGCCGCTCGGCAAGGGCGTGTTCGAGGGCCGCACCGCGGCCGACAACATCGCCCTGGCCAGCAGGCTGGGCTGGATGCCGAGCTACCCGACCTTCAACCGCAACCCGCTCGATCTCGTGGACGAGGCCGAGGCCGCGGGCACGACGCCCGCCGAGCACGTCGTCGCGGGCCTGAAGTCCGACGACCTGCGCTTCGCCTGCGAGGACCCCGACGCGCCGGAGAACTTCCCGCGCTGCCTGACGGTCTGGCGCGCCAACCTGCTCGGCTCCTCCGGCAAGGGCAACGAGTACTTCCACAAGCACCTGCTCGGCGCGGACTCCAACCTCCAGGCGGGCGAGGCGACCGGGGTGCGGCCGCAGGAGCTGGTCTGGCGGGACGAGGCGGCGACCGGAAAGCTGGATCTGCTGCTCTCCCTGGACTTCCGGATGACGAGTACCACGCTGTTCTCCGACATCGTGCTGCCCGCGGCCACCTGGTACGAGAAGCACGATCTCTCCTCCACCGACATGCACCCGTTCGTGCACGCGTTCTCCCCGGCCATCTCGCCGCCGTGGGAGGCCAAGACCGACTTCGACGCGTTCCACCGGATCGCCCGCGGCTTCTCCTGGATGGCCGAGAAGCACCTCGGCAAGCGCAAGGACATCGTCGCGGTGCCGCTGCAGCACGACTCGGCGGACGCCATGGCGCAGGCGGGCGGCCGCGTGCTGGACTGGAAAGCCGGTGACTGCGAACCGATTCCGGGCAAGACCATGCCGAAGCTGGTGGTGGTCGAACGCGACTACCCGAAGGTGGCCGAGAAGATGGCCGCGCTCGGGCCGCTGGTCGACACCCTCGGCGTCACCACCAAGGGCGTGACCACCCACCCGAACGTCGAGGTCGAGTACCTCGCGGGCATGAACGGCACCGTGGTTTCCGGTGTGGCGCAGGGCCGTCCGTCGCTGGCCAAGGACACCCACGCGGCCGAGGCCATCCTCGCGCTGTCGGGCACCACCAACGGCCGCCTCGCCGTGGAGGGCTTCGAGGAGCTGGAGCATCGCACCGGCACGAAGCTCGCCGACCTGGCCGCCGAGCACGAGGGCAAGCGAATCACCTTCGCCGACACCCAGGCTCGGCCGGTGCCGGTGATCACCTCGCCGGAGTGGTCGGGCAGCGAGACCGGCGGACGCAGGTACTCGCCGTTCACCATCAACACCGAACGGCTCAAGCCCTGGCACACCCTGACCGGACGCCAGCACTTCTACCTCGACCACGACTGGATGATCGAGCTCGGCGAACAGCTGCCGATCTTCCGGCCGCCGCTGGACATGACCGCACTGTTCAGCGAGCCCGGTGTGGGTTCGGTGACCGAGAAGGGCGTCACGGTCAGATATCTGACGCCGCACTCGAAGTGGTCGATCCACTCCGCCTACCAGGACAACCTGCACATGCTGACGCTCTCGCGCGGCGGTCAGTCGATCTGGATGTCGGACAAGGACGCCGCGAAGATCGGTGTGGCCGACAACGATTGGATCGAGGCGATCAACCGCAACGGCATCGTGGTCGCGCGCGCCATCGTCTCGCACCGCATGCCGGAGGGCACCGTGTTCATGTACCACGCGCAGGACCGCGCGGTGGACGTGCCGCGCATCGAGGGCACCCCCGAGGTGAACGACGCGCGCGGCAAACGCGGCGGTATCCACAACGCGCTCACCCGGATCATGATCAAGCCCTCGCATCTCATCGGCGGGTACGCGCAGCAGTCCTTCGCGCTGAACTACCACGGCCCCACGGGTAACCAGCGCGACGAAGTGACGACTATTCGCAAGCGGTCCCAGAAAGTGGAGTACTGACATGAGCCCGACGAGGTGCCGACGCTCTGTCCGATTGCGGTCGCAGAAGGTGGAGTACTGATATGCGTGTCATGGCACAGCTCGCCATGGTGATGAACCTGGACAAGTGCATCGGCTGCCACACCTGCAGCGTCACCTGCAAGCAGGCGTGGACCAACCGCGGCGGCACCGAGTACGTCTGGTTCAACAACGTGGAAACCCGGCCCGGACAGGGCTATCCGCGTCAGTACCAGGATCAGGAGAAGTGGAAGGGCGGCTGGACGCTCACCAAGCGCGGCAAGCTGACCCTGAAGTCCGGTTCGCGAATGAAGCGGCTGCTCAACATCTTCGCCAACCCGGACCTGCCCACGGTGTCGGACTACTACGACCCGTGGAGCTACGACTACGACAACCTGCTGTCCTCCCCCGCCATCGACACCACGCCGGTGGCGCGACCGAAATCGCTGATCACCGGCGAGGACACGAAGGTCACCTGGGGTGCCAACTGGGACGACGACCTCGGCTCCGGCCCGGAGCAGGTCGGCAAGGACCCGCTGCTGAACAAGCTCTCGGACAAGGTGAAACTGGAGTTCGAAGAGACCTTCATGTTCTACCTGCCGCGCATCTGCGAGCACTGCCTGAACCCGTCGTGCGCGGCGTCCTGTCCCTCCGGCGCGATCTACAAGCGGGCCGAGGACGGCATCGTGCTCGTCGACCAGGACAAGTGCCGCGGCTGGCGGCAGTGCATCACCGGATGTCCGTACAAGAAGATCTACTTCAACCACAAGACGGGCAAGGCGGAGAAGTGCACCTTCTGCTACCCGCGCGTGGAGGTCGGCATTCCGACGGTGTGTTCGGAGACCTGCGTGGGACGGCTGCGCTACATCGGCGTCATGCTCTACGACGCGGACAAGGTGCAGGAGGCGGCGTCGGTCACCGACACCAAGGACCTGTACCCCTCGCAACTCGGCGTCTTCCTCAACCCGCACGACCCGCGGGTCGTCGCGGAGGCCGAGCGCGCCGGCATCTCGCCGGAATGGATTCAGGCGGCGCAGGATTCGCCGGTCTACAAGCTGATCGTGGACTACCAGATCGCGCTGCCGCTGCACCCGGAATATCGGACCATGCCGATGGTCTGGTACGTGCCGCCGCTCTCGCCGGTGGTGGACGTGCTCACCGAGACCGGGCACGACGGGGAGAACCACGCGAACCTGTTCGGCGCCATCGACGCGCTGCGCATTCCGGTGGAGTACCTGGCGGAGCTGTTCACCGCGGGTGAGCTCGGTCCGGTGCGGGCGTCGCTGCAAAGGCTCGCCGCCATGCGGTCTTTCATGCGGTCGGTGAACCTCGGCGAGGAGCCCGATCCCTCGATCGCGCCGTCGGTACGGCTGGAGCCCGAGGAGATCGAGGCGCTGTACCGGCTGCTCGCCATCGCGAAGTACGAGCACCGGTATGTGATCCCGCAGGGCGCGACTTCGCAGGCGCACGAACTGGATTCGCTGGCGACCGGGTGCAGTCTGGACACCGATGGTGGGCCGGGTATGACCGCGTTCGACCAGATGGTGGAGAAGTTCCATCTGACGGACTCCAACGGGGCTGCGCCGGAGGAGAAGTCGACCCGGATCAATTTGCTCAACTGGGATGGGAAGAGCACCAAGGGTTTGATTCCGACCAACGGTGCTGGGTCCAACGGTTCTGGCTCCAACGGCTCGGCTGCGCAGAACGGCGCGGGGCACAACGGCGCAGAGTCCGGCGACTCCAAGGCGAACGGCAGCAACGGCGCTGCCGGAGTAGGGGCCGCGAACGGCAGCAACGGCGCTGCCGGGAACGGTTCGTCCACCGAGGATGTGACCGCGACGTCGAGCGGGGTCACCAGATGAGTCTGCTGAAACTGCGTCGGCGGCCCGAGCCCGCCGTGCGGATGGCCGAGCGCGACCGTCGCCTGGTGTGGCGGCTCGCCGCGCTGCTGCTGGACTACCCCGGCCAGGCAACGCTGGCCATGCTGGACGAATTGTCCAGTGCGGCAGATCAATTGCCCGACGAGGTGCGCCCGCAGCTGGCCGGTCTGCTGACCCACCTGCGCACGACGCCGCCGATCGACCTGGCCGCCGACTACGTCGCGACCTTCGACATGCGGCGTCGCGCCAGCCTGCACCTGACCTTCTACGCCTACGGCGACACCCGCAAGCGCGGCATGGCGTTGCTGCGTTTCAAGCACGCCTACCGGCACGCCGGGGTGGAACTGGGTGATCAGGAACTGCCCGATCACCTGCCCGTATTGCTCGAATTCGCCGCGACGGTGGACCCGATCGGCGGCGAGCGCCTGCTCGGCGAGCACCTGCCGGTCATCGAGCTGCTGCGACTCTCGTTGTCCGACAGCGGTTCTCCCTACGCGGGGGCGCTCGCCGCGGTGGTGGCCACGCTGCCGCCGCTCACCACGGCCGATCGGCGGCGCATCGCCGAGCTCGCGGCCGAAGGTCCCCCGGAGGAAGAGGTCGGGCTGGAACCCTTCGCCATGGACCCCACGATGTTCGCTCAATCGGAAGGCCGTCGATGAACGCCGTCCCGCACCTGCCCGTCGAGTTGTGGCTGATCCTGCCGTACGTCGCGTTCACCTCGTTCGTGCTCGGCCACATCTGGCGCTACCGCAACGACCAGTTCGGCTGGACCACCCGGTCCTCGCAGATCTACGAGAGCAGGTTGCTGCGGCTGGGCAGTCCGCTGTTCCACTTCGGCATGCTCGGGGTGTTCTTCGGGCACGTGCTCGGCGTGCTGATTCCCGAGTCGTGGACCGAAGCCGTCGGCATCAACGACCACACCTATCACCTGATCGCGGTCGGCGCCGGTTCGGTGGCCGGTCTCTCCGTGCTGGCCGGTGTGGGCATTCTGCTGTACCGCCGGTTCACGGTGACCGCGGTACGCAAAGCGACCACCGCCAACGACAAGCTGATGTACGCCCTGCTCACCGCCGCGCTGGTCACCGGCCTGACCAACACCTGGGGCGCCAACCTGTTGTTCGGCACCTACAACTACCGCGAGACCGTCTCTCCCTGGTTCCGCAGCCTGTTCACCCTGAATCCGCAACCGGAACTGATGGTCGACACCCCGTGGCCGTTCCAGCTGCACGGGCTGGTCGTCCTCGTCCTGGTCGCCCTGTGGCCCTACACCCGCCTGGTCCACATGTTCAGCGCCCCCATCGGCTACCTCACCCGCCCCTACATCGTCTACCGCCACAAACAACCCAACGCCACCGACTCCCGCCGCTACGCCCGCGCCTGGGACGCCCCGGTCACCCCGGAACGCTGGCGCTGATCTCCTTCGCCCCCACCGCAACCCGGTGGGGGCGACTTCGTATTGAGCGGATGCGGACTTGCAATCTGACTAGCTACATTTTCTGCTAGTTTGCTAGCCATGCTTGCGCCTAGCGCGCTAGCATGCTGTCATGATTGCGGAGCAACCGACCCGGAAGGTCCTGAAGGCCCTCAAAGCCGCGGGCTGGTCGAAGCTCCGCGACGGAGCGGGCAGCCACACGATCTACGGTTGCCGAACCGGCAAGCATGACGTGAGCGTCCCGGACGGGCACACCACCATCTCGCCGGGCGTGGCCAGGTCGATCTACAAGGCCGTAGGGTCCTGCGACTGCCCGGAGGAGGAAGAGAAGCAGTGAGCAAGGCAATCACCTACGACGTGCACGCGAGCCGTGTCGGACGATGGTGGGAAATCACCATCCCCGATGTGTACGGAGCCGATCCTTGCGGTCAAGCGCGCCATCTCACCGACGTCGGATACGAAGCGCGCACCATCATCGCCGCCAAGCTCGACGTGCCACTGTCCCGGGTGGAATCACGGTTGATCGTCGACGATTTCGGGGACGCGCACGACGTCAACGAGCGGGTGGAGCACATCGCACAACTCCGCTCGACGATCGAGCGGCTGACCGAGGAACTGAATGCCGAGCAGCGCTCGCTCGTCAAAGAGCTTCGACGCGAAGACGTCCCCGACGTCGATGTCGCCACGTTGCTCAATGTGGCGCGGCAGCGGATCGGCCAACTGGCGAAATAGGCTCGGATCCCAAGCCATCGCAGGTCTCGAGAACCGTTGCGACGGGTTCAGGCGCAGTCCGGGGCCGGGGCGTCGCGGAAGAGGGGGTCGCCCGTCGGTGGGACGTAGACGACATCGAGGACCAGGGGCTCGGTGCCGAGATTCTGGCCGATGTGGACATTCCACTCTCCGGCCGGTTCGTAGATGAAGTCGCCCGTGCGATACACCGGCGCGACACAGTCCGGCCCGGGATGGGTGAGGGTGCCGGAGCGAACGAAGCCGAAGACCGGGCCGTCGTGATAGTGCCACCCGGTCGACCCGCCCGGCCCGATGGTGATCTCCCGAACCACCAGATCGGTCCCCGCCACGAACGGCAGCAACCCTGCCGGAATCTGCGCATGCCCCAGGGTGGTCGCCGTGATATCCGAGCCGGGTGTTGCCTCGGCGCGTATCGCGCCAACCAGCGACCCGCCGAGCACCGCCACAACGACGGCTACACGCACAATGGGCGTCATCGGCGCAGCGTATCGAGCGCGGGACGGCCGGGAAAGGGTCGACAGCGAATCCGTCCAAACTGTCCGATTCACTAATCGGTCGGCGCGGCATAGTTCGTCAAGTGATGCCGCGCGGGCGTCCAGCTGGGCGTGGTGATGCGGATGCGTTCGACGTCAGTGGCTTGCGAGTCCTGCGGCTCGCGGCGCGGCGGCCATAGTTGCGGTTGCAAGCGCGGCGCGGGCGTCTACCTCTTGGCCGGGAGGGAGCGGGCGTAGTCGACGCCGCGGTCGACCCACTCGCGCAGGGTTGTGTCGTCGCGGATCGGTGTGCCGGTCACTCGGAGCCAGCCGACCATTTCTCGGCCGCCCATGGTCATCGGCGTGACGGTTTCGTCGTCGATCATGGTGGCGCTTTGGGCCGGGTCGACGCGGACGAGCAGGCCGCCCTGGCCGCTGGCGGCCACCGCCATGTTGCCGCTGATCATGAAGGCGAGACCGCCGAACATCTTCTTCTCGGTCATGTCGAGGCCGGGATCGATCAGGTCGCGGATCCGCTCGGCCAGTTCCTCGTCGTATGCCATAGGTCACAGTGTGGACCTGGGCACCGACAGATCGCTGCCCCTTTACGCGGTGCGCAACCCGTGTGCCGCCCCTTCGCGCGGGCGGCGCGAACGCCACAACCCCTTCGCGCGGGCGGCGCGAACGTCACGTCGTCATCCGGCGCGCAGGAACCGCCCCGCCTGTTCCGTGCCGAGCCCGGGTCCGGCGGCGCCGGAGCCGAACACGTACTTCCCACCGATGAACACCGCGGTGACGGTCGCGTCGTTGCGATTGACCATGCGGGACAAGTTGTCGTAGTGCGGAGCCGGGTGTTCGGCGTAGGTGTCGAGGGTGGCGTCGAGATGGGCCGGGTCGATCACGACGGCGTCGGCACGGTCGCCGACGCGCAGGCGGCCCGCGTCCAAGCCGTACCACTCGGCGAGTTCACCGGTCAGGCGGTGGACCGCGTGCTCGAGCGTCATGAACGGCCGGCGCGCTCGTTCGGCGTCGTGGACGCGACGCAGCAGTCGCAGGCCGAAGTTGTAGAAGGCCATGTTGCGCAGGTGCGCGCCCGCGTCCGAGAAGCCGAGCTGGATGCCGGGATCCGCCGCGAAACGGTCGAGCACGGCGGGGCGGTGGTTGGAAATGGTTGTGCGCCAACGCACTTTGGTGCCGTGTTCCACGACGAGATCGAGGAACGCGTCGACCGGATGCAGGCCGCCGCGGTCGAGACCGACCTGACCGAAGGTCTTGCCGAGCACGGATTCGTCGGGGCATTCGACGATCTCGGCGTCGAAGAAGTCGCGATGCCAGACGCGGGGACCGAACTTCTTGTCGTAGTCCTTGCGGAACCAGCGGCGATAGCCTTCATCGCTCAGCAGGTCCGCACGCTCTTCGAGCTGGTCGGCGAGATGCAATGCCGCGGCGCCCGATCCGAATTCCTCGAACACCGGCAGGTCGATCCCGTCGGAATACACCTCGAACGGCACCGGTAAATGCTGCCAGCGGAAATCGCCGCCGAGCGCGTTGACGGCGCGGGCGAGCGCCGGAAACGCCCGCGCCACACCGGGAATCGCCTTCACGTCCGCGGCCGAGAGCAGGCTCACCTTGAGCGGTTCCCGCCACAGCCCGATGCTGCTCGCGGCCATCGCGACCAGGCTCTGCGGCCGTGCCACGTCGGGTCCGCCCTGCAAGGCGCGCCCGCGGCGGCGCAGAATCGTGTTGAGCACGCTGCGTTCCCGGCTCGTCGCGTACGTGGAGGGCAGGGTGCGCGAGCGGCAACGCTGCCCGTCGAGCTTGTCGAACAGCAGCTGCTGGGAGGACATGCCGACGAAGCCCGCGTCGAGGGCTTCGGTGAGTGCGCGCCGCATCGTGGCGAGCTCGTCGGGAGTCGCCTTCACCTCGCGCCTGGTGGCGCGATCGAGCCCCATCACGGCCGCGCGAACGTCGGAATGCCCGAGGAAGCCGGCCACATTCGGCCCGAGCGGCAGCGCGTCGAGCGCCGCGGCGTACTCCTCGGCGGTGCGCCAGGACTTCAGGTCGCCGATCGCGGCGACGACGTGTCCGCGCGGAATGGCTTCGACCCGGCCGAACAGATCGCCCGCCGTCTCCGCGTCGGCGTGCACTGTCGACAGCGAACACGAACCGAGCAGCACGGTCGTCACGCCGTGGCGCACCGATTCCGGCAGCGCTGGATCGAGCAATACCTCCACGTCGTAGTGGGTGTGGATGTCGATCATGCCGGGAATCACCCAGTGCCCGGCGGCGTCGACGACCCGGCCGCAGCCGGTCTCGTCGAGCGGCACGGCCGACACCTCGGCCACCCTGCCGGCGCGGATGCCGAGATGGCGAACCGCTGACGGGGCGCCCGTGCCGTCGAACCACCGGCCGCCCTTGATGATGCTGTCGAACATCGCTGACTCCCTACAAAGCGATCTCGCACCGCACGACCGCGCCGGTCGCAGTGCGCGGCAACGGTTCCGCGGTGATCCGGCCACGGGGCGAGAACCTCGAGCCGCGGTCGTCGGCGAACCCAGCCGACGTGACCTGCACCACAACGTAGCACTGGCTAGACACCATGTCTAGTGACTTTGCGCATCGTCTAGGATGAGTTCATGCCGACCGAACCGACCGAGGCCCGCCGCGGCTTGTTGCGCGAGGAACAGAAACGCCTGACCCGAGCGCGGATCGTCGACACCGCGCGCCACCTGTTCGAAACGCAGGGCTACTCCTCGGTCCGCGTCGACGACATCGCCGCCGCGGTCGGCTGTAGCCGGGCCACCTTCTACCTGCACTTCACCGGCAAACCGGAGGTGCTGCGTGCCATCGCCGAGGCGGGCACCCTCGCCAGCGTTCGCCTCTTCTACGCCGACCTGGACCGGGTGCTCACCACCGGATCACGAGAAGAGTTCGCGGACTGGATGACCCGGGCCATCGACTGGTTCTTCGCGAACAAGGACATGCTGCCCGCATGGGACGAGGCGACCGCACTCGAGCCGGAATTCCGCGAGGTCGCGCGCGAGGGCATCATGACGCTCGCCGACAGCATGCCCGCCTACCTGTCCCGCTGGCCCGCCGAACGCAGGGACGAAGCGCGACTGCGCATCGAACTACTTGTCGCGCAACTGGAACGGTTCTTCACCCGCTGGGCCATGCAGGGCACGATCGACGTCTCCGCGGGCCAGGCGGCCGAGGTGCTCACCGACATCTGGTTCCCCGCACTCGTGGCGCCGGGGGGCGATTGATGCCCACCACGGCAGCGGCGCGCCGACTCCTTACCTAGGCCACCGACGGCGCCGCCGCGAGCCTCGGGGGCGAACGACACTCAGCGCACGCGAGTATCGACCATTTCGCGCACGGCCGCGCGATAACGGTCCGCGATGAGCCGGACGACCGCGGGATGCACGCCGATGGGTTCCGCCACGCCGTCCGCGCCCGCGTCGTGCAGCCGCTGCTGGAACAGCCCGTGCGCCAGCAGATAGGACGCGACGAACACCCGCCGCGCACCGGAGGCACGCAGGTCGGCGACGACTTCCGGAACGCGCGGCGCGCCCGTGGCGACGTAGCCGATGCGCACCGGTGCATCCAGGTGCTCGGCCAGCATCGCGGCCGCGCGCCGAACGTCTTGCCGCGCACGGGCATCCGAGGACCCCGCCGCCGCGAACACGACCGCGTCACCGCGCCGCCAGCCCGCCGCGCGCAACCGCACCGCCATGATCCTGGCCAGCGCCGGATCCGGCCCCATGGCCGGGGTGACGGCCACTGCGTCGTGCCCGCTCTCGGCGACCTCGCGCGGCACGTCTTGGTAGACGTGGTAGCCGGAGGCGAGGAACGCCGGAACCAGCACGGCGGGAACAGATTCCGTCGTTCCGGTCAGAGCCCGCAGCACCTCCGACGGCGACGGGCCGAGCACGTCGACGAAGGCGGTGCGGACCGCGGGCGCGTCGGTACGGTCGCCGCGCCCCGAAATCGCGGCGTCCGTTTCCGAAAGAGCCTGCGCCGCAGCGAGTTCACGGGAGACCGCTTCGGCAAGAGCGGCGATCATCTCCACGCCCCTGGTGCTTCGGGTGCCGTGCGCCACCAGCACCAGGGCGGGGGTGCTCACCAGCTCCCCATCGGTTGCGGAGCGTACTTGGGAGCACGCACGGGCGACCCGATACCGGGCACCTGCGGCCGCGCTTGCGGCACCTGGCGCGGATTGTTGTCGGTGCACTCGGCGGCGTCCAAAGCGAGCCGGTAGCCGCGCTTGACCACGGTCTGGATCGCCTTCGGCGTGCCGAGTCCGGCGCGCAGCCTGGCGATCGCGGTCTCCACGGCGTGCGTGTCGTCACCGCCGCCGGGCAGCGCGGAGAGCAGGTCCTCGCGGGAGACCACCCGACCGGGCTGGCGGGCCAGCGAACGCATCAGCGCCATCGGCGCGGGCGCCAGCTGACGCACCTCGCCGTCCACGACGACACACGCGCCGCGCACGCTGATGTTGTGTCCGGCGGCCTGAATCCGGTTGGCGCGCCTGGGCAATTCCTCGGCCACGTGCCTGGCCAGCGCGCCGAGACGCGCGCGCCCCGGCATCGAGGTCGGCACACCGAGCTCTTCCAGCGGCGCGGCGGTGATCGGACCGACGCAGGCCGCGAGCACCCGACCGCGCAGGGCGTGCAGCACGCCCTCCAGCAGACCGGTTTCCTTGGCGCGCATCAACATCGACGCCACGGCGGGCGCGCTGGTGAAGGTCACGCAGTCCAGGCTCGCGGTGACGATGGCCTCGATCAGCTGGTCCATCGGGCCCTGATCGGCGGGCGGAGTCCAGCGGTACACCGGCACCGGAACGACATCCGCTCCGGCGCAACGCAATACCTCACAGAAGTCCGGGACGGGCTCCCATTCGGTGGTGGCGCCGTGCAGCTGCACCGCGATGCGCACGCCCTCCACGCCCTCGGCCAGCAGGTGATCGAGCACCTCGGCCGACGACTCGGAGGCGGGCGACCACTCCTCGCGCAGTTCCGCGGCGCGGATGGCGCCCTTGGCTTTCGGGCCGCGCGCCAGCATGCGGGTGGCGGCCAGCGTGCTGCGCAGTTCCTCGGCCAGGCCCCAGCCTTCGGCCGCTTCCATCCAGCCGCGGAAACCGATGCCGGTGGTGGCGACGGTGATCTGCGGCGGCTCGGCGACCAAAGTCCTTGTGACACGCTCCAGTTCGGTGTCGTCGGCCAACGGAATGATCCGGATGGCGGGCGCCGTGACGATGGTGGCGCCCCTCCTTTTGAGCAGGGTGGAGAACTCCTCGGCTCGCCGAGCCGCCGTGACGCCGACCGTGAATCCAGCGAGACAGGCGCCCGCTTCAGTTGTCGTCATAGAGGTTCATCCGTCCGAGGAATCGAGCGCGACCGGCTCGTTGGAAACCGAAACGATGCCGTCGTCGACCCGCACCGCGTACACCGGCAGCGCCGCCGATTCATCGTCCAGGCAACGCCCATCGAGCAACGAGAACGCCTGCTTCAGCAGCGGCGAGGCGACGACGGGGACGCCGCCGCGGTCACCGACGATCCCGCGCGACATGACGGCCGCGCGACCGAACGGATCGATATTGCCGACGGCGTACACGCTGCCGTCGGTCAGTCGAAACAGAGCGGCCTGCTGGCCACCCTTCAGCAATACCGCAACGCCGCGGCCTGGGATCAAATAGTCGAGTCGGCACGCTTGCGTCCAACCGGTGGCCGTAGCTGGCGAGATGCTGGGTGTATCGATCACGGTCATCGGGTTCCTCCTCCGAACGCCTTACTCATTGGTACCGGCGTCCTGTTTCCGCACGGTTAAGTCGTTATTTCCCGTGCGTGGCGGCCGGCATTTGTGGCACACCCAACAGCACCGGCACCTTCCGCTCGCCGCTGTCGTCGAACGAGATCGTCGGGTCGGCCTCTTCCGGCGCGTTGACGAACGACACGAAGCGCGAGAGCTTCTCCTCGTCCTCGAGCACCGCGGCCCACTCGTCCTTGTAACCGTCGACGTGCTTGGCCATGGCGGCCTCGAGCTCGTCGGCGATGCCGAGGCTGTCCTCGCAGACGACCGCCTTGAGGTAGTCCATGCCGCCCTCGAGCGCCTCCTGCCACGGCGCCGTGCGCTGCAGCCGGTCGGCGGTGCGGATGTAGAACATCAGGTAGCGGTCGATGTACTTGATCAGCGTCTCGTCGTCGAGCTCACCGGCCAGCAGCACCGCGTGCTTCGGCGTGAGACCGCCGTTGCCGCCGACGTAGAGGTTCCAGCCGTTCTCGGTGGCGATCACGCCGACGTCCTTGCCGCGCGCCTCGGCGCACTCGCGGGCGCAGCCGGACACCGCCAGCTTCAGCTTGTGCGGGGAACGCAGTCCGCGGTAACGCTTTTCGAGCAGGACGGCCATGCCGACCGAGTCCTGCTGACCGTAGCGGCACCAGGTGGAGCCGACGCAGCTCTTGACGGTGCGCAGCGACTTGCCGTACGCGTGACCGGATTCCATGCCCGCGTCCACCAGGCGCTGCCAGATCTGCGGCAGCTGCTCGACGCGCGCGCCGAACAGGTCGATGCGCTGACCACCGGTGACCTTGACGTAGAGGCCGAATTCCTTGGCCACCTCGCCGATGGTGATCAGCTGCTCGGCGGTCACCTCACCGCCGGGCATCCGCGGCACCACCGAGTAGGTGCCGTTCTTCTGCAGGTTGGCCAGGAAGTGGTCGTTGGTGTCCTGCAGCGCGGCCTGCTCGCCGTCGAGGATGTGGTCGCTCGAGGTGGAGGCCAGGATGGAGGCGACGGTCGGCTTGCAGATGTCGCAGCCGGTTCCCTTGCCGTACTTGGCGATCAGGCCCGAGAAGGTGCGAATGCCGGTGACCTGGACGATCTGGAACAGCTCGGCGCGCGACTGGCTGAAGTGCTCGCACAGCGACTTGGAGACCTCGACGCCGGACTGCTCGAGCAGCTTCTTGAGCATCGGCACGCAGCCACCGCAGGAGGTGCCCGCGTTGGTGCAGCTCTTGATGGCGGGCACGTCGCAGGCGCCCTCCGCGATGGCGCCGCAGATCGAGCCCTTGCTGACGTTGTTGCAGGAGCAGATCTGGGCGTCGTCGGGCAGCGCGTCCGCGCCGAGTTCCGCGCCCGCCGGGGAGATCAGCGAGGCGGGATCGGCGGGCAGCGGACGACCGACCAGCGGGCGCAGCGCGGAGTACGCGGACGCGTCGCCGACCAGGATGCCGCCGAGCAGGATCTGCGCGTCGTCGGAGACGACGAGCTTGGCGTAGGTGCCCTTGGCCGCGTCGTGCAGCACGACCGACAGCGCGCCTTCGGTGGTGCCGTGCGCATCACCGAAGCTGGCCACGTCGACGCCGAGCAGCTTCAGCTTGGTGGACATGTCGGCGCCGGGGAATTCGCCCGCGCCACCGAGCAGCCGGTCCGCCACCACCTCGGCGGTGCTGTAACCGGGGGCGACCAGGCCGTAGCAGACGCCCTCGACCGCGGCGCACTCGCCGATGGCCCAGATGTTCGGGTCCGAGGTCTGCAGACCCAGGTCTGTGATGATGCCGCCGCGCGGGCCGACCTCGATGCCCGCGTCGCGGGCGATCTGGTCGCGCGGACGGATGCCCGCGGAGAACACCACGAGCGAGGCGTCGTCGATGGTCGACTCGTCGGAGAGGGTCAGCTTCAGCTTGCCGTCACCCGCGGCCTCGATCGCCTGGGTGCCGACGCCGGTGTGCACGTTCAGGCCGAGGTCGCTGACCAGGCGCTCCAGGATCGCGCCGCCGCCCGCGTCGACCTGCGCGGGCATCAGCCGGTCGTTGAATTCGATGACGTGTGGGGTCATGCCGAGCAGGCGCAGCGCGTTGGCTGCCTCCAGGCCGAGCAGACCGCCGCCGATCACCACGCCGACCGCGCCGGGACCGGCCGCCTCCGCAGTGGCGCGGATGCCGTCCAGGTCCTCGATGGTGCGGTAGACGTAGCACCCGTCCAGGTCGTGGCCGGGCACCGGCGGCACGAAAGCATAGGAGCCGGTGGCCAGCACCAGCGCGTCGTAGCCGATGGTGTCGCCCGCGGAGGTGACGACCTTGCGCGCGGCGCGGTCGATGCTCTCGGCGCGCTGGCCGAGGCGCAGCTCGACGAGTGCGTCACCGGCGTACTCGTTGCCGGGCAGCGCGAGCAGGGTCGGGTCCCAGGTGCCGACGTAGGACGAGAGTCCGACGCGGTCGTAGGCGGGCAGCTGCTCCTCGCTGAGGATGACGATCTGCCACTGGTCGGCTTCGTCACGCGAGCGCAGTGCCTCGACGAAACGGTGCCCGACCATGCCGTGGCCGACGACCACCGCGGTCTTGCGCTGGGCGGGATCGACTGTGGGGTTCATGGTGACCTCCCTGGGGATGGTTCGGGCGTCAGGCGCGAGCCGACGAGTTGGACTTGGTTGCGGCGGCCTCGGCCTCGAGAACCAGCGCCTCGGCCTCGTGCACGACATCGCTGTCGACGGTCATGGTGGGACGGCGGAGGAAGACCAACCAGGTCACCGCGGCGCAGGCGACGTAGAAGGCCAGGAACACCCAGAAGGCGGTGGTGGCCGAGTTGGTCGAGGCGTAGGAGGAGCGCAGCACCAGGTTGATGCCGACGCCGCCGAGCGCACCGATGGCGCCGACGACGCCGATGAGCGCGCCGGAGGTGTTCTGCGACCAGGCGGCCTGCTCGGCGGGACTCGCGTCCAGGCTCTTGGACTTGGCGTCGAACACCGACGGGATGATCTTGGTGACCGCGCCGTTGCCGAAGCCGGAGAGCACGAACAGGGCGATGAACCCGATGACCAGCACGGTCATCACACCGCCGCTGGCGACACCCTTGTTGCCGTCGGCGACGGCGCTCGCGATCCCGACGACCAGGGTGGCGGCCATCATCGCGCCGAAGACGACCAAGGTGACCCGGCTTCCGCCGATCCGGTCGGCCCACTTGCCGCCGTACGGGCGGGCCAGCGAACCGAGCAGCGGGCCGATGAACGCGATCGACGCGGCGTGCACGGCGGCCTGTGCTGCGGTGTCGCCGCCGGCCTTGAAACTGATCTGCAAGATCTGGGCGAAGGCGAAGCTGTAGCCGATGAACGAACCGAAGGTGCCGATGTAGAGGAAGGCGATGGCCCAGGACTGCGGCACCTTCAGCGCCGTCACCATGTAGGACAGGTCGGCCTTCTGGTTCTTCAGGTTGTCCATGTAGAGCGCGGCGCCGACAGCGGTCAGCGCGACGAGCACCAGGTAGATGGCGCAGATCAGGGCGCCGTAGCCGTCGCCGAGGGTCGCGAGGACCAGCAGGCCGAGCAGCTGGATGACCGGAACGCCGATGTTGCCGCCCGCGGCGTTCAGACCGAGGGCCCAGCCCTTGAGTCGCTGCGGGTAGAAGGCGTTGATGTTGGTCATCGAGGAGGCGAAGTTGCCGCCGC
This sequence comes from Nocardia sp. CNS-044, assembly GCF_059570515.1. Lineage (NCBI taxonomy): Bacteria > Bacillati > Actinomycetota > Actinomycetes > Mycobacteriales > Nocardiaceae > Nocardia > Nocardia sp. CNS-044. The sequence continues at coordinate 414,105 of NZ_JCANSX010000006.1, forward strand.
CGAAGCCCGCGAACGCGGCCACGATCAGGAAGGTGGTGTAGGAGGTGCCCGGCTGGTTGACGAAGTACAGCGTCAGCAGCGTCGGGATGACCAGCAGGAACGCGCTGAAGATGGTCCAGTTGCGTCCGCCGAACCGGGCGGTGGCCACGGTGTATGGAATGCGCAGCAAGCCGCCGACCAGCGTCGGCACCGCGGCCAAGAAGAACTTGCCCGCCGGATCGATGCCGAACTTGTCGGCGGGCATGAACAGCACCATCACCGACCAGATCGACCAGACCGAGAACCCGACGTGCTCGGCGAAGACCGACCAGATCAGGTTGCGCTTGGCGATGTCTTTGCCGCCCGCCTCCCAGGCCGCGACGTCCTCGGCATCCCAGTGCTCGATGTTGTGGTTACGCGTCAGCGTGCTCAACAAGGGCCTCCCAAAATCGGTTGGCCCCCACGGTAGGAAACAGGTATTGCCGAAATGATGCGGGAAATGACCGCCAAATCAACGGTTGCTCACGATTCCCCGGATTCCGGGGTGAGTTTCAACGTTATGTTTCACCCGTGTGACACAAGCGTTTCCACGGGTGACAAACAGCCGATCTCGCGCACAGCGGCCGGTGAGGTGTGACGCGCACAGCATGCGCCGCGCCGCACCGCGCCGCAACCCGAACGGCGCGATCGGTTCCGATCAGTTCCAGGTGTCCTCGAGCATGCGCGGCTTGCACGCCTGCCACGCACCGGCGAGCAACACCAGCACCGCGACGCTCAGCATCGCGAACGGCGCGAGCCAGCCGCCCGTGGCGGTGTGCAGCATGCCGAACAGCAACGGGCCCGCGCACGCCACCGCGTAACCGACGCCCTGGGTGAACCCGGACAGCGCCGCCGAACCGCGCGGGGTCTTGGTGCGCAGATTGATCAGGGTCAGCGCCATCGGGAAGGTGCTCGGGCCGAGTCCGAGGATCACCACCCACAGCACGGGCGCGCTCATCGGCGCGATCAGTAAGCCAGCGAAGGCGATGAAGAACAAGGCCGCGCAGCCGACGACCACGGGGAACGGATTGCGGAAGCGTGCGACGATCGTCGGTGCCGAGAGTGCGGCCACCAGACCGACCAGGGCGAACAGTCCGACCATGGTGCCGCCGAACGCCGCGCTCGCGCCCGCTTCGCTCAAGATCTTGGGCAGCCAGGCGAAGATCGCGTAGGTGGTCAGCGAGGTCATGCCGAACATGCCCGCCATGCCCCAGGCGACCGGCGAACGCCAGACCCGGCCCGTGGACTCGGCGCCTTCGGCGGGCAAACCCGTGGTGTCGGCCATGTCGCGACCGCGCCGATCGCGCAGCACCTTCAGCCATGGCAGCGCGGCGGCGAAGCCGAGCAGCGCCCACAGACCGATCGAGATCCGCCAGCCGTGCGCCTCGGCGACCGGCACGGCGATCATCGCGGGCACCACGGTGCCGAGCTGCACCATGGTGATGTAGAGCGAGCTGATGACCGCCAGCCGGTCCGGGAAGTACCGCTTGACCAACGGCGGGATCACCACGTTGCCGATGCCCATGCCGCCGAGCGCGAGCGCGGAGAAGATCAGCAGTTCGGCGGTGCCGTGCGTCGTGGCCCGGATCAGCATGCCGAGACCGGCCATCAGCATCGCGGTGAGCGCGGTCCGCTCCAGGCCGAGGCGGCGCACCAGGATCGGGGTGAGCAGGCCCGAGAGGGCGAACATCGCGGTCGGGATCATGCCGAAGACGCCGACGACCGCGGTCGAGTAGCCGATATCCGCGCCGATCCGCTCGGCGAGCGGGCTGAACGCGGTGACGGCGACGCGTAGGACCAGTGCGGACATCACGATCGCGGTGAGTACCAGCAGTCGACCCTCGACGAGCGCGCGCTTGCGCTGCTGGAGGGCGGCGGAATCCTGGCGGGTCGCGGTGTCCGGAAGGGTCGCTGTCACCGAGAAATCATAGGATGACCCCATGATCGTCGGCAACAATTTGTGACGGGCGGTACTCTGTTTCGGTGCAACCCGTCCGGCGCACCAGCCTCATCGCCCAGGTAACCGAACAGCTGCGTGCCGAAATCCGTTCCGGCCGTTGGGCTATCGGCTCCCGCATCCCGACCGAACCGGAGCTCACCGAGCTCACCGGCACCGGCCGAAACACCGTGCGCGAGGCCGTCCAGGCGCTCGTGCACGCGGGCATGCTGGAACGGCGCCAGGGCTCGGGCACCTATGTGATCGCCGCCTCGGAAGTCGGCGGCACCCTCGGCAAGTACTTCGCCGACGCCGAGGAACGCGATGTCCTCGAGCTACGCCTCGCGCTGGACACCACCGCAGCCGCGCTCGCCGCGCGCCGCCGCGACGACGCCGACATCGCGAACCTGCACAGGTTGCTGGAAGAACGCAGCCACCACTGGGACGCGGACACCCACAGCGCGATCGCCGCCGATGTGGCGCTGCACCGGGCGATCGTGGTCGCCAGCCACAACGCGGTGTACCTCGAGTTCTACGACTCGCTCCTGCCCACCATCGAACAGGTGATCCGGTCGCGGACTTCGAAATCCGACGATTCCTACGACGCCGAGCACAATGAACTGGTGCAGGCCGTCGTCGACGGCGACGCCGATCGCGCCGCGCAGGCCGCGCGTTGCTTCCTCGGTTCGCTCATCGCGGAATACCCGGACGCCCGATAGTTCCGACCGGTCCCGCGGCCAGATCGCCAGGTAACCAACTGGTCACCGAGGGCGCTTCCCCCATGTGAGTCGGATTTGCCGGGAACGTCACCGAAGGCCACGGGCCCGCAACAACCGGCTTCTACCTTTGTCTCGACCGTACAAAGGCAACTCGACGGCCCCTCCCCGACTTGGATGGGCGTCCCGAGACGAATCAACGTCGCAATGGCGCGACGATTGCCGCGATGAGGGTCGGTCGAGCCTAATCGAGAGGAAGCCGATGACTGCCACAGTTGCTGCCACCGGCCAGCAGTCGGAATCGTTCACCCACCAGAAGCGTGGACGCTGGCTGGACCACTGGGAACCGGACAACGCGAAATTCTGGGAGTCGGGCGGAAAGCTCACCGCGCGAAAGAACCTGATCTTCTCCGTATTCGCGGAGAACCTCGGCTTCAGCGTGTGGGTCATCTGGGGCACCGTGGTCACCAGCATGGGCGCCGCGGGCTTCGACTTCCTGGCCGGACTCGGCAAGGGCAACCCCACCGCGGTGAGCAACGCCCTGCTGCTCACCTCCACCCCGACGCTCGTCGGTGCGGCACTGCGCATTCCGTACACCTTCGCCATACCGAAATTCGGCGGGCGCGCGTTCACCGCGTTCAGCGCGGCGATGCTGCTGATCCCGACACTCGGTCTTGCCTACTTCGTGAACCAGCCGGGCACGCCCATGTGGGTGTTCATGGTCCTCGCGGCGCTGGCCGGCTTCGGCGGCGGCAACTTCTCCTCGTCCATGGCCAACATCTCGTTCTTCTTCCCGGAAGGGAAAAAGGGCGCGGCCCTCGGCATCAACGCGGCGGGCGGCAATCTCGGCGTCGCGCAGACCCAGCTGATACTGCCGCTGCTGATCACCTTCGGTACCCACCTGATGGCCAAGGATCCGGCGGGCTATCGCTTCGGCATCACGCTCTCGGTGCTGGTCTGGGTGCCGTTCATCCTGATCGCCACCTTCGGCGCGCTGCGCTACATGGACAGCATCGGCACCGCCAAGTCCGACGGCAAGTCCTACAAGCTCGCGCTCACCAACCGGCACACCTGGGTGATGTCGTTCCTGTACATCGGCACGTTCGGTTCCTTCATCGGGTTCTCCTTCGCCTTCCCCACGCTGATCAAGGCCAACTTCCCGGATCTGGCCAAGATCGGCTGGATCACCACGCTCGGCAACCTGGCCTTCCTCGGCGCGCTGGTCGGCTCGTTCAGCCGCCCGTTCGGCGGCTGGGTCTCCGACAAGGTCGGCGGCGCGAAGATCACCGTGTACGTCTTCGGCGGCATGGCCGTCGCGGTCGCCGCGATCATGGCGGGGCTGGAGCTGAAGAGCTTCCCGCTCTATCTGGTCGCCTTCCTCGCGTTGTTCGTCCTCGCCGGTATCGGCAACGGCTCCACCTACCGCATGATCCCGTCCATCTTCAACGCGGAGGCCAAGAAGTACGCCTCCGAGCACGGCATGGACATCGCCGAAGCCGCAGCGTCGGCCAAGCGTCAGGCGGGCGCGGCGATCGGTGTCATCGGCGCGATCGGCGCCTCCGGCGGCTACCTGCTGCAGCAGGCACTTCGCCTGTCCAACATCAACTTCGGCAGCATGGCGCCCGCCTTCTGGGCCTACGCGGCGACGTTCATCGTGATGGCGGGGGTCACCTGGTTCTTCTACCTGCGTTCCTCGTTCGCCATCGGCCGCGTCCCCTCGCTGGCCTACGCGAAGGTGTAAACCCGCACCGCCTTCCGGCGTTCGGACCGAACCCCGAACGCCGGTAGGGGCCAGGCGGTTCCGATTCCCCTCCGTGACCGCCACGCCCCCGTTCGACCCGAATGCCGCTGGGAAGAGTGTCCTCCCAGCGGCATTCGGCGTCTGTGGGTCACCGTCGAGCAACCTCGCCCGGATTGATCAGCCCCACCGATTCCGAACCTCGCAGCGGCACACGCCTTTACGCTGGAGTTCAGACTCACGCAGGGGAGACAGAGGTGAGCCGTTGGATATCGGGGCAAGGCCGGGGGCTGTCTACCGGGCCGCGACAGTGCACGACCTCACGGACATCGCCGCGCTCGAGCTGGAACAGTTCGCGGACCACGCCTACCCGTACACCGCACTGCGACAACTGTTCGATTTGCACGGATCGCACTGGGTGGTGGCCGAACTCGACGACCGCGTCTGCGGATACGCACTGGTCGGCCTGGGTTCACGCAGCCGAGGCTGGGTGATGGGGCTGGCCGTCGCCACGCAGTATCGGGGACGCCGGATCGGCCGGGGACTGCTGGAACGAGCGGTGCACAGCTGCCGCACCGCCGCGGCGGATTCGGTCTACATCACCGTGCGCCCGAGCGATCAACTCGCCACGAACCTGTACAAGACCGCCGGTTTCGAGGTGACCGGTCACGAGGACCAGTATTTCGGCCCCGGCGAGCCACGCGACGTGCTGCGCTATCGGCTCACCCCGAAGCCCACCGCCGGCCGGGTACCCGAGCCGGCCGACCCGCACTGGCTCAAACAGCGGCCCGGCCGATAGCCGAATCACATTGCTATGGTGGATGTCACGTCGAGACGACGCGGACGATGCCGGGGGGCACCACACACATGACCGAATACCTGGGACAGTCCCAGCTGCCGCACGCGGTGCTGTCGATGACCACCTTGATCGACCGACACGCCGACCGGTACGCCACCGACATCCTGAAGTACCTGAACCAGGATCACGACGATCCGGCGCGAACGCCGGAGAAGCTGATGCTCAGGGCGTTTCACAACCACGTCGAGAATCTCGTCCTGGACTACGATTCGGCGCCCATCGCGCCGGGCGGAGACACCCTGATCTTCCGGCACATCTACGAGGCGGCCGAACTGCCGATCGGCCACCGCGGGCAACCCGGCTGGACGCCGCTGACGATCCTGACCGCGCTGCTGGCGGCCGAGGTGGAGTTCCGCGGACCGCGGCGCCTGAGCCGCACCCAGAACATGCGGCTGGCCGAGATCTACGAACAGCTCGGGCAGCGCCTCACCGACGCCGACCTGCCGTCGCACGCCGCGCTGGCGTTCAAGCGCGCCACCGCGTTGCACGCGTTGGAGGAGGATTTCGGCAAACAAGACCGCTGCCGTCTCGCGCTGGCCAGGGCCCGGCGGCGCGCGACCTATCCGGTGTGGAAGCGCATCCCGGGCGTGATCTCGGATCTGTTGTGCGGATACGGCTTTCGCCCTTTCCAGCTGCTCGGCTGGATCGCGCTACAGTTGCTCGCCTTCACCGCGGTGCTGTGGCTGACCGACCGCGAGCCGATCTCGACGACCTTCCACCTGTGCCTGGTCAACTACCTCAATCCGGTCGGGATCGGCGATCTCACCGACATCGGGCGGGCGGGCCGGGTGCTACTGATCGTCGAGTCCTACACCGGAATCGTATTCACGTCCGTGTTCTTCGCGCTGCTCGTGCGGCGCTGGTTCCGGCTGTGAACCAGACAGGGCCTCAGTCCTGCGGCATTGTTCTGCTGTGCCGCAACGCGTCCAGAGCCGCGACGAGCACTCGGTCGCGCACCTGGTCGACCAGCCCCCGCCGCCCCGCCGTCAAGCCGGGCGCCTCCTCCAGCTCGTCCCACAGTGCGCGCAAGCCGGGCGGGGTATGCGCGCGCGGCATCCAGACGTGGGCCAGGTGCCGCAGCACGGGCACCAACACCGCGACCGACTCCGTACTCCCCGGCGGGAAGAGGTCGGACTGGTCGATCGCCGCGGACGTGGCCGTCAACAGCCAGTCGTGCACCGCGAGATCCTCACAGAAGCGCTGAACGTCGTCCAGCTCCGGTGCGCTGCCGACGGTCACCAGGACCGCGCGCACACGGTCGTCTTGGAGCCGAAATCGCACGGACGGCGGATTCTTCCGGTCGACCCGCGCCGACCAGCGCAGCCGGGTGGCCTCCGACGGCAACGGGACCCGCTGATCGAGCCGGCCGTCCATCCGGATCCGGCCGAGCAGCCGATTCGCGATCGACGTCAGATCGAGCGTGCTGTCGGAGGCCGACCCCGGCACCAGAAATCCTTCGGCCAGGCCGGTTCCGGTGTCCTTCGCGATCTTGGTGACCGTTTCGAGCACGCCTGCCCGGCTCAGGTAGTGCGACCAGGTCTGGCGTTGCCCGTTCGCGCCCGCCTCCACCCTGGTCATCGACGAACTCTGCAGCACGCGGCCGCCGAACACGAGCGAGCGCGTCGCGACCGTCCCGATGGCTCGCACGCTCGGCCGCGTCGGCACCTTCAGCTGGCAGTCGACGCCTTCGACCGTCGGCGGCGAGATGGCCAGTGAGATCGGGCGCTCCCGCCAGAAGATCGTGCTGTCGGGCATCAGCTGACCGAGCAGATCGATCGTCTCGTCGCGGCGCAACGCGGTACCGGTCGGCAGCAGACAGGTCTCGACTTCCCCCAACACGACGGGCAGTTCGGGCGGCGGTGTCCGCGGTTGCGCCCGCGCACCGCGCGCGACCAGTCGCGCCGGGCGCCCCCGGCCGCGCGCGGGGGCCGACGAGCGGTTCGCTCGAACCCCGCGCCGCGCGGGCGCACCGTCGGAACTCGTCGGCTCGGTCAACTCAGACCCCGTCCAGCAGTACGTGACCGATGCGATCGGTCACCTTGCGCGGCAGGATGATTCCCTCTTCCCGGCCCCGGCTCACGATCTGGTCGACCACGTCGTCGTCGAGTTGGATGTGGTCGAGGATCAGTTGTACGGCGGCTTCGATTTTCAGATAGCGCTTCGGCAGCAGCGAGATCGACCGATACGCCGCGAACGGCTTGGCCTTCGGCTGAAGCTGGAGCACCGCGGGCATGTCCCACCAGTTCTCCGGCCACTCGTCCCCCGGTCCCCACGGCTGCGGTTCCACGACCGGCGCCCCCTGCATGCGCAGCATTCCCAAGCGCAGCAGCTGCCAGATCGAGGCGAGATAGGGGCAGGACCATTTGGTGTGGCCGTCGGCGCGCCCGTTCACTTTCGTTCGCCTGCTCCACATCTCCACGTCGAGGAAGATCGAATGCTCGCGCCGCCCGAGCTCTTCCGGCGGCGTGTAGGACTCCTCGTGCATCGCCTGGCCGGAATCGCCTTCGTTCGCGCGCTTTCCGTTGCACAGCCAGCCGGATTCCAGCGTCGGCGGTCGTCGCCCGTTGGTGCCCTCGTACGGCTCCGGAACGATGCGGCTGCGCACCATGTCGGCGAGCGGAATGCGCGTCACGCTCACCCCCTCGGGACCCGCGACCGGGACCTCGAAGCAGCCGGCTTCCCTGGCCAGATAGTCGATACGCAAACCGCATTCGTCGGCGATGCCGAGCAGCTTGCGCAGAATCTCTCCGGGATTGGTATCCGAGCGGAAATAGTCATCGATGAGAAAACAGGTGCTGACCCTGGCGCGCGGACCGTACTCGGCCTTCGCGATCTCGGTATAGGCGCCGACCAGCGGAACGATACGGCGAAATTGGGTGCGAATACGATCCTCACCGTTGGTGAGATCGTTCATGTAGAAATGCCCCACCTCGATGGACATATGGGACAGCGGCACCCTGGCGAGCCGAGCGCTCTCGGTCGCCTCGCTGTAGCCTGTGGCGTTCTCCACCGTGTTCAACGGCCCTTTCCGGGTTGGCATTCATGCGGGTCAGGTCAGAACCGAATCCAGGTCGCCTCGTCGATCAAGCGCTTGGCGAGCAGGTCGAACGCGACGACGGTAGGCCTGTTCGCGATTTCCTTCTTCACATCGATATCCAGGATCAGCTGCTCGCGGTATTGCAGAACCGGTTCGACCGGGGTCTCGCCGAGCAGCAAACTCGCTCCGACCTCCTTGGTCGACGCCAAATGCTTCAACATCGCGTCCTGCTGGTGCAGCCAGGCAGCCTGCGGCCCGGAACCGCCCGTGGCCATGTTCAATTGTGGCACCGCGGTCCGCACGTATCTCAGGTTGTCCAACAATGTCTCTCGGTCGTGTCCGACGCGGGCACCGCATTCCAGCAGACCGTGCTCGCCGTGCACCAGACCATTGGCGGCGAGAATGTGCTGCCGGGTCCACCGATGGAAGACGAGCCAGCGAACGGTTCGCGTCGCCAATTGCGGCAGCGCGGTCGCCTTCAGCGCGATGTCCATCGCGACCGAACGTCCCGAGCTGAGGTCGACGAGACAGACGTCGAACGCCTGGTCCAGCTCGAGCAGCAGACGCGCGCAGCGCTCGACGACGTCGTCGTTCGCCTTCTTGTCGAACTCGCCGCCGCCGAGATCGCCGGGCAGCAGGACGAGTTTGCCGGTGCGACCGGGCAGCTTGCGCAGATCGGTCCGATCGGTGTTGTCCCGCACGTCGACTCGGCTCGCGACATCGATCTTGCCGAGCAGATACGAATGCAGTCCGGAGCCGCTCGGGATGCCGCGCTCCATGCCGCCGATCTCGAAAAGCGCTCCCGCGGTGGGCGATCCGAAATCGAAGTCGAGATAGGCGACGTTCCTGCCCATCTTCGAGCACAGTCGGTAGCCGAGGTTGCAGCTGGTCACCGACCGGCCGGTGCCCCCTTTGTCGGAGGTCGCGAAGACGATCATGCGATCAGGGGCTCCTTGTCGCGTCGTTGCGCGCGGCGGCGAGTTTGTAGAGTTCGCGCAGCGCGTCGAGCGTGTGCACCAGCGTCGTCGCGGCGTCCTCCCGGATCTGTTGCCGTGCTTCGTCGATGTTGCGCTCGACCTCCTCCAACGTCTCGCGGTTGGACGAGGCGTCGAGGACGCTGGCGCCGAGCAATTCCTGATCGAAGCGGTGCTCGGCGGTGTTCAACATGACTCGCGCCACCGCCTGCAACTCGGGCCAATTGGGCGGCGACTGCCGATAGGTCTGCTCCGCGGCCACCATGCATTCGATGATGCGTTCGGTCATGTACCACGACGGTTCGGACACCGGCGCGGCGCCGTTGCCGCCGAAAATCCTTGTGGGGTCGTCCCACAACCCGACGGCGCCGACCCGCAGCATGCGCCGGTGCAAATGGTCCATCGCCGCCTTGGACAGTTCCATCAGCTTGTCCCGCGCCGCGACGTTGTTGGACAGGCGCGCAGCCTGCAACATGCGCTTGAGCAGCACGGCGGCGAAGTCCGATACTTCCCACTGCAGGATCGCTCCGTTGTCCACCTGCTCGCTGCCGCGCAGGCGAAGACGGACACCGGGATTGTGCAGCGCGATGGCGGGATCGCCGACAGTCGGCCTGCGGATGATCCTGCCGCGCCCGGCCAGCTCGTCGAAAATGGCCACGGCCCTTGTCAAGTCGTCGTCGGTGGCGGTGCGGGCGACCAGGTCCTGGATCAGCACCGCGGACACGGTGAGACTGAAGTAGTCGGACTGCTCGTTGTCCGACGTCCGCCACGGAATGTCTTCCAGCGGCCAGGATCCCGTGCCGAAGCGAGCGACGGTGGACCAATAACGCTGGGTGAGTTCCCATCGCGTGCGCAGCGCCTGCGCCAGCCGGTGCTGCTGTTCGTTGAGCAGACCGAGCTCGCCGGTTCTCGGGGCGACGAGGTCGTTGATGCCGTCCAGGGCGACGATGGTGAAGTACAGGTAGGGCCGAGGATCGGCGATGCCGGGCTGATCGCCGATCCGCGCTTCGACGAAGTCGACTTCGGTGGCGTTGCGCACCACGCCCCAGCTCCAGCCGCACTCGAACAGCAGGTTCTCGTCCTCGAGCGCCTTGACCGATTCTTCCTGCCCGAGCACGACATCGCTGCGCAGCCGGGCCCGCACGCGCGCGAGCGCACGGCGTACGCCCTCGACGAGTCCGGCGTCCTCACCGGGCCCACTCTGATCGAGCATGCTCAGGATCGCTTGGCCCTCAGGCGATTTCTGCCGCACGGTGTTGACGACGAAGCTGCGCACCAGGCCGGTCATGGCCGCCGTCAGCCGGACACTGAGCTGATCGGAGAGCAGCTTGATCCGCGCCTTCAGATCCTCCGATCGCGTCCGCTCGGAATAGGCGCGCAGGAAGCGCAGCCCGGCCATACACACGGTCAGCGACATGGAATAGGCGTCGACCACTTCGATCCGGTACTGCTCCGGCGTCGGCTCGCCGTCCGCCGCACGCAGATAGCTGCCCGCGGCGAAGTCGGGCTCGCCGGAATCCTTGGTGTTCTTCTCGACGTACTGTTCGAGCAGCCACAGCACGAAACCACGGATCTGCGTGGAGTCACCGATCGGCGCGAGCGCGGCGAGCACGTCGTCGGCCATGCTGTCCGGATTGTCCAGCGCGAACGTGTCGATCTCCGTCGCCGGATAGAGCAGGCACAGCAGCTGCTCGGAGTCGCTGATGGAATTGGAAGCCACTTGGCCGTCCCACTTCCAGGAACTACCGTCCCAGCAGGTGGCGACGAGCGCCTTCCACACATTCAGGATCTGTTGTCTCGGTTGAATTCTCACCTGCCGAAGTCCTCACCCCTCGTCGCCGATCGCACGGATTCCCGGAATCCGAAGGAGCCCGGCGGCGATCTCGCGCACAACATGATACGGGCGCCGATTGGACATCGCGCCGCGAATCCTTTTTGTTTACAAAGGTTTAGAGCTACCGGGCGAGCCCATCGCACGGGCGGGCAACCGGGTCTGGCCATGAGCCGAACGAAACCGGATCGAACGCCGCGACACGAGTCGACCCATGTGCGCGGCGCAGAGAGCTTAACGCACCGAAGAGGTGCTACCAGAGCGAACCGCTATCGGAAAATCACAGCATCAGCCGGACCATATCGGCGGTCCGCGCCAGCCCGGGAAAGGCTTCGGGGGTGGAGCGGGGGTGCAGCGCGTGTACGGCGAGGCGGAACATGACGGCGCGCAAGAGCATTTGGGGCCACTCCGGCAGATCGGACCAGCGGTCGAGCAGGCCTTCGTCGGCTCCGCCCCAAGAAAGCGCGTCGATGACGATGACGCCCGCGGCCCAGGCGGCGGGGCGCCAGTACGGGGTGATGTCGGTGAGGCCAGGGCCGTCCGCGCCCGCGAAGAGGATGGTGCCGAACAAGTCGCCGTGCACCAGCTGGGCCGGGGTCCGCACCGGCTTGCGCAGCGTGGCGAGTTGGCCGATGAGTTCCATGCTGCGCTGCCCGTCGGGCGAGGTGGTCGGGACCGCGCCGCCCGCGCGCAGGCTGCGCAGCGGCACCGCCTCCCACGCCGCGCGATCGGCGGCCACGAAGACGTCCACGTCGACCCACGGCGTGGCCGGCGGCTGCACGAGGAAGCGCGGGCGCTCCAACCTCGTGGTCGCCTGGTGTAGCCGCAGGGAAATCGAGACGACCTCGTCGTGGCGCGGCTCGGGGCAGCCGTCCAGGTAGGTGTCGGCGCGCCAGCCGGAGACCACGTAGCGACCGTCGGTGGCGCGCACCGGACGGGCCACGCGTAGCCCGTCGACCTTCAGCGTCTCGCGGATCTTGGCCGACCACGCCGCCCGCGCGTGATCGGCGACCGGGCTGAGCACCACGTCGCCGCAGCGCCAACCGCCGTCCCAGTCGCCGAGCGGGACCGGAGTCACTTCGCGCAGACCGAACGTGGCGCGCACGTGCTCGGGGGGTTCCACAGAAGTCACGGCCGTACGGTACCGCCGGTGCGGGGCCGGATTCGGACGCCGCGCCGTCCGGTCACGCGCTCGGCTATCGCGCGGATCATGGTCCTGTACGGCGCGGATCCGGCGCAGTCCGGGCATGCGCGTCCGCCGGGCGAACCCGCGCCACGGCGGGCGCGGGGCCGAACCCGTCGTCGCTCAGTAGACCGGCAGGCTGGTGTCGACCTGGTTGGCCCAGGCGACGATGCCGCCCTGCACGTGCGTGGCGTCGGAGAAGCCCGCGTTCTTGAGCACCGCGAGCGCCTCGGCGGAACGGATGCCGGTCTTGCAGTGCAGCACGATCGGGCGGTTCTGCGGCAGCTCGGACAGCGCCTCACCGGAGAGGATGCGGTCCTTGGGGATGAGCCGCGCGCCCTCGATGTGCACGATGTCCCATTCGACGGGCTCGCGCACGTCGATGAGCTCGATCTCCTTGCCCGCGTCCAGCAGCTCCTTCAGCTCGCGCGCGGTGATGGTCGACCCGGCCGCGGCGGCCTGGCCTTCCTCGGACACCACACCGCAGAACGCCTCGTAGTCGATCAGTTCGGTGATCGGCTGACGTTCCGGGTCGCGGCGCAGCTTGATGGTCCGGTAGCTCATGTCCAGTGCGTCGTAGACCATCAGACGGCCGAGCAGCGGGTCGCCGATGCCGGTGATCAGCTTGATCGCCTCGGTCACCATGATCGAGCCGATGGACGCGCAGAGCACGCCGAGCACGCCGCCCTCGGCGCAGGACGGGACCATGCCGGGCGGCGGAGCCTCCGGGTAGAGGTCGCGGTAGTTCAGGCCGCGGCCGTCGGGGGCGTCCTCCCAGAAGACCGAGACCTGGCCTTCGAAGCGGTAGATCGAACCCCACACGTACGGCTTGCCCGCCAGCACCGCGGCGTCGTTCACCAGGTAGCGGGTCGCGAAGTTGTCGGTGCCGTCGAGGATCAGGTCGTAGTCGCGGAACAGCTCGACCGCGTTCTCCGGCTCCAGGCGCAGCTTGTGCAGGCGCACGTCGATGCCGGAGTTGATCTCCAGAATGGAGTCGCGCGCGCTGTCGGCCTTCGGCCGGCCGATGTCGGACTCGCCGTGGATGATCTGGCGCTGCAGGTTCGAGGAGTCGACCTCGTCGAACTCCACGATGCCGAGCGTGCCGACGCCCGCCGCGGCCAGGTAGAGCAGGGCGGGCGAGCCGAGTCCGCCCGCGCCGATCACCAGCACCTTGGCGTTTTTCAGACGCTTCTGCCCGTCCACACCGACGTCGGGAATGATCAGGTGACGGCTGTAGCGGGCGATTTCGTCCTTGCTCAGTTCCGCGGCCGGCTCGACCAGCGGCGGCAGGGACTTCGGTGATGACACGTCCAGGACTCCTCGAATCGAATTGGCCGATCGCACGATGTGCAACGCGGGCGACCGAACCGTTCTTCCCCAGTATCGTCGCGTACCGCGTCCGCGATCAGCCGCGCGGGTACGGCCAGGGGTTGAAGCGACAGCGTTTGCCGTCCATCGGGACCACGCCGTCGGGATCGAGCGCGGCGATGTCGTTGTTCTCGGTGCCGAAGGTCTGCTGCATCATGATCGGCGCGAGTCCGCCGTCGGTCTCGCACGGCTGGTGCTGGTGGTAGCCGATGGCGTGACCGACCTCGTGGTTGATCTGGTACTGACGGTAGGAGCCGATGTCGCCTTCGAAGGCGAGCGCGCCGCGCACCCAGCGCACCTCGGAGAGCACCACCCGGTCCAGGCCCGCGTTGAAGCACGAGGAATCGATGGGAATGTCGAAACCGCAAGCTGTGCGGGTGGTTTGGCGCGAGGTCAGCGAGATGCGGAAATCCGGTTTGCCCTGATCGACGCGGCGGAAGGCGAACCGCTTGTCCTGGGCCCAGCTCTTCGGATTGGCCAGCGTGCTGTCGATCATCTTGGCCACCGACTCGTCGCCGCCGAAGCCGGAGGTATCGACGCCGTTCTCGACCTCGACGGTGTAGCTGAAGTGGTACTCCGTACCCGCGCCGATCTCGGCGGTGACGCCGGGGACGACCCGCCAGGTACCCGCGCCGTTCTCGGTGAAGGGACCGCCTTCGGGCAGCGCGCCCGCGGGCAGGTCGGCGGGGAACTGTCCGTCGCCGGGTGGTGCGCCGATGACGCCGGTGTTCGTGGCGCGCGGGCTGAGCCGACCGAAACTCGGCTCGATGATCGACCCGGCGCCGCCCCCGCCGCCGCGCACCGCGTCGGCGACCACGAGCACGGTGACCACGAACAGCACGGGGAGGGCGTACGCGCGCCAACCGTAGGTGGACACGAAACGGCCGAGCGCGCTCTGTTTCTTGGCGTTGCGATCGGGCCGCGGGCCGCGGGAGCGATTCGGATCCGGCGCCGTGGGATCCCAGCGCGCCCGAAGCGGCTGATGGGAGCGGTCGGCGGCCGGGTAGAGACCGAGAGGGTCGTAGATCTCGACGCCGTTGGCGTCGCGTGCCGTCGGGGGTGTGGGCGCGGGTGCCGCGTCGTCGCCGTCGGGTTTCCGCGGCCACGGGTCGGTGCGAGCCCCGCGCTCGGGTCTGGATCGGCCGGGCCGATCTGGGGTCCCGGACCGCGGTACAGCGCCCGATCGGGCAGCCGCACCCGAACGAGTTTCGGGACCGGACCTTGCCACGAGTTCTGAGCCTACGGAACCGGACGACTGAGAGCCAATGGGGACCGAACTCCACTGTGCGCCACATCTCACCCGCGGGACGAGATCGACAACCCCGATCGGCATGTGAGCTACAACCGGGTATCGTTCATTGGATACCCGGTGCACAACCCCTTTTGCCGGGGACTCGACTGGGAGAGCCGAAATGACTGACCTCGTGGACCGGATGACGTCCCGCAGAATGTCGTCCGAGGCCATGGTGCCGACCAAGCGCGGTACCCGGTTGCCGCGCGACGAACGGCGGCAGCAGCTACTCCAGGCGGCGAGCGAGGTGTTCGTGCTCCGCGGGTATCACGCGGCGGGCATGGACGAGATCTCGCAGGTCGCGGGCGTCAGCAAGCCGGTGCTGTACCAGCACTTCACCAGCAAGCTGGAGCTGTACCTCGCGGTGCTGCAGAACTACGTCGACATGCTGGTGTCGAGCGTGCGCCAGGCGCTGCGCTCCACCACCGACAACCGCCAGCGCGTGCGGGCCGCCGTGCAGGCCTACTTCGACTTCGTCGACAACGAGATGCAGGGCTTCCGGCTCGTCTTCGAATCCGACCTGACCAGCGAGCCGCAGGTGCAGCGCCGGGTGGAGCAGGCCACCGAGGCGTGCGTGGACGCGGTCTTCGACCTGGTCGCGCACGACTCCGGCCTCGATCCCTATCGGGCGCGCATCCTCGCCGTCGGCCTGGTAGGCACGAGTCAGTTCACCGCGCGCTACTGGCTGGAGGCGGACCGTCCGATCCCCAAGGACGAGGCCGTCGACACCACGGTCGCGCTGGCCTGGGGCGGTCTGTCGCACGTCCCGTTGCACCCGATCGACCCCACTCGCCTCTGATTCGCGCCGCGGTTGCGCGGCGCCCCCCGAACGCGAACGAGCCCTTGGGTTCTCGGTAATCAACCGGAACCCGAGGGCTCGTTGCTTTGGGTCGTCAGACCGCGGCGAAACCGACCCGGCCGCTGGCGGCGGTGCCGATCTCCACGTAGGCGACCTTCGAAGCCTGGATCAGGAACTTGCGGCCCTTCTCGTCGGTGAGCGCCACGACGCCGCCGGTGCCGCTCAGCGCCTCGGACACCATCGCCTCGACCTCTTCCGGGGTCTGCCCGCTGTTGATCACGAGTTCGCGCGGGCTATCCGAAATACCGATCTTGACCTCCACGGCCAACCTCCGAACCTAGAGTCCTGTGCGGCGGTCGGACGTCGCGTCCGCCCGAGCGCTCTTGCTGTCCGGTCCAAGGCTAGTGCAGGGCAACGGCCGCGCGGCACCGCACTGCCTACGCTGATCGCGAACAGCGGTCCGACCCAGCGCTGGTCACTGGGGTTCGATCAGCTCGATATCCAGCTCGATCTTCACCGCGTCGCTGAGCATGCCGGGCATGGGGCCGCCGACGCCGAAATCGGTGCGCTTGATGGTGCCGGTGGCCGAGAATCCGGCGTGCCGGTCGCCGGTCGGGCCGAAGTCCTGGACGCCGCCCCATTCGACCTCGAGGGTGACAGGCTTGGTGATCGCGCCGAGGGTGGCTTCGCCCTCGACGGTGAAGGTCTCGGCGATCGCCACCGGCCGCGGGGCGCGGAAGGTGAGCGTCGGGCGGTTGGCCACGTCGAGGAAGTCGGCGTTGCGGACGTGGGCGTCGCGGTCGGCGTTGCCGGTGTCGAAGGAATCGAGGTAGATGGTCGCGCCGAGGGTGGCCGCGCCGGTCTCGTCCACGACGAACTCGGTGTCGAAGCGGGTGAACCCGCCGCGCACCTTGGAGATGCCGAGATGGCGGATGGTGAACGCGACCGAGGAGTGGGCGGTGTCCAGCGCCCAGGATCCGGGCTTCAGCTGCTGGGTGGCGGTGGTTGCGGAAGTGTTCGTCATGCCATCGACCTTGTCCGGACCGCGGTCCGGCAACCAGACCGCCGTTATCCTGGACCCCTCAGGGCGAGGCTGAACGTCCGCGGACCGGGCACGATGGAACACATGGCACGTAACGGTTTCGCCGAATTCCTCGTCGCTCGCCGCGGTGAGCTCCGGCCCGCCGACGTCGGAATGCCCGAGGGCGGCCGACGCCGCACGCCGGGGCTGCGCCGCGAGGAGGTCGCGGTGCGTGCGGGAGTCAGCGCCGACTACCTGGCCCGGCTGGAGCAAGGTCGCGACACCAATCCGTCGGTGGCGGTGGTCGACGCGCTCGCCGACGCGCTGTTGCTGGAGGGCGCGCAGCGCCACCACTTCGGGTTGCTCGCGATGGCCTCCGGCAACGAGTCCCGTTGTCCGGGGAGCGAATCCCCGCGCGAACAGCTCGGTGAGACGATCACGGCGGTGCTCGACGCGCTCCAGCCGACGCCCGCCTTCGTCGTCGGCAGGCGGCTGAACGTGCTCGGCTGGAACACCGCGTGGGCCGACTTCGCGGCGCCACTCGGTCTGCTGGACGAGCACGGCGAAGCGAACCTGGCCTGGTACGTCTTCACCGACCCGCGCGCCAGGCGAACGCTGCGCGATTGGCCCGCCGCCGCCGACACCTTCGCGGACGCGGTGCTGCGCGCGAAGGTGCGCTGGCCCGGCGACGGGGAACTGCTCGCAATGATCGACGCGCTACAAGGCGAGCCCGAGTTCCGCGTCAGGTGGAAGCCGCACCGGGTCAGCGGCGGGCCGGTGTCGAGCGTGCTGAAGTTCGAGCACCCGGTGCACGGCGCGGTCGACGTCCCGTTCGAGACGATGGAGACCGACCGCGACCAGAGCGTCGTCGTCTGGCTGCTCGACCAGGCCGCGGCCCGTGCGACGGGGCTGCGGCTGGTGCACAACCGAGCCGCGAACGAGTAGACGCGGGCCGTTACCGCTGCGACCGCGTGGGCTGTCGACGAGCCGCCGTGCGCGGACCGACAACTAGGTCCTTTGCGGCGAACGTCCGCGCTACGCAGGGCCTAGATGCCGAGGACCGCCATGCGTTCGGCGTGGCTGGTCTGCATGCGCTCGAACAGCGCGGCGATGCCGTTGAGATCGCCGGTGGCGGTGAGCACCAGGTCGGTGAGCTCGTCGCGCTGCGCCATGACGTACTGCGCCTGGGTGATCGCCTCGCCGAGCAGCCGCCTGCCCCAGAGCGTGAGCCGGTCGCGCTCGGAGCGGCTGGTCGACACCGCGCGGCGCACCTCTTCGACCACGAACTCGGAGTGGCTCGTCTCGGCGAGCACGTCGTGGACCACGGTGGCGACCTCCGGCGCGAGCGCGCCCGCGATCTCGCCGTAGAAGTCCGCCGCGATGCCGTCGCCGACGTAGAACTTCACCATCGACTCGAGCCAGGTCGAGGGATCGGTGGAGGCGTGGTAGGCGTCGAGGGCGCGGACGAACGGCGCCATCGCGTCGAACACCTCGACGCCGCGGTCGGCGAGCGCCGCCTCGAGCGTCTTGAAGTGGTCCATCTCGGCGGCCGCCATCTTCGCGACGGCCACCTTGCCGCGCAGGGTCGGCGACAGCTTGGCCTCCTCGGCCAGCCGGTAGAACGCGGAGATCTCACCGTAGGCGAGCACGGCGAACAGGTCGGTCACGCCGGAGTGGTCCGCGGCGATGGGCGAGGTTGCCGGATCGAACGAAACGCCAAGCGCTGACTGTGCTCCCATGAGCCCTAGCGTAGCGGCGTCCCGGCGCGAGTGTTCGTCTCCCCGAACATTCACAGGTCGGTGTCGCGAGACCGCGGCGCAGCGTCCGCCGCACCTTCGCTCGGCCGCTGATCGAATCGGTGTCACGGGCCGGTCGGGCGTCCGCCCCACATTTGCTCGCCCCTGATCAGCTCGGTGTCGCGCGGCCGGGTCGAACACTCACCTCGTCTCCACTCGGCCCCTGATCAGGTCGGCAGGGCTGCGCCGTGGCGTCCGCCGGACCTTGGCTCGCGCCTGACCGGCTCAGGCTGCGGTCAACCCAGTTCGGTGAGGAACTTGTCGAGGTAGGCCCATGTGGTGTCGCGGGCTGTCTCGCCGGTGAGGATGCCGAGGTGACTGCCGGGGGCGGTCTCGTAGCGGACGTCCGCGGCGCCGGTCAGCGTGCGGGTGCCCGCCTCGACGGCAGCGGCCGGGGTGATGACGTCGCTCGGCCCGCCGACCAGCAGCACGGGGGCGGTCACGTCGGGGAGCGCGATGCGCCGCTCGCCGAGCCGCACGACGCCGCGGCCGATGTCGTTGTTCAG
Organism: Nocardia sp. CNS-044; assembly: GCF_059570515.1. Taxonomy (NCBI): domain Bacteria; kingdom Bacillati; phylum Actinomycetota; class Actinomycetes; order Mycobacteriales; family Nocardiaceae; genus Nocardia; species Nocardia sp. CNS-044. The sequence continues at coordinate 433,178 of NZ_JCANSX010000006.1, forward strand.
GATCAAGCGGCCCCACAGCTGGCCGTAGAAGCGGCCGGGGTAGCCCGGCATCGCCGCCATGAACCGGTCGATGGACTCCATCTTGGCCAGCGTCTCGGTGCGCGCGATGTTGCTCGCCACGAACCACGGCCTGGTGAGCTCGCGGTCCCACGCGGTGACCCGGTAGGCGGCGCGGGTCAGCCCGGCCGGGATGCCGCCCACCGCCCTGACCGCGGTCGAGGTGGCGATGCCGCCGGTGAGCTTCGCGACCGCGCGCAGCTGCGGGATGCCGGTCATCTTGTCGTAGTCCAGCGGCGAGCCGACGGCGGTGATCGAGCGGATCGGCAGGTGCGCGTGCGCGGCGGCGGTGAGCAACGCCAGCGTTCCGCCGATCGACCAGCCGACCAGATCGACCGGCTTGCCGCCGACATCCGCGGAGGTGCGCAGGATCGCCTCCGGCAGGATGTCGTCGAGCCAGTCCTCGAAGCCCATCCTGCGGTCGGCGAAGGTGATGTCGCCGTAGTCGACGACGTAGGTGGCCCGGCCGCTGTCGCGCAGGAAGCGCGCCAGACTCTGGCCGGGGCGCAGGTCGAAGCAGGTGGCCGGGGCCGCGAGCGGTGGCACGAGGAGCACTGCGGAAGCGCCGTCGGTCGCGCCGCCCTCGTAGCGGCGCAGCTGCCGGTGCGGCTCGTCGCACAGCACCGTCGACGGCGCGGGGTCCGGCGCCTCGACACCCGAGCCGAAGGTCAGCGCCCAGGCGTTGCGGGCGGCGGTGGTGACGGTCTCTGCGATGCTCACCACAAGAATGTCTCACATGCCAGTACCGCCGGTAACAGGCAAGTCCGGTTTGCGAGGTTCGCGGCGGCGCCGAGACCGGTGCCGCGGACCGGCGCGACCCGCCGGACGCGGCGCACGCGAATAGCACTGGACGGCCGCTTTTTCGGCGCCGGGCGGATTCCGGCTCGGTGATGAATTGTCAAGTCGCGCAGCGTCGGTCGGCGACGATCGAGTCGGAAACCGGAGTTTTGCCCTGGAATAACGGCGGCGGCAATTCGAGCCGCGCACAATATCACGCTACAATCACTGCGGACAACGGAAACTTTCGTTACCCATGCGTCCGCCACGAGGTGTGGCGCCAGGGCTTCCGTCGTCCAGGAAAATGTGCGCGCACCAGATCCGCATCCGACTGCGCTGCGCCGATGTTCCCAGGTAGTTGCCGTCATCGGACGGCACCCGACGACATCCGGCTGCGGCGCGCATTACCGGCGGATACGTGGTCGTCGTGGACCGACCGGTCCGCCCCACGCCTCGGGCGCGCGTGACGCGATAACGAGGAAGGCACGAACCTGAGCAAGATCACTGTCGAGCAGGAACCCGGTGTGGCGGACACGCTGTTGACGGCCGAACTGGACGCGACGCATACCGCCCCGACATTCGCCGAATTGGGGGTGCGCGAGGAAATCGTCCGAGCGCTCGCCGAGATCGGCATCGAACGAACATTCGCTATTCAGGAACTGACCCTTCCGCTGGCGCTGGCCGGCGAGGATCTCATCGGTCAGGCACGCACCGGCATGGGCAAGACCTTCGGTTTCGGCGTGCCGCTGCTGCACCGCATCGCCACCGCCGATTCCGGCACGACGCCGCTGGACGGCACGCCGCGGGCGCTGGTCATCGTGCCGACCCGCGAGCTGTGCATCCAGGTCACCGAGGACCTGGAGAACGCGAGCAAGCACCTGCGCAACCACAAGGGCAAGCTGCAGGTCGCCTCGATCTACGGCGGCCGTCCCTACGAGTCCCAGATCGCCGCGCTGCGCGACGGCGTCGACGTGGTGGTCGGGACGCCCGGCCGACTACTGGACTTGGCCAAGCAGAACCATCTCATCCTCGGCAAGATCGGCGTGCTCGTCCTCGACGAGGCCGACGAGATGCTCGACCTCGGCTTCCTGCCGGATATCGAGCGCATCTTGAACATGGTGCCCGAGAAGCGCCAGACCATGCTGTTCTCGGCCACCATGCCGGGTCCGATCATCACGCTGGCCCGCACCTTCCTCACCCGCCCGACCCACATCAGGGCCGAGGAGCCGCACGACTCTGCGGTGCACGACCGCACCGCGCAGTTCGTCTACCGTGCGCACGCGCTGGACAAGAGCGAGCTGATCTCGCGGGTGCTGCAGGCCGAGAGCCGCGGCGCCACGATGATCTTCACCCGCACCAAGCGCACCGCGCAGAAGGTCGCCGACGACCTCGCCGAACGCGGCTTCGCCGTGGGTGCGGTGCACGGCGACCTCGGTCAGATCGCCCGTGAGAAGGCGCTGACCCGGTTCCGCAAGGGCACCATCGACGTGCTGGTCGCCACCGACGTGGCCGCCCGCGGCATCGACATCGACGACGTCACGCACGTCGTCAACTATCAGTGCCCCGAGGACGAGAAGACCTACGTGCACCGGATCGGGCGCACGGGCCGGGCCGGGCGCACCGGCGTCGCGGTGACGCTGATCGACTGGGACGAGCTCAACCGCTGGGCGGCCATCGACACCGCGCTCGGCCTCGGCATCCCGGACCCGGTGGAGACGTACTCGCGTTCCCCGCACCTGTTCGCCGATCTCGGCATCCCCGAGGGCGTCACCGGCACGGTCCGCAAGCCGCGGCCGGTCCGCGAAGAGGACGACGTGGTGGTCGAGCGCGAGGCGCGCAGCCCGCGCAAGCGCAACCGCAGGCGCACCCGTGGCGGCAAGCCCGTCGACGGGGCCGAGGTCGGCGCCGAGTCGACCATCGACGCCGACGGGAACGACACCGAGCCGAACGGCACAGAGCCGAACGCGGACGAGGGTCGGTCGCGCCGCAGGCGCAGGCGGCGTCGCTCCGGCGGCGCCGAGGGCGTGGACAACGGCGCGGCGGAAGTCGTCGCCGAGGGCGAGTCGACCGAGAACGCGGGCGAGGGCGCCGAGGCGGAGACCACCGAGGCTCCGGCGCGGCGCAGGCGTCGTCGTCGGAAGTCCTCGGAAGGTGCCGGCGAGAACGAGAACGTCGTGGCCGAGGCCACGGCGGCGGTCGCGAACGACACCGCGGCTCCGGTTGCGGCCGACGCGGGTAACACTGCGGCTCAGGTCCAGGCCGAGACCACTGCGGCAGTCGCAAGTGACACCGCAGCTGCGATCCAGGCCGAGACCACGGCGGCAGTCGCGAACGAGGCCACGGCTCCGGCACAGTCCGAGCCCACGGCGGCGGTCGCGAACGACACCGCGGCGGCCCAGGCTGAGCCGACGGCGGCGGTCGCGAACGACACCGCGGCTCCGGCACAGCCCGAGACCGCGGCGGCAGTCGCGGACGAGACCCCGGCGGCCGCCGAGGATGCGCCCGCGAAGCCCGTTCGGCGACGGACCCGCAAGACCGCCGCGGCCGAGTCGACGGACAACGGCACCGCCGAGAACGGCGCGGCACCGGCCGAACCGGTCAAGCGCCGCCGCACCCGCAAGACGGCCGACGCGCCGGTCGACGCGAACGGCGACGCGGAGGCCGCCGAGAAGCCGGTGCGCCGCCGTCGTCGCAAGGCCGACGAGGCCGAGGCGAGCGAGGCCGTGGCCGCGACCGCGGGAACGGCTGCTTCGGCATAGTTCGGCGGATCCGCTAGTCTCGCAATCGTGCTCGCACCCGAGCGGCGGACGCGCGCCGACATCATCTCCGCAGTCGCGATCGCTGTGCTCGTGGCGGTCGCGGGGCTGGTGGTGTGGGCGCGCGGCGACGCGACGGGCACCGAATCGGTGACCGCGGCGACGCCCGCGACCACCCCGCCGACGGCCGACAAGATCCCCGCGAACCTGCGGGAGTTGTGGCACGCGCCGGACGACGCCAGCGCGCGGGCGCTGGCCTCCGGCGGCGCGGTGATCACCGGTTCGGGCGGCACCGTCACCGGGCGTGATCCCGCCACCGGCGCCGAATTGTGGCGCTACCGGCGGGATATGCCGCTGTGCGGTGTGGAAGCGCAGTTCGGCATGGTGATCGCGGTGTACCGGGATCAGCGCGGGTGCAGCCAGGCCACCCTGCTGGCCGGTGACACCGGGGAACGCCGCACCGCGCGCAGCAGTTACATGGATCCGAGCGTGCGGCTCTCGGTCGACGGCACCTACGTGCTCGCGTACGGCGAACGGCGACTGGAGATGTGGCGCTCGGATCTGGTGCGCACGCTGGAGTACGGCTACGTCGACGCGCCGGTGAACGTGAAAACCCAACCACGCAAAGGCTGCACGCTGCTCTCGGCCGGTTCCAGCTCGTCCCGGCTCGCCGTGCTGGAACGCTGCCCCGACGACCCGGCGCCCCGGCTGACGGTGCTCAACCCGGCGCCGAAGGACAACACGGTGCCCGAGGAGTACGGCTCGCACGTGCTCTCCGGTCCCGGCACCGATGTGCCAGGCGCCCGGGTGATCGCGGTGTCGGACAGCCGGATCGTGCTCTACCTCCCGGGCGGAACCGTTTCCGGCGCAGGCGAATCCACGCCGCCGCGCCTCGGCGTGTACGACAGCACCGGCAATCCCGTTGTGGCGCATCAACTTTCCGCTCCGCTCGCGGAGAACGCGACGACCACCCGCATCGGCTCGGCGTATCTCGTGTTCACCGGCAACAGCGTGATCGCCTTGAACGCGAGCACTTTCGATCCGCTCTGGGCAGCGCCGAGCGCCCTCGGCTCCCCCGCGATGATGGCCGGACGCCTGCTGCTGCCGGTCGCCGACGGCCTCGCCGTCCTCGATCCCACCTCCGGCGCGGAAGTCGGCCGCGTCCCGTTCCAGCGCCCGGGCTACACGGGCGGCCCGATCTCCCTCGCCGTAGTCGGAAACATCGTGCTCGAACACCGCGACGGAGAACTGCACGCCCTAGGCTGACGGCCGCCGGTCTCGTCGGCGCCCGAACTTGTCGGTGCCTTGCGTCACACTGGCCGCATGTCCGAAACCGAATCCACCGCACCGGAATCGAAGCCCGCCATCACGTCCTACGACGATCCCGACGCGCCATGGAACCAGGAATACACCGACACCGAGATCGCGCACTGGAACGACGGCGTGATCGAGGAGTTCCGCGCGAACAGCGGCAAGGTCGGCGGCGCGTACGAGGGCAGTGATCTGGTGCTGCTCACCACCACCGGAGCCAAGAGCGGTGAACCGCACGTGGTCCCGCTCGGCCTGCTGCGACGCGACGAGACCGTGTACGTGAGCTCCTTCATCGAGGACAAGTACCCGGCCTGGTTCTACAACGTGAAGGCGAACCGCGACGTCACCATCGAATGGGGGTCCACCACCTACCGCGGCACCGCGCGAGCGCTCTCGGGCGCCGAGTACGACGAATTCGCGGCGTGGGTCTTCGCGAACAATCCGTTGCTCACCGAGTACCAGGCAAAGGTCACGCGCCCGTTGCCGCTGGTGGTGCTCGAGCTGGGCGAGCCGATCTGAGGCGGAACGAACCCGGTCCGGGCGGCGCGGCGCGTTTCTGACCATGATGGAGGGCATGTCCGCACACGAAGACGCCCGGCTGGTTCTACTCCGGCACGGCGAGACGTCCTGGTCGCGCGAGCGGCGGCACACGAGCCACACCGATCTGCCGCTCACCGAGCGCGGCGAGCGGCAGGCGGAGGCCGCGGGGCGGTTGCTCGCGGAGCTGAAGCTGCGGGATCCGCTCGTCCTCACCAGCCCGCGGCAGCGCGCGGTGCGCACGGCGGAGCTGGCGGGCTGCACCGAGACCACTGTCGACGACGATCTCGCCGAATGGGACTACGGCGACTACGAGGGCCTGACAACCCCTGAGATTCGTGAGACCACGCCAGGGTGGACGATCTGGACCGGCACGGCGCCCGGCGGCGAGACGGCCGCCCAGGTACGCGCGCGCGCCGATCGGCTGCTCGCCGCCGTCGAACCCGTCCTGCCGGAGCGGGACGTGGTGCTGGTCGGACACGGGCACTTCTCCCGCGTGCTGATCGCCCGGTGGGCCGAGTTCGAGGTGGTCGAGGGCCGCCGCTTCGCGATGTCCACCGCCGCCGTGAGCCTGCTGGGCTACGAGCACGACGCGCGAACCATCCACGCGCACAACATCGTTTCGACCAACGAGGGAGCCAAGTGACCGCCGCGATCCGCCGTGCCACCCCCGCCGACGTCCCCGCGCTCGTCGACCTCGTCTACGACCTCGCGGAGTACGAGAAGGCTCGCCACGAGTGCGCGCTGACACTGGAGCAGCTGCGGGCCGCGCTGTTCGGTCCGTCGCCCGCGCTGTTCGCGCACGTGGCCGAGGACGAGACCGGCGTGGTCGGCTGCGCGATCTGGTTCCTGAACTTCTCCACCTGGGACGGGGTGCACGGCATCTACCTGGAGGACCTGTACGTCAAGCCGGAGACGCGCGGCAAGGGCTACGGCAAGGCGCTCATCGCGGCACTGGCCAAGGAGGCGCTGGAGAAGGGCTACAGCCGCGTCTCCTGGTCCGTGCTCACCTGGAACACGCCCTCCATCGACTTCTACCGCTCGATCGGCGCCGTCGAGCAGGACGAGTGGGTCGGGTATCGACTGGCGGGCGGCGAGCTGGTGAAGCTGGCCGCCGAAGCGTCCTGAGCCGCGGAGGATCGGTTGCTGATCGACACACCCGATCGCTGGCCCGCCGACGCCGCGGCGGCGATGGCGATCCAGGACGAGCTGCGGCCGCGCGTCGTCGCGGCGAATCCGCGTCCGCCGCGGTTCCGGACGGTGGCCGGGCTGGACTCGGCCTACGACGACGCGAGCGGTGTGGTCGCCGCGGCCGTCGTGGTGCTCGACGCGTCGACGCTCACGACGGTCGACACCGCGGTCGCGCACGGCGCGGTGAGCTTCCCGTACGTGCCTGGCCTGCTCGCCTTCCGCGAGCTGCCCACCACCCTCGGCGTGCTCGAACGGCTCGGCGCCGCACCGGATCTGCTGATCTGCGACGGCCAGGGCCTGGCCCATCCGCGCCGCTTCGGGCTGGCCTGTCACGTCGGCGTGCTGGCCGGGGTGCCGACGATCGGGGTCGCCAAGAACGCGTGGGGCGACTACAGCGAACCGGGGCCCGCGCGTGGCGACGCGACGGATCTGGTCCTCGACGGCGGGGTGGTCGGCAGGGCGCTGCGCACCAGGACGGGCGTGAAGCCGGTGTTCGTTTCGGTGGGACACCTGATCGATCTCGACACGGCGTGCGCGCAGGTACTCGCGCTCACTCCGCACTACCGCCAGCCGGAGACGACGCGCCGAGCCGACGCCCTGTGCCGACAGGCCCTGCGCGCGGCGACCGCGTCCGCGCGGTAGTCGTACCTCCGCCTCCGCTCCGGCATACGCGGATTTCGACGCACTGGGTCCGGTCAGGGCGTACGCCGCTCCACTCCGGCCCTCCACGCGGCGGACAGCGTCCGGCAGCGTGCGAGGTCCTACTCCGGCTCCGCCCCGTACTCCCTGGCCATCCAGCGGGTCGAGGACGGCACGAAGAGCAGGATCAGCGCGGCGACCACGACCACGCCGAGCAGCCCGCCGTAGACCGGCTGGTGCGAATCGGTGAGCAGCGACCACACCACGGGCAGCAGCAGCACCTGGGCGATGACCGCGATGGCGCGACCCCAGCGGTGGCCGAGCAGCAGTCCGATGCCCGCGGCGAGCACCGCGCCGCCGAGGATGCCGAACCATGCCGCGGTGCCGTAGCCGCTGGCCTGCGATTGGTCGTGGCCGAGCAGCCCGCGCACCACGAGCACGATCGCGACCGTCACCGCGACAGCGCCCTCCAGCGCGACCAGCCCGCCCGCGCCGCGCACCGTCGCGGGAACCGCGTCCGCCGAAACCTCTGCCTTGCCGCTTTCCGCCACGCGCCAAGCCTACGACGCGGCGTAGGGTGCGCCCGGTCACGGCCGCGCGGCCGGGGGCCCTTCGCCGCCGCACTAAGCTGCGAACGTGCGGACGTTGCTGATCGTGAACCCGAATGCCACCTCGACCACACCGGCGACCCGAGACCTACTGGCCCACGCTTTGGAGAGCCGCACTCAGCTGACCGTTGCGCACACCCAGCATCGCGGCCACGCGGCCGAACTGGCTCAGTGGGCCTCGACCAACGAGATGGATCTGATCGTCGTGCACGGCGGCGATGGGACGGTCAACGAGACCATCAACGGTTTCCTCCCGCTGCCCGAGCTGAACGATGGACAGGCCTGGATACCCCGGCTCGGCGTGATCCCCGGCGGCTCGGCCAACGTGTTCGCCAGGGCGCTCGGCATCTCCCCCGACCCAGTGACCGCGACCAATCAGCTCATCGACCTGCTGACCCTCGAGCACGACCGCACGATCGGCCTCGGCTTGGCCGACGACCGCTGGTTCACCTTCAGCGCGGGCGTCGGATTGGACGCCGACGTGTGCGAGGCCATAGACGCGAGCCGTGCCAAGGGCCGCGCGGCCACACCCGGTCGCTATGTTCGAACAACTGTGCGACAATTCTTCCGCGCGAAGCGTCGCGAACCGCAGATCCGAATCGAAGTTCCGGGCCTGGAAGCGGTCGACGAGGTGCACTACGCGTTCGTCACGAACGCCAGTCCGTGGACCTACCTGAACGCCACGCCGGTGCACACCAACCCCGGCACGAGCTTCGAAACGGGCCTCGGAGTGTTTGCCGTGCGGTCCATGGCGGTGCTACCGACGCTGCGGCTCGCCGGTCAGCTCCTCGCCTCGAACGGAAATCCCAAGTCCCGCAATTTGTTTCGTGACGACGACGTTCCGTCGGTGCATATCGAGACGAAGGAGCCCATCGGCCTGCAAATCGATGGCGACTTTATCGGGAAACGCAACGTGGTGGATTTCACGGCGGTGCCCGACGTGCTCGAAGTGGTGGCGCCGCAACCCCGTCGGTGACGAAACGCCGCGAAAAACTCGCGGTTGCGCTGCGAAAACCTCCTCGAGCGAGTACAAAGGACCGGGCAGGTCCCCCATGGGGGCACCTCGATTGCGTGAGCTTCCCCACGGTGCACCGGATACCTATTGACATCTACGGTGTTCGTGAAAGCATTCACAAGCAACCGTGCGGAAACATTCGAGTCGCACAAGTGAACGATCCACAAACGACCGGCGCCCTTTGCGGCGCCCAGCGAAGGAGCAGAGGAATGGACTGGCGCCACAAGGCCATCTGTCGCGACGAGGACCCCGAACTGTTCTTCCCGGTGGGTAACAGTGGTCCTGCGCTCGCGCAGATTGCCGATGCCAAGCTGGTCTGCGCTCGCTGCCCCGTTACTGCCGACTGCCTGTCCTGGGCCCTGAAGTCCGGACAAGACGCCGGCGTGTGGGGTGGTATGAGTGAGGACGAGCGCAGGGCGCTCAAGCGTCGCAACGCGCGCACCCGCACCCGCACCGTCGTCTGACAAGACGACCGGCCTTACCGGACCCTCTCAGCCCGGCCCGGTAAAGCATTCAGCCCGGCACCTACCAAGGTGCCGGGCTCAGTTATTTTTTGCCGCGACTTCGTCGCGGCGGTTCGCGACCCCTTATGTCTCGCGCCCGAGCGGTCGAGACTTGCGACTGCGTCGCGTGCGCTTCGACCGCTCGGGCGCGAGACGGCCGCGAACTTTTATGCTAGGTCTCGCTTCGCTCGAAACCTGTTGCTGGACAGGCTGATTGTCGTGGTGCTTCAGCGACGAACGGCTCTCGCACATGGTGCATGCCCTGTTCGAGCAGCCCATACCAAGCGGACAGCCACGGCACCGTCACATGACGGCGGCCGCCTGCCACAGCGCGACTAGCGGCCGATCGGGGCTACCCATGCCCCGACGGTAGGCCCAGGTGAGAGCGGTCAGCGCCCCGAACGACGCCCCAGCGGCACTCGTAGGACCGCGTCCGTGCCCACGTCAGCACCCGGATGCAGGCCGATGGAACCGCCCAGTTCGGCGGTGACCAGCGTGCGGACGATCTGGAGGCCGAGGCGGTCGGAGGCTTCCAGGCTGAAGCCGGGCGGGAGGCCGCGGCCGTCGTCGCTGATGATCACGTCGAGCCAGCGCGCGGAACGTTCCGAGCGAATCGTCACGGTACCCGTCTGGCCGGAGTCGAAGGCGTGCTCGATGGCGTTCTGCACCAGCTCGGTCAGGACCATGACCAGCGGGGTGGCGCGTTCGGCGGAGAAGACGCCGAGCGAGCCCGCGCGCCGCACCTTGATCCTGGTGGTGTGCACGGTCGCGACGTCGGCCATGATCGGCAGCAGCCGGTCGACGACCTCGTCCAGATCGACCTCTTCGTCCACCGACATCGACAGCATCTCGTGCACCGAGGCGATCGAGGTCACCCTGCGCACCGACTCGGTCAGCGCGACCTGCGCCTCCTCGTTCTCGGTGCGCCGCGCCTGCAAGCGCAGCAGGGCGGCGACGGTCTGCAGGTTGTTCTTCACCCGGTGGTGGATCTCGCGGATCGTGGCGTCCTTGGACAGCAGCGCGCGGTCGCGCCGCTTCACCTCGGTGACGTCGCGCACCAGCACCGCGGCGCCCGCGAGTTCGCCGTGCGGGCGCAGCACGAGGGTGCGCAGCAGCACGGTCGCGCCGCGCGCCTCGACCTCCATGCGCCGTCCGGTGCGCCCGGCCAGCGCGGCCTGGATGTCGCCGACGACTTCCTGTGCGTCGAACGGGTCGGTGATCAGCGAGCGGGTGGTGACGGCCAGATCCTGTCCGGCCAGATCGCTCTGCAAGCCCATCCGGTGATAGGCCGAGAGCGCGTTCGGGCTGGCGTAGACCACGATGCCGTCGGTGTCGAGACGGATGAAGCCGTCGCCCGCGCGCGGGCTCGAGTGCGTGGCGGCTCGGTCCTCGGGAGTGGGGAAACTGCCGTCGGCGATCATCTGGCACAGGTCGTCCGCGCACGCCACATAGGCGATCTCGAGGGTGCTGCGAACTCGGGAGCGCTGCATGTCGGTGTCGCGAGAGAGCACCGCGATCACGTCGTCGCCGCAGCGCACCGGGATGGCCTCCCGGATGGCGTGCACCGGGTGCGGGTGATAGACGCCCTGGGCCTCGACGTCGCTGTCGGCGCGCACGGTCTTGCCGGTCATCAGCGCGTCGAAGACCTGGGGATGGTCGGCCTGCAGAGCGGTGGTGCCGACAAGATCCTCGACGTGCACCGTGGCGGCCGTCGTCGGGCGGCACTGGGCGACGCACACGATGTCCGCGCCTTCGACGATCGGTCCCGCTCCGACCCACAGCAGCAGGTCGGCGAAGGACAGATCGGCGAGCAACTGCCAATCTCCGACCACCCGTTGCAGGTGGTCGACGGCGACGCCGGGCAGGTCGGTGTGTTCGGCAAGAAGCTCGCTCAGTGTCGCCACGTTCGGTCTACCGCTCCGCCCTAGGAGATGACGGCGATGAGATCGCCCTGCTGTAGCACTTGGCCGGGCGCCACCGCGATCGAGGTGACCTCGCCGCCGGTCTCGGTGATGACCGGGATCTCCATCTTCATGGACTCCAGCAGGATCAGCGTCTGATCGATATCGACATGATCGCCGACCGCCACCTCCACGGTCAGCACCGTGGACACCATCTCCGCGCGCACTTCCTCAGCCATGACACCCCATTCACTCGGTTGTTCGGACGGCTCCGCCGGTGGTCCGGCGGCGACACCGCACCGCGCCTGTATCCGCTGAAGGTACAGCCAACCACATATGAAACAATGGCCTTCAATCAGATGTGTTCAACCAAATGTGTTCCCCGCGATGGCGGGGGTGATCCAGGAGACTACCGATGGGTAAGCGTGGACGTAAGAAGCGCAGCCGCAAGGGCAACGCCGCGAACCACGGCAAGCGTCCCAACGCCTGAGCCGATTCGCTGACAAACGACTGAGCGGCACACTCCTCCGAACGGAAGAGCGTGCCGCTCAGTCGTTTCCGGGCAGCGATCGGTGAGAACGCCGCCCGGCGCCAACTATTCGCTCTCGGACTCGAGCACCGTGAACCGCTGGTGAATCTCCAGGGTGAGCCGGTCGCGCAACGAGTCCGGCGCCTTGTCGCCACCGCACTTGCGGCTGAGCAGGCTCTTGATCTTCTCCTCGATGCCGTACGCCTCGATGCACGGCGAGCAGTGATCCATGTGATGCTGCAGACGAGCGCGGGTCGCGTCGTCGCATTCGCCGTCCAGCATGAGCCAGACGTCGGCTAGTACCGCCGTGCAGTCGAGCTCCATGTCGGGGTCCCGCTCCACACTCACTGCTTGACCTCCTGGCGCTCGCTGCGGTTGAACCCCCGTTCGCGCGCCACGTCGGCGAGCAAACCCTTCAGTTGCTTGCGGCCGCGGTGCAGCCGGGACATCACCGTACCGATGGGAGTGCCCATGATGTCGGCGATCTCCTTGTACGGAAAACCTTCGACATCCGCGTAGTACACGGCCATGCGGAACTCCTCGGGCAGTTCCTGCAGCGCGGCCTTGATGTCGTCGTCCGGCAGGGCGTCGAGCGCCTCGACCTCGGCCGAGCGCAGACCGGTGGAGGTGTGCTCAGCCGTCGCGGCCAGCTGCCAGTCGGTGATCTCGTCGGTCGGGTACTGCGCGGGCTGGCGCTGCTTCTTGCGGTAGGAGTTGATGTAGGTGTTCGTCAGGATCCGGTACAGCCAGGCCCGCAGGTTGGTCCCCTCCTTGAAGGACTTGAACCCCTGGAACGCCTTGACGTAGGTCTCCTGCACGAGGTCCTCGGCATCGGCCGGGTTCCTGGTCATACGCAGCGCCGCGCCGTAGAGCTGGTCGAGCAGCGGGAGCGCGTCCCGCTCGAATCGCCGCGCCAGCTCGGCTTCATCGACCGTGGTGCCGACCTCGCCGTCGTCGCGCACCACGCCTTCGTCGCTCGTCACACCTGTCCCTTCGATAGCTGTACCTGCCAAATCTACCGGCAAGTCCAGCGTCGAGGGGAAACCGGCTTCCGTCGGCGACGCGACGGTCCACACCGGACGTTCGTCGAGCAGTACGGACACCGACATCTCCTTCACGTCGTCCATCGAGCTGTTCGCTCGGCGCCGCGGCGCCTGTATCGCATGCAACATGCCCGCCGCACGCTGTGTTCCCACGCGGTCCGTGTCTGGTTTCGCACGGTCGGAAATCAGGTTGCGGCCCGGATAGGGCCCGCAATTAAGGTGTCGCCCATGGCAGGCGCCTCGACTCCCGCGATCCGCACCCTGGCCAAGGCCGGTATCGCGCACCGCGTGCACTCCTACGCCCACGATCCGCGCGCCGACTCCTACGGCGCCGAGGCCGTCGACGCACTGGCCGCCGAACTCGGGGTGGTCGCGGCGCAGATCTTCAAGACGCTGGTCGTCGAACTCTCGACGGGCGTGCTCGCGGTCGCGGTGCTTCCGGTGCCGAACACCCTCTCGCTCAAAGCCGCCGCCGCGGCGCTGGGCGCGCCGAAGGCGACCATGGCCGACAAGACCAAGGCCGAACGCACCACCGGCTACGTGCTCGGCGGCATCTCCCCGCTCGGGCAGCGCAAGCGGTTGCCGACCGTGATCGACGACTCGGCGCTCGGTTGGGATCGGATGCTGTGCAGCGCGGGCAAGCGCGGGCTGGAGATCGAACTGGCCCCCGCCGACCTGGTCCGGGCCGCCGGGGCGGTGACCGCGCCGATCACCGCGTAAGGGCGCTGTCTGGCGAAGTTCCGTCCTCAGCCCGCGCATGGCCGGAGCGAATGCGGAGATCGACGCTGTCCGACGGAGTCCGTCCTGAGCCTGCGCGTCACCCGAGCGAATGCGGAGATACATGAGCGGACCTGCGGGCGACACCGCCGCGAAAACGCCGGTCTCGCGGCCGATCTGTGCGTTACTGGTCTCTGCGCGACCCGCTTCGCGCGTTGCTGATTTTCTGCGTTACCCGAACAAGGTCCGATTCGTCCGACCCGAGGATGTGATGCGAAATGTCCCAGCACTACCGTCTGCGCACCGCGATCGTCGCCCTCGCCGGAGCCGCTTCGCTGACATTCGGCTCCGCCGCGCTCCAAGCGCCCGAGGCGACCGCCGTTCCGGGCGGACCGGCCGCGACCCAGGTGGACCACCCGTTCGACTTCGGCGGCGAAGAGCAGCAGGACGACCCCGACAAGGAGAAGAAGGACGAAACGGCGGAGAAGGCCGAGAAGAACGGAGGCGGCGTCACCACCAAGGTCATCGACTTGCTGAAGGGGAACGCCACCGAGGCCGCCGACCTGCTCAGCGGCATCCTCAAGTGCACGCTCAACGTCTTCACCGACTCGGTGAAGTGCAAGATATGATCGACGGATTCGACGGCCGGGCGATCACAACAGGCTGATCTGCCCGGCCTTTTCCGTGCCTCCGCCGGACACCTCGGCGAGCAGTTCCGGCCCGTTGTTCTTCACGCTGTTCACCAGCGGCGACACCGGCCGCGCGACGATGCCCGCCACCGTGTCCTCGCTCGGGGTCGCCAACAGCTCCGCGGGGGCGGGGTGATCCGGATCGAGCCAAGCGTCCCAGTGCTCGCGCGGCATCGGCAGCGGCATCCGGTCGTGGATGCGGGTCAGGTCGCCGACCGCGTCGGTGGTCAGGATGGTGCAGGACAGCAGCGGCTCGCTGTCGCGCACCGAACGATCCCGCCACACCGACCACAGGCCCGCCATGTACAGCAGGGAGCCGTCGGCGTTGGCCATGAAGTACGGGTGCTTGACGGCTTTGCCCTTCCCGCCGCCGACCGGATCGGGTTCGGTCAGCCACTCGTACCAGCCGTCCATCGGCACCAGGCAGCGCCGGGATTTCACCGCGTCGCGGAACGAGGGAGTGGTCGTCGCCTTGTCCGCGCGCGCGTTGAACAGCGGTTTGCCCTTGGCCGGGACGCCCGGCTCGGCCGCCTTCGTCCAGACCGGAATCAATCCCCAGCGCATCCGCCGGATGCGCAGCTTCGGATCGTCGTCGGGCTGGTCGTGGTCGTGCCGCTCGACCACGGTCAGCACCCGGTTCGTCGGCGCCACGTTATAATTCTCGAAACCACCAGCGCGCGAATCGTTTTCGCTGCCGGTCTCGTCGATGGCGTCGAGCTCGACCGCGAGCCTGCCGGGGTTCGTCGTCGTCGCGTATCGTCCGCACATATCTCCGATACTCCCACCCCACACCGACAAGCTCGGGGACAATCGAGACAGAGTGGTGACCTGGTGAGAGTTTTGACCTAGCATTCTCTCAACGGATGGGACGGCCATCACACCCATCCGCTCCGGCACGCGCACCGACCGGCCACCGTAGAGGCAAGAGGAGAGCACCACGTGACAACCACCGAGACCACCCCCACCGCGCCCGACACGCTGCTGAAGTCTGTCGATCCGGCCACGGGCGAGGTCATCGCCACCTACCCCATCGCCGACGAGGACGCGGTGCGCGCGGCCGTCGCCAAGGCCCGCACCGCCGCCGCCACTTGGGCCGCGCTGAGCTTCGACGAGCGCCGCAAGCATCTGCTGCGCTGGTCCAGCCGCCTGGTCGCCGACTCCGAGGAGTTCACCCAGCTCATCCACAAGGAGAACGGCAAGCCGCTCGACGACGCGTTCCTGGAGCTGATGCTCGCGCTCGAGCACATCGCGTGGGCGGCCAAGAACGCCAAGAAGCTGCTCTCGCCGAAGAAGGTGTCGCCCGGCGTGCTGATGTCGAACTTCGGCGCGCGCCTGGAACAGCGGCCGCTGGGCGTCATCGGTGTCATCGGACCGTGGAACTACCCCGTCTACACCCCGAACGGCTCCATCGCCTACGCCCTCGCCGCGGGCAACACCGTGGTGTTCAAGCCGAGTGAATTCTCCACGGGCATCGGCAATTTCCTGGCCGACGCGTTCAAGAAGGCCAACCCCGAACTACCCGAGGGCGTCTTCGAAACCATCAACGGCTACGGCGCCACCGGCGCGGCGCTGGTGAAGTCCGACGTCGACAAGATCGCCTTCACCGGCTCCACCGCCACCGGCAAGCGCATCATGGCCGCGGCCGCCGAGAATCTCACCCCGGTCCTGCTGGAGTGCGGCGGCAAGGACGCGGTGATCGTGGCGGGCGACGCCGACGTCAAGGCCGCGGCCGACGCGGTGGCCTGGGGCGCCACCGCGAACAGCGGCCAGACCTGCGCGGGTGTGGAGCGGGTGTACGTCGACCGTTCGGTGCGCGAGGAGTTCGTCGCCGAGGTCAAGCGGATCCTGTCCGACATCAAGCCGGGCTCCGACGACAAGGCCGCCTACGGCCCGATGACCATGCCGAGCCAGATCGACATCGTGCGCAGGCACATCGAGGACGCGCTGAAGAAGGGCGGCACCGCGGTGCTCGGCGGGCCCGAGTCGATCAAGGGTCCGTTCATCGAGCCGGTCGTGCTGGTCGACGTGGACGAGGACTCGGAGGCGGTGGCCGAGGAGACCTTCGGGCCGACCGTCACCATCCGCACCGTCGACGGCGTAGACGAAGCCGTCGAGCTGGCCAACAAGTCCAAGTACGGCCTGTCCTCCGCGGTGTACTCGAAGAAGAACGGCCTGGACATCGCGCGGCGGTTGCGTGTCGGCGCGACGTCGGTGAACTCGGTGCTCGCCTTCGCCGCCATCCCCGGACTGCCGTTCGGCGGTGTCGGCGACTCCGGCATCGGCCGCATCCACGGCGAGCCGGGTCTGCGCGAGTTCGTGCGGCCGCATTCGATCGCGGTGCAGCGCTTCACGGTTCCCGGCATGGCGCTGCTCAGCTACACCCGCACCGATTCCACGATGAAGCTGCTGCGCAAGCTGGTTCCGTTCCTGCACGGGCGGCACAAGTAGGAAGCGCTCGGTACGCGCGATCCCGGCGGGTTCGCGCGTACCACGCGGGCCGGGCTCCGTACGACCCAATTCGGCCGCAGTTCGCGACCGCCGGTGTGTCCGAGGACCCGATGGGCCAAGATGGACTGGTGACTTTCTGGCCAGCGCCCCACGTCGATGTCCCGGTACACGCGACCGTCACCCTGCCCGGATCCAAATCGATCACCAATCGTGCCCTGATCCTGGCCGCTCTCGCCGACGGGCCGTCCACGATCACGGGGGCGCTGCGCAGCCGCGACACCGATCTGATGATCGCGGCCCTGCGTGCGCTCGGCGCGAGCATCTCCGGTGACGCCGACACGCTGCGCGTCACCCCCGCGAAGCTCGGCGGCGGCACGGTCGACTGCGGTCTGGCGGGGACCGTGATGCGATTCCTGCCGCCGGTGGCGGCGCTGGCGACCGGCGACGTGGCCTTCGACGGCGACGCGCAGGCCCGGGTGCGTCCGCTGCGCACCATCCTGGAGGCGCTGCGCGGGCTCGGCGCCGACATCGACGGCGACGCGCTGCCGTTCACCGTGCACGGCAAGGGCGCGCTGCGCGGCGGCCCCGTCACCATCGATGCCTCCGGATCCTCGCAGTTCGTCTCCGGGCTGCTGCTCTCGGCCGCGCGCTTCGACGAGGGACTGACCGTGCACCACGACGGCAAGGCACTGCCGTCCATGCCGCACATCGAGATGACCGTGGAGATGCTGCGCCGCGCCGACGTTCGCGTGCAGGCGCCCGAGGACAGCCGCAAGGCGCAGACCTGGGTCGTCGAGCCCGGTCCGATCCGCGCCGTCGACTGGTACGTCGAGCCGGACCTGTCCAACGCCACGCCGTTCCTGGCCGCCGCCGCGGTCACCGGCGGTGAGGTGAAGATCCCGCACTGGCCGCGCCTGACCACCCAGCCCGGCGACGTCATCCGGGAGATCCTGGTGCGCATGGGCGCGGAGGCGCGCGTGTTCGACGGCGTGCTCACCGTGCGCGGACCGGAACGACTAGCGGGAATCGACATCGACCTGCACGATGTCGGCGAGCTGACGCCGACCGTCGCCGCGCTGGCCGCGCTGGCCGATTCCCCGTCCCGGCTGCGCGGCATCGCGCATCTGCGCGGGCACGAGACCGACCGGCTCGCCGCGCTGTCCACCGAGATCAACCGCCTCGGCGGAAAGGTCACCGAGACCGAGGACGGGCTGGAGATCGTGCCCGCACCGCTGCACGGCGGGTCCTGGCACTCCTATGCCGACCACCGGATGGCCACCGCGGGCGCGATCCTCGGCCTGCGGGTGCCCGGCGTGGAGATCGAGGACATCGGCACCACCGCCAAGACGCTGCCGAACTTCGTGTCCCTGTGGGAGCACATGCTGAACGACGGAGCCGCACACTGAGCCGGCCACGTCGCTCCGCCGCGGGCTACGACGAATCCGATGTGCGGGTTCGTCCGGGCCGAAGTTCGCGCCCGCGCACCAAGACTCGTCCGCAGCACAACGACGCCGAGTCCGCGATGGTGGTCTCCGTCGACCGCGGCCGTTGGGGTTGCGTGCTCGGCGGCGATCCCGAACGGCGGATCGTGGCGATGCGGGCCCGGGAACTGGGCCGCACACCGATCGTGGTCGGCGACCAGGTCGACGTCGTCGGCGATCTGTCCGGCAAGCCCGACACCCTGGCCCGCATCGTGCGCGTCGGTGATCGTCGAACGGTGTTGCGCCGCACCGCCGACGACACCGACCCCTTCGAGCGGATCGTGGTCGGCAACGCCGAGAAGTTGTTCATCGTGGTGGCGCTGGCCGACCCGCCGCCGCGCACCGGTTTCGTCGAGCGGTGCATGGTCGCCGCGTATGTCGGTGGGCTGCAACCGGTGCTGTGCCTGACCAAGCACGATCTGGCCGCCGACTCCGAATTCGCCTCGGCCTTCGACGATCTCGATCTCACCATCATCTACGGCGGCATCGACGATCCGCTCGAGCCGACCCTCGACCTGCTGACCGACCACCTCACCGCGTTCATCGGCCACTCCGGCGTCGGCAAATCCACCCTGGTGAATCGCCTTGTGCCGGACGCTTATCGGGCGGTCGGCGAGGTCTCCGGCGTCGGCAAGGGCAAGCACACCTCCACCCAGTCCATCGCGCTGTCGCTGCCCGGCGGCGGCTGGGTGATCGACACCCCGGGCGTGCGTTCCTTCGGCCTCGCGCACATCACACCGGACGACGTCATCCTGGCCTTCAGCGATCTGGCCGAGGCGATCGAGGACTGCCCGCGCGGGTGCACCCACCTCGGACCACCCGCCGACCCCGAATGCGCGCTGGACACGCTGCCGGACAAGGAGCGCCGCGTCGCGGCCATTCGCCGGTTGCTCGTCGCATTGAACTCGAACGAGTCCTGGTAGCGGAGCGACCCCACTATCGCGTACACGTTTGGGTGTACACTGCCGTTATGGACGACCAGCTCAGCATCCGCGACGCCCGCGCCCAGTTGCCCGCAGTCGTCAGCGCCGCGGCCCATGAGGGTCACGTCACCGTGATCACGCGCGGGGGAGAACCCGCAGCCGCGGTCATCCCGCTGTTCATGCTCGCCAAGCTCGAGGAGTGGGAAGACGAGCAACTCGGTCGCATGGCCGACGCGGCTCTCGCCGAGGGCGGCGAGCCGGAAAACATCACTCTCGGCCAGATGATGGACGACATACTCGCCGCCGGACACGAAGGCGCAGCGTGAAATACGAGTTCTGCTGGACTCCGGCCGCGCGTCGTGCGCTCCGGACGATTCCGCAGCACGACGCCATACGGCTTTTGGTCGCGCTCACATTGCTTGGCGACGATCCCTACCGACGCGACGGAGTAGACGTCAAAGCCCTGACCGGTCGGCCCGGCTTTCGACTTCGCGTCGGCAACTATCGGCTGGTCTACGAGGTGGACGACGGCAAATTGATCATCCTCGTCGTCACCGCCGGACACCGCCGCGACATCTACGAATAGTCATGAGCAGAGCGGTATCGCCGCGTTCAGAACTACAGTGGAGCGGGTGACTCAGGAAGCCGCCGTCGCCGATCTGCTCCGCGCCGCGCTCGGGCCCCAGTTGCTCGGTGCCTACCGCCACGGTTCCGCGGCGCTGGGCGGGTTGCGTCCGCACAGCGATATCGACGTTCTGGTGGTCACCGATGGTCATCTGGAGACCGACCAGCGGCGCGCGTTGGTCGATGGATTGCTTGCCGTTTCGGGTGATCCGCGCGTATCCGGTGCGCCGCGGCCCGTCGAACTCAGCACTGTCGCGCAGACCGACGTCCGGCCGTGGCAGTATCCGCCGACCCTCGATTTCCAGTACGGCGAATGGTTGCGCGACGACTACGTGCGGGGCGCGCTGCCCGTCGCCGCGCCGGACGCCGACCTCGCCGTCTTGATCACGATGACCCTTCAGGCCGACTCCCCGTTGCTCGGACCGCCACCGGCCGAACTCCTCGACCCAGTCCCGGCGGAGCATCTGCGCGGCGCGTTGCTCGACGGCATCCCCGACCTGCTCACCGAACTCGACAGCGACACCCGCAACGTCCTGCTCCGCCTGGCCCGCGTCTGGATGACGTTGGAAACCGGCGAGATTCGCGCCAAATCCGAGGCCGCGAGCTGGGCCATCGACCGCCTCCCCGACGAACTCCGCCCCGCACTCGCCCACGCCCGCGCCGTCTACCTGGGCGACGCCGCCGACACCTGGGCCGATCGCCTGCCGCAGGCGCACGACACCGCCGCCGCCCTGGCCGGCGAGATACTCCAGTACAGCGCGTGAATCGCGGGCCTGCCGGAACGACCGCGGTAGTCGTTCGGCTCTGAACCGCCCCGCTCGTCGGCGTGGATGTGTTCAGTGACCGTCGGGTTGACCCGGCGCGAACGGCCACTCCTCGAAGTGGACGCAGCGGCCGGAATCGTCGAAGCGGACGACCCACAGGTCGCGCCAGCGGGCGGGGTCGTCGCGCTCGTATTCGACCTCGACCCGGACCACTGCGGTGTCGCCTTCCACCGCGACGGGGTCGGAAGTCATGGTGAACGGCTCGTCGGGTCCGTCCCGGCCCGCTTCCCAGAACTCGGCGAGCGCGGCTTGCCCGACGATCGGGGCCGCCCACGGGGATATCACGTATATGGCGTCGTCGGCGAACAGATCGGGGAGCGCGTCGGTGCCCGGTGTGCGCCAAGCCCGTTCGTAGGCCGTTACCCATGCGCGAACAGCATCGCGATCCATGGTCCGGACGGTACTCCTCCGATCGGCTACCTCCCGTGAACCGGACCGTTCGGAACTGAGCGCACTCGAGCAATTCCCTGGCAGCCACCCGGTTTCCCGAGCTGTCACCGAAACGGCGCCTGCCGCCGACGGCGTGTCCAGACCATGATCAGGACAGGCACCGAACGGGCCCCTAACAGCTGCCCGAAAATGCCCTCGGTCCAGCGCTTTCCGCTAACGTCCAGACTTCCACCGGGGGCTTCGGCTAAACCTCGAGCCGCCCGGCGCGAACCGTCGCTTCCGACGGCACGCCATCGAACCGCCGCGCATTTCCGTGCTGTCGCGTGCGGCAGTCCCAGCACCGCGCTCCCCCGCAGTCGAGAAAGGAATACCGGCATGACCAATCCACAGATGCCCCAACAGCCGTGGCCCGGCCCGAATCCGCATTACTCGCCGCCGCCGCAGAAGAAACGTGCGGTGTGGCCGTGGGTGCTCGGCGGGTTCTTCGCGTTCGTGGTGCTGCTGTTCGGCGGATGCGTCGCGCTGTTGAGCAGTGCGGCCGACGAAGTCGCCGAGAGCACGGAGAAACGGACCTCCGTCTCCCCCGCGGGTTCCGAGGTCCGCGACGGCAAATTCGGTTTCGTCGTCACCCGCGTCGATGCGCCGGTCGCCTCCGTCGGCGACAACCAATTCCTGAAGAAGGACGCCCAGGGCGAATTCATCCTGGTGTACGTCGACGTCAGCAACACCGGCGATCAACCGCAGACCTACTTCGGCGACAACCAGAAACTCGTCGACGCCCAAGGCCGCCTCTACAGCAACGACACCGCCGCCGAAGTGAACCTCAACAAGAACCTGGTCACCGAAATCAACCCCGGCAACAGGATTTCCGTCGTCCTCGCCTTCGACGTCCCGAAGGGCACCACCCCCACCACCATCGAATTCCACGACTCGGTCTTCTCCGGCGGCGCCCGCGTCGCCCTCAAGTAACCCCGAAACGGCGAAGGCGCCCAGGGAAACCCTGGGCGCCTTCAATGTTCGGTTCACTCAGTGCCGACGACGCGTCTTCGGCCCGCGCTTGCCCTTGCTCTCGGCGCGCGCCGCTTCACGACGCTCCCGCCGGGTGGCGTGGGCGCCGGACTCGGAGCCGTACTCCTCGGCGTCGCTGTGCACTTCGGCGCCGCCACGCTCGCCGGGGCCCGAGTAGCTGAAGCCGCGGGTGCTGCGCTCGTCGATGCCCTTGGCGCGCAAGGCGGCCGGGGCGCCGTTGGCGGCGGGGGCGGCCTGCTCGGTGGGCAGCGGGGCCGGAGCGCCGGACATGGCGCCGACCGGGGAACGCAGGCCCGGGTCGACGGCGACGCCCGCGGGCTGCGGCTGCTGCACCTCGACCTGGAGGTTGAACAGGAAGCCGACCGACTCCTCCTTCAGGCCATCGAGCATCGCGGCGAACATGTCGAAGCCCTCGCGCTGATACTCGACGAGCGGATCCCGCTGCGCCATGGCGCGCAGGCCGATGCCCTCCTTGAGGTAGTCCATCTCGTAGAGGTGCTCGCGCCACTTGCGGTCCAGCACCGAAAGCAGCACCTGCCGTTCGAGATTGCGCATCGAACCCTCGCCGGCCAAGCCGTCGATCTCCTGCTCGCGCTTCTCGTAGGCGTCGTGCGCGTCGTCGAGCAGAGCGTCGAGCAGCTCCTCGCGGGTCAGGTCGCCCGCCTCGCCGATGCCGGTCTCACCGGTCAGCTCCTTGTAGTCCACGCCGACCGGGTAGAGGGTCTTCAGCGCGGTCCACAGCTTGTCCAGATCCCAGTCCTCGACGTAGCCCTCGGCGGTGGCGCCGTCGACGTACGCGGTGATCACGTCGGTGATCATGTTCTGGACCTGGCCCTCCATGTCCTCACCGCGCAGAATCCGGTTGCGCTCGCCGTAGATGACGGTGCGCTGCTGGTTCATCACCTCGTCGTACTTGAGGACGTTCTTGCGGATCTCGAAGTTCTGCTGCTCGACCTGGGTCTGCGCGCTCTTGATGGCCTTGGAGACCATCTTCGCCTCGATCGGCACGTCGTCGGGCAGGTTGAGCCGGGTCATGATCGCCTCGAGCGCCGCGCCGTTGAAGCGCCGCATCAGCTCGTCGCCCAGCGACAGGTAGAAGCGGGACTCGCCGGGATCGCCCTGACGGCCGGAGCGACCGCGCAGCTGGTTGTCGATACGCCGGGACTCGTGGCGCTCGGTGCCGAGCACGTACAGACCACCGGCCTCGCGGACCGCCTCCGCGTCCTCCTCGGTCTGCTGCTTGACCTGCTCGAGGGTCGGATGCCAGGCGGCCTCGTACTCCTCCTGCGTCTCGACCGGGTCGAGGCCCTGCTTGCGCAGCAGGATGTCGGCGATGATGTCCGGGTTACCACCGAGCACGATGTCGGTACCGCGGCCGGCCATGTTGGTGGCGACGGTGACCGCGCCCGGCCGACCGGCCTCGGCGATGATCTCGGCTTCCTTCTCGTGGAACTTCGCGTTCAGCACGTTGTGCGGAATGCCGCGCCTGGTGAACTGCTTGGACAGGTACTCCGAGCGCTCGACGCTGGTGGTGCCGATCAGCACCGGCTGGCCCTTCTCGTGCCGCTCGGTGACGTCGTCGACCACGGCGGCGAACTTGGACTCTTCGGTCTTGTAGATCAGGTCCGACTGATCGGCGCGCACCATCGGCCGGTTCGTCGGAATCGGGACGACGCCGAGGCCGTAGATCTGGTGCAGCTCGGCCGCCTCGGTCTCGGCGGTACCGGTCATGCCGGAGAGCTTGTCGTAGAGCCGGAAGTAGTTCTGCAGCGTGATGGTGGCCAGCGTCTGGTTCTCCGGCTGGATCTCGACGCCTTCCTTGGCCTCGATCGCCTGGTGCATGCCCTCGTTGTAGCGGCGGCCGACCAGGATGCGTCCGGTGAACTCGTCGACGATGATGACCTCGCCGTCGCGGACGATGTAGTCCTTGTCGCGCTGGTAGAGCTCCTTGGCCTTGACCGCGTTGTTCAGGTAGCTGACCAGCGGCGAGTTGGCGGCCTCGTACAAGTTGTCGATGCCGAGCTGGTCCTCGACGAACTCCACGCCCGCCTCGTGCACGCCGATGGTGCGCTTCTTGATGTCGACCTCGTAGTGCAGGTCCTTCTTCAGCAGCGGCGCGATGCGCGCGAACTCGGCGTACCACTTCGAGGAGGCGTCGGCCGGACCCGAGATGATCAGCGGCGTGCGGGCCTCGTCGATGAGGATGGAGTCGACCTCGTCGACCACGGCGAAGTTGTGCCCGCGTTGGACCAGATCGTCCAGCGAGTGCGTCATGTTGTCGCGCAGGTAGTCGAAGCCGAACTCGTTGTTGGTGCCGTAGGTGATGTCGGCGTTGTAGGCGCCGCGGCGCTGGGCCGGGCTCATGCCGCCGAGGATGACGCCGACCTCGAGACCGAGGAAGCGGTGCACGCGGCCCATCCACTCCGCGTCGCGCTTGGCCAGGTAGTCGTTGACCGTGACGACGTGCACGCCCTCGCCGGACAGCGCGTTCAGGTACGCGGGGAGCACACAGGTCAGGGTCTTGCCCTCACCGGTCTTCATCTCGGCGATGTTGCCGAGGTGCAGCGCGGCGCCGCCCATCACCTGGACCTTGTAGTGCTTCTGGTTGAGCACCCGCCAGGACGCTTCCCTCGCCACCGCGAACGCCTCGAGCAGCAGGTCGTCGAGGCTCTCGCCGTCGGCGTAGCGCTGCTTGAATTCGTCGGTCTTCGCGCGCAGCTCGGCGTCGGTGAGCTGCTCGTGCTCCGCGTCGAGCGCGAGGACCTCGTCGGCGAGATGAGCGAGCCGCTTGACGGTGCGACCCTCACCAATCCGTAGCAACCTCGTCAGTGTCAGCGCAGGCACGGGTCTCGTCAGTCCTCTGGTCGGTGTGTCAAATGTTTCGGCCCCCACAACCTCCGCCGGGCACGGCGGAAGCCGCAGCACCCCTCATGGTAATGCCGCAACCATGCCGAGCGCGGGTGACCAGCGTCGTATCACGTCGCCCGGCATCGCCGCGGTGGCCGCGTGGCGTTGCTTCTCACCGTACTCGCCTCGCTTCGCGCGCGACGTCCGCAGCGGCCCGGGACCTGGGGCTCGGCGACACGCGACCGTGTCGTCGGGCCGGTCCCTTCGCCGAACCTCGAGTGAATCACGCTGGAGCCGAACCGCTTCGAACGCCGGTGCCATACGATGGCAGACGTCCGGCGCGCCGTCGGCGGCGTGCGATCGGACCGAACGTTCCCGCAACACCTCGGCACGCGGGACGGGCAAGGGCAGTGCGGCTCGTGATCCCCCCGATGCGGAGCGAGCGAAAGCGGCGGTCGTCGACTGTGCAGTCCCCACCATTCGAGCGAAGCGGACAACCCTGCCACGCGGGCGGCCATGGGTAAAGAAATGTACCGATTTCGCTGGATATGCCACAGGATCCACCACCTTTCGGTTGTCGCGAACGACAATGAGGCGGGGACACGGCATCGGAAGGAGCACCGGGCAGCGTGATCACGCGTTTGACGCCGCAGGACGCGGCGTTCTATCGGCTCGAGTCGAGCAGCAATCCGATCCACATCGGCTCGCTCGCGATCGTCCGCAACACCGACGAAGGCGACCTCGACGGCGAAGCGGCCCTCGACTACGACCGCCTTGTCGACCTCGTGGAGAGCAGGCTCTCGCTGGTCCCGCGCTACCGGCGCAAGGTGCGCGAGATCCCGTTCGCGCTGGGCAGGCCGGTGTGGGTGGAGGACAGCCGCTTCGACATCACCTATCACATCCGCCGCTCCGCGCTGCCGAGTCCGGGCACCGACGAGCAGCTGCACGACCTGGTCGCGCGGCTGGCCTCGCGGCCGCTCGACCAGAGCAAGCCGCTGTGGGAGATGTATCTGATCGAGGGACTCACCGAGGGCCGCTGCGCGATCTTCACCAAGACCCACTCGGCGCTGGTCGACGGCGCGAGCGCACTGGAGATCGGCCACGTCATCCTGGACAACAGCCCCTCGCCGCGCGGTCTCGCCGACGACGCCTGGGTCGCGCCGCGCGAACCCACCGACGTGGAACTGCTGGTCGGCGCGCTCACCCATCTGGCGGCCCAGCCGCGCGAGGCGCTGGAGGTGGCGCGGGACGCCAGCGCCGACGCCTTCGCGATGATCGGCGCCGCGGGCCGTGCTGTCGACTCGGTCGTCTCGGCGGTGCGCACCGCGGCCATCGGCGCGCCGGACAGCCCGCTCAACGCGCGAACCTCGCGCAGCCGCCGCTTCGACGTGGTGCGCACCGACCTCGGCGACTACCGCAAGATCCGCCAGCGCTTCGATTGCTCGACCAACGACGCGATCCTCGCCGTGGTCACCGGCGCGCTGCGCAACTGGCTGCTCTCCCGCGGCGAGGCGCTGATCGAATCGACCACGCTGCGCGCGGTGGTGCCCATGTCGGTGTATGTCGAGGGTCCCGACCACGATCGGCTGGAGCCCGCGAGCGAGGTGTCCTCGTTCCTGTTGGATCTGCCGGTCGGCGAGCCCAATCCGGTGATCCGGCTCTCGCACATCGCGCACGCCACCGAGGCCAACAGCAGGGCCCGGCGCGGGGTGCGGGCGCGCACGCTGGTGCACATGGCCGGGTTCGCTCCGGCCAGCCTGCATGCGATGAGCGTGCGGGCGGCGAGTACGTTCGCAGAGCACACGTTCAACTTGGTGATCACCAACGCGCCGGGTCCGCAGACGCCGATGTACATCGGCGGCGCGCGGATGCTGGAGATGTATCCGGTGTCGCCGCTGCTGCGCAATCAGGCCTCGAGCATCGGGATCACGTCCTACGACGGACGCGTCTTCTACGGACTCAACGCCGACCGCGACGCGATGGCCGACATCGAGGTGCTGGCCGCCGCGGTGCACGAGTCCATGGAGGAGATGCTCGGTGCCTGCGTCTGATCAGAAGAACACCCTGCGGGTCTACGTGCCCGCGACGGTGCCGATGCTGCGCGAGCTGGTCGCCGAGCGGGAGTTGTTCCCGATCGGCGGCACCGCCTTCGCGGTCACCCCCGCGCTGCGCGAGGCCTACGCCTCCGGCGACGACGAGGAGCTGGCCGAGGTGGCCATGGCCGAGGCCGCCCGCGCCTCGCTGCGCCTGCTCGCCGCCGAACGCGACGCCGTCGTCGAGGACATCGAGGACGGCGAACCCGCGGCGGCGCGACCGTCCGGCGGGCCGGTGTACCGGCGGGCGGTGATCGCCGCGGACGTCTCGGGCGCCAAGCTCCGGCCCGACCTCGACGACGCGGTGGTCAAGCTCGCGGGACCGATCGGCTACGACCGGATCGCCTCGATCCACGTCGACTTGGCCGAGGCCGAGCCCGAGGTGGCCAAGGCGGTGGACGTCGTCGACGCGGCCGATCTGGGCGACCCCGATGCGGAGTTCGTGCTCGGCGATGCCGAGGACCACCAGCTCGCCTGGTACGCGGCGCAGGAGCTGCCGTTCCTGCTCGACCTGCTCTGAGCTGCCAGGTCGCAGTCGGGGGCTGCCTGCAAACCTACGATGCCGTAACCTAGCCGAAAGCGACCCCGACGGCGGTCGCCACCTCGACAGAAAGACGAAACGGCACCGATGGTCTTCAAGAATGTCCGCGACTGGCTCGAAGCGCCCGCGGCGAGCGTCGCCGACCGCGGGGGTCGGCTCAACGTGTTGCGCGGGGCCGTCGCCCGGGTGACCACGCCGCTGCTGCCCGACGACTACCTGCACCTGGCCAACCCGCTGTGGTCGGCGCGCGAGCTGCGCGGCCGGATCGTCGATGTGCGCAAGGAGACCGCCGATTCGGCGACCCTGGTGATCAAGCCGGGCTGGGGCTTCGACTTCAAGTTCCAGCCGGGCCAGTACATCGGCATCGGTCTGCTGGTGGACGGCCGCTGGCACTGGCGGTCCTACTCGCTGACCTGCCCACCGGACTGGAGCGCCCCTGAGCACGGCGGCAAGCGCCTGATCTCCATCGCCGTGAAGGCGATGCCGGAGGGCTTCCTCTCCAGCCACATCGTCGGCGGCGTCAAGCCGGGCACGATCGTCCGGTTGCAGGCGCCGCAGGGCGGGTTCGTGCTGCCCTATCCGCCGCCCGCCAAGGTGCTGTTCCTCACCGCGGGCAGCGGTATCACGCCGGTGATGTCGATGCTGCGCGCGATGGACCGGCGCGGTCTCGTCTCCGACGTGGTGCACCTGCATTCCGCGCGCACCGTCGAGGACGTGATGTTCGGCGACGAGCTGCGCGCGCTGCACGACCGGCACCCGAGCTTCCAGTCGCACCTGCACCTGACCGGCGAACAGGGCAAGTTCGCGCTCGCCGATCTGGACGCGAAGTTCCCCGACTGGCGGGAACGCGACACCTGGGCCTGCGGTCCCGCCGCCATGCTCGACGAGATCGAACAGCACTGGCGCGCGGCGGGTCTCGCCGAGCGGCTGCACGTGGAGCGGTTCGAGATCGAGCGCTCGGCGGTCGGTGAAGGCGGCACCGTCAGCTTCGGCAAGAGCGGCCGCAGCGTCGAGGTCGACGGCGCGACCAGCCTGCTCGAGGCGGGCGAGTCGGCCGGGGTTCAGATGCCGTTCGGCTGCCGGATGGGCATCTGCCAGACGTGTGTGGTGACCTTGAGTTCCGGGCACGCGCGCGACTTGAGAAACGGCGACGAGCGCCGCGAGGGCGACAAGGTGCAGACCTGTATCTCGGCCGCCGCGGGCGACTGCACGTTGGACGTGTGAGCGGTCGCGTCGAAGGAGCACCGCGCGGCGTGACCACGCGCTGCTCCCTGGCGGACCGCATCGATACCGCCTGAGACACGGGTACCCTCGACCCCATCAGTCGAGCAGAGAAGGGACTCCGGTGGCCATCACCGATATCCAGACGTTCTCCCACCTCACGGCCGCCGATATCGAGACCCTGGGGCAGGAACTCGACAGCATCCGGCGTTCCGTCGAGCTCTCCCGCGGCGAACGCGACGCGAAGTACATCCGCCGCACCATCGCGGCCCAGCGCGGCCTCGAGGTCGCCGGGCGCGCGGTGCTCTTCGGCAGCCGCAACCGCTGGGCCTGGCTCGCCGGCACGGCGCTGCTCTCGGTCGCCAAGATCGTCGAGAACATGGAGCTCGGGCACAACATCAGCCACGGGCAGTGGGACTGGATGAACGATCCGGAGATCCACTCCGGCACCTGGGAATGGGACCAGACGGGTCCGTCGTCGCAGTGGCGGCGGGCGCACAACTACTCCCACCACACCTACACCAACGTCCTCGGCAAGGACGAGGACCTCGGCTTCGGCATCCTGCGGATGACCCGCGACGAGGAGTGGCGCCCGATCCACCTGGTGCAGCCGCTGGCCAACCTGCTGCTGGCCGCCACCTTCGAGTGGGGCATCGCGCTGCACGACTGGAGCATCGAGAAGGAACTGACGGGCACCCCGAAGTCGGAGCTCCGGTCGGGGCCGAACAAGGAGTTCGCCCGCAAGATCGCACGCCAGGTGAGCAAGGATTTCCTGCTCTACCCCGCACTGACCGGCCCGGCGTGGAAGTCGACGCTGAAGGCCAACGCCACCGCCAATCTGGTGCGCAACCTCTGGGCCTACGCGGTGATCTTCTGCGGCCACTTCCCCGACGGCGCCGAGAAGTTCACCATCGAACAGCTCGAGGACGAGACCCAGGCGGAGTGGTACCTGCGCCAGATGCTCGGCAGCGCCAACTTCAAGGCCGGACCCGCGATGGCCTTCATGAGCGGCAACCTCTGCTACCAGATCGAGCACCACCTGTTCCCCGACCTGCCGAGCAACCGGTACCCGGAGATCGCCGCGCGGGTCCGCGAACTCTGCGACAAGTACGACCTGCCCTACACGACCGGCTCGCTGGGCAAGCAGTACCTGCTCGCCTTCCGCACCATCCACAAGCTGGCGCTGCCGGACCGGTTCCTCAAGCGCACCGCCGACGACGCGCCGGAAACCTCCTCGGAGCGCAAGTTCGCGGGCATCACGCTGCCGAACGCCGAGCGCTGGGCCGACAACAACTGGCTGCTGACCGATCCCGAGACCGGGCAGCGGCGTGGTCTGCGCTCGGCGCTGCACGAGGCCAAGGTGGTGCTCGAGGAGAAGGCGCGGCACGAGAAAGAGGTGTTGCGCGAGGCCAAGCGGGCGCTGAAGGAGAAGGCCCGCCAGGAGAAGGAACTGCTGCGGGAGGCCAAGGTCGCCCTCCAGGAGAAGGCGCGCGTCGAACAGGCCGCGTTGCGCCGGAAGACCGGGCGGGAGAAGGGCTTCCGCGCGCGCTGGCGGCGCGCTTGATATAGCATTCGGCCGTCGCGTTCGCAATGCGAGATTTGCCACGGTAGAGACTCGAATCCCATAACCTACGGTGTCGTAACTTACGGTACTGTAACCACCATGGCGATCTCGGATGTCAAGGAATACGCGCACCTCACCGCCGCGGATGTGGAGGCGTTGGGCGCGGAATTCGATGCGATCCGGCGGGAAATCGAATCCTCGCGCGGTGAATCGGACGCGCGGTACATCCGCAATGTCATCAGGCTGCAGCGCGCGCTGGAGATCAGCGGGCGCGCGGTCCTGTACGCCGGTTTCCTTCCGCCCGCCTGGCTCGCGGGCGTCGCACTGCTCGGCACCGCCAAGATCATCGAGAACATGGAGATCGGGCACAACGTCATGCACGGGCAGTGGGACTGGATGAACGATCCGGAGATCCACTCCAGCTCGTGGGAGTGGGACAACACCGGCCCGTCCAAGCACTGGAAGCACACCCACAACTACCTGCACCACAAGTACACCAACGTCCTCGGCATGGACGACGACATCGGCTACGGCCTGCTGCGGGTCACCCGCGACCAGCGCTGGAAGCCGTTCAACATCGGCAACCCGGTGTACAACCTGCTGCTGCAGTTGTTCTTCGAGTACGGCGTGGCGATTCAGCACCTGGAGCTGGGCAAGCTGGCCGCGGGCCGATACAAGCCGGGCAGCCCCGAGCGCGCCGAGTTCGAGCGCAAGCGCAGCGAGGTGCTGAACAAGGTCGGCAAGCAGGCGCTCAAGGACTACGTGGTCTTCCCCGCGCTCACCGGTCCCCTGTTCTTCTCCACGCTCACCGCGAACCTGGCCGCCAACATGATTCGCAACGTGTGGTCCAACGCGGTGATCTTCTGCGGCCACTTCCCCGACGGCGCGGAGAAGTTCACCAAGGCCGACATCGACGGCGAGACCCAGGCCGAGTGGTACCTGCGCCAGATGCTCGGCAGCGCCAACATCTCCGGCGGCCCCGTCATGCACTTCATGACCGGCAACCTGAGCCACCAGATCGAACACCACCTGTTCCCGGATCTGCCGAGCAACCGCTACGCCGACATCGCGGTCCGGGTGCGGGCGCTGTGCGACAAGTACGACCTGCCCTACACCACGGGATCGCTTCCCGTGCAGTACTTCAAGGCGTGGCGCACCATCCTCAAGCTCGCGCTGCCGAACAAGTACCTGCGCCACACCGCCGACGACGCACCGGAGACGGCCTCCGAGCGCAGGTTCGGCGGCAACGCCGTCGCCACCATCGACCCGGTCACCGGCAAGCGCCGCGGGTTGCGCACCGCCCTCGCCGAGGGCAAGCGGCGCATCCGTCGCGCGACTCGCCAGGAACCCGCACTCCAGCTCGCGAAGTAATTCACGGGCTCCAGATAGAGGCCCTCGCACGGCAATCGGATGAGGCCGTGCGTGGGGCCGGGAATCACTGTGACCGACTCTTGCTGCCGCGCATGCCATTCCGCGTTGAACCGAAGCGGCACGGAACGGCAGGCGACGTTGTCCAAGCCCTCTCCGTGCAGGATGAAGCGCAGATGTCGGGCTCGTCCGGTCGAGGTGTGGTCGGGTCTGTCATAAGGCGCGCGCACGCGGTCCGCCAGGGTGACCGAGGCGTTGGTCGTGCAGGCAAACGCAGCTGGCGAAGGACTCAGCTGGCGGTTGGTGCAGGAGAGGCCGGTTCCTGGATCGCGGGCGCGTTCGGGTCGGTGTGGTCGTTGCCGCGGACGGGGAAGAGCAGGAAAAGGATTGCGGCGAGGAGGGCCAGCAGGACCCAGCCGACGACGCCACCGTGGCCGCTGAGCAGTTGATTCGGTTTCTCGTCGAGGGAGCCGAAGGCGCTGACACCGATCGCGTGCGCGTTCCAGGCGGCGTGCGCGACGACGCACGGCCAGACACTGCCCGAGCGCATCCGCAGCCAGCCCAGCACCAGGCCGAAGAAGACGCAGGTCACGACGAATGCGGCAGCGGCCCAGGCGCCGAGCTCTGGGTAGTTGTAGCCGCGCAATGTGAGCGGCAAATGCCACAGACCCCAGATCACCCCGGTGGCCACCAAGCCGAAGGCAACGCCGAAGCGGCCGGTCAGCTGTGGTTGCAGCCAGCCACGCCAGCCCAGCTCTTCACCGAGCGCTAGTGGCAGTGTGGCAAGGGTACTGCCGACAAGCGCCTCGAGGATTATCAGCACCGTCCAGTCGACACCGAGCGAGAAGTCGAATTCGTTCATGCCGAGCAAAACACTCACTCCGAAGGCCAGCCAGACGAAGGCGGCGGTGCCGAACCAGGCGGCTACGATCAGCCACACGGTCCGGCGCGGGCGCGAACCCAACCTCGAGCCGGTCTCGGCCACCAGCTCCGGCATCGACCGGCGGCGATACCACCACAGCGCCAACACGGCGAGGGTCGGTGTGAGCATCATCCAGACGGCCGCGGAACTCACGAACACCGACGGCGCCTTCTCGTTGCCGATCCACGGCCACAGCGCGAACAGCCACGACAGCCCGAAAGCGACTACCAAGAACACAACCAAGTCGTTGCGCCGCACGATCATTCGATTTCCCCCACTTGCTATCCCCGGCCCCTGGCAACACCTGAATCTGGCGATGCGCGGATCATGCTATCGATCACCCGAAATCTACCACCAGCCGCCCGGACGACGTATTCTTCTGTTACGCAGCGCATTTCGTGCAGCCTGCGGTGCAGCCGTGGGCCGAATGGCTAGCTGCCGAACGATTCAAACCGCTGGATACAGTGTTCATTCATAGAGCGAAGGCCTCGGCGGGCAGGCCGTCGAGCTGCGCCCGCGCGTCATCGACCGGCAGCGAGTGCCGCGCCGCATTCCTCAGTAACGAACGTCATGGCGGGACCGTGAAACGCCGTGCGACCGCTGGGCGTGGACCCGCCGGTCCGTTTTGATTGACTGGGCCGGTGAGTGCTGATCGCCTGAGTGTCTACGAGGCCATTCGGTTGCGCCGCGATGTGCGCGCCGAATTCACCGGGGAGCCCGTCGACGAGGAGACGCTGTGGCGGATTCTGGATGCCGCGCATCGGGCGCCGAGCGTGGGCAATTCGCAGCCGTGGGATTTCGTGGTGGTGCGTGAGCCGGGCACGCTTCGCCGGTTCGCCGATCATGTGGCGGGCAAGCGTGTGGAGTTCCGCGACGCGCTGCCGCCCGAACGCGCGGCGACCTTCGAGCCGATCAAGATCGAGGGGATCGTGGAGAGCGGCACCGGCGTCGTCGTCAGCTACGACCACGGCCGCGGCGGGCCGCAGGTGCTCGGCCGCGCCACGGTTCCCGAAACCGGTGTCTACTCCGCGGTTCTAACGATCCAGAACCTGTGGCTCGCCGCCACCGCCGAGGGCATCGGCGTGGGCTGGGTGTCGTTCTACGACCCGGTGTTCCTCGCCGAAATCGTCGGACTGCCCCCTGGCATCCAACCCGTCGCCTGGCTCTGTGTCGGCCCGGTGCGCGAATTCCAAACGGTGCCAGACTTGGAGCGCTTCGGCTGGCGCACCGGTCGGCCGCTGTCCGAAGCGGTGCACCGGGAAACGTTCGGCGGGAACAGGTTTGCCGCCGAACTGCCGACGGACAGCACGCCGATGGATATCGCCGCACCCTGACCAATCGCCCACGGAGTCGGCGAGCACCCGATGCCCTATCTGGCGAGGCGCTGTGATCAGAACGGCTCATCGCTTGCCGTGCCGCACGGTGGCGGCGCGGCGGTCGCAGACGAGGGCTCGCGATTCTGGGAATCGCGCATAAGCGCACGATGACCAGGACGGCCAGCGGGCCTGGCGAAAGGCGGACCGCGAAGGGCGACGGCGGAGCATCGCCGGTGCGCTCAAGGAAATCCGCACCGGCGACGACCGGAATCAGACCCGTTCGAGGACGGCCGACGCGCCGATGCCGCCCGCGGCGCAGATGCCGAGCAGGGCGGTGTTCTTTCCGGTGCGGGCGAGCTCGTTGGCCATCGTGGTGACCATGCGGGCTCCGGTGGCGCCGAAGGGGTGGCCGAGGGAGACCGAGCCGCCGTGCACGTTGAGTTTGTCGATGTCGACGGTGCCGACGGCGTTGTCGCGGTCCAGCCGCGTCTTGGCCCATTCGTCGCTGGCGAGCGCGCTCAGCACCGAGAGGGTCTGGGCGGCGAAGGCTTCGTGGATGTCGACGAAGTCGATGTCGGACAACGACATTCCGGCCTTGTCGAGGGCGCGCGGCATGGAGATGGCGGGGCCGATGAGGACCTGATCGGTGGGATCGACGCTGACGTAACTCCAGGAGCGGAACGCGGCCAGCGGGCGGTAGCCGAGCTCGCGAGCCTTCTGCTCGCTCATCAGCAACACCGCCGAGGCGCCGTCGGTGAGGGGGCTGGCGTTGCCCGCGGTGACAGTGCCCTCCTTGGCGAACACCGGCTTCAGCTTGGCCAGCTTCTCGACGCTGGTGTCGGCGCGGACCAGACCGTCGCGCTCGATGTCCACGCCCTCGGGCGTGCGCACCCGCAGCACCTCGTCGTCGAAGCGCCCGGACGCGATGGCGGCCGCGGCGCGCTGGTGTGAGCGGGCCGCGAACTCGTCTTGTTCGGCCCGGCCGATGCCGTGGATCCGCGCCATCTTCTCGGCCGACTCGCCCATCACCTCGCCGGTGGTGCGCTCGGCGATCTTCGGCCTGCTCGGCAGGATGTCGGTGAACGGCGCCAATTGCGCTGCGGCGGAAAGATAGTCCTTCACTTTCGGCTTGCCGAGCGCCAGCGGCGCGCCCGCGTGCACCAGCTTCTGCGGCAGTTTCACCTCGGCATTGCTGGTGGAATCACTGCCTCCGGCGATCATGATGTCGTATTCGCCGCGTTCGATCGCGGCCGCCGCGGCGGTCACCGCCTGCAAGCCGGACGCGCACGCCCTGGTGACGGTGTAGCCCTCGCAGCCGGGATCGAGGCGCAGATCGAGCGCGATCTCCCTGGCGATGTTGGGCGCGGCACTCGGCAGGATCACCCCGCCCCACACGATGGCCTGCACTTGGGCGCCGGGCAGCCCGGTGCGCTCCAGCAGACCGCGCACGGCGGCGTCTGCCAGCGCGATGGAGTCCATCCGGGTGAAATCGGTGAACGCGCGCACGAACGGGGTGCGGGCGCCGGACACGATGACGGCACGGCGAGCGGCGTCGGAAGCCATGCGAATTCCTTTCCAGAGACGTACACCACAAACTTACTCTGAAGTAAGTTTCTGGTCCACGCTCGCAGGGGAAAACACCTCCCCGCACCCCACCGGGCGGGCAGGCTGTCCGTCCCCGAGCCGCAGGGCGGCTCAGCGATCCCCTCCAGATGCCGCTGAGCCGGCCTGCGGCGCGCCGTTGCGCTGCAGGCCGGGGCGCCCGTCCCGTCGAACGCCCCTGCTCGTCCCGGAACGCTTCGAGTGGTCGGTATCGCGCATCCGACGCAGAAAGAACAGTACCGTTCTTTCTACCGATTTTTCAAATCTTTTCTATGAAGTTGTCATCACCGCCCGGTCCGGCCTACTATGAGGCCCACTATGAGAAGCCCTTCGGAGCTGTCGCGGCAGAAGCGCTTCGGCCGAATCATCAAGGAACGCCGAGACGAGCTCGGCCTCACCCAGCTGCAGATCGGCGATCTGGGTGGGCCTTCCGCGCCGACGATCCGGAAGATCGAGGACGGCGACGCCGCGATCAGCACCCACACGCTGAACAAGCTGGACGCACCGCTGCGCTGGCTGCCGGGCAGCGCGGCGCGCACCTACGCGGGCGGCTCGCCCGCCGTGCGAGAGGCCGGGTCGGGTGAACACGCCACCGACGAGTCGATCGTCGCGGGCCCCACGTCCATCCGTTTCGACATCTCCGACCTCACCGGCCTGCTCGCCGCGACCGGCAGGCTGACCGACGCCGTCGAGCGCGGCCAGGCCGCCGAACCCGCTGTGGTCGAGGCGATCTCGGACCTGAACCGGGTGGTGTCCCGGCTCTCCGCCCGCTACGCCACCATCATGCTGGAACGCAACGGAGGACCGGGCCGCCAGCTGCACCCGCTGGTGGAGATGGCGTTCTCGCACCTGCTCGAGGTCCCCGCCGAAGCCGACGACGCGACCGAGCTCGAGGAACGCCGCTACCGGCGCTGGCTCGCCGGTCGCTCCGAGAACGTGAGCGCCGCGACCGAGGCCCAGTTCCGGGCCAGGTGGTTGGCCGCCAACAGCACGACCGCGCCGAATCGCAACGGCAAGCACTGAGGTGATCGACATGACCGAGGCCGCGCACCTACCGCTGAGCCACAAGATCAACCGACTCTTCGCGGTGATGCACCCGCGCTCCGCGCCGGAACGCAGCACCGAATCCGTCGCCGAACAGGTCAGCGACCAGCTGGACCGCGCGGTGGCGGCCAGCTACCTGGAAGAGCTGCGCGACGGCCGCTTCGACGACGAACACGACGACGCCGCTGTCGAATTCGAGATCCTCGCGGCGATCGCCAGTTGCTTCGGCGTCGCGCCGCGCTATCTGACCACCACCGGGCAGGCCGCCGCGAGCATCGACAGAGAACTCGAGCTGCTGGCCACCATGCGCGACGCCAACGTCGCCAGTATCGCGCTGCGCGGCTCCGACGTGGACCGGGCGATGCTCGCCCAATTGATCCGCGGCACCGAGGATTCCGCCGAATCGGGCGCCCCCTCGCACTGACCTCGGGTGACGGCCCGCGGGTCGCCCGCGGCACCCCGCCCTGGGTACCATTCTCAGCTACACGGGGCGGAACCGCGGAACTGCTGTAGGAGATCGCATCGCATGGCCGGTATGGACACCCGGTTCCGGGAGCTTTCCCGGCACGTACCGATACCGCACCCGTGGAATCTGAACACCTATCTCGATACCGTCGCCGAGTTCCGTGACCGCCCGATCACCTTGCAGCCGGTGGACACCGCGGTGCTCGCGGGTGCGGGGTGCGGCACCGGCAGCGGATTGTGGATCGCCAAGCAGGACAGCGATGTGATCGTCTACGGCGCCGACACCACCGAATGGCACGCCGAGCACATCATCGCCCACGAGCTCGGGCACATGCTGCTCGGACACGGCCCGGAAGCGGAGCCGACGCCGAGCGACCAGACCGCGCACACCCTCGCCGCCGTCGCCGAGTTGCTGCCCTCGATCTCACCGGAATCCATCGCGCACGTCCTCGGCCGCACCGACTACGGCACGAGCAGGGAACGCGACGCCGAGACCTTCGCCGACATGGTGATGCTGCAGGCGATGCGCCCGCCGCGCCGCGACTCCCTGCTGCACCGGACGTTCTTCCGCGACCGTCGCAGGTGAACTCCCCCATACCGGGGGTAGTCGCCGTGCCGCTGATCGGATTCGTCGCCCTGGTGACCATCGGCAGGTGGACGCTGCTGCACCGAACCATCACCGACCGGCTGCTGAACCGGGCGCTGGCGTGGGCGGCGGTGGGGATGGTGCTGCTGGAGCGTGGGATCGCGCCGCGATTCGGCAGCCTCATGCACCAGCTTTCCATGGGCTGCATGCTGTTCGCGATCATGAGCGCCTACGGCGCGGCCATGCTGTGGGCGGGCGCGGACCCGTCGGGCGCGCGGCGACGGCAGCGCCGCTACGACCTGATCGCCGCCGCGTGCGCCGTCGTCATCCTGGTCGTCGGCACACCCGCACGGCACAACGGAACGCTGCTCGGCCAGACGCCGGGAATGTGGTCGGCGATCTCGGCGCTGGCATTTTGCCTGCCCGCGATCGCCTGCGGCCGCGTGATGGCGGGCGCCCTGTGGCGCGAGCTGGCTCGCGCGGACACCACGCGGCGGGAGCGGTTGGTCTACGGGTCACTGCTCGCGGCGTTGGCCACAGGCGCGT
Organism: Nocardia sp. CNS-044; assembly: GCF_059570515.1. Classification (NCBI taxonomy): domain Bacteria; kingdom Bacillati; phylum Actinomycetota; class Actinomycetes; order Mycobacteriales; family Nocardiaceae; genus Nocardia; species Nocardia sp. CNS-044. The sequence goes on from NZ_JCANSX010000006.1 coordinate 471,285, forward strand.
GCAGTCTGCCGTTCTCGGCGCTGCTGTTCGGCGGGATCCTCGGCGACGCCGTGCGCATCGAGGATCCGGACCTGATCCGCTGGGCGTGGCCGAACTTCACCGTCATCGTGGTCAGCGCCGCCGTGCTCGCGGTGCCGCTGCTCGGCGTGCTGGTGACGCGCGCGGGCTGGGATCGGTCCCGGCGCTACTGCCGACGGCTGCGCCCGCTGTGGACCGATGTGACGCGCGCGGTGCCGGAGATCGTTCTCGACCTCGCGGCGACCGGGCGCGACGAGCCCGAGGTCCGGCTGATCCGGATGACGGTGGAGATCCGCGACGCCCTGCTGCACTTGAACAGGTATGCGCCCGAAGATCTTCCGATGCCCGATGGAGCGAGCCCGACGGAGCGCTACGCACGGCGGATCGCGCACGGGATATGCGCCAAAGCCGAAGGATGCGGTCCCGCCAACGCGACCCCGAGAACCGTGGCGCCCGCGTCCCGCGATCTCGATTCGGAACTGCGCCAGCTGCTGGAACTGGCGCGCGTGTGGCCGCGAGCGCGAGCCGGTGCGGAGACCAAGCGGCCGACGCCCGCGGGGGCGTCGGCCGGGCGACTCTTTCGACGTTCGGCTATGCGAGCCTGATCAGGCCGTAATCGAAGGCATGACGTCGATAGACGACCGACGGTCGGTCGGTCTCCTTGTCGTGAAAGAGGAAGAAGTCGTGGCCGACGAGTTCCATCTGGTACAGGGCATCGTCGACTGTCATCGGTGTCGCGGTGTGCTCCTTGGTCCGCACGATGTGGCCGGGACCGGCCTCGTACTCGGGTTCCCCCTTTTCGGCGCGCTCACCGGGGTGCGCGTGCGCCCTGGAGGTTTCGTCCGTCAGGGTGAACAGCGAATCGTCGACCAGATCGGCCGTGGCCTCGGCGACCGAGACGGGGGTCTTCTCCCCGTAGTGGACCCGGCGCCGGTCCTTGATGCGGCGCATCCGGCTTTCCAGCTTGGCGGTCACCGACTCGAAGGCGGCGTAGAAGCTGTCCGCACAGGCCTCGGCCCGTACCACCGGGCCCTTGCCACGCGCGGTGATCTCGACGCGCTGGCAGGCTTTGCGCTGACGACGGTTGCGTTCGTGGAACAGCTCGACGTCGAAGAGGAAGATCGACGGGTCGAAGCGTTCGAGACGGGAGAGTTTGTCCGCGACATAGATTCGATAATGATCAGGAACCACGACGTTGCGGCCTTTTACCACGATGTCGGCGCGAGTGGCCGGTGGTTGGTCCGCTGCGGGTTGCTCTGTCGTATCCAGGGCGCCGGCATCCAGCACCGAAGGATCTGCGTCTTTCACTGAAGGACGTGAAGAAGTCGTCACGCGTACCTCCCGGATCTGGCCGCACGGACCGATTTCCCGTGCGGCGGGATTGAGCCGTGCCGAGCGGAATCCGGAGGTCATGGAGTGCGCGAGAGCCGTTCGTTGTCAGACAGGCTGACGCCTTCGGGCTTGGCTCACACCGGGGATTCGCACGACACGAAGTTGTCCGAGGCGCCACCTCCAAACTCTCGGTTCGGGTGTGTGATCGCGACGGTAGTACGCCAACGGGCGGTCCGCCAGTGTTCACGCAAATTTCCCGGAGTCAAGCAGAACACGTCACCAGGACGGCACTTGTCTCGACTCCGGCCGCGCGTAGCGCACGCACCGATTCGCGGGCTGTCGCGCCGGTCGTCAGCACGTCGTCGACCACTACGACCTCGGTGTCGACCGTGCTCGGCAGGCTCGCGAGCGGCCCGCGCCGCACCGATACCCTGCCGCGCAGATTGTGTTGGCGCTCACCGGTTGTCAATCCCACCGAATCGCGCACACCCCACCACACCCGCAACATGGGCACCACCCGGCAATCCGGTAGCCACCCCGCCGCCGCACGCGCCGTCCGCAGCACCGGATCCCCGCCGCGGCGTCGCGCGGAAGCGCCGCGGCTCGGCGCGGGCACCACCACCAATACGCGATCGGGCGTTCGCAATCGGGCGAGGCCATACGCCATCGCCAGCCCGAGCGGCGCGGCCAGATCGCGGCGGCCGCGTTCCTTGGCGGCGAGCACCGCGCGACGCGCGGGACCGGCGTACGGCGCGAGCGCCCAGCACGGGACGCCGGGATCGGTGCGCGGACGCACCCGTACGGGACCCACCTTCAGTGCCGCCGCGCAGTCCGCGCACCATCCGACGCCCACCACCCCGCAGCCCGCGCACGAGGCGGGCAGCGCCAAGTCCAGCAGGGCGGCGAGGTGTTCGGCGGCTCCCATGGCCGAAGTGTGCACCCGCCCACCGACATTCGGCGGGTGGCTCAGCCGGGCAGCACCGGCGCGGTGTCGGATCCGAGACCGGGGATCTCGGTCCAGTAGCGCAGTTCGCTCGTCTGGTTGTTGGTCAGCTCGAGCACACCGCGCGAGTCCGCCACGTACTGCGTGGTCGGCGAGGCGGACACGACCCGGACGGGAGCCGTGAGGTTCTGTGAGGTCAATGGGTACTGCTCGGAACCGTCGATGGTGACGGTCAGCACCGGATTGATGTTGCCCTCGCGCGCGACGATGAGCGCTTCGCCGCCGAGCCAGTCCAGCGAGAGCGCGCGGGTGCTCAGATCGACGGCCAGCGGCAGCGGCGAGGTGAGCGCGTACTTGCCGTCCGGCCGCCGTTCCACCACCGCGACGTACACCTTGCCGTCGGCGATGAGCGCGGCCCGCACTCCGGTGCGGGAGATGCGCAGTTCGGTGATCGGACCGCGGAAGTTGGGCCCGGACGACGACCCCGTCAACGCCGAGGTGTCCACGTCCTGCACCGAGACGTTGCCGGTGCCGCGGTCGTTGACGGCGCGGATCACCCGTTCCCCATCGATGACGGCCCAGGCGGCGCCGCCGTCGGCGATCCAGGACGGTCTGCTGATCGTGGTGCCCTCGGCGACCGGAAAGGCATTGCCGCCGTAGGTGCCGACCATGAGCGTGCGCGGCGGCTCGGGGTCCGGTCGTCCATTCGCGGCGACCCCGGCGACCAACTGCCCGTCGGGCGAGAGCGCCACCGACTGCAGGTTGTTCACCGACCCGAAGTAGCCGGGCGCGTTCACCACGCCGCGCTCGTTCACCTGGGCGAGCGCACCGCCGCGTAAGGCGTGCAGTCCGATCCGGTTCTGGGCGAACATCTGAGGGCTCAGCTGTTCCACGTCGGCGACCGACCAGCCGTTGGCCGCGAACCGGTCGTCCAGCGGTTTCCCGTCGGCTAGCAGCATGTACGGGCCCAGGATGTCGGCGCCCGCCAAAGTCAGCACCACCTGTGCGGCAAGCAGTTCACGATCGCGCGGACTCAACCCGCCCGCGCCCGCGAAGTCGACGCGCACGCCGCCGAGCCCGATGCCGACCTCCTCCGGGTCGCCGTTGGCCTTGGTGATCGGACCGCGCAGCGCGACCGGCTGGCCGAGCTGATTGCGCACGACCGAGGCGAGCTCCGGCTGCGGGCCCTCGGTGAGCAGCGTGAGCAGGCGCTGGGCGAGCTGATTCTTGGACACCGAGATCCAGCGCAGATCGGGCACGACCGAGGTGCCGCCGGGTTCCACGAAGTAGAGAACGTAGCGACGGTAGGACTTGTTGAACGCCGTGCGGTCCATCACGACACCGTCGGGCAGCTCATCGATGCGCCACTCGCCGTCGACCCGGCTCATCTCGATCTTGTTCTCGACCGTGCCGTCGACGGCTCGGTAGGCGCCGTCCGGAGCCAGCTCGCCGACCTTCTGGGCGCGGATCACGTAGGTGGCCGTGTCACCGCTGCGCGATTCGCGCAGCGTATCCGGCTTGTCGACGATCGTCGTGCTCGCGCCGTCCTCCCACTGCGCCGAGGCCGACGGCGTCATGTACTGGCGGGCGGCCAGATGTCGGTTCGCCGGGTCGGCGGTCGCCTGCAGGAAATCTCGCAGCAGCAGATCGGGATCGCGGCCCTGGATGGGTGGTGGCGGTCCCTCGGAGGTGGGTTCGCGATTGAGCGTGCCGAGCGCTTGCGGTGCCGAGGATTCCGGCAGGCTCGCACAGCCGCTGAGCGTCAGCAGCGCCGTGACGAGCACCGCGACAGCGGCCAGTCGGGACGATCTGGCACCGAGCATTCTCATGACTGTACGTCTCCGCGTTCGGTGAGCACACGGCCGGAGCCGGAAGCGTCCGGCGCTTGCGTCCGCGCCGCCCCGGGGCTACCCGTATCGGCGGCGTGCGGCCCCTCCTCTGCCTCGCTGACGCCATTGCGCGCGCGGGTCGGCTCCTCGGTACCGTTCGCCGCCGCAGCGTCCGCAGCGGGGTCATCCGCCGCTCGGCGCGCGCTGACGCCGTTCGCCGCCGTACCGGTCGACGGCGTCCCGTTCGCGCCGAGCGGGTCCGCAAAGCCGGGAATGGCGTGCGGGAAAGGCACCGTCGGCGTATCGCTGTCGGCATCGGATGGACGCCGGCGGCCGGGCTCCAGCGGCAGCGGACTCGGACCCAACTTGCGGCCGCGCACCAGCGGCAAGGTCAGGCGGAAGCTGGCGCCGACGCCGACCTCACCCCAGGCGTCCAGCCTGCCCTCGTGCAGGTTGGCGTCCTCGACGCTGATCGACAGTCCGAGGCCGGTGCCGCCGGAGCGGCGCATGCGCGAGGGATCTGAACGCCAGAACCGGTTGAAGACCAGCTTCTCCTCGCCGGGTCGCAGGCCGACGCCTTGATCGCGCACCACTACGGCGACGGCGTTGGCCTCGCTGTCGCCGCGCATGCGGATCAGCACCGGCTTGCCCTCGCTGTGGTCGATGGCGTTGGCGAGCAGGTTGCGCAGCACCCGTTCCACGCGGCGCGGGTCGACCTCGGCGACCAGCGGATCCTCCGGCAGATCGATGACGACCTCGACGCCGGCGTCCTTCGCCAGATGCCGCACTGTCGAGATCGCGGCCCGCGCGCACATCCGCACGTCCAGCGACTCCACCTGGAGTTCGGCGACGCCCGCGTCGTGGCGGCTGATCTCCAGCAGGTCGTTGAGCAGACCCTCGAACCGGTCCAGCTCCGTGACCAGCAGCTCGGCGCTGCGCGCCAGCGCGGGATCGAGATCCTCGCTGCTGCCGTGAATCAGGTCGGCGGCCATGCGCACCGTGGTGAGCGGCGTGCGCAACTCGTGACTGACGTCCGAGGTGAACCGTCGCTGCAGATTGCCGAACTCCTCGAGCTGGGTGATCTGGTTGGACAGGCTCTCGGCCATCTCGTTGAACGCCTGCGCCAGTCGCGCCATGTCGTCCTCGCCGCGCACCAGCATGCGCTCCTTGAGGCGACCGTCGGCGAAGCGGCTCGCGATCCGCGCCGCGGACCGGATCGGCAGCACGACCTGCCTGGTCACCAGCGCGGTGATCGCGGCGAGCAGGACCAGCAGCACCAAACCGCCGATCATCATGGTGCCGCGCATCAGCGCGAGGCTGCGTTCCTCGTTGGCCAGCGGGAAGATCAGGTAGATCTCCAGGGTCGGCACCTCGGCGCTCGGGCTGCCGATGATCAGCGCCCGCCCTTGGTAACCGTCCGGGTCCTCGACCGTGGCGAACTGGTAGCTGACCTGATTGCGCTGCACGAACCGGCGCAGTTCCTCCGGTATCTCGGTGATCGGGCCGGAGGTGATCGGCTGCTGCGGCGTACCGCCGACCATGCTCAGCGCGGAGTCGAAACTACCTGCGGCGCCGGTGGATTGACCGGTCCCGCCGCGGTTGGACAGGGAATTGCGCGCGTCGGTGAGACGCTACTGCTGGGTGCCCGCGTCCTGCACGCCGACCAGCTGGCTCTCCACCGAGTTGCGGGCGCGGTCCATCTCCTCGACGGCGGCGTTGATCTTCGCGTCCAACAGCCGGTCGGTGATCTGACTGGTCAGCACCACACCGAGGATGGTGATCACGATGAGCGAGAGCGTCAGCGTGGAAACGATGACGCGCAGCTGCAGCGACCGGCGCCAGACATGACCGAGCGCGGTGCCCGCCTCTTTGAACCAGGCGGCCACCGGGGCGAGCGAACGCTCGAGACGCGCCAGCGTCCCGCCCGGCGTGCCCGCCCGATCACCCACGGCGGACGCGGCCTCTTTCGAGCCCTGGCCGTCCGCCTGCTGGGCATCGCCATCGATCACGGCGGTCCGGCCTTGTAGCCGACGCCGCGGACGGTGAGCACGATCTCGGGATTCTCCGGATCCTTCTCGACCTTGGCGCGCAGCCGCTGCACGTGCACGTTGACCAGCCGGGTGTCGGCCGCGTGCCGGTAGCCCCAGACCTGCTCGAGCAGCACCTCGCGCGTGAACACCTGGCGCGGCTTGCGGGCGAGGGCAACCAGCAGGTCGAACTCGAGCGGAGTCAGCGAGATCTGCGCTCCGCCCCGGCTCACCTTATGCGCGGGCACGTCGATCACGATGTCCGCGATCGACAGCAGCTCCGCGGGCTCTTCTTCGGTACGGCGCAGGCGGGCGCGCACCCTGGCGACGAGCTCCTTCGGTTTGAACGGCTTGACGATGTAATCGTCGGCGCCGGACTCCAGACCGAGCACGACGTCGACCGTGTCGGTCTTCGCCGTGAGCATGACGATCGGGACTCCGGAATCGGCCCGCAGCACACGGCACACGTCGATGCCGTTCATGCCGGGCAGCATCAGGTCCAGCAACACCAGATCGGGGCGGATCTCGCGAACCGCCGCCAGTGCCTGCGTACCGTCGCCGACCACGTGCGGGTCGAACCCTTCCCCGCGCAGGACGATCGTGAGCATCTCAGCGAGTGCCATATCGTCGTCGACGACCAGAATCTTCGGCTTCATAATTACTATGTTGTCATCTCCCAGGCCAGGATCGGGCTGCCACGCCAAACACTGGTACCAACCCGACGTCTATCCAACGTTATCCACCAACGAGTTCGGCGCAGCGGGTGAGCAGCGCCGGGCGATCGTCGCCGGATCGGTATGTCCACCAGGGGCCGAACCAGTCCCGATCCGCCAGCTCGCGGTACACGGCCGCGGTGCGCCGCTGCAGGCCACCGTCACGCTCGTAGGCGTCCAGCGCACGAGCGGCGTCCAGTTCGCCACGGCGACGCGCGCGTTCGGCGGCCACCTCGGTGGGCACCTCGAGCAGCACGGTGAGTTGCGGCACCGGAAGTTTCAGGCGGCCGAACTCCAGTTCGCCTATCCAGGCGACGATTTCGCCGTCGGCCTGCTGATCGGCCCGCGCCGCGGAGTAGGCGGCGTTGGAGGCCACGTAGCGATCCAGGATCACGATGTCGTTGGCGGCCACCATGTTCGACAATTCCGCAGCGGCGTCGGCGCGATCGAGAGCGAACAGCACGGCCATCGCGTTGATCGACCCTGCCAGGTCACCGTGCGCGCCGCGCAGCGCCTCGGCGGCCACATCGGCGTGGATCGACCGGCCATACCGCGGGAAGGCGGCGCTCGCGACGCGCAGCCCCTTCCCGGACAGCTCGGCGAGCAGCCCATCGATCAGCGTCCGTTTCCCGGCGCCATCGAGGCCCTCGACCGCTATCAGTACGCCCATGGCCAGCAGACTACCCGGCCGGGCGACCCTAAAAATCGTGGCTCCCCAACGACGCGACCAGTGGTCAGACTTCTGCGCACGGCCGCCCCGCTGCCGCTCGAGCCGTACAGCGCACCCGCCGAGGTGTCCGATGGCGCGATCAGCTCCGGCAGTGCCGATGTCCTGCGGCTCCTGTCCACCGGATCGGGCGGTTTCTGCGAACCTCCGGTGTGCTTCCAAGGCCCCGATAGCACGAAGGCCCGTCGATCCGTGGATCGACGGGCCTTCGTCGGCCGACTCTACTGCCCGGCTCAGTACCGGTAGTGGTCCGGCTTGTAGGGGCCCTCGACGTCGACGCCGATGTACTCGGCCTGGTCCTTGGTGAGCTTGGTCAGCGTGCCGCCGAGCGCCTCGACGTGAATGCGAGCGACCTTCTCGTCCAGGTGCTTGGGCAGGCGGTAGACCTCGTTGTCGTACTCCTCCGGCTTGGTCCACAGCTCGATCTGAGCGATCACCTGGTTGGAGAAGCTGTTCGACATCACGAACGACGGATGTCCGGTCGCGTTGCCCAGATTCAGCAGACGACCCTCCGAGAGCACCAGGATCGACTTGCCGGTCTCACCGAAGGTCCACTGATCGACCTGCGGCTTGATGTTCAACCTGGTTGCGCCGGAACGCTCCAGCGCCGCCATGTCGATCTCGTTGTCGAAGTGACCGATGTTGCCGAGGATGGCCTGGTCCTTCATCGCCTTCATGTGCTCGAGGGTGATGATGTCCTTGTTGCCGGTCGAGGTGATGACGATGTCGGCGTTGCCGATCGCCTGCTCGACGGTCACCACGTCGTAGCCGTCCATCAGCGCCTGCAGCGCGTTGATCGGATCGATCTCGGTGACCTGCACCCGGGCGCCCTGTCCCGCAAGCGATTCCGCGCAGCCCTTGCCGACATCGCCGTAGCCGCAGATCAACACCTTCTTACCGCCGATGAGCACATCGGTGCCGCGGTTGATGCCGTCGATGAGCGAGTGGCGGGTGCCGTACTTGTTGTCGAACTTCGACTTGGTCACCGAGTCGTTGACGTTGATCGCCGGGAACACCAACTCGCCGGCGGCTGCGAACTGGTAGAGGCGAAGCACGCCGGTGGTGGTCTCCTCGGTGACGCCCTTGACGCTCTCGGCGATCGCGCTCCACTTGCCCTTGTCGGTCTCGAAGCGCTCGCGCAGCAGGTTCAAGAAGACCGTGTACTCCGCGGAGTGGTCCTCAGCGGCGGGCGGAACCACACCGGCCTTCTCGAACTGTGCGCCGCGCAGCACGAGCATGGTGGCGTCGCCGCCGTCGTCGAGGATCATGTTGGCGGGCTCGCCCGGCCAGGTCAGCATCTGCTCGGCCGCCCACCAGTACTCCTCCAGGGTCTCGCCCTTCCAGGCGAAGACCGGGGTGCCCTTGGGCTCCTCGACCGTGCCGTGCGGGCCGACGACGACCGCGGCGGCGGCGTGGTCCTGGGTGGAGAAGATGTTGCACGAGGCCCAGCGCACCTGCGCGCCGAGCGCGGTGAGGGTCTCGATCAGCACGGCGGTCTGCACCGTCATGTGCAGCGAGCCGGAGATGCGCGCGCCCTTCAGCGGCAGCACGTCGGCGTACTCGCGGCGCAGAGCCATCAGACCGGGCATCTCGTGCTCGGCCAGACGGATCTCCTTGCGGCCGAACTCGGCCAGCGACAGGTCCGCCACCTTGTAGTCGACGCCATTGCGGACATCGGGGGTCATGGACGTGCGTGCGGGAAGTTCTGAGGTCGTCATCTGCCTCTCCATGGTCGGCTGTACCGATGCAAGGCTAGTCGCTGAACGCCTCGCGACGTACCGCGTGCCCGTCGGGGCACGCCTCGACGGGCACGGGCGCGGCGCTCAGGCGGTCGCGCGGTAGCTCGCGAGGATCCGGGTGCGCTTGCGCGGCTGGATGTTCGCGCGGGTGATGTCGCCGTCGTAGTGGGCGAGCACCCGGTGGTCCATGATCGAGCGCCACAGCGGCGGGATGGCCGCGAAGACGATCATGCTCGCGTAGCCCGCGGGCAGCTGCGGGGACTCCTGCGAGCTCCGCAGGGTTTGGTACCGACGTCCCGGATTGGCGTGGTGGTCGCTGTGCCGCTGCAGGTGGAACAGGAAGATGTTGGTGACGAGCCGGTCGCTGTTCCAGCTATCGCGCGGGGAGCAGCGGGCCCAGGCGCCGTTGGGCCTGCGTTCGCGCAGCAGGCCGTAGTGCTCGACGTAGTTGACCGTCTCCAGCAGGGCAGCGCCGATCACCGCCTGCAACAGCAGCCAGGGCAGCACCGCGATCCCGAAGACGGCGATCAGCGCGCCGAACAGCACCAGCGTCATCGCCCATGCCTGCAGCACGTTGTTGTGCACGGTCCACCAGGGCAGGCCCTTGCGCGCCAGGCGCTCCTTCTCCAGCGCGAGCGCGGACCGGAAACCGCCCGCGACGCTGCGCGGCAGGAACTCCCACAGCGACTCGCCGAGCCGGGCGCTCGCCGGGTCCTCCGGCGTCGCGACACGCACGTGGTGACCGCGGTTGTGTTCGACGAAGAAGTGCCCGTACCCGGACTGCGCGAGCGCGATCTTGGCCAGCCAGCGCTCCATGTGCTCCACGCGGTGGCCGAGTTCGTGCGCGGCGTTGATGCCGATGCCGCTGACGAAGCCCAGCGTGGCGGCCAGTCCGAGCTTGTCGAGCGCGCTCAGTTCGTCGCCCGCCCACATGTAGGCGGCGACGATCAGCCCGATCAGCTGGATCGGCAGGAACAGGTAGGTGCACCACCGGTAGTAGCGATCGTTGGACAGCAGTTCGTAGTCCTCGTCGCGCGGATTGCTGCCGTCCTCGCCGACCAGCCAGTCCAGCAAGGGAATGACCATCAGCACGATGATCGGTCCGATCCACCAGAACACCGCGGCGCCAGTGTGCAGCACAAGCTGTGAGGGCAGCAACGCGGAAGCCGGTGCGATCAGGCCGAGAACCCACAGATGGCGTTTGGGATCTGGCGATCCCGCCGGTTTGCCAACCGTTTGCACGTTTGCCCCGCTAATTAAGAATCCTAACTCCGATGTATGAGAATACTTACAGGCTTGAAGTCCGTTACACCGGAGTTCGCGGACTAAACGTGTCGACCGTTACAAGCGTGGCGGTCGGTTTTTCAGGGAGTTCACATGTGACAGCAGTCACCGCACACCTCCCGCAAATCGGGGCTTCGCCCCTAAGGTTCCCCTAACCAGGGCGGTCGGCGGCCCCTATTCCTTGGGGGCCTTTCCCCTAATCGAGCGAATCCGAGGCACTCGGTCGACGCGCCGCACGGGCGGCCAGGATCGCCTCGACGTAGGGCCCGAGCAGTTCGGCGAGATCGGCGGGCGCGTTGCGGCCCGGCGCGGGCGGTGTCGGAATGTAGCTGAGCGCGATCCGGACCAGCGCGGCCGCCAGCACGACCGACTCCGCCTCCGTCGCGTCGACCCAGCTGTCCTGGAACACCTTGGACAGCCGCTCGGTGGCGTGTTCGACCAGTGGCGCGGCGTCCAGGGTGATCAGGCGCAGCAGGTCCAGCTTCACCTCGCCCGCGATCAGCGACTGGATCAGCGGATCGGCGGCGGCGTCGAGGAAGAAGCCGGACAGCGCTTCCCGGAAGGCGGCGCGGACGTCGCCCTCGTTGCCCGCGATGGCGCTGCGGACATGGTCGACCAGGTCGTCGGCCAAGCGCAGGGCGTATCCCTGCGCGAGGCCCGCGCGCGAACCGAACTCGTTGTACAGCGTCTGCCTGCTCACCCCGGCCCGTGCCGCGACGTCGCCGAGCGTGATCTTGGACCAGTCCCGCTCGGTCAGCAGTTCGCGCATGGCGTCGAGGACGGAGGTGCGCAGGAGTTCCCGCGCCGCCTCCTGGTACGGAACCCTCGGTCCATTGCGCGGCATACCCGCGAGGTTGTCACGGGCATCCGCCGCAGTCAAAATCTCACGACCGCTCGATCTCGACCATGAAGAAGTCGGCCTTGGCCGCGCCGCAGTCCGGGCAGGTCCAATTGTCCGGGATGTCGTCCCACCTGGTGCCGGGCGCGATGCCGTCTTCGGGCCAGCCCTTGGCCTCGTCGTATTCGAAGCCGCACTGGATGCACTGGTACAGCTTGTATTCGGTCACGAGGTCACTCCTACCGGTTCGAAATCGATCTTTTCCCGCACACCGCAGTCCGGGCAGCACCAATCGTCGGGCACGTCGGCCCACCGGGTGCCAGCCGGAAACCCTTCGCGCGGAGCGCCTTTGGTCTCGTCGAAGATGTAATCACAAACAGGACAACGGTATGCGGTCATGATTCCACCTCCGCGCCGTAGCGCGCGAGGATCCGATCCCGCTTGCCCGGGTGGATGTTGGCCAGGGTGATGTCGCCGCCGTAGTGCGCGAGCACCCGCTTGTCCATCACCTTGCGCCACAACGGCGGAAAGTAGGCGAGCAGGATCATGCTCGCGTAGCCGCTCGGCAGGTTGGGCGCGCCGTCCCAGCTGCGCAAGGTCTGGTAGCGACGGGTCGGGTAGGCGTGGTGATCACTGTGCCGCTGCAGGTGGTACAGGAAGATGTTGGTGACGATGTGGTCGCTGTTCCAGCTGTGCACCGGGGCGGGACGCTCGTAGCGACCGGTGTCGGTGCGCTGACGAACCAGTCCGTAGTGCTCGAGGTAGTTGACCGCCTCCAGCAGACTGAAACCGATCACGGCCTGCAACACCAGGTAGGGCAGCACGCCGAGACCGAACACCGCGACCAGCGCCGCGTACAGCACGACCGACATCAGCCAGGCCGAGAGCACCTCGTTGCCTGGCGACCACGGCTTCTTGCCCAATCGCTCGAGCCGCACCTTCTCCAACCGCCACGAGGACTTCAGGCCGCCCCCCACCGTCCGCGGCCAGAACGCCCAGAAGGTCTCGCCCACACGGGAACTCGCCGGGTCCTCGGGGGTGGCGACGCGGACGTGGTGGCCGCGGTTGTGCTCGATGTAGAAGTGGCCGTAGAACGATTGGGCCAGGGCGATGCGGGACAGCCACCGCTCCAGGTCGACCTTCTTGTGCCCGAGTTCGTGGGCGGTGTTGATCCCGATGCCGCCGATCGTGCCGACCGTGATGGCCAGACCGATCTTGTCCACGACGTGCAGGCCGCCGTCGATGCCGAGCCAGCCGAGGTCGTCGGCGCTGATCAGGTAGCAGGCCAGGATCAGCGAGGCGTATTGGAACGGCAGATAGAGGTACGTGAGGTAGCGGTAGTACTTGTCGTTCTCGAGGTACGTCATCACCTCGTCGGGCGGGTTCTCGCCATCGGGGCCGAAGAAGATGTCGGCCAGCGGGATCACCAGGTAGACCAGGATCGGGCCGAGCCAGAACGGCACCTGCGCCAGGCGATGCCAGCCGATTTCGTTCAGTGCCCAGATCAGCGGAAGCCCGATCGTGAACAAGCCGGTCGGCGCGAACAGCCCCCAGAGCCAGAGATAGCGCTTGCGATCACGCCAGGCCGGGGCTTCGACCGGGCGCTGCGGCGCGTCGGCATCCGTCGACATCGATGTCTCCCATCAGTGCGGCGCACACCGAGGTGTGACGCACAATACTTCTGGGGTGGACATTAGAACGACAACTGTCACATGTCTATACAAAAGAACTGATTTGTAAAGTCGTTATGACATAACAAAAGGCGTCCGGTCGGGACCGTAGACCGACCGGACGCCTTGCGTCTTCTTCAGTACAACAAGACCTCGGCATCCTCCGGCAGCGCGTCCACCGGCCACCACCGCAGATCCGTCGACTCCGCGCTGCGCACCGGCACCGCACCGGCGGGCGCGGTGATACGGAACAGCAGATCGAGGTGGCGGGTCGGCACACCGAGCGAACAGGTGATCGGATGCGCTTGCGCACCGTAGAGGCCGGGCTCGATCCGCAGCCCCGGGATGCCGGACTCCTCGGTCGCCTCCCGCAGCGCGGCGTCGGCGACGGTGTCGTCGCCCTCCTCGCAGTGCCCGCCGAGCTGAATCCAGCGCCCCACCTTCGGATGCAGGGTCAGCAGCACCTCGCGGGCGTCGTGGGAGAACACCACGGCGGAGGCCGTGATGTGACCGGGTGCGTGCTCGCGCAGACAGCCGCGCGGCGCGGAACCGAGGAAGGCCAGCATGGCCTCCCGCAGCGACCGATCCTGGTCCACTACGGGACGCCAGGCCTCCAGCAGCGATGTCGCCGACGCGTGCAGCGACTCAGCGCTCACAGCTCGACCAACCCTTCCCCCGGCCCCGTGACCGGACGCGGCGTCAGCTCCGTCAACGGATGACCGATGGCGATGGCGCCCAACGGGTTCCAGTCCGCGGCGAGACCCAGCACGTCCCTGGTGATCTCGGGGGCGAAGATGGTCGAGCCGATCCAGCAGCTGCCGATCCCCTCGGTGGCCAGCGCGACGAGCAGACCCTGCACGGCCGCGCCCACCGCCACGGTGAACATGGTCCGCTCGGCGGCGCGGCGGCGTTCGTCGGGATAGTCGTGCGCGCCGTCCGGCACGCAGAACGGGATGATCACCTCGGGGGCGTCGAACAGGATCCGGCCACGCGCCACTCGCCGCTCCACCCTCTCGGGGTCGCGTCCGTCGGCCGTGAGGTCGGCGCGCCACTTGTCGGCCATCGCCTCCAGCAACCGATTCCGCAGTTCCCGATCGCGCAGCCAGACGAATCGGACCGGCCGGGTGTGATGCGGCGCGGGCGCGGTCAGCGCGACGGCGACCGCCGCCCGGACGCGTTCCGGATCGACCGGGGTGTCGGCGAACTCGCGCACCGAACGTCGCAGCAGCACGGCCTCGCCGCGCCCGCGCTCGATGGCCTCGGCGGTGCCTAGCCAGAACAGGTCGTCGGTACCGCGGCGCAGCAGATTCGTCGCGCCCGAACCGTCGTCGACGAACGGCAGGCCGCGCACCACCGCGACCGGGACGCCGCCCAGTTTGCCCTTCACCAGATCCGCGGCGGCGGCCAGCTCGTCGGCGACGGCCACCTGGGTGACTTGCAGTTCGTTGCCCTGCCCGTCCACCGAGCCCGCGTAGTCGTGCAGCACCCGCAGCCCGGCCGCGCCGATCGCGGCGTCGATCTGCCCGTTGCGCCAGGCCCGTCCCATCGTGTCGGTGATCACGACGGCGACGGTCACGCCGAGCCGTTCGGCCAGCGCGGTCCGCAGCGCCTTGGCACTGCCGTCCGGATCGCTGGGCAGCAGCACCAATTCGCCCTGCTCGACATTGGAACCGTCCACGCCGGATGCCGCCTGGACGATGCCGAGCTTGTTCTCGGTGATCAGGGTGCGGCCCTTGCGCGCGAGCACCCGCACGGCCTCCTGGTCCACCAGCGCCCGGCGGGCGGCGTCGCGTTCCTCGGGATCCAGTGGCGCGGCGACGATTCGGCCCTCGGCCTTGGCCACGATCTTGCTGGTGACCACGAGGATGTCGCCGTCGGCCAGCCAGGGCGCCCGTGTGGCGATGTGCTCGGCGATGTCGTCGCCGGGACGGAACTCCGGCAGGCCGGTGACGGGCAGGATGCTCAGCTCGCCCGCGGCGTGGTCGATCGAGGTCACGGCTTCACCCCCGCGAGATCCAGTGCCTCGCGCACGATTTCGGCGGTCGTCGGCGGGTCGGTCATGAGCAGCGGCACGCTGCGCACCTCGACGCCAGGCACGTCGGCGGTATCGGTGCTGTGGATCAGCCAGCCGTCGAGAATGCCGGTGGCCGAGCGGGCGCCGTAGTAGCGACCGATCGCCTCGGCCGTCGTCTCGACGCCGATCACCGACAGGCACTCGTCGGCCATGCCGCGCAACGGTTTTCCGTCGATCACGCCGGAGACGCCGATCACCTTCGCCTCGGTGGTGCGCAGCGCGCCGCGGATGCCGGGCACCGCGAGGATGGCGCCGATACTCACCACCGGGTTGGACGGCGCCAGCAGCACCGCGTCGGCGGACGATATGATATCCGTCACATTTGGGGCCGGTTTTGCTTCATCCGCCCCGATTGTGGCGAATCCATGGGTGTCGATGTTCGCGCGGTATCGAACCCACCACTCTTGAAAATGGATCGCGCGGCGTTCGCCAGGGTTCTCGGGGTCGCTGACAACCACATGCGTTTCACACCGATCGTCGGTTGCCGGGATCAGTTTCACGCCGGGTTGCCACCGGTTGCAGAGCGCTTCGGTGACCGCCGAGAGTGGATACCCGGCACGCAACATTTCGGTGCGAATCAAGTGCGTCGCGATATCGCGATCGCCCAAGCCGAACCAGTCCGGCTGCGCGTGATATTTCGCCAGCTCCTCCTTGGCGTGCCAGGTCTCGCCGACGCGGCCCCACCCGCGTTCGGTATCGATCCCCCCGCCGAGGGTGTACATGCAGGTATCGAGGTCGGGGCAGATGCGGAGGCCGTGCATCCAGACGTCGTCACCGACGTTCACGATCGCGGAAACGTCGGCTTCCGGCAGCAGTTCCCGCACGCCCTGCAGGAAGCGCGCGCCGCCGACTCCGCCGACCAGTACGGCGATCTTGGGCCCCTTGGCGGGCGCGATGTCCGCTTGTTGTCCAGTCACATCCGCACAGCCTATGCGGTGTCGAAGCGAGCGGTGTTCGGGCCATATTTGCTGGTCATTTGCTATGCCATACACCAAGATCAGCACGGAAATCGGTCGCGGATAGTAACGGAATAGCGTCGGCGGCTTGACCATCGACACGTCCGGCGTGTCTAATCACAGTCATGTCATTCCGGGTTCGCGCGAGAGTGCAAGGCGCGGACGACTTTTCGAACAGATGTTCGAGCCGGGGTGACGCGCTCGGGGATGTCCGCGGGACAACGTCGCGGGGTAGGGCCGTCGGTGTGCGTGTTGGTCCGACGGAAAGAATCATTCTGCGCTAACACACAGTGAGGAGGCGGAGCGATGGCCAACGATATGGTCTCGCAACCCGATTCCACAGCAGGCGCAGCACGTGGCGTCTGCGCAGACATCGGCCGGAGCGAGCAAGACGGCGGTGACGCGGTGTCGACACCCCGGCTCAGCCTGGTCGTGACGGGCTTCGACGAGATGTTCGAAAGCATCGAAGAGCAATGGCAGGAGCGTGCCCTGTGCGCGCAGACCGATCCGGAGGCGTTCTTCCCCGAGAAGGGCGGCTCGACCCGCGAGGCGAAACGGATCTGCATGGGCTGCGAGGTACGCGACGAGTGCCTGGAATACGCACTCGCACACGATGAGCGCTTCGGTATCTGGGGTGGCCTCTCCGAGCGGGAGCGCCGGCGCCTCAAGCGCGGTATCGGCTGACACGTAGGTGTCGCACCGACCTCGATGCGCGGGGTCGGTGCGAGTTCACCTAGATTTTGGGTATGTCCCGTTCCCGCCATCGACGCCCGCCCACCGCCCGGTCGGTGATCCGACGCGGCCGCGGGGTGCGCGGGCCGATGCTGCCGCCGACGGTGCCCGCCTGGCGCACCCGAGGCCAGCAGTTCGACCGGCTCGTGCTGGAGGCGTTCGCCCCGCTCGACAGCCGCTGGCACGATCGGCTCACCAAACTCGACATCGCCGTCGACGATGTACCGAAAATCCGTCCGCTGCACCCTGATTCGGTCACCTGGCCGGACGAGGTGGTGGCCGACGGACCGGTCCCGCTGTCCCGGCTGATCCCCGCGGGCGTCGACCGGCACGGTCAGGCGACCCGCGCGCGGATCGTGCTGTTCCGCAAACCGCTCGAGCTGCGCGCGAGCGATCCGGACGATCTGGTCGATCTGCTGCGCGAGGTGCTCGTGCAGCAGATCGCCACCTACCTCGGCGTCGACCCCGACGTCATCGATCCGGAGGCGGAGGAAGAGTAGGTCCCGAATCGGGCGATTCGCGTCCGACCGGCGTGGCCGGACGAGGTTCGCTCGCGACCGCGCATGCCCGGAGCGAGGGCGGAAGTACGCGTGTGAGCCGCCACTCTTAGCGCGTGTCTGTCCACATCCGGAGGCCAGGGGGGTTACTCTCATCGGCGTGATCCCCATGCGTCGTTGCTGCCGACCCGGCTGCAAGAATCCGGCCGTCGCGACGCTCACGTATGTCTACTCGGACTCCACCGCGGTGGTCGGTCCGCTCGCGACGGTCGCCGAACCACATTCGTGGGACCTGTGCGAAACGCACGCTTCCCGGATCACCGCGCCGAAGGGCTGGGAGCTGGTCCGCCACGAGGGCGGCTTCTCCACCACCCCGGACGACGACGATCTCACCGCACTGGCCGAAGCCGTTCGCGAGGCCGGTCTGCGACGCCGTCCCCCGGAGCCCGATCAGCGCGGCTACCGCGACTACGCACCCGCGCCGCAGCGCACCACGCGTACCGGCAGACGCGGGCATCTGCGCGTGCTGCCCGATCCGCCGAACTGACCTCGCGCGCTCTCGTTCCGAGACACCCAGACGCCTCTCGTCGGAACGCTCCTCCCGGTCCGGTCGCCACAGCTCTGTCGCGCGCCCGGCGAAATCGGTTGCCCGCGGCGTGTTCTCGAGCGCGACGGGGGGCCGGGGCCACAGCCCCACACCAGCCCCGCGGGGTGAAATCGGGGCGGAGGGTAGGGAGCGGTCCCACGGTGTCGGCGGGGCACACTAGGGTAGTGCCCATGACAGTCGCCCGCTCTGCCGAATTCGTGAACGCGGTGATCAAGGCCTACGACGTTCGCGGTGTGGTCGGTGAACAGATCGACGCGCAATTCGTCAGGGACGTGGGAGCTTCCTTCGCTCGGCTGATGCGCGGCGAGGGCGCCGGCCGTGTGGTCATCGGACACGACATGCGCGAGTCCTCCCCCGCGCTGGCCGCCGCCTTCGCCGACGGTGTGCGCGCCCAGGGTCTCGACGTGGTGCACATCGGCCTGGCCTCCACCGACCAGCTGTACTTCGCCTCCGGCCGCCTCGGCTGCCCCGGCGCCATGTTCACCGCGAGCCACAACCCCGCCCAGTACAACGGCATCAAGCTGTGCCGCGCGAACGCGCTGCCGGTCGGCCAGGACACCGGCCTGGCCGCGATCAAGGACGAGCTCGTCGCGGGCGTGCCGGAATTCGACGGCCCGCACGGCAGCGCCACCGAAGTGGACCTGCTCGCCGACTACGCGCAATTCCTGCGCGGGCTGGTCGATCTGGAGAACATCCGCCCGCTCACCATCGCGGTGGACGCGGGCAACGGCATGGGCGGGCACACCGTGCCGGAGGTGCTCGGCACGCTCGCGCAGGTGACCATCGTGCCGCTCTACTTCGAGCTGGACGGTTCGTTCCCCAACCACGAGGCCAACCCGCTCGACCCGAAGAACCTGGTCGACCTGCAGCGGCTGGTCCGCGAATCCGGCGCCGACATCGGCCTGGCCTTCGACGGCGACGCCGACCGTTGCTTCGTGGTGGACGAGCACGGCGAGCCGGTCTCCCCCTCGGCCATCACCGCGCTGGTCGCCGAGCGCGAACTGGCCAAGGAGCCGGGCGCGACCATCATCCACAACCTGATCACCTCGCGCGCGGTGCCGGAGCTTGTGCACGAGCTGGGCGGGACCCCGGTGCGCACCAGGGTCGGCCACTCGTTCATCAAGCAGCAGATGGCCGCCACCGGCGCGGTGTTCGGCGGCGAGCACTCCGCGCACTACTACTTCCGCGATTTCTGGGGCGCCGACTCCGGCATGCTCGCGGCGCTGCACGTGCTCGCCGCGCTCGGCGAGAAGGACCGGCCGATCTCGGAGCTGATGTCGTCCTACGAGACCTACGCCGCCTCGGGCGAGATCAACTCGACGGTGGCCGACGCCAAGGAGCGGACGCTGGCCGTGGTCGAGGCATTCGAGGATCGCGCCAAGTCGGTGGACCGCCTCGACGGGGTGACGGTCCAGCTGGCCGACGACGCCTGGTTCAACCTGCGCGCCTCGAATACCGAGCCGTTGCTGCGGCTGAACGTCGAGGCCAGATCGCCGGAGGAAGTAGACGCACTCGTGACCGAGATTTTGGGAATCGTCCGCTCCTGACTGGGATAGTGGAATTACGACGGAGTGGAATCACAAGCTCAGGATTCGACCGCGGAAGCAGACGGCTCTGCCTGATGCGAGATTCTGGGCATCGTCCGGTCCTGACTGGGATAGTGGAGTTACGACGGAGTGGAATCACAAGCTCGGGATTCGACCGTGGAAGCAGAGGGTTCTGCTCAGCGCGAGATCCCGAGCGATGCCCGCTCCCGACTGGAATAGTGGAATCACTGACAGTGGATTCGCCCGACCTGGGCTCGGTGTGGACGATCCGGACGCAGCGCGATGAGGGGAGGTGGAACGCCCGATGATCGCTGGAACACCGGTGCTCGACCTCGACGATGCCGCTTCGCTCGAAGCGGCGGACAGCGGCGGCGCCCTGCGCTCGGCCGCCTCGGGTGGCGCCCAAGTGCGCGCCACCGCGGCGGCCATCGGCGAGCATGCGCTCGCCCGTCTCGCCGACCTTCGCCCACGCAGCGTGGTCCTGGTCTCCGGCTCCGGCCGCGCCGCACGCGCCGCCGGTTTGCTCGTCGCCGCGCTCGGTGACCGCGCGGGTCTGCCGGTGGTGTCGGTCGCCGCGCTGCCGCCGTGGGTGGGCCCGCTGGACGTGGTGCTCGTCGCCGGTGACGACGCGGGCGATCCGCGCCTGATCGACGCGGTGGACCGCGCGCTGCGCCGCGGCGCCGAGGTCGTCGTCGCCGCACCGCACGAGGGTCCGCTGCGCGCCGCCGCCGCGGGCCGGGCCGCGCTGCTGGAGCCGCGGGTCCCGGTGCTCGACCACAACCGATTGCTGCGCTTCCTCGCGGCCGGTATCGCGGTGCTGCGCATCGTCGATCCGACGCGCACCGGCGCGGCCGTGCCGGACCTGACCGCGCTGGCCGACGTGCTCGACGCCGAAGCGCTGCGCGACGGACCGCACAACGAGGTCTTCCACAACCCCGCCAAGACGCTGGCCGCGCGCATGCAGCAGCGCGGCATCGTGCTGGCGGGCGACTCCCCCGCCGCCGCGGAGCTCGCCGAGCACGGCGCCGAGGTGCTGCTGCAGGCCGCGGGCAAGGTGGCGACGGCGGCCGATCTCGCCGAGGCGGTCGCCGCGAATCCGCGCATGGTCGAGGCCGCGGGCGAGTCCGCACCCGACTTCGATCCACTGTTCCACGACGAGGAACTCGACGGCCCCGCGCCGGTGGAGCGAATCCGGGTGTTCGTGCTCAGCGCCGATCCCGATCAGGCCGCCGCACGGCGCCGGGTCGCGGTGTTCGGCGGCGCCGGATCCGGTCTGGTCGACGCCGATCTGGTGAGCGCCGACGTCGACCTGTTACAGAACAGCCTGACCGATCCGGCCGCCCCGACGCCGGTGCGCGGCGAGGAGCCCGGCGGGTCCGGGCGCGGCACGGAACTGGAGCAACTCGCGGTGCTCGCGCTGCGCTTGGAGATGGCCGCGGCCTACCTGCGGCTGATCGGCTCGCGCGGCGCGGCCGCGGACACGTCCCGCGGTTTCGGCGGCGAACAGTACGACGGGGGACGCTACTAGTGCACGAACTCGTTGGTGCACTGCGTTCCTACGCATGGGGTTCGCGCACCGCGCTCGCTCAGCTGTGCGGCCGTCCCGTCCCCTCCGCACACCCCGAGGCCGAACTCTGGTTCGGCGCCCATCCCGCCGATCCCGCGCACGTCAAGACGCCGGTCGGCACCACATCGCTGCTGGAGTTCGTCGCCGCGAACCCGCATCGCGAACTGGGCGCGGCCGCACCGGAATTCGGTGACAAGCTGCCGTTCCTGCTGAAGATCCTGGCGGCCGAGGAGCCGCTGTCGCTGCAGGCGCATCCGTCGGCGTCGCAGGCGCGCGCCGGATTCGAGCGGGAGAACCGCGCGCGGGTGCCGCTGGACTCGCCGATGCGCAACTATCGGGACGAGAACCACAAGCCGGAACTGGTGGTGGCGCTGGACCGCTTCGAGGCGCTGGCCGGGTTCCGCGAACCGCGCCGCACCGTCGAGCTGTTCCGTGCGCTGGAGGTCCCCCAGCTCGCCTCGTACACGGAGATGCTTGCCTCCCAACCCGATTCGGCGGGCTTGCGAACACTGTTCACCACCTGGATCACGCTGCCGCAGCCGGTGCTCGCCACGTTGCTGCCCGCGGTGCTGGACGGCTGCGTGCGGTATCTGTCCGGAAAGGGCAAGCGCGCCTTCACCCTCGAGGCACGCACCGCGCTCGAGCTCGCCGAGGCCTATCCCGGCGACGCGGGCGTGCTGGCCGCGCTCCTGCTGAACCGGGTCACGCTGGAGCCGGGGCAGGGACTGTTCCTGGACGCCGGAAACCTGCACGCCTACCTGCGCGGGCTCGGCGTGGAGATCATGGCCAACTCCGACAACGTGCTGCGCGGCGGGTTGACGCCCAAGCACGTCGACGTGCCGGAACTGTTGCGGGTGCTGGATTTCGAGCCGATCGATCTGCCGGTCGTGCTGCCGGAACCGGCGGGCGACGGCTCGGTGCGGTATCGCACCCCCGCGCCCGAATTCGCACTGCGCCGATTCGATCTCACCGCGGGTTCCGGACAGGTGCCGCTCACCTCGGCGGGGCCGGGCATCATGCTGTGCACGGCGGGCACGGTGCGGCTGCTCCAGGACGGCGCGGAGCTGCTCGTCGGGCGCGGCGGCGCGGCCTGGATCTCGGCCGCAGACAGCGATATTCGCGCCCAAACGGTGGACGGACCCGCCCAGCTGTTCTGCGCCTGCCTCGGCGCGGGCAGCTGAGCGACGGGCGCACGCACTCGGCCGAGGATCGGCGAACAAGCTAAGTTAGCCGTGATCGGCGAAACGAGAGAGGACCTTCAGGACATGTCTGCTGGCGGTGGCAAGAAGGCGATTCTGGCCGCGTTGACGGCGAACGCGGGGATCGCGGTGGCGAAGTTCATCGGCGCGGCGATCACCGGTTCGGCCTCGATGCTGGCCGAGGCGGTGCACTCGGTGGCCGACACTTCCAATCAGGGCTTGCTGCTGTTCGGCCAGCGCCGCGCCGAACAGGAGGCCGACGAGCTGCACCCGTTCGGTTACGGGCGCAACCGCTACTTCTACTCGTTCATCGTGGCTCTCGTGCTGTTCACGCTCGGCTCGATCTACGCCATCTACGAGGGCATCCACAAGATCCAGCATCCCGAGGATCTCAGCTCGCCGATCGTCGCGATCGTCATCCTGTTGATCGCCATCGGCTTGGAGACCTTCAGCTTCATCACCGCGATCCGCGAATCCCGTCCGCTCAAGGGCGGCGCCACCTGGTGGCGGTTCATTCGCAACTCGCGCAGCCCCGAGCTGCCCGTGGTGCTGTTGGAGGACATGGGCGCGCTGGTCGGTCTGATTCTCGCCTTCCTCGGCGTCGGCCTGACCATGGCTACCGGCAACGCGGTCTGGGACGGCATCGGCACCCTGTGCATCGGCGCGCTCCTCGGTGTCATCGCGATCATCCTGATCATCGAGATGCAGAGCTTGCTGATCGGCGAGGGCGCGACCCCCGAGGAGGACAGGGCGATCCGGGAGAGCCTGATCGACGGCGAGCGTATCGACCGCGTCATCCACCTCAAGACTCAGTACTTGGGCCCGGAGGAGATTCTGGTGGCGGCGAAGGTGGCGATCACGCCGGGTCTCGACATCGCGACCATCGCCGCGGCCATCGACGCCGCCGAGGCGCGGGTCCGCCGCGCTGTGCCCGCCGCGCGGGTCATCTACGTCGAGCCCGATCTCTACCGCACGGCGCCCGTCTAGCGATCATCTCCGCGTGAGCACCGTTGTCCGAGGACAGCGGTGCTCGCGCGTTTTTCGGCGCGTGTGTTGGCGGGTGGTCGCGCCGCCCAGACACGGGTCTGCGCTGCGATTCCGACGGTGAATCGCGTTCGTCTGGAGCCGATCTGTTTCGGCCGGTGGCGGCGGCGAAAGGCCGCCCCGCCGAGGAGGAACCCGTCCAGGCGATGTCAGCGGTGCTGTGGCTGACGGTCGCGCAGGAGTTCGAGCGGGTCGGTGTGGATGTCGAATTCGTGCCGGAGCACGTGGCGGGCGGCGTGCATGCCGTTCATGCCGTGCACGCCGGGACCCGGCGGTGTCGCCGCGGAGCACAGGTAGACCCCGGGCAGCGGTGTGGCGTACGGGTTCCAGCGCGGGGCGGGGCGGAAGGCCGTCTGGCGCAACGTCATCGCGCCCGCGGAGATGTCGCCGCCGACGTAGTTGGCGTTGTGCGCGGGTTGTTCGGCGGCGGTGATCACATTCGTGGCGAGGATCAGGTCGCGGAAGCCCGGCGCGAAACGCTCCACCTGGGCGATGACCGCGTCGCTGATGTCGCGATCGGAACCGTTCGGCACGTGGGCGTAGGTGTAGAAGGTGTGCGCGTCGCCGGGCGCGCGACCGGGATCGACGACGCCCGGCTGGATGGCGAGCACGTACGGGCGCTCGGCGTGGCGGCCCGCGGCGACCGCGCCCTCGGCCGCCATCGCCTCGGCGCGGCTGCCGATCAGGTGCAGGGTGCCCGCCTGGGCGCAACCCTCGGCCTGCCACGGCACCGGGCCGGAGAGCGCGAAATCGACCTTGCACGCGGCGCCGCCGTACCTGAACCGGCGCAGCCGCTTGGCGTATCGGGTGGGCAGCCGGTCGGCGGCCAGGCGGAGCAGGCCCGCGGGCGCGAGATCGAGCAGCACGGCGCGCGCACCGGCGAACTCGTCCAGCGAATCCACCCGGTGGCCGGTGTGCACCCGGCCGCCGAGGTCCTCGAGTTCGGCGATGAGCGCGTCGGGAATGGCCTGGCTGCCGCCGCGCGGGATGACCCAGCCGCCCGCGTGGCCGAGCGTGGCGAGCAGCAGGCCCGCGCCGACCGCGGGGACGGCGCGCGGTGAGGTGATCGCGTGGGTCGCCACACCGGTCAGCAGCGCGGGTGCGATGTCCTCGTGGAAGCGCGCGTTCCACAGGGGCGAGCCCTGTTCGACCAGCCGCAGGCCGAAACGCACCGCGGTCGGCAAGTCGTCGGGTAGCGCGCGCATATCGGACATGGCCACGTCCACGACGCCCTGCCACTTGCGAACGAGCGGCGCGAACAGCCGCCGCCACGCGTCACCGTCGCGGCCGAGATCGGCGACGGTCCGCTCCAGATCCAGCCAGGCGAGTCCGGCCCGGCCGCCGTCCATCGGGTGCGCATAAGACACCTCGGGAGTGAGCAGCTCGACGCCGCGCGCGCCGAGATCGAACGCGCGAAAGAAGGGCGACGCCAAGGCCATCGGGTGCGCGCCCGCGCACACGTCGTGGTGGAAGCCCGGCAATGTCAGCTCCGCGGTGCGCGAGCCGCCACCCGGCTTGGCCTCGGCCTCGAACACCTCGACCGACAGTCCCGCCGAGGCGAGAACCACCGCCGCGGCGAGTCCGTTGGGTCCGGAGCCGACCACCACAACATCAGCCATGAACCCACGCTACCTGCGCGCGAGAACTCAGCGACGCGCCTCGGCCCCGACCCCGGCCAGCCACTCGTCGACCAGGATCCGCAGCCGCGCCTCCCAGAGTTCCGGCACCAGCCGACCGCCGCGCGCGAGGGTGGCCATGCCGTGGATCGAGCTCCAGGCCACCTCGGTGCGCGCGCCGAGATCGGGTTCCTCGACGTATGGGCGGAACAGGCGCTCCAGCTCGGCCCAGCCGTCGCGCAGCGCCTGCGGCGCGTCCGGCCCGAAGGTCAGGTCGGTCTTCATCAGGAACATCGCGTCGTAGAGCGCCGGGTTGGCGGCCGCGAAGTCGAGGTAGGCCCGCGCCACGGACTCCAGCGCAGCGGCCGGAGTCTCGGCGGTGGCATGCGCCGCGCGCAGTGCCTCGGTGAGTTCGGCGAAGCCCTGCTCGGCGACGGCCGTCACGATGGCGGTCTTGCCCGCGAAGTGGCTGTAGAGCACCGGCTGGCTGTATTCGATGCGGTCGGCGAGCCTGCGCACCGTCACCGATTCCCAGCCCTGGGACTCGGCCAGTTCGCGGGCGGTCTCGATGATTCGCCGATGGCGTTCGGCCAGTTCGCGTTCCTTACGAGTCTGGGTGCTCATGGCCGAATTCTAGCACCGCTAGACAATCTATCCAGGCTCCGCGATACCGCGTCCGGGCTGGTCATCCTGGCACTGCTCGTCGCGAAGCAGCGGTACGCGCTCGGCATCGCCACGCTGGTGATCGCGCTGATCCCGTTCGGCGACATGCTCACGGTCCTGCGCTGGGACGGTTCGGCGGGCGCCGCCTTCGGCATCCATGGACTCACCGCGCTGCTGGTCGCGGTCACCGGTGCGCTGCTGATCAGGGAGCGGTCGGTGGCCAAGGGCGCGGCCGTCCCCGCGGTGTGATCCAGGGCACAAACTCCAGCCCGCCGATGAGTCCCGCGACGAGGTCCCGTCTTTACCTGTGAACGCACTTCGAGCACAGGAGACGACCATGGCGACCAAGCCGCACGGCCCCGCGTCCTACTTCCCCAACATCGAGGCCAAGTACGGCCGCGGCATCGACGAGTGGTTCACCGTGCTGCGCGATTCGGGTCTGGCCGGGCACAAGGCGCTGGTCGAGTTGCTGAAGACCGAGCACGGCATCGGCCACGGCCACGCCACCGCGCTCGTCCAGTACCACTTGAATCCGGAGAAGTGGGCGGTCGCCTGACCGCCGGAAATACCTGAGCCCCAACGAAAACGAACGAAGGGCCCGCGGGATAACGCGGGCCCTTCGTCGATCGCCAGGGCGGCACCGTGCGGAGGGGGTGGATGGAGCGCGATGCCGCCCGCGGCCCCGGCGTTGGCCGGGACGTCTCAGGGGTCAGGCCGAGACCAGGCTCTTCTCGGCGGGTTCGGCGGGTTCGGCGGACTCCGGCGCACCGTGCTCGTCGACCATGGTGCGTTCGTCGAACGGCAGCTCCCGGTCGAGCACCAGCCGGACCTGCTCCACGTCGATGGTCTTGGTCCAGGTGCCGATCAGCACGGTCGCGACGGCGTTGCCGGAGAAGTTCGTCAGCGCGCGGGCCTCCGACATGAAGCGATCGATGCCGACGATCAGGCCGACGCCGTCGAGCAGTTCGGGCCGGTGGCTCTGCAACCCGCCCGCGAGGGTGGCCAGACCCGCGCCGGTGACGCCCGCGGCGCCCTTCGACGCGACGATCATGAACAGCAGCAGTCCGAGCTGTTCGGGCAGGCTGAGCGGCTTGCCCATCGCGTCGGCGATGAAGATCGATGCCATGGTCAGGTAGATCGCGGTGCCGTCCAGGTTGAACGAGTAGCCGGTGGGCACGACCACGCCGACGGTGGTCCGCTCGACGCCCAGGTGCTCCATCTTCGCGATCAGCCGCGGCAGTGCCGATTCCGAGGACGAGGTGCCGACGATGAGCAGGTACTCGCGAGCCAGGTATCGGACCAGCTTCAGGATCGACACGCCCGACACCACCCGCACCAGCACGCCGAGCACGCCGAACACGAACACCAGGCAGGTCAGGTAGAACGCGATCATCAGGGTGGCCAGCTGCACCACGGCGTCCAGGCCGGTCTTGCCGACCACGTTCGCGATCGCGCCGAACGCGCCGATCGGCGCCAGCCACAAGATCATCGACAGGATGCGGAAGACCAGCTTCTGCGCCAGCGTCACCGCACGCAGGATCGGCTCGCCCGCGCTGCCCATGGCCTGCACCGCGAAGCCGACGAGCAGCGCGACGAACAGCGCCTGCAGCACGCTGCCCGCGGTGAGCGAGGAGACCAGCGTGGTCGGGATGATGCCGTTGATGAAATCCCAAGTGCCGCCCGCGCTGTGCGCCTGATCGGCGTACTTGGCGCCCGCGCCCGCGGTCTTGGCGATGTTCATGCCGCTGCCCGGTTCCAGCAGGTTGCCGACCACGAGGCCGATGCCGAGCGCGATCGTCGACATGACGAGGAAGTAGCCGAGCGCGAGCCCGCCGACCTTGCCGACGGTGGCCGCGGTGCGCACCGAGCCGATGCCGAGCACGATGGTGCAGAAGATGACCGGGGCGATCATCATCTTGATCAGGTCGACGAACATGGTGCCGAGCGGCGCGAGCGAGACGCCCACGTCGGGCGCGAGCCAGCCGACGAGGATGCCCGCGCCGACCGCGGCGATGACCGCCAGATACAGCCAGTGGGTGCGGTCGCGCCGAACAGCGCGAGGTGTATCGCTCATGGCGAATCATGTCCTCCGAGTGGTACCGGAATGCGAGCCGTCCCGGCCGCCTGTGCAAAATGATGACGACCCGCGTGACGCGGGTCACTGTTTGGTGCATAACGTTCAGTGGAGGTCAGCTCGTGCGACGTCGTCGCTTCACAGACGCCGCCGGGTCCGGGTCGCGCGCGCGTCCTCGCCGGGACGAGCGGCCGCGCCGCCTCCGGCTCTCCCTGGCGGGTCAGGCCTTCGTCCTGCAACTCGTGGTGCTCGCGCTGATGATCGCCGGCGCCGCGGTGCTCGCGGTGTTCGACGCCAGGCACACCAGCGACGTGACCACCGAGCAAGAAGTCACCGACGTCGCCGTGAGCCTGGCGCAGGCGCCGTCCACCCGCGCGGCGGTGCTCTCGGCCGATCCCAGCGCGCAGCTACAACCGGTGACCGAGCGGATCCGGTTGCAAACCCGGATGGATTTCATCGTGGTGATGGCGCCGGACCGGACGCGGTTCACCCACACCAATCCCGAACGCATCGGCCAGCCGTTCAGCGGCAACATCGACAGGGCGCTGGCCGGGGAGACGTTCACCGAGACGTTCACCGGAACGCTCGGGCCGTCCATCCGCGCGGTGACTCCGGTGTACGACGGCGACCGCATCGTGGCGCTGGTGTCCGCGGGCGTCACCCGGGCGCGCATCGGCGATCAGGTCGCCGCGCAGCTGCCGAAGATCCTCGGCGTGGCGGGCGCGGGTCTGGTCGTGGCCGCGCTCGGCTCGTTCCTGCTGAGCCGCCGGTTGCGCCGCCAGACGCACGGCCTCGCGCCGGACGAGTTGCGCGTGATGTACGAACACCACGACGCGGTGCTGCATTCGATCCACGAGGGCCTGGTGGTCTTCGGCGCGGGCGCGCGGGCCGAGGTCGTCAACGACGAGGCGCGGCGGCTGCTCGATCTGCCGGAGGGCGACGTGCACCGCGAGGATCTGCCGATCTCGTTGCAGCGCATGAGCTGGGGCGTGGTCCGCGACGAGATGCACGTGACCAACGACCGGATTCTGCTGGTCAACCAGGACGTGGTCACCTCGCAGGGCCGCACCCTCGGCACCGTGATGACCATCCGCGACCACACCGAATTGCGCGGCGTCCTAGGCGAACTCGACTCGGTACGCGGTTTCGCCGAATCGCTGCGCGCCCAAGCGCACGAGTCGGCCAACCGGTTGCATACGGTGGTCACCATGGTCGAGCTCGGCAAGCACCGCGAAGCGGTCGAATTCGCGACCGCCGAACTCCAGCTCTCCCAGTCGCTCATCGACCGGATGATGGGTGCGGTCGGCGATCCGGCACTGGCCGCGCTGCTGCTCGGCAAGGTGAACCAGGCCGCCGAACGCGGTGTGGAGCTGACGATCTCGGAGGACACCGCCCTCGACGCCATCGCGCCGCTCTCGGCGCGCGAGGCGGTCACGCTGGTCGGCAACCTGATCGACAACGCCATCGACGCCGCCGCGGGCAGCGCGGGCGCGTGGGTGGAAACCACGCTGCGCCAAGCCGATTCGGACCTGTTCCTGCGCGTCACCGACAGCGGGCCCGGTATGTCGGCACAGATCTTCGCGCGCGCGGCCGAGCGCGGCTACACCACCAAAGACGATCATCACGGGCTCGGCCTCGCGCTGGTGCACCGCGTGATCGCCAGGCACGGCGGGGCGATCGACGCCCGCCGCGAGCCGGAAAGCGCGGTGACCGTGACGATCCCGCGCGGCGCTGGAAAGGACGCATCGTGATCCGAGTGTTGATAGTCGAGGACGAGCCGCTGATCGCCGAGGCGCACCGCGCCTACGTCGAGCGCATTCCCGGCTTCACACCGGTCGGCATCGCGCAGACCGGACGCGAGGCGATGCGGGCGACCGCCGCGGCCGCGGCCGAGGGCACACCGGTCGACCTGGTGCTGATGGACATCGGCCTGCCCGACACCAGCGGTTTGGACGTCGCGGCGGCGCTCAGCGGGATGGCGCCCAGTCCCGACGTCATCGCCATCACCTCGGCACGCGACCTGGCGATGGTGCGCACGGCCGTCGCCAACGGCGTGGTGCTCTACCTGTTGAAGCCGTTCACCTTCGCCGCCTTCCACGACAAGCTGGAGCGCTACCGGGAGTTCCGCACCGCACTGCCCGCGGGCGAGTCCGCGCTGACCCAGCTCGACATCGACCGCGCGCTCAGCGCGCTGCGCACTCCGGACCAGCGCGCCAACACCCCGAAAGGCGTCGCGCCGCAGACACTCGAGGAGATCTCGCGGATCGTGCGCACCGCCGAGGACGGCATCACCGCCGCCGACACCGCGACCGGCATCGGCGTCTCCCGGATCACCGCGTGGCGCTACCTCGAGAAGCTGGCCGACGACGGCCTGGTCGTCCGCCGCTCCGATTACGGCCGCGCGGGCCGCCCCAAAACCCGCTACGTCTGGAAACGCACCGACTGACCGCGAACTCTCTGGCGTCCGGTGCGGATCTCAGACGTCGGTGGAGAAGCGGATACCGCCGTCCGGGATCTCGACGCCGGGCCAGACGCGCGCGCCGCGCAGCAACTCGCAGCGGGCGCCGACGTTCGCGCCGTCACCGATGACGCCGTCGCGGACCAGCGCGCGCGGGCCGATGCGGGCGCCGAAGCCGATGATGGAGCGTTCCACGGTGGCGCCCGCCTCGACGACGGCGCCGTCGAAGATCACCGCGCCGTCGAGGCGCGCGCCCGCGCCGATCTCCGCGCCGCGGCCGACCACGGTGCCGCCGATGAGCAGCGCGCCGGGGGCGACGCCCGCGCCGGGGTGGACCAGGGATTCGCCGCGCTGACCCGGCAGCGCGGGCGAGGGGGCGATGCCGCGGACCAAGTCGGCCGAGCCACGCACGAAGTCCTCGGGAGTGCCCATGTCACGCCAGTACGACGAGTCGACGTGGCCCTGCACCCGCGCGCCCTCGGCGAGCAACGCGGGGAAGACCTCGCGCTCCACCGACACCGGACGCCCGGACGGGATCTTCTCGATGTACTCGCGGCGGAAGACGTAGCAACCGGCGTTGATCTGGTCGGTCGGCGGATCCTGGGTCTTCTCCAGGAACTCGGTGACCCGGCCGTTCTCGTCGGTGGGCACACAGCCGAACGCGCGCGGATCGGAGACGCGCACCAGGTGCAGCGTCACATCGGCGTTGGTGGACTCGTGGGTGTCCAGGATCGCGCCGAGGTCGGTGCCGCCGAGCACGTCACCGTTGAAGACCATCACGTTGTCGGCGCGCAGCTTGGGCAGCACGTTGCGGATGCCGCCGCCGGTGCCGAGCGGTTCGGTCTCGGTGACGTACTCCAGCTCGAGACCGAGCTCGGCGCCGTCGCCGAAGTGCTCCTCGAACACCTCCGCCTTGAAGGAGGTGCCCAGCACGACGTGGGTGATCCCGGCCTCGGCGATGCGGGCGAGCAGGTGGGTGAGGAACGGCAGGCCCGCCGTCGGCAGCATCGGCTTGGGCGCCGAGAGGGTCAGCGGACGCAACCTCGTGCCCTGGCCGCCGACCAGAATCACGGCGTCGGTGCCTGGATGTCCTGCCATCAATATTCCCCTAGTTCGTCGGCCGCGCTGCTACGCCTGTCGACCCTGTTCCCGAGCCAACTCACGCAGCGCAGATCGAACCGCAATCCGGGAGCGAATCGCAAGTCCGGCGCGCAACGCGAGCCGCAGCGGCGCCTGCCACCAGTGCGGATGCCGGTCGGCCTGGAACCGGTACGCGCTGGCGTGGTGCGCGGGCAGCATCACCTCGGGATGGCGTCCCGCAGCGTGGCCCTTGGCGTGGGTGACCTCGGCGGTCGGCACGAACACGTTGTGCCAGCCCGCCTTGCCCATGCGGTCGCCGAAGTCGACGTCCTCCATGTACATGAAGTAGCGCGAGTCGAAGCCCTCGATCGAGTCGAAGGCGGCGCGGCGCACCAACAGGCACGAGCCGGACAACCAGCCGACGGTGCGCTCGGAAATCTCCTCGTTCTCCTGCCGGTAGCGGCGGGTCCACGGGTTGCCGGGCCACACGGTGCCCAGGATGGCGTGACCCGCGCCGTCCAGCAGACCGGGCACCGAGCGCGCCGACGGGTACACGCTGCCGTCCGGCTCCAGCACCATCGGGCCGAGCGCGCCCGCCCGCGGCCAGCGCTTGGCGGCCTCGAGCAGCTTGTCGATGGAATCGGCGCCCCAGCGGATATCGGGGTTGGCGATGACGACGAACTCGATACTCGGGTCGATCTCGGCCACGGCGCGGTTGATCGCGCCGCCGTATCCGATGTTGCCGCCGGTGCGCAATAGCCGCACGTGCGAGTTGGCCTCGGCCACCAGCTCGGGCACGCCGTCGACCGACCCGTTGTCGGCCAGGATCACCTGCGGTTTCTCGCTGGTGGCGTGGGCGAGGGTGGTGATGAAGTGCTCGAGGTGCTCGCCGGGCGAATAAGTCACCGTGACGACGGCAAGGCCACCTGGGGCCAAGGAATCGGAAGCGCTCACATTGGGCGAGCCTAGTCGGAACGACGCGACCGCGCGTGCCCCGGTGCAGGACCGATGGCAGACCGATCGGTCTTCCGAGCCGGTCGGCGACGGACCGCCGAGCGCGTCGAAAAGGGCACGGGCCGAGCGGTTCTCGCCGTCATTCCCGGCTCGCGCGCAGCGCGTCGTGCAGCGCGGCGCGCCAGTCCCGCAGCGGCGTCAACCCGGCCGATCGCCAAGCCCGGTCCGACAGCACCGAATAGGCCGGGCGCCGTGCGGGTCTGGGGTAGGCCGTGGAATCGCACGGTCGCACCCGTTCCGGGTCGGCGCCGACCTCCGCGAAGACCGCCCGCGCCAGGTCGAACCAACTCGCCACGCCCGCGTTGGTCGCGTGCAGCAGCCGCGGCGCGTCCGGCCGCGCGACGAGCTCGAGCAGGCCCGCGGCGAGATCCGCCGCGTAGGTCGGTGACCCGATCTGGTCGTCCACCACGTCGACGGTCTCGCGCTCGCGTTCCAGCCGCAGCATGGTCGCGACGAAATCACCGCCGCGCCCGCTGTACACCCAGGCCGTCCGCACCACATGCGAATTCGGCGCCTTTTCCAGGACCGCCCGCTCCCCCGCCAGTTTGGATCGTCCGTACACCGTGGCGGGCCCCGTCGGATCGTCCGTGTCGTACGGCGCGCGCTGGGTACCCGGGAAGACATAGTCGGTGGAGAGATGGATGAGCCGGGCCTCGACGGTCGCGCAGACGGCGGCGAGCACGGCCGGGCCGGTCTCGTTGCCCGCGAAGGCGGCATCGGGCTCGGACTCGGCCTTGTCCACCGCGGTGTACGCGGCGCAGTTGAGCACCACGTCACCGGGGGCGATCGCGGCGCGCACCGCGTCGGCGTCGGTGATGTCGAGGTCGGCGCGCCCGTATCCGCGAGCGCGCGGCGCGAGGCGCAACAGCTCCCTGCCGACTTGTCCACCGGCCCCGGTGACGACGAGACGAGCGGCGGCGGGCGGTACGGCGGCGGTCACGGTCGCAAGTCTGGCACGCCGTGACACTCGCGGGTGCCGTCCCGTGGGGTAACCGTTGGTTAGCCTTGAGCGACGGCTCCGGGGCTGCGGGATCTACGGATCGGCCGCGGGAGCCGCGGGGGTGGTCGGGGTGAACATGGGGCTTGTCGAGAGGATGCTCAGTTGCAGCGGAGGAGCACATCGATGCCGTCGCGACCAGCCGGCGCGCAGACCGGCGACGGTTCGTGGGGCCCGGTGCACGCCTTCGTCGCGGCACTGGCCGCCGTGGTGCTCGTCATCACCGGATTCGCCTGGCACAGCGTCGACTCGCTGATCTCCAACATCCAGCGCATCGGCGACCTCGGCCTCGGCGGCGGCCGCGACGGCGCGGTCGACATCCTGCTCGTCGGCGTGGACAGCCGCACCGACGCGCACGGCAACCCGCTCACCGACGCCGAGCGCGCGATGCTGCACGCGGGCGACGAGGTGGGCACCAACACCGACACCATCGTGCTGGTCCGGGTGCCCAACGACGGCAGCTCCGCGACCGCCATCTCGCTGCCGCGCGATTCCTACGTCGACATCCCGGGCATCGGCACGGGCAAGATCAATTCGGCGTACGGCGCGACCAAGGAGACCGAGCGGCAGAAGCTCATCGAACAGGGCGTCGCGGAGGTCGAGGCCGAGCAGAAGTCGACCAAGGCGGGGCGGCAGGCGCTGATCAAGACCGTCGCCAATCTGACCGGCATCACCGTCGACCACTACGCCGAGGTCAGCCTGCTCGGCTTCGTGCTGCTCACCGACGCCGTCGGCGGCGTGGAGGTGTGCCTGAACAATCCGGTGGACGAGTGGATGTCGGGCGCGGACTTCCCCGCGGGCCGTCAGCGGCTGGACGGCAGGCAGGCACTGAGTTTCGTGCGCCAGCGCCACGACCTGCAGCGCGGCGACCTGGACCGGATCGTGCGCCAGCAGGTGTTCATGGCCCAGCTGGTCGGTCAGGTGCTCAGCGCGAAGACGCTCAGCAGCCCGGCGCGGCTCAGCCACCTGAGCGAGGCGGTCGGGCGCACGGTAGTGCTCGACGAGGGCTGGGACGTGGTCGCCTTCCTCCAGCAACTCCAGGATCTCTCCGGCGGACAGGTCGAGTTCGAGACCATTCCGGTGGCCGATCTCAACGGCACGACCAGCGACGGCGAGTCCGTGGTCCGGGTGGAGCCGAAGGCGGTCAAGTCCTATGTGGCCTCGCTCGTCGGGGAGAAGGCCGAGGAGTCCGCACCCCCCGCGGTGGATCCCGCGACGGTCACGGTGAACGTGCTCAACGCCAGCGGAGTCGGGGGTCTGGCCGGTCAGGTGTCGCAGGCCTTGACGGCGAAGGGTTTCCAAGCGGGCCGGGTGGGCAATTATTCCGGTGGAAGTGTCACCGGTAGCCGCGTGCTCGCGGCGGACAGCGCGGATCCGAAGGCCAAGGCGGTCGCCGAAGCCCTCGGCAAGCTCACGGTGGTCGCGGATCCGTCGATGTCACCGGACTCGGTGAGCGTCGTGCTGGCGAGCGACTATTCTGGGCCGGGCTCGGCCGCGAACTCCACGTTCGACTTCTCCGGAACGTCGACGACCGCGACGCCGGTTCCGCCCGCCCCACCGATCGACGCAGGCCAGAATGGACCGAAATGCGTGAACTGAAGCGTGAAGCCACTGATGCGTGACAAGACCCATGCACTGACCCTCACCGAGGCGGTGCTCGATCCGATCCTCGCCCGCGAGCCCGCGGGACCGCGCGTCACCTACTACGACGACGCCACCGGCGCCCGGATCGAGCTGTCCGGCCTGACGCTGGCGAACTGGGCGGCCAAGACGGCCAACCTGATCCGCGACGAATTCGGTCTGAGCCCCGGCGCGCGGGTCGCGGTGCTGCTGCCCGCGCACTGGCAGACCGCCGCCGTGCTGCTCGGCTGCTGGTGGGCGGGCACCGAGGTGGTGCTGAGTCCCGATCCGGACGCCGATCTCGCGCTGGTGACGGCCGACCGCATCGATGACGCGGACGGCGTCGCCGAGGTCGCCGCGCTCTCGCTGGACCCGCTCGGCGCGCCCGTCCGTGACCTGCCGGTCGGCATCACCGACTTCGCCACCGCGGTGCGCGTGCACGGCGATCAGTTCTTCCCGCGCGGCACCGGCGTCGCGCTGGACGGCATGCAGGTCGCAGAGGTGCTCGCCGCCGCACGCAAATCGGCCATGCGCCAAGGGTTCGCGGAGGGCGACCGGGTGCTGTCGAGCGCGCCGTGGGACACCGCCGACGAACTGATCAACGGTTTCGTCGCCGTGCTCGCCGCGGGCGCTTCCCTGGTGCAGGTCGTCAATCCGGACCCCGACCGTCGGGAGCGCCGCATCGAGAGCGAGCGCGTCACCGTCCAGGTCGGCTGACGCCGCGTTCTCCTACCCGGGTAGGAGAACGCATCCGACCGGAGCACGTTCCAGAATCGGCCTCGAGTCCGTACGGTGGACATATCGCACAACGATGAGGTTGGTGGGATATGAAGCCGCAGTATTCGTTCCGTTGGTTGTCGCAGCAGGGCACGCCGAGGCTGGTCCTGCGCACCCAGGCGCGTCGCGGTGATCCGTTCGCGCGGCTGATGGGCGGGCCGGACGGCATCTCCGATCCCTATCCGCTCATCGAGGAGCTACGCGCCCGCGGGCGGATCGTGCGCACGCCGCTGTCCTGGGCCACCTTCGACCACGAACTGGCCAGGGCCGTGCTGCGTGACACCCGCTTCGGTGTGCGCACCCCGGAGAGCTTCGACATCCCCAAGCCGTTGCGGCTGCTCGGGGGCCGTGCGCCGATGCCACCCAATCCGGTCGACCCGCCCTCCATGCTGGTGATCGATCCGCCCGACCACACGGCCATGCGCAAGCCGGTCGCCTCGGCGTTCACCCCGCGCGCCATCGCCAAGCTGCGCGACCGCGTCGAAACGGTCACCGAGGAACTGCTCGACGCGCTGCCCTCCGGCGGCTCGGCCGATCTGATCACTTCGTTCGCCTCGCAGGTGCCGATCGCGATCATCTCCGAGATGCTCGGCTTCCCCGATTCCGACCGCGCCCGCTTCCTCGCCTGGGGTGACCAGCTGACACCGCTGCTGGACGTCGGCATCTCGTGGCGCGCGCACCACCGCGCCATGAAGGCGATGGAGGTGATGAACGACTACTTCGACGGTCACATCGCCCGCCTGCGCCGCGAGCCCGGCGACGACATCCTCAGCACCCTCGTCACCGCGGGCGAACTGGACGACTACGCGCTGAAGGCCACCGCGAGCCTGCTGATGGGCGCGGGTTTCGAGACCACGGTGAACCTGATCGGCAACGGCGTCGTGCAGCTGCTCGGTCATCCCGACCAGCTCGATAGACTGCGCGACGAACCGGAGCTGTGGCCGAACGCGATCGAGGAAGTGCTGCGCATCGACTCGCCCGTGCAGACCACCGCGCGCACCGCGCTGGCCGACATGGAACTCGACGGCAGGCAGCTGCGAAAGGGCGACACTCTGGTGCTCTCGCTGGCGGGCGCGAACCGCGATCCGAAGATCTTCCCGGATCCGACCCGCTTCGACGTGGCCCGCGCGAACGCCAAGGATCACCTGTCGTTCAGCAACGGCGTGCACGCCTGCTTGGGCGCCAGCCTGGCCCGGATGGAAGGCGTGTACGCGCTGCGCGCGCTGTTCGAGCGGTTCCCCGACCTGCGCCTGGACGGCGAGCCGCGGCGCAGGAGCCTGTTCACGCTGCACGGTTACGAGCGGATGCCGGTGCGGCTTGGCCGCCGCGCGGTGGCCAAGGCGCCGGAGCCGACCTCCGTCTGAGGCTCAGCTGAAGCCGACGGCCTGATCGCCCCACGCGGTGTGCAGGTCCCGGTTCGGATCGTCGACGACGCGGTCGACGGCGTCGACGAGCAGCGTGGTGCGGGTGGAGGGCCGGTACGGCGGCCAGTGCTTGGAACCGTCCAGCGCGGCGGGCACGCCGTGTCGCGCGAAGGCCAGCCAGCGGCGCATCATCCGCCCCGACACCTCCGTCGCCTGCTTGCGGCCGCCGAGCCAGAACGTCGGGTCGTGGTTCAGCGTGCCGAAATTGCCGAAGACATACGGCAATTCGGTGGCGTGCCCGGCGCCGACGCGGGCCGCGCGCAGCATCGGTGTGGCGTGGTCGAAGCGATAGGCCCAGGTCATCGAGTGGGCCGCGTGCGCGTCGGCGACCCAGTGCGCGGGCATGCGGAACGCCGCGTCGGTGGACATGGCCAGCGCGCCGCGGGTCTTGGCCAGATCGGGGTAGGCCGAGGTGATCTCGGCGATCCGCTGGGCCGACAGCCCCGGGTGACCGGCGGCCACGTCGCGCAACATCAGGTTCACCGCGTCCGGCGTCACCGGCATGATCGGCGAACGGAACAGCCGGAACAGCGAGGCCTCGTCCTTGTTGGTGCCGACGATGAGCGGCACCGGGTGCGAGCGACCCCGCTGGAATCGGTCGATCGGATAGCCGGGCAGCAGATCGCCGTCCACCACCGGCGCCGCGGCGAGGCGGCCTGGTTCCTCGAGCGGGATCTCGTCGAGCAGCACCCCGGCCGCCTGCACCACGCGCTCGATCGGCAGGTCGATCAGGTCGAGGGCCTGCGTCGGGGACATCCCCAGCAATTCCAGGTAGCGCCGCGCCACGATCGCGGCCCGCTCCGGACCGAAGACGGTGGTGGCGGGCGGGCTCTGCGCGATGGCGCGATGGAACAGCCCCGCCGCCCGCGGCGCGGTGAGCAGCGCCGTCACACAGCCCGCGCCGGAGGACTCGCCGAACAGCGTCACGTTGTCCGGATCGCCGCCGAACCCGGCGATGTTGTCGCGCACCCATTCGAGCGCGGCGAGTTGATCGTGCAGGCCGAGGTTCGGCGTGAAGCCGTGGAACAGCGAGGACAGGTCGAGGAAGCCCAGCGCGCCGAGCCGGTAGTTGACGCCGACCACGACCACGTCGCCCGCCTCGGCCAGCCGGCGGCCGTCGTAGATGGCCTGGGCCGCGGTGCCGAGGCAGTAGGCGCCGCCGTGCAGCCAGACCATGACCGGGCGTGGCTCCTCCGAGCGGGCGCGCGGCGCCCACACGTTCAGCCACAGACAGTCCTCGCCCATCCGTAGCTCCGAATCGACCGGCACCATGGTGCCCATCGTCTGCGGGGCGATCGCGCCGAAGGTCAGACAGTCCCGCACGCCGTCCCACGGTTCCGGCGGGGTCGGCGGACGGAACCGCCGCGTGCCGGTGACGGGCGCCGCGTAGGGAATGCTGCGCCAGGCGGCGACCGGTCCGTCGAGGAAACCACGCACCCGGCCGGACGTCGTCTCGACTATGGGCTCGGCGCCGTCCACATCCCAGCCCGGCTCGATCTCGAACTGAGTGCTCATCGTTCCGCACCTCCTGCCCACGACCCGCCGGTGCGCTGCGGGTTTGCTACACCCCGGGTCCGCACGTCGTGATCTCTAATTCGAGGGTACGTGCGGTTACGGAGTGCCACAGGGCGGACGCGTCATCCGTGATCCGCGCGCTACCCTGGGCCGGTGCCGAATTACAGCTTCCGGTGCCGCAGCTGCGGTGACACCTTCGAGGTGAATCGCCCCATGGCCCAGTCGTCGGACCCGGCGGCCTGCCCGCAGGGCCACGACGACACGGTGAAATTGCTGACCACGTTCGCCACGGTCGGTCGTGGTGGCGGTGGTGCGCCGCAGGTCTCGGCGCCGCCGCCGAGCGGTGGCGGCTGCTGCGGCGGGGGTTGCTGCGGCTGACGCCTTTACGGCTCAGTCGGAGTCACCGGTCTCGCGCCGGTCGGCGTGGCCGAGGTCACGGTCCGGCGCGACGCGATCGCGCACCCGCTGTTTGAGCACGGCGATGTCGGGGAAACCGCCGTCGGCCTTGCGTTCCCACACCTGTTCGCCGTCGACGGTGATCCGGAACACCCCGCCCGTGCCGGGGATCAGCGCTACTTCGCCCAGGTCGGTGGCGAAGGTGCTCAACAGCTCCTGCGCCATCCAGCTCGCTCGCAGCAGCCAGCGGCACTGGGTGCAGTACTCGATCGCAACACGTGGCATAGGGGTGGACGCTACCGAAGCGTCGTCGGGCGCGCGCTTCGACCGCAGCTGATGCCGGGCGCGCGGCTCACGCCCCGCACCGGCGACGATGCCCGACGCCACCGCTCACGGCTCGATGACACCGTCCAGGTAGACCCACGCACCGTCCTCCCGCACGAACCGGCTGACCTCGTGCAGCGAGCCGCGCCCACCCTCGGCGCGGTAGTGCGCGACGAACTCGACGGTCCCCGTATCGTCGAACGGCCCGCCGCGCTCGGTGCGCACGATCTCCAGAAACAGCCACCGCTGCCCGGGATCGAGCTCGAGCCGCTTCGGCCTGGTCCGCGAATGCCACGACCGCCGCAGATAATCGACGTCGCCCACGGCGAACGCGGTGTAGCGCGAACGCATCAGCGCCTCCGCCGTCGCCGCCGGACGGACGCCGGAAAGCGCCGGACCGCAACACTCCTCGAACGGTTCCCCGCGGCGGCACGGACACTGCTGCGTATCAGCCATACCCGGATTCTCCGCTACCCGCGTCCCGCACTCTGCATTGCCCGCGCTGCCGCGCCGCATCCCGACCGTGACCGTGCAAGCGAGGAATGCATAGCTCTGTCCGGCCATGACCGATGGACGTGGCTCTCGAGTGGGCGATCACGGTTGGAGGTACAACCGCTCGTTCGGCAACCGTGGATAGCCCTCAGCGCAGGGGTCGACACTGACGGCGTCGAAGTAGTGGCGGCTGCGGTGCTCGCTGACGAACACGAGGGCGGCGGTCAGGCAGGCGGCGAAGTCCATGCGCACTCCGTGCAAGAACACACTCAGGTGCACGTCCGGTTCGCCCGGCAACGGCGAAGCGGCAGAGGTCACCGACCGTCGACGGCCCCCGGCAGCGGTAGCCTCCCGCGTGTTGAATGTTCGGTCAGCCACGGCCAGCGACCGCCAACCATTCAGCGCGCCGCCTGATCGACTCCACCAGTTCCTCCCCAGAAGGCCGCAGCGCGTTGGTCGGCTGCACCACCCACGTGCGGAACGCATCGCTGACCACCGAGGGTGTCGGGAGGGCGACGTGCGCGCCGAGGCTCGCGATTGTTGCGTTCAGGCGGAACATTTCGGTGAAGTACAGCGACGTGTCCGGAAGGTTCGGCTCACAAAGAAACGTCCACCGCTTCGACCGCGGATGCGACACGATCGGCACTCCGGGAAGCCCTCTACCCCGCAGAGCAATTCGGACCTGCGCTCCCAGCTGCGCAGGCATGGAGATCGCGCCGACCGCGCCCACCGAGAAAACGATACGTCCGTAGTCGGGTTGCACGAATGCGGGCAACCCGCAGACTCGGCGGTAGAACTGGCAACGCGTCGCGAGCGTATCGTCGGCCGTATCGGCAGCTCGCCTTCCCGCGCCCGCCGTCGCGATGACGTCCGAATCCGGCTGCGCGACAGCCGAATCCCGTTCAGGACCTCTCATCGAGCTTCCTCCCTATGTCCTGTCCCCCTGGTGACGCTGCCCAGCGCGCGATGGCAAGCGCGTACCGCCTCACCAACTCGGCGGGGAGCGGTTGGTAGCCACCCATCGGATCGGCGGCATCGCCCGGAATCCGCTGCGGCAGAGCGGCATACTTCTGCTGCTTCGGGGAAGCACTGCTGATGTGACTTGATGGCACAGGTCAAGGGTTCATCGCGGCTGCGGTCGTTCCTACTGCGTTTGCGGGACGTTTCGGACGTTTCGCAGCTAATGTCCGTACTGTCCCGCACGTGCAGGAGGGAGTACGGTGAACGAGTCCCTACGGCAAGCGATGTCCTCGGCCAAGGTCACGGACCAACAGCTTGCAGAAATGTGTCACGTCGATATCAAGACCGTTCACCGATGGATCGCCAATCCGACGCGCCTGCCGCACGCTCGGCACCGATGGACGGTCTGCGAAACCCTCGGAGTCGAGGAGGCAGATTTGTGGCCTTCAGCCGTGCGAATGACCATCAAAACAGGCGCAGATCGTGAGATCGTCTCGGTATTCCCATACCGATCGGCCGCACCGGCCTCGCTGTGGCGAAACCTCATCACCAAGTCGAAACATGAGCTGACCTTCGCGGGCTACACCAACTACTTCTTGTGGCTGGAGCACGCCAACCTCGGTAATCTGCTGCGCCGCAAAGCGACACAGGGGTGCCGCATCCGGTTTCTGATCGGCGACCCGAACAGCGAAGTGACCCGCGAACGAGAGCGCGAGGAGAGCGTCCCGCTCACCCTCGCCACACGCATAGCCGTGACAGTCGGCGAGTTGCAAAAGCTTCGCGGGATCGACGGCATCGAGGCCCGGTACGAAATCGGGCACGTCAACCTGTCGGTCTTCCGATTCGACAACGACATGATCGTGACGCCGATCCTGGCTCGTCGCGTCGGCCACGACTCGCCCATGCTGCATATCCGGCGGGAGCAAGACGAGGGAATGTTCGACCGCTTCCACGATCACGTGGAGGAGCTCTGGAGCCGCGGGCGAAGCATCTGGGAGGAGACGCACAGTGGGACGCCGTGATTACGAGGACGACCCGGACGCGCCAGAGCCGAACAGTTTGGTCCCCGCCGCATCTGTCGTGGTGGTCAACGACGCGGGCCAGCTGCTGTTGCAGCGCCGGCTCGACAACGACATGTGGGCGTTGCCCGGCGGCAAGATGGAACTCGGCGAATCCCTCGCGGGCTGCGGGATCCGGGAGACGCGCGAAGAGACCGGGATCGATATCGAGATCACCGGCATCGTGGGCACCTACACGAACCCGGGCCATGTCTTCGCCTACGACGACGGCGAAGTGCGCCAAGAGTTTTCGATCTGTCTGCTCGGTCGGCCCGTCGGCGGTGAGCTGGCCGTCTCGGACGAGTCGCACGAGGTCGCGTGGTTCTCGCCGGAGGAGATCGATGACCTGCCGATGGTCGCGAGTATCCGGCGCCGCGTCGATGACTGGCGCTCCGGGCAGTTTCCGGTCGTTCGCTGATCGAACATCTGTGGCCGCATATCCGGCGTCCGGGCTGGTGTGCGGACGATCTGTACGCACCTCGCACAACCAGCCCGTACCTGTGGGGGCCGGTCAGTCCGGGGTGATCTCGGTACGCACCCAGGCGGAACCACCGTCGCCGACTCTGCCCAGCACGCCCGCGATGGCGGCGGTCTGTTCGCGCCAGCGGCGCAGTTCGGTGACGCTCGGGGCGAGTTCGTAGTCGTGGTGGTGGGCGGCGCGGGAGAGTGCCGCCCAGACGGCGGCCACTTGGGCGCCGGTCTCCGGTCCCGCGTAGACGCGCAACGCGAGCAGTTGGGCGCGCATCGGGCAGCGCGCCAGTTCCGGCGCGCGGCGCGCCCACAGTTCGTCGACCGCCTGCTCGAGCGCGAGCCGCAGAATCCAGGCCGTCGCTCGCGACCACACCCCGCCCGCGGCGGTCACCTCGCCGTCCAGCAGGCGGTCCACCGCGTCGAGCCGCTCGGCGACGGTCGGTCGCGGCGCCTTCGGCTTGGCTCGGTGCGACCGGGCAGGCGGACGCCGCCGCGGATCCCGTTGCCGCCGACGTTCGTTCACGACTCGACCTCGCCACCGACCGCGACGCGCTCGCACACAACTTCGCCGCGCCCGCTGCGCTGCCTCGCGCGCGACGGCGCGCTGCGCTCGCTCACCGGCCCATCCAGGCGATGAATCGTTCGGTGTTCGAGATCAGTTCGCGCATCCCCCGATCGATCGGCACGTGCGCGCCCGCCGTCACGTCGCGCAGCGCGCCGACCAGCCATCTGCCTTCGCGCGCAAGGTGTTTGTTGAGGTTGTCGACGTTGTAGCCCACGCCCATCGTCGCGAGCGCGACCATCGCGCGGGTGGTCTGCGCGCCCTCGATGTGCCGCTCCACCTCGCGGTGGTTCATGCCGCGCGCCAACAGCTCGCGCCGGGCTCTCGCCAAGCTGGCCGCCTCCAGCGCGGATCGGCAGCACGTCGCGACGAGTTCGTCCGCGATGGCGGGCGGCAGCTGCGGGGTACGCACCAGCGACCGCGCGTCGTCCAGGTAGCGGCGCACCGGATCGCTCGACGTACGCACCTCGATCACGGAGCGTTCGCGCCGCTGCACCTCCAGCACGCAGGCATCCAGCTGCATGCGGCGCACCGCCTCGGCCAACCGCTCGTCGTGGGTGAACACCACCACCTGCCGCGTCCACGCGACGAACGCCAGCACCCTGGCCAGACCGTCCACCTTCGCCGGGTCCATGGCCTGCACCGGGTCGTCGATCATGACGAAGCGGAACGGGCTGTCCTCCACCGTCGCGCGCGGCAGGAACAGCGAGAGGCCGAGCGCGTGCAGCTCGCCCTGGCTCATCACGCCGAGCGCCGCGCCGTCCACCTCGTCGACGGTGACGTCCAGCAGCACCCGGCGCGCGGTTCCCGCGTTGCCCTGCAACCGGATCGCGCCGAGTTCGACGTTGCTCTGCTGACGCAGGGTGCGCCAGACCCAGCGCGCAGTGGTCTCCAGCGGAGCCATGCGCTCATCGCGCAGACCCGCCGTGGCCGATTTGAGCCAGTCCTCGGCGCGCTTGAGGGTGCGCAGTTCGCCCGACCGCATCGCCACCTCGCGGGCGCCGTCCAGCCAGGCCGCGATCCGCGGCACCAGCGGAGCCCACACCTCGTCCAGCCGGTCCAGCTCCTTGCGGGTGCCCTGCTGGACGAGTTCCAGCTCGTCGACGAGGCGAGTGTGCGCCCAGCGCAACCGATCCGGCAGCTCCGGCGAGTACTCCGCGCCGCTCAGCGCTGCCCATTCCGTCCACGCCCTGCGCACCGCGGTGGTGTCGACGGTGGGCGGATTGCGTGGATCGAAGTCGAGTTCGGGCGGCACGTGCTCGGGCAGCGCCCGCGCGGCGCGCACCGCGTTGCGCAGCTCGTCGCGTGCGTTGGTGAGCGCGTCGACCCTTGCCGAGAGCCGCGCGATGGAGACGTCCGCGTGGCGCGACCACTCCTCGTCGAGCCGGCCGCGCCCGCACACCGGGCAGGCGCAGTCCCCGCTCGCCGCCGCGTGCTCGCGGGCTCGGCGCAGCAGCTGCAACACGCGCCAGTCGGCCTCGGCGTCGGCGGTGGAATCGCGCGCCAGCGTGGCCGCGCAAGCTTCGAGACGGGTGGCGACCGCGTCCACCTCGGCCTCGGTGGGCAGCGCGAGCCGCACGATGGCGCGCAGCCCTTCCGGGCCGTCGGCGCCGTCGGTGGTGCCGAGCATGTCGCGGCCGACGGCGGTGAGGTCGGGTTGCGCCGGGCGCAGCAGGGTCGCCATCCGCACCGCGCGATCGTCGGCCAGCGTCTCCATGGTCGCGAGCAGGTCGATCCGCTCCTGCCGGGAATCCCGTGCGGCGCGCTCCAATTCGAGTCGGCGCGAGCGAATCCGATCCTGCGCCAAGGTCAGTTCGTCGAGGCCGAGCAGCTGGTGCAGCGCGTCGAACAGGTCGCTCGGCTTGCCGTCCACGAGGGTGCCGAGTTCGCTGTAGGACAGGAACGGGCGGTACAGCTCGAGCACCGACGTCCAGCGTCCGGCGTCGAATTCCTTTGTCGCGCCACCTTTTCG
Source organism: Nocardia sp. CNS-044 (assembly GCF_059570515.1). Lineage (NCBI taxonomy): Bacteria > Bacillati > Actinomycetota > Actinomycetes > Mycobacteriales > Nocardiaceae > Nocardia > Nocardia sp. CNS-044. The sequence goes on from NZ_JCANSX010000006.1 coordinate 516,101, forward strand.
CCGCTCGCTCCAGCGCGCGTCGGTCAGCTCGGCCGTCGGCGACCACTCCTTGGCGATGATCAGTTCCGGATCTTCGCCGCCGGTGAGCAATTCCAGTTCGATGCGCGCGGTGTCACCGTCGTGCAGGTTGCGCCAACCCTCGCGCCACGAGGCAGAGCGACCCTCCCAGCGGCGGTTGCCTCCGGTCAGCGCCAGCTCGGCGGCCTCGGCGAAACTGGACTTGCCGCTGCCGTTGCGCCCGACCACCAGGGTGAGGCCGGGACCGGGCGGCAGATCCAGCGTCACCTCGGGGCCGATACCGCGGAAGCCGCGCACCCGGATCGCGCGCAGGAAGATGCCCGAGTCGTCGAATTCGCTTGCCCGATCGTGGGAATCGATGGCGCCCAGCGCGCGCAGCACGGCGTGCGCCACGTCCGGAGTGACCGACGGGTCCTCGTTCAGCCGACGCGCCACCACCTCGGTCAGGCGCGGTACGGCCTCCGCCGTCGTGTCGACCGCGGGCTTCGGGCACACGTGAAAAACCCCCTACACACCGCACCGCGACGCGCCCCTCCCGCATTCGCGCGCGGTGTCACCGTCGAAAGCTGAGCGAAACGCTACCCGATCACATCGGGTTTGGCCCACCGGCGGCGGACGAACGGAAGGGATGCGAACCTGCCCGGCGGGGATGGATATGGCCATCGAACGGGCTCGGCCGCGCCTCGATGTCCACCCCTCGGCCAACCCCGGCGGGCAGCTCGATGGTGTGTCACCCGATTTGGGTGGCTCGGACGGAGCCGAACAGAACAGGATGCCAGACAACGCAATTCGGCGCAATACTTCGATGGCCACGAATCCGGCGTCGGCGCAGCGACTTCCGGGCAATAGAACCTCCACCTGTGCTCCCGTCATGCGCGGGGCTTCGAGCGAACTCGTCCGGCTACGCACACAAGGGCGTACCGCTGTCTCCGCTTCGGCCGCGCCTGGAGTTTTGGGCGGGCGGCATCTGGTTGGCGTACAGGGATAGGCACCTGTGGAGCTGTCGGCGGGCTCGGGTAGAAATCGAACAACGAGGAAAACGGGAGACGAGGATGACGCACGGACGTTCGGGCGCCGCCCGATGAACGCACCGTGGCCCGAGGAGCGGGTCGGCGCGCTCGCGCCGGACGCGAGCTCGCTCGGGGCGGCGCGCGCCCTCGCGGACCGCTGGCGCGACACCGGGTGCCGTGCGGATGCCGTGTGGGGCCGGTGCCGGGGTAGCGGGCCCGAACCGTATGTGACGATCGTCGATCTGTCCGGCCCCGCGTATTCGTGCAGTTGTCCGAGTCGCAAGACGCCGTGCAAGCACGCGCTCTCGCTGCTGCTGCTCTGGTCGCGCGGCGCGGTGGCGCCCACCGCCGAGGTCGCGGACTTCGCGGCGGAATGGCTGGCGTGGCGCGCGGCCCATCCCCCGAAGCCCACCGCGCAACGCACGGCGAATCCGGCCACCGCGGAGCAGCGGCGGGTGCGCGTGACCGCGGGCTTGGAGGAACTCGACATCTGGCTCGGCGACCAGGTCCGCACCGGTCTCGCCCAGGCCGACCGGTCCTACCAGGCGTTCGAGACGATCGCGGCGCGCATGGTGGACGCGCAGGCCCCCGGCGTCGCCGGTGCGCTGCGCAGGCTCCCGCTGATCATGGCGACCCGCGCCGACTGGCCAGAGCCGGTGCTGCGCGAATACGCCAGGCTGCACCTGCTCGTTGCCGCGCACCGTCGCCTCGACGATCTGCCGCCCGCCCTGCGCGCCAGTGTCCGCACCCACATCGGCTATCCCAACCCGGCCGAGGCGGTGCGGGCCGAACCGGTAGTCCGCGACCAGTGGATGACCCTCGGCGTGCGCAGCACCGAGGACGACCGTCTCTACACCCGCCGCACCTGGCTCTACGGCCGCCGCACCCACCGCTGGGCGCTGCTCGTCGACCACGCCTTCGGCGCACCCGCCTTCCCCTCGACCGCCCCCGTCCTCGGGCACATGGCCGAGGCGACTCTGCACTACTACCCCGGCGCCGCGCCCCTGCGCGCCCTGTGGGGCGAGCGCCACGGCACCGACGAACCGTTCACCACTATTCCCGCCGGCCCGACGGCCGACGCCGCCGCTCCCACTGCTCCCCCTGCTCCTCCCACTGCGGACGGCGCGACGGCGGGAACCCCAGCCGGGCCGACCACGGAAAGCACCGTCCGCCAGGCGCTGGACGCCCACGCCACGGCCATCGGCGCGGACCCTTGGCTGCGTTCGTGGCCGATACTGCTGCGCAACGTGATTCCGGTGATCACCGACGCGGGCTGGCAGGTGGTCGACGCCCAGGGTGCGGCGCTGCCCCTCGCGCCCGGCGAACAGCCGTGGTCGCTGCTCGCGGTGTCCGGGGGGCATCCGGTGACAGTTCTCGGCGAGTGGACCGTGGACGGACTCGTCCCGATCTCGGTGTTCGCCGTGGGCGAGATGACCGATCTCGAGAGCGAGCCAGCGCTGTACCGGGACTCCACAGCGCCGAGCGGCGCGACCGACGACCTGATCTCGGCGGCGCTGCTCGGCACCGCGCGCCGGACGTTCGATCCCGCGCGGCTGCCCGCGCCGGTCGCGGCCGCCGCCACTCGCCTGCGCGCCGACCCGGCCTTCCTGCTGCTCGAATCCGCCTCGCTGCGTGACACTTTCGCACGCGGCGGGATCGCCCCGCCGAAGGCCACCGTGCCGCCACCCGCCCCCGACGACGATCGCGCGCAGCTCCCCCGCGCCGCCGCCGTGCGCCTCGCCGACATGCTGCGCGACCGGTCTCGCTTCCTGCCCGAATGGTTCGAAGCGGCCGCGCCGCACGATTTCCGCGCGCCCGACGCGCTGGCCGCCCAGTTGCTGGAATCCGCCGACGCGCAGTCCCTGCTGCGCGAACCTCTGCTGCGACTGGCGGGCGAACGCGGGCGCTGGCTCGCGCAATGGCATCCCGAGTGGCGAAACCTGCTGTCGGAGTTCGTCGTCGACACCGACTCCGAGGAGATCTGGCGCTACGGCTCGACCACGCAACGGCGCGACTGGCTCGCCCGCCTGCGCACCCGCGACGCCGACGCCGCGCGCGCGGCGCTCACCGACACGTGGGCAGCGGAAACCGGCCAGGTGAAGGCCGAATTGCTCGCCGTCCTCGCCGACGGCATCGGCGCGGCCGACGAGCCGCTGCTGGAGACCGCGTTGGACGACCGCCGAGCCGAAGTGCGCCGTACCGCCGCCGGATTGCTTGCCCTGCTTCCCGATTCGGCCTTCGCGGAGCGAATGCTGCGGCGCGCCGCCGACTGGATCGCGGTGGACGCCGACCGCACGCGGCTATCGATCGAGTTGCCCGACCCGCTGGACGCCGACGTCCGCCGCGACGGAATCACCGACCGCGCCGTCGAATTCAGCTACCGATGGAACGGCGTCCCGGACGTCACCGCGGGACGCCTGCGTCAGCTGGTCGCCGCGACGCCGCTGCGGCACTGGGCGGCCGCGCTCGGCGCGCCGGAGCAGGCCGTCCGGGTCGCGGTGGACGACCGGTTCCGCCAGCCGCTGTTCGACGGCTGGGTGGATGCCGCACTGGCGCAACAGGCTTCGTCCTGGGCGGCGGCACTGTTCGCCAACGGCGTGCCCTCGGATACCGCGCTGTTGCGCCGCCGCGAGCTGTTCGCCCTGCTTCCGGTCGACGAGCGCGTCCGGCACTTGCTGCGCCTGGACGGCGCCTGGCTGTCCGAACTGGAGGCGCTGCTGCCCGCCCTGCCGCACCCGTGGCCGCAGCCGCTGGCACAACACGTGATCCTGCTGCTGTTCGAGCGCGCCCGCCTCGCCGCCCAGCGCGCGGGCAGTCACGGCACCGGTCCCACCGCGCACCGATCGCTGCTCACCGCGGCGGCGGTGCACCTGCCGGTCGACGCGGCGGCCACCGTCGCCTCGATCGCCAAGCGCTGCGACGATGTGGCGTGGGCCCGCGCCTTCGACCAGCTCGCCACCGACCTCACCCACCGCTCGGACATGCTCGAGGAGTTGCCGTGACCAGCACCGAAGCCAGCACCCTGCTGCGCCCGCACGCCGAACAGGCCTACGCCGAGGAGCTGCGCGCGCTGGCCGCCGCCGACGACCGCCCGCGCCCGCCCTCCTGGCGGCTCTCGCCGTGGGCGGTGGTCACCTATCTGCTCGGCGGCACGCTCGACGACGGCACCGTGATCACCCCGAAGTACGTCGGCCCGCGCCGCCTCATGGAGGTCGCGGTCGCCACCCTGGCCACCGACCGTGCGCTGCTGCTGCTCGGCGTGCCCGGCACCGCCAAAACCTGGGTGTCCGAACATCTCTCGGCCGCGATCTCCGGCTCCTCCACGCTCTTGGTGCAGGGCACCTCCGGCACGGCGGAGGAGTCCATCCGCTACGGCTGGAACTACGCGAGACTGCTCGCCGAGGGCCCGAGCGACGCCGCACTCGTCCCGTCACCGGTGCTGACCGCGATGCGCACCGGAGCGCTGGCCAGGATCGAGGAACTCACTCGCATCCCGTCCGACGTGCAGGACGCGCTGATCACCGTGCTGTCCGAGAAGACGCTGCCCATACCGGAACTCGGCCGCGAGGTGCAGGCGGCCAAGGGCTTCAACGTGATCGCCACCGCCAACGATCGCGACCGCGGCGTGCACGAGCTGTCCTCCGCGCTGCGCCGCCGCTTCAACACGGTGGTGCTGCCGCTGCCCGCCGATGAGGAAGACGAGGTCGCGATCGTGACGCGGCGGGTGGCGCAGCTCGGCGCGGCACTGGAGCTGCCCGAGGTCCCCGCGGCGGCCGAGGAGGTGCGCCGCGTGGTGCGGGTCTTCCGCGAATTGCGTTCGGGCATGACGGCCGACAACCGCACCAAGCTCAAGTCGCCCTCCGGGACGCTGTCCACCGCCGAGGCGATCTCGGTGCTGACCAACGGCATCGCGCTGTCTGCCCACTTCGGCGACGGGGTGCTGCGGGCCACCGACATCGCGGGCGCGCTGCTCGGGGCGGTGGTCAAGGACCCGGTGGCCGACGCCGCCGTGTGGACCGAGTATCTGGAAGCCGTTGTGCGCGAACGCCCGGACTGGGCGGACTTCTACCGCGCCTGCCGCGAGGTCACCGGCTGAGGTCATGGACGAGCCAGCGAACGACCGAGCACCCGAGGACGGCGCACCCCTTTCGGGAACCGGCCCGACCGACACCGAGTGTGGGGCAGGCGCCGCAGCTGTGTCCGCGGACCCGCGGAGGCGGGATGAAGGCCCCGTCTCGAACGACGCGGTGACGCGGGTGTTCGGCATTCGGCACCACGGCCCTGGCTCGGCCCGCTCACTTCGTCTGGCGCTGGAGGACTTTCGGCCCGACACCATCCTCATCGAGGGTCCCGCCGACGCCGATCCCCTGGTCGGGTTCGTCACGGCCGAAGGCATGGCTCCGCCCGTGGCGTTGCTCGCCTACGTGCCCGATCAACCCGCCCGCGCGGCGTTCTGGCCCTACGCCGTGTTCTCGCCGGAATGGCAGGCGCTGCGCTACGCCGCCGAACACGAAGTCCCCGTGCGCTTCTGCGACCTGCCGGGCAGCGCGGTGCTGGCCGCCGAGGCGGAGCCGGGCGACAGCGTCGACCCGCTGGCCCACCTCGCGGCCGCCGCCGGTTACGACGACGCCGAACGCTGGTGGGACGCGGTTGTCGAATCGACCACGGACATCGATGTTTTCGACGCGCTGACCGAAGCCATGGCCGCGCTGCGCGAGACGCCCGACAACGAGGCACAGGAAATCGAGCTCCTCGAACCCTCGGACGAACAGCTCGAGCTCGAAAGCGCCGGTCCCGACGACGAATTCGGCGGATCCGCCGCACCGATCGCGCGCCGCCGTCGACCGACCCCGGCCGCGATCGACGCGCACACCCTGCGCCGCGAGGCGTACATGCGCCAGACCATGCGCAAGGCGCTCAAGGGCGGCTCGCGTCGACTCGCCGTGGTCTGCGGCGCCTGGCACGCGCCCGCGCTGGCGGGCAAGCTCGGCCCGGCCGCGCCGGATGCCAGGCTGCTCAAGGGCATGCCGAAGGTGAAGGCCACCGTCACCTGGGTGCCCTATACCCATTCCCGGCTCGCCGCGTCCTCCGGCTACGGCGCGGGCGTCGACTCGCCCGGCTGGTACCACCACCTGTTCACCGCACCCGACCGGCCGATCGCGCGCTGGCTCACCAAGGTCGCGGGCGTGCTGCGCGCGCACGATCTTCCGGTGTCCAGCGCGCACGTCATCGAGGCGGTCCGGCTCGCGGAAACCCTTGCCGCGCTGCGGCAACGACCGCTGGCCGGACTCTCCGAGGTCACCGAGGCGGTGCGCGCGGTGATGTGCGGGGGCGACGAGACCATGGTGCACGTGGTGACCACCGAGCTGGTCGTCGGCGAGGCGCTCGGCGCGGTGCCGGAGAACGCGCCGACGGTGCCGCTCGACGCCGACCTGCGCGCCAGGGTGCGCAGGCTGCGGATGAAGCTGGAGCCGACCGCGCGCACCGTCGATCTCGACCTGCGCAAGGAGCGCGAGCTGGAACGCTCGCGGCTGTTGCACCGGCTGCGGCTGCTCGGTGTCGAGTGGGGCACGCCGACCACCGGGGAGGTGCGCAGCACCGGCACCTTCCGCGAGACGTGGACGCTGAAGTGGCGCCCGGAGTTCGCGGTCGCCGTCGTCGAGGCCTCGCGCTGGGGCACCACGTTGCGCACCGCCGCCGAGACCAAGATCCTGGACACCGCGCGGCGGCCCGACCGCACGCTAGCCGACCTCGCGGGCGCACTGGAACTTGCCTTGCTCGCCGACCTGGGCGGCGCGACCTCCGGGCTCATCGAGCGCCTGGAGACCGTCGCGGCGCTGGATCACGATGTCACCCACCTGCTCGCGGCGCTGCCCGGCCTGATCAGAACGCTGCGCTACGGCGACGTGCGCGGCACCGACACCAAGGCGCTCGCGCACGTGGCCGACGGGCTGCTGGTCCGTATCGCGGCGGGTCTGCCCGGCGCCGTCACCGGCCTGGACGCCGATGCCGCCGCCGAACTGCGCACCCAGCTGGACGCCGCGCACCTGGCGATCCACACTCGCGACGACGCGTGGGCCACCGAGACCTGGCTGGCGGCGCTGCGCAAGCTGGCCGACCGCGAGGACGTGCACGGCGCGCTCGTCGGCCGCGCGGTGCGGCTGCTCAGCGACGCGGGCATCATCGACGACGCCGATTCCGGACGCCGTCTGTCCGCCGCGCTGTCGGTCGGCGCGACCCCCGCTTCCAAGGCAGCGTGGATCGACGGCTTCCTCGGCGGCCGCGGCCTGCTGCTGGTGCACGACCGAGAGTTGTTGCGCCGCATCGACGAATGGCTGCGCGGCCTCGACGACGAGCAGTTCCTGGAGACGCTGCCGGTGCTGCGCCGCACCTTCGGCGCCTTCGAATCCGGCGAACGCCGCGCCATCGGCCGTGCGATCCACGACACCGCAGGTTTCGTGGCACCGGAGCAGGCGGGCGTCGATGTCGAACGCGGCCGCCGCGCCATGCGTACCGCCGCCGAGATCCTCGGAGTCGCCTGATGATTCCCCATATCGGCCCCACCGCTCGCCATCGAATCGATCGACGTGGCGGTCACCTTCGGTCGTCATCCGGAGCGGCGGGAAACGGCCGGAAGGAGGCGGGACATGAGTGAGGCCGGGGAGGAATTCGCACGCCGGTGGCGACTTGTGCTCGGGGCCGCGGCCGAGCCCGAGGTCGGCGGACTCGGCGGCGCCGACGACGTGGCCGTCGATCGTGCCCTCGGCGCCCTCTACAACACCGGCGACGAGCCAACCTCCGGGAAACGTTCCGGCAGTCTCGGCGATTCGGCGCCGCGGGTGGCGCGCTGGCTCGGTGACATCCGCACCTACTTCCCGTCCAGCGTGGTCGAGGTGATGCAGCGCGACGCCATCGACCGCCTGCAACTCACCGAACTGCTGCTGGAGCCGGAGCTGCTCGCCGCCGTGGAACCCGACGTGCATCTGGTCGGCACGTTGCTCAGCCTGAACCGGGTGATGCCGGAGACGACCAAGGCGACGGCGCGCACCGTGGTCGAGCGGGTGGTGCGCGAGATCGAGCAGCGCATCGCCACGCACACCCGCACCGCCGTCTCCGGCGCGCTCAACCGGGCGGCGCGGGTCAGCAGGCCGCGGGCCCGAGACATCGACTGGGACCGCACCATTCGGAAGAACCTGGCGAACTACCTGCCCGAGCACCGCACGGTCGTCCCGGAGCGGCTGGTCGGCTACGGCCGCAACACCCAGAGCGTGCGGCGCGACGTCGTGCTGGCCATCGATCAGTCGGGGTCGATGGCCGCGAGCGTGGTGTACGCCTCGGTGTTCGGCGCGGTGCTCGCGTCGATGCGGGCGCTGCGCACGTCGCTGGTGGTCTTCGACACCGAGGTCGTCGACCTCACCGATCTGCTCACCGACCCCGTCGACGTGCTGTTCGGCACCCAGCTCGGCGGCGGCACCGACATCAACAGGGCGCTCGCCTACTGTCAGACGCTGATCGCCCGCCCGGCCGACACGCTCTTCGTGCTGATCTCCGACCTCTACGAGGGCGGCATCCGCGCGGAGATGCTGCGCCGGGTGCACGCCATGCGGGAATCAGGTGTGCAGGTGGTCGTCTTGCTCGCCCTTTCCGACGACGGCGCACCGGCTTTCGACCACGACAACGCCGCCGCCCTCGCCGCGCTCGGCGTTCCGGCCTTCGCCTGCACGCCCGACCGCTTCCCCGACCTGCTCGCCGTGGCGCTGGATCGCGGCGACGTCCGATCCTGGGCCGACGTGAACGCCGGAAAGCCATGAGACCGTTCTAGACTCGTCGAGGTCTCGGCACGCTGGATGGGGGGCACGGATGTTGCGCCGTGGTGAGGTGTTCGCGGGCTACGTGATCGAACGCGAGCTGGGACGCGGCGGCATGGGCGCGGTGTACGCGGCGCGCCATCCCCGGCTGCCGAAGACGACCGCGCTGAAGCTGCTGCACCGGGAGATGTTCGACGACGCCGAGATTCGGCGGCGGTTCGAGCGCGAGGCAGACCTGGTCGCGCAGCTGGACCACCCGAACATCATCACCGTCTACGACCGCGGCATCGAGGACGAGCGACTGTGGATCTCGATGCAGTACGTGGACGGTCAGGACAGCGCCGCGGCGCCGCCGAGCGACATGTCGCCGGAGCGGGTCGCGCAGATCGTCGTGCAGACCGCGGGCGCCTTGGATTACGCGCACGCCAGGGGCGTGCTGCACCGCGATGTGAAGCCCGCCAACATCCTGCTGTCCCGTTCCGCGGGCGTCGGCACGGGCTTCGACGAGCGGGTGCTGCTGACCGACTTCGGCATCGCCAAACTGCTCGACGACACCGCCGGGCTCACCCGCACCGGCAACCTCACCGCGACCCTCGCCTACGCCGCGCCGGAGCAGCTGACCAACGCGCCGCTGGACCACCGCTGCGATCAGTACGCGTTGGCGTGCACGCTGTTTCGTTTGCTCACCGGCGCGGGACCGTACGACGGCCCGAATCTGCCCGCCGTGCTCTTCGGGCACCTGCACGGCCCGATCCCGTCGCCGCGCGCGGCGCGGCCGGAGCTGCCCGCGCGCCTGGACTCGGTGCTCGCCAGGGGAATGGCGAAGGACCCCGGCGACAGGTACGACTCATGTGGGGAATTCGCCGAGGACGTCGTCCGTGCCTTGCGCGACAAGGCGCCAACAACCGACCAGTCACTGGCCGAACCCCCCGCGCGACCGACGCCGAGCGGCCCGCAGGCCCGGCCGTGGTCCGAGCCGCACGCGCGGCCCACCGCTCCCGACGTGACCATGCACGCGGCCGACTTCCGCAGGAACCTGCGCACCCAGGACGACGTGGTGCACGGCTGTCTGCTCGGCGGCGCCATCGGCGACGCACTCGGCGCGCCGGTGGAAAACATGCTGCTGCACCACATCCGGCAGCGGTACGGCCCACGGGGTATCACCGGCTCGCCGGAAACGTACGAGGGCAGAATCTCCGAGGAGACCCAGCTGACGCTGTTCACCGTCGAGGCTCTCGTCAGAGGCTCGGTACGGGCGCGGTCACGCGGTATCGGCGGCGCGACGCTCGGCATGATGCAGCAGGGCTTCCTGGTGTGGTTGCAGGGGCAGGGCGTCACCATCCCGGAGCAGGAGTTCCGGCCGCACAGCGCGCTGGCCGCGCACCCGGAGTTGATGGGATACCGCGGCATCACGCAAGCCGCCTACACCGCATTGCAGAAGGCGGCGGCGCGGCGCGAACCGGCCCGCCCGCTGGGCACCCGGACCGAGCCGATCAACGATTCCAAGGGCTGCGCCGCCGCGGTGCGCGTGGTGCCCTGCGGCTTCGGCTATGCCGTGGACCGGGCAGGTGACGCACTGGAGCACGTCTTCGAGTTGGGTTGCGACGCTGCGGCCCTCACCCACGGACACCCCAGCGGCTGGCTGCCCGCCGGAGCGGTGGCCGCGCTGATCTATCTGCTCGGCCGCGGCGCGGAACTCGACGCCGCGCTCGACCGGGTCCGCGCCGAACTGGCCCGCCGCGAGCACCACGAGGAGACCTCCGCGGCGCTCACCGCGGCCATCGAGCTGGCCGCCGCCACCGCGCGCCGCACAAGTGCGATGCCGCAGCCGGAGGACTTCGACGCGCTCGGGCGCGGCTGGATCGCGCCCGAGGCGCTCGGCATCGCCGTCTACGCGGCGCTGTGCGCGCAGTCCGTCGGCGGGATGCCGGAGGACATCTTCCGCCACGGAGTTTTGTTGGCGGTCAACCATTCCGGCGACAGCGACTCCACTGGCGCGTTGTGCGGCAGCATCCTCGGCGCCCGCCACGGCCGCACCGCGATTCCCGAACCTTGGCGCACCGCGCTGGACGTCGCGCCCATCATCGACCGCCTGGCCGCCGACTACTGCACCGAGTTCGGCCCGACCCCGCCGCGCGACAGGCACGGCGAGCCCACGGCCGAATGGCACGCCCGCTACCCGGGTTGACGGCCCGCTCCGGCACGAAGCCGGATATCTCCAATTCCTCTGGAGTCGTCGTCGATTCAGTACACCGAATGCCGGGCGCTGAATGGGCCCGATGCGGGCGGTCGTGGTTTACCCACCTTCTTCGCCCACGATCGGGAGATCCGGGCAGACCTTTTCATACTCGATGTCGGGCGAGACCCATTCGTTCCATGTCTCCCGGCTCATGTTGTAAGTCATCTTGGCGCAAAGCTTGTCGGTGTCGAACGTCGACCCCGGCCAAATTCTGATCGTCTTGTCGGCGCCCGCGGAGAAGATGCTTGCGCCGTCCGGTGTGAAGTCGACGTCCGCGATCATTCCTGCGTGGCCGATCATCGCGGGGCCGATCTGCCGCTGCGATGCGACATCCCACAGCCGGACATTTCCGTCCACACTGCCACTCGCCAGTATCTTTTCGTCCGGGCCGAACTCGACATCCATCACCCAGCCGTCGTGCCACATCGGATCACCGATCTGTTCCCCGGTGTCCACGTTCCACAGCCGCACCGACTTGTCGAAGTATCCGACCGCGAGCCGACGACCATCCGAGCTGAAGGCGATAGCGGACACCCACCCCGCGCCCTCCATCGACTTCCCGACCCGCAGGCCCGTCGTCGCATCCCACAATCGCACCACCCAGTCCGCGCCCCCGGCCGCGAGTACCTTTCCATCACGACTGAACTCAGCGGACAGGACCCCCTTGGCTTCGTCCAGTGACGGGCCGATCGGTCGCATCGACGGCAGGTTCCACAGCTGACCGGACGATTCCGTGAACGACGCCGCTATGCGATCACCATTGGTGAGAGCTGCCTTCGTCTCGGGCGGGAAAGGAATCGGCGCACCGACCGGCGCACCGGTATTCGCATCCCACATTCGTAGATGGCTCGTGCTGATCGACTCGAGTCGCCTGCCGTCGGCGCTGTAAACCGCACCCTCGAGGGCATCGCCGCGGACAACGGGACCCACCTGTTTGCCGGTGTCGATCTCCGACTGGCTGATCGTCCCGTCCACCGTGCTCGACACGATGCGCCTGCCATCCGGGCTGATCGCAACCCCGATCACCGGGCCTTCGCGGTACACAGTGCCCGTGTTTCCGATCCATTCCCGCACCGTGGCATCGAGACCGCCGGAAACGATCCGTCGCCCGTCGCGGTGGAAAGCGACACTGGTGACCGCGGATTCGTGCCCGCGCAGCGCTTCACCCACCGGGTGCCCGGACGCCGCATCCCACGTTCGGATCGTCTTGTCCTCGCTCGCGGAGGCGAGTCGAGCGCCGTCGGGACTGAACGTCACATCTGCGATCACCGCGGTGTGTCCGCGCATCGGTTCGCCGATCGGCAGGCGGGTGCGCGGATCCCAGATCTGGATCGTCGTGTCCGTGCCCGCCGAGGCGAGCCGGGCGCCGTCCGGACTGAACGCGACACTGTTCACATTGAACTGGCCAGTCGGGATCGCACCGACCGGCTGCCGCGATGTGGGGTCCCACAGCCGGATCGCGCCGTCCAGGCCACTCGAGGCGATCAGACCGGCGGCACCGAACGCAACCGATATGACCTCTTTCTCGGATCCGGACATCGGCTCGCCGATCGGTCGCCGTGACTCGGTATCCCACAACCGCACGGTCTTGTCCACGCCTCCCGAGACAAGCGCGCTCCCGTCGGGACTGAACGCGACACTCGTGACTGGCCCGCTATGCCCACGCATGGGCTCGCCGATCGGGTGTTGCGTTTCCGCATCCCAGAGTCGCACCGTCGCGTCGCGGCCGCCGGACAGTATGCGCCTGCCGTCCGGGCTGAAGGCGAGTTCGTTCACCTCGCCCTTGTGCCCGGTCATGACATCGCCGATTCGCTGCCAGGTTCCCGCGTCCACCAGTTCGATCGCGTTGCCGCGAGTGGTGACGATCCGACTGCCATCCGGACTGAACTTCACGCTGGATGTACTAGCGCCGTTCAAGCCGTAAATCTTGGTTACGTTGCGCGTCTGGTGGATCGCATTGAGTACGGCGAAGCGGTCATCGGACTTCGACGGAAAGCTGCTGGCGGCCAAGGCCATCTGCATTCCCAACACGTCGTCGCTCATGCCCGGCCACGATTCGCTCAGCATGAGCTGAGATTGCGCGCCCAGCGACGCCGCCGACGCATCTCGCGCATTCGAGCGTGCCCGATCCTCCGCGCGCAACGCCCGCACGAATCCGACCGCCGCCACCACCGCCACGACGACCACGACGATCAACACCGCCCGCAGAATCCTCGACCGTCTGCGCAACATGCGGGCATTGCGCTCCGCGTCCTCCTTCGCGCGACTTTCCGCCGCCGCCAACGCTTCCGCCGCCTCCTGCCGGTCCCTGGCCGCCCGCAGCTCGGCCTCCCGATGCTCCTGTTCTTCGGCGAGTAACCGGTCTTCGTGCTTTCGCGAGGCCGACAGGAACTCCCGCACGTCCTCGAGCCGGTCCCGGAATCCCGGTTCGACGACCAGCGATTCGGCGTCGGCGAGCCTGCTGCCCGCCAGCAGCCACTCGTCGTGGCGTCCGTTGCGATCCCAGGCCAGCGCCGCTCGCTCCAGATTGACGGCATCTTTCAGGTCGGCGGCCTCGATCCGCAGCCACTCGGCCAACGCGTCCCATTGCCGCAGCAGGCTTTCGAGGGCGACCTCGACCACGATCTCACCGTCGCGCTCGTCCCGGACGAGCAGCCGCTGGGCGATGAAACTCTCCAGCAATGGACGACTGGGCGCGGGCAGGTCGAACCAGCGCGCGACCCGGCGCATCGGCTGGTCGTTGTCCGGGTCGACGGTCGCCAGCCACGGCACGAACGCCGTCCGCAGCACCGCGAGTTGTTCCTGTCGCACCGCGGGATCGACCGCGAGCAGCTCGTCGACCTCGCTCTGCACGACGCGGCGCAAGCCGCCCATCGCCTCGTATTCGGCGAGAGTGATCTCGCCATCGCCGTAGTCCTGGTACAGACGCGCCAAGGTCAGCGAGAGCAGCGGCAGGGTGTCCGCGCCGTGCGACCAGTCGTCGAGCAGCCGGTCCACCAGGTCCGGGGCGAAGGCGAGCTTGCTGCCCGCTTGGCGCGCCCGCCGCGCAGGGCCGCAGATGACCTCTTTGAACTGCGCCTGTGGCATCGGTTTCAGGTCGTCGAACGGGCGGACCGCGACATCGGCCAGTTCCGGCGCGGTCTGCAGCGGCTCGTACCGGTCGGCCCGAATGGTCGCGACGACGACGATCGACATCGCGATGTGCGGATCGAGCAGCTCGCCGACGAGGGCGAGCAAGGCCCGAGCTTCCTCGTCGGCGTCGACGCCGAACAGCTCCTCGGCTTGGTCGAGGGGAAGCACGAGGGTCGGCGGCTCGTCGTCGGTGGGATCGACTATTTGCTCTCGCGCTGCCCGCTGCGCCTCGGCAAGCCAGCCCCGCACCCGTGCCACATCGCGGATGCCCTCCTTGATGACACCGAGACTCGGTTGACGCAATCCCAGATCGACGCGGAGCCGGTGAACCGTGTGCGCCAGCCCGCCGTCGCCGGTCAGGGCATAGCGCTGCGGCCGCACGATCCCGGCGGGCAGGTAATGGCGATCGTCGCGGTGCAAGCGCGGCAACAAACCCGCGCGCAGGAACGACGACTTCCCGACCCCGGACGGTCCGAGCACGACGAACAACTGACCGACGCCGGAATTGCGCAGTGCTCGGATGACGGTGAGCGCCCGGCCGATCTGCGCGTCGCGGCCGAAGTACACGGCAGCGTCCACCGCTTCCAGCGGCTGCCAGCCGCGATAGGGCGCCCGTTCCGGGTCGTCGGGCGGCGGCCAAGCGAAGGTGTCCGCGCCGATGCCCGCCGCCCGCAGTCCGTCACGCAGCCGCAGCAGGCCTTCGGTGCGGAATTCGACCGGCGGACCGTCGTCGACGGAGATCGAGGTGTGCGGCCCCGCGCCGAACAGATCGCACCGTTGCCATTCGCTGGTGATGTCCCGGCCCTTCAGCGGCTGCAATCGAACCGCGAAGATCGGCTTGCCCAGCGTTTCGGCAGACCGATACTCGACCTTGCACTCGTGCGAGGCGTCCCAGTTCTCGGACAGCAAGCAGATGACGGCCTCGCAGCGCTCGCTCGCTCGCCGCAGGGCGTCCTTCCAGCGGACACCGGCGCGAATCCCGGTCCGCCGATCCAGATCGAGGAAGATCTCGTCGGCGAGGCCCGGGTCCGCCTCGACGAGCCACGCCTTCAGCGCGACCGCTTGCCGCGTGTCCCGGCTCGAATGACTCAGGAAGACCCTGGACATACCGGAATCATGCGGCGCCGCGGTGCGCCGGGCGCGAGTAGTTCGCTACTCGTCTCAGCCTTGGCAACTATGTCGCAACCTGCGGACTGGCCCGGCTCGAAAGCCGGGACCAGGCCTAGGCGTATCTCCGCCTTCGCTCCGGCCATGCGCAGGCTATCGGCGGAGCGTCCGGCTGTGTCGACTAGATGTCCGCGATGGCGGCCAGCGGTGGGGTGCGTGCGGCCCGGATGCCCGGCCACAGCGCGGCGAGCACGCCGACGACGGCCGAGGAGATCAGCACCAGGACCAGCTGGGTCCACGGGATGTCGATCTGGTCGATGCCGAAATCCCGTAGCGTGCGCAGGAATCCGATGCCCAGACCGATGCCGAGGACCACGCCGACGAGGGCGCCGAACACCGCGATCAGCATGGACTCCAGGTAGATCGTGCGGCGAATCTGCGAGCGCATGGTGCCGACGGCGCGCAGCATGCCGATCTCCCTGCGCCGCTCCACCACCGAGAGCGCGAGCGTGTTGATGATGCCGAGGATGGCGATCACCACGGCCAAGGCGAGCAGGCCGTACAGGATGGCGAGCAGGGTGTTGATCTGGCGGCCCTGCGCGCCCTTGAACTGCTCGCGGTCCTGCACCTGAACGACCGCGAATTGATCGGTCGCCTTCGCCAGGTCGGCGCGCATCGCGGCCACGTCCGCGCCCGGCTTCGCGTTGACGAGCACATAGAAGTTGTTGCGGAACGCGGTCGGCGTCACCGCTTCGAAGATCGCGGGCGGCACCACCAGGTCGCCGAGCAGCGGCGTCTTCTTGTACACGCCCGCGATGGTGACCGGCACCTTCTGATTGCGGTCCAGCGTGGTGAGCTCGATCTGCTGACCGGCCCGCCAATCGTGCTGGGCCGCCTCGTCGTCGGAGACCAGGATGCCGCGCTCACCGAGGGTGCCCGTGCCTTGCAGGATCTCGTAGTTCAGCGCGCTGTCGATCGGACCGTCGGGCGCGACGCCCGCCAGCCGATCGTCACCGACCTTCACCGCGACGCCGCGGAAGCCGATCACCTCGGCGGCCTCCGGCACGCCGGCGCGCACCGCGTCCGGCACGCCCAGCGGCAGTCCGATCAGCTGGGACTGCTGCGGGCCCGCGAGCACGTACTCGGACTTGACGCCCTTGTCGACCAGCACCGCGACGCTGGCCTTGGCCGACGTGCCGAGCATGCTGATCAACGACACCAGCATCAGGCCGAGGGTGAGCGCGAAAGCCGTCGCGGCCGTGCGGCGCGGATTGCGCGCCGCGTTGTTGCGCGCCATCCGGCCGATCGGCCCGAACGGGCGGATCAGCACCCCGAGGCCGCCGACCACGGGACGCGACAGCGCGGGCGAGGCGAGCAGCACGGCGAGGATCAGCGCCAGCGCGCCCGCACCGACCGTCGCCGCGGCGCTGCCGCCCGTCGAGCGGGAGCCGAGCAGCACGAGCACAACGCCGACCACGGCGAGCACCGCGCCGACGGCGGTGCGGATCCGCAACGATTCACCGGCGGAAGCGAATTCCTCCCGCATCGCCTCGACGGGCGGGATCTTCGCCGCCCGGCGCGCGGGCGCGTAGGCGCTGATCACGGTGACGACGAGACCGACAACCAGTGCGACGACCACCGTGCGCGGCAGCACCGCCATGGAACCGGTGGGCAGGCCGAGATCGAAGGCGTTGAGCACCGCCGACAGCCCGAACGCCAAGCCGACGCCCGCCGCGAGGCCGATCACGCTGCCGATCGCGCCGATGACCAGCGCCTCGGCCACCACCGAGCCGCCGACCTGCCCGCTGCTGGCACCGACCGCCCGCAGCAGCGCCAGCTCGCGCAGCCGCTGCGCGACGATCATCGCGAAGGTGTTGTAGATGATGAACGTGCCGACGATCAGCGCGATCGCGCCGAACGCGAGCAGGAAGTAGTTGATGAAGTTCAGCGCCTGGGAGACCTGGGCTTTCATATCGGCGCGCACCTGCTCGCCGTTCTGCACCTTGAAGTCCGGCAGTGCGGCGGCGATCCGGTCGCGCAATTCGTCGCCCGAGCCGGAGGCGGCGATGTCGATCCAGGCGACGTGCGTGCCGTCGGTGAACAGCTGCCTGGCCTGCGCGTCGTCGAAGTAGAGGCCGATGAATCCACCGGTGTCCGAAGGCAACTCGTAGATGCCACTGACGGTGACGTCGAGGACCGGCCGCTGCTGGGTGCTCTGCGACGGGATCAGGAGCTTGGTCCGATCCCCCACCTTCAGACCGGCGACCTCGGCGCCCCCGCTGTTGATCGCGACCTCCCCCGCCTTCGTGGGCGGCGTGCCCGCGACGAACGTCGGCGGTTCCGCGACCGCGTGTTCGGGCGGGACGTAGGACTCGCCCCAGCTGGGCGCGCCGCCGGTCTGCACCGGCTTCTTGCCCTCGGGGTCGAGCAGCACCAGCGGGCCGTTCACGCTCGGCGCGACCGCGCGCACGCCGTCCATCCCCGAGACCATGTCCACCACGCCGAGCGGGACGCCGAAGGACTGCTGTTCCTTCGGGCTCACCCGCACGTCGACGCCTTTCGCCTGGCTGGCGAACAGGCCGTCGAAGGTGCGCTGCAAGGTGTCGGTGAAGACGAACGAACCCGCGATGAAGGCGGTGCCGAGCACCACCGAGAGCAGGGTCAGCGCCAACCGGACTTTGTGCGCGGCGAGGTTGCGGAGCGCGACCTTGCGCATCGGACTGCCGTTCATCACGCTTCCCCCCGCCCGACGACCGCGGTCCTCATGCCTGCTCCAGCGACTTCATCCGGTCCAGCACCGATTCCGCGGTGGGATCGCGCAATTCGGAGACGATCCGGCCGTCGGCGAGGAAGATCACCCGGTCGGCGAAGGACGCGGCGTGCGGCTCGTGGGTGACGATCACGACCGTCTGGCCGAACTCGTTCACCGCGGCGCGCAGGATGGACAGCACCTCCTCCGAGGCGCGCGAGTCCAGGTTGCCGGTCGGCTCGTCGCCGAAGATGATCTCGGGCTTGCCCGCGAGCGCCCGCGCGCACGCCACCCGCTGCTGCTGGCCGCCGGAGAGCTCGCTGGGCCGGTGATCGAGCCGGTCGCCGAGCCCGAGCCGCTTGATCACCGTGTGGAGCCAGTCCTCGTCGGGGTCGCGGCCCGCGATGTCCAGCGGCAGCGTGATGTTCTCCAGCGCGGTCAGCGTGGGCACCAGGTTGAACGCCTGGAAGACGAAGCCGATGCGGTCGCGGCGCAGGCGGGTCATCTGCTTGTCGGTGAGGTCGGTCAGATCGGTCTCGCCGATGCGCACGGTGCCGGAGCTGGCGCTGTCCAATCCGGCCAGGCAGTGCATGAGGGTCGATTTGCCGGAGCCGGAGGGCCCCATGATCGCGGTGAACTCCCGCTTCGCGAACTCGACCGACACCCCGTCCAGCGCCTTGACCTGGGTATCACCCGACCCGTACACCTTGGACAGGTCGGCGGCACGCGCCGCGATCTCGGTCGGCGTCACCGTCTCGGCGGTCTCGGCCCCCACAGCTTGCGAAGTCATGCCCTCCAGTCTGTCTGCGAACCCCGCCCCGCGCCATCAGGGATTCCCCCGAATACCCCGGTCGTACGGCTCAACCGATCGGCGCGGACCGCCACCACTTCTTCAGCGTGCGCCGTCAGGGGGCATCCAACACGCTCGCCGGAACGCCGTAGGGCAGGAACCGCACCCGACGCTGTGGATCGGTGTTGTCGCGGTGCGCGCGTAAGGCCTCGAGTTCGCTCGGGAAGACCTGGTCGACCCTGGCCTCGCCGGTGTCGTCGATGCTGTAGATCGCCCAGACCCCGCTGCCGGTCTCACCCGTGGTCTCGGGTTGCGGTGGACGTGACCGCTCCGGTTGGACGAACTGACCGAGAAACGACGCCACGGAACCGACGCTCGCGTGATCTACGCGATCCAGGTACACGCCTGCTTTCCCGAGCAGGTCGCGGAGCTCGGTTCCCGCCTCACGCAGTGCGCGTTCGATATCTTCCGGATCGATGCCGAAAGGCCCGTTGTCTGGCATCGCATGCTCCTGGGGACGAAGTTGGGCGCTACGTCCTCAGTGTCCTCGCGAAACGCCGACTTCGCCACGCCGACCTCACCCGTCCCCGACCGGCGCCTCGACGCCGGGGGCGGAGCCCGGACCACGAGCGCCGCCCAGGGCGGGTCACAGGTGAGAGCCCACGTCCATGCGCTGGTGGAGGATCCGGATGACCTCGAGGTCGGCGTCGGCGTCGATACGGTAGCGAATGACAATGGGAGGCCGCGATCGCGAGTTTGCGGTAGCCGGGGCGGATCTCGTCGCAGGCGTGACCGATGTCGGGTGTCGCGGCGGCGGTTTCGATCGGATGCGCCGCACCGAGCTGTTGGCCTGGTCGGCGTCCCACGTCTTGCTGTGTCTACTTCAGGATGAGGAGCGCGGATTTCTCTATGCGGTCGGCGATTTCGGAGTAGGAGGCGTAGCCCATGCCCGCGCGGACGAGGGCGCCCGCGTAGAGGAGTTCGAGGGATTCGACGATGTCGGGGTCGGCGTCGGGGCCGAGGGCGCGCAGGATGCGTTTGCGGATCTCGGCGCCGATGCGGTCGCGCAGGTGCGCGACGTCGGGGTCGCGACCGAGGAGTGCGCTGGTGACGGCGCCGGAGAGTTCCTGCTCGTCGGCGACGAGCATGGCGATGTTGCGCAGTTCGGCGACGACGCGGTCGTGCGGGTCGTCGGATTCGCTCGCCGGTGACGGCGAGGCGACGAGCCGCCGCCAGAAGATCTCCGCGACCAGGTGTTCCTTGGAGGAGAAATAGGTGTAGGCCGTGGCGGTGCCGACACCGGCGGCCGCGGCGACCAACCGGATGGTCATGCCCGCGAAGCCCTCGCGGGCCAGCACCTCCACGGCCGACTTGGTCAGTTTGTCGACAGTGTCGGCCTGTTTCCCGCTGAGGCGACGCCGGGTCGCCTCCAGCATGATGGAATCACCTTCGGACATGTGTCCAGACACTATCAGTCCCCATCAGTTCTTGGCGGCCGCCACCCCGGCCCTGCGACCGTAGAAGCTGCCGTCGCCGAGCGAGGCCCCGCTGACGTATCCGCCCGCGCACAGCCCCGAGGTACAGCGACCCGCCGCGTACAGTCCGGCGATCGGTTCACCGGAGACGTGCAGCACCCGCGAGTCCAGATCCGTGCGCAGCCCGCCGAGGGTGAATCCCGCGGTGAAGTTGCGCATGTCGAAGGCCGCCAACGGCGTACCGATCGGGCGCACCCACTCCGGCTTCTTGCCGAGCAGCGGATCCTTGCCGTCGGCCGCGTGCCGGTTGTAGGTCTCGACGGTCGATTGCAGCGCCTTCTCCGGCAAGCCCATGTCGGCCTCGAGCTCGGCGACCGATTCCGCCACCCAGGTCGGTGGCTGCCGGAAGAAGGGCGTCGCGGTCACGGTCTTCAGCGCCGCCTCGTAGGACGCCTCATCGATCACCAGGTACGCCTGGTTCTCCTGCTGGATCAGCGTGGCCTGGCCGATCCGGCCGGGATAGGTGTCCTCCGGGATGTAGCGCTGGCCGCGCCCGTTCACCAGGATGCCGCGCACCAGCAGCTGTGGATCGCCGAAGAAGGCGACCTCGGTGGCGTCCATGTGCGCCAGGTCCGCGCCGAGCGCCTGCGCCACCCGGATGCCGATGCCGTCGTGCTCCTCGATGGCGGCGGCAGGCCTGCCGATCAGGCGCGGCGCGTATCCCTCGATCATCTGCGCGGCGTAGGCGAAACTGCCGGTGGCCAAGACGACGCCGCGTTCGGCCCGGATAGCGACCTCCTTGCCGAAGTGCGCGGCGACCACGCCGACCACCCGATCGTCGTCGTCCACGATCAGCCGACGGATGCGCGTGTCGTATTCCACTCGCACACCGAGCTTTTCGGCCGTCTCGGCGAGCGGCTTCATGAGCATGTAGCCGCCGCTGCGCTGCCCGATCCGTTTGTCGGCGTACTGGGGGACGTGTCCGCGCGGCGCGGGCGTGGCCAGGGTGTTGAACGGCGCGGCGTTCTCGCCGCCGGAGTACATCAGGCCCTCGTCGTGCGGCGGCTCCCAGCCGGGCTCGCCCCAGAACGCCTCGCGGAACGGCACGCCGCACGAGACGAGCCAGTTGTAGTGCTCGACGCTGTTGCGGCAGTAGTCCGCGATCTTGGCCGAATCGACGCCCGGCCCGAGCGCGGCGAGCAAGAACTTCTCCATGTTCTCCGGACTGTCCTCGAACCCGAGCGCGCGCTGCAACGGCGTGCCGCCACCGAGGTAGATGAACCCGCCCGCCATCGCCGCGGCGCCGCCCCATCCGCCGGAGCGTTCCAGGATGAGCACGTCGGCGCCCGCCCGCGCCGCCTCGATGGCGGCGCACACCCCGGCGATGCCGTACCCCGCGACGACGACATCGGCGGAGTGTCCCCATTCGGAGACTGCACTGGCGCGCAGTGGACGGATGGACTCGGCGTCGGTCATATTCGCTTCCTCGTGGTTCGGTGCGATGTCACGCGGTCTCGGACTTGTCGGCGGCGGCCCGCGCGGCTTTCTTCTGCTGCGCCACGATTGTTCCCACCAACAGGTCGAGTTTGGTGCCGTTCGGCCAACCCACGTAGTGACACAGGAACAGCGCGATCTCGTGCAGCTGCTCCTCGGTGAGTTCGCCGTTGCGCAGCGCGGCGCCGATCTGGATGCCCGCGGTGTCCATCAGACCCTGCGCGGTCAATGCCCCCAGCAGGAGCAGACGGCGGTCCCGCACGCTGAGCCCGGGCCGCGACCACACGTTCGCGAAAAGGTGATCGGCGGTCATGGCGAAGTGATTGCCGGGGTAATCCTGGAATTCAGTGCCGTAGACCTCGGCCATCTTGGCGAGGCCGCGCTGCCGGACGGTGTCTCCCGTGCCGTTGGCATCGTCGGCCGCGCCATTGGCGTTGTCGGTCATGAGTTCTGCCTTTCGAAGGTGTTGTCGCCGACGCCGAGGCCGGGACCGAGGCGCTCGAGCGCGAGGCGGGCCAGCGGCAGGTCGAGCGCGAGCCGGTCGCCGAGTTCCAGGGCAAGGCCGAGGTCCTTTTCGCCGAGGTCACGCACGTGGCGCAGGATGGGCAGCCAGAAATCGTCCGGTTCGATCGGGGCGGTGCGGTCGCGCAGCATGATGGCGCCGGGGCCGCCGGTGACCGCGTCGGAATGCCGGACGATCTTGCCCAAGGCGGTGATGTCGAGTCCGGCGGCCTCGGCGAGCCGTTGCGCCTCGGTGGCGGCGGTGAAGGCGACGAAGTGCAAAAGGTTGCGCGCCAGCTTCATTCGCGTCCCCGCGCCCACCTCCCCGGCGTGCACGACGAGATCGGCGAAACTGCCGAAGGGCTCGCGCACCCGCTCGAACGCCGTCGCGCTACCGCCGACCATGACCGCGAGCCGACCCAGTTCGGCGCCGGGTCCGCCGCCGCTGACGGGCGCGTCGACGAGATCGATGCCGCGTTCGGCGCAGGCGACCGCCAGTTCTTCGGCGGTCCGGTCGGCGATCGTGGAGTGCACCGCGATCACGGTCCCCGGCGCGGCGGCGCCCGACAGTTCGGTGACCACGGCGCGCACCTGCGCGTCGTCGAGCACCGCGACGCAGACGATGTCGGCGGCCGCGGCGACCCCGGCGGCCGAATCGACGGCCGCCGCACCGGCTTCGGCGAACGGACGCACCGCCTCGGGCCTGGTGTCGCACACCGTGAGGCCGCCCGGCCAGGCCAGCAGCCGCTTGGCCATCGGCGCGCCCATATTGCCGAGGCCGACGAATCCGACGCGCAGCGGTGCGTTCATGAGCGGAAGATCTGTCCGCCGTCGACATTGAAGATCTGCCCGGTGACCCACGCGGCGTCATCCGAGAGCAGATACAGGCAGGCGCCGACCAGATCCTCCGGCGTGCCCATCCGTTTGAGCGGCAGCCGCTTGATCATGTCGTCCACGATGACGCCCGGCGTCACGGTCTTGGTCGCCTCGGTGTCGATGGGCCCGGGCGCGATGGCGTTGATACGGATCTTGGAGCCGCCGAGTTCGAAGGCCAGCTGCTGGGTGAGTCCGTTGACGCCGACCTTGGCCAGGCCGTAGAAGCCGGAGTACACCCAGGCCGCGGTGGACGACTGGTTGACGATCGAGCCGCCGCCCGCGCGCACCATGTGCTGGAACACCGCCCTGGTCATGTTGAGCGCGCCGTCCATGTTCACCGACATGAACTTCTTGTAGTAGTCCCACGGTACGGTCAGCAGCAGGTCGAGTTTCATCTCGCCGTAGATGGCGGCGTTGTTCACCAGGTGGTCGATCGCGCCGAACTCGCCGACGGTGAATTCCGCGAGGGCCGTGGCGGATTCGGGGTCGGCGACATCTACCTCACCGAACACCGCGGTGCCGCCCGTCGCCGCGATCTCGGCGGCGACGGACTTGCCGCGCTCGACATTGCGATCGGCGACAACGACTTTCGCACCCTCCTCGGCCAGCGCCTTGGCGTAGACCGCGCCGATGCCCTGCGCGGCACCGGTGACTATGACGGATCTTCCGGCGAAACGCCCCATGGGGTCCTCCACAACTCTCTGCCGATCGGCTTGCGTTCCAGCGGATTTCATCCCGCGGTCGCGATCAGCTTGGTTTCCAGGTATTCCTCGAACCCGGCCACGCCCATCTCGCGGCCGATGCCGGACTGCTTGTAGCCGCCGAACGGCGCGTCGGCGGAGTACCAGACGCCGCCGTTGACGCTCAGCGTTCCGGTGCGCACGCCCTCGGTGACGCGCCGGATTCGCTCGGGATCGGCGCCCCACACCGAGCCGGACAGCCCGTAGGGCGAATCGTTGGCGATGCGGATGGCGTCCTCGTCGCCGTCGTGCGGGATGATCACCAGCACCGGGCCGAAGATCTCCTCGCGCGCGACCGTCGCGCTGTTGGGCAGGTCGGCGATCAGCGTCGGCTCGACGAACCAGCCGCGCTCCCGTTCGGCCCGACGGCCGCCGACCACGATCCGCCCGCCCTCGGCCCGCGCCATGTCCAGGTAACCGAGCACCCGATCGCGTTGACGCCGCGAGATCAGCGGCCCGCATACGGTGCCGGGGTCGGTGGGATCGCCCGGCACGATCCGGCCCATGGTGGCCGCCGCCACCTGCACCGCCTCGTCGTAGGACGCGCGCGGCACCAGCAGGCGGGTGGTCAGCGCACAACCTTGCCCGGCGTGCACGCACACCGAAAACGCCGCGACGCCGACGGCTCCGGCGATGTTCGCGTCGTCGAGCACGATGAACGCGGATTTGCCGCCAAGCTCGAGGAAGGTCTTCTTCAGAGTGGGTGCCGCGGCGGCCATCACCAACCTGCCGGTCTGGGTCGAGCCGGTGAAGCTGACCAGGTCCACCCGCGGGTC
This sequence comes from Nocardia sp. CNS-044, assembly GCF_059570515.1. NCBI lineage: Bacteria > Bacillati > Actinomycetota > Actinomycetes > Mycobacteriales > Nocardiaceae > Nocardia > Nocardia sp. CNS-044. The sequence goes on from NZ_JCANSX010000006.1 coordinate 540,816, forward strand.
GACCGAAAGCCGGGCGCCGAGAGCGTGATCCGACGACGTCACGATGTTCACCACGCCCGGCGGGATATCGGTCTGTTCGGTGATGATCGCGCCGACCGCCGCCGCGCACCAAGGCGTGTCGGGAGCGGGCTTGAGCACCACCGTGTTTCCGGCCGCGAGCGCGGGACCCAGTTTGGCGAAACCGATCTGATGCGGGAAGTTCCACGGGGTGATGGCGCCGACCACGCCGATCGGTTCGCGGCGCAGCGTCCTGCGAGTCTTGATGCCCATCGGCTCGGCGACGCCGAGATCGGTTTCCCACTGGTAGTTTTCGGCGAGATTCGCGGGAAAGGCCAAGTCCGCGATCGGCCCCTCGAGCTGCGGGCCCTTGGTGAGCATGACGGGCGCGCCCGCCTCGGCGACGGTGATCTCGCGCAGCGCCTCGACCTCGGCCTGGAGAGCGACGCGCAACTGCGCCAAGCACCGGGCGCGGAAGGCGTGGTCACGGGACCAGTCGGTGTCGTCGAAGGCGGCGCGCGCGGCGGCGATCGCGTCGTCCATATCGGCGGCGTCCGCGTTCGCGGCGAGCCCGAGGGTCTCCTCGGTCGCGGGGTTCACCGTCTCGAACACGCCGTCGCCGCCCTGGCGGAGTTTGCCGTCGATCAACAGGCGCGACCCGTCGGCGGGCAGGAGACTGTTCATGGTTGCTCCGATACTGTCTGGACAGGTGTACGGAATATAGTCCGGGCACGCTCCACGATGCAAGAACATGTTTCACTATCGACGATCGACGCGACGCCGACCCGGTACTGGATACGACCGATCCATTGTCTCGATATTCGAGCGCTGGTAGTGTCCAGACACATGTCCAGCTATGTGTCTTCGCGGACGGCGGCTTTCGCTGCCCGGCGCGAGAACTCGTTACGGAATCATCGGAGAGCACCATGACGGCAGCCTCGTTGGAACCGCTGACCTTCGACCCGTACGACTACGGCTTCCACGACGACCCGTACCCCACCTACCGTCGGCTGCGGACCGAGGCGCCGCTCTTCCACAACCCCGATCTGGACTTCTGGGCGCTGTCCAGGCACGCCGACGTGACGGCCGGATTCCGTGATGCCACCCGGCTCTCGAGCGCCAACGGCGTCTCGCTCGACCCGGCGGCGTGGGGACCGCACGCGCACCGGGTGATGTCCTTCCTGGCCATGGACGATCCGCGGCACATGCGGATGCGCAAGCTGGTCTACAAGGGCTTCACGCCGCGCCGGGTCGCGGAGATGGAGGAGCGCGTCCGCGAGATCACCCTCGCCTACCTGGAGCCCGCGCTCGCACGCGAATCCTTCGACTGGATCGAGGATTTCGCGGGCAAGCTGCCGATGGACGTGATCTCCGAACTGATGGGCGTTCCGGAACAGGACCGCGCGGAGATTCGCCGCCTCGCCGATCTCGTGGTGCATCGCGAGGACGGCGTGCTGGACGTGCCGATGGCCGCGGTGGAGGCCTCGATCGAACTGTTCGGCTACTACACCGACATGGTCGCCGAGCGCCGCCGCGATCCCGGCGACGATCTGGTCTCCGCGCTGCTGGACGCCGATATCGACGGCGACCAGCTCAGCGATCAAGAAGTCATCGGCTTCATGTTCCTGATGGTGGTCGCGGGCAACGAGACGACTACGAAACTGCTGGGCAACGCGTTGTACTGGGCCGCGCGGCACCCCGCCGAATACGCGAAGGTGGTGGCCGAGCCCGGCCTGGTGCCGGACTGGGTCGAGGAGACACTGCGCTACGACACCTCCAGTCAGATCGTGGCGCGCACCGCCACCGTCGACCTCGACTACCACGGCGCGACAATTCCCGCGGGCGCCAAGGTGCTGCTGCTGATCGGTTCGGCCAACCGCGATTCCGCCGTTTTCGACGACGCCGACACCTACCGCATCGATCGACCCGACAAGGGCAAGCTCGCCAGTTTCGGTGCGGGCGTGCACTTCTGCCTCGGCGCCCACCTTGCTCGCCTGGAAACCGTTGTCGCCCTTCGTGAATTCGTCGCTCGGGTGCCCGCCTACCGCGTCGCCGACAGCGGCATCGTGCGCGTGCACTCGACCAATGTCCGCGGCTTCGCCGCCCTTCCCCTGACCGTGGAGAGGTAGATGCCCCGCTACGAACCCCACCCCGACCGCAGGCCCTCGCTGATCGCGGGCGCCTCCTCCGGTATCGGCGCCGCGACGGCGCTCGCGCTCGCCGAACTCGGCCACCCGGTCGCGCTCGGCGCACGGCGCGTCGAACTGTGCGAGGAGCTGGCGGCCAAGATCCGCGCCGACGGCGGCGCCGCCTACGCGCACCGGCTCGACGTCACCGACGCGAACTCGGTGGACGAGTTCGTCACCGCCGCGGAGCGCGAGCTCGGACCCACCGAGATCCTGGTGTCCGGCGCGGGCGACATCGAATTCTCGCTGGTGCAGGAGATGGACCCCGAACGTTTCCTGCGCCAGGTCCACGTGCACCTCGTCGGCGCGCAGCGGCTGGTGCACCGGGTACTGCCCGGCATGCTCGAACGGCGGCGCGGCGACGTCGTGCTCATCGGCTCCGACTGCGCGCCCGAGCCCCGGCCGCGCACCGGCGCGTACAGCGCGGCCAAGGCCGGACTGGAGGCGATGGCGGTGCAGCTGCGAATGGAGTTGGAGGGCAGCGGGATTCGCGCCTCGGTGGTGCGGCCCGGACCGACGCTGACCAACATGGGCATGGACTCGACGCCGGAAGTCGTCGGTCCATTGCTCGAGGACTGGAAGGTGTGGGGGTTCGCCCGACACCCGCACATGCTGCGCGCCGGTGATCTCGCGGCGGCGGTGGTAGCCGTGGTGTCGGCGCCGCGCGGGGCGCATCTGGTGCTCGTCGAGGTGCAGCCCGAGGCGCCGCTGCGCTGAATCCGCAGCGCAGCGGCGCTCGATATCCAGCGCTGCGGCGCCCTGTCCGGCAGAGCCTGGCGTGAGACAATAAGAACGTGTTCTAATTCCACACCGAGGGACGCGCGCGGCGCACCGCGGGCGCGCGTCGCAATCGCACGCCTGGGAGACACCCGATGAGCACAACGCACGCCACGGACGAGCTGACCGCAAGCCTGCCGCCCCGGATCACCACGGAGCTGATCGCGCGACTGACCGGCATGGTCGCCGCCGACGCGAAGGCTCGGCCACCGTTCCCGATGACCGAGGTCTACACCGGCGCCCATGTCGGCGACCTGCCGCAATCCCGCCCCGAGGACGTCACCGCGGCCTTCGCCACCGCCCGCGCCGCGCAGCGGGAGTGGGCGAGCTGGCCGCTGCGCCGCAGACTCGCGGTGTTCGAGCGGGCGCACGAGCTGTTCCTGCGGGAGGGCGAGACGATCGCCGACCTCATCCAGATCGGCTCCGGCAAGACCCGGCGCATGGCGCTCGAGGAATCGTGCGACGTGCCGATGGTCATCAGCCACTACCTGAAGACCGCGCGTCGGGTGTTGCGCCCCCGTCGACATGGCGGCCCGATCCCGTTGGTGACCAGTTCGTTCGAGGAACACCGTCCCAAGGGCGCGATCGCGGTGATCGCGCCGTGGAACTTCCCCTTGGCCATCGCTATCTCCGACTCGGTGCCCGCCCTCATCGCGGGCAACGCCGTCATTCTCAAGCCGGACAACAAGACCGCCTTGTGCGCGCTGTTCGGCGTCGAACTGCTGTATCGGGCGGGTTTGCCGCACGGGCTGTTCCAGGTCGTCTGCGGCACCGGTCCCGACGTCGGCCCCGCATTGATCGGCGGCTCCGATTTCGTCATGTTCACCGGTTCCACCGCTACCGGGCGGGTGGTCGGCGAGCAAGCGGGCCGCCACCTCATCGGATGCAGCCTCGAACTCGGTGGTAAGAATCCGATGCTCGTGCTGGACGACGCGAATCTCGACGACGCGATCGCGGGCGCGATGTTCGCGGTGTTCGGCAACTCGGGCCAGGCCTGTATGCACATCGAGCGGATCTATGTGCACGAGCGAATCCACGACGAATTCCTCCACCGCTTGGTCGCGGCGGCCGAGGAACTCGGGTCGAAAATGGGGGCCGCCTACGACTACGCGCCGGAATTCGGCTCGCTCGTCTCGACCGACCAGCTCGCCAGGGTGGCCGAACACGTGGCGGACGCGCGCGCGAAGGGCGCCACCGTGCACACCGGCGGCCGGGCGCGCCCCGACATCGGACCCGCCTTCTACGAGCCGACTGTGCTGACTGGCGTCACCCCCGACATGGTCCACGCGACGGCGGAGACCTTCGGGCCAGTGGTGAGTGTCTATCCGTTCCGCGACGACGCCGAGGCCATCCGCCTCGCCAACGACACGGACTACGGACTCAATGCCAGCGTGTGGACGACCGACCTCGCCCGGGGCAGGCGGATCGCGGACCGGCTCGAGTCGGGCAACATCAATATCAACGACGGCTTCGTCGCCACCTACTCCGCCAAGACCACACCGTCGGGCGGGGTGAAGCAGTCCGGCGTCGGCACTCGGCACGGCGACCAAGGCCTGCTGAAGTACACCGACACGGTGAACATCGGCGTGGTGAAACTCCAGGTCTTGGCCGCCCGCGCCCGGCTGTCCTACGAGATGCAGGTCAAGACCACCCTGGCCACACTGCGGTTGATGCGGCGCACCCGCCTCCGTTGAGACCGCGATCGTTTCGCCGAAGATCGTCCGCCCCGCCGATCCGGTAGCGTGGCGCTCGGGGTGGACCGACGAGATCAGAAGTGGCAGGTGCGAGACGAGTGAGCATTCGGGATATTCCGCTACGGACCCTGACCGGTGCGTCGACGACGCTGGGCGAGCTGGCCGGTGACAAGGCGGTGCTGCTGGTCAACGTGGCGTCCAAATGCGGTCTGACGCCGCAGTATTCGGCGCTGGTCGAGCTGCAGCAGACCTACGGTCCGCGCGGGTTCACCGTGATCGGCGTGCCGTGCAACCAGTTCATGGGTCAGGAACCCGGCTCGGCCGAGGAAATCCAGGAGTTCTGCTCCATCACCTACGGCGTCGACTTCCCGCTGTTGGAGAAGACCGACGTGAACGGCGAGAACCGGCACCCGCTCTACCGCGAGCTGGTCGAGACCGCCGACGCCGAGGGCGCCGCGGGCGACATCCAGTGGAACTTCGAGAAGTTCCTCATCGATCGCGACGGCAAGGTGGCGGCGCGCTTCCGCCCGACCGTGAAACCCGAAGACCCGAGCGTGGTTTCGGCCATCGAGTCGGCTCTCTAGAACCAGTCGGTCTCGTTGCGCGCGGCCCTCTTCCGGGCCGCGCGCTCACCGCGGCTAGTCCCGCGCTCGCAGCGCCGCCGCGAACCAGTCGAATACCTCCGCGAGTTCCTGCGGCGCGGGCGAGCCGTTGACGGCGGCGACGAGGCGCCAATACCGCTCCACCCGTATGTCATTGGCGATCGCCAGGCGCTCGAGCATCCAGCGGCGCAGGTCGGTGTCGTCGGCGCGGCCGAAGGTGTGGGCGTAACGCGCGGTCAGCTCGTCCACCACGGCGACGGCGGCCTGTTCGTCCGGGCGCACGCCCGCGGCCAAGGCGGCGCCGACCAGGTCGCGGACGGCCTCGGTCAATTCGTGGTGCAGTCCGGTGGTGTCGCCGTTCGCGCGCTCGCTGGCTTGGTACTCGGCCATCCGCGGACATCGAGCGCGTCGGCGTGCGCCGCGGCGACCTCCGGCACGGTGCGTTCCCGTGCCAGCACTTGACGGACGGTGTCGAGGTCGAGGCCGAGGGCGCGCAGTGTGCGGACCAGTTCCAGGCGGGCGATGGCATCGGAGTCGTAGCGGCGGAAACCGTTCGGGCCGATGGCGGACGGCGCGACGATCTTGCGGTCGGCGTAGAAGCGTATGGCCTTGACCGTCAAGCCGGTGCGCTCGGCCACCGCACCGATCGAGAGGAGCGTCTTGTCGTCCATGTCCGACAGCCTGGCTTCTCCCCTTGGTGGAGACGCAAGTTCAGGATCGGATGCGCTCAACTCAGCGGGGCGGTGCGCCACCAGTTCATGAATTCGTCCTGGGTCGCGATGAAGCCGACGCTGTACATCAGGAAGTTTTCCCGCTTCTTCGCGCCGGTGAACACCGTGATCATGCGCGGGCGCTTGGCGGCGGGATGACCTTCGAGCAGGTAGTTGGTGTAGGTCTCACGGCCGTGCTTCGCGGTGGATCTGGCGTGTCCCGGCAGCGCGTCGACGGCGGCCTGCACGTCCTCGGGCGAGCGGTAGACGAACAGCTCGTAGCTGGCTTTGTTCGGACCGCCGAAGCAGTACCAGTACGCGGTCCAGTTGCCGAAATCAGGTGCGCCCGCGTCCATCGCGTTGGCGGAGCCCTCCTCGTGCGCGAAGCAGGTGGAGCCGTTGTGACCGGGGCCGGTGTGCACGACGTTGTCCTCGTCCACCTCGGGGGTCATACCGGGGAACGCCCTGCTGATCGACGCGATGTTGTCGGTGTGAGCGTCGTCGTCGTATTGCTCCGAGGTCGTCGGCGCCGCACTGGTCTTCGCGGGGCGTTGAGTCGATGACGCCACCTCGACGGCGCTGGTCGACGAAACCGAGGCTTCCGGTTCGGATGAACCGCGATCGCGGACGATTCCGTTGGCGGTAAGGAGGGCGAGCGCCGCTCCGATTGTGACGATCACCGCGGTGCGGCGAGACCTGGTGCGTCCGCGTCCGCGACCCCGGGCGTGCTGCCTCGAATGCGCCTGCGCCCCAGCGGAACCTGGTAAGAATCCCGATCCCACGCCCATACGCGTCTGCGGAGAGTTGGGCGTGTCGACCGCGGGTGCCGCGTTGCCGAATGCGGAGGCGTGCTGTGGGCCCGACTGATCCGGGTACTCCCGCCAAGCGGCCTGCTCGTTCGATCTCGCGGCCTGCGAAGGCGCTGCACCGGAACCGTGCGCCCAATGGTTTGCTTGCTGCCCGGGCACAGTGCCCGAAGTGGCGGCAGGCGAGGACGTATACCCGCGCGGACCAGCGGGCGGACTCGGGTGACCGGGTGCCGGTGGGGTCGAATAGCCGGTAGGCGTTGCGGAGTAGCCCTCGGCGGGTATCGAGTACCCGGGCATCGTCTGCGGGGACGGGCGCTGGGTTGCCGATGAACGATGGCCGAAATCGTTGTGCGCCAGCGGAAACGGACCAGAGCCAGGATCGGCGAGCGCCCGCCGGGCCGCCTCGGCGAACTCCGCGCAGGAGTCGAACCGGTCGTCCGGGCGCTTGGCGAGCGCACGCGACAGCACCGCGTCCAGCGCGGGCGGCAGGCCGGGGCGGACGGTGCTCAGTCGCGGCGGCGGCTGGGTCATGTGGCCCTGGATCACCGCGACCGGGTTGCTCGCCTCGAACGGCACGGTGCCGGTCAGCATGCGAAACAGGCTGCACGCCAACGAATACTGATCCGAGCGGTGATCGAGCACCGCGCCGGAAAGCTGCTCGGGCGAGGCGAAAGCGAGTGTGGCGGTGAAGGTTCCGGTCTGGGTCAGCTTGCCCGTGTCGTCGCGGAAGCGGGCGATGCCGAAGTCGGTGAGGAACACCCGTTCCAGGCCGCCCTCGGCCCGCTCCAGCAAGATGTTGGCGGGCTTCACGTCTCGGTGCAGTACGCCCTTGCCGTGCGCGAAGTCGAGCGCCTTGGCGGTCTCGGTGACGATCTGCACCGCGCGTCGCGGCGGCAGCGCGCGAGCGTCCAGTGACGCCGCGTCGACACCGTCGACGTACTGCATCGAGATCCAGAGCTGCTCGCCCTCCACCCCGCGGTCGAACACGGTGACGATGTTCGGGTGGTCGAGCTGGGCGACCAGATCGGCCTCCCGCTCGAACCGCGCCCGAATCTCGGTGTCGAAGAACAACTCTCGATTGAGCAGCTTCAACGCCGTCCACCGCGGCAACCGCGGATGCCGCGCCAGGTACACCGACCCCATGCCCCCGCGCCCGAGCAGGCGTTCGACGGTGTACCCGGCGAAAACCGCGCCGTTGTCAAGCATGCGTCAGTTCAGCGGCGCCGAACGCCACCAGCGCAGCACCTCGTCGATGGTGCCGACGATGCCGTCGGTGTACATCAGGAACTGCCCCCGGTCGGGGTCGCCGGTGAAGACGGTGACCATCTTCGGGCCGCTGTTCTCGAATTTGTAGTTGGTGTAGGACTTTCCGCCGTTGCTGTCGGTCGACTTGGTGGCGTCCGACGGCAGGTTGTTCAGCGCGGCCTGCGCGTCCGCGGACGACTTGTAGACGTAGATGGTGAAGAACGGGTCGGCGTTGTCGCCACCGCCGAAGCAGTCCCACTGGTAGGCCCAGTTGCCGAAATCCGGTGTGCCGTCGGTGGGAACGGAGGGACGGTCGGGCGAGTACGCGCCGCAGGTGGCGCCGTTGTAGCCGGTGTCGCCGTCCTTGTCGGCCGGAACCATGCCGGGGAACTCGTTGCTGATGGCGGCGGCGTCGGCGGCCACCGGACGCTTGGTCGTCGTGACCGGAGCGGTGGTCGTGGTGCCGCCGCTACCGGAAGACGAACCGCCGCTCACCGCGACGACGATGCCGACGACGACGGCGATCAGCACCACGACGCCAACAGCCAGCGCGGCGATCAGGCCGGTGTTCGACTTGCGCGGCGGCTGGTGGCCACCGCCCATCGGGTGACCGCCACCCATCGGCGGGCCGGGCGGCGGTGCGTATCCGAACCCGGACTGCTGTGGGTACTGCCCGCTGGGGCCGGTCTGCTGGTGCGGGCCGGTCGCGGTCGGCATGGCGCCCTGCGGCGTGGTCATCGGCTGGCCGGTGAGCGGCTGCGAACCGCTGGTCGTCGGGCCGATCGGATACTGGCCGCCTGTCACCGGGATCGGCCCGCCGGTAATCGGATGCGGAGCCGAGATCGGCTGCGGCGGAGCGGTGACCGGGCGCTGGCCGCCGACCAGCGGCATCGACGGCGCGCTCTGACCCGACAACGCGGCCTGCGCCGCCGCGGCGAACTCCGAGCAGCTGGCGAAGCGATCGTCCGGCCGCTTGGCCATCGCCTTGGCGAGCACGCCGTCCAGCGCGAACGGCAGTCCGGGGCGGACGCTGCTCAGCGCCGGCGGCGCCGACTGGAGGTGTCCTTGGATGACCTGGGCCGGGTTGGTCGCCGCGAACGGACCGCTGCCGGTGAACAGCCAGAACAGCGCGCAGGCCAACGAGTATTGATCGGAGCGGTGGTCGAGGGACGCGCCCGTCAGCTGCTCGGGCGAGGCGTAGGCCAGCGTGGCGGTGAAGGTGCCGGTCTGGGTGAGGTGGCCGGTGTCGTCACGCAGCCGGGCGATGCCGAAATCGGTCAGGTAGACCCGCTCGCCGCGGCCGCCGGTGGAGCGGGCGAGCAGGATGTTGGCCGGTTTCACGTCGCGGTGCAGCACGCCCATGCCGTGCGCGTAGTCCAGCGCGTCGGCGGTCTCCTTGATGATCTGCACGGCGCGCTCGGGCGGCAGCGTCTTCGGATCCACCGAGGCGGCGTCGATGCCGTCGATGAACTGCATCGAGATCCACAGCTGCTCGTCTTCCAGACCGCGGTCGTAGACCGTGACGATGCCGGGGTGATCGAGCCGGGCGACCAGATCCGCCTCCCGTTCGAACCGCGCCCGCACCTCCTTGTCGAAGAACAATTCGCGGTTCAACAGCTTCAGCGCCGTCATCCGCGGCAGCCGCGGATGTTTCGCCAGGTACACCGAACCCATGCCACCGCGACCCAATTGCCGTTCGATGACATAGCCGGCGAAAACCTCACCGCTGGCCAGCATGTCTGCTCCAATTCCCGCCTGCACCGGGACCCGCCGGGAACAGGCGTACAGCATAAGAATGCGCGGTCAGCGCTTACCCGACCACGGAAAACATCGAAACCTTAGCAGCAGTCGCGTGGCCTCAGGATGCCCGAGGAGACGGGGGTATGCCAGGCGACATCAATAGCGAAAAGCTATGGCGGAGGGCGTGGTTCGGGCGGTTGCGGGCCGTTTCCGGCCCCCGGACCGGCGGGTGCGCTCCGCCCCCGGCGCACCCTGTCCGGCAGGGCGATGGTGATCGGTCGGGCGGTGCGGGGAGTCCGTGCTCGCGGCGGCACCGATGGGGTTGGCTGTCCGCCGTCGGATGTCGCCGAGCCTTCCGCGCTTCCGGCCGCCGAGGAGGTGTGCCGCGCATCCGCTCCGGCACTTGCCCGTCCTCCGTTGGGCGGCGCGGATTCGCCGTGCGGCAAGGAATTTCGCCCTGAGTTCGGCGACTGATCAGCGGCGGCGCCTGGTGATGAGGTGTCTGGCCGTGTGGTGCCAGCGGGGGGCGACGTCGTATTGGGCTGCCCGGCCCCAGTCGATGGCGACGACATGTCCGCCCGCCCGACACCGGCGGTAGGCCGACCGTGGTTCGACCGCTGGCCGCCAGCGGAGGGCGACGTCGTATTCGACTGCCCGGGCCGGACGTTTGGCGGAGCCGCCTGTTCTATCCCCGTGCCGGGCACGATCGCCTGTTCGGCGCCACCGACCGGCATGGCCGCGTCCGAAGGCAATGGCAGTGTCCGCGGCAGACTCGTCGGGCGTCCGGCATACGGCGTACCAGCCTGGGCTCGGTCGTCCACCGGTTGCGGGTGGTCGGTCCGCGGGTGCGGGGTCGCGGGGAGCGGATACGCGGCGGTCCCGTGCGGGCCTGCACCACGGGTCAGATCCACCGCGCGCTGCGGACCGGTGGGGGCTCCGGTGTGTGGCGGGAGACCGCTCCGGCCCGGCCCCGGCGCGGTCGGACCTCGATGTCCGGGGACACCGACATGGGGCGGCGAACCGGTATGCGGAAGCGAATTCGCCTGCGGCGGAACCCTCCTCGACTGCGCATTGTCCGCGCGCGGCGCGAAACCACCCGATTGCGGCGGTCGTCCGGAATGCGGCGGGTCGCTCGCGTACGACGGATGAGCCGCGCCCGTCCCGTTCGGCGGTGGACCGAACCCCGTGGCCGGCAACACTCCACCCGACTGCGCAGGCACACCCGGATGCGAGGGATCAGTCCCGTGCGGAGGACGAGCAGCACGCGGCGCACCGTTCGAAGGTGGACCGAACCCCGTGGGCGGCAACACTCCACCCGACTGCGCAGGCACACCCGGATGCGACGGATCAGTCCCGTGCGGAGGACGAGCAGCACGCGGCGCACCGTTCGAAGGTGAACCGAACCCCATGGGCGGCAACACTCCACCCGACTGCGGAGGCACACCTGGATGTGAGGGATCGCTCGCGTACGGCGAATGTGTTTGCGCGCCAGTCGCGGGCGGCACGAATCCAGTGCGCGGCACGCCGGGGCGCGGATGCGCACTGGCGTGCGCCGGTGAGCCGGGGTGAGCCGAGCCGCTGCTTGGCGGGTGCGCACCCGCGTGCGTCGGGCCACCCGCGTGCGTCGGGCCACCCGCGTGCGTGGGGCCGCCCGTGTGCGGGTGCACACCGCCCGGTGCACCGGCATGTGTCGGGGTGCCCGTGTGCGGAGGACGTGCGTCGGGGGCGACCCCGGTGCGAGGCGGCACGCCCTGGTGCTGGGTGGCGAAGCCGGTGTGCGGTGGGACGGGTCCCGTCATGGGGTGCGGGCGATGCGGGCCCGGCGTACCGGAGGCCAGGGCTCGGCGGGCGGCGGTGGCGAAATCGGTGCAGCTGGGGAACCGGTCGGCGGGGCGTTTGGCCAGGGCGCGAGCCATCACCGCGTCCAGGGCGGGCGGCAGACCGCGGCGGGTGCGGGACAGCGGCGGCACCGGCGTGTACATGTGCCCGTTCATCACCGCCGCGGGGGTGGTGCCGGGGAAGGGCACATTGCCGGTGAGCATCCAGAACAGCGTGCAGGCCAGCGAGTACTGGTCGGCGCGGTGGTCCAGCGGCTGCCCGCTGAGCTGCTCGGGCGCGGCGTAGGCCAGCGTGGCGGTGATGGTGCCCGCCGAGCTCAGCGTGGTGTCCGCGTTGCGCATGCCCGCGATGCCGAAGTCGGTGAGCAGCACCCGCTCGGGCTGCCCGATGGGCGCCTTGGCCAGCAGGATGTTGGCCGGTTTCACGTCGCGGTGCAGCACCCCGTTGGCGTGCGCGAAGTCCAGCGCGGCGGCGGTCTCGGCGATGATCTGCACCGCCCGTCCGGCGGCGAGCACGTCGACGTCGGCGCTCGCGGCGTCGGACCCCGCCACGAACTGCATGGAGATCCACAGCTGCTCGTCCTCGGCGCCGCGGTCGTAGACGGTGACGATATTGGGGTGGTCGAGCTGGGCGACCAGATCAGCCTCCCGCTCGAAGCGTCCCCTGATCTCGAGATCACCGTAGAGTTCGCGATCGAGCAGCTTCAGCGCGGTCATCCGCGGCAACCGCGGATGCTGGGCCAGATACACCGTGCCCATGCCGCCCTGTCCGAGCACGCGCTTGATGACGTAACCGGCAAAGATCTCGCCAGTACGCAGCAAGGTGATTCACCCCCCTCATCGGGTCGAGCACGTGGATCCTACCGATGTATCTCGCGGAACCACGTGGGCGCAACAGTCCTTCGATTCTCGGCTATTCGCCGCCGTATCGCCGGTTTCCCGCGATGTCGGTGCCGCCCACTACGCTGAGCCCCATGCGCATTGGAGCACACGTCCGGCTCGACAGCGATCCGATCGGCTTCGGTGAGAAACTCGGCGCCGATGTCATCCAGATGTTCGTCGTCGACCCGCAGAGCTGGGACAAACCGGTCCCGCACCCGAGGACCGAGGAGATCCTCGCCAGCCCGATCGATGTGGTGGTGCACTCCTCCTATCAAATCAACGTGGCGAGCCTGAACAACCGGCTGCGGATGCCCTCGCGCAACGCGGTCGCCCAGCAGGCGAAGGCGGCCGCCGATCTCGGCGCGTTCGGCCTGGTCGTGCACGGCGGCCACGTCCGCTCCGACGCCGAGGTGGAGACCGGAATCGACAACTGGCGCAAGCTGTTCGAACGCCAGCAGGACAAAGGCGGCTTCGCGGTGCCGATCCTCATCGAGAACACCGCGGGCGGCAACCACGCTATGGCCAGGCATTTCGACACCATCGCCCGGCTGTGGGACGCCGTCGGCGACTATGGCGCCGGCTTCTGCCTGGACACCTGCCACGCCTGGGCGGGCGGCGAGGAACTGCTCGGCGTCGTCGACCGGATCAAGGCCATCACCGGCCGCATCGACCTGGTACACCTCAACTCCTCGCGCGACGAGTTCAACTCCGGCGCCGACCGCCACGCCAACTTCGCCGACGGCACGATCGACCCGCAGCTGCTCGCCGAAGTCTGCCGCAGCGCGGACGCGCCGGTGGTGCTGGAGACTCCGGGCGAGGGGGTCGCGGACGATCTCGCCTACCTTCGGGAGCACGTGGGGTGATTTAGCACGCACCTCGCGCACTTCGGGTGCGGTTGGCCCGGTTCTTCTGGGGCGGCGAGGCAGGAATCGTCCGGTTCGGGTTGGTGGTTGCGTCGGTTGACGTGGTTCCGAGGGCTGGACCTGCGCGTTCACGCACTCCTACCCAGGTTTGCCTCGAACGGCGCTGGGCGCGTGCCGAGCCACAACCCCACCCCTTGCGATCACCCCGACGAAAACCCTGGTCACGCCCCTTTTCCAGGTGATGTGCTCTACCACGCACTCCCGTTCCAGATCAGCGAAGGTGACCACACATGACGATCGCACCCGCCCCCACGGTCTCGGTGACCAAGCTCGGCGCCCGCATCGGCGCACAGATCGACAACGTCCGGCTCGGCGGCGACCTGGACGCGGCGTCGGTCGACGTGATCCGTCGCGCCCTGCTCGAGCACAAGGTCGTCTTCATCCGCGGCCAGGAGCACCTCACCGAGGACGCGCAGTACGAGTTCGCGCAGCTGCTCGGCACGCCGACGACCCCGCACCCGACGGTCAGCTCGCACGGTGTGAAGAGCCTGGCCATCGACTCCGAGTACGGCCGGGCCAACAGCTGGCACACCGACGTCACCTTCGTCGACCGCATTCCGAAGGCCTCGATCCTGCGCGCGGTGACCCTGCCGACCTACGGCGGATCCACGACCTGGGCCTCCACCGTGGCCGCCTACGAGTCGCTGCCCGAGCCGCTGAAGCTGCTCGCCGAGCACCTGCGCGCGGTGCACACCAATGTGTACGACTACGCGGCGGCGCACGGCAGCAAGGCCCGGCCGAACACCGCCGAGTACCGCGCCGAGTTCGAGTCGACCTACTTCGAGACCGAGCACCCGGTGGTGCGGGTGCACCCCGAGACCGGTGAGCGGGCGCTGCTGGTCGGGCACTTCGTGAAGAATTTCGTCGGCCTGTCGGGCGCCGAGTCCCAGGCGCTGTTCCGGCTGTTCCAGGATCGGGTGACCCGCCTCGAGAACACCGTCCGCTGGAACTGGCAGCTCGGTGACGTGGCGATCTGGGACAACCGCGCCACCCAGCACTACGCCGTCGACGACTACGACGACCAGCCGCGCAAGCTGACCCGCATCACCCTGGCCGGTGACGTCCCGGTCGGCGTGGACGGCGCCCCGAGCACCGTCGTCGCGGGCAACGCCGAGCACTACTCGATCGTCGAAGAGGTCTCGCGCGCCGCCTGATTGGCGAAATACGCCGAAGCCCGCCCCCGGTGCGCGGTACCCGCGCCCGGCGCGAGACCGAGGGCGGGCCGAGGTCGGGAGCTGGATTAGTCCACACTATTGGCCATGAGTATTCGGCCGTTGGACGGAGTTCGCGTCCTCGAGCTCGGCAATTACATCGCGGCGCCGACCGCCGGGCGCATACTCGGCGACTTCGGCGCCGAGGTCATCAAGGTGGAACGGCCGAAGGCCGGCGACGAGTTGCGCAACTGGCGGCTCTACGGCGGCGACACCTCGATGCTGTACCGCACCGTCAACCGGAACAAGAAGTCGATCACCCTGGATCTGCGCACCGACGAGGGCCGCGCGGTGGTGCTCGACCTGGTCGAGCACTGCGACGTGCTGCTGGAGAACTTCCGGCCGGGCATGCTGGAGAAGTGGGGACTCGGGCCCGAGGCGCTGAACAAGGCCAATCCCGATCTGGTGATCACCAGGATTTCCGCTTACGGGCAGACCGGACCGATGTCGTCGCGGCCCGGTTTCGCCGCGGTCGCCGAGGCGGTCGGCGGGCTGCGCGAACTGGTCGGCGACCCGGACCGTCCCCCGGTGCGCGTCGGCGTCTCCATCGGTGATTCCATCGCGGGCATCTACGCCGCCTTCGGCACCGTGATGGCGCTGTTCCAGCGGGAGCGCACGGACGCCGTGCCGCTGGCCGAGCGGGTGATCGACGTCGCGCTGAACGAGGCCATCCTCTCGGTGATGGAATCGCTGGTCCCCGACTACCTGGCTTACGGCATCAACCGGGAACGCGTCGGCGGGCGGATGGAAGGCATCGCGCCGAGCAACGCCTATCCGTGCCGGGACGGTTTCAGCATCATCATCGGCGGCAACGGCGACGCCATCTTCCAGCGCTATATGCAGGTGATCGGCAGGCCCGACTTGGCGGCCGACCCGGAACTCCAGGACAACGCGGGCCGCTGGCGCCACCGCGAGCGGCTGGACGCGTCGATCGGCGAATGGACGATTCAATACACCAGGGACGAGGCGCTGAAGATCCTGGAGGACGCGGCCATCCCGTGCGGCCCGATCTACACCGCCGCCGACATCGTCGCCGACGAACAGTACAAGGCCCGCAACATGATTCAGCCGTTTCCGGTGGACGTCGGCGAGCCGGAGCCGAAGACGGTCGGATTCCCCGGCATCGTGCCCGTGATCGGGGAGCAGTCGCTTCCCATCCGCAATGTCGGCCCCGACCTGGGCGAACACACCCACGAGGTGCTCTCCGGCCTGCTCGGCATGAGCGAAGCCGAGATCGCGGCCGCCACGGGTGAGAGCGAGGTGCAGGCATGACTCGCAGGCGAGGTCGTCGCAGGCCGACGGGTCGCAACGTGTGGGAGCAGCGCGCGCCCGGGCACGCGCGGCCGACGGTGCACCCCAATCCGGCGGGCGCGAACCAGAAACCGTGGGCGGGAGTGATGTGCGTGCCGCCGCAGGCGCGAGAGGACCGGCGATGACCGAAGCGCACGACGTGGTGTTGCGCGATGTGACTTTGCGCGACGGCCTCCAGCTGACCGGCAAGACCTTGCCCGTGGAGCGCAAGGTGGAGATCGTGCGCCGCCTGCTCGCGCTCGGCGTGCCCGCGCTGGAGATCGGTTCCATGGCGCGGCCCGACTTGGTGCCGCCCATGGCCAACACCATGGACCTCGTCGCGGCCCTGAGCCCGGAGGAGCTCGAGCGCTGCTGGGTGTGGGTGGCCACCCCGCGCCACGTCGCCAAGGCCGCGGCGGCGGGCGTGCGCAACTTCCAGTACTGCTTCTCGGCGTCCGACGCGCACAACAAGGCCAACATCGGCCGCGCGACCGAGGACAGCATGGCCGTGCTGCCGGAGGCGGTGCGGTTGGCGCACGAGGTGGGCGGCGCCATTCAGTTGTGCTTGGCGACCAGCTTCACCTGCCCGTTCGACGGCCCGGTCGATCCGGAGCGGGTCCTCGCGATCGCGAACGATCCGCGCACCGAGGGAACGGGCGACATCGTCCTCGCCGACACCCTCGGCCAAGCGCATCCGGCCCAGGTCGCCGCGCTGATCTCGGCGGTCCGGAAGCGAACTCCCCAGCGCCGCATCGTGTTCCACGGCCACGACACCTGGGGCATGGGCGTGGCCAACACGCTGGCCGCGATCGGCGCGGGGGCGGGCATGGTCGACGGTTCGCTCGGCGGCCTCGGCGGCTGCCCGTTCGCGCCCGGCGCGAGCGGCAACACCTCCAGCGAGGACATCCTGTTCGCCACCCGCCCGGACTGGTTCGCCCCGGCCACGTTGGCCGAGCTCGTCGAGCTGACCGAGAGCCTGCTCGCCGAGCTCGGCGAACCGAACCGTTCGCGCACCGCGGAGGGAGCGCGTTCCAAGGCCGCGGCCTTCGAATGGGTCGTCGGCTACTCGAACACGTAGTTCGCGAAATCGTGGACGGCTCGGTAGCCGATCGCGCGATAGATCTTGTTCGAGGTCGGATTCGCCAGATCGGTGAAGTTGGCGATACCCGTAGCGATCACGGTGTGCCGCAGGAAATCACGGCGGAGGAAGGACTCGGTCGCGGCACGGTAGGCGACGGGGTCTTCCGTCATCTCGATTCGCATTCGGCGTACCTCTGAATTCGCTTCGGCCGTACCCGAAGTACCGACGGACTACGCACGTCGTATCCTCGCCCCGCAAGCGAAGGTCCGCGAACAACTTTTCGGTGGCTCGACTTCGCTCCCGCAAGCGAAGTCTCGCGCAACGCCGTCCGAAGACAGATGGTCCCGGGTCAGTCCGCGCCGCTTCGCCCCCCGCCGTCGGCGCGGATCTTCAGCAGCACGAGCCCCGCGGTGCACGCCAGAATCAATCCGGCGACGGTGATCTCGACGTGTAGCCCCGCAATGCCGAGCACTGCCCCGACGATACCGCCGAGGAAGAACAGCCAGCCCAATGCCCGCGCCACGATCGTGGACACAGCGCCTGTGGGCGATTTCGACACTTCCTGCTTCGCAGGTTCTGCCGTTTCGGCGGTCGCGTCGGCCGCCGGCAGCGGAGAGGTCGAGTATGCTCCCATCATCTTCTCCTCGGTGACGCCGATCAGAGTATTGCCTTCGCGCAGCTCGACCAGCGCGTCTCTCATCCTGGTATAGGCGTCTCACGCGTAACTTCGATCACATACGCTACGGCCCGTAGACGCGGTTGTGCCGCGACACGTGCCCGCGACACGCCGACGAGATCAATTCGATATCTGAATCATTGATGTTTGAAAGTGCTGTAGAAGCCCGCCGACGGTGACCCGCTCGCGTGGCCCGGGTGGGCACACGTGGATTATGGTGAGGCCACTCGAAACACACGAGGAGTGTCCCGGATGGAGAGCAGCAGGGCCAAGATCGCGGGTCCGGCGATCGCAGTGGGAGCGGTCTCGCTCGGTCTGGTCCTCATCGGCTCCTGCGGGATCGGCGGCGAGGACACCTACGTCCCGCCACCGCCGCTCAAGGACGGCCCGGCCGCCGCGGCCGTGGTCCGTGACGACGGTTCCAGCGCCACGGTGCCGCGCATCGTCATCCCGCCCTCGCCGAGCTGGCATGTGGCGCCCGCCGGACCGCCGCGCAGGCCCGCCGGATACAGCACGATGACCGTTCCGCCGGAAGAGCAATCGGAGATCAGCGGCACCTCGCCCGAGCGCACCACGGAGCCACGCACCACGGAGCCACGCACCACGGAGCCGCGCACCGCCGCAACCGAAACGCCAAGGGAAACCGAGGAACCGACGACCACGCGCCGGACGCTGTCGGCCACGACACCGCCGCCGACCGAGGACGAGGAACCGACGACCCGCCGCCCGACCACCACACCGCGGTCGGACACCTCCGAGTCCGAAGACGAATAAGGCGGCGGCACGGGCGCTTTCGCCCGCACCGCCGCCCGATCCGAGCGGTCCTACAGCTCCGGCAGGTCGTAGCCGCCGACCTGGGCGCTGAGCACCTTCAGATGGTCGAGATCGCCGCCGAGCGTCCGGCCGATCGCGGTGAGCCGCGCGACGTAGTGGCCGACCGGGTACTCCGCGGTGACGCCGATGCCGCCGTGCATCTGAACGGCTTCCTGCCCGACGTGCCGTGCCGCGCGTCCGACCTGAAGGCGGGCCCGCGAGGCGACCACCGGGTCGTTGGCGCCGTCGGCGAGCGACGCGGTGACGTACAGGCTCATGCTGCGCGCCAGTTCCAGCGAGACGTACATGTTCGCCGCGCGCTGGGTCAGCGTCTGGAACTTCGACAGCGTGACGCCGAACTGCTTACGCGTCTTCAGGTACTCGGTGGTCAGCCGCAGCGACTCCTCCATCGCGCCGATGGATTCGGCGCACAGACCGGCGTGCGCGTGGCCGAGCGCGATCTGCACCGCCTCGGACGCGTCGGACGCGTCGCCGAGCAGTTCGGCGCGGGCCTTGTCGAAGGTGATCTGCGCGCCGCGCTGGCCGTCGACGGTGCGGAAGACCTTGCGGGACACCCCTTCGCCGTCAGCGGCGACCAGGAACAGCCCGACGCCGCCGCCCGGCAGCACCGCGCTGACCACCAGCTCGTCGGCGCAATCGCCGTGCGCCACCGGGTTCTTCACGCCGGTCAGCAGGTAGCCGTCGCCCTCGGCGGCCGCGCTGGTCGCGAGATCGGTGGACGGCCAACGCACGCCGGGCTCCGCGTGCGCGAAGGCGAGCAGCTTCTCGCCGGAAGCGACGTCGGGCAGGATCCGCTGCCGCTGTTCGGCGCTGCCGACCAGACCGATCAACGCACCGGGCACCAGCACCGCGTCCAGCAGCGGCTCCGGCGCGAGGCGGCGGCCGATCTCCTCGAGCACGACCATGGTCTCCACCGGACCCGCGCCGACGCCGCCGTCCTCCTCGGCGAAACCGAGGCCGAGCACGCCGAGTTCGGCGAGCTGGCGCCACACGTCGCGGCTCCAGCCCAGCTCGGTGTCGGTCACCTTCAGCCGGGACTCCGGGTCGTAGTTGCGGGCCAGCACGTCGCGCACGGTGTCGCGCAGCATGACCTGTTCATCGGTGAGTTCGAATTCCATGACCAGGCCTCACAATCCGAGGATCGTGGAGGCGATGATGGTGCGCTGCACCTCGCTCGAACCTCCGTAGATGGTTGTCTTGCGGTAGTTGAGGTAGCTGGGGCCGCTGCGCTGGGCCCAGCCGGGGGAGGCGATGTCCTCCGCGTCGACCGGAAGCGCGTCCGGTCCCGCGATGTCGAGCAGCAGCTCGGTGGCGGCCTGCTGCAGCTCCGAGCCGCGCAGCTTGAGCACCGAGGAGGCCGGGTTCGGCTTGCCCTCCGTGGAGTTCGAGACCACCCGCAGCTGGGTGAGCTCGAGCGCGAGCAGTTCGTTCTCCAGCTCGGCGATCCGCGCGGCGAACACCGGGTCCTCCAGCAGCGAGCCGGAGCCGGACTTGATCTGGCGCGCGTAGTCCTTGGCGACGCCGAGCTTCACCTTGGTGCGGCCGACGCCGGTGATGCCGGTGCGCTCGTTGCCGAGCAGGAACTTGGCGTAGGTCCAGCCCATGTTCTCCTCGCCGACCAGCTGATCGGCGGGCACCCGCACGTTCTCGAAGAAGACCTCGTTCACCTCGTAGCCGCCGTCGATCAGCTTGATCGGGCGGATGGTGACGCCGGGGCTCTTCACGTCGAACAGCAGGAAGGAGATGCCCGCCTGCTTCTTCTGCGCGGTCGGATCGGTGCGGACCAGGCAGAAGATCCAGTCGGCGTACTGAGCCAGCGTGGTCCAGATCTTCTGGCCGTTGACGATGTAGGAATCGCCGTCGCGCACCGCGGTGGTGCGCAGCGACGCCAGGTCCGAACCGGCGTCCGGCTCGGAGAAGCCCTGGCACCACCAGATGTCGAGGGCCGCGGTCGCGGGGAGGAAGCGTTCCTTGATCTCCTGCGAGCCGAAGTGGGCGATGACCGGGCCGACCATCTGGGCGTTGAACGTCAGCGGCTCGGGCACCGAGGCCAGCTGCATCTCGTCCTGCCAGATGTGGCGCTGCATCGGAGTCCAGTCTTTGCCGCCCCACTCCACCGGCCAGTTCGGCACGGCGAGGCCGTTGTCGTTGAGGATCTTGTGGGCCGTGACGACGTCTTCGCGGGAGAGCTCATGGCCGTACTTGACGCGCTCACGGATCTCCGCGGGGATCTCGGTGCGGTAGAACTGCCGCAGCTCGTCGCGGAAGGCCACCTCGTCGGGGGACAGGGATAATTTCATACGCAACTCCCGTTGTGTCTCGTACTTCCGAGTCAAACCTACCCCGCGGTAATCCGCCACTGTCGAGTGGATCACATTCGCGGTCCGGTCCGCAGAAGACGTCGCCGACATCGATCCACGGGCGGCCATGCAACCCGTCAGGCGACCGGGAAATCTCGCTCGGCCCACTCGGCGGCGGTCATGGCGAACTGGTACGTTGCTGGCCAGGGTCGGGGAAGCCCCGGGTTGGTATTCGAGGAGAACAAGGTGAACGGCAGAACCTTCGCACGCGCGGCCGCGACTGTGACCTCCCTCGGCATCGGCGCCGTTCTGACCTTCGCCGGACCCGCCGCCGCGGCGCCGGACGCGTCGATCGATCAGGCCGTCGCCCACCTCACCGAGCGAGCCGGAACCGACCAGGCCGCACGCGCGGGCGTCGAAGCGCTCGGCAACTACACCAAGCTCGTCGATGTCGCCCAGCTGCGCGACATCGCTGGCAACTGGGCGCCCTTCGCCTACGCCGCGCCCACCTTCGGCTGCGGCACGCACGGCCCCATCACCACGATCATCGCGGCGGGCACCACCGAGGGCGTCAACCCGCACCAGGGCGCGAACCCGGAGCCGGGCACCCTGCGCTTCAGCGCCACCCCGTCGCACTCGGGCGCCCCGCTCACCTCCGGACTCGTCGTGGCGTGGGTCAACGTCAACAACGGACGCAGCGGCCTCGACGCGCTCGACGACGTCACCGAATTCAACCTGCCGACGCTGTCCAAGACTGTGCACAGCGGACCCGGCACCGTCATCGCGTCGATGTGGGGGATCATCGGATATCCCGGCGCGCACTGCGTGATGACGCCGACGGTCGGCACTTTCGTGGTGCCCGATGCGCCGGTCGCGCCCGCCCCGCAATCCGCACCGAGCGCCGCCCCCACAAGCGGCATCCCCACCTCTTAGGCCCTAACGCTTCCGGCGACGGATTGGGTGAACTCCGCGGCAGGCCGCGGTCATTCGGGCAGCGGGGTGCGGTGCAGGGTGACGAGCAGGCGCCATACCCGCTGCGCGATCTCGGCGGGGGTCGCCTCGATCAGCCCGTGTAGCCAGTCGGCGAGCACCCCGGCGAAGGTCGCGGCCACAGCCGAGGCGACCAGGGCGGGCTCCGGCGCGCCGACCAGGATGCGCTCGGCATGGCTGCGGGCACGCAGATCGTGATGGAGTACGCGCCCGAGCGGACCGCCGCCGCCCGGGCGCAACAGTTCCCGATAGAGCCCGGCGTGCGGGGTCAGAAGGTCGAAGAAGGCGAGCAGGGCCGGCGGCGGGCTGGCGGGGTCGGGTGTGCCGCGCCAGGCGTGCAGGGCGTCCACCGCATCGCGGACGACATCGGCGCAAGCGTCGACGGCGACCGCCTCCAGGTCGGCGTAGTGGAGATAGAACGTGGCGCGGCCGACCCCGGCCCGGCGCACCAGCGCGGCGACACTGACCTCGGCCAGTGGACGGCTGGCGCACTCCTCCAGCAGTGCCTCGCGCAGCTTTGCCCGGGTCCGTGCCGTCCGGGGATCTGCCTGCACGGCGGTCACCGTGCCAGCAGAACGGCGCCGAGCGCCAGCGCCCCGGGCAATGCCTGGGCGATCAGAATCCGCCGGTTGGCGGTGAAGCCGCCGTACAGCCCGGCGACGATCACGCAGCCGAGAAAGAAGACCTGGGCCTGGAACCTGGTCGGATTCTCGGCGATCAGAGCCCAGATCAGCCCGGCCGCCAGGAATCCGTTGTAGAGACCCTGGTTCGCGGCGAGCGGAGCGCTGGCACGAGCCATCGCGGCATCGAAGCCGGAGAGCTTGCGGCCCGGCTTCCTCTCCCACAGGAACATCTCCAGAACCAAGATGTACACGTGCAGCGCGGCAACCAGGCCGACCAACACATTCGCAGTCGTCTCCATCTCGCATCCTCTCCATTTCATAGACAGATGTCTAGAATACATGGACAGATGTCTATGATCTGTGGGTATGCCGACAGACGCCGGCGCCGCCTGCCGAAACCGCGGGGGGCAGGGACGCCGACTGCCGTCACGCATCGCGCAGGGTGTAGTCGGCCGCGACGCTCAGGCGAGCTTCGCGAAGAACGCGCGGATGTCGGCGACGTGCATGTCCGGGACCTCCATCGCGACGAAGTGGTTGCCGGTGTTGCCCTCGGGCCAGTGCGCGATGTCGTTGTCCTGTTCGGCGAGTCGCCGCATGAGCGCGGAGCCGCCGCCGTAGACGCCGGTCGGGACCAGCTTCTGTCCCGTGGGCCAGGCGAAACCGTCCTCGCCGAGTCCGTTGTACATCGGCCAGGACGAGGTGCCCGCGGTGGCGGTCAACCAGTACAGGCTGACGTTGGTCAGCAGGTGGTCGCGGTCGATCGCCTCCTCGAGGTGGTCGACCAGCGGCGTGAATTCCTGGAACTTCTGTATTTGCCAGGCCAGCAGCCCGACCGGCGAATCGTTCCACGCGTGCGCGAAGGTCTGCGGCGCGGCCCGCAACAGCGTGTGGTGGTCGACGCCGCCGGTCATCCACTGCTGCATGAGATCCCATTCCGCGCGTTCCTCGGCGGACATGGTCGGCACGTCGGCCGCGGTCGGCATGCCGATGCCGCCGTCGAGGTGCACGCCGACCACTCGATCCGGCGCGGCCAGCGCCATCTCCGGTGCGACATACGCGCCGAGGTCGCCGCCCTGGACGCCGTAGCGCCGGTAGCCGAGGCGGTCCATCAACTCCACCCACATCCGCGCCACTCGGCCGGTGGTCATCTCGTCCGTCGGCGCGGCGGAGAACGCGAAACCCGGAACCGAGGGCACCACGACGTGGAACGCCTGCGCGGGGTCGAGGCCGTGCGCCCTCGGGTCGGCCAGCGGGCCGATGGTCTTGGTGAACTCGACGAACGAATTGGGCCAGCCGTGGGTCAGCAGCAGCGGAAGCGCATCCGGCTCGGGCGACTCGACGTGCACGAAATGCACGTCGAGACCGTCGATTTCGGTGACGAACTGCGGGAGTTCGTTGAGCGCCGCCTCCTGCTCGCGCCAGTCGAAACGGGTGCGCCAGTGCTCGGCGAGCTCGCGCAGGTAATCGACCGCTACACCGCGATCCGAGCCGGGCAACTGCGCGGACCAGCGGGTGCGGGCGAGCCGGTCGTTCAGGTCGTCGAGCTCGGCCTGCGGGATGTCGATGCGGAAGGGGCGGATGGGGTTCGTCATGAGAACTACGCTAGAAACCATATAGGACCATCTATGTCCTAGTTTTCTGGGATTCTGGAATTCGTGAACGACACCCCGGCCCGGCTGCTCCGGCTGCTCTCGCTGTTGCAGACCCCGCGCGAATTCTCCGGCAGCGAACTGGCCGAACGCCTCGGCGTCACCGACCGCACCGTGCGCCGCGACGTCGACCGGCTGCGCGAACTCGGCTATCCGGTGGAGGCGACGATGGGCGCGACGGGCGGCTATCGATTGGTGGCGGGCACGGCCATGCCGCCGCTGCTCGTCGATGACGACGAAGCTGTCGCCATCGCGGTCGGATTGCGGGCGGCGGCCGGATCCGCGGTCGCGGGCATCGAGGAGGCGTCGGTGCGTGCGCTCGCCAAACTGGAGCAGGTCCTGCCCGCCAAGCTGCGCCGCCGGGTGCGCGTCCTCGGGGCGGCCACCGCGACGCCCGCGCACGAGGGGCCGACCGTCGACCCGGAAGTGTTGAGCACCTTGGCCGCGGCCGTAACCAACAGGGAGCGAACCCGTTTCGGGTACGCGGGCGGCAGTTCCCGGCGCCATGTGGAGCCGGTGGGCCTCGTTCCGATCCGCCGCCGGTGGTATCTCCTCGGCCACGACCTCGATCGCGCGGACTGGCGCGTCTTCCGCGTGGATCGGATCGAACGTCCGCAACCCACCGGCGCACGATTCACCCCGCGTCCACTACCTGCCGCCTCCCCTGCCGACTACGTCGCGGGCCGCCGAACCGATTGGGGCGCACCGTCTTACCGCGTGCAAGTGACGATCTCCGCGCCGGTCGCGCGGGTGACGGGCCGCCTCGGCGACGACCCGGGCGACCTCACTCCCCTCGACGAGGACACCTGCCGCCTGACCGCTACCCGCGACGACTCCCCCGAATGGTTGGCCCACCGCCTACTCGCGCTCGGCGTTCCCTTCCGAGTACACGCATCCCCTGAGCTGACCGAGCAACTCCGCACCATCGCGTCTCGAATCGAATCTTCGCTCCCCCCAGTCGAACCCGCACCGCTGTCCTAGCAATCGGTTTCGCCGGTGAGCATCGGCGGATTGCTGCTCGGTGACAGTTGCGGGACAGCCCCGGATTCGCACCGGCGTTCCCGCGTCGAGTTGGACGATATCGCCGCGTCGAAGCGTGCGCGGTCCCAGCTCGGGTGGTCGAGGACGAATCACCGGGCAGCAGAACGCCGTTCGACAGCGGCCTGCGCACGCTGACGGCCGGACGGTTGCGCGCGGAGAGCACCGGGCTGGGTCGCGGAAATCGGCGGGAGAGAAATGGTGGCCGAGCAAACTCACGATGTCCGGCCGCCAGCCGAGACGGGGTTGCCTCAGGGGGCCAGCTGGATGCGCAGAATCGTTCCGCGCTCGGTACCGGCGAGGAATTCACCGGGACGGCCGGGCACCGCCGCGACCGACGTCATCGGCTCGGCCGTGAGAACTTGGCAGGACTGGCCGCTCGGATCGATCCGGACCAGCTGGCCGGACAGCGTGGTCACATAGACCGCGCCCGCGTCGTCTACCAGCAGGTCGTCGGCGAAATCGGGGACGCCGGGAAGCGCGGACGTCAGATCGGCGAGGACGGTGCGGTGCTCCGGTTCGGTGACCGGGAAACGCAGGACCCGCCCGAGCGGACCGCCGTTGGAGGTCAGGTACACCGTGCCGTCGCGCACGGCGATGCCGTTGGCGTTGAGCTCGGCTCGCTCGGTCCAGCCCGCGTCGACGACGCCGTCGCGACCGATGCGGATCACGCCGGTCGCGGAGGCGACGTAGAGCGTGCCGTCGGCGTCGAAGGCCGCGCCGTTGGGCATCGTGAATCCGGACACGAAGATCTCGGGGCGGGGTTCGGCGGCTGCCGGGTCGAATCGGACGACGCCGCCGGGGCGCACGACGCTGGTCGGCGAGTCGCCGTAGACGGCGTACATCAGCCCGTCGGGTCCGAGCCGGACCGCGCCGGGAAACTCCACCCGGACCGTGGCGGTCAACCGCCCGGCGTCGTCGTAGCGCTGCACCTCGTTGCGGTACAGCCGGGACACCCAGAGATTGCCCTGCCGGTCGAAGGCCAGGTTCTCCGACCAGTCCAGCACCGCGACGGCAGCGGGCAGCGCGGTCGTCGACGTCGCGTGCGCGCAAGCGGGGCTTGGTTCCGCGATCGCGCTCGGGGCGGCGACTCCGGCGCAGGCCAGAGCGACGGCGAGCGCGGGAACCGCGCGCCGCAAAAGCGCGGGCAACTCGACGATCGACACCTGGGACCTCCTGATCTGCACCGCGACGCGCGCAGTGTAACTCCTATTTCCCTGGGATGGTGAAGTCCCCTGAAGTGCAGAAGGTTTGGCACTATCAGTGCATGCTCTACTTCGACGGCACGCGCGGCAGGCTGCACTATCGGCGCTGGACGGTCGACCACCCCGCGGCGGTGGCGATGCTACTGCCCGGTATCGGCCAGCACAGCGGCCACTACCACCGGTTCGCCCGATACCTACGGACGATCGGTACCGAAGTGTGGGGGCTGGACACCGCGGGCCACGGCCTCAGCGAAGGCGATCCCGCGCATCCCGGCACCCTCGCCGAGCTGGTCGCGGACGCGACCAGGCTGGTGGAACTGGCGCGCGTCGAACTGCCGGACACGCCGTTGGTGCTGATGGGCCATTCGCTCGGCGCGGTCACCGCGCTCGGCATGCTCGGCGCCGCGGTCCCGGACGCGAGCACGGCCACCGACCTCAACGCCGTCGAGGCGAACTTCCCGACCGTCCCGAGCATCGACCCCGGCACCCTGAGCGGTCTGGTGCTTTCGGCCGTGCCGCGCCGCGCGCTCGGCAGCGGTCTGCCCGGTGCTCCCGGCACCCCGCTTCCGTCCGACCTTCCGATCCTCGCGGTGCACGGGACGGAGGACCGCCGCGCCCCGATCGATGCGATGCGGGTCTGGACTGGACGCCACGAATGGGTAGATTTACGCGAGTACGCCGACGCCGGGCACGATCTGCTGCACGAGCCGGTGCACGCGCGGGTCGGCGCCGACATCGCGGACTGGATGCAGAGCGTCGTCGTGGGGTTGGCACGGCACGCGTGAACCGAGTACGGCCGCACGACGCGGCACGATGAGGAGACAAGGGGGACGGGGCGGTGCAACCACAAGACAGCGCGATGCGACCACAGGTCACGGCACTGAACCAAGCGGTCGACGAGGGCAGGCTCTGGATCGACGGCGTGCTGGTCGCCGACGGCGCGCCCGAACGGTGCGCCCGGCGCTACGAGCAGCTCGCCGACGAGGTGGAAGCGCAGATCGGAGTGCTGAGCGCGGCCGTATCGCTCCCCGGTTTCGGCGGTTTCGCCTCCGGCGCCGCACTGCGGAGCGGTTTCGAGGACAAGGCCGAGGGCGCGATCGCGCGGCTGCGCGACTACGCCGACTCGGCGCGGGCGCTCGCCCAGACCTTCCGCGCCGCCGCGACGGCCTACACCGAGGCCGACACCGAATTCGCGGCCGCTGTCGCCCGGGTGGACGCGACGGGAGCCGCGCATGCGTGAGATTCCGTACCAGACCGAACGCGCGCCG
The DNA here is from genome assembly GCF_059570515.1 of Nocardia sp. CNS-044. Taxonomy (NCBI): domain Bacteria; kingdom Bacillati; phylum Actinomycetota; class Actinomycetes; order Mycobacteriales; family Nocardiaceae; genus Nocardia; species Nocardia sp. CNS-044. The sequence continues at coordinate 568,384 of NZ_JCANSX010000006.1, forward strand.
CACACCCGCGTCGATCCGGCCTACGCGCCGAGCGTCGAGGTCTTCGACAACCTCACCCACCAGGAAATCCACGGCAAGGTGCAGCTGCTCGACCCGGCGGTGCTCAACGCCGGTCAGCAGGCCTGGCAGACCTCGGCGACCGGCCTGACCGAGTCGGTCGCGCAGGCGCACAACGAGATTCGCTCCACCATCGCCGACGGCTGGCGCGGCGGCGCGGCGCAGACCGCCGCCGACGCGGTGCGTGATTTCGAACAGCGCGGCCAGCAGCTCGCCGATGTGATGGCGGCGGTGGCGCAGCGACTCGGCCAAGCGGGCGACGCCGCCGAGACGTTGCGGTCCGCGGTCGGTTCGCCGTCCGGCGCGGAGCCGGATCTCGCTGCGGCACTGCTGGATCCGAATCAGGCGACCGGCAACATCACCACCCAGAAGACCACCGAGCACGACCGCCAAGACGTCGTGCAGGCCATGGACACCATCTACGCCGACGCGTTCCTGCGAAGCGGTTCGGGGGTCCCGGCGTTCCCGGACGACGCGCCGATCGTCCCGACGGGCATCACTCCGGGCGGCAGCACACCGGGCACTGCTCAGGGCATTCCGGCCAGCACGGTGAACAACCCTGGAGCCCAACCTGTTTCGACACTCGCGCCGACGCCCGCGCCGATCGCGGAACCGGTGCGCGAGACCGAATCCGAACCGGAGCGGTCAGCGGCGACCGACACGACCCCGGCGACGGTGACCCCGGCGTCCGCCGGACCGCTCACCGCCCCATCCGTCGCGGACACGACGCCCGCCGCGGCCAAGCCCGTCACCGTCGCGGCCGACGCGCTGGCGGCCGCTGCCGCCTCGACGACGGAACGCGCACCGCGCCAAGGCCTTTCGGCACCGGTCAGCGCCGCCTCCGCCGCGCTGCCCGGCGCGACGCTGCCCGGCAGCGGCACGACCGCCGCCGAGGACGAGCGCAAGCGCGAGGAACGGCGCAGGGAGGCCAACAGCGAGGCCGTCACCGGTATGGGCGCGGGCGCCGTCGGCGGGCTGATGGGCGGCGCGCTCGCCGCGGCCGACACCACTCGGCACGGTTCCAGCGTCGCGTCCAAGGCCGCGGCCGCCCGCGCCGAGGACGAGGACGACGAGCTGCACTGGATCGACGACGACCTGACCTTCCTCGAACCCGCGGACGAAACGGGCGAGCTGATCGGCGAACTCGATCCGACCACGCCACCGGTCGTCGGCGAATGGACCGAGCTGGAGTGAACTGGACGCTGACCCCGGACCAGTTCGCCATGGCCTGGGAGCGCACCGACGGTGACCGTATCCCGTACCCGCTGGCCGTTCGGCTCTCGGCACGCGACTCGGTGGAGCGAGCGGCCCAACTGCCCGCACTGGACGCGTGGTGCGAGCGGACGCTGGACGCCGATCTGGAGGCCGCGCTGCGGCTGCTCGCCCGGCCGACCGTGCGGGTCGAGGTGTTCGGCGAGCACCGGCCGACCAGCCGCACCGCCGCGCCGGACGACGAACAACTCACGGACGCAGCGGAATTCGCCATCGGTGCGTCCGCGGAGCCGTCGGACGCCCCCGTCCACGGCGCCGTCAAGCCCGTGCGTGTCCTCGGCGTCGCCTCCGGCAACGTCGCGGTGGTCGCCACACAACGCCCTGGCCCGACACCCGACCGCGGCGGCGACATCCGCCTGGTCGTCGGCAGCCCGAAAAGCCTGCCCGCCCGGGTGATCTCGATGCTCCCGGAGAACCCGCCCGGCACCGTTGCCCGGCTCAGTTCGCCGCTGTCGCGGGTCAAAGAGGACAGCCGCGATCTGGTGACCGTTCCGGTGTCGGGTCCGTCCGCGCCCGCGCGGATCCGCCGCCTGCTCGCCCGTCCGCGCGACGGCATCGGCCAGATCGTCGTGTCCGTCCGCCGCGCCGACGAGCTGAAGCCGTTCGGGGTGCTGTGCTGGATCGATGTCGCCGAGGACGGTCGCTACGCCGTCCGCACCGGCGCCGACGTACACATCGCGCCGGTGACCGCGGAGACCTTCGCCGCCCACCTGCGCCCCATGCTGACCGCCGCCGAGAAGACCACCGCGCGATCCGAGCGGTGGTAGCGTCCGCCCCGGCGCTGGTAGACCTGTAGCCGTGCCACTCTACGAATTCGAAGGCAAGCGACCGCAGGTCGATCCGACGGCGTTCGTCGCGCCGACCGCGACGCTGATCGGTGACGTGCGGGTCGAGGCGGGCGCCTCGATCTGGTACGGCGCGGTGCTGCGCGCCGACCTCGCCCCGATCACCATCCGGGAACGCGCCAACATCCAGGACAACGCCGTGCTGCACGTTCCGCCGGACGTGCCGATGGAGATCGGCCCCGGCGCGACCATCGCGCACAGCGTGGTCTTCCACGGCGCGTCCGTCGGCGCCGAGGCGATCGTCGGCAACGGCACCACGGTGCTCGACCTGGCCAAGATCGGCGCGGGCAGCATGATCGCCGCGCATTCGCTGGTGCCGCCGGGCACCGAGATCCCGGACGGTGTGCTCGCGGCCGGTGCCCCCGCGGAGGTGAAGCGCCCGATCGAGGGCACCCAGGCGCAGATGTGGGTGCAGCTGAACCCGGGGTTCTACGCCGAACTCGCGCAGCGGCACCGCAAGGGCATCAGCGAAGTCGGCTGACCGATTCGGCGGCGGCGCTCAGTTCAGCAGATCGGTGACCTCGTGGTCGGCGAGCTGGTGGAAGTCCCGATAGGCGACGCCGACGCCGCCGAGGCTTCGCGGCACCAGCGGACACACCACCTCGTCGGCCTCGGCCTCCACCCGGCGGATCGCCTCGATGGAAGACACCGGAACGCCGACGACGACCCGCGTCGGCTGGTGCAGGCGCGCGACCCGGCAGGCGACCACCACGGTCGCGCCGGTCGCCATCCCGTCGTCGACGATCACCACGGTGCGCCCGGCGATCGGCACCGGTTTCGCGTCGCCGCGCAGCACCTCCCTGCGCCGCTCGAGTTCGGCGCGCTCTTCCTCCTCGATCGCCGCCAGCCTGCGCTGGGTGACGCCGGTGTGCGAGAGCACGTCCGAATTGAGCACCCGGACGCCCTCCTCGCCGATGGCGCCCATGGCCAGCTCCGGCTGCCACGGCACACCGAGCTTGCGCACCAGCAGAATGTCCAGATCGCCCCCGATGATCTCGCGCACCGCCGCGGCGACCGGGACACCGCCGCGGGGCAGACCGAGCACCAGCGGCTTCGACGCGCGCAGGTGTTCCAGCTGGGCACCCAGCGCGCGACCGGCGGCGGTCCGATCGGCGTAGATCATCGATTCGAACGCTACTCCGGTGCGCGCTCGGTGATCGCGAATCGGCGCAAGGCCAGGCTCGGGTTGGCGGTGCGCACCGTCGCCAGGTGCGCGAGGTCGATGTCCGCGGTGAGCACGCCGGGTTCGTCGCCGAGCTCGGCCAGCACGCTGCCGGTGGGGTCCACGATCATCGACGCGCCCGCGCCGCGCGGCGCGCACTGGTCGGCGGCGAGCACGTACACCGTGTTCTCGATGGCCCTGGCCCGCAGCAGGGTCGTCCACTGGTCCACTTTGGCCGGGCCGGGGATCCACTGCGCGGGCAACACCAGCGCCTGCGCGCCCGCGGCGGCGATGCGGCGGAAGCCCTCGGGGAAGCGCAGATCGAAACAGGTCTGCACGCCGAATCGCACGCCGTCGACCGCGAAGATCGGCGGCGCCTCGATCGCGCCGGGCTCGACCACGTTGGATTCCAGGTAGCCGAAGGCGTCGTAGAGGTGCACCTTCCGATACCGCGTCACGAGTTCGCCGTCCGGCCCGAACACCAGCAAGGTGTTGCGGATGCGGTCCGCGCCGGGAGCGACCTGCTCGACCATGCCCGCCACGAGATGCACCGCGAACTCCCTGGCGATCGCACCGAGTCCGGTGGCGAACGGGCCGGTCAGCGGCTCGGCCACGGCCACGACGCGTTCGTCGAGCCGGGTCACGGCAAACATCGAGTATTCGGGCGCGACCACCAGCCGCGCGCCGCGGCTCGCGGCGGTCCCGACGTGCTCGCGCAGCGCGGCGAGATTGCCCGCCGGATCCTTCCCCGGGGCGAACTGGACGACGGCGACCGCCACCGGAGAGACGGGCTGATCCTGATGTTCGGGCACGTTGTTCAGTTGCATAGGTCTCACCGTATTGGCCCGGTGGCCGGGACGACCACCGCCAGGCAGTAAACTCCTGGTCAATGAACAACAATGAGGTCGACAGCGTTCCTGGCGACAATGACAGGGACCCGGCTGGGAGCGAAACGGCTTCCCCGGCTGCCGGCCCGTCGTTCGCCGATCTGGGTATCGATGACCGCATCCTGCGGGCCATCGCCGACGTCGGTTACGAATCGCCATCGCCGATTCAGTCGGCGACCATTCCGCCGCTGCTGGAGGGCGCCGACGTGGTCGGCCTCGCCCAGACCGGCACCGGCAAAACCGCCGCATTCGCGATCCCGATCCTGATGGGACTGAAGCCCGAGGGAAAGCATCCGCGTGCGCTGATCCTCGCGCCGACCCGGGAGCTGGCCATCCAGGTCGCCGAGGCGTTCGGCCGCTACTCCGCGCACATGCCCGGTCTGCACGTGCTGCCGATCTACGGCGGTCAGAGCTACGGCGTGCAGCTGTCGGGTCTGCGCCGCGGCGCGCACGTCGTCGTCGGCACGCCGGGCCGGGTCATCGACCACCTGGAGAAAGGCACGCTCGACCTCTCCCAGCTGCAGTACCTGGTGCTCGACGAAGCCGACGAGATGCTCAAGATGGGCTTCCAGGAGGACGTCGAGCGGATCCTCGCCGATACGCCGACCGACAAGCAGGTCGCGCTGTTCTCGGCGACCATGCCCTCGGCGATCCGCAAGATCTCCAAGCAGTACCTGCACGACCCGGTCGAGATCACGGTCAAGGCCAAGACTCAGACCAACACCAACATCACCCAGCGCTGGGTGCAGGTCTCGCACCAGCGCAAGCTGGACGCGCTGACCAGGGTCCTCGAGGTCGAGTCCTTCGAGGCGATGATCATCTTCGTGCGCACCAAGCAGGGCACCGAAGAGCTCGCCGAGAAGCTGCGCGCCCGCGGTTTCTCCGCCGCGGCGATCAACGGCGACATCGCGCAGAACCAGCGCGAGCGCACCATCGGCCAGCTCAAGTCCGGCGCGCTGGACATCCTGGTGGCCACCGACGTCGCCGCGCGCGGCCTGGACGTGGACCGCATCTCGCACGTGGTCAACTACGACATCCCGCACGACACCGAGTCCTACGTGCACCGCATCGGCCGCACCGGCCGCGCCGGGCGCAGCGGACAGGCGCTGTTGTTCGTCGCCCCGCGGGAACGCCATCTGCTCAAGGCGATCGAGCGCGCCACGCGCCACCCGCTCGAGGAGATGCAGCTGCCCAGCGTCGAGGACGTGAACGCGCAGCGCGTCGCGAAGTTCGGCGACGCGATCACCGAGAACCTGTCCTCGGCGAATCTGCCGCTGTTCCGCAAGCTGATCGAGGACTACGAGCGCGAGCACAACATCCCGCTCGTCGACATCGCCGCCGCGCTGGCGGTCGGCTCCTACGACGGCGACAACTTCTTCATGGAGCCGGAGCCCGAGCCCGAGCGGCGCGAGCGGGTGCCGAGGGAACGGCCCGCGCGCCGGTTCGACGAGGACCGTCCCGCGGCGTCGCACCACCGCGGCACCGGCACGGAGCTGGCCACCTACCGGATCAGCGTCGGCAAGCGGCACCGCGTGGTGCCCGGCGCGATCGTCGGCGCCATCGCCAACGAGGGTGGTTTGCGGCGCAGCGACTTCGGGCATATCAGCATTCGGCCGGACCACAGTCTGGTCGAGCTGCCCGCGCAGCTGCCCGCCGAGACGCTGGAAGCCTTGCGGCGCACCAGGATCAGTGGCCAGCTCATCCAGCTGCAACTGGACCAGGGCCCGCCCTCGCACCGCTCGTTCAGCCGGGGTCCGCGCCGCGACCGCGACGCGGGCAAGCGCCCGGAGCGACGCAAGCCACGCTCCTGAGCCGGGCGGGGTAACCCGAGGTCACGCAGGCTAGCTAGGGCTAGCTAAGGTGTTGCCGACCGGCGCGCACGCCAGCGCGCCTGGTGCGGGTGTCCCGGCGAAGACACAGGAGGGGCGCGTTTGTTCGTGTTCGGTGATCGTGTCGTATGCGCCGCCGCTGATCTCGTGCGCGCGGCGCGCTGTGAATTCGCGTTGCTGCGTGCCCTCGACACCGAACTGGGCGCGCTTCCGGACGACATCGAAGCCTCCGCCGCGCGAACTTTCGCGGCCGAGCCGCACCGCGTCGACGATTCCCGCGAACGCAGGCTCGCCGATTTTCGCGACCGCTACGGCAGCGGCATGGTCGAGATCCGCCAGCCGCCACAGAATCCGGACGATCCGGAGGGACGGGTGGCGGCGCTGCGGGACGCGCACGAGCGGACACAGGCCGCGCTGCGCGAGGGCGTGGCGGTGGTGCACAACGCCACCTTCTTCGACGGCGGGTTCGCGTGCGCGTGCGAGTACCTGGTCCGTGCGAGTCATCGGGTGCGCTACACCGTGCACGGCGCCGCGGCCACACCGTGGGACCGGGTGGTCACGGCGCTCGAATCGGCCGCCTGCGCTGTGGCTTTGGACGCGGGCGGCGGTCTCACCGCACCCATGGCCCGGTTGCATCTCGGCGCGGAGAGCACCGACCATCCGCTCACCGATCTGGTTCCGGTCTACCTGGCCAGGCGGCGGCGCGTCGAACGGATCGTGGAGGACAAGCTCGGCGAACTGCTCCCCGTCCAGTGGGGCGATCCGCGGTATCTGGCCTGCGGCCACTGCCCCACCTGCACGGCCGAGCTGACCGCCGCGCGCGATCTGCTCCTGGTCGCGGGCATGTCTCCCGCCGCGCGCGCCAGGCTGCGCGAGGCCGGGGTGAGCACCATCGACCGGCTGGGCGGGCTGGACGGCGCGGTGCATGGACTGCCGCCGCGCACCGTGACCACGCTGCGCAGGCAGGCGGAAATCCAACGGCGCAGCGAGGATTCGGGCCGTCCCGCGCACACGCTCGTCGACGCGCTCGCGCTCGCCGGGCTGCCGCCCGCGACACCGGGCGATCTCTCGCTGACCGTGGACACCGACGAACGGGGACGCCTCGCGGCGATCGAGATCGGCGCGCCGGGCACTGTGCACCTGTCCTTGCGCGCGCCGTTCGCCGCGGCGGCCGTCGACGAGAACGCGGGATGGCGGGACGCGCTGAGCCGGGTACTCGACCTGCTCGCGCACCGGCGACGGTCCTTCCCGGACATGCGCGTCTACCACTACACCGCCGAGGTGCGCTCGGCGCTGCTGCGCTGGACCGGGGAGTCGGGCGTCGGCGAGGAGGTCGCCGACGAGTTGCTGCGCGATGGTGTGCTCGTCGACCTGTATCCGATCGTGCGCAACGCGCTGCTCGTCGGCGAGGACTCGTACGGTCTGGATCGGCTGCGGCGCCTGCTGCCCGAGACCGCGGAGGCGCCGGAACCCGCCTGCGTCACGGTGCTTCGTCTGCGCGACTGGCTGCTGGAGTTGGCCGACCAACACACCGATCCCCTAGTGCGCGCCGACCGGTATCCGCCCCCCGAACCGCCGCGGCTCGCGCCCATGTCCGGCCCGTCCTCGGTGGAGGCGGCGCTCGCGGAATACGCGGCGGCCCAAGGGAACCCGGACCATCCCGCGGCGCTGATGGCCGCGGCGCTCGGCTACCACCGGCGCGAACGTCAGCCGCTGTGGTACTCGCACGCCGACCGGCTCAGCCACCCCGTGCACGAATGGCCCGACGCCTCCGGCGTCCTGATCGCCGACTGGGGCACGGTGGACACCAAGTGGCATCACAGTCCCAATCGCCCGTCCATGCGCAGGTATTTGACGCTGACCGGCCGGATCGGCACCGGTCGCGACGGTGGCGGCGCGGACGCCCTCGCGCCGGGCGCGACCGTCTACACCTACTACGACCGCCCGGTGGCCGCGGGCATGCGCACCGCGGCAGGTGAGCGCGGCACCGCGACGGCCACGGTGCTCGGCTGCGCGGTGGACGCCGATTTCGACGACACGGTCCGGCTGGAGGAACTCCTACCGGACGGCTGCGAACCCTACGACGACCTACCCATCGCCATCGCGCCGGGCCTGCCCGCCTGGGACGAGAACGCCGAGGCCGCCATGGAATCGGCCGCGCAGAGTCTGCTGATGACACTGCCGGAGATCCCGGATTGCCCGCTGTTCGACATCCTGGCCCGGCGGGCGCCGCGACTGCGCGGCGGCGCGCCGCTGCCGGAGGTGCACGGCGACCATGCCGCCGCCATCACCGCGGCCACCCGCGCGTTGGACGAGTCCTACCTGGTGGTGCAGAGCCCGTCGGGGACCGGGAAGAACTCCACCGTCGCGCGGGTGCTGGAACGGCTCGTCGTCCGGGACAAGTGGCGGATCGGCGTTGTGGCGCAAGCGCATTCGACGGTGGAGAGCCTGCTGGACGCGATCGTCGCGGTCGGAGTGCTTCCGGAACTGGTGGCGAAGAAGGACGCCGAGGCGGTGGCGCCGGAGTGGGCGGTGATCGACGGCGCTCGCTATCCGAGGTTCCTGGACAACGCCGTGAACGGGTGCGTCATCGGCGGGCTGGCCGCCGACTTCGCCGACGACGCGATGATTCCCCCGGACAGTCTCGACTTGCTGGTGATCGCGGACGCGGGCCGGTTCCCGCTGGCGGAGACCGCGACGGTGGCGGGCAGCGCGCGCAATCTCCTGCTGCTCGGCGACCCACAGCCCACCGCGGCGCGCAGCGCGCATCCGGGGCCGGTGGGCGAATCGGTCCTCGGCTGGTTGCTCGCCGACCGCGGCACCGTGCCGCCCGAGCGCGGGTACCTCCTGGACCGCACCTGGCGGATGCATCCCCGGGTGTGCGAGCCGATCTCCCGCCTGTTCTACGACGGCAGGCTGCGCTCCAACGAAACCGTCACGCTGGCCAGGCGACTCGACGGCGTCGAGCCGGGGATCGGCACCGTCCTCGTCGATCACTACGGCGATGCCACCGAATCGGCGGCCGAGGCACGCGAGGTGGTGCGCCAGGTGCGCGCCCTGCTCGGCCTGCCGTGGACGATGGGCGCGACCACGCGGCGGCTGCACCCGCACGACATCTTCGTCGTCGCGCCGTACGGCGCTCAGGTCGGCCGGATCCGAACCATGCTGGCGCGCGCCAAGATCGAGGACGTGCTCGTCGGCACCGTGGACCGCTTCCGCGGCAGGGAGGCCGCGGTGGTGCTGCTGTCGATGACCACGTCGAGCCCGGCCGACGCGCCGCACGGCATGCCGTTCCTGTTGTCGCCCAACCTGGTTCGCGCCGCGGTGTCGCGGGCCATGTGGCGCGCGGTGATCATCCGGTCACCGCTGCTCACCGAGTATCTGCCCGCCGCGCCCGACGACCTGCCGGACCTGGCCCGCTTCCTGCAATTGGGCTGAAACGCGCTCGGCTCAGCCGAAGTTCTTGCCTTCGCCGCGGTAGGTGGGCACCGTGCTGCGGCTGCCGTCCGCCTCGACGAGGTGCACCCGGTCGAACCGCTCGCACAGTTCACCGGCCTTGGCGTGGCGGAGCCACACCCGGTCGCCGATGCGCAGTTCGGCGGCGGCCGTCAGCGGGGTCTGCACCTCACCGGCGCCCTCGGTGCCGATCAGCCGTAAGCCGCTGGGCCACACCGGCTTCGGCACTCGGGACGCGCCGGTCGGACCGGAGGCGATGTAGCCACCGGCGAACACCGTCGCGATGGACGGCGTCGGCTTGCGCAGCACGGGGGTGGCGAAGAACAGGGCGGGCCGCGGGGTGAAGGCGCGGTAGTGATCGAACAGCGTCGGCACGTAGAGCCCCGATCCCGCGGTCACCTCGGTGACATCCGGATCGGCGATGCTGACCTCGATGGAGCCGGTGCCGCCGCTGTTGACGATCTCCAGCTTGCCGGCCACCGAGCGCACCGCGTCCAGCACCCGCGTCCGGCGCTTGGCGATCTCGGCGGCCGAGGCGCGCTTGACCAATCGCACCGCGACATTGCTGTCGGGCAGCCCGGCGATCTGCGCCTCGTAGGTCATCACGCCGACCACGTCGAAGCCGCGGTCGAGCGCGGCGCGGGCCAGCGCGGCGGCCTGTTCGGGGGTGCGGACCGGCGAGCGGCGCACGCCGAGGTGCAGCGGTCCGATCCGCAGCGAGGCGTCCACGTCCAGGCAGACGCGGGGCCGCACCCGGTTACCGACGGCCAGGCGGATCAGCTCGAGCTGTTCGACGTCGTCGATCATGAGGGTGATCGCACCGAGCGAGGTGGCGTCGGCGGCCAATTCGGCCAGGGCCGCGCGGTCCACGGTCGGGTAGCCGAGCAGGATGTCGCGGGCGCCGAGACCGACAAGCCAGAGCGCCTCGCGCAGGGAGTAGGACATGATGCCCGCGAAGCCGTCGGCCGCGGTCAGCTCGCCACCGAGCACGGCTTCCAGGACGGCGCGGCAGCGCACGGACTTGCTGGCGACCCGGATCGGGACGCCGTTCGCGCGGCGGACCAGGTCGGCGGCGTTGGCGCGCAGCGCGGTCAGATCGAGCGCGGCCAGCGGCGGGTCGAGGTCGGCGGTGGCGGCGTGCAGTCCGGCGATCGGCGATGTCTCGCTCACCCGAACAACGTAACCACCAAACTGGTCACACGTCCAGTATTGGCCGGGATCAGACTTCGGCCGCCCGGGTGGCCAGGCCGCTGACCAGGTCGTCCGACACCACCAAAGTGGTCTCGTCGTTGCAGTCGGCCAGCCAGCGCAGCACGGCCCCCTGCAGGACGGACACCACGTAGGTGGCGATGTCGTCCACCGGCTCCAGCCACTGGGTGCCGGAGCGATCGGCGCAGAGCTGCAGGAAGTTGCCGACCTCGGCGTCCATCTCACGGAACATGGCCGCGGCGACCGCCGGGTCGGGCATGGGTTCGGACCGCACTTCCCAGCGCTCGCGCAGCGTCTGCACGGCCGCCTCGTAGGCGCGGATCTGTTTGGTCGGCGCGGCCTTGACCAGCGGCCAGTACGCGGTGACACCGGCATGCAACAGCACCCGCAGTGCCCGCACTCCAGTGATATCGAGCGAGGCGGCCGCCTTCTCCACGGCCTCGCAGATCGTCGGCCGCAACCGACTCTCCACTATTTCTCCACGTGCGCTCAACGACGACTCCCTCGGCGAAAGAACTCGCGCACCTCCATTGGCGCGACTCGCTGAACGTGGGCGAGCTGCCAGAAAATCCCCAGGCTGCCCGGTCCAACGTTCATCAATGGTAGAGGGTTTTCGGGGTTTGAGAACGGGTTCAGCGGGTATTCCAGACTGGAAGAATGTTTTGTTACCCAAACGGAATGACTCTGCAACGCTGCAGTGTCCCCACCGATCGGCGTTCCTGGGCGACTCCCGGACCCTCGCGGCCGGAAGACACACAATGCTCCACCTTACGGTCCGCTGCGACGCACCTGTCACCACTGTGGCGAAGCGCACAATAGCCCCGTGTAACCGGTTCGCCCCGGTGTCCGGCGTTCGATCCGGGGACGACTCCGGTGGCGGATAGCCTGGATCGGTGACTCTCCCCCCTCCCGCCGATCAGTTCTTCCTCTCCGGCACGTTCAACTTCCGCGACACCGGCGGCCTGCGCACGGTCGGCGGCGCCAAGGTGCGCCGCGGTGTGCTGCTGCGTTCCGCGCAGCTCAGCGGTCTCGACGCGGACGGCCACCGCACGCTGCGCGAAATCGGCGTCAGCGAGGTCTTCGACCTGCGCGGGGTGCGGGAGATCGACCACATGGGCCACGACAACCTGCCCGACGGCGTGCGGCGCAGCGTGACGCCCTTCGACTCGCGGATGGGCGAGGCGCCGCCGCACGAGACGCGCACCGGCTCCGCGTACGACCACATGCTCGAGGTCTATCGCGAGTTCCCCGCGCTGCCGGAGGCGAACTCGGCGATCGTCTCGATCGCGGAGTCCATCGTGCGCGGCGACGGCGCGGTGCTGGTGCACTGCGCGGCGGGCAAGGACCGCACCGGCTGGGCGGTCGCGACGCTGCTGCGCGCGGTGGACGTCGTCGAGGAGGACGTGCTCGCCGACTACCTGCTCAGCAACGAGGCCGTCGCACCGCTGCGCGCGTTGATCGAGCCCACCCTGCCGCCGGGCGCGAGCTTCTCCGAAGACCTGCTCGGCGTGCGCGAGGAGTACCTGGGCATGTCGCTGGAATCGGTACGGCAACTGCACGGGGACTTCGACCGCTACCTCGACGTCGTCGGGCTGACGCCCGAGTTGCGCGCGCGGTTGCGCGACCGGCTGCTGGAATAGGTCACCGCTCAGGCGATGTCGCGCCGGACCAGACCGTGCGCGTCGATCGACACCTGGTCGCCGGTGTGGAACCAGCTGCCGGTGAATCGGTGCGCGGTGGTCTCCGGGTCGTTCCAGTACCGCGGGGTGACATTCGGTCCGCGACAGAGCAATTCGCCGTGCCCGGCCCCGGCCCGCGGACCCCACAGCGCCAATTCGGTACCGCCGAACGGGAATCCGAGGACGCGGCCCGCGTCGGCGGGCGTCTCGGTGTCGTCCACGGCGAGACCGATGCCGCTGGTCTCGGTGGCGCCCCAGACCGACCAGTGCCGGGCCGAGGGAAACGCGTCGCGCAGTGCGGCCGCCAGACCGCTCGCGGTCCGTTCGGCGCGATGCCCGGCGCTGCTGACCCGGCTGATGCCCTCGGTGGGCACGCCGTCGGCGCGCAGCGCGGCCAGCTCGGGAAGTAGCCCCGCGAAGATGCGCGGCGTGCCCGAGACCATGTCGATCCGTTCGGCCACGATGGCTTCCGCGAGACCGCGGCCGTCCTTGGCGAGCACCACGGTGCCGCCGACCGCGAAGGTGGGCAGCAGCTGGTCGACGCATCCGCTGGCGTGCGCCAGCGGAGGCAGGACCAGGTTGCGCACACCGTCGGTGGGCAGGTCCAGCGCGGCGACCACCGAGCGGACCGCCGAGAGCAGGTTCTCGTTGGTCAGTTCGACGCCCTTGCGGGTGCCGCTGGTGTAGCAGAGCAGGGCGAGATCGTTGAGCGCCGCGCCGTCGTCGATGAACGCGGCGCCGTCGGGCAGTTCCACCTCACCGCCGCGCGAACCGCCACCGAGCACGAAATCCGCCTTGCTGTCGGCGATCACCTGCTCGGCCACCTTCGCGGGAAGGCCGTCGTGCACCAGCACCGGTACCGCGCCGCTGAGCAGCGCCCCGAGGAACGCCTGCACCCAGCGCGCGCCCGCGGGCATGTGGATGGCGACCCGGTCGCCGTAGCCGACGCCGTGTTCCTGCAGTCCGCCCGCGATGCGCGAGGCCGAGTGCCACAGCTCCCGGTAGGTGAGCCGGGGCCCACCGAGCTCGACGACCGCCTCGCGCGCCGCGAAGGCGTGCACCTGTAGATCGAGCAGCTCGGTGAGCGCCGGGGTGAGGTTGCCGTAGCGCAACACTCCGTCCGCGCCGCGGGCCAGCGGGTTTCCACACGCGGGCGACTGAGTCAGGGGGTATTCGACCAAGAGCTGCGACATTTGTCCTCCGCGAGATGCCTTTAGCTGCCAGGCACCTGCGACTATATGACGCGGATCACAATTTCGCGGGAATAGTCGAATTACCGTGTCCCCGCCGTCACTGGCCCGTGTACGTCGCCTTGCCCGGTCCGACCTCGAGGAAACTGCGCACCGCGCCGCGCAGATCGTCGGTCGCGAAGAGTTCGCCGGACACCTCCGGGGTCACCGAATCGGCGTGTGCCACACCGCCGGAGCGCCAGGCCTCGACGATCCGCTTGGTCGCCGCGTGCGCCTTGGTCGGGCCCTGCGCCAGCCGGTGCGCGAGTTCCCGCGCCGCACCGTCGACGTCCTCGTGCACGCCGTTGACCACGCCCCACTCGGCCATGGTCGCCGCGTCGTAGAGATCGCCGGTCATCACGAATTCCCGCGCGCGGCCCGACCCGGCGCGTTCGGCGAGCCGCTGCGGGCCGCCCATGGACGGGGTCAGTCCGACCACCGTCTCCACCAGACCGAACTTCGCCTTCGGCGCGGCCAGGATGATGTCGCAGGCCAGCGCGATCTCGAAGGCGGCGGTCAAAGTGAGGCCGTGCGCGGCGAACAGCACAGGACACGGCAATGCCTCGAGCGGATGGATGATCTGCGCGAACAGCGAACGCCACAGCTCGGCGCCCTGTTCGATGGTGAGGCCGTCGAACACGTGCACGTCGACGCCGCCGGAGACCACCTTGCCCTCTGCGCGCAGCAACAGCGCGCGCGGCGGATTCGCGCTCAGCTCGGCGATGTCCTGCACCAACGCGTCGAACATCGCCCGATCGAAGAGGTTCAGCGGCGGATGGGCCAGCGTCAGGACGGCCACCTCCGCGCCGCCGTCGGTGATTTCCCGTTCCAGCCGAGTGGCCCTGGTTTCGCTCATGCCCGCGCCTCGCTGACGCTCGGCTCCGGCATGCGCGAGGCGCACTGGCACATGATTCGCTCACTTCGTTCGCTCATTGCGCCAGCCTAAAACCTCCGTCTGCCAGACTGATCGTGTGACCAAGGCGGCATCGGAAAGCGGTTCGTACGTCGAACCGGGTGAGTTCAAGCGGGACACCAACTACATCACCACCCGCATCACGGCCGACGGACGCGACGGTTATCCGGTGGAGCCGGGCCGGTATCGGCTGGTCGCGGCGCGCGCGTGCCCGTGGGCCAATCGCACGCTCATCGTGCGCAGGCTGCTCGGCCTGGAGGACGCGCTCTCGCTCGGCCTCTGCGGCCCCACCCACGACAAGCTGAGCTGGACCTTCGATCTCGATCCCGGCGGCGTCGACCCGGTGCTCGGCATTCCCCGGCTGCGCGACGCCTACCTGGCCCGCTTCCCCGACTATCCGCGCGGCATCACCGTCCCCGCGGTGGTCGAGATCTCGACCGGTCAGGTGGTCACCAACGACTACGCCAGGATCACGCTGGACTTCTCCACCGAATGGACGAAGCTCCACCGGGAAGGCGCGCCCCGGCTGTACCCCGAGCCGCTGCGCGCCGAGATCGACGAGGTCAACGACGTCGTCTTCCGCGACGTGAACAACGGCGTCTACCGCTGCGGCTTCGCCGGCGCCCAGGACGCCTACGAGGCGGCCTACGACCGGCTCTTCGCGCGGCTGGACTGGCTCTCGGATCGCCTTGCCGGACAACGCTTCCTGGTCGGCGACACCATCACCGAGGCCGACGTGCGGCTGTTCACCACGTTGGTCCGCTTCGACGCCGTCTACCACGGCCATTTCAAGTGCAACCGGCAGAAGCTGAGCGAGATGCCGGTGCTGTGGGCCTACGCCCGCGACCTGTACCAAACCCCGGGTTTCGGCGACACCGTCGACTTCGCCCAGATCAAGACCCACTACTACGTGGTGCACACCGACATCAATCCGACGAAGGTCGTCCCGAAGGGACCCGACCTGAGCGACTGGCTGACCCCGCACGGCCGCGACGAGCTCGGCGGCAGGCCGTTCGGCGAGGGCACCCCGCCGCCACCGCCGCCGCTGTCGGAGCGGGTGCCCGCCCTGCGCGGTCCGGCCTGACCGGCGGAGGTCGTCGTTTCGGGTGGCGCGCCACGGGAACCCGGAACACGAGCCGGTTCGTTGTCGTGTTGGGCCGACGATGGTTCGGTGCCATAGAGTTCTGGCAGCGAAGGCTGAGACTTAAGGGGTGTTGCCGATGAGGCACGGCGCGTTCGAGAAGACCGTGGTCGCCTTGCTCGAGAACGGGTCGAAGCTGCAGGCGCCCGCGGTCGAGAAGTACATCGATCGGGTCAGGCGCGCCCATCCCGACGAGACCCCGGCGCAGATCCTCGACCGGATCGAGCGCCAGTACCTGCTCGCGGTGACCGGTAGCGGCACCGCGGCGGGCGCGACCGCGGCGATGCCCGGCGTCGGCACGGTCGCCTCGCTGGCCACCATCACCGCGGAGACGGCGTTCTTCCTGGAGGCCTCGGCGCTGTACACGCTGGCGGTCGCCGCGGTGCACGGAATCGCGCCGGAGGCCAAGGAGCAGCGCAGGGCGCTGGTCCTCGCGGTGGTGCTCGGCGATTCCGGCATGGAGATCGTGGAGCGCTCGGTCGGGCAGTCGGCCAAGAACTGGGGCACCCTGCTCGCCAACCGGGTCCCGGGCCTGTCCGGCATGAACGACTCGCTGATGAAGCGGTTCATCGTGCGGTTCCTCACCAAGCGGATGGCGCTGATGGCGGGCAAGGTGATCCCGATGGGCATCGGCGCGGTCATCGGCGGCGTCGGTAACCGCGCCCTCGGCAAGACCACGGTGCACAACGCGCAGAAGGCCTTCGGGCCCGCGCCGGCCTTCTGGCCGGTCGACCGGCAGCTCGTCGTCGAGGCCGATCCGCTGCCCGCGCTCGACGCCACCCCGCCACGCTTCCCCGCCGACCCGAAATGACCCCAGCCAAAACGGCTTTGGTCGTTCGCGGCCTGAGCAAGCGGTACGAACTCGGTTCGGCCGTCGAGAACGTCGGCTTCAGCGTTCCCGCGGGGAGCACCGCGGCGCTGGTCGGTCCGGCGGGCTCGGGCAAGACCACCATTCTGCGGATCCTGCTCGGTCTGCTGGAACCGTCCTCGGGGAGCGCGGAGATCAGCGCGTCGCCGGTGGGCGGGATGCTCGCGCCGCGTGGACTGCATCCGAAGCGCGCCGCCCGGGACCACCTGCTGGTGTACGCGGCCGCGGCCGGAGTTCCGGACGCGCGGGCCGACGCGACGCTCGAGGCGGTCGGCATGAAGGATGCCGCGCGCGTCAAGACGGGCGCGCTCTCGATCGGTCAGCAGACCAGGCTGGCGCTGGCCACCGCGTTGCTCACCGATCCTCCGGTGCTCATCCTCGACGAGCCCACCGAGGGACTCGATCCCGCCGAACGCGGCTGGCTGCACGATTTCCTGCGCAGGCACACCCGCCGCGGCGGCACGGTGCTGCTGACCAGCGCGAGCCTCGCCTCGGTGGTGGCGATGGCCGATCAGCTGATCGTGGTGAGCGAGGGTGCGGTGGTCTACCAGGGCACTCCCGCGAAACTGCGCCGCAATCACCCCGACCGGCTGGTGGTCGCCGCGTCCACCCCGGTGGCGTTGGCCACGATGCTCGCCGCGCGCGGCTACACGGACGCGGTCATCCGGCCGGACGGGCGGCTCGCGGTGGCCGAGGCGAGCGAGGCCGAGATCACCGACGCGGCCAAGGCCGCCGGTGTGCGGCTGGACAGCGTGACGCCCGATCCGATCCACCCCGACCGAGTCCTCGCCTCGCTGACGAAAACGAACAAGACCGCGGCGCCGATGTTCCCGCCGCCCGCGGCGCACGCACCCCATCCGCAGCCGACGCCCTACGGGATTCCGCGATGATCACTCTGCCACCGGACCTGGTGCCGCCGGTCAACTCCGAGGTCCGCAAGGTCTACACGCTGCGCTGGTGCCTGGCGCTCGGGGTGACGCTGCCCGCCATCGCGCTGGTGGCCGCCACGGTGACCTCGGTGCTGGCCGGGCCGGCTGACCCGAAGTCCGCGCTGGCCACCGGGGCCGCGACCATCGGGCTGTATCTGGCGCTGGCCGCGACGATCCTGGCCGCCGCCGTGTTCGGCGCCGCGGGTGCGGGCGGTGAGTTCCGCTATCGGACCATGCCGGTGACCTCGCTGTTCACCGCGGATCGCGATCGGCTCGCGGCGGCCAAGCTGCTGGTCACCGGCGCGTACACGCTGGCGGTCACGGTGCTGGTCGAGGTGTGCGCGTTCGCCTGCCTGCTGGCGTTCGGCCGGGGCAAGTTCGAATTCGGCACCCGATTGCTGACGGTGTTCGGCACCGGCCTGCTCGCCGCGGTCTGCTGGTCGCTGCTCGGCGCCGGACTCGGGCTGCTGCTGCGCCAATCGACCGGTACGGTCGCGCTGATCCTCGGCTGGCTGCTCGTCTTCGAGCCGCTGGTCTGGTTGGTGGCCAATGGGATCGGGCTCGGCGGCGTGGTCACCCTGCTGCCGGGGTCGGCGACCGTCGCCACCGTGGCGGTCGGCTCCTTCCCCGACAGCGACATCCTCGCGCCGACCCCGGCCGCCTTCGTCGTCCTACTGCTGTGGACGATCGGAATCGCCGGCGCGGGCTGGTGGCAGCTGCGCGGCCGCGATATGTGAGCCGCGACCGTCACCCGAGGGCGCGATCCCGCGCCCGCCCCGCAGCATCCGGAGCACCTCCCCGACGCCGTGCTCGATCTGGTTCAGCCGCGTATTCATCCCGTCGAACCGCGTGTCCATCCCGTCGAACCGAGCGTCCATCCCGTCGAACCGAGCGTCCATCGCGTCCAGCCGTGTATCGATCCCGTCGAGCCGCGAATCCATCCCGTCGAGCCGCGAATCGATTCCATCGAACCGCGAATCCATCCCGTCGAGCCGCGAATCGATCCCATCGAACCGCGAATCCATCCCGTCGAGCCGCGAATCGATCTTGCCGAAGCGCTCGTCGACCTCGCGGAATCCCTCGTGTACCTGGCGTTGCAGTTCGCCGACCTGTTCGTAGACGTCATCGACGTCGTGCCTGAGCTGGTGAAAGCGTCGTGTGAAATCCCCCTGCGATGTCATAGCGGCGAGATTAGATCCGCGCTCGAGGACACGCCAAGACCGGTGGGCAGACTCCGGGAACAAGCGGTGTGTCGCCGCGCGTCGTTACCTTCGTAAGAAGTACCGCCTGCACACGCAGGCGTCCGGGGGAGTTCGAGAACAGGACGGTGAACAGCGCAATTGACTGAGCAGAGCACGGCGGGGCGGGGCTGGATACGTCGGCTGTGGGCCGAGAGCCGGTCGCATCCCGGCACCATCGCGGGTGTCGCGGCGGCGGTCCTGGCGGGCGCGCTGGTGGAGGTGGCCGCGCCGCTGCTCACCAAGCGCGCGGTCGACGCGGCCGGTGTCGGCGACACCGAGGTGATCGGCGTGATCGCGGCACTGCTCGCGCTGCTCGCCGCCGGACGGTTCGCCGCGGCGTTCGGCAGGCGACTGCTCGCGGGCCGTCTCTCGCTCGACGTCCAGCACGGCCTTCGGGTGCGGTTGCTCGGATCGCTGCAGCGACTGGACGGCGCGGGTCAGGACGCGCTGCGTACCGGTCAGGTGGTCTCCCGTTCGATCACGGATCTGCAGCTGGTGCAGGGCCTGCTGGCGATGGTGCCGCTCTCCGGGATGGCGCTGTTGCAGTTCTTGCTCGCGGCCGGGGTGATGCTGTGGCTCTCGCCGCCGCTGGCGGTGGTCGCGCTGCTGGTGGTGCCCGGCATCGCCGCCGTGGTCTATCGGATGCGCCCGCGCCTTTTCGCGGCGACCTGGTCGGCCCAGCAGCGGGCCGCCGATCTGGCTCAGCACGTCGAGGAGACGGTCACCGGCGTGCGGGTGGTGAAGGGCTTCGGGCAGGAGGCCCGGATGGTCGACGTGCTGGAAGGGCACGGGCGCAAGCTCTACGCCGAACGCATGCGCGCGGCCCGGGTGGACGCCCGCTTCGCGCCGGTGGTCGCGGCGATACCGCAGGCCGGACTTGTCGGGGTGATCGCGTTCGGGGGCTGGCTGGCGCTGCACGGCTCCATCGGGCTCGGCACCTTCCTCGCCTTCGCCGCCTACGTGGCGACCATGACCTCGGCGACCCGCGCCATGTCCTCGGTGGTGATCCTGGCGCAGCTGACCCGCGCCGCCGCCGAGCGCGTCTTCCAGGTCATCGACTCCGCGCCGGTGATCGCCGATCCGCCCGTACCCGCCGCGCTGCCGGACGGCCCGCTCGGGATCGAGATGGATTCGCTCACTTTCGGATTCGATCCGGACCTGCCGATCCTGCGCGATCTCGACCTCACCGTGCGCCCCGGCGAGACGGTCGCGATCATCGGACCCGCCGGGTCGGGCAAGACGACGCTCTCGCTGCTGCTGCCGCGCTTCTACGCGCCCGACGCCGGGCACATCCGGCTCTTCGGCGACGGCCCCGACGCCGGGAAACCGGTCGACATCGCCGACGTGGCCGCCGCCGACCTGCGCGCGGCCGTCGGCGTGGTGTTCGACGATCCGTTCCTGTTCTCCGACACCATCGCCGCGAACATCGCCCTCGGCAGCCCGAGCGCCACCGACGCGGAGATCAGGCAGGCCGCCAAGCTGGCCGCCGCCGACGACTTCATCGGCGAACTGCCCGACGGATACGACACCGTCGTCGGCGAGCGCGGGCTCACCCTCTCCGGCGGCCAGCGGCAGCGCATCGCGCTGGCCAGGGTACTGCTGGCCCGCCCGCGCATCCTGGTGCTGGACGACGCCACCTCCGCCGTGGACGCGGTCACCGAGGCCGCCATCTTCGACACCCTGCCCGACCGCGGCGGCCGCACCACGATCATCCTGGCGCACCGCGAGTCGACGCTCGCCCACGCCGACCGGGTCATCCGCCTGCCCGCGCCCGCTCACCGGCCGACCCCCGCGACGATCGAACCCGAGGAGCCGACGAGAACACCGCGCGCCACCGGGCGGGCGGGCGGCTTCGGCGCGGCGGCCGCGGACCTTGCCGAGACACCCGAACTGCGCCGGACCATCGAGGAACTCCCGCCCGCCACCGAGGAACCCGGCCTCGATGACCGCGCGCTGCGCGAACCCGACCCAGGCTTCCGCTTGACGCGGCTGATGCGCCCGGTGCGCTGGCTGGTGCTGACGGTGGTGAGCCTGCTCGCGCTCGACGCGCTCGTCGGCGTGGCCTTCCCGGCGCTGGTGCGCTACGCCATCGATACGGGTGTCAGCGCCGGACAATCCGACGCGCTCGTGCTGGCGGCGGTGCTCGGCGGCGGGCTGGTCGCGGCGGGCTTCGCGGTCGGCGCGGCGACCATCGTGCTCACCGCGCGCACCGGCGAACGCGTCCTCTACGGCCTGCGCGTGCGCAGTTACGCGCATCTGCAACGACTCGGACTGGACTACTACGAGCGGGAACTGTCCGGCCGGATCATGACCAGGATGACCACCGACGTGGACGCGCTGTCGAGCTTCCTGCAGACCGGCGTGGCGACCACCCTCATCGGCGTGCTCACCCTGCTCGGCATCGCGGTGGCGCTGCTGGTCATCGATCTCTCCCTGGCCGTGGTCGCGCTGCTCGCCCTGCCGCCGCTGATCGTGGCGACGGTGATCTTCCGGCGCTTCTCCTCGACCGCCTACACGGTGTCGCGGGAACGCGTGTCGACGGTGAACGCCGATTTCCAGGAGAACGTCACCGGCCTGCGCGCGGTGCAGGCCAACCGGCACGAACCGCGCGCGGCGCGGCGGTTCGCCGAATACTCCGAGCGCTACCGCAACTCCAGGATGCGGGCGCAGCGAGCGATCGCGCTGTACTTCGCCTTCGTCATCGCCTGGGCCGACCTGGCGCTGGCCGCGGTGGTGTTCGTCGGCGCACGCGAGGTCGCCGTCGGCGCGACCAGCGCGGGCACGCTGGTCGCTTTCGTGCTGTATCTCCAGCTGCTGTTCGGTCCGATCCTGCAGCTGTCTCAAGTCTTCGACGGCTACCAGCAGGCCAGGGTCGGGCTGCGCCGCATCGGCGAGCTGCTGCGCACGCCGTCCTCGATCGCCGCGGATCCGCCGGACGCGGTGACGATCGCCGACGGTCTGCGCGGCGAGGTGGCGCTCGATCACGTGCGTTTCCGCTATCCCGGAACCGAGACTCCGGCACTGGACGATGTCGAGCTGCGCATTCCGGCCGGGTCCACGCTGGCGCTGGTCGGGCCGACCGGCGCGGGCAAATCGACGATCGTCAAGCTGCTCGCCCGCCTCTACGACCTGCCGCGGTCGTCCGGCGTCGCCGCTGTCACCGACGAGGCGGACACCGAACAACGCGATGCCGGGACCGTCCGCGCGAAGTCCGACGCGGACGCGTCCGGCACAGCGACAAGCACCGGCGCGATCGTCGTCGACGACGTCGACCTCCGCGATTACCGCCTCGCCGATTACCGTTCCCGGCTCGGCATCGTCCCCCAAGAAGCTCACCTCTTCACCGGCGACGTCGCCAGCAACATTGCATTCGGACAACCATCCGCAACCCCGGAACAGATCCGCGACGCGGCGGCAGCGGTCGGTGCGACCGACATGATCGCGGCGCTACCCCTCGGACTGCGGCAACCGGTCGGCGAACGCGGGCGCGGACTGTCGGCCGGACAACGTCAGTTGATCGCCCTCGCCCGGGCCGAACTGGTCCGTCCGGACCTGTTGCTGCTGGACGAGGCCACCGCGACGCTCGATCCGGAAACCGAGTCGTCGGTGCTGGTAGCGAGCAGATCGCTGACCCGAGGGCGCACCACGGTCGTCGTCGCGCACCGGCTCGGCACGGCCGCGCGAGCCGATCGGATCGCGGTCGTCGAGCGGGGCCGGATCACGGAATTCGGGACGCACGCCGACCTGGTCGCGGCGGGCGGAACCTATACCCGCCTCTGGGCGGCGGCCCGCGAAACGGGAGGAATATTCTCGGACCCGGACGAGTCTGCACAGAAGAGTTTGGGTCTGTCCGGTGGTGGGTAGCTTCGTCGATTTGCCGCTGGGCATATCCTCGACAGAGGGTCCATCGGCGCGCATCCGCTGATCCCCATGCCGGGCACGTCACAAACGTCGCAGCGCGAAGAACGAAATGAGGCGAACACCTGCTGTGAGCAGCTCAACTTCCCAGTTCGGACAGAACCAGTGGCTAGTCGACGAGATGTATCAGAAGTACAAGCAAGATCCATCATCCGTCGATGAGAGTTGGCACGAGTTCCTGGCCGACTACACCCCCGAAGCGAGCGGCGACGCCACGAACTCGCAGCCCACTGCGCCGACTCAGAACACTGCGCCGACCCAGACCGCTGCGCCCACCCAGACCGCCGCGCCGACCAAGAACTCCGCCCCGGCGCCCGCCCCGGCCGCGAAGCCCGCTCCGGCCGCCGCCAAGCCCGCGCCCGCTCCGGCTCCCGCCGCGAAGCCCGCGCCCGCCGCGAAGGCCACCGCCGCGCGCGCCCCCCAGACCACCCCGGCGCCGATCTCCAACGCCGCGCCGACCTCCGGCGGGCCGAAGCCCACCGAGGCCGCCGACGAGGCGAAGGTGCTACGCGGCGCCGCGGCCGCCGTCGCGAAGAACATGTCGGCGTCGCTGGCCATCCCGACCGCGACCTCGGTCCGCGCCATTCCGGCCAAGCTGATGATCGACAACCGTCTGGTCATCAACAACCACCTCGCTCGCACGCGCGGCGGCAAGATCTCCTTCACCCACCTGCTCGGCTACGCCATCGTGCAGGCGGTGAAGTCGTTCCCGAACATGAACCGGCACTTCGCCGAGATCGACGGCAAGCCGAACGCGGTCACCCCCGCGCACACCAACCTCGGCCTCGCCATCGACCTCCCCGGCAAGGACGGCAACCGCTCGCTGGTCGTGGCGGCCATCAAGGGCACCGAGGAAATGACCTTCGGTCAGTTCCACACCGCCTACGAGGACATCGTCCGGCGCGCCCGCGACGGCAAGCTGACCGCCGAGGACTTCTCCGGCGTCACCATCTCGCTGACCAACCCGGGCACCATCGGCACCGTGCACTCGGTGCCCCGCCTGATGAACGGTCAGGGCGCGATCATCGGCGCGGGCGCCATGGAGTACCCGGCCGAGTTCCAGGGCATGAGCGACGAGCGCATCGCGGACCTGGGCGTCGGCAAACTGATGACGCTGACCTCCACCTACGACCACCGCATCATCCAGGGCGCGGAGTCCGGTGATTTCCTGCGCACCATCCACCAGCTGCTGATCTCCGACGAGTTCTACGACGAGATCTTCCACGGCCTCGGCGTGCCGTACGAGCCGGTGCGCTGGCGCAAGGACATGAAAGAGCGCGGCGTCGACAAGAGCTCGCGCGTGCTCGAGCTGATCGCCGCCTACCGCAACCGCGGCCACCTGATGGCCGACACCGACCCGCTGCGCCTGATCAAGGACAAGTTCCGCAGCCACCCGGACCTGGACGTCACCCAGCACGGCCTCACCCTGTGGGACCTGGACCGCGAGTTCAACGTCGCGGGCTTCCACGGTCAGGAGCGGATGAAGCTGCGCGACGTGCTCTCGGTGCTGCGCGACGCGTACTGCCGCCACGTCGGCGTGGAGTACATGCACATCCTGGAGACCGACCAGCTGCAGTGGATCCAGGAGCGCGTCGAGCAGAAGCACGTCAAGCCGACCGTCGCCCAGCAGAAGTACATCCTGAACCGGCTGAACGCGGCCGAGGCCTTCGAGACCTTCCTGCAGACCAAGTACGTCGGCCAGAAGCGCTTTTCGCTGGAGGGCGCCGAGGCGGTCATCCCGATGATGGACGCCACCATCGACCAGTGCGCCGAGCACTCGCTCGACGAGGTCGTCATCGGCATGCCGCACCGCGGCCGCCTGAACGTGCTCGCCAACATCGTCGGCAAGCCGTACTCGAAGATCTTCACCGAGTTCGAGGGCAACATGAACCCGGCGGCCACGCACGGCTCCGGTGACGTGAAGTACCACCTCGGCGCGCGCGGCACCTACCTGCAGATGTTCGGCGACAACGAGATCGAGGTCTCGCTGACCGCCAACCCCTCGCACCTGGAGGCGGTCGACCCCGTGCTCGAGGGTCTGGTCCGCGCCAAGCAGGACCTGCTGGACAAGGGCGACGGCCCCGAGGGCTTCTCCGTCATGCCGCTGATGCTGCACGGTGACGCCGCGTTCGCGGGCCAGGGCGTGGTCGCCGAGACGCTGAACCTCTCGGGTCTGCGCGGCTACCGGGTCGGCGGCACCATCCACATCGTGGTGAACAACCAGATCGGCTTCACCACGGCACCGGAGAACAGCCGCTCCACCGAGTACTCCACCGACATCGCCAAGTTCATCGGCGCGCCGATCTTCCACGTGAACGGCGACGACCCGGAGGCTTGCGACTGGGTGGCGCGTCTCGCGGTCGACTTCCGCCAGAAGTTCCGCAAGGACGTGGTCATCGACCTGATCTGCTACCGCCGTCGCGGCCACAACGAGGGCGACGACCCGTCGATGACCCAGCCGTACATGTACGACGTCATCGACACCAAGCGCTCGGTGCGCAAGAGCTACACCGAGAGCCTGATCGGCCGTGGCGACATCTCCATGAAAGAGGCCGAGGACGCGCTGCGCGACTACCAGGGCCAGCTGGAGCGCGTGTTCAACGAGGTCCGCGAACTGGAGAAGTTCCCGCCGGGGCCGAGCGAGTCGGTCGAGGACGACCAGAAGGTGCCCGCGACCGTGCAGACCGCGGTCGACAAGGCCGTGCTGCAGCGCATCGGCGACGCCTTCCTCAACGTGCCCGACGGCTTCAACGTGCACCCGCGCGTCAAGCCGGTGCTGGAGAAGCGCCGCGAGATGGCCTACGAGGGCAAGGTCGACTGGGCCTTCGCCGAGCTGATGGCCTTCGGCACGCTGATCGACGAGGGCCGCGCCGTGCGCCTGACCGGTCAGGACTCCCGCCGCGGCACCTTCACCCAGCGGCACGCGGTGATCATCGACCGCAAGACCGCCGACGAGTACACCCCGCTGCACAACATCGGCAGCGAGAACCCGGGTTGGTTCGCGGTGCACGACTCGGCGCTGAGCGAATTCGCCGCCGTCGGTTTCGAATACGGCTACTCGCTGGGCAACCCGAACGCGCTGGTGCTCTGGGAGGCGCAGTTCGGTGACTTCGTCAACGGCGCGCAGTCCATCATCGACGAGTTCATCTCCTCCGGCGAGGCCAAGTGGGGCCAGCTCTCCGACGTGGTGCTGCTGCTGCCGCACGGCCACGAGGGTCAGGGTCCGGACCACACCTCCGGCCGCATCGAGCGCTTCCTGCAGTTGTGCGCCGAGGGCTCGATGACCGTCGCGGTGCCGTCCACCCCGGCGAACTACTTCCACCTGCTGCGCCGCCACGCGCACGACGGCATCCGTCGTCCGCTGATCGTCTTCACCCCGAAGTCGATGCTGCGCAACAAGGCCGTGGTGTCGGATCTCAAGGACTTCACCGAGTCCAAGTTCCACTCCGTGTTCGACGAGCCCACCTACGAGCAGGGCATCGGCGACCGCGGCAAGGTGAAGCGCGTGCTGATGACCAGCGGCAAGCTCTACTACGAGCTGGTCGCCGAGAAGACCAAGCAGAAGCGCGAGGACATCGCCATCGTGCGGATCGAGCAGCTCTACCCGCTGCCCAAGTTCCGCCTGAACGAAGCCCTCGAGGGGTACCCGAACGCGACCGACATCGCGTGGGTGCAGGAGGAACCGGCCAACCAGGGCGCCTGGCCCTTCTTCGGCCTCAACCTCCCCGAGCTGCTCCCCGAGCGCCTCGGCAAACTCCGTCGCATCTCCCGCCGCGCCATGTCCGCCCCGTCCTCGGGTTCGTCGAAGGTGCACGCCGTCGAGCAGGCGGAGATCGTCGCGGAGGCGTTCCTGCCCACCAGCTGACCCCCAGCTGCCTCGAACGCCGGGCGCGAAACCACTGGTTCCCAGTTGGTTTCGGCCCGGCGTTCGCCGTTTCCGGGTGCTGGGCGCGGCTTCGCTGGCGGGGGTGCGGGAATCATTTCTCTCGGCTCGACAGGAAATTGCGGGGCGACGCGGGTGGATGTGCCGACGGGACGGGGTCGCGGCTCATAGGGTGGGGGCGTTGCGCGCGTCGCGTGACGGAAGGGATTGGTGGAGCGTGGTTCCCGATGCGGGTGGGGGTTCCCTGGCCCTCGTGACGATGGGTATCGGCTGGGACGCGGCGGCCAAGCGGCGGTGGCTGCCCGGGAAACCGGCGGAGATCGATTTGAACGCGGCGGCATTGCTGTTCGCGAACGACGCGATCCTCGATGTGGTGTACCACGAGCAGCTGATGTCGCAGGACGGGTCGGTCCGCCACCTCGGCGACAGCACGAACGGCGAGGGGGACGGTGACGACGAGCTGATCACGATGGACCTGACCAGGATCGCGCCGCAGGTGAACACCGTGATCCTCCTGGTGACCTGCTACACCGGCCAGACCTTCGAGCAGATCGACAACGCCTACTGCCGGGTGATCGACGGCATGACCGAGACCGAGATCGCCCGCTACAACCTCAGCAAGCTGCACGCGCACACCGGCTTCCTCGCGGGCAAACTCGTTCGTTTCCAACAGGGTTGGGAGTTCCGCTCGATCGACGAGGAGATCCAGGCCGAGCATCCGGTCGAGGCGGTGCCACAACTCGCCCCGTTCCTCGTCTGAATGCGAATCCTCGTCACGGGCGCCAACGGCTACCTCGGCAGCGCCGTCGCCGGGCGGTTGCCACGCGACGGACACCAGGTCGTCGGACTGGTGCATCGCGAACAAGACCGTCTTCCAAAGGGATTGCCGATCCGGTTCGCCGATCTTCGTGAGCCGAAACGGCTTACGGCGGCCGTGCGGGATGTCGATGCCGTCTGCCACCTGGCCGGACTCACCCGCGCCAGGGAATCGGTCGCCGACCCGCTGCCGTACTTCCAAGTCAACGTCGGCGGCACCGTGGCGCTGCTCGACGCGATGGCACGGGCGGGCGTCGAGAAACTGGTGTTCGCGTCGACCGTCGCGATCTACGCCACCGCTATCCAGCCGATGACCGAAGACCTCCCCGACGCACCGCCCCACCCGTACGCCGCGAGCAAGCAGGCGGCCGAATCCGCCATCGCCGCCCAGGCCGCGACCGGCCGCCTCGCCGCGATAGTCCTGCGCATGTCCAACCTCGTCGGCGGCGCCGACACCGACCCCACCCGCCTGCTTCCCCGCCTGCGAGCCGTCGCGGCCGGGACCGGCGCCCGCCTCCCGGTCAACGGCGACGGCACCGCGACCCGCGACTACCTGCACATCGAGGACGCCGCCCGCGCCTTCACCGCCGCCCTCGCCCACCTCCCCGCCCCGGGCGCCTGCCACCGCTACAACATCGGCAGCGGAACCGGCACCAGCATCAACGACCTGATCGACCTCACCTCCCGCCTGGCCGGCCGCCCCATCCCGGTCGACCACCACCCCGCCGCCCAGGAACCTCCCACCTTGATCGCCGACAACTCCCGCGCCGCAAGGGAACTCGGCTGGCGACCGACCTGGGATATCGATGCGATCGTGCGCGAGATGTGGGCCGATCGACCCGACGATCACCCAGCGCACGACGTCGATCCGGCTCGCCAGCGTTCAGCGCTCGATCAGCTCGCGGCCATGGACCACAACCCCTTCCTCACCGACGACGAAATCGCTGCCCGGGAGAACCGCAAGCGCCCGACTTAGCCCGATCGCACGCGCCAGCGACCGGTTCGGCTCCTCGAGCACACCCGTAGCGCAGCGTGGCGAACCCGAGTCCGCTCAGCCTCGGAGCGCGGAGGCCAGCTCCGGGCTCAACGCGAGCGCCAAGGTCAGCAGCGATTCCACCAGGAGTTCGACGAGTTCCTCGCGGCTGATCGGCTCCGTGCGCAACCAGGTGAGGGTGGTTTCCTCGACGAACGCGATCCATCCGCGCATGCCGAGCATCAGGCGCGGGTGGTCGGCGGGGTCGATGGGGGTCGGCGCCTCGGCGAGGATGATGCCGATGATGGCGTCACGGGTCTGGTCGACCAGCGGGACCAGGTCGGGGCTGACGCTGGTCGGGCCGCGCAACAGCGCGAGGTAGGACGTGCGGTTCTCGCTGACGTAGTCGACGTAGCGCTCGATCGAATCGCGCAGCATGTCGAAGATGCTCAGCGACCGGTCCGGCGCCACCCGC
Organism: Nocardia sp. CNS-044; assembly: GCF_059570515.1. Taxonomy (NCBI): domain Bacteria; kingdom Bacillati; phylum Actinomycetota; class Actinomycetes; order Mycobacteriales; family Nocardiaceae; genus Nocardia; species Nocardia sp. CNS-044. Next base: position 597,166 of record NZ_JCANSX010000006.1, read on the forward strand.
TCGAGCAGTTCGGCGTTCGCGTGCCGGACGACCTCGCGCTGAAAGTCCTGCTTGGTGGGGAAATAGTGGAACAGCAGACCGCGCGAGATCCCCGCCTGGGCCGCGATCTCGCTGACCGAGAGTTCCTCGATGGTGCGCTCGCCGAGCATCGTGGCGCCCAGCGCGAGTAGCTGTTGACGGCGTTCGTCCGGACTCAGCCGGGTCCGCTTGCCGTTCTCGCCGTGGCTCTTGCTCACGGACTCATGCTACTGAACGGAATTCAATTGCTGTTGACTCACGCTCAATAAGCTCGTAGTCTCACTTACATGAGTCGCAAGGTTACAGACAAAGCTGTCGGCGACCGGTCCGTCCGCCACGCCAAGACGATCATCATCGGCAGCGGTTTCGCCGGTCTGGGTCTCGCCATCCGGCTGAGCCAGCAGGGCCGCAACGATTACCTGGTCCTGGAGCGCGGCAGCGATGTGGGCGGCACCTGGCGGGACAACACCTACCCCGGCGCCGCGTGCGACGTCCCCTCGCACCTGTACTCGTATTCCTTCGCACTCAATCCGAATTGGTCGCGCTCGTTCTCCCGGCAGGGCGAGATCCAGTCCTACATCCAGGGCGTCGCGAAGAAGCACAGCGTCCTCGACAAGCACATCTTCGACTGCGACGTGACCGGCGCCCGCTGGAACGACGACACCGCGCAGTGGGAAATCACCTCCAGCAAAGGCGATTTCACCGCCGACACCGTCGTCTCCGCGGTCGGCGCGCTCTGTGAGCCGAACCTGCCCGACATCAAGGGCATCAACACCTTCGAGGGCGAGATCTTCCACTCGGCCCGCTGGAACCACGACGCCGACCTGACCGGCAAGCGGGTCGCGATCATCGGCACCGGCGCCTCGGCGATCCAGATCGTGCCCTCGATCGCGCCGCGGGTCGCCTCGCTGGACGTCTACCAGCGGACCGCGCCGTGGCTGCTGCCCCGCATGGACCGGCCGTACCTGAAGGCCGAGCGGCTGGCGTTCAAGTATCTGCCCGGCGTGCAGCGGCTCTCCCGCGCGGCCATCTACGCCGCCCGCGAGACCCAGGTCGTCGGCCTCGCCAAATTCCCCGCGCTGATGCAGGGCTTCCAGTTACTCGCGAAGGCCAAATTGCAGTACGAGATCCGTGACCCCGAGCTGCGCAAAAAGGTCACGCCGGACTTCCGCATCGGCTGCAAGCGGATGCTGATCTCCAACGAGTACTACCCCGCGCTGAGCCGCGACAACGTCGACGTGGTCACCGACGGCATCCGCGAGGTCCGCGCGGGCTCGATCGTCACCAAGGACGGCACCGAGCGCGAGATCGACGCGCTGATCGTGGCCACCGGCTTCCACGTCACCGACTCGCCGACCTACGAGACCATCACCGGCAAGGACGGCCGGACGCTGAGCGAGGTCTTCGACGAGATCGGCCAGCAGGGCTACAAGGGCTCGACGATCGCCAACTTCCCCAACATGTTCTTCCTGCTCGGCCCGAACGTCGGCCTCGGCCACACCTCGATGGTGTACATGATCGAATCCCAGATCAACTACATCGCCGACGCGCTCGCCACCGTCGATCGCCTGGGTCTGCGCACCGTCGAAGTGCGCCGCGAAGTGCAGGACGCCTACAACAAGGACCTGCAGGCCAAGCTGAGCAAGACGGTGTGGAACACCGGCGGCTGCGCGAGCTGGTACCTGGACAAGCACGGCAACAATACGACGCTGTGGCCCGACTTCACCTTCCAATTCCGTAGGCTGACAAAGCATTTCGATGTCTCGGCCTACGCGACGACAACCGCGCCCGCCGATCTGAAAGCAGTGTGAAACCAGTGAGCAACGATGCTTACTTCCAGAACAAGGTCTGTGTCATCACCGGAGCCGGCTCCGGCATCGGCCGCGCGCTGGCCGAGAACCTGGCCAAGCGCGGCGCCAAGCTCGCGCTCTCCGACATCGACACCGACGGCCTCGCCGAGACCGTTCGCCGCTGCGAACAACTCGGAGCCAAGGTCAAGTCGGATCGGCTCAACGTGGCCGAGCGCGAGGCGGTGCTGCTCTATGCCGACGCCGTGCAGGAGCACTTCGGCGTGGTGCACCAGGTCTACAACAACGCGGGCATCGCCTTCCACGGCGAGGTCCTCCGCTCGGAGTTCAAGGACATCGAGCGGATCATGGACATCGACTTCTGGGGTGTCGTCAACGGCACAAAGGCGTTCCTGCCGATGCTCATCGAGTCCGGCGACGGGCACGTGATCAACGTGTCCAGCCTGTTCGGCCTGATCGCCGTGCCCGGCCAAAGCGCTTACAACTCGGCCAAATTCGCGGTGCGGGGCTTCACCGAGTCGCTACGCCAGGAGATGCTCGTCGCCAGGCATCCGGTGCGGGTGACCTGCGTGCACCCGGGCGGCATCAAGACCGCCGTGGCCCGCAACGCCACCTACGCCGAGGGCATCGACAGCAAGAACGCCGCGTCCATGTTCGACAAGAAGCTGGCCATCCACACCCCGGCGATGGCCGCGCAGACCATCACCGAGGGCGTGCGCAAGGGCCACGGCCGAGTGCTGATCGGCTGGGAGGCGAAGCTGCTCGATATGTTCGTGCGCGTCACGGCCTCCGGCTACCAGCGCATCGCCGCCGCGGTGAACCGGCCCTTCCTGCCCTGACGACCATGCGAGAGTTCGACATTCCGCTGCCCGTCGGCCGCGTGCTGCTGAAGCCGGTCTTCCGGATGATGCTGAACGCTCGGCTGCCGTTCACGGTGCAGCGCACGCTGATGGATCTCGGTGCGCCACTGCAATTGATGCCCTCGGGCGTCACGATGCGCAAGACGCGGCTCGGCGCTCGTCCGGCCGAACTGCACATCGCCGACTCGACCAGCCCGACCACCGCCGTGCTCTACCTGCACGGCGGTGGTTACGCGGTCGGCTCGATGGCCACCCATCGCTCGCTGGCGGCGCGGCTGGCCCGCGACACCGGCAGCGCGGTGTACGTCATCGACTACCGGATGGCGCCGGAACACCCGTTCCCCACGGGCCTGGACGACGCGGTCGCCGCGTTCCTGGAGCTGGTGTCGGAGAAGAATTTCCGGCCCGATCAGATCGCCCTCGCGGGCGATTCGGCGGGCGGCGGCCTGAGCATGGCCACCGCGCAGCGGCTGATCGCCGAGCACGGGATGACACCCGCCGCGCTCGGCCTGATCGCGCCGTGGACCGATCCCAACGAGATCCCCGATCGCGACGGCGACACGGTGATCAACAAGGCGTGGTCGCGCGCCTGCGCCGCCGCCTACCTCGGCGACGGTGACGGGAACGATCCCCGCTACGCGCCGCTGCGCGGAGTGCTGCACGGGCTGCCGCCGACCTACGTGCAGGTCGACGTCAGCGAGCTGCTGCACGCGCAGTGCGTCGCGCTGGTCGCGGCGCTGCGCGGCGCGGGCGTGCACGTGCGGTTCACCGAGAGCCGCGGGCTATGGCACGTCGCGCAACTGCAGGCCGGGCTGTTCCGGCCCGCCGCCGTCGCGCTGCGCGAACTATCCGATTTCCTGCGCGATGCCGTCCAACCGGTGTCGGCCAGCGACCTAGGATAAGACGACAAAAGGAGTCCTGGAAGTGTCGACCGATTACCGAGCAGCGAGATTTTCGGTGGTCGATGACACAGCCCGGCACAAGGTGTCGTAGATTACTGGCGAGTAAACCCACGTGGAAGGGCACTGATGCGAGAGTTCGAAGTCCCGGCTTCCTACACCATTCCGGATGACGCGAACAATTCCGACAACGTCTTCCGCCACGCCGAGCAGTCGCCGAACGCGGTGCTGTTCAACGTGCCGAATGGCAGCGGCGGGTGGCGCGACGTCACGGCGGCGGAGTTCGCCAAAACTGTCACCGGCGTGGCCAAGGGCATCATCGCCTCCGGCATCGAACTCGGCGACCGCGTCGCCATCATGGCCCCCACGCGTTACGAGTGGGCCGTACTCGACTTCGCCATCTGGGCCGCGGGCGGCTGCACCGTCGCGATCTACGACAGCTCCGCCGCCGAGCAGGCCAAGTGGATCCTGCAGGACTCGGCGACCAAGTTGCTCGTCGTCGACAACGACAAGCACCGCGCCACCATCGACGAGATCGAGGCGGGCTCGCTGCCCGATCTGAAGGAAACCCTGCAGATCGAGAAGGGCGCCGTCGACGAGCTGATCGCCCGCGGCGCCGAGCTGGACGACCAAGCCGTGCACGACCGCCGCGCGCAGGTCGGCGCGGCCTCGCCCGCCACCCTGATCTACACCTCGGGCACCACGGGCCGCCCCAAGGGCGTCATGCTCACCCACGCGAACCTCTACGCGGAGTCCAAGTCCGACCGGATCGCGCTGAAGCAGTACATCATCGAGGGCAGGAAGACCCTGATGTTCCTGCCGCTCGCGCACGTGTTCGCGCGCGCGGTGGCGCTGACGGCCTTCGACGCCAAGGTGATCGTCGCGCACACCTCCGACTGGTCCACCCTGGTCGACCAGTTCGGCAGCTACCGGCCGCACTTCATCCTCTCGGTGCCGCGCGTATTCGAGAAGGTGTTCAACGCCTCCAAGCAGAAGGCGCACGACGGCGGCAAGGGCAAGATCTTCGACGCCGCCGCGGACACCGCCATCGCCTACAGCGAAGCGCTGGACAACGGCGGCCCTGGCCTCGTGCTCAAGCTCAAGCACGCGGTGTTCGACAAGCTGGTCTACAGCAAGCTGCGCGCGGCCCTCGGCGGGCAGTGCGAGGCGGCTGTCTCCGGCGGCGGCCCGCTGGGCGCGCGCCTCGGCCACTTCTTCCGCGGCGTCGGCGTGACCATCTACGAGGGCTACGGCCTCACCGAGACCACGGCCGCCATCACCGTGAACACCCCCGAGCACATCCGGGTCGGCTCCGTCGGCCGTCCGGTCGAGGGTCACGCGGCGAAGATCGCCGAGGACGGCGAGCTGCTGCTGCGCGGCTCCGTGGTGTTCGGCGGCTACTGGGGCAACGCCGAGGCCTCCGAGGAAGCCTTCGAGGACGGCTGGTTCAAGACCGGTGACCTCGGCGCCATCGACGCCGACGGCTTCGTGACCATCACCGGCCGCAAGAAGGAAATCATCGTCACCGCGGGCGGCAAGAACGTCTCCCCCGCGCTGCTCGAAGACTCGCTGCGGGCGCATCCGCTGATCAGCCAGGTGATGGTGGTCGGCGACGGCCAGCCGTTCATCGGCGCGCTGATCACCCTCGACCCGGAGGCGCTGCCCGGCTGGAAGGAAAGGCACGGGGTGCCCGCCGACACCGCGATCGAGAAGCTCATCGAGAACGCCGAGCTGGTCGCCGAAATCGACGCCGCGATCGCCGAGACCAACAAGAAGGTCTCGCACGCCGAGCAGATCAAGAAGATCCGCATCCTCGCGGTCGACTGGACCCAGGAGGGTGGCGAGCTCACCCCGAAGATGTCGCTCAAGCGCGCCGTCGTGATGAAGCAGTACGCCTCCGAAGTGGAGAAGATCTACAGCTGATCGGCTGATCGCCGAAGGGCGCTGTTCGCGGGTTCGTCTCGCGGACAGCGCCTTTCGCGTTTCGCAGCGTATTCACGAGGTACGCGACCACGTCGCGGCCGCTCTCGACGCGCTCCTGCATGGTGTCCGCCCGCCCGCCGACGCACTGCGCGCCCTCACCGCCGCCCAGTCCGCCGCCCCAGCCGTCCGCCGTCTGCACTGGGACGGCGCCGCGATCGTCGCTACCCCTCACCGGGCCGCCGCCTCCGCCGCGCGCCTGTCAGCGGTCCTCGCCGAAGCCGCGGCCGAACTCCTCACCGACTCCGCCCTCACCGAACTCGAGCGCTGCGAAGCCGACGACTGCGTACTCCTCTTCCTCCCCGCTCACCCCAAACGCCGCTGGTGCTCCCCCGACCGCTGCGGCAACCGCGTCCGCGTGGCGCGCTACTACCGCAAGCACAAGGAGTAAGCGGGGCTGGCGGGCCCGCCCGGTCGACGCGAGCGAAATGGTGGTCGGTGGACTTCGGGTCGGGCGCGGGCGGGGTGGGCGCAGTAGGCTCGCGGCATGGCCGTACTGCGGTGGCGGGTGGCTGCCGGGATACTGTCCGCCGGGTTGGCGCTCGGCGTGGCGGAGCTTGTCGCGGCGTTCATCAGGTCGGAGAGCGCGCCGATGTATGTGCTCGGCTCGACCGTGGTCGACCACACCCCCGACGGACTGCGCGAATGGGCGATCAGCACGTTCGGTACGGCCGACAAGACGGTGCTTTTCGTCTGCATGGGGATTGGCGCGGTTCTCGTCGCGGGTCTCGCGGGCGCACTCGAACGCGTCGATCGCGCGACAGGCTCCACGCTGCTCGTCTTCTTCGGCTTGGTCGCCGCCTTCCTCGCGGCCGAGCGCTACGGTTTTCTCGCCGCGATACCTACCGTAATCGGCGTGGCCGCAGGCGTTTACGCGCTCCGCGTGCTGACCGAGCAGATCGCGGACGCGTTTCCCGGCGCACCATCCGAAGTGTCCGCCCCGGCCACGCCACCGTCCGGCCGCCCGACTTCCCCATCGCCGTCATCCCCACAGGTTCACCCCGGCTCCACCGCGAGCATCGCATCCGAAACCTCTGGCGCACAGTCCGACTCGGATGCGCCCGAACGTGCCGATCGGTTGCAGGCACCGGGTTCGACGCGCAGCGATGCCGGAACCGCGGCTCACACGGACACCGCCGCGGCCGCGAGGGCCGACACCCCCGCCGACCCGCCCAGCGAAGCAGGGGACGGTTCCAGCCGCACACCGGGACCGCAGCGGCGGGATCTGTTGCGAGGGCTGGCTGTCACCGGGGGTGTGGCGGTGCTGGCCGGAGTGGGTGGGCGGTTGTTCGGAGCCCGGCGCGGGGATGTCTCCGCAGAGCGGGCGGCGGTGGTACTGCCGAGACCGACCGAGCCGGGGATCTCCTTGCTGCCCGACGCCGATCTGCGGGTGCCCGGGCTGACGCCGTACATCACCGCCAACGACGACTTCTATCGGATCGACACGGCGCTGTTCCTTCCGCAGGTGGCGATCGAGGACTGGTCGCTGCGCATCCACGGCATGGTGGACCGCGAAATCCGCATCGGCTGGGCGGATCTCGCGCGGCGGCCGGTCGTGGAGCGGCTGATCACGCTGGCCTGCGTTTCGAATCCGGTGAACGGCGATCTGATCGGGAACGCGCTGTGGCGCGGCTACCGCCTCGATGAGTTGCTCGCCGAGGCCGGTCCGCATGCCGACGCCGACATGGTGCTCTCCCGCAGCAAGGACGGCTGGACGGCGGGCTCCCCGCTGGCCGTGCTCACCGGCGGCCGCGACGCCCTGCTCGCGGTCGGCATGAACGGCGAACCGCTGCCGGTCTCCCACGGCTACCCGGCCCGGCTGGTGGTGCCCGGCCTCTACGGCTACGTCTCTGCCACCAAATGGGTGACCGAACTCGAGGTCACCCGGTTCGACCGCGCCACCGCCTACTGGACCCGCCGCGGCTGGTCGGCCCACGGCCCGATCAAGACCGGCACCCGCATCGACACACCGCGCGGCCGCGTTCGCCGACCACCCGGCCGCGTCCCCGTCGCGGGCGTGGCCTGGGCCCAGCACCGCGGGATCACCGCCGTCGAAGTCCAGATCGATGACGGCGACTGGCGCCCCGCCCGCCTGTCCACCGAACAGTCCATCGACACCTGGCGCCAATGGGTCTACGACTGGGACGCCACCCCCGGCACCCACACCCTCCGCGCCCGCGCCACCGACGGCACCGGCGAAACCCAAACCGCCGACCGCCGCGACGTCATCCCCGACGGCGCCACCGGCCACCCCACCCTGACCCTCACCATCGGCTGATCTTCGTGCTGGACCACGCGCTGAACCAGTACCGGCCGCACGTCGTGCTGGAGCCGGGCGGGACCGAGATCATCGATATGCCAGTGCGTTTGAAGGTGGACTGGGAAAGACTTTCCGGGCTCGTAGGTTGACCGCCGCATCTCGGAGTTTGCGGGATGCGACGGTCAGCCGAGAGTCAGGCCTTGACAGTGTCGACCTTGGTGGGTTCGTCGGTGGGGGTGGCCGCGCCGTGGCGGATGAAGAGGGCCGAGGCCAAGACGCCGATCAGCAGGATGGCGGCGGGGAGGAGGATGGATTCGCTGAGAGCGGAGCTGAATTCGCCCAGGATCTGCGGGGGAATGGGGCCGTGGCCGACGCCTTCCGCGGTGGGCGCGCCGCCCGCGAGTCCGTTGGCGGACATGCGGGCCGCGATCAGGGCGCTGATGGCGGCGCTGCCGAGCACCGAACCGACCTGGCGGGTGGTGTTGTAGATGCCCGCTCCCGCGCCGGCCTGCTGAACGGGCAGGTTGTGGGTGGCGGTGGCGGCCAGCGGCGCCCAGATGCAGGCGTTGGCGAAACCGGCCACCGCGGCGGCCACCAGGAACCACGCGAGGTTCGAGTCCGGCGTCATGATCGCCGACCACCAGAAGATCGAGACCGCGAACAGCGCGAAGCCGAGGGTCGGCACGACGCGCGGGTGCAGCCGGTCGGCGAACTTGCCGACGAACGGCGCGAAGACGCCGGTCACGATGGCCATGGGCGCGAACACCAGCGCCGACCTGGTCGGCGACATCTCCCGGACCGCCTGCAGATAGAAGTACGCGGGCACCATCACCGAGACGACCGTCGCACCCATCGCGGCGATGGCCACGTTCGACAGCGCGAAGTTGCGGTCACGGAACAGCGCGAGCGGCACCAGCGGCTCGCCGGTATTGCGCGCCTGGTTCAGCACGAACAGGCCGAGCACCACCAGACCCGCGCCGATCGTCAGCCAGATGCGGGCCGACCAGTCGTAAGTGTTGCCCTCCTGAATGCCGAACACGAGCAGGAACATGCCGACGCCGCTGAGCAGCACGCCGGGGATGTCGAACTTGTGTGGGTTCGTCGGCAGCGCGGGCACCAGCCACACAGCCAATACGAAGGCGATGATGCCGACCGGCACGTTGACGATGAAGATCCACTCCCAGCTCAGCCCGTCGACCAGCACGCCGCCAAGGATCGGGCCGACCAGGGTGGCCAGACCCGCGACGCCGCCCCACAGACCCATGGCCGCGCCGCGCTTGTCCGGCGGGAAGGTGCGGGTGATCACCGCCATGGTCTGTGGCGTCATGAGCGCGGCGCCGATGCCTTGCAGGGCGCGCGCCGCGATCAGCATGCCGACGGTGTGCGACAGCCCGCACCACAGCGAGGCGGCGGTGAAGACCGCGAGGCCGATCAGGTAGATGTTCTTGGGCCCGTAGCGATCACCGAGGCGGCCGGTGACCAGCAGCGGCACCGCGTAGGTCAGCAGGTAGGCGCTGGTGACCCAGATGACCTGGGAGATGTCGGCCTGGAGATCCTGCATGATCGCCGGGTTGGCGACCGCCACGATCGTCATGTCCAGCAGGATCATGAAGAAGCCGATCACCAGCGCCAACAGCGCCGGCCACGGATTGCGTTGGGTGGACATGGATTTCGTTCCTCTCCAGGAGGGTCGTCGGCTGCGGTCGGTCGTCGAGGTCACGGCGACCACCCAGTCGGGCGCCGCGGTGTGGGCGGCGGTGTCGGAGGGGTGCCGTCACCCCAGGGGTGTTCGGGCCCGTCGAGCCGTTCGCCGGTGCGCGGGTCGAACTCCTCCCACTCGAGTGCGCCGCCGGCGACTTCGTCGAGGAAGCCGACCAGCCACGCGTGCTCGGCCGCGACGGTGGCGCGCAGATAAGGCAGCACAATCCAGTAGCGGCGCGGCACCTCGTGGGCGCGGGCCCACTCGGCCATCGTGGCGAGGTCGGTGAGATCGTTCTCGAGGTGCGCGACGCGTTCGCGCACCAGCGCGAGCACCTCGTCCTTCGGCAGGTTGTGCGCTTCGCCCAGCGCGACGGGGAAGAGCGGGTATTCCCGGGTGGGATACCGCAGTATCTCGGCGATCCTGGCGCGCAGCGCCGCACGCCCGGACGCGGTGATCCGGTAGATGGTGCGCTCGGGGCGGTTGCCCGCGCGGTCGACGCCCTCGGCGCACACCAGTTCCTGGTCGGCCAGCCGGGCCACGGTGTGATAGAGCGAACCCGGCCGCAGCTTCACGACCAGGTTCTCGCCCCGCCGCAGCATCAGCTGATACATCTCGTACGGATGCATGGGCCGCTCCTCGACCAGCGCGAGCACCGAGACCGCCAACGCGGTCAACGTCGGACGCGCCTCGCCCATGTGATCACCTCCCGCTGGAATCCACCCGCCGCGCCGCGGGAGACGAGCCGCCGAACCTGAACGCGCACGGTAGTTGCGGGCTCCGACATGCTCCACACCGAATATTCCACTTGGAATATACGGCCCGGAGCATTGGGGAGGCAAGAGTGTGAAACGCCAGTGAACGTATGATCAGCGGCCCCGTGACGGACGCGACTCGACTACCCGCCGCCGAGTCCGTCATGCCGAGCGGCGGAAGCGCTCTGCACCCCCGAGACGGAGCGGCGAACCGAGCGATCCCAACCGAAGCGAGGTGGCGAACGAAACCGGCGGTCCCGGCGAGCACGGCCGACACGACCCCGCGCACAGGACGGCGGCGGCGCGACGCCTACAACCCGTGCGCGTCCAACCAGGCTCGCGCGACTTCCCCCGCCGCAGCGCCGTCCCGAACCCGCCGGATCATGTCGACCAACTCGTCGGTCGTGAGCTCCCCCGCCACATAGTTCAACTTCCGAACGCGCTGATCGTCGAGCAGCCCCTTGCGGAACACCGGCACCACGTTCTCGGCGCGAACCGCGTAGTCGGCATCGGTCAACACCGTCAGCCCCTCGGTGACCGGGGCCGTCAGCGCGGACGGTCCGCCGACCACGCCCGCTTGAATCGAACTGTCCAGCAAGGCGTTTCGCAGTGCCTCCGCATCGGCGAACGGCGTCTCCCCCGCGAAGTCGCACCCCGCCACCTGCGCCACCGCGGGACCACGCGACACATCCGGTGCGGGAGCCAGCCCGGCCCGCAGCTCCGCGCACCGCGGCACGAGCTCGGCGACCGAATCCACGTCGTCCCTACGCGCGGCCTCCGCCGTGACGAGCACCCGCGGCCGCAGGTCGGTCCCGTCGGCCGGATCCGAGACGACCAAACCCTCCGGCAGCGAACGATTCAGATCCTTGACCACGTCGGAAGGTGTGCGCGCGGCGGACCCGCTGTCGTAGTGGGCCAGCAGCTCGCCGGTGTGCTCACCGACCAGCGCGACCCGACCGGCGTCGAGTGCGGCCAGATATTCGGCCCGCGCACCGAGATCCGGCAGCACGGCGACCGGCAGCCCGGTCCTGGACAGCGCACCGGCGTAGATCTCCGCGAGCACCCGCGATTCGACCGCGTCTCCCGCGCCGACCACGAAGGGCGGACCGGCGTCGTCGTCTCCGCAGGATACGACCGTCGCCGCCGCGGCCGCGACGACCAGCACCCGGGCAAGCACCCGCCTCGACGCGGCCAGAACCACCGGCGACACCAACTCTCCGAAGACGACTACAGCCGACAGAAACACCCAGTTGCGGGCAGTATGGACAACCAGAATGTACCGGTGCCCGTCCGGCCAAGGCCGCACGCACCGTCCGCATCTGCCGGAAGGACTCCCGTGAAGACCACGATCACCCCCCTTGCCGGGCGATCGGCGCTGCGGCTCGCGCTGCGCGCCTCCCAGCTTTTCGCCGCCGCCACACTCCTCGCCGTCGGCATGATCCTGTCCGCCTGCGGCGATTCCGATCCGCTCGCCGCCGACGGCGACTGTGCGGGCGAGAGCTTGATCGTCGGCTCGGCGAACTTCCCGGAGTCCGAGACCGTGGCCCACGTGTACGCGGAGGTGCTGCGGATCAACGGCTTCCACGTCGACACCCGGCTCAATATCGGCAGCCGCGAGGCCTACATTCCGGCGCTGCGCCAGTGCGCGATCTCGGTGATTCCCGAGTACACCGGGAACCTGTTGCAGTACCTGGACAACGACTCGACCGCGACCAGCGCCGCCGACGTCGAGGCCGCGCTGGCGGGCGCGCTCGGCGACCAGCTGGCCACCGCCGCACCGGCGCCCGGCGAGGACTCCGACGCGGTAGTGGTCACCAAGGCCACCGCCGAACGCTGGAACCTGCGCACCATCGCCGATCTCGCGGCGCATTCGGCCGAGGTGAAGTTCGGCGCGCCCGCGGAATTCCAGGAACGGCAGGGCGGCCTGCCCGGCCTGAAGGAGAACTACGGTCTCGACATCGCCGCGAACAACTTCGTCCCGATCGCCGACGGCGGCGGTCCGGCCACCGTGCGCGCGCTGGTGGAGGGGCAGGTGACCGCGGCCAACATCTTCACCACCTCCCCCGCGATCGCCGAGAACGATCTCGTGGTGCTGGAGGACCCGAAGCACAACTTCCCGGCGCAGAACGTGATTCCGCTGTTCAACTCCGCCAAGAAGTCCGACAAGGCCGTTGCCGCGCTCAACGCGGTCTCGGCCAAACTCACCACCGAGGAGCTGATCGAGCTGAACGAGGCCGTGTCGGGCAGCAGCAAGACCGAACCGGCGGCGGCCGCCAAGGCATGGGTCGCGGCGCAGGGGTTGAACACACCCGTCGGGTGAGCCCGCGGGTGAAGGGAGAGCAGCAGTGTCGGACATCGTGTTCCGCGGCGTCAGCAAGACCTATCCGGACGGCACGCACGCCGTCACCGACCTCGATCTGCACATCGACTCCGGCTCGTTCACCGTGTTCGTCGGACCGTCCGGCTGCGGCAAGACCACCTCGATGCGGATGATCAACCGGATGATCCAACCCACTGCGGGCACGATCACCGTTGCCGGACAAGACATCTCGACCGCAGATCCGGTCCGGCTCCGCCTCGGCATCGGTTACGTGATCCAGAGCGGCGGCCTGCTGCCGCACCGCACCGTGCTGGACAATGTCGCGACAGTTCCGGTGCTGCGCGGCGACTCGCGGCGGGCGGCGCGCAAGGCGGCGCTCGAAGTGCTGGACCGAGTGGGCCTGGACCGCGGCTTGGCCCAGCGCTACCCCGCGCAGCTCTCCGGCGGTCAGCAGCAGCGAGTCGGCGTGGCGCGGGCGCTGGCCGCCGACCCGCCGATCCTGCTGATGGACGAGCCGTTCAGCGCCGTCGACCCGGTGGTGCGCGCCGAGTTGCAAAGCGAAATGCGGCGGTTGCAAGCCGAATTGCACAAGACCATCGTGTTCGTCACCCACGACATCGACGAGGCCATCACCCTCGGCGACCGACTCGCGGTCTTCGGCCGCGCCGGCGTGCTCCAGCAGTACGATCCGCCGCAGCGCGTACTCGCTGGTCCCGCAACGGATTTCGTCGCCGAGTTCGTCGGTCGCGATCGTGGTTATCGCGGTCTTTCCTTCCGCTCGGCCGACGACGTTCCGCTGCACGACATTCCGACCGCCACCGCGGGCGCGGTCGGCGCGCTGCGTCTGGAGCAGGGCGACTGGGTGCTCGTGGTGGACGAAGCGGTCAAGCCGCTCGGCTGGGTCGACGCGACCGCCGTCGAAGCGCGGCGGGCGGGCAGGCCGCTCGCGGACTGCATGTCGGCGGGCGGTTCGTTGTTCACTCCCACCGGCGACCTGCGTCAGGCGCTGGACGCCGCCATCTCCTCGCCATCCGGAATCGGTGTGGCCGTGGACGATTCCGGTCTGCTGCGGGGCGGCGTACTCGCCACCGAGGTGATCGCCCAGCTCGCCGAACAGCGCGGCGCGGAGGACGTCGAACGCAACCGGATCGCCAACGAGCAGGGGCTTTCCGACGGCGACGGGACCGGTTCGTGAACCGCGCCGACTTCGTCCCGGGTCCGGTCGAGGAGCGGGAGACCGCGTGCGATACCTGATCGACAACTTCTCCGAGATCCTCGAGATCACCAAGACGCACCTGTATCTCGCCTTGCTGCCCTTGCTGTTCGGTCTGGTGATCGCCATCCCGGCGGGCGCGGTGATCCGGCGAATCCCGTGGCTGCGGCGGATCACCGTCACCGCGGCGAGCCTGGCCTACACCGTGCCCTCGCTCGCGCTGTTCGTCATAATCCCTCCGCTGGTGGGCATTTCGGCGATCGACCCGTGGAACGTGATCATCGCGTTGACCATCTACTCGACCGCGCTGCTGGTCATCGCGGTGCCGGTGGCGCTGGACTCGGTGCCCGCCGCCGTGGTCGACGCCGCCGACGCCGTCGGATTCGGGCCGCTGCGGCGCACGCTGACCGTCGACATGCCTTTGGCCGTACCGGTTTTCGTGTCGAACTTGCGCGTCGTGGTGGTCACCAATATCGCGATGGTCTCGGTCGGCGCGCTGATCGGCGTCGGCGGTCTCGGCAAGTTGTTCACCCAGGGCTATCAGCGCGACTACCCGGACGAGATCGTGGCGGGCATCATCGTGACGCTGGCGCTCGCGCTCGTCTTCGACCGGCTGGTGTACCTGCTCGGGCGCTGGGCGACGCCGTGGACCAGGGCCGACGGGCGAACCAGGCGAGGGGCGCGCACGTGAACCTGTTCGTCGACGCTTGGCACTACTTCACCGACGGCGCCAACTGGGGCGGTCCCACCGGTATCGAATTCCGCTTGGCGCAACATCTTTGGTACACGCTGCTGGCCGTGGCCGGGTCCGCGCTGATCGCGGTGCCGCTGGGCCTCGTCATCGGCCATCGACGGCGGGGCGCCGCGGTGCTCGTCGGCTTCGCCAACGCGATGCGCGCGCTGCCCACCCTCGGCCTGCTCACCTTCCTGGTGCTGTTGCTCGGCCTCGGCCTGATTCCGCCGCTGCTCGCGCTGCTCACCGTCGGCATCCCGCCGCTGCTCGCCGGCGCGTACGCGGGCGTGGCCAACGTGCCCGCCGACGTGGTCGACGCCTCGCGGGCTATGGGCATGACGGAGCGGCAGATCCTGTTCCGGGTGGAAGTCCCCAACGCCATGCCGATCCTGGTGAACGGCCTGCGCGGCGCCACCCTCCAGGTGGTGGCCACCGCGACGATCGCGGCGTACGTGAACCTCGGCGGGCTCGGCCGCTACATCTTCGACGGGCTCGGCCTGCACCGATACGACCGGGTGCTGGTGGGCGCGCTGCTGGTGGCCGCGCTGGCGATGCTGCTGGACGGGCTGCTCGCGCTCGTGGTCTGGGCGACGACGCCCGGGACCGGTCGGCTGCGCAGGACACCGGCCCAGGACGACGTGCCGCAAGCCGCACGGTGACGACCGCACTCCCGTAGAGCGCGGACAGACGCCTTGACCACGAGTGTGATCTAGGTCACGATGACTGTGGCCGTAGGAGTCGTCAGCCGTGCACGCGCTCGACGCGACTGTGGCACACCGTGTCGAGACCCTGCGCAACCTCGAGTCCTACGGGCACCCCAACCCGAGACAGGAGGATTGCCGTGAGCATGAACGCACCGATGAAGGCACGCGACATCATGCACGCCGATGCCACGTGTATCCCCGCGGACGAAACGCTCGACCGCGCCGCTCAACTGATGCGCAACCTGGACGTGGGCGCGCTGCCCATCTGCGAGAACGACCGCCTGGTCGGCATGGTGACCGATCGTGACATCGTCGTGCACTGCATCGCCGAGGGACACGATCCCGGCCGCGTCCGCGCCGGTGATCTCGCCAAGGGCACCCCGCGTTGGGTCGACGCCGACGCCGAACTGCGGCAGGTGCTGGACATGATGGAGCAGAACCAGATCAAGCGGCTGCCGGTCATCGAGAACAAGCGCCTCGTCGGCATGATCTGCGAATCAGACCTGGCCAGGAACGTCACCGACGCCCAGCTGGCCGAATTCATCTCGGCCGTTTCCGTGCCGCACTGACCGTCGCAGGATGCGGCAAACAACCACGGGGCGCAGACGACCTAGCTGCGCGCAAAACGACGCAGGGCGCCTCGTTCGCCGTTGAACGGGGCGCCCTGTGATTGCGTAATCAGTTGTTACGCAACGCCCTCCGCACGCGCGGCGGCGGCGACGGCCTCGGCGACGGCCGGGGCGACCCGCGGGTCGAGCGGGCTGGGGACGATCTTGTCGGGGCCGAGTTCGTCGGCGACCACGCTCAGGATGGCGTCGGCGGCGGCGATCTTCATGCCCTCGGTGATGCGACGGGCGCCGGCGTCCAGCGCGCCCTTGAACACGCCGGGGAAGGCGAGCACGTTGTTGATCTGGTTCGGGAAGTCGCTACGGCCGGTCGCGACGATGGAGGCGTACTTGCGCGCCACGTCGGGGTGGATCTCCGGGTCCGGGTTGGACATGGCGAACACGATCGCCTCCGGCGCCATCGAGGCGATGAGTTCTTCGGCGATCAGGCCGGCGGAGAGCCCCAGGAACACGTCCGCGCCCGCGAGCGCCTCGGCGGCGCCGCCGGTGAGTCCGCGCGGGTTGGTGCGCTGGGCCAGGTCGGCCTTCACCTCGTTCAGGTCGGCGCGATCGCGGCTCACGACGCCCTTCGAGTCGAGCACGGTGACATCCTGCACACCCGCGGCGAGCAGGATGTTGGTGCACGCGATACCCGCCGCGCCCGCGCCAGACACCACGACCTTCAGACCGCTGATGTCACGTCCCTGCACGCGAGCCGCGCCGTTCAGGGCGGCGAGCACCACGATCGCGGTGCCGTGCTGGTCGTCGTGCATGACCGGGCAGTCGAGCGCCTCGATGACGCGCTTCTCGATCTCGAAGCAGCGCGGCGCGGAGATGTCCTCCAGGTTGACCGCACCGAAGCTGGGGCGCAGCCGGATCAGGGTCTCGACGATCTCGTCGACGTCCTTGGTGTCCAGCACGATCGGGATGGAGTCGAGTCCGGCGAACTTCTTGAACAGCGCGGCCTTGCCCTCCATCACCGGCAGCGAGGCGCGCGGGCCGATGTCACCGAGGCCGAGCACGGCGGTGCCGTCGCTGACCACGACCACCAGCCGGTCGGTCCAGGTGTATCGCTTGGCGAGCGTCTCGTCCTGAGCGATCGCGCGGCTGACCTGAGCGACGCCGGGCGTGTACGCGATGGAGAGGTCGCGCTGCGTCTCCAGCGGAGCCGAGAGCTCGACCGAGAGCTTGCCGCCGAGGTGTCCAGCGAAGATTTCGTCGTTGGTGATTTCGGACAAACTCGCGGTGGCATTCGGTGCGTCAGTCACAGGTGACACGATTTCACTCCTGCTCGGGTCGGGCTGAACCGGGGGACGGTTACCGCCGGGTATTTCGTAATAGGTGATTCGTACCGCTCATCGAGTGCGCTGACCGGGACGTTTCGAGTCGGGATTGCGGTGTCGAAACCCGATGATCAGCTCGAGACGTGGCGCTGCACTGATCCGCAGAGCGGGAGCCGGACGGGTGGGTCCGGACGGAACATGCGGGGCGATCCTCGGGGCACAACGGTACGTTGCGCGGCTCGGAGCACCGTGATTCCCGAACCCGGCGGTGGCGTAGGAGGGGAATCCGACACATTCTGCCAGCCGGTCCGATGACTTGCCAAACCGGTGTGTCGGATCCCGGTTGCGCGTCATATTCCGAGGGTAGGTGGCTGTAATTACCCCGAAGTTAGGGGAAACTCGCATCCGCACATCAGGCGACGGTGAGTTGTCATATCGCCAGACGGTCGGGCGGTGTGAGGTCCGGCCCCCGCTGGTCCGGGACGATCCGCGGGATCTCGGGCAGCCCCGGAGCGGGCTCCGAGCCGACCGGCACCTGGCCGCGCACGACGGACGGCGCGCGCACGATGGGCGCGGGCTCCGACGGTACTCGCCGCGATCGTTCGGCGCTCACCCAGACGCTGTCCAACCCACCCGACATCAAGTGGACTCGCCACTCGGCTCCCGCGTCGGGGTGGTCGGTGCGCCGGTGCATGCCGCGGGTCTCGGTGCGTGCCAGCGCGCTGTGCTTGGTCCATCTGGCCACCGCGAGCAGGGCCGCGGCCTGCCTGGCGCGCACCCGATCGGCGCCGATGCCGCCGAGGGCGTACGCCGCGCCGGGCCACATGCCGTCGAGTTCGGCGATGCTGTCCCGCAGGCTGCCCGCGCTGCGCCAATAACTACGGCGCAGCGGCAGAGTGTGCTCCTGAACCAGTCCGACGATCGCGCGCGGATCGATGCGCGCCCGCGCGGCGAGGCCCGCGCCGGGCACCGGACGCACCGCGCGCACCGGGCCCCTCTTCCGAGCGAAACGGGCGGCGCCCGCGCCCGCCCACACGCCGGACGCGATGGCCCACGCTCCGCTGTGACCGCCGATTCCGCTCACCGCGCCGGTGACCACCTCGCGACTCGTCGCGTCGCCCGCGCCGTACAGCCCCGCCACCGTGGTCGCGCAGTCCGGACCGGTGAGCGCCAGGCCGCCCGTTCCGCGCACCGTTCCCTCGAGCACCGCGTGCAGCGGCACCCGCCGGAATCGGTCGACCGCGCCCTGCCTGGCGAGCCAGTGGCGCGCCGTCTCCGGCACGTCCTCCAGCGCGGCGAACACCCGCCGCCCGTCGGCGATGGCCGCGAACGCCCCGTGCCGACCGCCCGCGACGACGTCGCCGTTCTCGTCGTAGAGCGTCCCGAGACGCAGCGCGAGACCCGAGGCGAAACTCGGATGAATGGCGGGTGTGAACGAATTCAGCGCGGGGCCGAGGGAATAGGCGCTGGAGAATTCCATGCCGGACAGTCGCGCGCCCACCTCGGCGGCGAGCAGCAGACCGTCGCCGGTGGCCACGTCGGTCCCCGCGCCACCCGAGAGGAACGCGCATCCGCCGGTGGCCACCACCACCGCGCCCGCGCGGATCGTCCAGGAACCGAAACCGTCGTTCTGCCGCACGCCCGCCGCACCCGCGATTACGCCGTCGCCGTCGCGCAGCAACTGCAACGCGGGATGGTGATCGAGGACGCGCACTCCCGCCTCGATCACGGTGCGGCGCATCCGGCGCAGGTATCCCGCGCCGTCCATGCGAACTCGCGGCGAGCCGCCGCGCGGGTCGTCGGGGAACCGGTAGCCCCAGCCGACCAGCTGTTCGATCCGCCGGTGCGTCTCGTCGAAAACCCGGTCGAGCCACTCCGGATCGCCGAGGTGTCCGCCGTCCGCGTGCGATCGGCGGACCGCCGCGTCCCTGGCCGCGCCGGGTGGGATGTTCCAGACCGTGGTGCTCCCGAACGCAGAAGGCCCGCTGCTTCCGCAACGGGCCTTGTCGACGAGCACCACCCTCGCCCCTCGGGCGGCAGCCGAGACGGCCGCCCAGGTTCCGGCGGGGCCGCCGCCGAGAACCAGCACATCCGTCTCGATCTCACTCACAAGAAAATGTTCGGCCACAATTCACCCGGCCGCAACCAGTACCGGACTATCAGCCCCACCACTGTGTCCAAAGCAATACACCGGTGACCAAGAAAACTACCGCGGACCCGAAAAAGGCGAGAAAACCCCGATGCCTATCCGAAAACATCTGCGCCGCAAGTACTGTCGCCGAGGCGATCAGATGCCAGGTTACCGATTCGGTGCCCGGGCCGGGGAAGCCGCGCTGCCCGCCGATCAACGCCGCGCCGACCACGACCAGCGTCAGCAACACCGTGCCCGCGGCGACCACGCCGCTGATCGCACGCAGATATCTCACGACGTGATCACGGGCACGCCCGTCGCCTTGCCCGCGAGCTCCTCGAATTGCGCTGGGTCGGTGGTGAATTCACCGAGACGGATGGTCTTGTTCGCGCCGTGGTAGTCCGACGAGCCGGTGGTGAGCAGGCCTAGTTCCTCGGCCAGGCCGGTGAGCACCGCGCGATCGGACGCGGAATGGTCGGGATGGTCGACCTCCAGGCCGCCGAGCCCGAGGGTGGCCAGCTCGCGGATGTCGTCGGTGGCGAGCAGCCGCCCCCGCTTGCGGGCCCTGGTGTGGGCGAGCACGCTGACCCCGCCCGCGCCCGCGATCATCTCGACGGCGCGGTGCAGCGGAGTGTCGGCCTTCTCCGCGTAGTACGGACCGCGCGGCGCGAGCAGCTCGGTGAAGGCGGCGTCCACGCTCGGCACCACACCCGCCTCGACCAACGCGCGCGCCAGGTGCGGCCGCCCAGCCGAGGGGCCCGCGGAGGCGAGCACCGCGTCCGGGTCGATGGGCAGTCCGTCGGCGGCCATCCGCTCGGCCATCGCGCGCAGCCGGTCCACCCGCTCGGCACGCAGCCGCTCGCGCTCCTCGGCGAAACCACGGTCGGTCGGATCGAAGAGGTAGGCGAGCAGATGCACCGGCACCGGCCAGCCGTCCTCACCGAGACCGACGCACGACATCTCCATTCCGCGTACCAGGGTCAGGCCCTTCGGTAGCGCGTCGACCGCCTCGGTCCATCCGGCCGTGGTGTCGTGATCGGTGATCGCGATCACGTCCAGACCGGCGGCCGCCGCGTTCCGCACCAGTTCGGCGGGGGTGTCGGTGCCGTCGGACGCGGTCGAATGGGTATGCAGGTCGATGCGCACGTCCTCCAGTCTTACAGTGCGTGATCCGCGGCGGGCACGGCAGCCGACGGCCTCGACCGGCCGCGGCCTCTACCATCGTCGTCGTGCCATCCATCCCGCCCATGCCGTCTTTCCGCGGGCAGGGCCGCGCGGCGATGCCGCGGCCGCGCATTCCGGTTCCCACCGCGCGCGCCATCGTCGACTGCGCCGTCTACGTCGACGGGCAGCGGCTGCCGGGGCGGTTCACCCACGCCGAGGCGCTGGCCGAAGTCCGCTCGCGCGGGACGGGCTTCGTGTGGATCGGGCTGCACGATCCGGACGAGACGCAGATGGCCGATATCGCTTCCACCTTCGACCTGCATCCGCTCGCCGTCGAGGACGCGGTCAAGTCCCGCCAGCGGCCCAAGCTGGAACGCTACGACGACACGCTGTTCCTGGTGTTGCGCACGGTCTCCTATGTGCCGCACGAAATGGACAGCGTCAGCGAGATCGTCGAGACCGGCGACATCATGGTGTTCACCGGACCGGATTTCGCGGTGACAGTCCGGCACGGCGAGCACACCGGCCTCGCGGGGGTGCGCCGCGAACTCGAGGACCGCGCCGACCAGTTGAGCCACGGCCCGTACGCGGTGCTGCACACGGTGGCCGACCACGTCGTCGACTCCTACATCGAGGTGGCGGCGCTGGTGGAGAACGACATCGACGAGATGGAAGAGGCGGTCTTCACCCCGCGCGACCACGTCAGCATCGAGTCGATCTACCAGCTCAAGCGCGAAGTGGTGGAGTTGCGTCGCGCGGTGAACCCACTCGCCGCGCCGCTACGACTGCTGGCCCACAACCCGGATCTGCCGGTGCCCAAGGAGATTCGGCGCTACATGCGTGATGTGTCCGACCACCACACGACCGTCGCCGAGCGCATCTCCGATTTCGACGAATCGCTCAGCGAACTGGTCGGCGCCGCCATGGCCAAGATCACCATGCAGCAGAGCACCGACATGCGGAAGATCTCGGCATGGGTCGCCATCGCGGCGGTCCCGACCATGGTCGCGGGTGTCTACGGCATGAACTTCGACCACATGCCGGAACTGAGGTGGACCTACAGCTACGGCATATGGTGGCTGCTGGTCCTAGCGGTGTGCATCGGACTGTTCATCACGTTCCGCCGCAACAACTGGCTCTGACCGCCGCTACAGCGTCGCCGCACCGCGACCCGGATCGCGCACGTCGATGCCCGCTTCGGTCCACGCGTCGCGCAGTGCCTGCGCACCGCGCACCCGCACCCAGGCCGCCTCGGTCGCGGTCACCGGCGTCACCGTCAGGTACCTGACCGGCTCGGCGGGCTCGGGCAGCACGATCTGCGGTATCTCGCTGTCGCCGAGCAGCGCCGCGGTGAACGTCGAGCCCTGCCACATCGGCTCCCCGAGATCGAGCAGCGCGTCGGCTTGCAGCACAACGCCTTCCACGGAGGGCGTGGCGACCAGGATGCCGAGTGCCTTGGGCAGCCCAGGCATCGCAGTGCCGGAGCGCAGCGTCAGCACCAGCTCCGCGCGCGGGCCGCGTATCGGATCGGCGTGCAGGTCACCGGGATCGCCCATCGGGTGGCGCGAGCCGCCGAGCGTCGCGTAGTGCACGACGTCACCGTCGACGATGCGCAGGATCTCGATCGGCTCAAGCCCCAGGAACGTCACCGAGGCCGAATCCACGCCACTTTCGGGCACGCCGTAGTGGTCGAGCACGCCGGTGCGGACCCTGTCCATCACGTTCATGCGTTCAGATCGCCAACCGCGCGAGCA
This sequence comes from Nocardia sp. CNS-044, assembly GCF_059570515.1. NCBI lineage: Bacteria > Bacillati > Actinomycetota > Actinomycetes > Mycobacteriales > Nocardiaceae > Nocardia > Nocardia sp. CNS-044. Next base: position 619,352 of record NZ_JCANSX010000006.1, read on the forward strand.
TGTCCCGCGCCTGCTCGGCCGACTTCGGGTCGCACAGCACGTCGTAGCGACCGGCCACCAACTGCATGGTGGAGGCGAAATCGCGCTGACCCTTGGTGGCCGCGTACGGAATCGAGGTCGAGATGACGCCGAAGATGATGCCGCCGACCAAGCCGACCAGCAGCGGGCCGAACGCGCCGCTGGTGGTGAACAGGCTCAGCAGCAGGCCGAGGAAGAGGCCGAGCCACGCGCCGGAGACCACGCCGCCGCCGATCACCTTGCCCCAGTTCAGGCGGTAGAGAACCCGTTCGACCTGCATCAGGTCGACGCCGACGATCGTCACGTCCTGCACCGGGAACTGGTTGTCGGCCAGATAGTCGACCGCGCGCTGCGCCTCGGCGTAGGTCGGATAGGAGCCCACCGGCCAGCCCGACGGCGGGGTCGGCAACCCCTGGCGGGCGCGGTTCGTGTTCCCCAAGGGATTCGTCATGGCTCCATTCTGCTATTCCGAGCGGCCGTTCGGTGATGTGAAACGCGTGGTGCGCGTCATTCCGGCGGCGCGCCCCTTCTCGGCGATCACCTGGGCCATCTTGGCGCTGGCCTCGTCGATCATCTCGTCGCCGAGCATGACAGCGCCGCGCGCGCCGCCCGCGGCGGAGGTGTGGAAGGCGTAGGCGTCCAGGATTTCCTCGGCCCGGTCGTAGTCGGCCTGACGCGGGCTGAAGATCTCATTGGCCGCGTCGATCTGGCCGGGGTGCAGCACCCACTTGCCGTCGAAGCCGAGCGCGGCGGTGCGCGCGGCGGCCCTGCGGAAACCGTCGACGTCGCGAATCTGCAAGTAGGGGCCATCGATCGCCTGGAGGCCGTGGGCGCGCGCGGCGAGCAAGATGGTCATCAGGATGTGGTGGTAGGCGTCGCCGGTGTCGTAACCCTCGGGCTGTTCACCGACCACCAGGGTGCGCATGTTGATGCTCGCCATGAAGTCGGCCGGGCCGAAGACCAGCGCCTGGACGCGCGGGCTCGCGGTCGCGATCTCATCGATATTGCGCAGGCCCATCGCGTTTTCCAGCTGCGGTTCGATGCCGATCCGCCCGACCTCCAACCCGTTGGCCTTCTCCACCTGGGTGAGCAGCAGATCCAGCGCGCGCACCTGGCCCGCGTCGGTGACCTTCGGCAGCAGGATCGCGTCGATGGCCCGGCCCGCGCCCTCGACGACCGTGATCACGTCGGAGTAGGTCCATTCGGTCGTCCAGTCGTTGACCCGCACCACGCGCAGCTGCGTGCCCCAGCCCGGCTGATTCAGCGCGGCCACGATATTGGCGCGGGCGGCGGCCTTGGCGACCGGCGCGACCGCGTCCTCCAGATCCAGGAAGACTTCATCGACCGGCAGCCCCTTGGCCTTCTCGATCATCTTGGGGTTGCTGCCCGGCACGGCGAGCACCGATCGGCGCGGCTTCATGGAGCCTCCTGTCTAGTCTGGCAAGCATGGCAGCTACCAGGGTGTACGTCGCCAGGCTTGCCGGCCTGGCGGTGCTGGGACCGGACGGGGAGTCTATCGGCCGGGTCCGCGACGCGGTCGTGGCGATCCGCTACGACCGTCAGGTACCGCGCGTACACGGACTGGTCGTCGAATTGCCGAGCAGGCGCCGGATTTTCGTGCCGATGTTGCGGGTGACCACGATCGAACCGGGCAATGTCACGCTCAATACCGGCACCGTCAGCCTGCGCCGTTTCCAGCAACGACCTGGCGAGATGCTGGCGCTGGCGCAGATCGTGGATTCCAAGGTGCGGGTGGACGATCCGGATCTGCCCGACCTCGCGGGCGTCGACGTCTTCGTCGTCGATCTCGGCATCGAACTGACCAGGACCAGGGATTGGCGGGTCTCCCGGGTCGCGGTGCGCGGACACCGGCGCATCGGACGGCGGCGCACCGTGCACGTCGTCGACTGGACGACGGTGTCGGGTCTGACCCCGTACGAGATCGGCAGGCCGGGCCAGGACGTCACCCAGTTGCTCGAACAGTTCGAGGGCTTGCGGCCCGCCGACGTCGCGCACCTGCTGCGCGAGCTGCCGGAGAAGCGCCGCATCGAGGTGGCCGAGGCGCTGGACGACGAGCGACTGGCCGACGTGGTGCAGGAACTGCCCGACGACGATCAGGTCGACCTGCTCGGCCACCTCGAGGTGCGCCGCGCCGCCGACGTGCTCGAGGCGATGGACCCGGACGACGCGGCCGACCTGCTCGGCGAACTGCCGACGGGGGAACGTGAATCGCTGCTGGCGATGATGGATCCCGAGGAATCCGAGCCGGTGCGCAGGCTGCTCGCGCACTCCCCCGACACCGCGGGCGGTCTGATGACGACCAAGCCCGTGGTGCTGACGCCCTCGACCACGGTCGCGGAGGCGCTGGCCAGGGTGCGCAATCCGGACCTGACGCCCGCGCTCGCCTCGATGGTTTTCGTGGTCCGCCCGCCGACCGCCACGCCCACCGGGCCCTACCTCGGCTGCGTGCACATCCAGCAATTGCTGCGCGAACCGCCCGCGCATCTGGTCGGGGGCATCATCGATGCCGATCTCGCTCCGCTGCGCGCCGAGGTGCCGCTCTCCGCGGTGACCCGGTATTTCGCCACCTACAACCTGGTCTGCGGTCCGGTGGTGGACGACGAGAACCATCTGCTCGGCGCCGTCAGCGTCGACGACGTGCTCGACCATCTGCTGCCGGAGGACTGGCGCGAGGAAGAGCAGCACGAAGGAGTCGCGGCGCATGAGTGAGAAGAACCCGGCGGCGGGCGTCGGGAGAGTGGGGCCGGGCTCGGCGCGGCAGCGCTTGGAGACGCCGGTCGAGTCCCGTTTCCGATTCGACTGGGACGCCGAGGCATTGGCGCGCAGCTCCGAGCGGGTGGCCCGATTCCTAGGCACCGGACGCTATCTCGCGCTGCAGACGATCGTGGTGATCATCTGGATCCTGCTCAACGTCTTCGTCGTCGCGCTGCGCTGGGATCCGTACCCGTTCATCCTGTTGAATCTCGCGTTCTCCACGCAGGCCGCCTACGCGGCGCCGCTGATCCTGTTGGCGCAGAACCGTCAGGACAACCGCGATCGGGTGGCGCTGGAAGAGGACCGGATGCGCGCCGCACAGACCAAGGCGGACACCGAATTCCTCGCCCGCGAACTCGCAGCGCTCCGTATCGCGGTGGGCGAGGTGGCGACTCGTGACTATCTGCGCCGCGAATTGGAGGAGATGCGTGAGGTTCTCGACCGCATCGAGGAGGCGTCGGGCCAGGACGGCAACACGCCGCGTGAGTTGAAGTCCGGCAAGGCGAATCGCAAGAAAACCTCCGGTGGAAAGCAGTCCCAGGTTCAGGTTTCGCCGCCCGTTGCTGATGATTGACCGGAAATGCTCAACAACCTTCTGACCGCTGGGTAACCTGGACAACGTTGTCCTGAGCGGGCCGGGGTGTGGGATGTCCCGGACACCGCACCCATGACGTAGAGGATTGGTGTGGCCGAATGCGAGTTTCCGCTCCGATAACCATGTCGGCCCTCGTTGTCGCAGGTCTGGTCGCCTCCGGCTCGGCGCCCCACAACACGACCGCGAGTGCGCCGCCGCAGGCGCCGGAGGCGCGGCTCGCCGCGTCCAGCGGTCAGGGCGGCGCCGGCAACGGCACGGACACCGACCCAGAAGGCCCTCTGTCTCGGACAGTAGGTCTGTTGCCGGTCACACCGGAGACGCCCCGCAAACTTCGAGCAATGACTCCGCTGAAGGACGGGCTGCCGATGTTCGGTGGCACGATCCCCTTGCACGACGTCACGCTGCCCGCGGTCGGTGGGGCACTGGGCATTCCGGAGATCGTGCTCGCCGCGTACCGGAACGCGGAACTGGCGATACAGTCCTCGATGCCGGGATGCGGGTTGTCGTGGAACCTGCTCGCGGGGATCGGGCGGATCGAGTCCGGACACGCCGGAAGCGGTCGCACCGACGCGGCGGGCACGACGGTGACCCCGATCTTCGGACCGGCGCTGGACGGCACGTTGCCGGGCAACGAAGTCATCAAGGCCACGGACGGCGGATACGTGCGGGCGATCGGCCCCATGCAATTCCTGCCAGGGACTTGGAGTCTGTACGCCGCCGACGGCAACGGTGACGGAGTCTCCGACCCGCACAACGTCTTCGACGCCTCGCTTGGCGCGGGCAAGTACCTGTGCTCGGGCGGGCTGGACCTACGCGATCCCGCGCAAGAGCTACGGGCGGTGCTGCGCTACAACAACTCGATGTCCTACGCGGCCAACGTGTTGAGCTGGTCGACGGCCTACCGCACCGGTGGCCGACCGAGCCAGGTCACCATCTCGCCGGAGCTGGTTCCGCCCGGCTCGGCGCCGATCATCGCCGCGAACCCGGACATGAGCGCGGTCGAGAGGACCCTGCCGACCCCCACCTCGCCCGCGGACCAGCCCCCGTCGACGGCGCCCGCCGCGCCCGCCCCGGCGCCGGCCCAGATGATGATCACGATCCCCGGCCTGCCGCCGATCCCGTGCGGAATCTTCTGCCCGCCACCGCCGCCGCCCGCCAACCCGTGCTCGCCGGTCGCGGTGCCCGCGCCGATGCCACGCCCCGGCGAGTCGGGACGTCCGCTCGGCCCGCGACAGGAATTCGGCGCCGATCCACTCGATCCGAACGACTCCGCGCTGGCCGAGGACCCTGCACGTGCCGAGGATCCCGCCCGGGCCGAGGCTCGGCAACCGCAGCCGTATCCGGCGTGCGCACCGCAGGTGCAGGCCCTGCCCGCGCCCATGCCGGATGCTCCCGCTCCCGCGCCCAACCCGGCGCAGCCGAATCCACCCGTCCAGCCGAACGCCCCCGAGCAGCCGAACACCCCGCAGCAGCCGAACCCGGAGCCGGAGGTCGCCACGACCCCCGAGCCCGCGCCCGCCGCGCCCGCCCCGACCGAACAGCCCGGCATCACACTGCCGTTCGGCATCGTGATCCCGCTGCCGCCCGCTCCGCCGCAGGGCTGAGACCAAACCCGAATCCAGATCACGAAGCAGTAACAAAAAGATCTCGAATACGGTAGCCTCTCCTTCGTCCACGAAGGGCTCGTCAGCGAGCCTTTGTGTAACCGAGGAGGGTCACCACACCGTGGGGCGTCACCGCAAGCAATCGCCTAACACCGTCAGGCGCGGCTCCGTAATCGCACTGACCGGATTGGTTCCCGCCGGATTCGTGGCCTGCGCCGCCGCATCCGATCTGGACTCCGATCAGGCCGCCGTTCAGCAGATCCCCGACGACCAGGACGCGCTCGCCGCCAAGCCCGTCGACTCGATCGAGTTGGTCGCGCACGCCATGGCCGAGCAGCGTTCCGTCGCCCCGCCAGTCGTGAAAACCGTTGCGCTGTCCGCCGATCGGACGAAGGCCGATCTGCCCGCCGGAGCGCTCGGCGTGCCGGGCGTCGCGATCGCCGCCTACCAGAACGCCGAGCGCACGCTGGACGCGGAGAACCCCACGTGCAACATGCCGTGGAACCTGCTCGCCGGCATCGGCCGCGTCGAGTCCACCCACGCGTTCGGCGGCAAGGCCGACACCGACGGCAATCCGCTCAGCCCGGTCTACGGCCCCGTGCTGGACGGCTCGCTCGCGGGCAACAACGTCATCCACGACAGCGACGACGGCGCGCTCGACGGACTCGGCGGCTACGACCGCGCGGTCGGCCCGATGCAGTTCCTGCCCGAGACCTGGAAGCGTTACGCCGCCGACGGCAACGGCGACGGCATCGCCGACCCGCAGAACCTCTACGACGCCGCGCTCACGGCGGGCAAGTACCTGTGCGCAGGCGGCTTGAACATGAGCGACCCGGCCCAGCAGTCCCGCGCCATCCTGCGCTACAACAACTCGATGGCCTACGTCGCCAACGTCATGGCGTGGGCGAATTCGTACGGCTCGGGGGTCGCACCGAAGCCCGCGCAGTTGCCTCGGATCTGACCCGCCTAAAATTTCCGTTATGCCAGTGGTAACGGAAACGGATGTACGGGGTGCGCTCGCGAAGGTCGACGACCCGGAGATCCGCAAACCGATCACCGAACTGGGCATGGTGAAAAGCGTCGCCATCGACGCCGAAAGCAATGTCCATGTCGAGGTCTACTTGACGACGGCGGGCTGCCCGCTGCGTACGGAGATCACCCAGCGGGTCACCAAGGCGGTGGCCGACGTCCCCGGCGTCGGCGCGATCTCCGTCGACCTCGACGTGATGAACGACGAGCAGCGCACCACCCTGCGCAAGCAGCTGCGCGGCGACTCCGCCGATCCGGTCATCCCGTTCGCCCAGCCGGGCTCGCTGACCCGCGTGTACGCGGTCGCGTCCGGCAAGGGCGGCGTCGGCAAGTCCTCGGTGACGGTCAATCTCGCGGCCGCCATGGCCGCGCGCGGCCTTTCCGTCGGCGTGCTCGACGCCGACATCTACGGACACTCCGTGCCGCGCATGCTCGGCACCGACTCCCGGCCGACCCAGGTCGAGCGGATGATCATGCCGCCGGTCGCGCACGACGTGAAGGTCATCTCGATCGCCATGTTCACCCAGGGCAACACGCCCGTGGTGTGGCGCGGCCCGATGCTGCACCGCGCGCTGCAACAGTTCCTCGCCGACGTTTTCTGGGGCGATCTGGACATCCTGCTGCTCGACCTGCCGCCGGGCACCGGTGACGTGGCCATCTCCATCGCCCAGCTGATCCCGAACGCGGAGATCCTGGTCGTCACCACCCCGCAGCTCGCGGCCGCCGAGGTCGCCGAGCGGGCGGGCTCGATCGCGCTGCAGACCCGGCAGCGGATCGCGGGCGTGGTGGAGAACATGTCCTGGCTGGACCTGCCGGACGGCAGCCGCATGGAGCTCTACGGCTCCGGCGGCGGGCAGACCGTCGCCGACAGCCTGTCCCGCGCGGTCGGCGCGACCGTCCCGCTGCTCGGTCAGATCCCGATCGAACAGAAGCTGCGCGAGGCGGGGGACGAAGGCACGCCGATCGTGCTGAGCGATCCGGACAGCGCGTCGGCCAAGGCGCTGATCGAGGTCGCCGACAAGCTCGCGGTGCGCCGCCGTGGGCTGGCGGGCATGTCGCTCGGCATCGACACCACGCGGCACCTGTAAACGCGCCTCGGGCGCCGCGTCGGTTGCGTCCGCGGGTTAGCGCTCGGTCGTGAACAAGCATGTCGGAGCGGCGGAATAAGCTCGTGTCATGCTCACGCTGCTGTTGTACGTGCTGATCGTCGGCCTGGTGGCCGCGGTGCTGTTCCTGCTCGCGAGTGCGGTCTTCGGGCGCGGGGAGGAACTCGGTCCGCTGCCCGAGGGCACGACGGCCACCGTGTTGCCCGCCGAGGGCATCACCGGCGCGGACGTGCGCGCGCTGCGGTTCCAGCAGGTGGTGCGCGGCTACAAGGCGGGCGAGGTGGACTGGGCGTTGGCGAGGCTCGCCGCGCGCATCGACGAACTCCAGTTGCAACTGGCCCATGCCCGCGGTGAGACGCCGCGGATGAGCAAGGCGAGCGCGGAAGCGGCGGCGTCCCGTCAGGAGACCCCGGCACCGCATCGCGACACCGCGGATTCGGCGCGTCCCGACCCTGGGAATTCGGCGCGCCCCGACGCCGGGGGTTCCGCGCGTCTCGACGCCGGGAATTCCGCGCGTCCCGACGCGATGGTCACCTCCCGCGACGACACCGAGCGCACGGCGACGCCGTGGCCCGCGCCGAGCACCCGCGAACAGCCGTGACCGCCCCGCTCGCCGCCGACGGCAGGATCCGCTGCCCGTGGGCGGAGTCCTCTCAGCTCTACCGCGACTATCACGACTTCGAATGGGGCGAGCCGCTGCGCGGCCCCGACGCGATGTTCGAGCGGGTCTGCCTCGAGGCGTTCCAATCGGGTCTGGCGTGGATCACGATCCTGCGCAAGCGCCCGGCCTTCCGTGCCGCGTTCGCCGACTTCGCCATCGAGAGGGTCGCCGCGTTCGACGACGCCGATGTGGCCCGCCTGCTCGACGATCCCGGCATCGTCCGCAACCGCGCCAAGATCGAAGCCGCCATCGCCAACGCGCGCGCTGCCCGCGCGCTCGACCGCGGCCTCGACGAGTTGATCTGGTCGTTCGCGCCGCCGCCTCGACCGCGTCCGAAGATCATCGCCGACGTTCCCGCGACCAGTCCCGAATCCATCGCTCTGGCAAAAGAATTGAAGCGGCGCGGGTTCCGTTTCGTCGGACCGACCACCGCCTACGCGCTGATGCAAGCAACGGGAATGGTGGACGATCACCTGGCCGATTGCTGGGTCGGAAGTGACCCGCACAACACCGCCCGAGCGATCACATTTCGAACTCAGGTATCCGTCCACATCGGCGATAGGGAAGAATAGGACCGGTGTAGCTCGCCAAATACCGGTGAGCTACCTGGTTGGTGACAACTGTAGTTCCAAGAAAGTGCGCAGAAAACCGCGCAGATCTGGAGGGAGCAGAGGATGGCGGCCATGAAGCCCCGCACCGGGGACGGTCCCCTCGAGGCAACCAAGGAAGGGCGTGGAATCGTTATGCGGGTTCCACTCGAGGGTGGCGGGCGTCTGGTCGTCGAACTCACGCCGGATGAGGCAGCGGCGCTTGGTGACGAATTGAAGAGTGTCACCAGCTAGTCCCTCGGCACTCGCTGACGTGGCGGGTCTGCTGGCCTGCCCGGAATGCCGCCTCGGGCTCGAGGCGGTGGATCGGGCGCTGCGCTGCGACCGCGGCCACAATTTCGACATCGCCAAACAGGGCTATGTCAGCTTGCTGACCGGTGCGTCGACCAAAATGACCGGTGACACCGCGGCAATGCTGGACGCCCGCGCCGCTTTCCAGGGCGAGGGGCATTTCGCCCCGATCGCCGACGCGGTCGCCACCGCCGTCGGTCCGGTCGACGACCGGTCCGCGAGTCTGCTGGAAATCGGCGCGGGCACCGGCTATTACCTGGCCGCGGCCCTGGACGCCGCACCGAACGCCCGCGGCGTCGCCATCGACGTGGCGAAACCCGCCGCCCGCCGCTGCGCGCGCGCCCATCCTCGCGCCGCCGCGGTGCTCGCCGACGCCTGGCGCGGCCTGCCGGTCCGCGACGGCGTACTCACGGGAGTGCTCTCGGTGTTCGCGCCGCGCAATCCCGCCGAGGTGGCCAGGGTGCTCGACGCGGACGGCCGCTTCGTCGTCGCCGCGCCGACCGCGCGTCATCTCGGCGAGCTGATCGATCCGCTCGGCATGGTGACCGTCGACCCGGACAAGGACCGCCGCATCACCGAGGCGATGTCCGGGCTGTTCGAGCCGGTCGAGCGAGTCGCCGTGGAGTATTCGATGAAACTCGACCACGCGGCGGTGGCGCAGGTGGTCGGCATGGGTCCGTCCGCGCACCACGCGGAGAACGCGCGCGATCCGCGTCTCGCCGCGCTGCCGGAGCAGCTCGAGGTCACCGCTTCGGTCACCGTGTCGACGTATCGTCCCCGCCGCTGACCGCGTCCGGGCCCGCATTGCGCACGGGCTCGCACGTATCGGCCCCGGCTGACCACGCACGGAGCATTCAGAGCTTGTCGTCGTGCTCGCACATGTCGACTTCGGTGCCGACCACGCGGGAATCATTCACGGTTCGGCCCCTGCCAGCACGCATCGTTCAGCGCCGGTCACGCCCGAGGATGCACGGTTTGCGCACGTGCTCGCACATAGTCACCCCGGCAACGACCCGGGCGCGGCGTTCAGGGTTTGCGGACGTACTCGTACACCTCGACGGTCCGCTCGGCGATCCGCGACCAGTCGAATTCCGCGATCGCCCGCGCCCGGCCCGCCGCACCGAACTCGGCCGCCAGGATCGGATCGCCCGCGATCTCGTTGACCGCCGCCGCGAGGCCGCGCTCGTACTCCTCGGCCGCGCCCGCGTCGTAGTGCACGAGTCTGCCATTGCCGCCGTCGGCGACCACCTCGGGGATGCCGCCGACATCGGAGGCGACCACGGCGGTCGCGCACGCCATGGCCTCCAGGTTCACGATGCCGAGTGGCTCGTACACCGACGGGCAGACGAACACGCTCGCCGCCGCGAGGATCTGCCGGATCTGCTCGGTGGGCAGCATTTCCCGAACCCAGTGGACGTTCCCGCGCCGCCGCCGCAATTCGGCGACCGCCGCGGCCGTCTCGGCCTCCAGCTCCTTGGTGTCGGGCGCGCCCGCGCAGAGCACCAGCTGGATCTCCGGCTCGAACTCGCGCGCGGCGGCGAGCAGATGACCGACGCCCTTCTGCCGGGTGATGCGGCCGACGAAGGCGACGATCGGACGGTCGGTCCGTACGCCGAGTTCGTCCAGGATCTGCCGGTCGCCCTCGGCGGGCGGGCCGGGCCGCCACAGCGAGGCGTCGATGCCGTTGTGCACCACGTGGACCCGGCTCGGGTCGATCGCCGGGTAGGCGTCGAGCACGTCGTGGCGCATGCCCTCGCTCACCGCGATGACGGCGTCGGCGTGCTCCATGGCGTTGCGCTCCGACCACGAGGAGATGCGGTAGCCGCCGCCGAGCTGCTCGGCCTTCCACGGCCGCCGCGGCTCCAGCGAGTGCGCGGTGAGGATGTGCGGGATGCCGTAGAGGGTACCGGCCAGGTGCCCGGCCAGGCCGGTGTACCAGGTGTGCGAGTGCACCACGTCGACCTCGCCCGCCGCGTCGGCCATCCGCAGCTGCGCCGACATCATCTGCAGCGCGGCGTTGGCGGCGTAGAGCGTCGGATCCGATTGGTGCACCACGGCATCGGCGCGCTCGGCGCCCATGCAGTGCACGGTCACCTCGCAGAGCCGCCGCAATTCGGCGGTCAACTGGGTCACGTGTACGCCCGCGCCGCCGTACACCTCGGGTGGGTATTCGCGGGTCAACATCGCGACACGCAACCGGTCCTGGAAGCCCCCCGGCTCGCCGGATCCCGTTGCCGAGTGCCCGTCGTCCGTGCCGAAACTCACCGATCCAAACTAGACGCTCGGCTCGGCAGGGGCCACCCGCGGCCTGACGACACGGTAGTTTGGGCACTGTGAGGAGCCAGCCGCACGTACTCGGGATCGTGCTCGCCGGTGGCGAGGGCAAGCGCCTGTTTCCACTCACCGCCGACCGCGCCAAGCCGGCGGTCCCGTTCGGGGGCGCGTACCGGCTCATCGACTTCGTGCTCAGCAACCTGGTGAACGCGGGCTTCCTTCGCCTGTGCGTACTCACCCAATACAAGTCGCATTCGCTGGACCGGCACATCTCGCAGACCTGGCGGCTCTCGGGTTTCGCCGGCGAGTACATCACGCCGGTGCCCGCCCAGCAGCGCCTCGGCCCGCGCTGGTACACCGGCAGCGCCGACGCGATCATGCAGTCGCTGAACCTGATCTACGACGAGGACCCGGACTACATCGTGGTCTTCGGCGCCGACCACGTGTACCGGATGGACCCGGAGCAGATGGTCTCCCACCACATCGATTCCGGCGCGGGCGTCACCGTGGCGGGCATCCGGGTGCCGCGCAGCGAGGCGAGCGCGTTCGGCTGCATCGATTCCGACGAGTCCGGCCGCATCACCCAGTTCCTGGAGAAGCCCGCCCATCCGCCGGGCACGCCGGACGACCCGAACGTGACCTTCGCGTCGATGGGCAACTACGTCTTCACCACCAAGGTGCTCGTCGACTCGATCCGCGCCGACGCGGACAACTCCGATTCCGACCACGACATGGGCGGCGACATCATTCCCGCGCTGGTCGCGGCGGGTCAGGCCGCGGTATACGACTTCGCCGACAACGAGGTGCCCGGCGCGACCGAGCGCGACCGCGGCTACTGGCGCGACGTCGGGACCATCGACGCCTTCTACGACGCGCACATGGATCTGGTCTCGGTGCACCCGGTGTTCAACCTCTACAACAAGCACTGGCCGATCCGCGGCGCCGCCGAGAACCTGCCGCCCGCCAAGTTCGCCCAGGGCGGCCTCGCCCAGGAGTGCATCGTGGGCGCCGGCAGCATCCTGTCCGCCGCGACGGTGCGCAATTCCGTGCTGAGTTCCAACGTGATGGTCGACGACGGCGCCACCGTCGAGGGCAGCGTGCTGATGCCCGGCGTGCGCATCGGCAGGGGCGCGGTGGTGCGCCACGCCATTCTGGACAAGAACGTGGTGGTCGGCGAGGGCGAGATCATCGGCGTCGACTTGGAGCGCGACCGCGACCGGTTCGCGGTGAGCAAACGCGGTGTGGTGACCGTCGGCAAGGGCGTTTGGGTGTGACGCGTCCGCTGATCAAGGCTCGCTCGGCGGCGCGGTGCAGAACGGCTGGCAGGAGCCCGGCGTGCGCGGAACCGTCGACCGTGAGCCCTCGCCGAAATCGGCGGTGCTGACCAGAATCGCGAGCATGATCGCCAGCACGAGCAGGACGGCGAACACGACAGTCGCGCCCGCCCAGTCTTGTGCGCGGTTCCTCGATCGGTCATCGTCGTCGTTCCAGAACATCGGCTCGTCCTCCGCACGGCCCCGGCCCACCCAAGCACACCACGGGACACCCGGTTACCGAAACCGCCAATAGTGTGGCGCCCTACCAGAATTCCGGCCCGGAATCAGGGCGCGGGCGGTGGGGGCGTTCCGGTGCAGAAGGGCTCACACGGTCCGGTGGTCGGCACCACCTTCGCGGGCCCCGTGTCGAAATCGGCATTGCTCACCACGAGCAGCACGAGCACGACGAGCAGAATCGCCGCGGCGAAAAAGCCCAACCCGGCGACCACCCAATTCAGTGAACCCTTTTCCTCGACCACATGTCCGACATGGCCGTAATGGACGATATCCTCCGCCCGTTCCCAAGTCACCGCACACCTCCGAATTCGCTTGCGGCGCCGGGGTTTTTACGGCACGATTCGCACGACTGTCGCACGGGGTCGCCCGCACCCCGGCTGGTCGTCGGTTACCCGGAGCGGGCGCGCCGAATCAGCGGAATGTCAACTGCCCTACCGCCGAGGCGCTTTCCCGATCCGGTCAGCGGTCGTATCGGATGGATCACCGCGGAAATCCGAGCGGAGGTAGGCCCCGGCCCTGCCTAACCGCGTGAGGCGCAGAGCAATCCGTCGCCGACGGGGATCAGCACGCAGGTGAGTTCGGGATCCTCGGCGATGGCGCGGGTCGCGGCGCGCACCGCCTGGGTGGCGGCATCGCGCTGACTCGGGTCGGGAACGCGGCCGCCGAGCAGCGCGTTGTGCAGGATGATGGCGCCGCCGTCGCGCAGCAGCCGCACCGCCTGGGCGACGTACTGCGGGTGCTCCAGTGGAGCGGCATCGATGAAGACCAGATCGTAGGCGCCGTCGGCGAGGCGGGGCAGCACGTCGAGTGCGCGCCCGTTGATCAGCCTGGTGCGGGCGGGCGGGATGTCGGCGGTGCGGAACGCCTCCTTGGCCGCGCGCTGATGCTCCGGCTCGGAATCGATCGTGGTCAGCGTGCCGTCCTCGCGCATGCCGTCGAGCAGCCACAGGCCGCTGATGCCCGCGCCGGTCCCGACCTCGACGACCGCGCGCGCACCGAGCAGCTGGGCGTACATGCTCAGCAGGGCCCCGACCGACGGCGGCACCGGTGCCGCGCCCAGCTCGGTGGCCCGCTCGCGCGCGCTGACGAGGATCTCGTCCTCCACGACGGATTCCTCCACGTAGGAGAGATTTCGCTCCAGGTTCGATGCCACGCCTAAGAGGCTAATGCGGCGCGCGTTGTCTCGGCGTTCCGACAACGCGCTTTCGCGGCGGATCGGTTTTCTCAGGTGTCCCTCAGGATCTCCATATCCCCGCCATATCGGGACAGGAAAGAGTAAGGGCACGCAAGACCAGCCGACCGCGATACGCGGGACGCGGGAACAACGACATACGGGTAGTCGGTTGTATTCCGTACGCGACGGTTCGAGATCCGGACCGAAACGGGAGTCCCGAGTTTACGGTCCCGAGCAGGAGGTAGCCCCATCCACATGGTCAAAGGTTCGTTTGCGGCTCCGCATGGGCACTCCGAGTACGCCACCCTCCCCGACCACATCATGCCGTTCGAGGCCGAGCAGGCCGAGGACCTCGATGTCGAACTGACCGGAACGGCCGCGTTCGACGCGACGGGCGATCGCTCGGTCATGCCGTCCTGGGACGATCTGGTCCGCGAACACGCCGACCGGGTCTACCGGCTGGCCTACCGTCTTTCCGGCGACGCGCAGGACGCCGAGGATCTCACCCAGGAGACCTTCATCCGCGTGTTCCGCTCGCTGTCGAACTATCAGCCGGGCACCTTCGAGGGCTGGCTGCACCGCATCACGACCAACCTGTTCCTGGACATGGTGCGCCGTCGTAACCGCATCCGCATGGAGGCGCTGCCCGAGGACTACGACCGCGTGCCCGCCGAGGGCCCCGGCCCCGAGCAGGCCTATCACGACGCGCGCCTGGATCCCGACCTGCAATCCGCTCTGGACGCGCTGGCGCCGGAGTTCCGCGCCGCCGTCGTGCTGTGTGACATCGAGGGTCTGTCGTACGAGGAGATCGGCGCTACGCTCGGTGTGAAGCTGGGCACCGTGCGCAGCCGGATCCACCGCGGGCGTCAGGCACTGCGCGAGCATCTTGCGCATAATGGATCTCAGCAGCGGTTGGCCGCTGACACGAACATCGGGTGATTCGCCGGGCACCGGCGACGCCCGGGCCGAAGGATGTCGTTGGAAGGGTGAGCACCGCATGAGTGGCGAGTCCAGCACGTCCGGTCGTCCCGCTCGCGGGGACCGACGGACGCCAGGCAGGTCACCGCGCTTCGCGCCCACCGAACATCTGGCCAGCGAGGCCATCGTCGCCTACGTCGACGGCGAGCTGCGCATGAACGCCTATTTGCGCGCCGCCCAGCATCTTTCGGTCTGCCCGGAGTGCGCCGCCGAGGTGGACGCGCAGCAGCAGGCGCGGTTCGCGCTGCGCCAGTCCGGACCCATCGCGGTCCCCACCGGGTTGCACGACAGCTTGACCCGGATTCCGCTCGCCGAGTTGCCCGGCGGCGCGTCGAACAACCAGGGTCATCCGTCCGGGAACGCCCGCAACGAGGCAGTTTTCGGTTTTCTGCCGGATTCGTTCACCGCGACCCGGTGGACCACGTGGTGGCGCAAGTAGAGTTTGCCGCGTGACCACCGAATCGACGAACACCGGATCTGTGTCGGACTCGCGCCCCACCGCCAGTGACACCTCCGATTCGGCGGCCAGCAGGGGGAACCTGAGGCCGTCGGACGCGCCCGTGCTCGGTCCGCGGCCGGTCGTCCGGCCCCATGTCGACACGCATACCGCTCGCGCCTTCCGGCGCCCGACGGGCACGTCCGGTTCCTTCGCCGAGTACACCGCGCCGCGCGCGGGTGCCGGCGCGCCCGCGCTCGGCCCCGAGTTGCAGAACCGTCCGCCCGACGCGGTGCTCGCCGAGGCGTTCGGCAGGCCGGAGGGCTCCGACGAGCTGCTCCAGCGCGATCCCGACGCGGTCGAGAACGCTCCCGCGCCCGCGGGCCCCGCCGACCCCTGGCGCGATCCGACCGCGGGCGCCCGCCTCGGCGCGCCCGCGGTGCCGACGCCGCGGCCGGAGCCGCTGCCCCGGTCCCGCAAGCTGAGCGTGCGCGAGGTGCTCTTCGGGTCCAGGGTCGCGCCCAAGGCGCTGGCCCTGCTCGCCGCTATCGCGCTCGGCATCGGCGTGCTCGGCGGGCTGGTCGGCAGGCTCACCGCCGAGCAGACCACCAATCTCACCTCGCGCAAGGTCACGCTGGAGCAGACCGACGACATCGAACGTCCGCACGGTCAGATCGCGCAGGTCGCCAACGCGGTGCTGCCCTCGGTGGTCTCCATCCGCGTCACCGTCGGTGACAACGGCGCGACCGGCTCGGGCGTCGTCATCGACGGCGCGGGCTATGTGGTGACCAACAACCACGTCATCTCGATGGCCGCCCAGGACAAGAGCGACCGCGCCGCGATCCAGGTCACCTTCTCCGACGGCAGCCGGGTGCCCGCCGACATCGTCGGCCGCGATCCCAAGACCGATCTCGCCGTGCTCAGGGTCGACGTGAAGAACCTCACGGTCGCCAAGCTGGGCAAGTCCGAAGACGTGCAGGTGGGCGACGACGTGCTGGCCGTCGGTTCACCGCTCGGCCTGAGCAAGACCGTCACCTCTGGCATCGTCAGCGCGCTGCACCGTCCGGTGAAGCTGTCCGGCGAGGGCAGCGACACCAACGCGGTAATCGACGCCGTGCAGACCGACGCCGCGATCAACCCGGGCAACTCCGGCGGCGCGCTGGTCGACATGGACGGCCGGGTCGTCGGCATCAACACCGCCATCCGCAGCGAGACGGGCGGCTCGGTCGGCCTCGGCTTCGCCATCCCGGTCGACACCATGACCGAGGTCGCGCAGAACCTGATCCGGACCGGCAAGATGAACCACCCCGTGATCGGCATCTCGGCGCGCACCAAGACCGTCGCCAACGAAGTGATGAGCGGCGCGGCGGTGGCCGATGTCGCGCCGAACGGTCCTGCGGCGAAGGCGGGCATCGTCGAGGGCGACGTGATCGTGCGGGTCGGCGATCGGGAGGTCACCGGGCCGGAGGAGCTGACCGTCGCGGTGCAGTCCCGCGAGATCGGTGAGACGGTGAACGTGCAGTTGATCCGCGATGGCAGGCAGGTGGACGTGCCTGTGACGTTGGAATCCGACTGAACCGCTGGTCCGACGCACAGGTAGCCTGGATTCGTGTTCAGCAACATCGGCTGGCCCGAGATGATGATTCTGCTCGTCGCCGCCCTCGTCATCCTCGGCCCGGAGCGTCTGCCCGGCGCCGTGCGCTGGACCATCGACAGTCTGCGTAAGGTCCGCGACTACGCCAGCGGGGCGACAGCGCAGCTGAAGGACGAACTCGGTCCGGATTTCGAGGATCTGCGCAAGCCACTGGCCGACCTGAACGAACTGCGCGGGATGACGCCGCGCTCGATGGTCACCAAGCACCTGCTGAACGGCGACGATTCGGTGCTGCGCAACCTGGAGAAGGCCGTGCCGACCAAGGACGATCTGTACGGCACGAGCAGTGGCATGCCGGACTATCCGATGCCGAAGCTGGAAAAACCGTTGGAGCGCAACGAACGTCCGCCGATCGACTCCGACGCCACCTGATCGGCGTTTCGCCCGGCGAGTCCGCGCGAAACGCCGTCGAGCCGAAACAGACTGAGCCGTCTGGTAGTACGCGATGTCAACGAGACTAGACCCGCGAGGCTGTCGAGCTGTCTAGACTTCGCACATGTCGGCCGATGACGTGGCGCGAGTCTTCGCAATCGAGGACAAGGTCGAGAGACTCAAGGCGGCCACCGACGGGGTGGCGGCGGCGCAGCAGACGATCAACGAACTCACCAGGATCCGCAGGGCGGTCATCCGGGAACTTCACGCCGAGGGCTGGACCTTCGCCAGAATCGGTGCGGCGGCGGGTCTTTCCCGTGCCCGCATCCATCAGGTGAGCACCCAGGGCCCGGCCCCGGAAGGGCTGTTCTTCGGCCACGGGACGCTCACCGTGCTGGTACCGGAGGTGCGCGCGGGCCGGGTGCTCGGCGCGCCGGATCCCGGTGCGGCACACCGGCTTGTCGAACTACTGCACGAGCTCGGGTTCGCCGCCTCGATCGAACGGTTCCTCCCGGGCAGGCCGGTGGACCTGAACCGGGACGGGCTGATCGTCGTCGGCGGACCCGAATTGTCCCCCAGCGTGCGACAACTCATCGCCGCCGATCCTCGGCTGCGCCGTGCGGTGGCCAGGGCGGGCGACGCGCGCCGCGGCATCGAGGACAGGGCCGCTCGGCGCGTGTACCGCCCGGGCGGCCCCGACCCGCACGACATCGCGTACCTGGCCCGCCTGCCCCGGCCCGACGGTCGCGGAACGTGTCTGATCATCGACGGACTGCATCCGCCCGGATCACTCGGCGCGGTGCGGCTGCTCGCCACCCGGCTGGCCACGCTGCACGAGCGGGCGGCCAACCACCTCTTCTCGGTCCTCATCGCGGTGCGCTACGACCGAACCACCGGCGAGCCCGTGGACGTCGACCTGCTCACGCCCGTGTACCGGCACGACGCCGATCCCCGGCCGATCAACGCCCGGCCGCGGCGGTGATGCGAATCGATAACCGAGGACCGCCGTTTCCCTTGTCGCGTGCCGGGTTTGCGCGGAATGACCGGCTATTTCCGCAGTGTGTCGCATGTCACGCGACCCTGTGGGTTACAGATACCCGCTCGATGTTTAGATAGCTAGTAGATAACTATTTGTTCGAGTAGGTGAGTGCCCAATGTCTTCCACTATCGAAAGCCGCGCATTCCGGGGATCGGTTGCGCGCGAGGCTGATCCGGGCGCTCGTTCGGGGAGGACGCGATGAACACCATCGTGATCGTCGGTCTGGCCGTCTTCGTCGCCATCACCGTCGGCGTGCTCGTCGCGGTGCTGCGGCGGCCGAATTCTTCGGAGCAGTTGACCGTCGCGGCGATTCAAGCTCGGCTCGCCGACGAGAAGGGGCGGGACTGCGGAGAGGCGGCCGACTCGCAGGCCGAAGGCGAGCTGGCGGCGGCCGAGGTGTCCGGCGGGGAGTCTCGCAGCGAGTCCTGACTTACGCCGCTGCTCGCGACGGGCGCAGCGTGTTCATCGGCGGCCGGTCGGTCAGGCAGACCTCCGTGCTGTGCGCCGTGAACGCGTCACCGACGAGAGGGAATTGGGTGAGGGCGGCGCCGGAGTCGGCGATTCCGCTGCGGCCGAGAACGGTGCCGAGGATCTGGCGGCTCATCACGCCGAGGTCGCCGAGCGGGCGGTTGCGGTGGGTCCGCACACCCAGGTTGACCTGGCCGATGGCCGACATGCCGACGCGGTCGTAGGTGTCGAGCAGCAGGCCGATCTCGACGCCGTAGCCGGGGGCGAAGGGCACCGAGGTGAGTAGTTCGCGAGTACCAGCGTATTCGCCGCTGAGCGGTTGCAGGACCGCGCAGAGTTCCGGGCGCAGCGCGGCGAGCAGCGGACGCGCGACGAGCTCGGTGACGCGTCCGCCGCCGTGCGCGTCCACCGCGCCGCCCTGCCGCAGCGGGCGGCGGTAGTAGGCCTTCACCAGGTGCATGTCGTCGTTCAGCAGCAGCGGGCCGAGCAGTTTCGGCACGAAGGCCGGGTCGGGGTCGATGAGATCGGAGTCGACGAACGCGATCAGGTCGCCGCCGGTGACCGCGAGCGAGCGCCACAGCACCTCGCCCTTGCCGGGCAGCGGATCCAATTCGGGCACCGCCTGCTCACGGCTGATGACCTCGGCGCCCGCAGCGCGGGCTCGTTCGGCGGTGGCGTCGGTGGAGCCGGAGTCGAGCACGACCAGTTCGTCGACCAGCGTGCCGAGCAGCGGCCGGATACTGGCCACCACCTCGGCGACCGTGCGCTCCTCGTTCAGCGCGGGCAGCACCACCGACACGGTGCGCCCGTCCTTCGCGTCGACCAGCTCGTCGACCGTCCACTCGGGGGTGTCCCAGGTATTCGTGCTTACCCAGGCGGACTCGCGGTGTTGGATTTTCATACCAGACCTCGCAGGGTTCGTGCGGGGGGCCGGATGCCCTGGATCGCGGCGATCATGTCCACGACACGCCGGGTTTCGGCGACCTCGTGGACGCGGAAGACTCGGGCGCCGACGGCGGCGGACCACGCTGTCGCCGCCAAGGTGCCCTCCAGCCGCTCGGAGAGCCCGACACCAAGAGTCTCCCCGATGAAATCCTTGTTGCTCAGCGCCATCAAGACCGGCCATCCGGTATTTACGAGAACGTCTACTCCCCGCAACAGTTCGAGCCCGTGATAGGTGTTCTTGCCGAAATCGTGGGTGGGATCGATCAGGATCGAATCCTTGCGCACCCCCGCCGCGAGCGCGTCCTCGGCGGCCCGGACCACAGTGTCGGTGACTTCGCTCACCACATCGGTGTAGCGGACCCGATGCGGGCGGGTACGCGGCACCGCGCCGCCGGTGTGGCTGCACACGATGCCGACACCGAGGTCGGCGGCCACCGCGACCAGATCGGGATCCGCGCCCGCCCAGGTGTCGTTGATCAGGTCCGCGCCTTCGGCCACCGCGGCCCGCGCCACCTCCGACCGCCAGGTGTCGACGCTGATCAGCAGCTCGGGAAAGGCGGCGCGGATCGCCGCGACGAACGGCACCACCCGGCGCGTCTCCTCGGCGGCGTCGACCACGGTGCCTGGTCCCGCCTTCACTCCCCCGATGTCGACGAGATCGGCGCCTTCGTCGACGGCGCGGGCGACCGCGTCCATGGCCGCCGCGTCGGTGAAGGTCGCTCCGCGGTCGTAGAACGAGTCGGGGGTCCGGTTGACGATCGCCATGACCAGCGCCCGATCCGTCGCCACCGGTTTGCCGCACAGCGTGGGAGGCGGTACGGCGGGCGGGCTGAACATGCCCTCGACTGTAGCGGCTCGGCTCTTCGGCACGCGGCCCGCGGCGCAGTCGTCGTACGCAGCACGATCGCCGCACCGCTTTTCGTCGTGCCGTCGACGCCGAACACCAGTGCGCTCGACGGCCTCGTGCCCGCCGAGCGCGCCCTCGACCTCGGCGGGTGGCCACGGCGTTCACCACACTGTCCAGCAGTACGCACAAGCACCTGGTCACGGTGGTGATAGTCGAGCAGCCGACCGTCGCGCCGTCTGCGCGTCTCGTCCTCGACGCGCTAGCTCAGGCCCGGCATAGGTTCCGGTTTCAGCGCCGCGAACGCGGCGGACAGGTCGTTGGCCACGGTGATCCGCTCCATGGCGAAGCGGGAGACGAACTTTCGCTCGTAGAGTTCGTCGATCCACCGGAAAAGGCCGTCGTAGAAGCCGTTCGGATCGAGCACGACCACCGGCTTGGCGTGCTGGCCGAGATAGCCGCCGGTCCAGGTCTCGAAGAACTCCTCGAGCGTGCCGATCCCGCCGGGCAGTGTGAGGAAGGCGTCGGCGCGGTCCTCCATGACCTGTTTGCGCTGGCGCATGGTGTCGGTGACCACCAGTTCGTCGGCGTCGACGTCCGCGACTTCCTTGTGCACCAGAGGTTTCGGGATCACGCCGATGGTGTTCGCGCCGCCCGCCCGTGCCGCGGTGGCGACGGCGCCCATCATCGAGACGTGGCCGCCACCGGACACCAATTGCCAACCGCGCCGGGCGATCTCGGTGCCGACCCGGGCGGCGAGCGCCAGTGCACCGGAGTCGGCGGTGCTCGCCGAGCAGTAGACGCAGACGGCATACGGGACGGTGACCTCGAGCGGAACCTCGGTCACCACTTGTCCTCCGTGCCGAGGGTGTCGATGTCGGAGCGTTCGGCGGCCGCCCGCATGATGATCTCGACGACCTCGTCCACGTGATCGGTGACGTGGATCAGGTCGAGATCGGCCGGTGCGATCTTGCCCGACCCTTGCAGCGAACCGCGCAGCCAATCCACCAGTCCCGACCAGTATTTGGTGCCGAAGAGGATGATCGGGAAGCGGGTGATCTTGCGGGTCTGTACCAGCGTGAGCGCTTCGAACAACTCGTCCAGAGTGCCGAAACCGCCGGGCAGGCAGATGAAGGCCTCGGAATACTTCACGAACATCGTCTTGCGGACGAAGAAGTAGCGGAAGTTGATGCCGAGATCGACCCATTCGTTGAGGCTCTGCTCGAACGGCAGCTCGATGCCGAGGCCGATCGAGTAGCCGCCCGCCTCGCACGCGCCGCGGTTGGCGGCCTCCATCGCACCGGGGCCGCCGCCGGTGATCACCGCGAAACCGGCCCTGGCGAGCGCGCCGCCGATGGCCATGCCCGCCTGGTATTCGGGGTGGTCGATCGGCGTGCGCGCGGAACCGAAGACCGTGACCGCGCGCGGCACCTCGGCCAGCGCGCCGAAACCCTCGACGAACTCGGCCTGGATGCGCAGCACCCGCCAGGGGTCGGTGTGCACCCAGTCGCTGTCCCCGCGCTGATCGAGGAGGTTCCGGTCGGCGGTACCCCCGGGTTTGCGATCGCGGCGGAACATTATCGGTCCGCGGAATTTCGCTGTCGACTTCGGCTTACTGGCGACCTCGTGATCGGCGGCGTCGGTGGACATGCGCTCCACGCTACCGGGCCGTACGCGCCGCGGGCGGTGCGAGTCGGTGAACGTGCGGCACACCCGCGGTGTCGGATACCGGTGTCACACTCCGGGGTCCCGCGTCGTCGTCTTGGTGAGTCGGAACGACACCGGCGCAGCGAATCCGACGATGGGAGATCACCATGACCATTCTCGTTACCGGCGGCACCGGCACCCTCGGCAAGCACGTCGTCCCGCTGCTCCGCGCCGCGGGCCGCGATGTCCGGGTGCTCAGCCGCGCACCGCGTCCGGCCGCCGCGGGCATCGAGTACGTGACCGGCGATCTGCTGACCGGCGCGGGCATCACCGCGGCAGTCGCGGGCGTGGACACCATCCTGCACCTGGCGGGCGGGCCCAAGGGCGACGATGTGGCAACCCACAATCTGGTCCAGGCCGCGCAAGGGGTGCGGCACCTCGTGTACATCGGCGTCATCGCCGCGGAAGAGTTGCCGCTCGGCTATTTCCGCGCCAAGTACGAGGCGGAACAGGCCGTCATCGGCTCGGGTGTGCCGTACACCGTCCTGCGCGCGGCCCAGTTCCACGACTTGGCGCTGAAGACCGTGCGCGCCATGGCGAAGCTACCGGTCGTTCCGGCGCCGGGCGGGTTGCGGTGGCAGTCGGTGGATTCGCGCGAAGTGGCGGCGCGGCTGGTCGACCTGACCCTCGACGAGCCCGCCGGACGCGTCGCCGATCTGGCCGGGCCAGAGGTGCGCACGCTGAGCGACATGATCCGCGACTACCTGCGTGCCACGGGCAAGCGTCGCGCGCTGCTGCCGGTGCGCGTTCCGGGGAAGGTCGGCCGTCTCTATCGTGCGGGCGCGAACTTGAACCTGGACACCGCCGAACAGGGCAAGCGCACCTGGGCGGAATTCCTCGCCGAACAGCTCGCGAAGGATCAGGCTGCGCCTGTCAGGTAGTTGCGCAGCATGGCGGCGACCGCGGTGATCTGGGCGGTCGGCAGGTGCTCGTCGCGCTTGTGCGCGAGGTTGGGGTCACCGGGGCCGAAGTTGACAGCGGGGATGCCGCGGGCGGCGAAGCGGGACACGTCGGTCCAGCCGTACTT
Source organism: Nocardia sp. CNS-044 (assembly GCF_059570515.1). Lineage (NCBI taxonomy): Bacteria > Bacillati > Actinomycetota > Actinomycetes > Mycobacteriales > Nocardiaceae > Nocardia > Nocardia sp. CNS-044. Next base: position 642,510 of record NZ_JCANSX010000006.1, read on the forward strand.
CGCGCGCACCCCGCCGCCGCCGTGGCCGTTCACCGAGGCGATCAGATCGGCGGCGGCGGGCGCGGTGAGACCCGGGAGCGCGCCGGGCGCCGCGTCGACGAGGTCGATCGTGGCGTCGATACCGTCGAAGACCTCGCGCACGTGGCCGATGGCCTGGTCGATATCGCGGTCGGGCGCGAAGCGGAAGTTCAATTCCATCTCGGCGGCGTCGGGAATGACATTGCCCGCCACACCCGCGAACATGCTGGTCGCCGAGAGGCCCTCGCGGTAGAGACAGCCATCGATGTCGACCTGCCGCGGCTGGTAGGCGGCCAGCCGTTGCAGAACGGGGGCCAGTCGGTGAATCGCGTTGTCGCCCATCCACGAACGCGCCGAGTGCGCGCGCACGCCCGTGGTGGCCAGCCTGGCACGCAGGGTGCCCTGGCAGCCCGCCTCGACCCAGCCGCCCGAAGGTTCGCCCAGGATCGCCAGGTCGCCCTCGAGCCATTCGGGCAGGTCGCGCTCGATGTGGCCGAGGCCGTTGTGTTCGGCGGCGATCTCCTCGCCGTCGTAGAAGATCAGTGTCAGGTCGTGCACCGGCTCGGCGATCGTCGCGGCGAGATGCAGGAACACCGCGTCACCGGATTTCATGTCGACGGTGCCGCAACCGTAGAGCAGCTCCTGGCCGTTCTCGTCCTTGTCGAACCGGCTGGGCACGTTGTCCGCGATCGGCACGGTGTCCAGGTGCCCGGCCAGGATCACCCGCGTCGGCAGGCCCCGATCGGTCCTGGCCAGCACCACATTCCCGTGCCGCACGACCTCGAAGCCCTTGGTCTGCTCGCGCAACGCCCGCTCGACGACATCGGTGATCGCCTTCTCGTCCAGTGACACGCTCGGGATGTCGACGAGCGCGGCGGTGAGAGCGATGGGATCGGCAGACAGGTCGATGGTCACGCTCTCAGCCTACGAGCGAGGTACCGCGGCTCCCCAGCCCGGAGGTGGCGCACCGCTGGGAGCGATCGGTCGGTAACCTTTCATGACGTGAGCATTCAGGGAGCAGCAGCAATCGGTATCGCCAACGTGACCGCGGACGGAACCGTCCTGGACACCTGGTACCCGAACCCGGAGCTCGGTGAGTTCGGCGACACCGGCACCAAGCGCCTGGACGAGGCGCCCGCCGAATACGCCGCGCTGCTCGGCTTCGACGAGGCGCGCGGCGTCGACGTGGTCGCGGTGCGCACCGTCATCGCCGACCTGTCCGCCGCCCCGGTCGACGCGCACGACGTCTACCTGCGCCTGCACCTGCTCTCGCACCGGCTGGTCGAGCCGCACCAGGTGAGCCTCGACGGCCAGTTCGGCCTGCTCAGCAACGTGGTGTGGACCAACCACGGCCCGGCCGCCGTCGAGGGCTTCGAGGCGACCCGCGCCAAGCTGCGCGCCCGCGGCCCGGTGACCGTCTACAGCATCGACAAGTTCCCGCGCATGGTCGACTACGTGGTGCCCTCCGGCGTGCGCATCGGCGACGCCGACCGGGTCCGCCTCGGCGCGCACCTGGCCTCCGGCACCACCGTGATGCACGAGGGCTTCGTCAACTTCAACGCGGGCACCCTCGGCGCCTCCATGGTCGAGGGCCGGATCTCCGCGGGCGTCGTGGTCGGCGACGGTTCCGACATCGGCGGCGGCGCGTCCACCATGGGCACCCTCTCGGGCGGCGGCACCACCGTCATCTCCATCGGCCAGCGCTCCCTGCTCGGCGCCAACGCGGGTCTCGGCATCCCGCTGGGCGACGACTGCGTGCTCGAGGCCGGTCTCTACCTGACCGCGGGCACCAAGGTCGCCACCCCCGACGGCACCGTCGTGAAGGCCGCCCAGCTGAGCGGCCAGAACAACCTGCTGTTCCGCCGCAACTCCCAGACCGGCGCGGTCGAGGTCGTCCACCGCAAGGGCACCGGCATCGAGCTCAACGCGGACTTGCACGCCAACGATTAAGGACGGTTGCGGCCTTAAGGGGTGATGGCGGTAACTCCTGGCAGATCATCGAACTTCGCCTTGACATCAAGGGATACGACGGTGCGTGCGGTCTCGACCGCGTGGGCGGCGATGATGAGATCGTGCGCACCGCGCGGTCTACCGGATCGCCGGACCTGGGCCAACAGCTGCGCGTGGTAGGTAGCCGTGCGCTCGTGGTATTCGAGCACCTCGATTTCACTGAGGAGTAGGTCCAGTCGTCGTGCTCGGGCAGCCGCCCGTTCGGCCGTATCAGCCAGCTCGATACCCACGCGAAACTCGGCGACTGTCACCGCGGCGACCGCCAGTTCGTCGTCGTCGAGAGCTGCGCGGTCGACAGTTCCCCGTTCATAGGCGATCAGCACGCCAGTGTCGAGGATCAGGCGTCGGCCCACGGGTCCCCCATGTCATCAATGACCATCGACACGCCCGCGGCTATATCGGCCGCGAAGTCGTCGTCGAAAGGCGGCACCTCGGAATTCTCCAACGAATGCCGCAGGGTTCTGCCGGTCTTCTTCGTGGGCGGCGCGATGGTCGCCACCGTCCTTCCGTGCCGGACGATCGTGATCGTTTCGCCGTGCTCTGCCCGATTCAGGACAGCCGAGAAGTTACGGGAGGCTTCGGCTGCAGTCATCGTGGTCATAGAATCAGATTATCTGAATCAGCTGCTGGCGACAACGACCATCAGCCGAGCTGCTTCTTCTGCACCTTCCCCATCGCGTTCCGCGGCAACGCCGCGACAACGCGGACCTCGCGCGGCCGCTTGTGCGCCGAAAGCTGCTCGGCCACGTGATCGATCAGCTCTTTCTCGATCGACGCCTCCGCCTCGCCCCGTAACACGACGAACGCGACCACCCGCTGCCCGAGATCGTCGTCGGGCAGACCGACCACCGCCGCCTCGGCGACCGCCGAATGCCCGAGCAGGGCCGTCTCGACCTCGCCCGCGCCGATCCGGTAGCCGCCGGACTTGATCAGGTCGACCGATTCCCGGCCGACGATGCGATGGAAGCCGCCGTCGTCGATGGCGGCCACGTCGCCGGTCTTGAACCACCCGTCCTCGGTCCAGCTTTCGGCCGTGGCGTCGGGCCGGTTCAGATATCCGCCGAACAGCATCGGCCCGCGCACCTGCAACCCGCCGATGCTCTCGCCGTCGTGCGGCACGGGCGCTCCGGTCTCGTCGCGCAGCCTCGTCTCCACGCCGCGTACCGGCGTGCCGACCCACCCCGGACGACGTTCGCCGTCGGCGCGGGTGGACAGCGTGATCATGGTTTCGCTCATGCCGTAGCGCTCGATCGGTGCGTGCCCGGTGAGTTCACGCAGCCGCTCGAACACCGGCACCGGCAGCGGCGCGCTGCCCGACACGAGCAATCGAGCGCTGGCCAGTTCGCGTGCGGCATCGGGGTTTTCGACGACGCGCGACCAGACCGTCGGCACGCCGAAGTACAGCGTGCCGTTCGCCTCGGCGTAGGCCTGCGGTGTCGGCTTCCCGGTGTGGATCAGCGGGCTGCCGACGCGCAGCGCGCCGAGCACGCCGAGGATGAGCCCGTGCACATGGAACAGCGGAAGACCGTGCACCAGAACGTCTTTCGCGGTCCAGCCCCAGGCTTCGGCGAGTGCGTCCAGTCCGGCGGCGATCGCGCCGCGAGTCAGCACGACACCTTTCGGCGCACCGGTGGTCCCGGACGTGTAGAGCACGAAAGCCGTTGTCGCCGGGTCGGGTTCGGGATAGGTGTGCCACGACCTCGCGTGCATGCGGACCGGAACCACCGGCAGATCGGTGCCCTCGGGCGCGTCACCCAGCCATGCCTGCGCGCCGGAGTCGGCCAGGATGTGCGCGAGTTCCGCGGCCCCGGAATCCGGCGGTACCGGCACCACCGTGACGCCCGCGATGAGGCAGCCGACCACCGCGAGGACGGTGCGCGCGGTCGGCCGGGCCAGCACCGCGACCCGGTCGGCGCGCGCGATGCGCTCGGCCACCGAGGTCGCCGCGCCGAGCAGGTCGCTGCGCGAGAGCGTCACGCCATCGATGGTGACCGCGTCCGGAATGTCCGCGCCCGCAGCGACCGCGGCCGAATTCAGGGAACGGAGCAGCAGGGAGGGACCGAACGACATTCGCCCAACCTACTGCGTGCGCGCCGCGGACCGTCAGCGCGTCACAGCTCGGCTTCGACGCGTTGTGACCGTTGACACACCGAAGAGACGGTGAGAAGGTCATAGTACATCCTTCTCAACGAGGAGAACGGGGTCGAACGATGACCAGCCCCCTTCGCGCACCCGCGCTCACCAAGTCCGACGACGATTTCGACATCCGCGGCCACCTCGACGGCTCCGCCGCCTTCTTCGGCGCCGCCGCGAACGTCATCATGCAGCTCAGCGCCCGTCCCGTCGGCTACGGCGTGCTGGAGAGCACGGTCGACAGCGGCAAGATCACGCTGCACCCGGTGAAGCGCACCCGCACCACGCTGACCTACCTGGCCGTGGCGATGCTCGGCACCGACGACGAACGCGCGGCGTACCGGGCGGCCGTCGATCGCGCGCACCACACCGTTCGGTCCGGCCCGACCAGTCCGGTGAAGTACAACGCCTTCGACTCCCGGTTGCAGCTCTGGGTTGCGGCTTGCCTGTATTGGGGCGCGCGGGATCTGCACGAGCGCATGCACGGACCGATGGACGACGCCACGGCGGACGCGTTCTACCGCAACGCCGAACGTCTCGGCACCACGTTGCAGATGCGCCCCGGCCAGTGGCCCGCCGACCGCGCCGCGTTCGCTCGGTACTGGGCCGAGCATCTCGCGGCGACCGTCATCGATCCGCCGGTCCGCGACTACTTCTGGGACCTGGTGAACCTGCGGATGTTCCCGCGTCCGGTTCAGCTCGCCTTCGGCGGCCTGCACCGCTGGGTGACCGCGGGGCTGCTGCCGGAGCATTTGCGCGACCAGATGGGCATGACCTGGACCGAGCGCGACGACCGACTCCTCGCCACGCTGCTCACCGCCGTCGGCGCGGTGGAGGGCCGGATGCCCAAGGCCGTCAAGGCTTTCCCGGTGAACGCCTTCCTCTGGGACATGCGCCTGCGCCGCCGCCTCGGACTTCCGCTCGTCTGAGCGAACCGCCGCCTTCGCTCCGGCCGTGCGTGGGCGCGCGCTTATATCAGTTAATACACAGCATCCCCATTACGCCACGCCGGAACCGAGCGCCCGCGTACGCTTTGCCTCCTGAATGAAGGCACGACATCGGAGGTCGAACGCCGGGAGGCAATCGTGATCCATCGGATGATCGTCGCGTCACTCGCCGCGGGAGCGCTGTACGCCCTGGGCGCCGCAGCATCGGGCACATCGCCCGCAAACGCTCAGCCAAATGGGGAGGAGACCCCGTCGCGCACCTCGATCGCCGTGCGATCGAGCGTCGGCGCGTCGTGGGGAACCGCGAACCAGCACGAGATTCGCGGCGCCCTTTCGCTGTCCAAGCTCTTCCTCGTCGACTACGCGCTGCGCCACGGCGACGGTTCCGCGACCGATCGCGAATGGGGCGAGCGCATGATCCGCTTCTCCGACGACGGAGCGGCCGGAGCCATGGAAGGCAAGTACCCGCAGGCCATCGATGCCATCGCCGCCGAGTACGGCCTCGCCAACACCCGTTCCGGCGCGGGCGACTGGAGTACCGCGACCACGACCAGCGCCGATGTCGCGGACTTCCTGCACGCCAAGCAACTCCAGGATCCCAGCTCGCCGATCTTCCAGTGGATGGCCACGGCGGGCGACACCGCCGCCGACGGCACCGCGCAGAACTGGGGCACCGCGCAGCTGCCCGGCGTGCTCGGCACCAAGTGGGGATGGTCGGATGTCGGTGCGCCCGAGGTGGCTTCGGCCTCCTACGGAACCGGGTTCACCGTGGCGGCGCTCACCTGGGGCACGTCCGCCGACCAGACCGCCGACGTACTCGGCGCACTGCCGAGCGTGGTGGCCGATGTGCTCGGCGTGCCAGTCTGGCTCGTTCCGCGCTGAGTCGGCGCGGCTCGAATCGCTGGGTTCCGGGCGTCAGCGCACCCGGAACGAGACGACCACGTGGTCGCGGGCGAACTCGCGCAGGGCGGCGTCGTCGCCGAACGGGATGACGGTCTGCGGTGTCAGCGCCAGCGACACCGCGGTCCGCGCGATCATCTCGGCCAGCGGAGCTGGATCGTACGCGGGGAGTTTGCCCTCCTCTTGAAGACGCGTGACGAATTCGGCGACGTAGTCGCGCCCGAGTTCGATGATCGGCGCGCCCTTCACGGTGAGGAACGGAAGCACCAGCTCGGGTTCGGTGGCGAGCAGCCGGTGCACCAGCTGGTTGCCGCGCAGGCCGTTCACGAACGCGACGAACAGCGCGACGATCTGATCTTCGGCGCTGGCGTCCCGGTCCACCTGACCCTGGAGCACGCCGTCCACCTCATCGATGAACTCGCGCGTCTGACGTAGCGCGACGCCCTGGATGAGATCGGATTTGCTGGCGAAGCGCCGATACAGCGTGGCCAGCGAGAGACCGCACCGCCGGGCCACTTCCACCATGCTCGTGCGCTTGATGCCGAAATCCAGGAAGGCCACCAGCGCGGCGTCCAGCACCCGCGCCTGATTGCGATCTTCCGGGCCGGAGTTGCGCACCAGCGGCAGCAATTTGGTGAAGCTCGCCATGTCTCCCACCCTATCGTCCGGCGAAACGATGACAACGTCAGCATCGCATACCTTCACCGCACCGGACCCGAGTGGCACGCGCCTTGGCGGTGCGAATGCGGAGGTCCGCAATTGACAGCGTCCGCCCTCAGATGACAAGGTGAGCCCCTGACCTTCTCATCACTTCACTCCGGTGAACGGAAAGACGAGGACGACGATGACCGCGCCCCTTCGTGCGACGACGCCCGAGCCGGTGCCCGGCAGCCGCTACGGCACCGCCGAGGACTTCGACATCGAGAAGTACTGGAGCGGCGTCGCCGCCTTCCTCGGCGGCACCGCGAACGTGATCATGCAGCTGAGCCTGACCCCGGTCGCCTACGGCGTGCTGGAGAGCACCGTGGATTCCGGCAAGGTCACCCTGCACCCGTGGAAGCGGCTGCGCACCACGCTCACCTATCTCGCCGTCGCCCTGATGGGCACCGAGGAGGAGCGCGCCGCGTACCGCGAGGCGGTCGACACCTCACACCGCAGCATTCGGTCCAGCGCCGAGAGTCCGGTGAAGTACAACGCCTTCGATCCCAAGCTCCAGCTGTGGGTGGCCGCCTGCCTGTACTGGGGCATCGTGGACCTGGAGGAACGGCTGCACGGCCCGCTCGACGCGGCGAGCGCGGACGCGTTCTACCAGTACGCCGCCCGGCTCGGCACCACCTTGCAAATGCGCGGGGAGCTGTGGCCCGCCGACCGCGCCGCGTTCGACGAGTACTGGACCACCAACCTGGCCACCAAGACCATCGACGCCCGCACCCGCGAATACTTCACCGGTCTCGTCGAGCTGAAGATGGTCGCGCCGCCGCTGCGCCTGTTCGCACCGGTGCAGCGATTCATCGTCGCGGGCCTGCTGCCGCCGCACCTGCGCGCCGAGATGGGGATGCGCTGGACGCCGCGCCAGGATCGCGCGCTGGCTCTGCTGCTGCGCGCGATCGGCGCGGTGCACCGCCGACTTCCCCAGCGGCTCAGGCTCTTTCCGATGAACTTCTACCTGTGGGATCTGCGCAGACGGCGCAGGTTGGGCAAGCCGCTCGTCTGAGGCGTACCGGTCCCTCAGGCTGTGTCCGAACGGCCCGCCACCAGCGCGCGCAGGAAGAACCGCATGTTGGCCGGTCGCTCGGCCAGCCTGCGGGTCAGGTAGCCGTACCACTCGTCGCCGTACGGGACGTACACCCGCACCGCGTGCCCAGCCGCCGCCAGCCGCAGCTGCTCGGCGTCGCGCACTCCGTACAGCATCTGATGCTCGAATGTCCCTGCGCTCCGGACCGTTTCGGCGGCCAGGTGTTCGGCGGCCAGCACGAGTGCCGGGTCGTGGGTGGCCACCATCGGGTAACCCGCGCCGCGCATGAGGATCTCCAAACAGCGCAGGTACGAATCGGTCACCTCGACATCCCGCTGATACGCCACCGCCGCGGGTTCGCGATACGCGCCCTTGCACAACCGGATTCGCGAACCGGGACCCGCGAATTCGGCGCAGTCGTCCCTGGTGCGGTGCAGGTACGCCTGAAGAACCGCGCCGAGCAACGGGAATTCCGGCCGCAGCTCGCGCACGGTGGCCAGCGTGGCGTCGGTCGTCGTGTGGTCCTCCGCGTCGACCGTGACCCACACCCCCGCCTCGGCGGCCTTGGTGCACACGATGCGCAGGTTGTCGGTGGCGATGGCGGGACCGTCGCCTGGCAAGGCCTGCCCGAGCGCGGACAGCTTGACCGACACCTCCACCGGCACCGCGACGCCCTCCGGCTCGACGGGCCGGTCGGCCGCGGCGAGCTCGTTGATCAGCGAAAGATATTCCGCGACGGTCGCATCGGCGCGGGACCGATCGGTGGTGTTCTCGCCGAGGTAGTCGACGCTGATCAGCCTGCCGCTGCCGAGCAGCGCCCGCACCACCGGCGCCAATTCCGCCCGAGATTCACCCGGCACGAACCGGCGGACGATATCGGCGGTGAGCTTGGTCCCGGTGAGCGCGCGCTTCATCCGCGGCGAAGCGGCCGCCGCGAGAATCGCCGGGCGCAGCGGGTTCATCGGTCCTCGAGAATGTCACGCATCACGCCTCCCTCTTCCGGCCGACGTGTCGGCGCCGCCGGTCTCACGAGTCCATGTGCGGGTACCGGTGCTGTACCGGTGGCACGAATGTCTCCTTGATGGTGCGCGGCGCCGTCCAGCGCAGCAGGTTCAGCGGCGAGCCCGCCTTGTCGTCGGTACCGGAGGCGCGCGCACCGCCGAACGGCTGCTGACCGACGACGGCGCCGGTGGGTTTGTCGTTGATGTAGAAATTGCCCGCCGCGAAACGCAGTGCGGCGCCCGCTTGTTCGGCGGCGTTGCGGTCGTCGGCGAAGATCGCGCCGGTCAGGGCGTAGGGCGCGGCCGACTCCACCTCGGCGAGAATCGCCGCGTACGAACCGGGTTCGGCGTCGTCGTAGACGTGCACCGAGAGGATCGGGCCGAAGTACTCGGTGGTGAACGACTCGTCGCGCGGGTCGTCGGAGAGCAGCACCGTCGGGCGGACGAACCAGCCTTCGCTGTCGTCGTAGGTGCCGCCGACCGGGATGGTGACGCCCGCGGCTCTGGCCCGTTCGATGGCAGCGACGTTCTTGTCGTAGGCACGCCGATCGATCAGCGCCCCACCGAAATTCGACAGATCGGCCACGTCGCCGTAGCTCAGCTCGGCGGTCGCGGTGAGAAAGTCGTCGCCGATGGTCCGCCACACCGAACGCGCGATGTAGGCGCGCGAGGCCGCCGAGCACTTCTGGCCCTGATACTCGTAGGCTCCGCGAATCAGCGCGGTGCGCAGGGCGTCCGGATCGGCCGACGGGTGCGCGACGATGAAGTCCTTGCCACCCGTCTCCCCGACCAGCCGCGGATAGCCTTGGTAGCGGCCGATATTCGCGCCGACCTGCTGCCACAGCGACTGGAAGGTCCGGGTGGAACCGGTGAAGTGGATACCCGCCAAGCGCGAATCGGTCAGCGCCACCTCCGAGAGCTGGATCCCGTCGCCGGTGACCATGTTGATGACGCCGGGCGGCAGGCCCGCCGCCTCCAGCAGCCGCATGGTGTAGAACGCGGCGAGCGTCTGCGTCGGCGAGGGCTTCCACACCACCGTGTTGCCCATCAGCGCGGGCGCGGTCGGCAGGTTGCCCGCGATGGCGGTGAAGTTGAACGGCGTGATCGCGTAGACGAACCCCTCCAGCGGCCGATAGTCCATCCGGTTCCACACGCCGGGACTCGACTGCGGCTGCTGGGCCAGGATGTCGCGCGCGAACGCCACGTTGAACCGCCAGAAGTCGACCAGTTCGCAGGGCGCGTCGATCTCCGCCTGCGCGACCGACTTGGACTGGCCGAGCATCGTCGCGGCAGCCAGCGTCTCCCGCCACGGCCCGGCCAGCAGATCGGCCGCGCGCAGGAAGATCGCGGCGCGATCGTCGAAGGGCATGGTGCGCCACCCCGGGGCGGCCGCGATGGCGGCCTCGATGGCGCCGTGTGCTTCGGAATGAGTGGTATCGGTGTAGGTCCCCAGTACGTGCCGATGCCGATGCGGTGCGACGATCTCGTGCCGCTCGCCGATGCCCGGCCGGTGCTTGCCGCCGATGACCAGCGGCACGTCGACGGATTCGGCGGAGATCTCGGCCAGCTCGGCCACCAGCAGCTCGCGCTCGCGACTCCCCGGCGCGTACGTGTGCACCGGCTCGTTGCCTGGCGTAGGGACAACCGTGACAGCGTCCATAACTCAGGCTAGCCCCAAATCGACGTCCGGACGCCAGCCCTTCCGCGTGTCGGAGTCGATCAGAACGGAGCCTGCGCCCACCACAGGTCGCGGACCTCGTCGAAGGTGTGCCCCGGCCAGGCGACCTCGACCAAGACCGACGAGACCATGGGGGCCACCCAGCCGTGCGTGGCCAGCGCGAACGGCGCGGCGGGATCGGTCGGCCGGAAGACCTGGAGCCCGCCCGGCCTGCTGAATTCGCGCTCACCCGTCAGCGTGGCGTGCGCCGTCAGGTACGCCTGGACATCGCGGAATCCCGCGTACTCGGTGTACCACGCCGTGACGCCGTCCGGATCGGTGCAGACGATCTGGCGCAGCGGCACCGGGTCGCCGGGCTGGGTCACCACCGTCGCGGCCGCGTGACAGCGTGCGCCACGCCAGCCCGTTCCCTCCGGGCTCGCCGGGATGAGCTCGGGAAAGGCGATCGCGATGGAATGCTGCGCGCCCCACGGCAGGGGCTGCGGCCGGTTCGGGCGCACGAACTTCCAGTACACGCCGACAGCCGCGACCCCGCCCACCCCGAGCATCAGTGCCGAGACGAGCAGCAGCACGGAGAACGTCCGCCAGCCGGAGGAGACCTGCCGTCCTGGCGCTCGGCTCACGGCATCGCTCGCCCAGTTGTGCGCGGACGCAGGCCGGCGGGCGACAACCGCGTCGGCGGGATGCGGAACCGCGGGCGGCGTACTCGCAACTGACGCGTCCTGCCACCCCGGAGCGTCAGCCGAGTTCGACACTGACGCGGGCGCGGGCGGCGAGCAGTCGGCTGGACTTTGCGACACTGCGGCAGCCGCGCGCCCAGCCAACGCCCGTGCCGCCGCGTCGGCGAATTCACCGCAGCCCGCGAACCGGCGCGCCGGGTCCTTGTCCATCGCCCTGGCGATGACCTCGTCCACCGCGGGCGGCAGACCCGGCACGAGCGCACTGGCATTCGGCACCGGTCGAGTCAAGTGGGCAGCGATGATCGCGCCGGGGTTGGTCGCGGTGAACGGCGCCTGTCCGGTCAGCAAGGCGAACAGCGTGCAGCCGAGCGCGTACTGATCCGCGCGCTGATCGACCGCCTCGTCCGAAAGCTGTTCCGGCGCGGCATAAGCCAGCGTGGCGAGCAGTTCGCCGGTCTTGGTCAGCTGGCGGGTGTCCTCGCGCATCCTCGCGATGCCGAAATCGCTGAGCAGTACCCGGTCGCCGCCGCCGTGCGCGGCGCTCAACAGGATGTTGGCGGGTTTCACGTCGCGGTGCAGCACGCCGCGGTCGTGCGCGTAGTCCAGTGCCGCCGCGGTCTGCGCGACGATCCCGGCGGCCCGCGCCGGGTCCATCGGCCTGCCGCGAAACGCGGCCGCGTCGCCGCCGTCGACGTACTGCATGGAAATCCACAGCACACCGTCGTCGGCGCCGCGATCGAGCACCGACACGATGTTCGGATGATCCAGCCGCGCGACCACATCGGCCTCGCGTTCGAACCGCCGCCGCGCCTCCTCGTCGGCGTAGAGCTCGCGGTCGAGCAGCTTCAGTGCGATCAGTCGCGGCAGCCGGGGATGACCGGCCAGGTAGACGGTGCCCATCCCGCCGCGACCGAGCACCCGCTCGATCCGGTATCCGGCGAACACCTCGCCGACGGCGAGCCCCACCCCCTGCATCGCAAACCTTTCGCCGAGCCGATCGAGCGCCTCGAGTGTAAGCGCACCGGAGCCAGCTCGACCGGGCGAAATCAGTTCGCGCGCAAGCGCTCCGCGGCGGCGGCGATGCGTTCGTCGGACGCGGTCAGCGCGATCCGCACGTGTTCACGGGCCGTCGGTCCGTAGAAGTCGCCGGGCGCGGCGAGGATGCCGCGCTCGGCCAGCCAGTCCAGGGTGGTCCGGCAGTTCTCGCCGCGCGTGGACCACAGGTACAGCCCCGCCTCGGAGTGGTCGATGCGGAAACCCGCGCCCTGCAAGGCGTTTCGCAGCTGCTCGCGGCGGGCGCGGTAGCGTTCGCGCTGCTGGCCCTCGTGCGCGTCGTCGCCGAGCGCGGCCGTCATCGCGGCTTGGATCGGGTAGGGCACCATCATGCCCGAGTGCTTGCGCACCTCCAGCAGCTCGGCGACCAGTTCGGGATCGCCCGCCACGAAACCGGCGCGGTAGCTGGCCAGGTTCGAGGTCTTCGAGAGCGAGTGCACCGCCAGCAGACCGGTGTGGTCGCCGTCGCACACTTCGGGATCGAGGATCGAGAGGGGGCGGCTGTCCCAGGACAGGCCCAGGTAGCACTCGTCGGAAGCGACGATCGCGCCGCGCTCCCGCGCGAAGGCCACCACCTTGCGCAAGTGCTCGAGCCCGAGCACCCGGCCGGTCGGGTTGGACGGCGAGTTGAGGTAGATCAGCGCGGGCGACTGCGGGCCGAGCCGGGTGAGCCCGTCCGCACGCAGCACCTGGGCGCCCGCCAGCAGCGCGCCGACCTCATAGGTCGGGTAGGCGATCTCGGGAATGACCACCAGATCGCCGGAGCCGAGGCCGAGCAGCCGCGGCAGACCCGCGATCAGTTCCTTGGTGCCGATCACCGGCAGCACTGCCGCCGGATCGAGGCCGGTGATTCCGTACCGACGCTTGAGCGCGTCGACCGCGGCGGCGCGCAGCTCGGGCGTGCCGTGCGTGGTCGGGTAGCCGGGCACCTCCGCGACCGCGTTCAATGCCGCCCTGATCAGCGGGGCGACGGGGTCTACCGGGGTGCCGACCGAAAGATCGACGATCCCGTCGGGATGCGCCGCGGCTCTCGCCTTCACCGACGCGATGGTGTCCCAAGGAAAATCGGGTAGCAAAGCGCTGACCCGGCCACGCGAACTCACTTACGGTCTCACTCGCCCATCGGAGGAAGTTCTTTGATGAACGGCGGGTCGTAGTCCACCTTGCCGACCTTGGTCGCGCCGCCCGGCGAGCCCAGCTCGTCGAAGAAGTCGACGTTGGCGTTCACGTACCCGCTCCACTGGTCCGGCGTGTCGTCTTCGTAGAAGATCGCCTCCACCGGGCACACCGGCTCACATGCACCACAGTCCACGCACTCGTCCGGATGGATGTACAGCATGCGACCACCCTCGTAGATGCAGTCCACGGGGCATTCCTCGATGCATGCCTTGTCCTTCACGTCAACGCACGGTTCAGCGATGATGTACGGCACTGCCGCTCTCCTAGTCTGTCCTCACCTGCGGGGATGGTCCGCCACGCGAAACCCTATCCCGACCACCCCACGTTACTACTGGTCAGCCTGCCCTAACTTCACCGGCTCCGCCCCCGGTCGCGGCCGGTGTGCCGAGCCTTCGCATCCGCACCGACGTCCAGTGGACGATGGTAATCGCCCATCGACCCTTCCGTCGCGCGAGTGCGAGTTTCGCACCCGCGCGCGGCGGGGGCCTACCTCACCGACAGCGACAACGTGTGCGGCTTGCGCTCTACCCGCCCGTAGGTCGTCGTGCGCTCCCGGGCCGGGCGGCCGATGCCGGTGGCGATCTCGGTGAGCTCGGCGACCGTCTTCGCGGAGCCGTGCTGGGAGCCGGCCATGCGGGAGATGGTCTCCTCCATCAGCGTGCCGCCGAGGTCGTTCGCGCCGCCGTTGAGCATCATCCTGGTGCCCGCCGTGCCGAGCTTGACCCAGCTGGTCTGGATGTTGTCGATCCGGCCGTGCAGCATGATCCGTGCCAGCGCGTGGGCGGCGCGGTTGTCGCGGATCGTCGGGCCGGGACGTGCCGCGCCCGCCAGGTACAGCGGCGCGCTCTGGTGCACGAAGGGCAGCAGCACGAATTCGGTGAAACCGCCTGTCTCGTCCTGGATTCCGCGGAGGACGCGCAGGTGGCCGACCCAGTGCTTCGGGTTGTCGACGTGTCCGTACATCATCGTCGAACTGGAGCGCAGCCCGACCTGATGCGCCGTGGTGATCACCTCGATCCACGCGGAGGTCGGCAGCTTGCCCTTGGTGAGCACCCAGCGCACCTCGTCGTCCAGGATCTCGGCGGCGGTGCCGGGAATGGTGTCGAGCCCGGCCTCCTTCAGCGCCACCAGCCAGTCGCGGATGCTCTGCCCGCCGCGCGAGGCCCCGTTGACGATCTCCATCGGGCTGAAGGCGTGCACGTGCATGGACGGCACCCGCTGCTTCACCGCGCGCACCAGGTCGGCGTAGCCGGTGACCGGCAGGTCCGGATCGATGCCGCCCTGCATGCAGACCTCGGTGGCACCGTCGACGTGCGCCTCCCAGGCCCGGTCGGCGACCTCGTCGGTGCTCAGCGTGAACGCGTCGGCGTCGCCCTTGCGCTGGGCGAACGCGCAGAAGCGGCAGCCGGTGTAGCAGATGTTGGTGAAGTTGATGTTCCGGTTCACCACGTAGGTGACGTCGTCGCCGACGGTGTCGCGGCGCAGTTGGTCGGCCAGCGCCGTGACCGCCTCCAGATCGACGCCCTCGGCGGTGGCCAGCGCCAAGTAGTCGGCGTCGGACAGCGCCGCGGGATCGCGTTCGGCGGCGCGCAGCGCGGCGAGCACGTCCCCGTCGAGCCGTTCGGGGGCGGCCAGGTCGCGCGCCTGTTCGCGAATGGTGTCCCAGTCGCCGAAGGCGCCGACCACGTCCTGGCCCAGCGCGGAGTCGCTGCGGCTCTCGGTGTTGCGGCCCTCGGTGTCGATCGAGGTGTTCAGGTCGATCCGGCCCGCCGACTCCCACGATTCGTCCGGCTCCTGCCACGGCAGGCCGACCGGCAGCGCGTCCGGGTTCGCCAGTCCGGTCGCGGGATCGGTCAGCGCGGCCACGTGCGCGCCGATCCGCGGATCCACCCACGGGTTGCCCGCACGCACGTATTTGGGGTGCGCCGAAGTCCTTTCGACGAGCTGGTAGCCCGCCGCCTCGGTGATCTCGCGCAACGTGTCCAAATTCGGCCACGGCCGTTCGGGATTCACGTGATCCGGGGTCACCGGCGAAACGCCGCCCCAGTCATCGATGCCCGCGTCGATCAGCGCGAGGCATTCCTCCAGCGACACCAGGTTCGGCGGGGCCTGCACCGGCACATCCGGGCCGAGCAGCAGGCGGGTCACCGCGATGGTCGCGCGGAACTCCTCCAGACCGGCGTCGGGCGCGTCGCGCATGGCGGTGTCGTCCTTGGCGCGGAAGTTCTGGATGATCACTTCCTGGATGTGTCCGAAAGCCTTGTGCTGCTTGCGGATCGCCATGATGGACTCGGCGCGCTCGGTCAGCGTCTCGCCGATGCCGACCAGGATGCCGGTGGTGTACGGCACCGAGAGCCGACCGGCGTCGGTGATGGCGCGCAGCCGGACCGCGGGGTCCTTGTCGGGGCTGCCGTAGTGGCACTCCCCCTTCTCGGTGAACAGCCGCGTCGAGGTGGTCTCCAGCATCATGCCCATGGACTGCGCCACCGGCTTGAGCCGCGCGATCTCCTCCCAGCTCATGACGCCGGGGTTGAGGTGCGGCAGCAGACCGGTCTCCTCCAGCACCATGATCGAGACGGCGCGCAGGTAGTCCAGCGTGGAGTCGTAGCCACGCTCGTCGAGCCACTGGGCCGCTTCCGGCCAGCGCGCCTCGGGCCGGTCGCCGAGGGTGAACAGCGCCTCCTTGCAGCCGAGCGCGGCGCCGCGGCGAGCGATGTCTAGTACCTCGTCGGGCTCCAGGAACATGCCCTTGCCCTCGGCCCGCAACTTGCCCGGCACGGTGACGAACGTGCAGTAATGACACTTGTCCCGACACAAGCGGGTCAGCGGAATGAACACGTTGCGCGAATAGGTGATGGTCTTCGACCTGCCCGCCGATTCCAGACCGGCGTCGCGCACCCGCGCCGCGCTGCGACACAACTCGACCAGGTCCTCGCCGCGCGCGTGCAGCAGCACGGCGGCCTCGTCCACGTTCAGTGTCACCCCGTCTCGGGCCCTGCGCAGCGCGCGGCGCATGGCCGACGGGCTGGGCGGGACTGGCGGGACGCTCGGTGTCGCTAGCTCGGTCACGCCCTCGATCATGCGCTACCCATCCTGGACTGTCTCCCTCCAGTGCTCGTGTGTGAGCGTAGTCAGCTCACCGCGACGGCGAGTTCCGCGAAGCCCGTCGTGAGCGTTCACAACCTCACCGCGCCTCACCGTTATTCCACCGGCGTGGCGCGGGGCGGTGAATGTTCGTGCAACCATGACAACCATGTCGCAGCCGCGCACGATCATGGCCGACCCGGCCTGGCGTCCAAGCCCCAAGGCGAAACTGCTGTGGACGGTGCAGGCGGGGCTGGCTTGGGTGCTGCCGTTCCTCGCGCTGCTCGTGTGGATGGCGGTGGACTCGGGCCACCGCGGCTTGCAGCTGACCGCGCTGGCGATCGGGCTGGTGTGCGCGGTGTTCAGCATCGCCGTCGTGCCGTGGTGGCGCTACGCCGTGCACCGGTGGGAGGTCACCGACGAGGCCGTGTACACCAGGGTCGGCTGGCTGGCCCAGGAGAGCCGGGTCGCGCCGATCTCGCGGGTACAGACGGTCGACACCGAACGCGGTCCGCTGGAGCGGCTGCTCGGCCTGGCGACGGTGACGGTCACCACCGCCTCGTCGGCGGGCGCGGTGCAGATCTCGGCGCTGGATCTGCCGGTCGCCGAACAGACCGTCACGCGGCTGACCGAGATCGCCGCGCGGCATCGCGGGGACGCGACGTGACCGAGCGCCTGCCCGCCGACGCCGGACCACCGTGGGCGCGCCTGGATCGGCGAATGCTGTTGGTGCATCCGGTCACCGAGGTGGTCAAGTTCATCCCGGTGCTGATCGGTTCGATCATCCTCGGCACGAGCAGCGGCAACCCCGCCTGGAGCATCATCCCGCTGGCGCTGATCGTCGGGTTCGCGTTGACCCGGTGGTTCACCACGACCTACCGGGTCGGCCCGACACATGTCGAATTGCGCACCGGATTGTTGCAGCGCAGGGAGCTTTCGGTGCCGCGCAGCCGGATCAGGTCCGTCGACATCGAATCCGACCTGCTGCACCGAGCGCTCGGACTTTCCGTCGTGGTCATCGGCACCGGGCAGCAGGCCGACAGCGGTGAGAAGTTCAAGCTGGACTCGCTCGACGCGCGGGTGGTACCCGCGTTGCGCGCGGAACTGCTCGCGCACACAGACCGACCGGCGCCGACTACTCCCGCCGTCGGCCTATCGGAAGACAAAGCGGCACAAGAACATTCGGCCGAGCGCGAGATCGGCCACTGGCGGCCGCAGTGGGTGCGGTACGCGCCACTCTCGCTCACCGGATTCGCCGTCATGGCGCCGATCGTGGGCGCGGCGTTCCAATACGGGTTGGGCCAGCGGCTGTTCGAATCCGACGCCGCGCACGACATCGGGGAAGGCACCGCCCTCGCCATCGCACTCGTCGTGCTCGGCTTGTTCGCCGCGATCGTGCTCGTGGTCAGCCTGGCGGCCTGCACGCGGTACCTGACAACCTATTTCGGCCTCCGCGTCCTGCACAACGGCCGCACCCTGCACGTGCGCCACGGCCTGTTCACCACCAGACAGATCACCCTCGACCTGGCCCGGTTCCGCGGCGCCACGGTGAACGAGCCACTGCTGCTTCGTCTTTCGGGCGCAGCCGAACTCGAGGCGATCATGGTCGGGGAGAACCCGCGCCAGAAGATCCTCCCGCAAGCCCCGCGCGCCGCGGTCGAACGGACGTTGGGGGAGTTGCTGGATGGGGGCGCGAAGCCCGATCGCACGCCACCGAGCGCCGAGCCAGGTGCGGCCGCTGTCGGGCTGCCGCTTCCGAGTGGACCGGCGACGCCAGAGCTCCACGATGCTGCGGCGAGCCCGAGTGCCACCGGTGCGCCCGTTGCTCCTGCGCTGAGCACCGGCGACGCGTCGGGCCGCACTTCCGCGGGCGAACCCCTGGCGCAGATGTCCGCGCGGCTCACCCGCCACGGTCCCGCCGCGCGCCGTCGCCGCTACTTCCGGGCGCTGTCGCCCGTCGTTCTGCTGACCTTCGCGGTGCTCGCCTTCGCCCTCGAAGGCCCGGTCCCGCCGTTGTGGTGGCTGCTGCCCGGCATTGCCGCGATCATCGCGATCGCCCTGGCCGAAGACCGCTACCGGGGCCTCGGCCACGTCGTCCTCCCCCGCACCGCCACCTCCCCCGCGTGGCTCATCACCCGTTCCGGAAGCCTCGACCGCGACCGCGACTGCCTCGAAGCCCCCGGCGTCATCGGCTGGACCGTCCGCCAATCCTTCTGGCAGCGCCGCGCCGGTCTGGCCACCGTCATCGCGGCCACCGCGGCGGGCAAGAAGCGCTACCTCGTCATCGACATTCCGATCGCCCAGGCCTGGACGCTCATCGAATCCGTCACTCCCGGGGCGCTCGGCTCCCGCTGAAACCTCGCCGCACGCGTCGCTGCCGAGGCGCGGCGTTCCAGAAGTTTGCGGCGCGGCCGATGAGGCACACCCCGGTGCGGGGACGTGTCGTTCGACGGTGGGCGCAAGGGTGCGGCGTTGAATGTGGGTGTGGTCGAGACCGTAGCGCGGGACGAGTCACGGATCGCCGATCGGCGGATGCGCCGGATGCAGCGCGGCGACGCCTACCGGCTCACCGCGTTCGGAGGTCTGGCGGCGTTGTCGCTGGACGCACTGTCCAGCGTCGCCTACGGGCCGGAGGCCATCGTCCTGGTGCTCGTCGCGGCGGGCGCGGCGGCGGTGCAGTGGACGTTCCCGGTCGCGCTGGCGATCGCGGCCCTGTTGCTGGTGCTCGTCCTGTCCTACCGCCAGGTGATCGCGGCGCACCCGGACGGCGGCGGGGCGTACGCGGTGGCGAAGAAGGATCTCGGCCGGGGGGCCAGCCTGCTGGCCGCGGCCAGTCTGGTGGTCGACTACGTGCTGACGGTCGCGGTCAGCCTTTCGGCGGGCGCGGCGAGCTTGGCCAGTGCGTTTCCCGCGTTGCGCGACCAGGAGCTGGCGGTCGCGCTCGCGGCGCTCACGCTCATCGCCGTGGTGAATCTGATCGGTGTCGCCGAATCCGCCAGGGTGCTGATGGCGCCGATGCTGCTGTTCGTCGGCTGCGTCCTCGGCGTGATCGCGGTCGGCCTGCTGCGCCCGGAGCCGGTGGCCGTGGTCGGCGACGCTCCCGGGCCACTGGTTCCGTACGAGGCGCTCGGAGTGTGGTTGCTGCTCAAGGCTTTCGCCGCGGGCTGTGCGGCGTTGACCGGTGTGGAGGCGATCGCTAACGCGGTGCCCTCGTTCCGCACGCCCGCCGTCCGGCGCGCCCAGCACACCGAGGTCGCGCTCGGCGTACTGCTGTGCGTCATGCTGCTGGGCCTGGCGCTCCTCATCCGCCTACATCACGTGGTGCCACGGGAAGGAGTGACGATCCTGGCCCAGCTCGCGGCGGGCGCGTTCGGCACGGGGTGGCCGTTCTACATCGTGAACGTGGCCGTCGCGATAACGCTCGGGTTGGCGGCCAACACCAGTTTCGGCGGACTGCCGGTGTTGCTCGCGCTGCTGGCCAAGGACCGCCGGATGCCCTCGCTGTTCACGCTGCGTTCCGAGCGGCCGGTCTTCCGATACGGCGTGACCGCCCTCGCCATCGCGGCGGGCACGATTTTGATCGTGGTGGACGCGGAGACGCACGACCTGCTTCCTCTCTACGCGATCGGCGTCTTCATCGGATTCACCCTGAGCCAATGGGGACTCGTCCGGCACTGGAAGCGGCAGCGCGATCCGGGATGGGCGCCGCGCGCCGCGCTCAACGGATTCGGCGCGTGTCTCACCGCCGTCGCCGCCGTGGTGCTGCTCGGCGAGAAGTTCACCGAGGGCGCGTGGCTGCTGCTGGTGATCATCCCGCTGTTGATCACCTTGTTCGCGCGGACCGAGAACTACTACCGCACGGTGGCGGCGGAACTGCGCCTCGGCGAGATACCGGCGCGACCCGAAAAGGGCTCCGAGACAGCGGCTCTCGTCATCGTCCCGGTGGTGGCCGTCAGCGAGGCGACCGCTCGCGCCCTCGCCGCCGCCCTGCGCATGCGCGGCGAAATCGTCGCCGTGGCAGCGGAAATCGACCCGGCCGCCACCAAACGCCTGAGCGCGCGATGGAAGGAATGGGATCCGGGCGTCCCGCTCACCGTGCTGCCGTGCCCGCATCGCAGCCTGATCGCCACCCTCGTCGGCTATGTGCGCAAACAATCCGCCGCGGGCCGCGACGTCACCGTCCTCCTCGCCCACGTGGAAGCCCGCCACTGGTGGCACCGCCCCCTGCACAACCCGCGCGGCCCCGTCCTCGGCGCCGCCCTGCGCGCCCGCACCGACGCCGTCATCGCCACCCTCCCGATCCGCGTCGACTGAACCGACCCGCTGGCCGCGCCCACCCAGCGTCCTCACCGAGCCACCGCGCGCCCCGCAGCCCAGGTCATCACCACGAGGCGCGCAAAGGTCTGCGACCTCGGCCCGTCGTCGCAGAGTCACAACACGCCCGCGGCCCTGCTGCGCGGCACACAAAGGCTGCGGTCGTCGACCGTTCGGCTATCGACCACCGGGGTCCGCGGCCAGATGCATCGGGCCCGCCCGATCCGCGGCGTGCCTCGCGACCCATGCGAGGCGCGCGAAGGTCTGCGGAGTCAGTCGTGGGCGGGGCGGAGGTAGATGTAGGCCAGCGGTGGGACCAAACCGCAGAGGAGCAGGAGCAGGGTGGGCCAGTCGCTCAACAGCATGAGGTCGCCGCCCGGCCCGGCGAAGGTGCACGCCAGGAAGCCGAAGGTCCAGACGATGACCGGGAGCAACGCGACGCGGGTGCTGTCGGTGAGGGTGCGCATAGCCGCGATCAGCAGGACGTTCAAACCGGCGGCGAGCAGAGCCGTCACCGGTAGAGCGAACGTGCCCGAACTCGCGACCGCGGCCAGCGGCGCGGCCACCAGGGTAGGCTCCTCGTCGGGCGGCAAATGCGAGGTGCCCAGGTACACCGGCAGATAGAGGACCTCGAAGGCGAGGGTGAACAACCCGCTCAGGGTGAGCACGGCCATCAGCGCCAGCCGCAGGGGTTCGGCGATCCACCCTCGATCATCGGTACGTGGCGCGTCCACGCGCTTGTCGAGCGCCGTCACGGCACCGGCGGGTAGCCGAGGAGCGTCAGCAGGTGGCTCTGCATGTCGACGAAGGCGTACAGCACCGACATGTACAGCTCGTGCTGGTGCTCCGCGCCGGGGCGCAAGCTGTCCACGAAGGCCGAGATGGCGTTCTGGAGGTCCCAGTTGTACACGTCCAGGAGTCTATGCCCGGCGGCTCGGCTCGGATCACGCACCATCGACCGGGATGTTCGTGACCACCCGGAACTACCCCGTACAGCCGCGGCGAACCAGTCGTCGATCAGCGCCGGGACGATCAGCGCGATGGTCCAGCCGCCGACCGATCAGTCGAACCCGGCCGGTGCAGACAGCGGATTCAGACAATCCCGGCAAACAGGTCGTGTTCGCGCCCATCCGGCCCGACCGGCCCGCGCGTGCCACGAACCAGCACGTAGTGCTCCTCGGGCAGCACCGGCTGGGCGATGTTGTTGGACAGCGCGAACTCTCGCCCCGAAGGCGCGACCGTCACCTGCGTCGCGTGCGCCCGCAACGCCGCCCGCTTGGCGGCCAACGCGTCCGACACCTCGACGGTGGTGGTGACGGTGTGACTCGGCACGCTCGCCAACTCCCCCGCCCCTGGCAGCCGCCACCCGCGCGGCAGCGCGCCGGGCAAGCCTTCGACGGTGCGGCGGGCCAGTGCCTCGGTGTGCAGCCGCAGCATGTCGGCGTCGGTCACCGTCCAATAGAACTTGGGCACGTCCCAGCCGCGCTCGGCCGCCGCCTCGACCGCGGCTGTGGCGACCTCGTGAGCCCGGATGTGATCGGGGTGGCCGTATCCGCCGCGCGGGTCGTAGCCGATCACCACCCGCGGTCGCAGCTCGAGCAGGATCCCGACGAGCGCGTCCACCGCCTCGGCGCCGGAACTCACGAACGCCCTGGGGTGTTCGGCCGAGGGCGTCCCCGCCATGCCGGAATCCCGCCAGCGGCCCGCCCCGCCGAGGAAGCGCGGCGGCGCGGCGTCCAAAGCGGCCAGCGCCCTTGTCAATTCGAGAACGCGGTAGCCCCCGAGTTGATCGGCGTGCGCGGCGGTCAGCTGCGCCCACTGCTCGCCGATCACCTCGCCCTCCTCGCCGAGGGTGCAGGTCACCACGGTGACCGGAACGCCGCGGCGGCGGTAGTGCGCGATGGTGCCGCCGGTGGTGATGGATTCGTCGTCCGGGTGCGCGTGCACCAGCACGATGCCGCCGGGCCCGTCCGGTTTGGTCACGGGATCCTGCGCCACATCGAGGCATCACCGAAGATGCCCACCTGGATGGCCCCGCTCAGCGACGCGCCGTCCACCCGGGGACCCGCGGCGGCGACCACGTTGTCCTGCACGATCGGCAGCACGGTGGCAAGTCCCCACAGCGCGGGCTCGGCATCGGCGAGCACCTTGGGCACGTCGATACCGCGCAGCGCGACGTCGATCGCGGGTTGCAGCACGGGATCGCACACCCCGGACAGGTTGCTCGGCGCACGCCGCGCCGCCTCGACCGCGGCCTGCGCTTCACCGTCCCCGAGACCGGGATCCGGCGGCAGGCAGCTGTAGCGGGACGCCAGCACGGTGGCCGGATCGGCGCCCGCGACCTCCCAGCCGACGATCGCGTCCACGCCGCCCTCGACCAGTTCCTTGCCGTACAGCTCGTCGGCGGCGAGGCTGCGGACGCTGGCATCGATTCCGGCGCTGCGCAATTGGTCGGCGGCGGTGCTGGCCACCGCGAGCGCGGTCGCGTCACCGGTCACCGCGCCGATCCGCAGCGCGAGGGTCTTGCCGTTCTTCGCGATCGGGCGCGGTTGCGGCGCGGGCGAGGTCGGCGAGATCACCGGCGGCGGCTCGGGTGCGCGCGCGAAACCCGCCTCGGCGAGCAGCGCGAACGCCTCGTCGGCGGTGGGTCGCGGCGGCGCGGTCGGCGCGTAACCGGGATCCGACGGCGTCAGGATCTGCGCGCGCACCGGTTCGACCCACCCGCCGGTCTGCGCGCCGACGGTGGCGAGCAGCGCGGGATCGAGCAGCGCGAGCAGCCCGCGCCGCACCCGCGGGTCGGCGAGTTCGGTCGTGCGCCCGTTCAGGACGAATTGCAGTTCGCGCGACTGCGGCATGATCACGGTGCGCACCGAGGGGATCGCGGCCAGCTGCGCCTGGGTCGCGACGCCGCCGTGCACGAGCGCCATCTGCGCGTCACCGGTGCGCAGCGACTCGGCCAGCTGCGCGGGAGTTCCGCCGCGGCGCAACAGGATCTGATCCGGCGCGGCCGGGGTGCCCCAGTAGCGGTCGTTGCGTTCCAGCAGGATCTCGTCGCGACCGGGATCCACCGACTTGATCGCGAAGTTGCCGCCGGACACCGGGATTCCCTCCGCGAGTCCGTTGGCGAAACCACCCGGCTGATCCTTGATCAGATGGGAGGGAAGCAGATTCGCGAACAGTTCGCGCCACGCGGGGTACGGCTGAGTCAGCACCACGGTGACCGTCTTGCCGCCGCCGGAGGAGTTCACATCCGAGATCAACCGGTAAGCGGCGGAATCCGCGACACCGGGCTGCGTCAGCATCTGCTGCCACAGGAAACGGAAGTCCTCGGCGGCGATGGGCGCTCCGTCGGACCAGTTGGCCTGGTTGCGCAGCGTGTAGGTGATGGTGAACGGCTCCTGGCTGGTGACCTCCGCGGCGGTCACCAGCGCGGTGTCCGGCACCCAGTCCGTGCCGCCCGGCACCGACGGACTCGGCACCGGACGGAACGGGCTCGGCAACACCATCGAACTCACCGCCGAGGTGGCGGGCGACTGATCGGAACGCAGGTGCGGGTTGAACCCGATACCGATGTCGTCGATCGCCACCACGACGGTGTTCTTGCCCGGCTTGGCGGGCGTCGTCTTCGGGCTGTCCGTGCTCTCGATGGGCGGGGGCGGGTTCGCGGTGCATCCGGCGAGCACCGTCGCGGAGGCCGCCAGCAGAACCGTCAGTGCGCGCAGCATCGCGCGTCGTCTTGCCCCCGAGCTCACGTTCGGCACTCTACAGCGCGGCCCGGTCCCGCGCCTTCCGCCTGGACAGCTCGCGGGCCCGCTCGTTCTGGCCGAGGATGACCTTGCGCACCCGGACCACCTCGGGGGTGACCTCGACGCACTCGTCGGCGGCGCAGAACTCCATCGCGCCTTCCAGGTCCAGCTGCAACGGCTTGGCCAGGGTCTCGATGACGTCGGCGGTGGAGCTGCGCATGTTGGTCAGCTTCTTCTCGCGGGTGACGTTGATGTCCAGATCCTCCGCGCGCGGGTTGATGCCCACCACGTGGCCCTCGTAGGTGTCCGCGCCCGGCTCGACGAAGAACTGGCCGCGGTCTGCGAGCTGGATCATCGCGAACGGCGTCACCGACCCCGCGCGGTCGGAGACCAGCGAACCGGTGTGGCGCGCCCGGATCTCGCCCGCCCACGGCGCGTAGCCGTGCGAGACGGCGTTGGCGATGCCGGTGCCGCGAGTCTCGGTGAGGAAGTCGGTGCGGAAGCCGATCAGGCCGCGCGAGGGAACGATGAATTCCATCCGCACCCAGCCCGCGGCGTGGTTGTTCATCTGGACCATCTTGCCCTTGCGGGCGGCCAGCAGCTGGGTGATCGCGCCGAGGTACTCCTCGGGGCAGTCGATGGTCAGCTCTTCGTAGGGCTCGTGCACCTTGCCGTCGACCTGCTTGGTCACCACCTGCGGCTTGCCGACGGTCAGCTCGAAGCCCTCGCGGCGCATGGTCTCGACCAGGATGGCCAGCGCCAGCTCACCGCGGCCCTGCACCTCCCAGGCGTCCGGGCGGCCGATGTCGAGCACCCGCAGCGACACGTTGCCGACCAGCTCCTGGTCCAGGCGCGACTTCACCATGCGGGCGGTCAGCTTGTGGCCCTGAACCCGGCCGACCAGCGGCGAGGTGTTGGTGCCGATGGTGACCGAGATCGCGGGTTCGTCCACGGTGATGCGAGGCAGCGCGACCGGGTTGTCGATGTCGGCGAGGGTGTCGCCGATCATGATCTCCGGGATGCCCGCGATGGCGACGATGTCGCCCGCGACGGCCACCTCGCCGGGCTGACGCTCGACGCCGATGGTCTGGAGCAGCTCGGTGATCTTGACCTGCTTGACGCCGTCGGCGTGCATCCACGCCACATTCTGGCCCTTGCGCAGCTCGCCGTTGTGCACGCGCACCAGCGCGAGGCGGCCGAGGAAGGCCGAGGCGTCGAGGTTGGTGACGTGCGCCTGCAGCGGCGCGGCGGCATCGCCCTTGGGCGCCGGGATGCACTCCATCAGCACGTCGAACAGCGCGTCGAGATTCTCCGCGTCGG
This sequence comes from Nocardia sp. CNS-044, assembly GCF_059570515.1. NCBI lineage: Bacteria > Bacillati > Actinomycetota > Actinomycetes > Mycobacteriales > Nocardiaceae > Nocardia > Nocardia sp. CNS-044. The sequence goes on from NZ_JCANSX010000006.1 coordinate 668,308, forward strand.
GGGCGCTGCCGTTCTCGGGGCGCTCCTTGGAGGCCTTGCCCTCGCGACCGGAGGCGTAGAGCACCGGCAGGTCGAGTGCCAGCTCCGCGGCCTCGGCGGCGGCGTCGTCCAGGTCGGAGGCCAGATCGAGCAGCAGGTCGTGGCTCTCCTCGACGACCTCTTCGATGCGGGCGTCGGGACGGTCGGTCTTGTTGACGACCAGGATCACCGGCAGCGACGCGGCCAGCGCCTTGCGCAGCACGAACCGGGTCTGCGGCAACGGCCCCTCGGAGGCGTCCACCAGCAGCACGACGCCGTCCACCATGGACAGACCGCGCTCGACCTCACCGCCGAAGTCGGCGTGGCCGGGGGTGTCGATGACGTTGATGACGGTGACCGAACCGTCCGCGTTGTGCCGGTGCACCGCGGTGTTCTTGGCGAGAATGGTGATGCCCTTCTCGCGTTCCAGGTCGCCGGAGTCCATCACCCGGTCGACCGGTTCGGCCCGCTCGGCGAAGGCGCCCGACTGGCGCAGCATGGCGTCGACCAGCGTCGTCTTGCCGTGGTCGACGTGGGCCACGATGGCGACGTTGCGAAAATCGCGTGCAGACGACACGCCTGAATCCTCCTGCTGTTGGTGTTGGTGCCGACGGTGCTCGGTGTCCGGCGTGTGCGGGACCCTCCGTGGTTACGCAGGCTGCTGCCTCCGGGTCCTGACTCACACGCCGGGCCCCCTGCAAACAGGTGGAGAATGGAAACTCACCGGGCATCTCGGCCAGCTACACAGTACCGGCAACCGGGTGACCCCTCCGATTCAGGCGCTCGAGTAAGGGTATGCTAACCGTCGTGGGCAAGGTCAAAGCGAAGAAGGTTTCGAGTCTGAAACCGAAGAAGAAGTGCTGTCGTAAGAAGACGCGCTGCTTCAAATGCCCCGTTGTCATCATGCGGATGAAGAAGGCCGAGGCAGCGGGCCTGACCGGCAAGGATTTGAAGAAGGCGCTGAAACAGGCTCGCGCGGCCTGAGTTTCACCGATCCCGGTGCACCTCCGGCAAACGGGGGTACAACCGGCATATGAGCACTCCACTGCTATCCGAAGCCGAGATCGCGGACGCGCTGGCCGGACTGCCGAATTGGAGCCGGTCCGGCGACAACATCACCCGCACCATCAAGGCCGCCTCGTTTCCGGCGGGCATCGATCTGGTGCGCCGGGTCGCCGACGCGGCCGAGGCCGCGAACCATCACCCCGACATCGATATCCGGTGGCGAAATGTGACCTTCACGCTGTCCACCCATTCGGCGGGCGGACTCACCGCCCTGGATCTGGGCCTGGCCCGCGAGATCGATCTGCTCGCGTCGCAGTCCGACTAGCCGCGGGGGACAGCCCCGCACCGAACGGTCCCCTGACCGCCGCGCACCCGGACAACCGCCGACCCGGGAGGCGGCCGAACTACGCGCGCTGGACCACCGCCGCCGGGCTCACCTCCGATCGGCTGAGACCGGGCCACCGCTGCCCAGCTCACCCCGATCGCCCGCGCGCGCCGACCCCGGGCGGGGCCGGACTACGCCCGCGCGGAATCCTCCGCCACCATCTCGCTCGCCGCGGGCTCACCCGACCGCTCGCGCCGCGCACCCGACCAGATGATCCACGCGAACAGGACGAGCACGCCGAGCACATCCACCGCACCCAGCCAGGACAGCACGCCGGGCCGGGAGATCTCCCAGATCGTCGGCTGGGCGAACGACAGCACCCACGGCACGCCGATCAACATCGTCACCAGCCAATAACCGGCCAGGATTCGCGCGCCCGGCGATCGCCGCAGCGGACCGTAGACCAGCCACAGCACCGTGGGCAGCAGCCAGACCCAGTGGTGCGACCACGAGATCGGCGAGATCAGCAACCCGAACAGCTGCACCATCAGCAGCGTGCCCATCCGGTCGTCCGGTTCCAGCGCCCGCCAGGCGAAGAAGGCCAGCACCGCGAACGCGAGCACCGCCGCGATCCACACCGGGCCGGACTCCACGTCGTGACCGAGGATGCGGCTCAGCGTCCCGCGCAGCGACTGGTTCCACACCGAGCCGACCGGGCCGATCCGGTCCGCGTCACCGAGCAGCGTGCCGAAGTAGCGGGTCGCCTCGTGGTTGTTGATGAGGTAGCTGATGCCGACCGTCGCGCCGAACACCACCGCCGACCACAGCGCGGTCCCCCAGCGCCGCCGCGCGACGAAGTAGAGGCCGGTGATCGCGGGCGTCAGCTTGATGCCCGCGATGATGCCGACCAACCCGCCCGAGACCCACCATCGCGAACTGCGCACCGCGAGCATCGCGCCGAGCACCAGGAAGACGTTGACCTGTCCGTAGTCGATCGTGGTGCGGACGGGCTCGAGCCACACGCCGACCGTCGTCCAGCCGATCGCCGCCGCTCGCCAACCGGGTTCGCGCAGCCGTCGGGCGCCGACGATCAATTCCAGCGCGATCCAGACGACGCCGTACAGCGCCGCCACCGTGGCCAGCAGCCAGCCCACCGCGATCACCTTGAACGGCAGGAAATGCAACGGGAAGAAGACCAGCGCGGCGAACGGCGGATAGGTGAACGGCAGCGGGAAATCCGGGGTCTTCTCCGCGTAGGTGAAGTCGTAGAGCCGGTCGGTGAGCAGCGCCGCCGAACCGTCCACGTAGACGTGCAGGTCGACCAGGTTCATTCCGTTGGGCGACACCAGCATCCACAGCAGCCTGGCCAGAACGGATAGACCGAGCAGCAACACCGCCAGTCGCAGGTGGGCAGCGGCCGGACGCTGGTCCGACCGAGCGCTGTCTCGGTTCAAATCGCGGGCTTTCGGGTCGGGGGGCGGTCGCGAAAACGCGACCCGCCGGTGTCCGGTGTGTCGGCGACAAATGCCGAAGGCTGCGACTAGATTAACCGGAGCGCTGCTCTTCTCTGTGCACGCTATGCACAAGGGATAACATTTGCATCACCTTTCACACTGGTAACGCCCCGCCGCGCTACGTTCCGATAACACTGATCGTCCACAGCACAACGTGATAACGACCACGGCTGTACAACTCGGTGGTCGTGTCCTTAGAGTGACCCCCGAAACAATGGGTTTTCCCCCGTTGACCCAGATGTACCCGAGGTAAGGACGGCTAGACCAGTGCTTCGCACCCGAGGATCGCGGATCGCATTGACCGCACTCGCCCTGGCGGCGAGCGCTTCGCTCGCCGCGCCGACCGCAATAGCGGCACCGGCGCCCGCCCACGCCGCGGTTTCGAACAGCGTTCCGATGGTGCCCGAGGGCGTCCCGGTGGACGCGATCGCCGCGCTCACCCCCGCCATCGTCGGCGCCATCGCAGGCCCGGCCGATATCGCCAACGGGCCGCAGTCCGCGATCCTCGATCAGGCGCGCATCCTGCTCAACACCCTGAATCTGCCGCCGCAGATCAAGTCGACCCTGGAACGGATCATCACGTTCCTCGACGGCAGCGGCGGCGGCGGTCCCGAACTGCCGCAGGACGGCCCCGTCATCGCGCAGTTCCTCTACCCGACCATCGGCAAGGGCTGCATCAGCCCGACCGCCGACTCGGTCGGCACCGCCCTAGCCGTGCCCGGCCCGGCCACGCTGCCCCCGCCCGGACCGGAGTCCGGCCAGACCGGCTTCGTGTTCACCGCGCTCGGCACCAAGGCGCCGACCGCGCAGCAGAACCCGCCGATGACCGTGCAGTGGCTGAACCTCGACACCCGGCAGTCCGGCGTGCAGGCGCTGACGGGCGAGTCGAAGATCAACCCGGACGGCCCCGCTACCCTGTCCGCCATCGTGAACACCGGCCGCGGCCGGATCGTCGCGGTGGTCGGCGGCTCGCTCACCACCCAGGCTCCCGACGCCGCGCCGCGCACCTGCTCGTTCCTGCCGACGCTCGGTTTCTTCACCGTCGCTTGATGTTTCGAAGCCCGGCCGGTCGTACGCGACCGCCGGGCTTCGGCATGTCCGGCCGACACACCGCGGCAATCGCGGCGATAGTCCCCGGCCGGGTCCGGGGTGTGGTAGACCGAAGGCATGCCGACTGTCGAAGGAACGGTACGACCCCGCTCGATCCGGAGCAGGCGCTCACGCCGGTCGATCCTGTCCATCCGGTCCGAAGGCTCGATACTGTCCATCGGATCGGCCTATTCGATCCTGTCCATCGGCAGCGTCGGTTCGGTGCTCTCGGTCGGATCGGTCGGATCGTTCGCGTCCGTGATCTCCTCCGGCTCCTTCGCCAGCCTCGGCTCGGCGCTGTCGGGCCTGTCCCGCTGGTCGCTGCTGTCCTGGATGGGTGATCACGAGGCGCCGGAGACGCGGCCGAATCTGCGCGTGGTGCCCGACGACGAACCGGATCTGCGCGTCGCCCCGGTCTGCCACTGCCAGACCTAGGCGTACCTCCGCCCCGCGCTCACCACTGCCCGTATTCGGGCTTCAGGATGTTGTTGAGATCGATGCCGACGCCGTCGATGGCGCGCTTGTCGATCTCGAACTGGTGCAGGTGCGCGGCGGGGTGCACATACCCCTTCGGGGTGCCCCAATTGTGCTGCCAGTACCAAGAACCCAGGCCTGCCGCCCGCGCGAGATCAATCGTCGGCGAGTTGGCGTAGACGCCGACGTTCTGCTTGCCGAGCACCGCTTCCCAGCCGAGCAGGTACGGCGCGATCATGGTCGCGAAGTCGACCGGGGTCGGATTGTCGTCGATCGAGGCGTAGATGGGTCTGCCCTCGGGGCCACCCGCGGCCAGGTGCAGCTCCAGCCCGCGCTCGGCGTGCTCCTTGCCCGCCTCGAGTCCGCCGCGCCAGTCGGCGGTCGGCCCCTTGCCGAACTGATAGCAGGACACGATCTTCAGTCCGGCCTCGGTGAGCGCCTCGGCCTCGCGTGCGAGCAGTGGCTTGCCCACCATCCATTCCGCGCCGGGCCGCCGATCCGAGACATAACGAATGACGCCGACATGACCGGCTTCGAGAATCGCGTCGGCCGAGGGCACGCCACCGGAATAGTCGATCAGCGTGCCGAGTGATCCCGTCGCGGAGGCGGACGCGGCGGTGCCGGTTACCCCCAGCGCGGCGGCCGCGGCGGTATAGGCGAAAAGCTTGCGGCGGGACAGATCGAGAGAACGCATCGCAGGACTCCTTCGCGCAACCCCCATTGGCTGGCAGCGGGCCCGGCGCACCTTCCCCAAGGCTCACACGCGCGCCGGGAGCCTCGAACGTGCACTCATTCCACCACATTTCACATTCGAACCGCTAGACCCATTCGACCCAGTTACCCCACTTGTCACAGGAGTTACGCGACGCCGTCGATTCGAGCCGCGACGTCGATGGTGCGGCCGGAGCTGTCGCCGAGCTGCTCGCGCACCACCCCGGCCACCTGCGCGACGACCTGCTTCTTGATTCCGGCCAGCGCGCCGAGGGTCGCCGCGCGCACGCCCTTCGCCTTGAAGTCCATCCGGATGTCCCCGGTCGCGGGCGGCGGCACGTCGATGACGATCAGCAGCGGATCGGCCGCCCTGGCGATCAGTACCAGCGGAATCTCGACATCGGCGCGGTACTCGTTCGCCTTGAAGACCTGCACGGTGATGTCCAGGCCGACCGGCAGCGTGAGATCGAACGAGACGAGATCGTCCGGCCCTTCGGGCCGATCGACCAGACGCGGCTGGCGGATCGCGCCACGCACCGTGACGGTCGCCCGGTCTCTAGGCCCGGTTTTCAGCGGCCCGACCTCGATCGGACGCCCCGCCATCTTGTCCACCACCTCGAAGACCCGGTCCCTGGTCACGATGCGGGAGAAGAATCGGTGGCCGAACTCGCCGTAATCGATCCAGTCGAACTCCTCCTGCGCGCGGTGCCGCGACGGCGTGCCCGCGACCATGGCCTCGACGTCGAAGACTCGCCCGCTCTTGGCCTGCGGTTCGGCCAGCATGCTGTTGACCCGGTTGGCGACCTCGCGCTGCACCAGTCCGGCGATCGGGTCGAGCAGCCACTCCCAGGCCGACTCGACCGTCTGGGCGCGCAGCACGAAACTCACGTCGCGGGTGGTGATGGGCGGGATGTCGATGACGATCAGCAGCGGGTCGGCGGTGCGGGCGTGCAGTGTGAGGTCGATTTCGACGACCGCTTCCAGCCGCAGCTTCCGGCCGCCGAGCCGGACCTTGACCGCGAGAGTGAGCGGCACCGTCACCTGGAAGACGACGTGCGGATCATGGCGCAGAACCGTGGGTTCGCCGACCTTGCCCTCGGCGATGAATCCGGCGAGTCCGGGGGGACCGATGTTGAGGGGTCCGATGGCCATGCCGCGCCCCGCCATGGAGGACACCGCGGCCACGATGCGTTCCTCGGTCACCGCGTGGGTGACGAAGCGTTCGCCGAAGGCGGCGTAGTCGATCCAGGACGGGTCGTTCGTCGTTTCCTCGGTCGGCTGCATCAGAGATTCCGAAACCCTCACCTTTCAACGGACAACCGACACGGTACGCGACGAAAGTTTCCGGAGATCGGAACGTCAGGGAACCCTGTCCTGCTGATGAGGGGGTAGCAGGACAGGGTCCGCGATGGCAGCGCTGCCGGGCGCCGCCGACTCCATACTAAGGCTCCGGAAGGGACGCGCCGAGCAACGCGCTCGCCGAACGGGACGCCCTGAGCGGCAATGATTCTCAGAATCGCCCATACCCGACGACGTCCTTCACGTCGGCAACCCGGAATCGGTGGATACGCACCTCGCCGAACTCGTTGCCGCCGATCGTGGTCACCTCGCCGTTCGCCGCCGTGAGCACGATGTTGGTGTGCTGGGTGAACTGGCTCTCCGGGCCGTAGAGCAGCACGTCACCGGTACGCGGGCGATAGCCGCTGCCGATGGGCGCGAACCGGTCCGCGTCCTCGTAGTACTCCTGGAGGGTGTAGACACCGGGGATCCGCCACGATCCGGAGTTCGGATTCGAGAGCGGACGCCCGGCCTCCCGCATCGCCCAGCTCACGAAGTCGGCGCACCAGGGCTCGATCACTCCCTCGGCGTACTTCGGGCCCCCGCCCGGCTCGGCGAACTCGCGCTCCAACACCTCGACCAGCCGGATCTGCGCCGGGTCGAGCGCGGAGCGGTCGATGGCGGGGAAGGCGGCGGGACTCTCGCCGACCACGGCGGGGCGATCCGAGCCGGTCCACCACCAGACCGTGCCCGCGGCGACGGCCGCGACCACGGTCAGCCCCAGCGCCAGCAACAGACCGAGCCGCCCCCGGGTTCTCTGCGGTGCGGACATTCGCCCCCCAATCGCTTTTACGACCATTCATCCTTAAGACGAACGGACGCGGCTCTCGGTTCCCGGATCGCGCCCCAGATAGCGCAACAGTTCCGCGACCGCGTCGTCGTTCGGCGCTCCGTCGACGACCGCGGCATAAGCGCCCCACTGCCGCAGCGGTTCCACGATCGCCGTCTCCGGCCCGCCGCCGGGCGCGGGATTCGCCGTGCGGGCCGCCGTCAGTAGAGCCGCGGCCAGTTCCTCGTCGAGCGGCGAGGCCTGACCGGTGGCGACGGCGAGATCCCAGGCGTGCACGGCCGCGTCCAACGCGCACAGCACTGCGGCGACCGGTGTCGGAAGTTCGCCGTGCGGCAACGGCGTCGGCACCGTCGGCGTGTGCTCGGCGACGGTGTCCCACGCGGCGGCGGTCTGCTCGATCGCGTCGCGCACCAGCGCGGTCGGCGAGCCATCGATGGTGCCCGATGGCTCGAAGGGGTTCTCGGCCGGGCCGTTTCCGATGCCGAGGAATTTCGCGTACGCGAGCTGATCGCCCGCGGCGTGCTGAATCACCTGTGTCACATTCCATTCCGAGCACGGTGTCGGCAGGTGCCACTGGTCGTCGCGAATACCGGCGACGGTGTCGGCGAGCGCGCGGTGGGCGGCGGCGAGGGTCTCGCGCCAGACGGAGGTGAGGGCGACATCGGTATGCATGGCTGGCCTTTCGGGTTTCTCGGTGCTGATACCGAGCCTATGAGTCCATTAGGCTGCTTTCGTTCCTAATAGATCGGAAGATGTGCATGGCCGAGACAACCACCCGCGTCCTGCGCCTGCTCTCGCTCCTCCAGGACCGCGCCTATTCCGGCCGTGAGCTGGCCGAAAAGCTCGGCGTCACGGATCGCACGCTGCGCAACGACATTCGCAGATTGCGCGACCTGGGCTATCCCGTGCATGCCGAGCGCGGCGCCATCGGCGGCTACCGGCTCGGGCGCGGCTCCACCATGCCGCCGCTGCTGCTCGACGACGACGAGGCCGTCGCGGTGGCCGTGGCGGTCGGACTGGCCGAGGACGGCGCGACCGGCATCGCCGACATCACCGAGCACGTCGGCCGCGCGCTGGCCAAACTCGAGCAGATCCTGCCGAAACGCTTGCAGCGCAAGGTCACCGCGCTGCGCAGCGCCACCGCCGTCGGTCCGGCGACCACCGGCTCGCGCGAGCCGGACGCCCCCATACCGGCCGAGGTGCTCACCACCCTGGCGGGAGCGATCCGCGACCGCGCCACGGTGCGGCTCGACATCGACACGGCGGCGGACGAATTCGGCGATCCGACGGAGGTCGAGCCGTACCGGCTGATCAACTGGCAGCGCCGCTGGTACCTCGTCGCCTACGTCCTCGACAGCCACACCTGGCGCGCGATACCCGTCGCCAGGGTGCGCCGCGCGGCCGCGGGCACACGCCGCTTCGCCGCCCGCGCGCTGCCCGACGACGATCTCGTCGCCTTCGTCATGCGCCATGTCGCGAGCACCGGCTGGCGCGTGCACGCGCGGGTCACAGTGCTCGCTCCGGCCGAGCGCGTCATCGCCAGGATCAACCCCGCGGTCGGCGTGGTCGAGGCGGTCGACGCGGACACCTGCGTCCTCTACACCGGCGCCGACGCGCTCGAGACCATCGCCATCTACCTCAGCATGCTGATGATGGACTTTCGGGTAGACGGCCCACCGGAACTCGTCGCGCACCTGCGTACGCTGGCCCGCCGCTACACCGACTCGGTCCGGGAGGCGCCGGACTGATCGGTCAGTCCTTCTTGCCCATCGGAACGCAAGCCGTCAGCGCGATGGCCACCACCGCCGCCGCCATGGCGATGAAGAAGGTGGTGTGGAAGCCCTCGCGGGAGGGCAGCAGGTGCGCGCCGAGCGACATCGTCATGTGCGCGAGCACCACGCTCATCACCGCGGAGGAGGTGGAGGTGCCGATCGAGCGCATCAGCGAGTTGAGCCCGTTGGCGGCGGCGGTCTCGGTGATCGGCACCGCGCCCATGATCAACGCGGGCATCGCGGCGTAGGCCAAACCCACACCGCCCGCGACGATCACGGCGGCGAGCATGATCTCCCAGACGTTGTTCATCAACAGCACCGCGCACAGGTAGCCGACGCCGATCACGGCCGAGCCGAGCATCAGGGTCACCTTGGGTCCGCGCGCCGCCGACAAACGCGCCGACACCGGCGAGAGCGCCATCATCACCAAACCGGTTGGGGCCAGCGCCAATCCGGCGCTCACCATGGAGAGACCGAAGCCGTAGCCGGTCTCCTTCGGAGCCATCAGCAGCTGCGGGAAGGTCAGCGACATGCCGTACAGCGAGAAGCCGACGGCGATCGAGGCCAGATTGGTGAACAGCACCCGCGGTCGTGCCGAGACCCGCAGGTCGACCAGCGGCGCGCCCTGCCGAAGTTCGTAGTAGCCCCAGCCGAGGAAGACCACCACCGACACCGCGAACAGCGTCAGGATCGAGGCGCTGGACCAACCCCAGTCCGCGCCCTTGGTGATCGCGACGAGCAGCGCCAACAGCGCCACCGAAAGACCCACGGCCCCACCGAAATCGAAGCGGGCCGGAGTACGCACCGGCGATTCCGGCACGAAAAGGAAGACCAGAACCAGGCACAGCACGCCGAGCGCCGCGGAGCTCCAGAACAGCACGTGCCAGTCCGCGTTCTGCGCGATCGCCGCGGCCACCGGCAGGCCGATCGCACCGCCGACGCCGAGCGTCGCGCTCATGATCGCCATCGCCGAACCGACCCGCTCGACCGGCAGTTCGTCGCGCATGATGCTGATCCCCAACGGAATAGCGCCGACGGCGGCGCCTTGCAGCGAGCGCCCGATGATCTCCGGCACCAACGAGGAGAAGCTCGCGCAGACCACCGAACCGGCGATGAGAGCGAGCAGATTCGCGAACAGCACGCGGCGCTTGCCGAACATGTCGCCGAGACGACCCGCGATCGGCGTGAACACCGCGCCCGCCAGCAGCGTCGAGGTGATCACCCAGGACGCGTTCGAAGCGGAGGTGTCGAGCAATGTCGGCAGCGCGGGAATGATCGGGATGACCAGCGTCTGCATCAGCGAGACGACCACACCGACCGCACCGAGCGTGGCGATGAGCAGGCCGGGGGCCGGGCGGCGGGTATCGGCCTCGGTGGCGGGCGAGGACGCGGCAATGGACATGCATGTGTACGGTACACATCGTGTGTATGCTGCACAATTTGTCATAGAAGTGATCCAGGCGACATAGTGAGTGCCATGCCAGACCGGGAACCCGCCGACCCCGCGGCGCTGACGCGCCTCGCCTTCGAGCTCGCGCTGCTCTCCCGGCACTTCCCCGCCTCGGTGTTGCGCCGACCAGGATTTCAGCTGGACCGCTCGGCCTTTCTGATCCTGACCAGATTGGAGATCGACAACCCGCTCACCCTTCGCGAACTCGCCGACGCCTTCCGCCTCGACATCTCCACCATCAACCGGCAGGTCGGCGCCATGCTCAAACACGGTCTGGTGGAACGGGTTCCGGATCCCGAAGGCGGTATCGCGCGCAAGATCCGAGCCAGCGCCAAGGGCATGGAGCTGCTCGCCGCCGACCGCGCCCAGAGCCGCGACGGCATCGGCGCCGTGGTCGCCGAGTGGTCCGAGTCCGATATCGGTCAGCTCAGCGCGCTGGTCGCGCGTTTCAACGAGTCCATCGAACACCTCGAGCACAACCCGTGGCCGCGGCCGCCCGCGGCGCGCTGAGCTCGACTTCGCCGAATCCCCTGCGGCGCAGCAGGGGCGCACTATGCTCCCGACGATGGGAGAACTTCGGCATTCCCGGCGCCACGGCACGGTCCGACCGAGCTGGTTCGCCTGGGACAACTACCTGATCGGCGTCGTCGGTCTCGCCTTCGCCGTCGCTTTCGGCACGGCCGCCGCGATCCTCGCCCAAGCGGGGCACTATCCGCCCGCCTTCGCGGTCGCGGCGTTCGCGGCGCTGTTCGCCGCACCCGCCGCGGTGCAGGCGATCGGGGAACTGCTCTCGGGACTGATGCTGGTGGGCATGCTGCTCGGTTCGATCGTGCTACTGCCCGCGCTGTTGGTCAGCCCGGCCGTGCGCCGCTGGGCGAAGCGGCGCTGGGCGCGGGCCACGGCCTGAGCGTTCAGCCCGCGCGCGAATACACGCCGGGCGTGATGCCGTAGCAGCGGCGGAACCAGCGGGTCAGGTGCGCTTGATCGGCGAAGCCAGCGGCCACCGCGGCCTCGGCGACCGGGCGGCCCGCCGCGATCAACCGCCGCGCCGCCCGCAGCCGCAGGATGCGCTGGTAATCGCTCGGCGCCAGACCGTAATTCGCGCGGAAGGCGCGGTAGAGCGCGAAGCGGCTGGCGCCCGTCGCGGTGACGAGATCGTCCATCGACAGCGTCTCCAGATAGCGCTCGTCCAGCACATCGCGCACGCGGCGCGCGATCGCGCCGTTGCCGCCGCCGATCACTGTTCTGGTGCGCGGAGTACGTGCGCCGCGCTGCACCAGCGCCGCCACCGTGGCGGAAAGCGCTTCGTCCCTCGCCAATTCGGTGGCGGGCGAGGTCAGGCTCGCGTACAGCCTGCCGAGCGCGCCAGCGAGCAACGGATCGTGCAGGACCGGTTCGGCGAACAGCGGCAGGCCAGCGGGGCGACCGGCCCGGTCGGACAGCAGGTCGGTGATCAGCTCGGTGCCGATGTGCACGATTCGATAGGTGAAACCCGCCTCGGTGGCGCTGTGCCCGTCGTGCGGTTCGTCCGGGTTGAACGCCATCACCATGCCCGCCGCGCTGACCCGGGCAGCGCCGCGACAGTCGAAACTCTGCGCGCCGAAGTCGGTGAGGCCGAACGAGTAGGTCTCGTGCGCGTGCGGGTGGTAGACGTGCCGCTCGAAGTGGGCGCGCATCACCTCCACCGGCCGGTCCGGCATCCGCCGATATTCGACCCATTCGCTCACCGCCCCATTCTCCCCGCACCAGCGTTCAAGACGCCCGGGCGGTCCGCGCCGAGTATCGAGACGTGCGTATCCGTCTGCTGTTGATCCTGGTCATGGCCCTGTGGGGCAGCGCTTTCGCCTCGTCCAAAGCCGCCGTCGGCGAAGTCCCGCACGAGGTGGCGGGGTTCCTGCGGTTCCTCGGCGGCACCCTCGTGCTGCTGGCCGTCCTGCGCGCGCCCCGGCTGCCCGCCGGCGAAGTGCCGCGCGTCGCGGGCGTCGGCATGGTCGGCGTGTTCGGCTACAACGCGCTGTTCTTCCTCGGCCTTTCCTTGGCGCCCGCGGCCGACGGGAGTGTGATCGTGCCGATGGCCGCGCCCATCTTCACGGTCGCGGTCGGCGTCCTGCTCGGGCGCGTCCGACTGTCCGGGATGCGGTTGCTCGGGCTGGTTCTCGCGGTAAGCGGCGGGTTCGTGTTCTTCCTCGGCATTCCGGATACCGGAAACACCCGCCTGCTCGGCGACCTGACCTTTCTCGGCGCAGCGGCCTGTTGGTCGGCCTACACGCTGCTCGGCGCGCCGCTACTGAGCCGAATGCCCGCGGCCACCGTCACCGTCTACGCGACCGCAGCGGGAACCGCCGCCCTCGGGCTGCTCGCCATACCCGCCTTCGGTGACGTGCGATGGTCGGAACTGGGCCCCGGATTCTGGCTCAACCAGGCGTATCTCGGCGCGCTGCCGACGGCGCTCGCGTACGTCCTGTACTACCGTGCGGTCGGCCAGGTCGGGCCGACCACCGCCACCTCCGCGATGTTCCTCGTCCCGGCCTTCGGGTTGACGTGCGCATGGGTGGTACTCGGGGAGTCCATTGCTCCGTTGCAGGGGATCGGGGCCGGGTTGATGTTCGTTGGGGCGTGGGTGAATACGCGTCCGGCGATCGATGATTCGGTGCACACGACGGCGGATCCTGGCCGAGTCGTCGTCGAAGACGATTGTGTGGCGGCGAGTTCCGGGACGCGGTCGGACGAGCGTTGCGCCTCGGCGGTCGATCCCGCTTCGGCGGCGGCCGACTCCGTCTCGGCGGCGGACGATTCCGTCTCGGCGGCGGACGACTCCGTCTCGGCGGCGGCCGATTCCGTGCGGCCGAACTAGATTCATCGGATGGATCGAACCGGTCCGGTGCAGGGTGGTGATCGCGTGGATCATCCTTGCTCGACCCCGTGCACATCCCGCTCATCGGACGGATTTCCTGGCGTCTCGTTGCCGCCGCACTGAGGAGGGGGAGCGGGCCGCGGTGGTGCGGGCTGCTGGACAACCAGCCATCGAGTACTCCGGTCATCACCTGGCACTGACCGCGCCGGACACCGTTGCCGAGCAGCTGATCGCGGCCGTCGGCGCTTCGCTCCTCCGGGTGGTCGCAAGCGGCGGCGCGGCTGAGAATCGCCGCGATCGAACAGCATTCGAGACCGGTCGGTTCGAAGGTCGGAGGTTTGGATGCGGCGGAACGAGGCACTACCGCTTCGACAGACTCGTCGAAGGAGAAACCCGTGTCATCCGCAATGGTGGCCGTGGCGATCGTGGCGGTGCTCGTCGCGCTCACGGCCGTACTGCTCTTGTCCTGGCCTTTGCTGCGAACTCGCCGCTTGCGCAAACGATTCGGACCCGAATACGACCGGGCCGTCGAGCAGCGGGACGGCCGCCGCGCCGCCGAACGCGAACTACGCGAACGCGAGCTCCGCCACGCCGAACTCGAGCTACGGGACCTCTCGGAGGACCAGCGGAAGCAGTACACCGCTCGGTGGGCCGACGTGCAGGAACGCTTCGTAGACGACCCCGCCGCGGCGCTCGCCGACGCCGACCGCCTCGTCACCAGCGTCATGTCCGATCGCGGCTACCCCGCGGAAAGCTACGACCAGCAGCTGGCCGACCTCTCCGTCGAGCACGCCCCCGCCCTCGGCCACTACCGCAGCGCTCACGCCATCGCGACCCGCAGCAATGGCGACACCAACACCGAGGACATGCGCACCGCCATCGTGCATTACCGCGAACTCTTCCACGACCTCCTCAACGGCCGGACCCGCCAGACCAAGGACGCCCTCTCATGAACACCGATCACACCGAAACCCGCCGCGCTACCACCGAATCGCGCACCGCTCCAAACGATCCCACGCCGGGTGACCACCGCGACGCGCGCGGCGCCAGCTCCGCGCCGCGCGACATCGAAGCTGGCGGCGCCAACTCCGCGCCCGGCGACAACATCGAAGCACGCAGCGCCAACCCCGCGCCCGGCGACAACATCGAAGCACGCAGCGCCAACCCCGCGCCCGGCGACAACAACGAAGCACGCAGCGCCAGCCCCGCGCCGGGCAACAACAACGAGGCACGCGGCGCCACTTCCGCGCTGGGCGACAACGAAGCACACGGCGCCAACCCCGCGCCGGGCAACGCCATCGATGCGCCCGGCACCACCGACTCGGCATCGAGCACGGACCGCGAGGCGCGCACCGCCGCCCACCTCACGCCCACCGACGCGCACCTGAACACGTCGGGCGACATCCCGAACAGCGACCACGCAGCCCCGAGCACCGGCACACGCGATGCCAGCACCGCGGAGGCCGTGGGCGGCGACCGAGCCCACGACAACACCACCGCCGCGACCCCGAACGGCAAATCCACCGCTGCCCACGACGAACCCATCCCCCTCTTCACCGAAGCCGAGATCGAACGCCTCCGCACCGAATGGCGCACGGTCCAAGGCTCTTTCATCGACAACCCCCGCGACGCGGTCTCCCGCGCCGACAACCTCGTCGCCAACACCATCGACCACCTCACCGCGGCCTACTCCGAACACCGCCGCGGCCTCACCACCCGCTGGTCCCAGGACCCCGACACCGAGGACCTCCGCAACACCCTCCGCGCCTACCGCACCTTCTTCAACCAACTCCTGCCCTGAATCGAATTGTCACTCTCCGCGTTTCGACTTCGGTCGGACGCGGAAGTGAGCACGTTCGCCCTGTTTGCCGAAGAGGCTGAGGAATTCGACTGGTTCGGCGTCGGCGGCGCCGAACCAGTGGGGTATGTGGGTGTCGAATTCGGCCGCTTCGCCAGGGACCAGTTTCAGATCGTGCTCGCCGAGGATGACGCGGAGGCGTCCGTTCAGGACGTAGACCCATTCGTACCCTTCGTGGGTCTGGGGCCGAGGTTGCACGCGGGGGTCGGCGGGCGGCAGGACGATCTTGTATGCCTGGATGCCGCCCGCGCGACGGGTCAGCGGAACCATGGTCATGCCGTGCTGCGTGACCGGTCGCAGGTGGATGCGCGGATCGCCGGTGGGCGGCGCGTCGACGAGCTCGTCCAGCGTGACGCCGTGCGCCTTGGCGAGCGGCAGCAGCAGTTCCAGAGTGGGCCGCCGCGCGCCGGACTCCAGTCGGGAGAGGGTGCTCACGGATATCCCGGTGGTCGCCGAAAGATCGGCCAGCGTGGTTTCGCGCTGGCGACGCAGGGCACGCAGTCGGGGACCGACCGCGTCGAGTGCTCGGTCGAGGCCGTCGTCCATGGGACCAGTTTGCCAGAGTGGCAAACAAAGTTGCCAGTTCGGCGGCGGGGCTCGCATAGTCGTCGCAGGAGGTGGTCACGTGACCGATCAACTGAGAGACAGCTATGACGTGGTAGTGATCGGCGGCGGCGCCGCGGGACTGAGCGGCGCGCTCATGCTCGGCCGATCGCGACGCTCGGTGCTGGTGATCGACGCGGGCGCGCCGCGCAACGCACCGGCCGACGGCGTGCACGGCCTGCTCGCGCGGGAGGGCATGCCGCCCGCCGAGCTGCTCGAACGCGGCCGCACTGAGGTCCGGCAGTTCGGCGTTCAGCTCGTTTCCGGCGAGGTGCGCGACGCGAGCCGGGACGGCGACGGATTCACGCTCACGACGGCCGACGGCCGGACGGTCCGCGCCCGCAGGTTGCTGCTCGCCACCGGCTTGGTCGACGAGTTGCCCGACGTCCCAGGCCTGCGCGAACGTTGGGGTCGCGACGTGCTGCACTGCCCCTACTGCCACGGTTGGGAAGTGCGCGACCGAGCGATCGGCGTGCTCGCCACCGGTCCGATGTCGGTCCACCAGGCGCTGCTGTTCCGGCAGCTGAGCACCGACGTGGTGTTCTTCACCGACACGACCACACCGACACACGAGGAGACGGTGCAGCTCGCCGCGCGCGGCATCCGGTTGGTCGAGGGCGGGATCACCGACCTGGTCATCGCCGACGATCGCATCACCGGCGTGCGGCTGAGCGACGGCACGGTGATCGAACGCGAGGTCGTCGCGGTCGGGTCGCGCATGGTGGCGCGGGCCCAGTTCCTCGCGACGCTCGGATTGCGCACCAGCGAGCACCCGATGGGCGAGTTCATCGCGGCAGATCCAACCGGCCGCACCGAGGTGCCCGGCGTGTGGGCAGCGGGCAATATCACCGACTTGGCCGCCCAAGTCGGTGCTGCGGCCGCCGCGGGTGCCACAGCGGGCGCGCAGATCAACGCCGACCTGGTCGCCGAAGAGACCCGAAACGCGGTCGCCGCCTACTCGAGCGCCGACGGACGCGGTCCGGCACCGGACCACCGCACGTGGCCGAGGTACGCGGAACCGTTCTCGGCCGACACCGAAGCGCGCCTGAGCGAGGCGAACTCCGGCGCCAGCCGCCACGGCCTGTGAACGACGAAAGGAGCACCGTGTCCGAACAACTCGACCACGCCTTCTGGGAGAACCGCTACCGCACGACGACTCCGCACGTCCAACCCAACCCACACCTGACGGTGGAGGCGGCGGAACTGCCGCCGGGGCGCGCTCTGGATGCGGGCTGCGGCGAAGGCGCGGAAGCGGTTTGGCTCGCCGCGCACGGCTGGCGGGTGACGGCCGTCGACTTCGCCACCGCGGCACTCGAGCGCGCCCGCGAGCGCGCCGATATCCGCGGTCCCGAGGTGGCCGATCGAATCGATTGGCTCACAGCGGATCTGACCGAATGGACGCCGCCGGAGAGCAGCTTCGACTTGGTCTGCTCCCACTACGCCCACCCCGTCACCGGAGCCGAAACCTTGCTGCGCCGACTGGCCCCCGCGGTCGCGCCCGGCGGCACACTCCTCATCGTCGGCCATCATCCGACGGACGCGCATTCGACAGCGCACGCCTCCGGA
Organism: Nocardia sp. CNS-044; assembly: GCF_059570515.1. Taxonomy (NCBI): domain Bacteria; kingdom Bacillati; phylum Actinomycetota; class Actinomycetes; order Mycobacteriales; family Nocardiaceae; genus Nocardia; species Nocardia sp. CNS-044. Next base: position 685,675 of record NZ_JCANSX010000006.1, read on the forward strand.
GTGCACGTCACGGCGGAAAGCCTGGCGGCGGAGCTGGATCCCACCCGCTGGGAAATCATGGTGGCGGAGAACAGATCTCGAACGGTGACGCACGGCAGTCACCAAATCGAGCTTCGCGACGCCGTGCTTGTGGCCCGGAAACATCGCTGACTCGGCCGCTTCGGGCTACCTGGTGTGCCCTGCGCGTGACCGGTTGTGGCGGAACGACCTGGACGACATGCTTCGTCCACTTCCACACGGCCGCCGCCTTGCCCAACCCTGAAAACCCCCAATGGTTCCCGGCCGCGGCGGCGGCGCACTGACCGCCGCGAGCGGGTCAGACCTCCAGGTCCTCTTCGATGCCGCGCAGGTGGTGCCTGGCGAGCGCCAGGTTGGCCCGTCCGCGGTCGAGGGCGAGATAGAGGAAGAGGCCTTTGGATTTGCGGCCGGTCATCGGGCGGATGATGTGGTACTGGCCGGAGAGGGTGATGAGGATGTCCTCGATGTCGTCATTGAGACCGAGCTGCTCCATGGTCCGCAGCTTGGCGCGCACCACTTCGGTGTTACCCGCCGCGGCGACCTGCAGGTCCAACGACTTCGAGCTCCCGAGCATTCCGAGCGCCATGCCACTGTTGTAGTCCACGACGGCGGCACCGACCGCACCGTCGATCACCATCATGTCCTTGAGCGCCAGATCGAGATTCGTCATTTCATTCCTTTCGATGGGTGTGCACTGCCCGGTCCTTTCCGGGCTTTGTCGCCAGCGCCGCCAGATGATCGACGATCGCGCGGGCCACCGGACGCGACTCCAGGTGGAGCCGGCCGACGTTCACTTCGGGTCCGGCCAGTACGGTCAGCGAGGCCCAGCCCGCCGCGTAGATCACCACGTGTCCCTCGGTGCCGCGCACCACGACCTCGTGGAAGCCGCCGCCGTTGGCGGTGGCGGACAGCCGGTACGACAGCGCCAGATGCGAAGCCGACAGCGCTGCCATTCCGTCGGGTTCGATGTGTGCGGGCAGGTCGTGGGCGATCAGCAATCCATCGCCGGAGGAGACCAGCGCGCCGGTCGATTGCGGCACCCGATCCCGCAGCATCTTCAGTTCCGCGAGCACCGCCGCGTTCGGTTCGGGTCCGGACATCGCCACCTTGGTAAACCTTCCCATCCAATCGCCGAGCAATTTCTTTCGCGCGGTCACGCAAGCTCCTCCAACGCCGCCCGCAGGCGAACCAGCACATCGCGGTCCACGGGCTCCCACTGTTCCGCGGTCGGCGGCAGGGCCGACCGCACCCGGCGGCGTAGTGGTGGGGCGGTGGGGTCGCTGATCCGAGGTATCGGCGCGGACGGCTCGTCTTCTCGCGCACGGCCGAAATCTCCAGCCGGCGACTCGATCTCGATGACGCGCCCTCCGGCGGGCGCCCCGGTACGCGTGGCCAATTCGGTAACGCCCGGCCCGGTCATCTTGGCGTGCTTGCCATTTCGCGTGTCGGTGCGAGCACCCTGCGATCCGCTGTACGGCTCGAACCCCGCACCCCAGTGGGCAGTGTGCCTTCCTCGATCGACGACTGGACTGGGCGGCTTGATCAAGCCCGCCGCGGTCAATTCCCGCACCGCCTCCAGACATCCGTACGTGGTGCGGCCGAGGTCGCGCGCGATTCCGGTGATACTGCGCTGGGTATCCGCCGCCGCGAGCACCTCGGCCTGGCCCGCCGTGAGCACCACCTGCCGCCGCCGGACGCGCCGCACCGGAACTACCGGAGCCCGGTCGACCAGCTCGGCAGGCCAGGGTCCGGACTCCGGATCACCGCGCCGCGCGCATTCCTGCACCAGTGCGCGCGGCGTGATGTGACAGACCGGGGCGAGCCAGTGCGGCGGAGCGGGCCGGAACTCGGGGACGGCGGACGACGCGAGCAGAAAATACGCCGCATCGAAAACCGAAAGCAGTGCAAGGGTTTCCAGTCGCGGGCGGTTCAGCACCTGACCCGGGTCGCCCGAACCCGCTTGCCGCCAATCCTCCGCGGTGGCCACGCCCGCCTCCACCACGAGCCGGTCCAATCCGGTCGCCCTGCGGCAATCGGCGGAGGCGATCACGCCGCCGGTGAGATGAAACGCGCCATCGCCCGCGCGCAACACACCCGTACTCCCTTCCTTTTCCAGCCGCCGCAGCTCGACCGCGAGTTCAACGCCCATGACCGTCCTCGGCGAATTCCGCCAGAATTGCTCGCAGCTGGAATCGCGCCATAGCCAGATTCCCGGTGTCGTCGTCGCACAGGAGGTGCACGAAAAGCCGTCCGTCGAAATCGCCGTCCACCAGATTCAGCAAGTGAAATCCGCGGGTACCGCACACGATGATCTCGGTGAGATCGTCACCGTCGCGACCGGTGGCCAGCGCCGAGCAGCCGAGCACGGCGCGCACCACATCCGTTGTGGCCGCGGCATCTTCGTGCTCGTCGACCAGGTCGTGCTCCCCGGCAGCGGCGATCGCCAGACCACTCGCGCCGTCCACCATCGTCACGCTGCGCGCACCCGGAATGTCCATGATGCGTTTCAGGCAGCCCTCAATTCCGATCACCGTGCCACCGCTTGTCTGTGAGGGATTCAGCGAGTCCCGACGCTACACACGCCCAGTGACCGATGTACAGCTATCGCCGGGAAATTTCTCAGCACACAACGCATTTCCCATGGAAACGAGAAAAGAATACCCTCCGGTATTTGAAACCTACCGGTAGTTAAGGGACTTTTGTCATCTCGCTTTGCGAAATTAGGTTGCCCACAATGCGGAAGACTCGCGCTGCAGGATTCATTTCGTACCGGTAGGCTCTACACAGCTATCCATGCGCGCTCGTGCTCGCAAACTTTGTTGCCGCCCAGTGTTTTTGGGGCGAGTGCTGCGCAGCGGACGCGGACTCGCCGTGACGATGGCACAATTGCGCCGCGCAGCCTGAGGTGGCGTGGTCCGCGCATGGCGCGAGGGCGAACAGAAGAGCGAGTACGCCGTTCTCGACCAGACTCGGCGAGTTTCCGAACGGTCGAATTCGGCTGGCGCGGTGCAACGGTCTCGACCGACAGCAATCTCACCAATCACGCGGAGCGACCACTTCGTCGGTTTTGTCGCTGCCCTCGACCAGGGACACGGAGCCGACTCGAATCCATTCCGCCCAGCTTCGTCAACCGGCCGCTCCGACCTGCTTGCGCATCAGGCATTGGGATCTGATCAGCCCCCTCTACGCCGCGCCTCCTCTTCGGACTTGGGCAGTTGGACGCCGTCATGCGTCGCGAAACGGCGCGCTCGGCGTCAGCTCGGCGGCGGGGTCAGCCCCGACTCGGCGGCGGTTGTTCGGCCCCGACTCGGCGGCGGTGTTCGGCCCCGACTCGGCAGCGGTTGTTCGGCCCCGACTCGGCAGCGGGTTCGCCTCCGGCTCGGCGGCGGGCTCGGCCCCGACGCGGCGGCGGCCTCGACTCGGCGGCGGGTTCGGCAGCGGGTTCGCCTCCGGCTCGGCGGCGGGTTCGGCGTCGTCGGATCTGACGACCGGTGACAGGCCTGGCTCAACCCGGGCGAAGGTCCGTAATCGGCAGCCCGTGCTCGACACGCAGACGCTCGGCCACGAGCGAGCGGTGACATGCCTCCGGATCGCACTCGACACAGAGAAGCGCGGTCACCGCGTCGCTCGGAAGCTCGGCCACGAGCGCGCCGAGGTCGAACGGGTCGAGGATCTCACGGGTGTAGCGCTCGGCGTACTCGGGCGCGAGCGCGATGCGGTTGCGCTTGCCCACGCCTTGCCGGTCGTCCTCGCGATATTGGAGCTGACGCAGCTCGGTAGTCGGCGCCAGCCCCTTCACATGCCGGTAGCCGATGCCCGCCGCGGCGAGCATGCTCTGGAGCCGTGCCGAGTTCGCCCAGGAGTAGTCGGGGCCCCGCACCCCCCGGCGCTGGCGGAGGTCGAGTAGCAACCCCACGCCTGCGCCGGTGAGCTCGTCGAGGAAGGTTTCGGCGGTAAAGCCGTAGACGCCGATCGTCACCATTCCGACCACCGGATATCACCCACCTGCCTGCTATCGTGCCGGTTCCGCTTGTCCCGCCGAGGTGGCGCGATCGCCTCAGGCGACGGCGGTCCCCTCGAGCTCCACCATCAGGACAGGGATCGCCAACCGTGTCACCCCGAGCATCGTGGTGGCCGGCGCCACCCCGGCGGCGCCCAATCGCGACGCCAGCACTCCGTAGTGCTGGAAAAGCAGATCGACGTCGGTGGTGTAGACGTTGAGCCGGACGAGGTTCGCGAGGGACATGCCCGCCTCACCCAGAACGGCCTCCAGGTTGTCGAGGCTCAGCGCCAACTGCGCCGCCATGTCACCGGCGTGTTGCGGCTCGCCGTCACCGCTCATCGCGGTCTGTCCGGCGCAATACAGGGTCCGGGTGTGCCCCGAGACGATCTCACCCTGGTTGTACCCCAACTTCACCGACCACGGCCACGGATTGATCGCCGTCCGCTCCATCGCCTCGTCAGCGCCGGTCGAGTCCTCGAGAGTCCGTACGTCCATCGGCTCGGTAACCATCTTCTTTGTCATGCTGGACAGCCTCTCAGCCAATACACGACATCTTGTGTCGTGTATTGCTGACATAATTTTCGTATGCGCGCTGACCGGTTGGTCTCGCTGGTGCTGCTGCTGCGCCAGCACGGTCGACTGTCCGCGACCGCGCTGGCCCGCGAGCTGGAGGTGTCCACCCGCACCGTGCTGCGCGATATCGAGGCGCTGTCCGCGGCCGGTGTCCCGGTCTACGCCGAACGCGGCAGGCACGGCGGTTTCGCGTTGTTGCCCGGCTTCCAGACCGAGCTCACCGGACTGAACCACGACGAGGCACTTGCCCTGCTGGTGGCCGGATCCCGGCGTGGCGCACAGGCATTCGGCCTCGGCTCGGCGCTAGCGTCGGCCATGCGCAAGGTGGTCGACGCGCTGCCCGAAAGTTATCGGGCCACCGCGGCCGGTGCGGCCCAGCGATTGCTCATCGATCCCGAGACCGATCTCCTCTCGCGCCGGCTGGTCACCGAGGAGGCGCCCGACGCCGTAGTGACCGAGGTTCGGCGCGCGGTGTTCGCCGGACGCAAGCTGCGCATCCACTACGCGGCCGTGAACCAGACCCCGAAATGGCGCACGGTGGACCCGATCGGCCTGGTCACCGCCCGCGGGCACGGCTACTTGCTGGCCACGCGGTCCGGCGCGGACCGCACCTACCGACTGTCTCGAATCTTGGCCGCCGAGGAACTCCCCGAACCCGCACAGCGACCGGACCGGGTCGACCTGGACCGGGCCTGGCAGGAACGCAGCACGCGGTTTCGGACCGGCGGCGACCAGGTCAGCGTGCTGGCACGGGTGGCCCCGGCGCGGAGGGAGGAGCTGGTGGGCACCGCGCTGGCCGTCCGCTCCGAAGAAGCCGACGCAGACGGCCGACTGCGACTGGAAGCGACATTCCAAGATTCGAGACATGCGGAATGGGCGCTGTGGCAGCTCGCCGCCGACGCGGAAGTCCTTGCCCCGCAATGGCTGCGTACCTCCCTGCGCGATCGCGCCGCCGCGGTCGCCACCTGCTACGGAGAGTCATACGGCCCACCGCCGAACGCTTCCGAAAGTTCCGGCAGTGACTAGCCCCCGGCTTCCCGCTGAGCGACCAGAAATGGGCAATGACGTTGGCGGGACTCGAGTTCCGCTTCCGTCTGCCTCGAAGCGCACCCTCGCCGACGACCAGCTGGCCGCCATCACCGCGCCCTGCTGCCCCTTTCGGCGCCGATAACAGGTGCGCACCTCACGTACCGCGGTTCGCCTCTGTCGACAGTGCGATGCGCGGGCCGACCCATTGCACGAATTGGACTGTCCGGCAGCAGGAGTCGCGGTCGCATGTAACATCCCACGACACAGCGGCGGATACATCCTATGAAATCGACCACTACACGATCGGAGACTTCGTGAAGATCTCGCCACGGGCAGTAGCGATGTGCCTGACCGCCCCCGTTCTCGCACTCACCGCGACAGCAGCGATCGCCGGAACCGCCGCCGCCGACTCGTCCGGCTGCGAGGGGTCGATGAACGGTTCATGGGCGTACAACGGCGTGTGCCGAGGCGGAGAAGGCACCTACCGCCTCGAAATCGATTGCGTCGGATACAACTTCGCGGCCTTCCCTCCGGCCATCGGCCCGTACACCACGCGCGTCGACTTGCCCGTCGGACAGCCGGGCACGGTCGCTTGCTTCGGCCCGAACTGGTCCAGCGCCGGATGGGCCGTGGGCTCGCGCATCTTCCGGCTCTGATCGCTCCGGTCCGTGGTCGTCCACTGGCCCGCGTCCCGATCAGTGGACGACCACCGGTCCGCAGCAACCGCATCGTCGAAGGCGTCCACGCGGCGATGCCATGATCTGATGGATCAACGTCCAAGCAAGACAGATAAGGCCACCGACAACACTGATCGGAACATTCGAGCTCAAACGGCGCGCCGCCGACGAGCCCGGCCACGTCACCGACGACGGTCAGGGACTGGGTTACCTGATGCGGCGCCACGCCTGGGGCGCGGGACTGGCGTTCGAAGCCGCCACCGCCGCGTTACGCGCAGCCGCAGACGAGCTCCCCGACCAGCCGGTCCTCATCGCGACCCAGACCGCCAACGAACGCTCGCTCAGACTCGCGGCCCGCCTTAGGTCCCAGCCGGTCCGCACCTTCGAATGGTTCGACGCCGAGCAGACCCTCTGCCTGGCAAGCCTGCACTCGTTCAAAGCCTGAGGCACGCCGAGTCGGCGACGTCACTTCTAGCGACACCACGCGATCCCGAACCCACTCGACGACACCTGAATCGGACCATCCGTGTCCGTGCGGCGATGGTTTACGTTGCAGCACAACGCTATATCGAGATAGGAGCAGACTGCTCACGCGATCACCGAAGGTGTCCGAACGAAAACGCCTCCTACAAGCGTCCTTTCCTGATATCCAGCGGCCGTGATCGCCCAAAAGGTGTCGGCCCCCTGTGTCACTCTCGAGGTCGGAGCAGCAGCGGCCGAAGGAGCGCGAAATGGCCGAGACCGACGATCGTCCCGAGATCAGGCTGGTAGCCCATTGCCGCCGCTGTCACGGCTGGCTGGTGTCGGCGGAATCGGTCGCGCAGGGCATCGGTCCGACGTGCGCCATCCGCGAGCGGGCCGAACAGCGCGCCGCCGCAGCGCGCGAGCTCACCCTGTTCGACATCGTGGCCTGAAGACGCGGGTGCTCGCGTTCGGTCGGGCAGACACTGTCGGAAACCGCCGAGGTCAGTCGTCGTAGCGCCCGCCGACTCCAATCACAACCAACTCACTGTCCGTGACGTAGTAGATCAGCCGATGTTCGCGGGTGACTCGCCGCGACGAGTGCCCCGCCAAGTGATGCTCAGCGGCTCGGGCTTGCCAATGCCGACGAACGGTCCGCAAGCGCAGCGTTCATGACCTTGTTCGCCGCCTTCAGGATCGTGCGGTCGCGGGCCAACCATGAGGTGTAGGTCTTCCACCCCACCCATAGGCGGTGAAGACCAATTTGCGATCAGACATCCGGATCGATCAGCTCGTGGGCCTCGGCGGCGCCGCGCCGCGCCGCGTGCGCCGATTCGATCGACCGAGGCCGACTGCGTTTCCCATACGTGACAAGCCAGCGCATGACTGAGGTTGCGAAGATCCTATGGTGAGGTTCAGGTGCTGAGCGGAGTTCCGAAAATGCGGCGCAGCGAAGCGGCTGAGGGTAGAGCGATAGAGCCGGTTATCGTTGATTCATCACGTGAGCGACGGCCCGCAAGCCTGGCTCCGGCGCTCAGTGTGACCGATCAGGAAACGAGTGTCGCGGTTGAGGGAGAATTCGGACGTGATCGATGCAATCAGGAAGAAGTTGAGAGATCGACCCGGGGTGCCGTCGATCGTGACTCCGACGGGTGCGACGGCACTCGTCGGCTGCTAGCTCGATGTCGGACCGGGAAGAACCGGGACGCGGATCCCCTCCGGAGCCCGGCGGGACGAGGTTCGACGCGGTGGAACGGTTGCGCAGAAGGCTCGAAGGCCTGAGGGCTGCCGAGACCGGTTCCGCCGAGGCGGGAGACGGCACGTCGAAAGTCACCCGGCTCCCACGTCGACCGCGGCGCGTTTCAGAATCCGGTGAGCGTCCCAACCAACCTTGGCGTTCGGAAGGCGGCTCCGTCTACGATCCGGCTCCGACCAGGCCCGTGCTGCGCTCGGAACTGCAAGCCGAGACAGGACGGTGGCCGGTCGACCCGAGTGCCGCGCGGCACGCCGCTGCGGAGGATGATCCGGGCAGCGCCGACCACCATGGGAGTGTCATCGATCTCGGCGCGATGCGGCGGAAACGAGCTGGCGAGGACGCTCCGGCCGCCGGCATTCGGCGCATCGCCAGACCGCGCCGCATTGGAACCAGGTCCAGCACCGACGATTCTCAGGACAGCGCCCCCACCGATGCCACTGATCCTCCACACTCGGACGGACCTACTCGGGGGCACTGACTCGCCGATTTCGGCGTGATCGCTCGTTGCCCTGCCGCTGGGCCGCCGGGGCCTCGGCCACGTCGGTGGAGTGGGCCAATGCGGTGTACAGCCAGTTGTGCGCTCGCCCCACAGTGATACGAGTTCCGAGCAACTGGCCCGTCAGCGCCCAATAACGATGAATCCGGCAGTCGGTATCGGTTGCGTCGATCAGTAATTGCTCGCGGAACCGCGGGGAATCGCGTTCCCCTCGCGCGAGGGCATGGGCGTTGACGAACCGATCGAGTTCGCTGCCACCACGCGGCCGCACACCGTCCGCGACAAGCGGCACCACCTCCCGCAGTGCGTGGTCCACGTCGGCATACAGACCTCGATGATCGCGGATCAGCTCTGGGCGATTCCGCAAAAGTTGCTGCTGCACAACACTCTTCATCTTGGGATCGGCGACAAGCCTGGCCAACTCGGCGTACGCGACAACCTCGTCAGCGGACGGGTCGGCGGGCGGCTCCGGGACATTCCAGCCCACGTAGATATCGACGTCGCGCCGAGGTATCCGTGCGAGGACGCGCCGCCAGAACCGTACGAGGGAATCGTGCGCCGCGCTACCGTCCTGTGCGGCGGCCAGCAACGCGAGTCGCTCGGCCCGCTGCGGTGGGGTGGCCGTCTCGACTGCCCGCAGTGACGCCCGCCGCCACGCCAGCGACCTGAATTCGATGTCGAGTCGGGCACTTTCGGCGGCGACGACCTCAGTGATCGACCGCTCTTCTTGCAGCACTGCGGTGATCGAGCTCAGCCCGAGACCGAGCGCGCGCAACCGCCGGACCAACAGCAGTCGTTCGGTGGCGCTGTCGGCGTCGAACATCCGATGCCCGCCGGCGCTGCGGCGGGATTCCAGAATGCCCTCGTCGCAGTAGAACCGGATTGTGCGCACCGCGAGCCCGGTGCTGCGCGCCAATTCCCCAATGCTCACCAGCACGCCGGCCTGTGTGTCGTCCGTCACAACCTGTTGAACCTCCACCCCGGTGGAGCTTTTAGCGTACTGGTACCGCCGTTCGGCCCCACACGGAGGAACCAATGCCGTGCTGGAAGGCGAGAGGCGTTGTGCGGATATGTGATTACACCGAGGAGGTTGATTCGTGGCTACCACGCGGGAAGAAATCGTCGCAGGCATCGCGGAGATCGTCGAGGAGGTGACCGGCATCGACGCTTCGGAGGTGGTGATCGAGAAGTCCTTCGTCGACGACCTGGAAATCGACTCGCTGTCGCTGGTGGAGATCGCCGTGCAACTGGAGGACAAGTACGCCGTGAAGGTCCCCGACGAGGACTTGGCGAGCCTGCGAACCGTCGGCGACGCGGTTGCCTACGTCCAGAAGATGGAGGTCGAGGAGCCGCAGATCGCCGCGGAAATGGAGGCGAAATTCAAGGAAGACCGAGAGAATTAAATGCCATCGAGTAAGCCCCCACCGGCTGTCCGGATGGGGGCTCACGAGAACCTCTACCAACAGCGATAACGAGCTGCGTTACTTCTTCACAGGCGGTGATGCGCTGAAGCGCGATTCGACGCCGTCTCGGTTGGCGTCGCAGCCATCGTTGCGATTCCCGGCCGCAAACGCGCGGCCCACGCGCACGCACGTCCAAGGCGGCCGCGCCCCTACGTCCGCGCCGACAGCAGCATCGGCTCGTGCAGGTCGAAGTAGGTGACCTCACCCATGAGCCTGCGCTCCTCCTCGAACAGAGGCCGCAGATCATCCGGAATCTCGACCTTCTCGTGTTCGCGGGCCTCCGCTTCGGACCGGAAGTACACCGCCTCGACGTACCCGTCGGTGCCATAGGTCGACAAGGTGCCGCCGAGAATCTCCGGGCGCAGCTCGTGCACGCGATCACCGGTCTGCGCCAGCAGCTCGCGCATCCGTCGCGTATCGGTCGTGTGACCCTCCATGACCTGTACGAAGCCGGCTTCGTCGGAGCCGCCGCCCATCCACTGCGTCACCTCGGGGCAGTCCATGAAGGTGACCGGCCCGTCGAAGCACCGTTCGGTTTCGGCCCACCAGGCACCCTGTTCTGGGCGCGCACTGTTGCGTCGCGCCGCCTCCTCGGATTCGAAACGGGCCAGCGCGATGAATGTGCCGTCATCGGACAGTCCGTATGTCGTGCCGAGATAGCCGACGGCCCCGGGTTCGAGTTCCGTCGTCCACCGATCCATGCACCGACGCAATTGGTCGACGTCGGACACCTTGCCTTGAATCACTTGGATGAACATCTGTCCTCCTCGTGGTGGAGCGATCGCTCCGCGAAGGTCGCGAGGCCGAAGCGTCGCGGTCCACCGAGCGTGTGCCACCGCGCGGCCCGCGAACGCCGCCGTCGCCAGGTCAATCGTTCACCGACCACCAGGCCCACGCAAGTACGATCCGGGTTCGGCGAACTCGCGGGCCTCTTCGGAAACGACCTGGACGAACGTTCGCTCGCGGCTCTCCGGTAATGCCGCCATTCACGGTTCGCGGCAGTCGACACGTCCTGAATCGCTGTTGGGGGTCAAAGGTTATCCGGATGAGGCGGGCGTCCTGTGCAGCTCGGTGAGTTCCCACCCGAATCTCCGGATGGGCTCAGTTGATGCCAGCTGGCTGCGCCGCGGCGCTGGACTCTTCGATCAGCTACACGTTGAAGCGGAATTCGACGACGTCGCCGTCGGACATGATGTAGTCCTTGCCCTCCATGCGCACCTTGCCCGCGGACTTGGCGGCCGCCATGGAACCCGCGGCGACCAGGTCGTCGAAGGCGACGATTTCGGCCTTGATGAAACCGCGTTCGAAGTCGGTGTGGATGACGCCGGCGGCCTTGGGGGCGGTGTCGCCCTGGTGGATGGTCCAGGCGCGGGATTCCTTGGGGCCTGCGGTGAGGTAGGTCTGGAGGCCCAGGGTGTGGAAGCCGGCGCGGGCGAGGGCGTGCAGGCCGGGTTCGGTCTGGCCGATGGATTCGAGGAGTTCCATGGCGGATTCGGTGTCGAGCTCGAGGAGTTCGGCTTCGACCTTGGCGTCGAGGAAGACGGCGTCGGCGGGGGCGACGGAGGCCTTCAGCTCGGCGACCTTGGCTTCGTCGGTGAGGACGGACTCGTCGGCGTTGAAGACGTAGAGGAACGGCTTGATGGTGAGCAGCGAAAGCTCTTTGAGCAGTTCGGTGTCCACCTGATCCTGCGCGGCGAAGAGGGTCTTGCCGCTGTTCAGGATCTCCTGGGCCGCCTTGGCCGCGTCGGCGACCGGCTTGCGGTCCTTCTTGACCTTGGCTTCCTTCTCCAGCCGCACGACCGCCTTCTCCAGGGTCTGCAGGTCGGCGAGGATGAGCTCGGTCTCGATGACCTCGATGTCGGCGGAGGGGTCGACCCGGCCGTCGACGTGCACCACGTCGTCGTCGGCGAAGACGCGCACCACCTGGCAGATGGCGTCGGCCTCGCGGATGTTGGCGAGGAATTTGTTGCCGAGGCCCGCGCCCTCGGACGCGCCCTTCACGATGCCCGCGATGTCGACGAAGGACACGGTGGCGGGCACGATGCGCTCGGAACCGAAGATCTCGGCCAGCTTGTCCAGCCGCGGATCGGGCAGCGGGACCACGCCGACGTTCGGCTCGATGGTCGCGAACGGGTAGTTCGCGGCAAGCACGTCGTTCTTGGTCAGCGCGTTGAACAGCGTCGACTTTCCGACGTTGGGCAGGCCGACGATTCCGAGGGTGAGACTCACGAGGTACAGAGTCTACGCGCCGCGGACCTTTGCCCTCCTCGCGCCTGCCGCATCGTCCCGGCGGCCGCCGGACCCACGCCGCTGATCGTGCTCGATCTGGCGACCGACTCGCGGACGATTCACCGGCACGTCAACGTCGCGAGCCGACGGCGCGCGTCGGCCCGGCATGGGCGGTGCGGCCATGCCGATCGGGGGCAGCGATCACCTGTCGGCCGCACATTTGCGGCGCGGCCGACAGGCGGTCGGCGTCGATCAAGGAATCAGCACGACTTTGCCGAGGTTGCCGCGGCTTTCGATCAGCGCGTGCGCGGCGGCCGCGTCTTCCAGCGCGAACTCCCCGTGCACCACCGGCCGCACCTGGCCGGACGCGAAGTACTGCCACAGCTCCTGCCGCCAGTGCTCGTACACCTCCGGCGTCTCGCGCGCGACCCGCGCCATCTGGAAACCGATCACCGCTTTGGCGCCGGACAGCAGGTCGTAGGCCTGGATGGTGCCGCCGCCGGAGCTGTAGGCGACGAGACGTCCGCCCGGAGCGACGGCCGCGAGAGCGGGTCCGAGCAGTTCGCCGCCGACGGCGTCGAGCACGTAATCGACGGGCTCACCCCACGGCTCCCCGTAGACGACGACCTCGTCGGCGCCGAGTTCGCGCAGGAACTCACCCTTGGCGGGGTCGGAGACGGCGGCGACCACCCGCTTGGCCCCGCGCACCCGCGCCAGCTGCACGGCGAGATGACCGACGCCGCTCGCTGCCGCGGTGACCAGCGCCGATTCACCGGACTGCGGCTTCGCGGCGTCCAGCGCACCGAGCGCGACCAGTCCGCTGCGCACCAGCGCGACCGCGTCGACGGCGGAGGCCCCGTCGGGAATCGGCGACGCCATCTCCTGGCGCAGCAGGGCGTACTCGGCGTAGCCGTGGCCGAAGCACAGACCGGTGACGCGGTAGCCGGGCGCGAAGTCGGTGACGCCCTCGCCCACGGCGATCACCTCGCCCGCGATCTCACCGCCGAGCGGGATCGGCTCGCGCTGTTCGCGCACCTTGCGCACCACCGGCAGGGTCACGCCGATCGCGTGGACCTTCACCAGAAGTTCGCCGGGCCCGGGTGTCGGTGTCTCGGCCGATTCCACCTCGAGCACCTCGGGACCACCACTGCGCTCGTATCGGATTCGACGCATGACACCTCCACTCCTCGTCTGAAGGCGTAACGGTAACCGGGTAGCAACCCGAACTCACACACTCGAGGCGCCCCGTGTGCGCGATCTCACCGCACCCCGCGCCGAGGTGTGCGCCACGTTCACACGGCGGGCGATCGGTACGCGAATTGCCCGCGCGGGCGTACCGTGACCCGTATGGAGCCGACCACGGAGGTGGTGACGGCCCGCCCCGCGCCCGCGCTGGCGGCGTTCATCGATCACTACCTCGGCTACCGGATGACGGGATACCGACCCGGCACGCACCGGGGCCTGCCGTCGCGCCACCTCACGTTCATCGTCGCCATCGGACCGACCATCGACGTTGTGGCGCAGACCGATCCGTCCCAGGATCCACGCGACTATCGCTGCGTGCTCAGCGGCTTGCAGGCAAGTTCGGCCGCCATCGCGCACAACGGGACCCAGGAGGGCGTGGCCATCGCGCTCACTCCGCTCGGCTGCCGGACGCTGTTCGGCCTGCCCGCCGCGGAGATCTGGAACATTTCGCTCGAATGCGCCGAGGTCGCGGGACCGACCGGTGACGAGCTGTGGGAGCGCCTACAGGGCGATGCCCCGTGGTCGCGTCGGTTCGCCGTCTGCGACGAGATTCTGACGCGCCTCGCCTGCCCGGATCGCCTCGTCATCCCCGAGCTCACCTGGGCCTGGCGTGCCGTGGTGGCCAGCGGCGGCACCGCGAGCATCGGCCCGCTCGCCGAACGCATCGGCTGGACCCGCCAGCATCTGACCCGCAAGTTCGGCGCGGAGTTCGGACTGAGCCCGAAGCTCGCCGCCCGCGTCACCCGTTTCGAGCGGGCCAGGCGGATGCTCGAGCACACGCCGTCGTTCGTCTCCATCGCCCAGGTCGCCGCGACCTGCGGCTACTACGACCAAGCACACCTGAACCGCGATTTCCTCGACCTCGCCGGATGCAGCCCGACCACCTGGCTGGCCGAGGAGATTCCATCCGTCCAAGACGAGCCGGGTCTCGGAGGATGAGGCTGGACGCATGACGAATCCCACGACGACAGACACCACCACCCGCACCGCTATCTGGCCCTGCCTCGCCTTCCGCGACGCACGGGCGATGACCGATTTCCTGGTGAACGCCTTCGGTTTCCAGGTCTCGGGCGTCTACGCCCGCGAGGACGATCCGTCGATCGTCGAGCACGGCGAGCTGCGCTGGCCGCTCGGCGGCGGCATCATGTTCGGTTCCGCGGGCAAGGACGACACCCCGTTCGGCCAGCGCAAGCCCGGCAACGATTCGATCTACGTGGTCTGCGACAAGCCCGACGAGCTCTTCGAGCGCGCCACCGCCGCCGGGGCCGAGGTGGTGCGCGGACTGCGCGACGAGGACTACGGGTCGCGCGGGTTCACGGTCCGCGATCCCGAGGGCAATCTCTGGAGCTTCGGCACGTACTGGGGTGAATGAGCGCCCCAGCATTCACCGACCGCCGAGACCGGACAGCGTGATGCCTCGGATGAACGCCCGCTGACCGATCGCGTAAACCGCGAGCAGGGGCAGCAGGATGACGACCGCGGCCGCCATCAGCAGCGGCCACTGGGAGTAGTACTGCCCCTGCAAGCGGACCAATCCGAGGGTGACCGTCGCCAGCTCGTTGCGCTGGATCATCACCAGCGGCCAGAGGAAGTCGTTCCACACGGTGATCCAGGTGAGCACCGCGAGCACCATGAGGGCCGGGCGGGTGTGCGGGAGCAGCACGCGCCAGTACACCTGCCAGGTCGAGCAGCCGTCGAGGATGGCCGCTTCCTCCAATTCGATTGGCAGCGTGCGGAAGAACTGCCGCATCAGGTAGGTGCCGAAGGCGCTGCCGAACAGGCCGGGCACGATCATCGACCACGCGGTGTCCACCCAGCCGAAGGCGCGCATGAGCAGGAACTGCGGGATGACCGTGACGGTGAGCGGCACCATCAGCGTCGCGAGATACGCGAGGAACAACGCCTCGCTGCCGCGAAAACGTAAGCGCGCGAACGCGTATCCGGCCAGCGAGCAGAAGAACACCTGCCCGGCGGTCACGCACACGGCGTAGACGGTGGTGTTGAGCAGCATGCGCCCCATCGGCAACAGCTCGAAAACCCGGCCGAAGTTCGACCACTGCGGATCCTCCGGCAGCAAGGCCGGTTCGGTGATCTCGCCGTCGCGCTTCAGCGAACCCGACAGTGCCCAGAGGATCGGCGCCAGCGCGCACCACGCGACACCGGCGAGCGCGGCGTAGATCCCGATGCCGCGCACCAGCCTGCGCACGGCCGCCCGTCGCGCGCGATCGTCCGGGCCGACTGAATCACGCCCCCGCTCAACGATTCCAACCGACTGAAGGTAACCACCGCCGCGTCCGACGCGGTGCAGGTGACCTTTGGTCGCGTTGCCGCCGCGCAGGCGGGGCCTGGGCAGGACCTTGTGTTTCTTCATGATTCCGTCTCCTCTCGCCGAGACAGACGCAACTGAAGAACCGTCAGCACCAACAGAATCGCGAAGATCACCCAGGCCAGCGCCGAGGCGTAGCCCACCTCGTAGAACCCGAACGCGTGCTGGAACAGCATGATCCCGAGCAGATAGGTGCCCGTCTCCGGCCCGCCGTTGCCGCCGGTGAGCGCGTACGCCTGGTCGAAGGCCTGCACCGAGTTGATGACGGTGATCACGAAGACGAACGACAGCGGCCCGCGGATCAGCGGCAGCGTCACCGAACGGAAGCGGCGGACGGCCCCCGCGCCATCGATCTCGGCCGCCTCGTACAGCGTCTGCGGCACGCCCTGCATGGCGGCGAGCAGGATGACGGTGGCGAACGGCACGCTCTTCCACACGGTCACGATGCTGAGCGAGACCAGAGCCCAGTCCGGGTCGGTCAACCACGGCACCGGGTCGACGCCGAACCAGCCGAGCACGATGTTGAGCAACCCGTCGTCGGTGGTGAAGATGAACCGCCACACGACCGCCATCGCCACCGTCGAAGCCACCAGCGGCAGGAACGCCACGGTGCGAAACAGGCCTATTCCGAACACTTTCCGGTTCAGCACGGCCGCGACGACCAGCCCGATCACCACCGTCGGCACCAAGGTCAGCACGGTGAACACCGCGGTGTTGCGCAGCGCGATGAGGAACAGCGGATCGGAGGTGAAGAGCCGCCGAAAGTTCGCCATCCCGACAAACCGCGGCGGGCTGAACAGATCCCAGGAGTGGAAGCTCAGATACAGCGAGAAGCCCAGCGGGAACAGCAGGAATACCAGAACCGCCAACAGATTCGGCGCGATGAACAACCATCCGGCGCGCTCACGTCGGCGCGCCAGCCGACCGGGACGCGCCGTACCTCGTGAGCGCGGCGGCGGCGCGTCGTCGGCTGCTTCCACCACAGTGTCGTCGACGGAAGTGCTCATGCCCGCACCTCGCCGACGCTCGGCTCCAGCATGCGCAACGGGCACATGATTCCCTCGCTACGTTCGCTCATGCCTGCGCCTCGCCGAGGCTCGGCTCCACCATGCGCGAGGCGCGCTGGCGCACGATTCGCTCACTGCGTTCGCTCATGCTTGCGCCTCGCTGACGCTCGACTCCAGCATGCGCGAAGCGCGCTGGCACACGATTCGCTCACTGCGTTCCCTCATTGCGCCCCCAGCAACGCGTCGACATCCGCGGCGAGCCGTCCACCGAGCGACTGCGCCGTCGCCGCACCGCGCAGCACCCGGTTCCCGCCGCGTTCGAGCAGCGCCGACACCTTGCCCCACATCGGCGTCACGGGCAGCGGACGGGAACTGGCGGGACCATCGGTCATCACGTCCAGATTGCGGATTTCGCGGTGCGCCGCCGCGAATCCCGGTGTGGCCATTGCGGATTTCAGCACCGGAACGAACAAGCCGGACGCTGCCACGATGGCCTGACCGACCGGTCCCGTCGCGAATTTCACGAATTCCCAGGCTTGTTCGATACGCGGGCTGTCGGCGGCGATGGACAGTCCGGTGCAGCCGACGTCCGTGATCGCCCCGGGGCCACCGTGCGGGCCGACCGGCAACACGGTCAGATCGAGGGGAACCCCTTCGTTGCCCGCGAATTCGGAGTACAGCCAGTGCCCGCCGAGCGCCATGGCCGCGCGTCCATGCCGGAACAGATCCGGAGCCGAAACCGATTGCTGGTCGGCGACTCTCGGCGCGACCCGATGCCGCACCGCGAGATCGGCGTAGAACTGAAAGCCTTCCGCGAAGCGGGGATCGCCGAGATTGGTGCGGGTCGGATTCACCGAGGGCGTGAACCATTCGGCGCCGTTGTTCATCCCGAAGCAGGCAGCCGAGAAGTACGGCACCCAGGCGTCGGCGAAACCCCACTGCGTGGTGCGCCCGTCGCCGTCGCGGCGGGTGAGCGCGCGGGCGGCGTCCAGGAACTTTTCGAAGCTCCACGCGTCACGCCACCGGGCGGGCGGCGTCAGCCCGGCTTCGGCGAACATCGCGCGGTTGTAGTAGAGGAAGACGCCGGACCACTGTTCGGGCAGCGCGTACTGGCCGCCGCCGTAGCTGAAGGTGTCGTACAGCGTGGGAAAGCTGTCGCGCCGCAGTTCGGCGGCATAGCTCGGATCCCGGTCGAGCAGCGTGCCGAGATCGAGCAGCACACCGCGCTCGGCCAGCCCCGCGTAGAGCAGTTCCCAGGCCATCAGCACGTCGGGGCATTTGCCGCCCGCGCAGTAGGTGAGCATCTGCTGCAACGGGTCGGGGCCCGACATGATGGTGCGCACGGGGATGTCGGGGTGCCGCTTGCGGAACTCGTCGATGATGCGCAGCCGGACGCGCGCCTCCTCGGGACGGGCCTGGAAGAAGAAGGTCAGCGCGTCGTCGTCGGAGCCGCACGCGTTCGCGAGCAAGGGCGCGGCGAGCGCGGAGCCGAGCAGGGTGCGCCTGCGAATCCCGCGCGGGGCGACAACCGGTGAACGCGCGGCGGGCGCAGGCGAAGTCGAATCCAGCACAGCCCTCCTCGGGCGGACATGGAGTGTGACGAACAGCATCGCAGCATACGTCCGGCTATCACTCAGGTGACGGCCGACACACGAACAATATTTAACGGTCGTCCATCGATGGCCGGAATCCGCGCAGTGGCGATCGGCGATCAGCTACTTTGTCTCGTGTTTCAGCAAGATCCCGCACGTCGAGATCCTGCGCGTTTCACAGGAGAGTAGGCAGATGGCGACAATCGAATATCTGCGGACCGATCCCGACCTGCCACCGGTCGGTGTCGTCGATCGGTCCCCGATAACCCCGGCCAAGAAGGCTGTTTTCGCCGGGATCGCGATACTCGGCGCGGTCGCCTGGGCCATCCTCGCCATCGCGCGCGGTGAGAACGTCAACGCGGTGTGGATCGTGATCGCGGCGGTGTGTACATACATCATCGCGTACCGCTTCTACGCGCGATTCATCGAATGGAAGATCACCAAGCCGCGCGACGACGTCGCGACTCCGGCCGAAATCCTGGAGAACGGCAAGGATTTCATGCCGATGGACCGGCGGGTGCTCTACGGGCACCACTTCGCCGCCATCGCGGGCGCGGGTCCGCTGGTCGGTCCGGTGCTCGCCGCGCAGATGGGTTATCTGCCGGGCACCATCTGGATCGTGGTCGGCGTCTGCTTCGCGGGCGCGGTGCAGGACTACCTGGTGCTGTGGGCCTCCACCAAGCGGCGCGGGCGCAGTCTCGGCCAAATGGCGCGTGACGAGCTCGGCGCGGTCGGCGGCGTCGCGGCGATCGTGGCGATCCTCGTGATCATGATGATCCTGCTCGCGGTGCTCGCGCTGGTCGTGGTGAACGCGCTCGGCGAAAGCCCGTGGGGTGTGTTCTCCATCGCGATGACCATTCCGATCGCCCTGTTCATGGGCGTCTACCTGCGGTTCCTGCGGCCCGGCAAGGTCGGCGAAGTGTCGGCGATCGGCATCGCGCTGCTGCTGCTCGCCATCGTCTCCGGCGGCTGGGTGTCCGAAACCGAATGGGGCGCCGACTGGTTCACGCTGTCACGGACCACCATCGCCTGGCTGCTGATCGCCTACGGCTTCCTCGCGTCGGTGCTGCCGGTGTGGCTGCTGCTCGCGCCGCGCGACTACTTGTCGACGTTCATGAAGATCGGCACCATCGGCCTGCTCGCGGTCGGCATCCTGATCACCATGCCGGTGCTGAAGGCCCCCGCGATCTCCGATTTCGCCTCCACCGGCACCGGTCCGGCCTTCGCGGGCAGCCTGTTCCCGTTCCTGTTCATCACCATCGCGTGCGGCGCGCTCTCCGGTTTCCACGCGCTGGTCTCCTCCGGCACCACGCCCAAGCTGCTGGAGAAGGAATCGCACGCGCGGATGATCGGCTACGGCGGCATGCTGATGGAGTCGTTCGTCGCCGTGATGGCCATCATCACCGCCTCGATCATCGATCAGCACCTGTACTTCGGCATGAACGCGCCGCTCGGCCTGACCGGCGGCACTCCGGAAAAGGCCGCCGCGTACACCAATTCGCTCGGCTTGGCCGGACCGCCCGCCACGCCGGAGACCTTCTCCGGCGCCGCCGCGGACGTCGGCGAGAACAGCATCATCTCGCGCACCGGTGGCGCGCCGACCCTGGCGGTCGGCATCTCCGAGGTGTTCCACCAGTTCCTCGGCGGCGAGAGCATGAAGTCGTTCTGGTACCACTTCGCGATCATGTTCGAGGCGCTGTTCATCCTGACCACGATCGACGCGGGCACCCGCGTCGCGCGGTTCATGACCTCGGACGCGCTGGGCAACTTCGGCGGCCCGCTGCGCAAGTTCAAGGATCCGTCCTGGCGGGTCGGCGCGTGGCTGTGCTCGTTCGTCGTGGTCGCGGCGTGGGGTTCCATCCTGCTCATGGGCGTCACCGATCCGCTCGGCGGCATCAACGCGCTCTACCCGCTGTTCGGCATCGCCAACCAGCTGCTCGCCGCCGTCGCGCTGACCGTCGTGATGACCATCATCGTGAAGAAGGGCCTGGCGAAGTGGGCCTGGATTCCGGGCATCCCGCTGGCCTGGGATCTGCTGGTGACGATGACCGCGTCCTGGCAGAAGATCTTCTCCGCCGACCCGAAGGTGGGTTACTGGAAGCAGCACAGCCTCTGCCAGCAGGCGCAGGAGGCGGGCAAGCTCTGCCTGACGGCGAAGACGCCGGAGGACGTGGACACCGTGATTCGCAACACCTTCATCCAAGGCACGCTCTCGATCGTGTTCGCGGTGCTGGTGCTGATCGTCGCGGTGGTCGGCGCGCTGGTGTGCTTCCGTGCTTGGCGTTCCGGTGGCGGCGAGACGACCGAGTCCCCGGAGGAGCCGTCGAAGATCTTCGCGCCGAGCGGGTTCCTCGCCACCGCGACGGAGAAGGCCGTGCAGAAGGAATGGGACGAGCTGATCGCGACGGGCAAGGTGCGCGCACCGGGCGCGGCCCACGCGGCCAAGGCGGAAGCGCCCGCGTAATGGGCGAATCGCTCGCGCCGCGGGAGGGCAGGTCAGCGCGACCGGCCCTCCCGCGGCGTGCGCTCGACGCGGTGCGCGCGGTCGTCTGGTGGTTCGACTCGATCCTCGGCGGCCAGGACTACCAGCGCTACGTCGCACACCTCCAGCGCAACCACCCTGACCGCCCCATCCCCAGCGAGCGCCAATACTGGCGCGACCGGCACGCCGAAGCCGACCGCAGCCCCACCAATCGCTGCTGCTGACCTCGCGGGCACCCGTGCCACACACTTTCCACACGCCGCACATAGGCACCGGCTGTGTGAGGCGTGTGCGAGACGTGTGGGAAGGCCCGCGTGGGCTTTGTGGTCGTGGGCTGTGGGGGGCGGCGAGGGTGGGGGGCGATGGCCGGGATGGTGGCCGATTTCCGCTAGCACGGCGCGGTGGGAACTGCCATTGTGGATTGCGTGACGATCACGGCGTTGGACTTCGAGCAGTGCTATCGGGCGGTGTCGACGCGCGACTCGCGCTTCGACGGTCAGTTCTTCACGGCGGTGCGCACCACCGGAATCTATTGCCGCCCTTCGTGTCCGGCGATCACGCCGAAGCGGGCCAATGTCAGCTTCCTCCCGACGGCGGCCGCCGCGCAGCACGCGGGATACCGCGCGTGCCGCCGTTGCCTGCCGGATGCGGCGCCCGGCTCACCGCTGTGGAACACCAGGGCCGATCTGGCCGCCCGCGCCATGCGGCTGATCGGCGACGGCGTCATCGAACGGGGCGGGGTGCCCGCGCTGGCCGCCACGCTCGGCTACTCCCAGCGCCAGCTCACCCGGGTGCTGACCACCGAGCTCGGGGCCGGACCGCTGGCGCTGGCCAGGGCGCACCGCGCGCACACGGCGCGGCTGCTCATCCAGACCACCGCCATGCCGATGTCGGATATCGCCTTCGCGGCGGGTTTCGCCAGCATCCGGCAGTTCAACGACACCGTGCGCGAGGTGTTCGCGGTCAGCCCGACAACCATGCGCACCGAAGCGCAGCGCGCGCGCAAAGATCCGGCGCAGGCTTCTCCGTCGGCGAACGGCACACTGTCGCTTCGTCTTCCGTTCCGTGAGCCGCTGGATCGCGCGTGGCTGGAGTGGTTCCTTTCCGCGCATGTCGTGCCAGGCATGGAGTCGTGGGAAGACCGCGTCTACACCAGGAATTTGCGCACCCCACACGGCCACGCGACGGCACGGATCGGCTTCCGTGGCGACCACGTGCGCGCCGAACTCGCGCTGCACGACATGCGCGATCTGGCGCCGACCGTGGCGCGGCTGCGGCACCTGCTCGACCTGGACGCCGATCCGGTCGGCATCGACGAGGTGCTCGGCGCGACGCCGCTCGGCGCACCGGCCGACGCGTTCGACACCGAGGACGCGCGGCGCCTGGCCACCGACACCCTGCCCGATATCGGCAGCGCCCCGGCGTCCGACGGACCCGCCGCGCGCAACGGTCGCGGACGGCTGCTGTTCACCCCCGGCATCCGGGTGCCTGGTTGCCTGGACGGCCCGGAACTGTTGTTGCGCACCATGATCGGGCAGCAGATCTCGGTCTCGGCGGCGGCTACCCACACCGCACGGCTGGTGGCGGCGTTGGGCGAACCGGTCGACGGGCCCGTGCCGCGGTTGTTCCCAACACCGGCCGTCATCGCCGAACGGGGCGCCGAGGTGCTGACCGGTCCGGCGCGGCGCGTTCGCTCGATCATCGGCGCCGCCGCCGCGCTCGCCGCGGGAGATCTGCCACTGCACGCCGGTCGCACCGCGACGGACCTGCGCCGGGACCTGCTGGCGCTGGACGGCGTCGGGCCGTGGACCGCCGACTACGTGACGATGCGGCTGCTGGCCGATCCCGATATCTTGCTCGACACCGACTTGGTCGTCCGGCAGGGCGCGGACCTGCTCGGCATCGACCTGAGCGATACCGCACGCTGGGCGCCGTGGCGCTCCTATCTGTCCATGCACCTGTGGAAGACCGCGCTGAGCAGGCGCGCGGCCGCACCCAAGCGGCCTGCCCGCTCGGCAAGCAAGACCGACTGAACATTCCTGCCGCACCCTCGAAAGCGAGCACACCATGAGCATCGAATCGACCCGCGCCGCCGACTTCGCCGTCGTCGACACCCCCATCGGCCCGTTCACGGCGATCGCCGACGACGAGGGCGCGGTGCTGGCCTCCGGCTGGACCGCCGACGCGGAGAACTTGCGCTTGCTGATCCACCCGCTGCTGCGTCCACCCGTTCTGCGCCAACAAGATTCGCTCGGCGCCGTCACCGAGGCCATCGTCGCGTATCACCGCGGGGAGGTGCACGCCATCGACGACGTTCCGGTGCGCCAGCGGTCCGGGGAGTTCCTCATGCACGCCTGGGACGTGCTGCGGAAGGTGCCCGCGGGAGATCCGGTGACCTATACGGCGTTCGCCGCCATCGCCGGGCGGCCGGAAGCGACCCGTGCCGCGGCCAACGCGTGCGCGCGGAACGCGGCGGCGTTGTTCGTGCCGTGCCATCGGGTGCTGCGGATCGGTGGGGCGCTCGGCGGGTTCCGGTGGGGGTTGGACGCGAAGCGGTGGTTGCTCGATCACGAGGGGTGAGATTCGCGGATTCGCATGCGCCGGTTATCCATCGGGTGACCGGCGCGTTTGCGTTCCAGAGTTGGGATCGCCCACTTGACTAGAGTTCAACTCTAATGACATTCTCGCTAGAGTTAAGCTCTAGCGAGAGGACGGCTCATGGCCGCGAAAGTCTTCGACCGCCGGGAACGGTTGGTCCTGTTGCTGATCACCGTCGTGGAACTGGTGGTCTTTCTCGACACCACCGCGGTGAACGTGGCGCTGCCCGCCATCGGCGCGGACCTCGATCTCGGCGAGGCCGGGCTCGGCTGGGTGACCAACGCTTACCTGCTGGCGTTCGGCGGGTTCATGCTGCTCGGTGGGCGGGCCGCCGACCTGCTCGGACCGCGCAGGGTGTTCACGGGCGGGTTGATCGTGTTCACCGCGGCTTCCGCGCTGGCGGGCTTCGCCGACTCCGCCGCGCTGCTGATCGCCGCGCGCGCCCTGCAAGGCGTCGGCGCCGCGGTGCTGATCCCGGCCCAATTGGCCCTGCTCACCGCGAGTTTCACCGCTGAGGCGGCCAGGAACCGGGCGTTCGGGGTGTGGAGCGCGATGGGTGCGGCGGGCGCGGCGATCGGCACCGCGGTGGGTGGGCCGCTGACGGATGCGTTCGGCTGGCCGTCGATCTTCCTCGTCAACGTTCCGGTCGGACTCGTCGCGCTCGCCGGGATTCGGCTGCTGCCGCCCGACACCGCGCGGGCGGGCGAGGGGGTGCGCAGGCTCGACGTTCCCGGTGCGCTCACCGGCACGACGGCGCTGCTGCTCGTCGGCTACGCGATCGGGGCGCTCGGCGACGCGGGCACCCGCGGGTTCGCGGCCGGGCTGCTCGCGCTCGGACTGGCCTTGCTCGCCGTCTTCGTGGTGGTCGAAGCACACAGCCCGCATCCGCTGATGCCGTTGCGGCTCTTCAGGATTCGCCAAGTGAGCGGCTCGGCGGTGGTGAACGCACTGGTCGGCGCGGCGCACGTGCCCACCTTCGCGCTGCTCGCGCTCTACCTACAGAACACCCAGGACTACAGTCCGACCCGCTCCGGTCTCGCGGTGCTCCCGGTCGCGGCGGTGAACATCCTGGCCTCCCGCACCCTCATCCCCTACCTCATGGACCGCCTCGGCCCGGCCCGCGTGCTGGCGATCGGCCTCGCGCTGCAAGCCGTCGCCATGGGCTGGTTCGCCCGCCTCCCCGCGCACGCCGACTACCCGATCGACGTCCTCCCCGGCGCGATCCTCCTCGGCATCGGCCTCCCCGCCGCCTTCGTCGGCGTCACCGCACCCGCCGTCACCTCCGTGGACAACGCCGACGCGGGCATCGCCGCTGGCATCGTCAACACCGCCCAGCGCGTCGGCTCCGGCCTCGGCGTCACCGCCCTCCTCCTGCTCGCCGACCTGATCGGCACCCGCGCCACCACCTCCCCCGACACCGCCTACCGCACCGGCCTCACCACAGCCTTCGCCACCGCCGCCGCCCTGGCCGCGCTCGGCGTGGCACTCACGGTGGTTCTACTGCGGTCGAGGAGTGCGGCGCCGGAGAGTGCAACCGAGGACACGACGGCCAGTCGTTCCAGAACCACAGCCGCGGTCGACGAAGAAGGCGCCACGGCGGACACACCGAGCGGCGGCGCGGCCACGGCCGACGCGAACACTCGCAGCAGCGGCACAGCGGCTACCGCTGCGGCAACCACCGCAGCCGACGATGCGGCGTCGAGCGCAGCAGACTGACCGGTGAGCCGTGTAGCAAGTCTGTAGAAAACCCGTAGCAGTTCGACCGAGGGGCGGCTAACCTGGTGATATGTCCGCCCCCGCCGAACTGCCCGAGCCGCAATCCGAGATACCCCAGCGCGAACTCCGGAACAATGTCAGCGGGGTGCTCCGGGAAGTTCGTTCCGGGCACTCGTACACCATCACGGTCGACGGCACCCCGGTCGCCGATCTCATCCCGCACCGCCGCACCCGTCGGCGGACCGCGGTGCCACGGGACGAAGTGCTCGCGGCCTTCGTCGGACTTTCTCCCGCCGCGCACGACTGGGCAGCCGAAGCGGCCGAGGTAGTGGACGACTCGATCTTCGATCCGTACGACCGCGCCCACCGGCTCGGACAGTTCGCGCCTGGCGAGAGCGAATGACATCTGTCCCGGAGCGAGGACTGGTCGACACCAATGTCCTCGTACTCATCGACGCATTGGCACCCGCTGAACTCCCCGCCGAGCTGGTGGTGAGCGCCCCGACGATGGCGGAACTCGCCTCCGGCCCGCACTATGCCCGCGACCCCGCCGAACGAGCTCGGCGGATCGAACGGCTGCAGAACGCCGAAGCCATCTTCGAGCCGCTGCCCTTCGACACGCGTGCGGCGCGCCGCTACGGCCACGTCATCGCGGCGGTCCTCGCCGCGGGACGAAACCCCAAGCCGCGCAGGGTAGACCTGATGATCGCCGCGATCGCATCGGTCCACCACCTGCCACTCTTCACCGTCAACCCAGCCGATTTCGAGGGCCTGAGCGGCCTGATCGACGTTCACCCCGTAACGCACCCCGACGACCTTCGCCGGTAATTCAGGCGACGGTGGTTTGGAGGTGGGAGCCGGTGCGGCCGCGGATGACGTGTAGGCGGCTGGGGATGCGTTGGCGCATCTCGTCGACGTGGCTGACCAGGCCGACGACGCGGCCGCCTGCGCGGAGTTCGTCGAGGACGCCCATGACGGCGTCGAGGGTGTCGGCGTCGAGGCCGCCGAAACCTTCGTCGATGAAGAGGGTGTCCAGGACGAGGCCGCCGGATTCGGCGGCGACGGTGTCGGCCAGGCCGAGGGCCAGCGAGAGGGACGCCATGAATGTCTCGCCGCCGGAGAGGGTTTTGGCGGGGCGCACGGCGCCGGTGTAGTCGTCGCGGATGTCGAGGCCGAGACCGCCGCGCCTGCCGCGCGGTCCCGCCTTGTCGGAGTGCACGAATTCGTAACGGCCGCCGGACATTCGGCGCAACCGCACCGAACCGGCGAGCGCCACTTCCTCTAGGCGGGCGGCGAGCACATAGGAGCGCAGCGACATGCGCCGGTTGTTCTCGCCGCGGCCCGCGACCACTTCCGCGAGCCCGGCCAGCTCTTCGTGGGTGCGCTGGAGGGGCGCGATCCGGTCCACCTCGGCCCACAGCTGGCCGCCGAGTTCTTCCAGCAGTTGCACCCGCCGTCCCGCCTCGGCCTGCGCGGCGACGGCGGTGTTGAGCCTGGTCTGCGCGTCGGCGAGTCCGCGCTCCAGCTCGGCGAAGTCGCCGAGTTCGGCGGTGGCGGCGGCTTGGATCTCGGGCTCGGCGAGCACCTTCTCGGCGTGCGCGCGGGCGTTCTCGGCGGCGAGGAGTTCCGCGTCGATCTCCTGCTGCCGCTGCGGGGTTCGCGAGGCGGCGGTGACGACGCGTGCGTAGGCGGTGAGCAGGGCGACATCGTCGCGGGCGGCGTCGTGGTTCCATTCTTGCGGAATGAAACCGGCGGCGCGCGCCAGACTTTCGACGCGATCCGCGACCGCGGTGACCTGCTCGCGAGCGGACGCCGCGGCGGTGCGTGCGGCGCGCAGCGCGGTGGCGTCGGTGACCAGTCCGTTCAGGCGGGCGCGGCGACGGTCGATGGTCTCGTCGGCGCCAGCGGCGGCGCGCAGACGTTCGGAGAGTTCGTCGAGGCGGGCGATCGACGCCGTGATGCGGGCGATGACGGTGCTGGCCCCGGCTTCGGCCGCGCGCAAGTCGTCGTGCAGGCGCGTTTCCTCGGTGCGCAACCGGGAGAGTTCGGCCGTCGATCCGTCGGCCAGCGCGGCGAGTTCGGCGGCGTCCTCGTAGCGGTGGGTCGCCGAGCGCAGTGCGGCGGCGAGTTCCACGCGGTCGGCGTCGCCGCCGCGGGCGGTCAGCGCCTCGATCTCGCGTTCCAGTCCGGTGATTCGGGCGTGGACGCGGTCGCGGTTCTCCTCGGCGGTGCGCTCGGCGGCCACCGCCGCATCCTCCGTTTCCTTGGAGACGGCGCTCGGCGCGGGCCGAGCCGGGGCCGGATGGTCCGCCGCGCCGCACACCGCGCACGGCTCCCCCTCGACCAACTGACCCGCCAGTTCCGCGGCCATGCCTGCCAAGCGGCGCTCGCGCAGGTCGAGCACCCGCTCCTTCGCGTCGTTGTG
The DNA here is from genome assembly GCF_059570515.1 of Nocardia sp. CNS-044. Lineage (NCBI taxonomy): Bacteria > Bacillati > Actinomycetota > Actinomycetes > Mycobacteriales > Nocardiaceae > Nocardia > Nocardia sp. CNS-044. The sequence continues at coordinate 713,271 of NZ_JCANSX010000006.1, forward strand.
CGCGGTGCGCGCGGTCTCGAACTCGATCCGCGTGCGATCGAGATCCGTTCTACGACCGGCCAATTCGACGGCAGCCGTGGCGGCGGCCTGGAGGCGTTCGCATTCGGCGATCAGCGACGGCAAAGTCGCGGCGGCTTCGGTCGTCTCGCGCACCCGCGCCTCCGCCGCGGCGATCGTCGCGGGCAGGCGCTCGCGCCGACCGGTCAGCTCGGTCATCCGTTTGGTCAGGGCGGCGGATTCGGTACGCAGATCATCTATTTCGCGACGAAGCCGGTCGGCCGCCGACGCGTCGGCCCGCACCTCTTCGAGCGCGCCGATCTGGGCGCTCCAGCGACGGACCACGTCGTCGAGGTCCGCGTCGGACCGAATCGTCGGACCGGTCGCGACCGCGTCCGAATCATCTTCCGCTTCGATGTCTTCCGAGCCGACCAGCTCGGACCCACCGATGTCGGCCGCGGCCGGATCCAGCAGCGCGGAAGCCAATCGCGCCGCGGCGGCGCTCGCCTCGTTCTCGCGACGACGCGAGGTCATGACGGCGGCGCGCGCCTCGTCGATCGCCTCCGCGACCGGCTGGGCGCGACGGGCAGCTTCGAGTTCCGCACGCAGCGCGGTACGGTGCTCGGCACGCGCCGCGTACTCGTCGAGGTCAGCCCGCGCGGACTCCATCCGGCGCCGCAACTCCGCCAGCCGCCGCTGCTCGTCGGCGAACTTCCGCAGCTCGACCGAATTCTGCTGGCAACGTTCGGCTTCCGTACTCGCCTGCGCCAGATCGGTGCGAGCCGTCGCGAGCAGATCCTGCGACCACGCCACCGCCTCCAACGCGCCGACCGACTCCGTCACGCTCAGACCCGCCGCACCGCGGATCTGCGCGATCAGCCGTTCGATGCCCTGCCTGCGGGACTCCAGTTCGGCCGCCGAGGCGCGTCGCTTGTCGGCGAGCCACTGTTCGGCGGTGCCGAAACGCTCGGTGTCGAAGAGCTTTTCGAGCAGCTTCTCGCGATCCTCGTTGTCGGCACGCAGGAAACGCGCGAAGTCGCCCTGGGGCAGCAACACCACCTGGAAGAACTGGTCGGCGCTCATGCCGAGCAGACGGATGATCTCGTCGCCGATGTCCGGGATGCGGGAGAGGTTCTCGCCGCGCCCGTCCAACCAGGTCAGCGTGGCCTTGGGCGGATCGGTGCGGGTGCCGGTGCCGCGCAGCTTGGGGCGCTCGAATTCGGGAATCCTGGTGAGCCGCAAGCGTCGTCCGCCCAGCGTCGCCTCCAACACGACCTGCGGCGGCGTCTGTTCCGGCGCGTGATCGGAATGCAGGCGCTTGCTTTCACCGCGTGCGCCGGGCACCCGGCCGTAGAGGGCGAAGGCGATCGCGTCCAGCACTGTCGTCTTGCCCGCGCCGGTCTGCCCGTGCAGGAGGAAGAGCCCGTCCGCGCCGAGCGCGTCGAAGTCGACGACCGTGGTGTCGGCGAACGGGCCGAAGGCGGTCATCTCCAACCGATGCAGTCTCATGCGGCGGCCTCGCGCCACACCCTCCGCGACCGCCCGCGCCACTCGGTCCGCACACGCCCGTGCCATTCACTCCGTGCGCCCCCGCGCCATTCACTCCGTGCGCCCCCGCGCCTTTCGGTCCGCACGCCCCCGCGCCATTCACTCCGCGCGGTCATGCGCCATCCACTCGACGCAGCCGCACGCCGATCACTCAGCTCGGACAAGCGCCTTCCGTTCTCCGTGATCATGCGGTCAGCTCGCCGGAGAGCGGAAGCTGCGCGGGCGCTGCGGACACCCGCTCGGGCTCGGCCACGGCGGCGGCCAGCGCCCGCTCGATCCACTTCATCTCTCCCGCGCTCGGCGCACCGCGCACGTCGGTGAGGAAGCTTTGCGCTACTTCGGTGTCGCGGCGGCCGTGCACCCGCTCACGGTAACGCAGTTCCGGGTTGCCTTCGGGGCGTATCCATTCCACGTGCACGGCGTGCGGGAAGCGCTCGCGCAGTTTGCGCAGCGCGTCGATCGGACGGGCCTGGTCGACGAGGGTCGCGGACACGTAGTGGTCGACGGCCACCTCGTGCGCCGGGTCGGCGAGCAGCTCGTCCAGCGTCCCGGTGAGGCGGCTGAGACCGCGCACCACCGGCAGGTCACGGCGCTGCACGGACGAGAGGCCGTCGGCATCCAGGTCGACGATCCACACGGCCTTGCGATGCGAACTCTCGGCGAACGAGTACGGCAGCGGCGAGCCGGAATAGCGCACCGACTCGGACAGCGTCTGCGGCGAATGCAGGTGGCCGAGTGCCACGTAGTCGATGCCGTCGAACTCCGCGAGGGGCACCGTCTCCACCCCGCCGACCGAGATGGAGCGCTCCGAGCCGGTCGCCGCGCCGCCGACCACGAACGCGTGCGCGAGCACCACGGTGCGCGCTCCCGGCCGCGTCGCGACGTCAGCGCGAATCCGGCCCATCGCCGCCGCCAGGATCTCGGCGTGCGAACGCGCCTGCGGGACACCGAGTTCGGCTCGGGTGATCTCCGGTTCCAGATACGGGATGCCGTAGACAGCCACTTCGCCGTGCTCGTCGGTCAGCAGGACCGGCCGATCGGAGTCCGCGACGGTGGTGCGCAGGTGCAGCCCGCCCGCCGCGGCGAAACTCGCGCCCGCGCCGAGCCGGGCGGGCGAATCGTGATTTCCCGAGGTCGCGACGATCACCGCGCCCGCGGCGCGGATGGCCTCGAAACCTCGGTTGCACACCGCGATCGCGTCGGCGCTCGGAATCGACCTGTCGTACACGTCGCCCGGTACGACGACCACGTCCACCGACTCGGCCGCCACGAGCTCCGCGATGGCGGCCAGCGAACGTGCCTGGTCGGCAAGCAGATCGACGCCGTGGAAGGTACGCCCGATGTGCCAATCCGAGGTGTGCAACATCCGCATGGCCCGAAACCGTAGAGCCACCCACCGACAGAGTTCAATTTGCCGCGCCCGCGGCACGGCGTGTTCGCGGCTGTGTTGTCGGCGCGCTGGCGCGCGTCTGTTCGTAAGACTCGCCCTCGAGCTGGCTGGGAAATGCGTCGGATGCGGTGTGATTCGTAGCGCTGACACCCGGCGCGGCCGCACGGCCGCTGGCTGGTTGCTCGGATGTCGGTGGGGTGCGGCACTATCTGGGCTATGACCGCACCGATGCTGTTCGCGCTGCTGCTGGTGTTCGCCGCTGGGGTCGGAGTGGGCTGGCTGGGCCACAGTGCCCGGGCCGGGCAGCGGGCGGCGGTCGCGGAGGCGAGACTGGCGGCCGCCGCTGACAACGAGCGTTTGCTACGGCAATCGCTCAACGCGGCGAACGAGGATGCGGCGCGCAGGCATTCGAGCGCGGTCGGCGCCATGGTGGAACCGCTGCGCGAGGCGGTCGGCGCGCTGAACCAGCACATCCAGCAGGTCGAGCACCATCGCATCAACGCGTACTCGGGTCTGCGCGAACAGGTCGCCAACATGCAGCGCACCTCCCATCAGCTCTCCAGTCAGACCGGTCAGCTGGTCGCCGCGCTGCGGGCGCCGCAGGTGCGCGGGCGCTGGGGCGAGATCCAGTTGGAGCGCGTGGTGGAACTCGCCGGGATGACCAAACACTGCGACTTCTCCACGCAGGTGAGCAGGGCGGTGCGCGGCGACGGCGGACCGGACCGCATCGGTTCGGTGCGGCCCGATCTGGTGGTGTACCTGGCCGGGGGTCGGCACATAGTGGTCGACGCCAAAGTCCCGTTCACCGCCTACCTCGACGCGAGCACCGCCGAGGACCCCGACGTGCGCGCCGATCTGCTGGTGCGGCACGCCAAGCAGTTGCGCGCGCACGTCGACCAGTTGGCCGACAAGGCGTACTGGGCGGCTTTCGATCCCGCTCCGGAATTCGTCGTGCTGTTCGTGCCCGGCGACCCGTTCCTGGACGCCGCGCTGACCACGGACTCCGGGCTTTTGGAGTACGCGTTCGGCCGCAACGTGATCTTGGCCACGCCGACGACGCTGATCGCGCTGCTGCGCACGGTGGCGTTCGGGTGGCGCCAGGAGGCCGTGTCCCGGGATATGGCAATGGTCCAGCAATTGGGTCGGGAGCTCTCGGCGCGCCTCGGCATGACCGGACGGCATTTGGACCGGCTCGGCAACCAACTCGGCAAGGCGGTCGACGCTTTCAATTACGCGGTCGCGTCGGTCGAGTCGCGGGTCATGGTCACCGCGCGCAAATTGCACGAGCTCGAGATAGCCGAGCAGGAGGCTCCGGTGATCCAGCGGGTGGACAGCCGCCCGCGGGTCGTCGGCTTCGCCGACGCCGACGATTCGGCCTAGCCGACGCAGCCCGAGTCGATCCGGTCGAGTCGGCAACGGCCCCGCCGTAACCCCACCGAACGGTATGGCAGTTACTGTTCATATCGTGGCTGCTACCCAACGTGTGCGTTCCCGGGTGCCCGCGCCGCAACGTTCGGTCCTGCCCTCGGTGCCGGGAATCCCGGCCTGGGCGGCTGTCCTGATCGCGGTCGCGTGCACGTTGCTGGGATTCCTGATCGATGCCAGCGGCGACAACGCCGAACTCACCGCCAGCTTCGCCACGCTGTATATCGTCGGCTGTGTCGCCGCGGTGCTCGCCGTGCGCTTCCGCGGGCTGTTCACCGCCATGGTGTTGCCGCCGCTGCTGCTCTTCCTCGCGGTTCCGCTGGCCTACCAGCACCTGACCGGCCGCGTCTCGACCGGCCTCAAGGACATCCTGCTGAACCTGGCCATCCCGCTGGTGAACCGGTTCCCGACGATGATGCTCGCCACCGCGCTGGTGCTGGCCATCGGCGGCGCCCGCATCTTCATGGACAGGCGCGAGTCGGCCGCCGAGCGCTCCAAGGAGTCGCGTCGCGGCTCGAGCTGGGGACGCAGCAGCGTCAAGCGCGGCGAGGAAGACGCGCCCGCGGAATCGGCGCGCCGCCGCCCGCGCCGACCGCAGCCGGAAGTGGACGAGGATCCGGTCACCGACAAGTACGAACCGCCGCGTCCCGGCCGCCGCCCATCGAAGACCGTGGCCGACGCCCCGCCCCGGGTCGGCACGTCGGGTCGCGGCCGACCGGCGGCGCGTGGCGCGCGTCCCGCGCCGGTGCCGCGCACGGAGGGCGAACCGCCACGCGGCGCGCGCGGACGCGCCGAGGTGCCGCCGCATCCGCAGCCGAATGTGCGGTATCGCGAGCGCGATTCGAGCCGCACCCAGCGGCGCAAGCCGGAAAGTCTCTGACACCGTCGACCTTCGACGCCGGGCCGACTAATACGGGCGCCGACGCACACAGCCCGAACAGCGCAGCACCGCTGAAAGATCAGCGTCGGTCGACGGCGACACCGACCCAGCGCGCGGCATCAGACAACGCAGCGCCGCTGGAAGATCAGCGGCGGTCGACACCGACGCTCACCGACCGGGCGGCCCCGGACAGCGCACCTTCGCCGAGTAATCGGCGGCGGTCTGAAGACAGCGCCGACGAGCACCGCCGAAAGACCAGCGGCAGACGACAGCGACGCCGCCCACCGCGCGGTATCAGACAGCGCCGCGCCGGAAGATCAGCGGCGATCGACACCGACGCTCACCGACCGGGCGGCCTCGGACAGCGCCCTTCGCCGAGAGATCGGCGGTCGTCCGAAGACAGCGCCTACCGGCACCGCCGAAAGACCAGCGGCAGACGACATGCCCACCCACCGCGCGGCCTCACACAACGCACCTTCGCCGAGTAATCGACGGCGGTCCGAAGACAGCGCCGACGAGCGCGAACAATCGTCCGAGAGCAGCCCCGCACCGGCGACCGCGGCTCAGCTCCGTGCGGTGCGCAGTTCCCTGGGCAGCGCGAAGACCAGCGTCTCGTTGGCGGTGGTCACCGGCTGCACGTCGGCGTAACCGTGCTCGGCGAGCATGTCGAGCACGCCGCGCACCAGGATCTCGGGCACCGACGCGCCGGAGGTGATGCCGATCGTGCGCGCGCCGTCCAGCCAGGCCGGGTCGACCTCGCGAGCGAAGTCGACCAGGTGCGCGGCCCGCGCGCCCGCGCCGAGCGCGACCTCGACCAGCCGCACCGAGTTCGAGGAATTGCGCGAGCCGACCACGATGACCAGGTCGCATTCCGGCGCCATCGCCTTCACCGCGACCTGGCGGTTCTGGGTGGCGTAGCAGATGTCGTCGCTCGGCGGATCCTGCAGCGCGGGGAAACGCTCGCGTAGCCGCTGCACCGTCTCCATCGTCTCGTCGACGCTGAGCGTGGTCTGCGACAGCCAGATCACCTTGTTCTCGTCGCGCACGGTGACCCGGTCGACCGCGTCCGGACCGTCGACGAGTTGCACGTGATCGGGCGCCTCGCCCGCGGTGCCCTCGACTTCCTCGTGGCCCTCGTGGCCGATCAGCAGGATGTCGAAATCGTCGCGCGCGAAGCGCTTGGCCTCCTGGTGCACCTTGGTGACCAGCGGGCAGGTGGCGTCGATGGTGTGCAGGTCGCGCGCCGCGGCCGCCTCGTGCACCGCCGGGGAGACGCCGTGCGCGGAGAAGACCACGACCGCGCCGTTCGGCACCTCGTCGGTCTCGTCCACGAAGACGACGCCGCGATCGCGCAGCGTCTCCACCACGTGCCTGTTGTGCACGATCTCCTTGCGCACATAGATGGGCGCACCGTGCTTCTCCAGCGCCTTCTCCACCGTTTCCACCGCGCGGTCGACGCCCGCGCAGTATCCGCGCGGCTCGGCTAGCAGCACGCGCTTACCACCGTCGGCATCGACTGTTCCGGCGCCCGCCGAGCGGGCGATTCCGACGTTCAAAGGGATGGCCGAAGACATGTCCCCCAGAGTACGTGCACCTGGGGACCGCCGAATGGTCGCATCGACCGGATCGGCCGGGTCATCGAATGTGATCCAGGCCCTGGACAATAGTGTCTGTGACACTAGTTCTTTGCAGATCATGGCGTATCGGGCAGGCTATGAGCATGTTTCGACCACCGTTTCTGGCCCGGGTCGCCGCCGGAGCCGCCGTCTACGCCCTCGAAGAAACCCGTCGGTTACCCACGGCCGCGATGAACTTCCCGATCACCGCGATCAGCCAGATGTTGCAGACCACCATGCACGTCCAGCAGTTCGTGACCAGCCTCGCGCTCAAGGGCGACGCGGTGTTCGAGCGGCTGTCCAACAGCCCGGTGGAACAGCCGGAGTGGGCGACCTTCGACGAGGATCTCGGCGACGAGCAATCCTCGGGCGACGATTTCGCGACCGCGGGCCGCACCAGCCGCTTCGACCTCTACACCGCCGAAGAATCGACCGCGAGCTCGACCAACGGGCACGTCGCCCCGGTGCAGACCATCACTGTGCCGGAAATCACCGACCCCGAGCCCGTCGCGGAACCCGCTTCCGACGAGACGGCCTCTGTCGAGGACGAGCCCGCCGAGATCGCCGAGCCCGAGGTCGCGACCCGCTACGACTACGCCAACATGACCCTCGCCCAGCTCCGCGCCCGCCTGCGCATGCTGACCGTCGAGGACCTCACCGCGCTGCTGGACTACGAGCAGCGGACCCTCGCGCGCGCCCCGTTCGTGACCATGCTGACGAACCGGATCGCCACCGTCCGGGCCCAGTGATCGCACCCGCGACGACCTCGCCGGTGGTTGGCCGGGCACGGTCCGGCCAACCCCGCCGCGTATACCTGTCCGTATGACACAGAGCGGTCCCCAGCCGTCCGCCGAGGCAGGCGCGGCCCCCGCCAACTCCGCCGAACACCCGTGGCCGGTGCGCTCCGTCGCCGTGAAGGTCATGCAGTGGATCGACCGCCTCGGCTCCATCTGGGTGGAGGGGCAGATCACCCAGATCAACGCGCGCCCGGGAGCGCGCACCGCGTTCCTCGTGCTTCGTGACCCGTCGGCCGACATGTCGTTGCAGGTGACCTGCGACCCCGATCTCTTGCGCCGCTCCCCGATCCCGCTGCAAGAAGGCAGCCGGGTGGTGGTCTACGGCAAACTCACGTACTTCACCGGGCGCGGGACGCTGTCGTTGCGGGTCATCGAGATTCGGCCCGTCGGTGTCGGCGAACTGCTCGCCCGCATCGAGCGGCTCAAAGCGCTGCTCGCCGCGGAAGGCCTTTTCGATCCCCGGCTCAAGCGGCCGCTCCCGTTCCTGCCCGGCACCGTCGGCCTGATCACCGGCCGCGCGAGCGCCGCCGAACGCGACGTCCGCACCGTCGCCAGAAATCGGTGGCCCGCAGTACGTTTCGAAGTGCGCAACACCGCGGTGCAGGGGCCGACGGCGGTGCCGCAGATCCTGGACGCGCTGGCCGAACTCGACCGCGACCCCGCCGTCGAGGTGATCGTGCTGGCCCGCGGGGGCGGCAGCGTCGAGGACCTGCTGCCCTTCTCCGACGAGGCGCTGTGCCGCGCCATCGTGGCCGCGACGACGCCGATCGTCAGCGCGATCGGCCACGAACCCGACAACCCGCTCGCCGACTACGTCGCCGACCTGCGCGCCGCGACGCCGACCGACGCCGCCAAGCGCGTCGTGCCCGATGCCGCCGCGGAGCTGGCCTGCGTGCGCGAGCTGCGCGGCCGTTCGGCCGCCGCACTGCGCGGTTGGGTGGACCGCGAGACCAGGGCGCTGGCCCAGCTCCGTTCGCGTCCGGTGCTCGCCGATCCGCTGCGCGAGGTCGACCGGCGCGCCGAGGAGATCGAACGGCTGCGGGTGTCCGCGCGGCGCTGCGCCGAGCACGCGGTCCGCACCGAAGCCACCGCGACGCGACACCTGCGCGAAAAGCTCACGGCGGTGGGCCCGGCCGCGACGTTGTCTCGCGGTTACGCTGTCGTGCAGCGCGTGACCGGTTCCGAACGGCACGTCGTACGCAGCATCGAGGACGCGCCCGCGGGCAGCCAGTTGCGCATCCGGGTCGCCGACGGCGCCGTGACCGCGGCGGCGCTCGGCACCCAGGCGCTCGGCGCTCGGAAGCCGAACACCCGCGATTCCGGCGCCCGCCGGGACGACGAGGAACGCACAGGAGGGAACTGACCTTGGCCGACGCCGGCAAGGACGAGCTGGCCGAGATCGCGGACTTCGGCTACGAACGCGCCCGCGACGAACTGGTGAACGTCGTCAAGATGCTCGAGCAGGGCGGCATGGATCTCGATGATTCGCTCGCCCTGTGGGAGCGCGGCGAGGCGCTGGCCAACCGGTGCGAGGAACACCTGGCCGGTGCGCGCAAGCGGGTCGAGGACGCGCTCGCGCGCGGCGCGGCCGACGAGGACTGACCCGAGCGGACGGATCGTCGACGTCGTGGCCCGCGACGGCGCGCGCTACTGAGAGCACACCACCGCCGCGGACCGTCGGCTGGGCGTCAGCCGAGCCTGTTCGTCGTCATCTCGAAGCGGATCAAGCCGTCGGCCGCACCGGTGCGACGAAACCCGGCTTTCTCGAGCACCCGCACCGATCCGGGATTCGACGGCTCCACGTCCGCGTACACCGCGTGCACACCGGCGCCCAGCGCGAATTCGGTCAGCGCTCTGGTCGCCGCACTGGCGTACCCGCGCCCACGCCGAGACGGGATCGTGCCGTAGCCGATCTCGAGACCATCGGCACCGGGCGGCCAGAACAGGCCGATCGAACCGACCACGAGACCGGTCTCGCGCTCGATGATCAATCGGTGACCGTACTCGCCGTACCACTGCGGATGGTCGGCGAACAGCCCGGCGATCGCCCGATCGCCGGCGGCGGGGAAGTCCTCGGCCCAGTGCGCGAGGCGGCGTCCGGCCAGTACGGCGGACACGTCGTCGGGGGTCCAGCGGCGCAGGATCAGGCTCTCGGTGCTCAGTTCACCGGTAGAAATGTGCTCACCGGTGGAAATGTGGGAAGACACGTGACACTCCTGGTCATCGAAAGGACCGGCCCGCGTCTCGTACTCAGCGGACCGGAGGGAAGGCATGCGAAATACGGCTGTTGACAGCCATATTCATCGACCTCCGCACCCTCGAATCCGCGTATCTCGCGTCGCGCCAACCCTAATCGGGAACCGAACGGGCGGCAATCGAATTCAGCGGCTGATCGGCTGGGCGGCGGTCACCGCCTGGGCCAGCGTCGTGAACGCGGCCTCGTTCCCGGCTCCCTTGATCAGCACCCGGACGCCGCCGAGGTCGGCGATCCACGCCGTCTCCTCGGTCGGCTCGGCGTAGACGATCCACTTCTGGTCACCGATCTGCTGCGCGCCGCTGGCGTAGCGAGAGCCGAGCACGAAGCGGGCCAGCGACTCCTCGGTGGCGCTGCTCTGGGTCAGCTGCATGTAGGTGCCCTGGGCGGTGATGTAGCCGACCGTGCTGACCGGACCGCCGCCCTGGCCGGTGACGGTGTCGCGGCTGCCGGAGTTGGGGGTCCAGTCGGCGGGCACGCTCGGGTTGCGGATCGGGAACGTCAGCGTGCGCGCGTCGGTCTCGAGCGCCGCCTTCACATCGAAGGCGGGGATCCGACCGGGCGTCGGCCCCTTGGCGGCGAAGCTGCACTGGCTGGCCAGTCCGGCGAAGACCACGGCGATCAGCACCAGGGGGATCAGCGAGAAGAACAGATCCTTGTAGTCGTGCAGGATGCGTGGCTTTTGGTAGGACACGCTCCCAGTATCCACTCGCGGGCCGGGTGCGCGGCCAGGCACCCCCACCCGCCCCGACCAGGTGTGTACGGGAGGTCGACCGCGAAATGAGACAATCGTCCCGTACGTACAACCCGAGGGAGGCACCCCGCCATGACGGCATCTTCGCCCGCACCAAGCCGCCGCGAGGCGCCGGACCGCAACCTTGCACTCGAGCTGGTCCGGGTGACCGAGGCGGGTGCCATGGCCGCTGGGCGGTGGGTCGGCCGCGGTGACAAGGAGGGTGGCGACGGCGCCGCCGTGGACGCGATGCGGCAGCTGGTCAGCTCGGTTTCCATGCGCGGCATCGTGGTGATCGGCGAGGGCGAGAAGGACGAAGCGCCCATGCTGTACAACGGCGAGGAGGTCGGCGACGGCACCGGCCCGGACGTCGACTTCGCCGTCGACCCGATCGACGGCACCACGCTGATGTCGAAGGGCTCCCCCGGCGCGATCTCGGTGCTCGCGGTCGCCGAGCGCGGCGCGATGTTCGACCCGTCCGCGGTGTTCTACATGCACAAGATCGCGGTCGGCCCCGACGCCGCCGACGTGATCGATATCTCGGCGCCGATCGGCGAGAACATCCGCAAGGTGGCCAAAGCGAAGAAGTCCGCGGTGTCCGATCTGACCGTCTGCATCCTGGACCGGCCCCGGCACGCCGACCTCATCCAGCAGGTCCGCGACGCGGGCGCCCGCATCCGCCTGATCTCCGACGGCGACGTCGCCGGCGCGATCGCGGCGGCCCGCCCCGATTCCGGCACCGACATCCTGGTCGGCATCGGCGGTACTCCCGAGGGCATCATCGCCGCGGCGGCCATGCGCTGTATGGGCGGCGCGCTGCAGGGCATGCTGGCGCCGAAGGACGACGCGGAGCGCCAGCAGGCCATCGACGCGGGCCACGACCTGGACCGGGTGCTCACCACCGAGGACCTGGTGTCGGGCGACAACGTCTTCTTCTGCGCCACCGGCGTCACCGACGGCGACCTACTACGCGGCGTTCGCTACTACGGTGGCGGCGCCTCGACTCAGTCGATCGTCATGCGCTCGAAGTCGGGCACCGTCCGCATGATCGACGCCTACCACCGTCTGACCAAGCTGCGCGAGTACTCCTCGGTCGACTTCCACGGCGACGAGCACGCGGTTCCTCCGATGCCCTGATCGGCTTTCGCCTCGCGGCCGCATCCGGTACCGCCGGGTGCGGCCGCTGACATAGAGGGACTCTCGGCGCGCGGGGTTGGGCACTATGGCGGCGGCTGTACGCCGGTCGCGGTCCTGGTCGACGGGCGATGGTTCCGGTCAGCGCCAGGATGAACACATCGGTGAGCCGTGGCCCGGCGGCAGATTACCCAGGACGATGACTAGGTGGGGATCGATACCAGCCGGGAATCACGGTCGAGCACACCCGAACTCATCGATGCGATGGCCGAGATTGCCGCGCGGGTGGGTGCGCAGCGCCAAACGCCTGTCGTGCTGACCGAACGCGCCGACGTGCTCGTGCTCCGGATCGGCGCGGTCGTCGTCAAAGCTCACCCGGCGGAAACCGATGCGGCGGCACTACTCTCCCGCCTTTGCTTGGCGAGCGCGCCGCGGTGGCGCGGAATCCTGCTGCCGCCCTTGCCGATCGGCGACGCGCTCCTGGTACACCGCGGCAGCCACACGATCACCGCCTGGCCTTACGGCGAACCGGTCGACCCCGACGACCCCGACGCCGCGCCGTGGGAAGCGGCCGCGACGCTGCTCGCCCGGCTGCACGCGCTACCGGAACCAGGACGCGACCTACCGGAACCAGGACGCGACCGACCGGAACCGGGGCGAGACCTGCCGGCCGCAGGCGGCCCGGCCCGGGTCCATCGGGCGATGCGCCGGCTGCGCGCGGCCGGCGCGGCAGCGGACCGAGCTGCCGCGGCAACCGTGTGCCAGGCATTCGCTGCCTTGCCCGACCTGTTCGCCGTACCAGCCGGATCGGCCCGGCTCCCCGAACCGGCAGCGCCGCGACGCACGCTCGTGCACGGCGACTTCCACCTCGGTCAGCTCGTGCGCGACCCCCACGAGAACACCGGCTCCTGGCGGCTCATCGACATCGACGACCTCGGCTCCGGCGATCCCGCGTGGGATCTGGCCCGCCCCGCCGCCCTCTTCGCCGCGGGCATTCTCGAGCCCGTGACCTGGCTCCGTTTTCTCGACGCCTATCGCGCAGCCGACGGTGTCGCGGTGCCGCGGGAGGGAGACGAGTGGACCGCGCTCGATACTCCGGCGCGCGCCGTCGCCGTCCAAGCAGCCGCTCTGGCACTGGTCGCCGCCGCACGCGAGAACCGCGAACTCGATGATCTGGACACGGCTTTGGTGGACGCGTGCCGACGGATAGCCACCGCATCCGTCATATCGTGATGCCCGCATACATGCCGGAAATCGACTAGCGTGGCGGAAATGCAGTGTCCGAAATGTCGTGGATTGATGCAGACGTACAACCGCAGCGGTGTGCACATCGAGCAGTGCGGTAACTGCCGGGGGATCTTCCTGGACTACGGCGAGCTCGAGAACCTCACCCGGCTCGAGTCCGGCTACGCGGCACCGCCGCCACCACCGGCCGCCCCCGCGCCCGCGTGGGGAGCGCCCGCTCCGCACTACGGGCACGGTCACCACCACAAGCACCGTTCGTTCGGCAAGGTCCTGTTCTCCTCCTGAGTGTCGGCGGCACCGGTCCGGTGGACGGTATTCCGCCGGATCGGTGTGGGATTCCGCTCAGGCGTGGCTGCCCCACGCGGACCTCGTGCGGCATAGGGTCGAAATCATGACCGAGGAGACGCAGTACCGCATCGAGCACGACACCATGGGCGAGGTACGGGTCCCGGCGCAGGCTTTGTGGCGTGCGCAGACCCAGCGGGCCGTGGAGAACTTCCCGATCAGCGGGCGCGGCTTGGAGCGCGCGCAGATCCGCGCGCTCGGACTGCTCAAGGCCGCGTGCGCCAAGGTGAACAAGGATCTCGGCCTGCTCGACGCCGTGAAGGCGGACGCCATCGTCGCCGCCGCGAACGAGATCGCCGCGGGCGAGCACGACGACCAGTTCCCGATCGATGTCTTCCAGACCGGCTCGGGCACCAGCTCCAACATGAACGCCAACGAGGTGATCGCCTCGATCGCCAAGGCCAACGGCGTCGACGTGCACCCCAACGACGACGTGAACATGTCGCAGTCGTCCAACGACACCTTCCCCACCGCCACGCACGTCGCGGCGACCGAGGGCGTCATCAAGGACCTGGTTCCCGCGCTCGAGCACCTGCGGCTCGCGCTGCTGGACAAGTCCGAGGAATGGCGCACCGTGGTCAAGTCGGGCCGCACCCACCTGATGGACGCCGTCCCGGTGACCCTGGGCCAGGAGTTCGGCGGCTACACCCGCCAGGTCGCCGCGAGCATCGACCGGTTGATGGTGACGCTGCCGCGCCTCGGCGAGCTGCCGATCGGCGGCACCGCGGTGGGCACCGGCCTCAACGCGCCCGCCGGTTTCGGTGCGAAAGTCGTTGCGGAACTGGTGAAGTCGACCGACATCGACGCGCTCTCCGAGGCGATCGACCACTTCGAGGCACAGGCGGCGCGCGACGGTCTCGTCGAGCTCTCCGGCGCGCTGCGCACCGTCGCGGTGAGCCTCACCAAGATCGCCAACGACATCCGCTGGATGGGTTCCGGCCCGCTCACGGGTCTGGCCGAACTCCAGCTGCCGGACCTGCAGCCGGGCAGCTCGATCATGCCGGGCAAGGTGAATCCCGTGCTGCCCGAGGCGGTCACCCAGGTGGCGGCGCAGGTCATCGGCAACGACGCCGCGGTCGCCTTCGCCGGCGCGAACGGCCACTTCGAGCTGAACGTCTACATCCCGGTGATGGCGCGCAACGTGCTCGAGTCGATCCGCCTGCTGGCCAACGTGTCCCGGCTCTTCGCCGACAAGTGCGTGCGCGGGCTGACCGCCGACGTGGAGCGGCTGCGCACACTGGCCGAGTCCTCGCCGTCCATCGTCACCCCGCTGAACTCGGCGATCGGCTACGAGGAAGCGGCCGCGGTGGCCAAGGAGGCGCTGAAGGAGAAGAAGACCATCCGGCAGACGGTGATCGATCGCGGCTTGCTCGGCGACCAGCTCACCGAGGCCGAGCTGGACCGCCGCCTCGACGTGCTGTCCATGGCGAAGGTGGAAGACACGAAGTAACGCACGAGGGCGCCGGACGAAGCGAATTCGTCCGGCGCCCTCGGCGATTCAGTGCGCTTTGGAGAATCTCCTGAGCGATCAGGCGGGCGAGAACGCGCGCAGGTGCTCCAGCTCCGCGCGGGCCTGCTCGCCCTCGGGACCGAGATCGGTCCGGTCGAAGACGTTCCAGCGGCGCAGCAGCGGCGCGAAGACCAGCTCGCCTTCCTTGGCGCGGTCGTAGATGCCCGCCTCGGCCAGCACCTCGTCGCTGCTGCGACCGTCCGGCAGGGCCACGCTCGGCACCTCGAAACCGGCGACCCGGTCGGCGATGGCGCGCATGGTCTGGTCGGGCGCGATCGCGAACGCCGCGGCGACCAGGTCGGCGAAGAACACCGACTGCAGCTCGTCGTCGGCCGCGATGCGCGCGGCGAT
Source organism: Nocardia sp. CNS-044 (assembly GCF_059570515.1). Classification (NCBI taxonomy): domain Bacteria; kingdom Bacillati; phylum Actinomycetota; class Actinomycetes; order Mycobacteriales; family Nocardiaceae; genus Nocardia; species Nocardia sp. CNS-044. Next base: position 728,496 of record NZ_JCANSX010000006.1, read on the forward strand.
GGCGGTGACCATCGGGTTCTCGTTCAGCGCGGCGGTGTTGCGGTGCCGGATCGCCGACGCCGCCTCCTCGAACGCGGCGTTGGCGAGAACGTCGAGCAGGTGCAGGGCGGGACGGCGGAATCCGGCCGTCATGTGCGCCATCCGCTGGCGTTCCAGGTCGACCGGATCCACCGACCTGGTGACCATCAGGTAGTTGCGGATCAGGATCTCGTGCCGGTTCTCCTCGGCCGTCCAGCGGCCGACCCAGCGCCACCACGCACCGGTGCGCAAGTACTTGCCGATCTCGCGGTGGTAGGAGGGCAGGTTGTCCGCGATGAGCACGCTCACGGTCAGCGCCAGCTTGGCGACGTCGCCGAGCTCGGACTGTTCCGGGGTCCAGTCGTCACCGCCGAGGAAGGCGAAGTTGCGGCCGTCGTCCCACGGCACGTAATCGTGCGGCTGCCAACCGTCGGCCACGTCGATGTGGCGTCGCAGATTCGATTCCACCTCATCCGCGAGCGCCTCGAGCAGTTCGCGGTCGGTCAAGAGATTTTGCACGCTCACAACCTAGCTGTTCGGCCCGCGGCGCGGGACTCTACCGGTGGGAATCGCCGACGACGCCCGAGACGCGCCGGGTGCGCTGTCTCGGGCGTCGCAGGGGGTTCGACTACTTCATGGTGACGGTGGTCTGCCCGTTCACCCAAGTGATGGTGCCACCGCTGAACTCGCTCTGCTTGCCGCCGGGGATGTCGGTCTCGTCGCTGATCGGGTAGCCGAGCTCGCCCGCCGCGCCGCCGTTCTCCTCCCACGCCTTGCGGATCTCCCCCCAGACGATGTGCGGCTCGCCGTCCTCGGGCTCGTAGATCGTGCCGCCGACGAAGTCCTGGTACTTGCCGTTGTTCGGGGCGCTCTCCTGGGCCTCGAGCGGCGCGCCCAGCGGGCCGGTGGGGCCGCCCGCCTCCATGTACTTGTCGTAGATGTCGCCGGAGACGGTCACCTCTTCGCCGCCGCCCTGGGCCGGAATCCTGGTCTGGTCCGCGGCGTCGGGGGTCATATCCCCGGTGTCGCGGTCATCGGTATCGGGATTGTCGGTGCCGTGCGCCTCGGTGTGCGTGGTCGCCATCGGGCTGGGCGTCATGCCGAGGGTCGGGGTGGTGAGGACGGTGTCCGAGTCGTTCGTGTCGTCGTCACCGCATCCCGCGATGAGCAGCGCGGCGGCCGCGAGCGCCACCGTGAATCCAGCCGTGCGTCGAGCGTGGTGCATATGTCGTCCCCTCTCGAGTGTGGCTCCGACGGCGCCCTGACACCGGCGCCGCGCGCAGCCTAGGCCGATGTTCGGCAACGACCCGGCGAATCGAATACGACGCGCCGGACCGTCGCCCAACTGGTAACTCGGCGGATATTACCCACTCGATGTGAGGTGAAACACACCCTGAACGTTAGCTCGGGTGCACCTCGATCTCAGCTCAGGAGTTCGGTCCGTACTCCTCGAGCATCTCGGTGACCAGCGCCGCGATCGGCGAGCGCTCGCTGCGTGTCAGCGTGATGTGCGCGAAAAGCGGGTGTCCCTTCAGCTTTTCGATCACCGCCGCCACGCCGTCGTGCCGGCCCACGCGCAGGTTGTCGCGCTGGGCGACGTCGTGGGTGAGCACGACCCGCGAGCCGGTGCCCAGCCTGCTGAGCACCGTGAGCAGCACGTTGCGTTCCAGCGACTGCGCCTCGTCCACGATCACGAAGGAGTCGTGCAGCGAGCGACCGCGAATGTGGGTGAGCGGCAGCACCTCCAGCATGTCGCGGCTGAGCACCTCCTCCATCACCTCCGGCGAGGCGAGGCCGTCGAGGGTGTCGAAGACGGCCTGCGCCCACGGCCCCATCTTCTCGCTCTCGCTGCCCGGCAGATAGCCGAGATCCTGGCCGCCGACCGCGTAGAGCGGACGGAACACCACGACCTTGCGCTGCGTGCGCCGTTCCAGCACGGCCTCCAGGCCCGCGGTCAACGCCAGCGCCGACTTACCGGTGCCCGCCTTGCCGCCGAGCGAGACGATGCCGACGCTCTCGTCCAACAGCAGATCCAGCGCGATGCGCTGTTCGGCCGAACGCCCGTGCAGCCCGAACGCCTCGCGCTCACGCACCAGCTGCACGCGCTTGTCCGGCGTCACCCGGCCGAGCGCGCTGGAGCTGGTGCCCAGCAACCGGATTCCGGTGTGACAGGGCAGTTCCCGCGCCTGATCCAGGTCGATCACGGACTCGGCGTAGAGCTGGTCGATCTGGGAGGAGGCGACGTCGACCTCGACCATCCCGGACCAGCCGGAGGTCACCACGTCCTGCGCATGATACTCGTCGGCGTGCAGACCCACCGCGCTCGCCTTGACGCGCAGCGGAATGTCCTTGGACACCATGACGACCTCGCGACCTTCGGCCGCGAGATTCAAGGCGCAGGCCAGGATCCGGGAATCGTTGCTTTCCGTGCGGAAGCCCACCGGCAGAACCGTGGGGTCGGTGTGATTGAGTTCCACCTGCAGCGTTCCGCCCTCGGTGCCGATCGGCACCTGCTCGTCCAGCCTGCCGTGCCGCAGGCGGAGGTCGTCCAGGTTGCGCAGGGCTTCCCTGGCGAACCAGCCCAGTTCGTGGTGGTGCCGCTTGGCCTCGAGTTCACTGATGACGACCAGCGGGAGGACGACATCGTGCTCGCCGAACCTGGTGAACGCCCAGGGATCGGAGAGCAGGACCGAGGTGTCGATGACGAAGGTCTTGGCACCGGGAGTGTGGGAGAGCGAGGGGCGGGCCCCCTTGGTGTCCGAAGAGACAGCGGCGCGCTTTCCTGTGCCAGCAGAACGGGAGTGCGCCGAGGGGGCGGAAACGGAGCGTGCAGCAGTCACGGTGGGCTCCTTTTGTGTCCACACGGCACCCGCGTGGACGATCTCGCTGGACCGGTCCGTCCTTCTGGATCCGACTTGCGTCAGATGCCACGAGGGCCGGGTGCCGGCCCCCTCGTACTGAGTAGCTCAGTCACGGTCAGGACCTCCCGTACGAACCACACCGACGCGGTCCGCATCTCCGAAGTTACCGCCGACTGGCCGGTCTGCGCTCGGGGACGGTCCGTCGTGTCGGTGAAGATCCCGTTAACGCGCGGCTCAGCGGAGTCGCCGAAGTGGTTGTCGCCGCAGCTCACCGGGGCAGTTACGGGTACTTCCGCCGTCGCTCCGGCCGTGCGCGGACTTTCGACGGACTTCGTCCGGCAGCGCGACTAGAGTCGGATCATGGCCGGTAACGAGGAATTCGAGAACCTGTCGTCCAAGGAGCTGCACGACCGGGCGGTGAAGCTGGCCGTGCGCCGCGGGGACATCAAATACCTGTGGCAGCTGCTCACCCGCATTCCCGCCGCCGAGGCGGCCGCCGGGAACGTCGGCGAGAGCGAGGCGGACATCAAGTTCGTGCTGCCGTTGATCGACGACTACATCCACGCGGGCGACGGCGCGGTGGCCGAGCAGCTACGGCCCTTCTACCTGGACTACCTGGTGGCGCATTCGTGATCACCGCGTGGTCGCGGCAACGCGGCCGCGACCGGCGGCGACAGCGCCGAAAGGTGGTGCGCGCCGGGCTGATTGCACGTGGTGGGCAAACAGGCGGCGGAGCGCGAACCGCGACGGCGAACCAGCGCCGGGCCGGTCGGCGGTGACGGTCGCGGGTTCGCGCCAGCGAAGGTCGTTGGTTGCGACGGCGATCGGCAGCCGGGCTTCAGCGGCGGGCGAAGGCCGCGCGGAAGAGTCCGACGGCAGTGCCGCGCAGGAAGTTCTCCCAGCTGAAGTGGTCGTGCCACAGCACGATTCGGCCGTCACGCAGTTCGAAGGTGCCGGTCACCCAGAACCCGATCTCCACCGGACCGAACCGTAAGTAGTCGGTGCGGTCGGTGAGCACCATGTCGCCGTTGCCCGCGATGTGGTGCATATCGACGCGGAAGCCGAACATCGGGCGATCGAGCCCACGGAACACACCGCCGACGCGCCGGATGCCGCGCACGTCCGGTAGCGAGGTGTTCTTCCAGACGATGTCGGGATCGAGCAGTTCCAGCGCTTCGCCGACCGCACCGAGCTCCAGCGCGGCGAAGAATTCTCGCACCGTGGTGATCGCGTCCTGCTGAAGTTGGAGTTCGTCGGACATGCTTCGACTTTATGCCGCCGGGCCGCTCGATGGGGTGTCGTTTTCGGCGGCACGGCGCGCGACGAGGACGGCGAGGCCGTCGAGGACGCGCTCGATGCCGAAGGACAGCGCGTCGCCGGGTTCGCCTGCGTAGGGCGGGTTCGCCGAGCGGGCCGCCTCCTCCGCGAAGGCCGCCTCGAGCGCGGGATAGCGATCGGCCGCGGCGGCCATCGTGTCGGTGAACTGCCGCAGTATCTGCTCGCCCATGTCGGAGTTGCCCGCCGCGCCGACCTGCTGTGCGAGGCTGCGCACATGGCCGTTGAGCAGGACGACCGTGTCCAGCCGCTCGGGTCCGGTCAGCCCCATGCCGTCCATCGCGACCACCGCGGCCTCCAGCCAGCCCATCTCGTTGGGGCCGATCGGGCGCGCTCCGATGGCGAGCTCGAGCGTCCACGGGTGCGCCCGGTAGCGCTCGAAGATGGCTAGCGCCCAGCCCCGCAGGGCTTCCCGCCAGCCAGCCGGTTCGGGCGGTTCCGGCGGCTCGCCCAGCGCCGTGTCGAGCATCAGCGCGATGAGCTGTTCCTTGCCGGGCACGTAGCGGTAGAGCGACATCTTGGTGTAGCCGAGCCGTTCGGCGAGGCGCTGCATGGACAGGTTGACCAGGCCCTCGGCGTCGGCGAGCACGACTGCTTCCGCGACGATCCCGGCCAGCGTGAGCGAGGGCTTCGGTCCGCGCCGCGGCGGCTGCCTGGTGCCCCACAGCAGTTCCACGGTGGTGGGTGACGACATCGGCGAATCCTCCAGGACTAACGGCTTGACCCCTGAATTGTGTCTACCATACGCTGATTTGCGTCCGGTGGAAACAGAATACGGCGGACGCAATTCGATTCTCGGGAGAAACCATGCGCCACCAGTCCGTTCTCGTCTCCGGCGCCGGTATCGCGGGCACCGCCCTCGTGTACTGGCTGGACCGGTACGGGTTCGACGTCACCGTCGTCGAGCGCGCCGCGGCGCCGCGCCCCGGCGGGCAGGCCGTCGATTTCAAGGGCCGCACGCACCGCACCGTGCTCGAGCGGATGGGCGTGTGGGAAGCGGTCTGGGAGCGACGCACCGGCGCATCGGACGTGGTGTTCGTCGACGAACGCGGCTCCCGGCTCGCACTCATGTCCGGCGATTTCACCGGCGGCGACGTGGAGATCCTGCGCGGCGATCTCGCCGAGATCCTGTACCGCCGCACGGCGGGCGACTGCGAATACGTCTTCGGGGATTCGATCACCGGGCTCACCGAGACCGCCGAGGGCATGCATGCCACCTTCGAGCGCGGACCGGAGCGCACCTTCGACCTCGTCGTCGGCGCCGACGGAATGCATTCCCGGGTGCGGCGTTTGGCGTTCGGGCCGGAGCGCGAGTTCGTGCGGCACCTCGGGCACTACTACTGCGTCGCCGGTGCCAGCCCATGGAGCGATTCGTCGACGCCGCGCGAGCGGGCCGTCGCCTACGGTTACAACGCTCCTGGTCGGCTCGCGATCAGCGGCGGCTCGAAGGCCCAGCAGCTGTACCTGTTCGCCGCAGCGGAACTGGAGTACGCGCGGGAGGACATGGACGCCCCGCGGCAGATCGTCGCCGAGCACTACGCGGGGCTCGGCTGGGAGGTGCCGCGGATGCTCGCCGAGCTCGCCGAGTTCGACGACGTCTACCTCGACTCGATGGGGCAGGTGCGGATGGACCGCTACACCGCGGGCCGGGTTGCTTTGGTTGGCGATTCGGCGTACGGAAACACTCTGGGCGGCTTCGGAACCGGGCTCGCGGTGGTCGGCGCGTACGTGCTGGCGGGCGAACTCGCGCTCGCGAACGGCGACCACGCCGTCGCCTTCGCCCGCTACGACGAGATCATGCGCCGGTACGCCAAGATCGCGGGCAACTCCAACGCGGGCCGGTTCCTCGCCCCGACCACCACGCTGGGCATCCGGCTGCGCAACTGGTTCCTCGGCTCCCGCCTCTTCACGCTGATGACGAAATACGGCGACAACGCCGCCAACGACATCGACCTGCGCGACTACCCCGCCCTGTTGGCCACACGCTGAACGGATTTCCCGAGATTCGGTGGAACCGCTCCGCGCGCGGGTGCGTCTATTAGGTTCAAACGGCACTGACGGAAGGGGCCACCGCGATGGCAGTGCACGGAACCGACGGCCGCGCGATCACCAATCCCGAGAACGCGCAGAGCTTTTCCCACGCGGAGATCAAAGCGGCCGCCGACGGGATGAATCCGGGCGGATCCGTCGCCGCCCAGGACGCATGGGCCGCGCTGTCCGCGGTGGTGATCGCCGCGGGTGAGCAGTTCGGCTCGGCGCTACAGCGGGCGGTCGACCAGCGGTGGGAAGGTGCGGCGGCCGATGCTGCGGTGCGCGGTGTCCGCGACTTCCTCGGCCGATTGGGGGAACTCGGGGCGGCGCTGGGGCGGCAATCGGAGCCGATCGCGGCGGCGGCGAGCGCGGCCGCGCAATTCAAGGCGGCTATACCGGATGTGACTGCGGGAAGCGGGGGTTCGGTCGCGCCGGAGGAGCGCAACGCGCGAGAGGACCAGGCGCGCGACGATATGAACAGGCTGTACATCCAGCCGTACGGTGCGACGGCGTCGCGAATTCCGATGTTGCCGTCGCCGGTGGTGCCGGGTGGTTCGGCGGTTGACGGGCTCCTCGGGAGCGGTGGGCTCGGTGGCGTCGAAGCACTGCCGGGTACGGATCTGGAAACCGAGTCCGTTGCGGGAGACCAGGTTTCGGATCCGGGCCGCGACGAATCGGTCCGGTCGCCGACCTCCACGACCGACACCGGACCAGAGACGCGCCCCGGGGCGGGAACGCAGGCCGGGGACGACTCGCAAAGCGAGGCTGGAGCGTTGGGCGCCGAAGGACCGGCCGGAACCGGAGCGCACTCCGGGAATGGGGCGGAGTACCTGGCGCAGCCGCATTCGGCGGGTGCCGAAGCCCAGTCCGAGAACGGCGCGTACCTGGGGTCCGGAGCTCATCTCGGAAGCGGCGCGCAGCCGGATACCGAAGGGCAGTCCGGGACCGGTACCCAGCAGGGAAGCGGGGCTCAGCCTGGAACCGGCGCACAGACTGGGAACGGCGCCCAGCCCGAGGACGGCGAACGGCCGGGGTCCGGTGCGCAGCCGGAAGGCGGTGCGCAGCAAGGCGCCGAAGGGCAGCCCGGGTCCGGAGACAGGGAACAGCCGGGCGGCGAGGCGCAGTCGGGTGCCGAAGGACAAGCCGGGCATGGTGCGGAGTCGGAGACCGGCGATCGCCCCGATAGCGGTGCGCAGCCGGAGACCGGCGCACAATCCGAGAACGGCGCGAAACCGGGGACCGAGGGACAACCCGGGTCTGACCCCGATCACCTCGTCGGGGACCTGAGCGGCGCACAAGGCGCGGCGGCGACACAGTCGGAAGCGTCTACCGGTCAGGGGGCAGCGTCGAATCACGACCTGTCATCCGGGGAGAACGGCGCGCGTCCCCCGAAGCCAACCGATGCCGATACGGATGCCGTTGCGGCACAGTCGGTTTCCGCACAATCCGCACCAGCCTCGCCGCCGAGCTCATCCGCCCTGTCTCCGACTTCCCCGCCCACCGCACCACATCCACCGTCCGTGGGCCCCACGCCTGCAGCACCACCTCCGACGTCGGTGGGCCCCGCGCCCGCCGCACCGTCCACGGCTTTCCCGCCCCTTGCCGCGTCACAACCCACATTCTCGGCACCGAACGCGCCCAGCGGCCCATCCCCCATCTCGGGTCCACCACCCCCACTCGCGTCCGCCGCGCTGAACGACCCCGCGCGTCCGTCCGCGCCTACCCCACCACCCAGCGCTCCCGCGCCACCACCGAGCCCCGGCTCCTCGGTACCCGCCCAGCCCGCGGCAACCCCGAATCCCGCACCGCCACCGGGTGTTCCGGCCCGCCCGGGTGTCCCCGGCTCCACCGGCTACGCGAGCCTCATGCCATCCGCCCCGCGAACCCGCGCCGAGGAGGACGGCGAGCACCGGTCGGCGAAGTACCTGCGCTCCGAGGAGCACGGCCGGGAATTGATCGGCGAGACGCCCAAGACCGTCCCGCCCGCGTTGGGAGCCGACTGATGGCGCAGTGGATACTCTCGGCCGAACAGTTCGCCGCGGTGTGGTTCGGCACCGGACTCGATCGGATGCCGTTCCCGTTCCGCTTCACCAGCCGCTTCCCCGGCCTCCGCGAATACCAGGCGTACCAGCGCGATTTCCGCACCGAGCTGGAACACGACGAGCACATGCCGCTGCGACGCGCCGCTCGAGTGCTGGCCCGACCGGATTGGCGCATCGAGCTTCTCGGCATCGATAACCGGCGCGGCGGCGCGGAGCTGCGCGCCATCGGGTGCGCTCACCGGGGTGGCTCCGGAGTCGTCGCGGTGCAGAACTCGGCGCCCGATGGCGGCCGAATCCGCTTGCGCCGCTGCCGAACCGACCAGCTCGCCACCGAACTCGTCCGCTTGCTCCCCGACCACAAGCCGGGCACCGTCGCCGAAAGGACCTATCTCCTGGACGATCTCGCGGATGAACGCCCCGACCCGTTCGGCACCACCCCGGCCGCCACGACCCGGGACCGCTACCGCCGCTTCTGGCGCCAGCCGTGCACGACCCGGGGCACCGTCACCGTCCTGCTCGGACCACGCAACGCCGATGCACTGCGCACCGGCAAACTCCGCTGGATCGACACCGACGACGGCCGCTACTGCGAAGTCCCCGCCAACCGTGCCCTCATGATCCGCCCCGCCACCACCGCCGACATTGCCCGCTACTTGGACGAATCGATCATCCGAGCCCGTGCCCGCATGGATGGATGAGGTCGAGGTCCGCAGCGAAGGCGGAGGTTCGCCGTAGGTTGGAGAAATGACAACACGGGATGAAATCGAGTCGTTCCTCGACGAGTATCAGGCCGCGTTGAGCGCGTTCGACGCCGAACGGTCCGCGGCCCTCTGGGGCACGCCTGGCACCATTCTCAGTGACGCATTCGTGGGCTCGCTGTCCAGCAACGCCGAGATGGCGCAGGGCCTCGCACAGTCCTATCCCTTCTACCAGCGGCTCGGCCTCAGCCGCGTCGGCCACACACTGCTCGAGCACGTCGATCTGACGTCGCTCATCACGCGGGTCCGGGTCCGCTGGCACTTCTACGACGACAACGACAACCTGCTCACTGACGGCGACTACGAGTACCTGCTGCGGCGCGACGACAACGCCCTGCACGCCTACGTCGCGGTGGCCATCGATGAAATGGAGAAGCTCACGAAACTCGCCGCGCAGAAGGGCATCGATCTATCGGCGGGCTAGCCCCACTCCGCCGTCGCTCCGGCCATGCAAAGTACATGGAGCCCGCATCCAACCGTCGGTATACTTGCGAGTATGACTTCAACGACCATCAAGGTCCCGAAGCCGACCAGAGACCGGCTGCACCGGTTGGCCGCCGCAGAGGGCCTCACACTGTCACAAACGATCGAGAAGCTGCTGGACGAGCATGCTCCACGTCCGAAGCCGAAGTTCGGCGGGTTCCGCAGTGACAGGCCGTTGTCGGCGGAGGAGATCGATCGTGAGCTCGCCGGCGGCTTCGGTGAGTGGTGAGAACATCGTCGTCGACACCAGCGCGGTCCTCGCGATGTACGACGAAACCTATCCTGAGCACGCGCCTCTGACCCAGATCGCGACCGCGGCGACCGGACTACTGATCGTCTCGCCGCTCATCGTGGCAGAAGCCGACTACATGCTCGCCACACGACTGGGTGCTGCGGCGGCCCGCCAGTTCGCCGAAGATATTTCCGTGGGTGCTTTCGAACTGGCCGAATGGACTCAGGATTACCATGCCGCAGCCCTGGCCGTCGCCTCCAATTTCGGCGACGACGACTACATCGGCATGGCCGACGCATCCATCGTCGTGCTCGCCGACCGGTACCGGACCACGAATGTGATGACGCTCGATCAGCGCCACTTTCGCACACTGAAGCCGTTGTGGGGAGTCCCTCACTTCACATTGCTGCCGTTCGACGCCTGAGCAAATCAGCGTCGACCGTGAGTGCGACGGTCGATGAGCTCGGCGAATTACACGGATCGACACCGACGGGCAGCACCCATTTGGGCGCGGCTGTGCGGCGCACCGAAAGCGAACGCCCCCACGGTATTCCGCAGGGGCGTTCGCGAAATCTACGGCTCAGCCGAGCAGGCGCCAGTCCTCCAGGCCCTGGTAGAGCGGAACGCTCTGGGCCAGCTTGGTGACGCGGCCGCGCAGGGTCTCCACATCGGAGCCGCCGACGAGCGCGGTGGCGATGATGTCGGCGACCTCGGTGAACTCCGCGTCGCCGAAGCCGCGGGTGGCCAGGGCGGCGGTGCCGATGCGCAGACCGGAGGTGACCATCGGCGGGCGCGGGTCGAACGGAACGGCGTTGCGGTTCACCGTGATACCGATCTCGTGCAGGAGGTCCTCACCCTGCTGGCCGTCCAGCTGCGAGTTGCGCAGGTCGACGAGCACCAAGTGCACGTCGGTGCCGCCGGTGAGCACGCTGATGCCCTTGTCCTTGACGTCGGCGCCGTTGAGGCGCTCGGCCAGGATCTTGGCGCCGGAGAGGGTGCGCTGCTGGCGGTCACGGAACTCGTCGGTCGCGGCGATCTTGAACGCGGCGGCCTTGGCGGCGATGGCGTGCATGAGCGGACCGCCCTGCTGGCCAGGGAACACCGAGCTGTTCAGCTTCTTGGCGAACTCCTGCTTGGCCAGGATCAGACCGGAACGCGGACCGCCGAGGGTCTTGTGCACGGTCGAGGAGACGACGTCGGCGTAGGGCACCGGGGAGGGGTGCAGACCGGCGGCGACCAGACCGGCGAAGTGCGCCATGTCCACCCACAGGTAGGCGCCCACCTCGTCCGCGATCTCGCGGAACGCGGCGAAGTCCTGGTGCCGCGGGTAGGCCGACCAGCCGGCCACGATGACCTTCGGCTGCGCCTCCTTCGCGATCTTGCGCACCTCGTCCATGTCGATGCGGTGGTCTTCCTTGCTCACCCCGTACGAGTGCACCTCGTAGAGCTTGCCGGAGAAGTTCAGCCGCATGCCGTGGGTCAGGTGACCGCCGTGCGCGAGGTCGAGGCCGAGCAGCCTCTCGCCCGGGTTCATCAGCGCCATCAGCACCGCCGCGTTGGCCTGTGCGCCGGAATGCGGCTGCACGTTCGCGAATTCGGCGCCGAACAGTTCCTTGACGCGCTCGCGGGCGAGGGTCTCGACGACGTCGACGTGCTCGCAGCCGCCGTAGTAGCGACGGCCCGGGTAGCCCTCGGCGTACTTGTTGGTCAGCACGCTGCCCTGCGCCTGCAGCACCGCGCGCGGCACGAAGTTCTCCGAGGCGATCATTTCCAGGGTGTCGCGCTCGCGGGCGAGCTCGCCTGCCATCGCGGCAGCGAGCTCCGGATCGAGCTCACCGAGGGACTGGGTATTGACAGAGGCGGTCGTCTGCGTCACGGGCCTCAGTCTATTGGGGCAGGGTCGAGCTTCCGGCAGCGGGCCGGTCAGCGGATCTGCAGCAAGGTCGCGAGGTTGTCCTGGACGTCGTCGAGCGGGTGGGTCGATTTCGTCGCGCGCGCCTGGACGATGGCGCCCTCGACCGCACTGATCACGAAGCTCGCCAGCGACCGTGCCCGCGCGGCATCGACGCCGCGACCGGTCAGCCCGGCGGTCAGCTGCTCGGTCCAGTCGGCGAAAGCGCTCCCCGCGGCGGCCTGCACGTTCGGTTCCGACTCGGCGAGCGCGGCGCCGACGATCGGGCATCCCGCGGTATACGCGCTGGTCTCCAAGGCCTGTTTCCACCATCCGACGAGCGCGCCGACCCAGTCCGCGGGCTCCCCCGAGCGGGTCACCGTTTCGATGACCGCCGACATCCTGCGGCCCGCCACCTCGGTCGCCGCGGCGACCAACTCGCTCTTGCCCGCCGGAAAGTGCTGGTAGAGCGAATTGCGCGAGGCATTGCTCCGGTCGAGCAGCGCGGCAAGCCCAGCGCCGTGCACGCCGTGCTCGCGCACCAGCTCGATGGCGCCCTCGATCAACCGGGCGCGTGGGCCCTGCGTCATGGCCGTCCTTTCTCCGTCACCTTGCGTGAACCGATCGGTCCATGCTCCAATCATGACAGATGTGGACCGATCGGTTCATCGAAAGGATGGAAATCCATGAGTTCGCCCGCGCAGATCGATCCGGCCCAGCTCTCGGGCCTCGAATTGCTGAAGACCGCGATGTCGCTCGAGGACCGCCCACCGTTCATCGGCGACCTGCTCGGCCTGGAGACCGAGGCGCTCGAGCACGGCAAAGTGGTCTTCAGCCTGACGACCCGCCCCGAGTTCGCCAATCCGCTCGGCAGCACGCACGGCGGCATCTGCGCGACGCTGCTCGACTCCGTGATGGGCTGCGCGGTGCACACCACCCTGGAAGCAGGCGTCGGCTACACCACGCTGGAGCTGAAGATCAACTACATCCGCTCGGTGCCCACCGACGGGCGCAAGCTCACCGCCACCGGAACCACCATCCACGTCGGGCGCACCACCGCGACGGCCGAGGGCCGCGTCGTCGACGACCAGGGCCGCCTGGTCGCCCACGCCACCACCACCTGCGTCATCTTCCGCTGAGGAGCACCACCGTGACCGAACGCGACACACTGCGAAAGTTCAAGCGCGAAAGGCTGATCGGCCGCTACATCGCGAATCCGGCGGTAGCGGCGCTGGATCGGCTCGGCATCCGCACAGCACTGGTCTCCGAGCTGGAGACCACCGGCGCGAAAACCGGGCTGCCACGCCGGGTTCCGGTGACCGCCTCGTTCGACGACCAGGGCGCCTGGATCATCTGCCAGCACGGTCCCCGCGCGGGCTGGGCGCGCAACATCACCGCCGACCCGCGGGTCCGGCTGCGCCGCGGCGACCGCTGGTACACCGGCACCGCGGCGTTCGTCCCCGACGACGACGTCGTGGCAAGGGCACGCGGCTTCGCCACGGGCAGGATCGCGCGACCGGTCCTCGCGTGGACGATCAAGGCGCTGGAGACGGAGCCGATCTCGGTGCGCGTCACCTTCTCGGCCGCCTGAGGGGTTCGGGACGGCCCGCTTCACGGCGATCGAAAACCGCTCGGCTGGACGGACCTGCCACCAGTTTTGGGGGCCGCGCGGACCGTAACGACATGTACGGCGCGAACCGGTTTCACAGGTGACGTTGTCCCCGTCGAACCCGAGGAAATCACCATGCCGCATTTCGTCTCCGTGCCGAACAATCCGATCGACGCTCTGCTGCGGACGTTGTCCCTGCTGATGTGTTCGCTGTCCTCCGGAGAAGGGTGCGCTGTCATTCAGTAGCGACGGCCGCGGCGAGCAGGCACGGCACTTCGATCGGCGGCACGTCGTGCCGCACTGATTAGTAGCCGAGCGCGCGCCCGCGCCGACGGTCGTGCGTTCACATGACGCGCAGCGCGCCGGGGGTGAGCGGCTCGTCGAGCAGCCGCCGGAATCGGTCGGCGCGCTCGTCGGCGTCGGCGGCCCGGTCCAGCCAGCCGCCGAGCAGGCGATACCCCTCGACGTAGGTGCTGATGTAGGCGCGCCACAGCGGCGAGGAGAGGAAACGCAGCGACTGCCGCGCCCGCTCCGGTGTCGTCAGATTCCACTGCTGCAAGAACTCCGCCACCTCGGTCTCGTCGCGACGGCGATCGTGCAGCAGCAGAGCCGCGTCCTGGCGCACGGCGAGCAGTTTCGCCGAGGCCGTGGACAGGCGCTCGGCGCGGTCGCCGTCGAAACGCAGACCCAGATCGGCGTAGATCTCCTGCGCCCACTTTCCCCAGCCGGGTCCCACGATCGAACGCAACGCCAGATCGGCGAGGCCCTCGGCCATCAGGCACTGCGGCGTGTTGACCAGGAACAACGTCTGCTCCGCCTGACCGGCCGCCACCAGACCGGCCTCCTTGCGGCAGTGTTCGGTGTGGTGGCCGGGATAGGACTCGTGCGCGATCAGGTGCGGCAAGTTCGACATGTGCTGTCGCAGATCGGAGTTGATCGCGACCGTGGAGCGGTAGTTTCCGAGGTAGTAGTTGAATCCGGACCACGGCTTGTCGCCGACCACCTCGTAGGTGACGTGCTCGTGGTCGGGCAGCGGGTAGCGCTCGCGCACCAGTTCGCGCAACGCACCGGAGAACGCCTCGACGCAGGCGCGCAGCCGTTCCGGCGGAATCTCGTCCGCCTTGCGGTGCGCGGCGACCCGTTCGGCGAGCGGTCCGTCGCCCGCGAGCACCTCGTCCATCTGGCGGTGCGCGTCGCGGTAGTCCTCGACGTCCCCCGGAGCGATGTCGACGTCGAAATAGGCGCGCACCTCGTCGACGAAGCCGATGTCGTCGCCCGCGAACTTGCGGCCCGAGCACTCCAGCGCTCGCAGGTGCACGTCGAGGAACTCCGCGCGCTCGGACGACAGGCCCGCGTCTGGCAGCGCCGCGCGCAATTCGGCGGCGCGCTTCGCGAGATCTCGCGGCTGCGGCGCGGGGGCGTTCTGCACCTCCCTGCGCAGCTGCGGGTCGCCGGTGTAGGCGTCGACGAAACCTTCCTCGAGCCGGTCGAAAGCCAGGCCGAGTCGCAGGTACTCGGTGACGAGCGGGTGCGCTTCCATGCCAGCCGACAGTAGCCGCAACCGGCCGAGGTATCGAGGTGGTTACCAGCGAGTAGCGACACCCCCCGTTTCACACAGTGCCGGTACAGAGGAGAATTCGACCATGCGGCGAAAGCTAGATCGAATCTCACCGGGCCGAGCCGGCTTGTGTGCGTGTTTGCCGAAACGGAGCGTCGGGTAAGTGGCACGAATGAGCGAGCCGAGCCCCTATGTGGAATTCGACCGTAAGCAGTGGCGAACGCTGCGCAAATCGACTCCACTGGTGCTCACCGAGGAAGAACTGATCGGGCTGCGTGGTCTCGGCGAACAGATCGACCTCGAGGAAGTCGCGGAGGTCTATCTGCCGCTCGCTCGTCTCATCCACCTGCAGGTGGCCGCGCGTCAGCGCTTGTTCGCCGCCACCGCGACCTTCCTCGGGGAGAAGCATCCGGACCAGCAGGTGCCGTTCGTGATCGGTGTCGCGGGCAGCGTCGCGGTCGGAAAATCGACCACCGCGCGTGTGCTGCAGGCGTTGCTGGCCCGCTGGGATCACCATCCGCGTGTGGATTTGGTCACAACCGACGGGTTCCTGTATCCCACCGCCGAACTCACCCGGCGCGGCATCATGCACCGCAAGGGTTTTCCGGAGAGCTACGACCGGCGCAAACTGCTGCGCTTCGTCACCGAGGTGAAATCCGGCGCGACCGAGGTGTGCGCGCCGGTGTATTCGCACAATTCCTACGACATCGTGCCAGGCAAATTGCACTGTGTGCGCCAGCCCGACATCCTCATCGTCGAGGGACTGAATGTGCTGCAAACCGGTCCGCGCCTTATGGTTTCGGATCTGTTCGATTTCTCCATCTACGTCGACGCCCGCATCGAGGACATCGAAAACTGGTACGTGCAAAGGTTTCTCACCTTGCGCGAGACCGCCTTCGCCGACCCCGCCGCCCACTTCCACCACTACTCGGGCTTCACCGACGAGCAGGCCACCGCCACGGCCAAGGAGATCTGGAACTCCACCAACCGCCCCAACCTCGTCGAGAACATCCTCCCCACCCGCCCCCGCGCCACCCTCGTCCTCCGCAAGGACGCCGACCACAGCATCAACCGCCTCCGGTTGCGGAAGTTGTAATCACTTACCGCGCAACGTTTTCGACGATGCTCAGAAGCAGCACGGATAGCGGGACGGGTCGTCCCCCTCCTCGGCCCCGCGCAAGCTCGCGGCACCTGAGCGTTGCAGTGTCGGGCCGCCGTCTCCCTGAGCGCGCGATCCACGAGTCGCACGGCGGCGCCGCAGGCGGTTTGTGAACTCCGACTACAACCGCCAGGCTTGGTCCAAGCGCGTCGCTACGTCGATGTCGAGTACCGAGGCGATGTGCGGTTTGCGGATTTCGGTGGCTATGTAGCGGGCGACGAAGCGGCGGATCTCGTGGTCTACGCCGACGAGGACGCGCAGGAGTTGGGCGCGCATGGTGCCGGCCGCCACGTTGACGCGGACGTCGCGCTGACGGGGTTCGGCGATCTCGATGAGGACCCGGAGTGGTTCGGCGGTGCGGGCGGTGAGGTGCAGGTGGACCGTGCCGTCCACCTCGAAGCGGTGTCGGTCGATGCCGAGATCGACGAGCATGCCGACACGCAATGGCAGGACCAGTTCGAAATCGATGACCTCGCCGACGCGCCGGTGCACGCGCGGAATACCAAGGCGCACATGGGCGACGACCTTGGCCAGCCTGGCGGGCCCGACCCTGATCGGGCCGACGTCGAAGGCCGCTCCGGTCAATTCGCCGAACGCGGCGGCGACGCGCTCTTCGGACACGGCGTACTCGAGGAAACGGCGGCCGAACTCCTCGTAGCTGAGGCGCCTGACCGGTCCGTCACCGCGCGCGGCGGGAGCGGGCGCCTGCGGGGTCTGCGTCAGAACATGCACAGACCGGACGGTACTGGAGTGTGGCCGTTTCAGACCCCGAAACGGCGATGTCGGGCCGCGTAATCGCGCAAGGCGCGGAGGAAATCCACCCTGCGGAACTCCGGCCAGTAGACCTCGGTGAACCATATTTCCGAGTATGCGCTCTGCCAGAGCAGGAAGCCCGAAAGTCGCTGCTCGCCCGAAGTGCGGATGACCAGGTCCGGATCGGGCTGACCCGAGGTGTAGAGGTGCTGGCCGATGGCGTTGACGGTGATCGACTGCACCAGATCCTCGCCGGTCTCCCCCGCGGCCATCTCCTGGCGCACCAGCGAGCGCACCGCGTCGGTGATCTCCTGGCGTCCGCCGTACCCGACCGCCACGTTGACGTGCACGCCTTGGCGCCCCTCGGTGCGTTCCGCCGCGGTGCGCAACCGCTTGGCGATCAGCTCGGGAAACCCGTCCAGCGAACCGACGATGCGCACGCTCCAATCCCGTTCGGGCGCGGAGAGCTCCTCGACGACGTCGGTGATCACTTCGAACAGCGTCTCCAGCTCGTCGGGATCGCGCTGCAGATTCTCGGTCGAGAGCAGGTAGACGGTGACCATCTCGATGCCCTCGTCCGAACACCAGCCGACCAGCTCGGCGATCTTCAGCGCGCCGACGCGATGGCCGTGGCTCACATCGGTGAACCCGTTCTCCCTGGCCCAGCGGCGATTGCCGTCGCACATGACCGCGACGTGGCGTGGGTGTTGTTTACCGGCCAGCTGCTTGGACAGCCGGGCCTCGTAGATGCGGTATGGCAGACCACGCACCCGACTCCGAAGCTCCACGGCGTCCAACAGTACGCCTTGGCGGCGCGATTCCGGCATCGGCCGCGTTTCCCCGGTACAGTGGCATCCGGCGCTAACCTACGGTGGCGTAGGTTACTCATCGGTTAACTAGGAGGTCACGCTCGTGTCCGAAACTGTCGGTGCGGCCGACGCGGAGTTGGTCGGCACCTCCCCGGCCGAGGCGCTCGCCGCGCTGGTCAAGCCCAGAATGCGCGGCTGGATCCACACCTGGGCGGTCGGCATCGCCGCGCTGGCGGTGATCGCGTTGGTCGCCGAGGCGGCCACCGTCTCCGCGACGGCGGGCTGGTCGACCCTGGTCTACGGGCTCACCGTGTGCGGGCTGTTCGGCATCAGCGCGGTCTACCATCGCATCACCTGGCAGACCCCCCGCACCCGAATCCGGATGAAGCGCGCCGACCATTCGATGATCTTCCTGTTCATCGCGGGCAGCTACACCCCGTTCGCGCTGCTCGGCCTGCCGGGAAGCACCGGGCAGACGCTGCTCGCGGTGGTCTGGGCGGGCGCGCTCGCCGGTGTCGCGCTCAAGCTGCTGTGGCCGACCGCGCCGCGATGGGTCGGCGTGCCGCTGTATCTGTTGCTCGGCTGGGCGATCGTGCCGGTGGCCGGACAGTTGAACAATCAGATCGGCATCGCGCCGCTGATCCTGCTGGTGATCGGTGGACTGATCTACAGCGGCGGCGCCATTCTCTATGCCACCAAGTGGCCCAACCCGTGGCCGGAGGTGTTCGGGCACCACGAGTTCTTTCACGCGGCGACGGTGCTCGCGGCGTTGAGTCACTACATCGCGATCTGGTTGGTGGTGCTGCGTTGAGCTTTCGAAAAGCTGGGTGACCGCCGTGTGGAGCGGCTGACAGACGAGATATCCGTTGCCGCCTCTCGGCGCCATCGGGCCGGATAAGCTGCTCTTTCGTGTCACTTGTCGCCGCCCGTCCCCGGCCGCACCGGCGGTCACCGTCTCCGGCGGGTGGTCGCGCGTCGTGATCGCCAAGCTCGTCGTGCGGGCGCTCGAGGCCCGCTGGGGCCTGTCGGCCGTGGTCATCACCGCGAATCTCAGTGGTCTGGCGGTCATCGGCACCGGCCTGTGGTTGAGCGGGTTCTTCGGCAGGCTCGGCGAGGACTGGATGCGCACCATGGGGCTCGTCGCGATCTACCCGGCCGTCGGACTTCTCGCGGGCGTCGGCTTGGCCATGCGTGACCGCGGCAGGTACTTCGGCTGGCTGGATCAGATGCGCAAGCCGACGGCGGAGGAAGCACGCAGACTGCTGCGGCTGCCGATCGCGATCACAATCCGGGCACTGGCGCTGTGGATACCGGGCGTGATCATCGTGTCCGCCACGTTCACCCACCTGACCGAAATCGACACTCCCGGAGTGACGGCGGCGCTGTTCACGCTCGGCGCGTTGCAGTCAGCGGCGGTGACCTTCCTGATCGTGGACCGGCTGATCCGACCGACCATTCCGGTGGTGTCGGCGGTGCTGGGCGGCACCATGCACTGGAGCTCGTCGGTGCTGGTTCGGGTGATCGTCACCTGGGGCGTCGCGGGCGCCATGCCGCTCGCCATGCTGATCGTGGTGCTCGCCGACCCCGCAGCGGCCGCGTCGGACCGCATCCGCACCGCCATCTACCTGTCCGCGGTGGGCATCGGCGTCGGCGCGCTGGCGACCGCCATCCTGGCCCGCGCGGTGGCCAGCCCGATGCGGACGCTGCGGCTGGCGCTGGATTTGATCAGCAGGGGCGAGACGAACGTCCGGGTGCCGGTCGGCAGCAGCAGCGAGATCGGGCGGCTCGAACACTCGGTCAACGAGCTGGCCGCGAATCTGCGCGAACGCGAACGGATGCGCGACGTGTTCGGCAGGCATGTCGGCGCGCAAGTGGCCGAGCGGGCGCTCACCGGCGGCATGGACCTGACCGGTGACGTGCGCGTCGTCTCCGCCTTGTTCGTCGACGTGACCGGCTCGGTCGCGCTGTCCACCGGCCTGCCGCCGCAGGAGTTCGTCGCCAAGCTGAACCGCCTGCTCTCGATCGTGGTCGCGGCGACCGAGGACAACGACGGGCTGGTCAACAAATTCGAGGGCGACGCGGCGCTGTGCATCTTCGGCGCGCCGATCGCGCTGCGCGACAACGCGACTCCGGCACTGCGCGCGGCCCGCCGGATCCGCGACGAGGTGACCGCGAACGGCGAGCTGGACATCGGCATCGGTGTAGCGCGCGGACAGGTGTTCGCCGGGGACGTCGGCACCGACACCCGCCTGGAGTTCACCGTCATCGGCGACGCCGTCAACGAAGCCGCCCGCCTGACGGCCGAAGCCAAGGACGCGCCCCGCCGAATCCTGGTGAGCGGCGCGGTGATCGAAGCCGCGGCCCCGCACGAGCGCGAGCAGTGGACGCTCTACGACAACATCCTGTTGCGCGGCATGCGGGAACCGACGGCCTGTTGGACCGACACCGAACAGGCTGCGACGCAAGGCGACCCGGAGCCCGCGACAGACGGCGCCGACCACCGCCCGCCACCGGCCGACGGCCCTGACACCGCGGCCGAAACCACCGCCGACCGCCCGCTGCTCGCGAGCGCCCCGGCTTCGACCGCGGAAACCTCCGACAACGGCCCGCTGCCCGCCAACAACCCGGGCTCGATCGCCGACACCACCGACAACCGCCCGCTGCCCGCCAACAACCCGGGTTCGATCGCCGACACCACCGACAACCGCCCGCTGCCCGCCAACGCCCCGGCTTCGACCGCGGAAACCTCCGACAACGGCCCGCTGCCCGTGAACAACCTGGACTCGATCGCCGACACCACCGACCGCCCTGTGTCAGCCGATACCTCGACCCCGGCTGCCGACACCACCGACGACCAGCCACCGGTCAGCGCGATCACCGAAATACGAAGCGCTGCATCGGAAGCGGATTAGCACCCGGACCGAGGGGCTCGATGCCTGTGCGAGCACTACCGCGGCGCGGACGCGACTTCAGCTGCCGCCCAACGACTCCCGCAGATCCTTCTCCGTCGTCACCGGCAGATCGCACACCGACCCGCGGCACACGTACGCCGCGGCGGCACCCGACACCAGCGGACGGTCGACGAGCAGCGGCGCGGAATCCGGCGCTCCCGCGAGGATCACCGATCCACCCGGCGCGAGCTCCCGCGCCACGGCGAGCAATTCCGTTGCGGTGTCGGCATTCTCGGCCGAAGAGGCGACCGCGATCTGTAGCGGGCCGCGCACGGCCGCCTCCGCGACCGTGAGCCACTGACCCGCCGAGCGCGGGGCGCGGGCGAGCACGACCGCGCCGCGCAGCAACGTCGCTTCGGCGAGTTCCCGATAGCGCACCGCGCGCTCGACGTCGCTCACCGCCGCGGCGGTGAGCAGCGCCTCGGCCAGCGAGGACGCGCCCGCGGGAGTCGCGCCGTCGATCGGGTCGCGCGGACGGGCGACCAGGGTTTCGGCGTCGTCGGCGGTGTCGAACCAGCTGCCGGACGCTTCGGGATCGGCGAAGCGTTCGATGGCGGTGTCCAGCAGCCGCTGCGCCTGCTCCAGCCGTTCCGGGTCGCCGGTCGCCTGATACAGCGCGAGCAGGCCGGTGACCAGCCACGCGTAGTCCTCCAGTACGCCCGCCGAAGCGCCGACCGCACCGCCCAGCGACGCGCGGCGCACCCGTCCGTCGATCACGTGCTCGGCGAGCAGGAACCGCGCGCAGCGATCCGCCGCGGCCACCCAATCGGGCCGCCCCAGCGCCGAACCCGCCTCGGTGAGCGCCGTGATCGCCATGCCGTTCCACGCGGTGACCACCTTGTCGTCGCGGGCGGGCTGCGGGCGCTTGTCGCGCTCGTCGCGCAGCGCCTCCTTCGCCCGATCGAACCGCTCTTGTTCGCCCGCGTCCCGCGGATCGCGGTAGCGGGTGAGCACCGAGGTGCCCTGCTCGAAGTTCCCCGCCGTCGTCACGCCGAAAAAGTCTGCGGCCCAAGCCCCCTCGATTGGACCGAGCGCGCCGATCAGTTCGGCGGGCGTCCACACGTAGGTCGCGCCCTCGACACCGGGGCCGCCCGGCTCCAGATGGGTGTCGGCGTCCAGCGCGGAGGCGAACCCGCCGTGCTGAGTGCCGAGATCATCGAGGATGAAGTGCGCGGTCTCGCAGGTGACGCGCAGCGCGAGCGAATCCTGCGCGTGCGGTGTGCGGCGTGCCAGATGCGCGTAGGCGCGCAGCAATTGCGCGTTGTCGTACAGCATCTTCTCGAAATGCGGTATCAGCCAACGATTGTCGACCGAGTAGCGAGCAAAGCCGCCGCGCAGCTGGTCGTAGATGCCGCCGCGCGCCATCGCGTCGGCCGCGCGGTGCACGACGTCGCGCACAGTCGCGTCGCCGGTGCGCTCCCAACTGCGCAGCAGCCCCTCCATCAGGGCGGACGGCGGGAACTTCGGCGCCCTGCCGAAGCCGCCGTGCTCAGCGTCCTCGTCGCGCAGCACCGCGGCCACCGCGTGGTCGAGCAGTTCGGGTGAAACGTTCAGGTCGGCGTCGGGCAGACCGGCGGCCTGCGCGCGCAGGGCCTCGACGACCTGGGCCGATGCCTTGTCGACCTCCTCGCGCCGGTTGCGCCACGTATCACTGACGGCGGTGAGCAGCTGACCGAACGAGGGCATCCCGCCGCGCGGATGCTTCGGGAAGTAGGTGCCGCAGTAGAACGGCTCGCCGTCCGGGGTCAGGAAGCTGGTCATCGGCCAGCCGCCCTGTCCCGTCATGGCGACGGTGGCGTTCATGTAGATCGCGTCGAGATCCGGTCGTTCCTCGCGGTCCACCTTCACGCAGACGAAGTGGTCGTTCATCAGCGCCGCGGTCGCCTCGTCCTCGAACGACTCGTGCGCCATCACGTGGCACCAGTGACAGGAGGCGTAGCCGATGGAGAGCAGGATCGGCACATCGCGTCTGCGAGCCTCCGCGAGCGCCTCGGCATCCCACTCCCACCAGTGCACCGGGTTGTCCGCGTGTTGGCGCAGATACGGTGAGGTCGCTTTCCCGAGCCGGTTCATATCTTCCACGGTCTCACAATTCCAGCCACTCGCGCCGCTCCTCCAGCACGGCCCGCTCCTGCTCTCCCGCCGAAGATCCGGTGCTCGACTGACGACCCGAAACGGCTCCTTCGACAGCGTGTCGCGGGTCTATCCGGAACGATCAATCCCCGCACTTGTGACACATTTTTGTGTCACACTCATGGCATGACCGCCATTCCGATCCGTGAACTGTCACATCACACCGCACGGACATTGGCGCTGGTCAAGGCAGGCGAGACAGTCGATATCACCGAGCGTGGCACTGTCATCGGCCGAATCGTTCCGGTGGACCCGACCCGCGATGTGCGGGCTCGTCTGACGGCCGAAGGCCGGATGCGGCCCGCGTCGAGGGGCCGCGCCGACTTGCTCGCCGACCTTCGCCGTCGGATCGATCGAGCACCCGTGGACAATGCGGGCCGCGCCAGTGCTACGTTGCAGGAACTGCGCGACGACGAGCGGTATTGATGCTGTATCTCGACACCAGCGCACTGGTCAAGCTGGTCCACCCGGAAGCCGAGACCGCTGCACTCGTGCGCTGGCTCCAAGAACACTCGGACCTCCCCTGGGTCGCGTCGGCGCTCGTAGAAGTCGAACTGGTCCGTGCCGTGCGGGCCGCCGAACCCGCAGATCTCGTGCACGTTCCCACAGTGCTGGCGCGAGTCGACATGGTGGAGATCGATGGAATCGTCCGGGCGAACGCCGCCGCGGTATCACCGGCAACCGTGCGCAGTCTGGACGCGATCCACCTGGCCACGGCCCTCGAGTTGGCCGCAGACCTGACCGCGCTCGTCGCCTACGACAAACGTCTCGGTGAGGCGGCGGAAGCCGCTGGATTGGTCTGGGCCGCACCACACCGAGAATCCTGAAACGCCCTGTCGAGCCCTGAATCATCCTGTGGCGCACTCGACTCGCGAAGGCGAGGGTCACCCTCGTCGGCCGGTCACTCCTCCGCGGGAAGCGTGATCTCGGCACGCATCCGCTCGTTCGGTGTCCCGATTTCCCAGAACCGAGCGATGCCGGTCGCGTTGCGGTATGCGCCGGTACCACCGGTAATCGCCAGATCGAGCGGGCTCGTACCCTGGACCCACACCGCCTGCATGGTCAGCGATCCCCGTTCGAGCTGAGCGGTCAGCACGCATTGCATGGTGATCTCGGCACCCTCGATATGGACGTTCTGGCATGCTCCACCACCGTGCCCGATCTGGCGACCATCTTGGTGGATACCGCCCGAGTAGACAGTCAGATCACCGAGACTCGCGCCGGGCTTGTCGAGGTCCGCGCCCGCGAGCTGATCGGTCAGAGCGGCTGCCTCGATGATCTCGATCCGCTTCTGCGGCGCGGCCGTCTCGGCGGTGTCCGCGCCGCAGGCGGTCAGCCCACCTCCGACCAGCAGGGCGCCGGCCATTGCGCTGACCATCCTGCTGATGGCGGACCTCTCGTACGACATGTTCTTCTCCTCACTGGCAGGGACTCCCGACCTGCCTCGTTGGTGGGGCGGCGTGACGTCCCGGTTGCGTGCGATTCGGCAGTCACCGGAACACCGGGTTTCGACCGCCTCACCAGAACGACGACACGAAGCGGCGAAATGTCAGGCCCGCGTATGCCCATGAGCTGACCTGGACGCGGAACCGTTCGACACGAGCCCCGTCGATGCTCGCGACACCACCGCAGCCCGGGCGAAACGAGTAATCGTCGTGTCAGTGGTCGTGACAGCGGCGTGACAGGTGGGTGTCAGGTCGGGCGCCGATGGTTGTCGCATGACGAATTCAGCGATTGCGGTCTCCGGACTGCGAAAGGCTTACGGGGACAAGGTCGTGCTCGACGGCATCGATCTGGATGTCCGTGCGGGCACGATCTTTTCCCTGCTCGGCCCGAACGGGGCGGGTAAGACGACGACGGTGAACGTGCTGAGCACGCTGATCGCGGCGGACGGCGGGTCGATACGGGTCGCGGGCCACGACATCGCGACCGAGGCGAAGGCCGTGCGCGCGGCGATCGGGGTCACCGGTCAGTTCGCGGCGGTGGACGAGCTGCTGACGGGGCAGGAGAACCTGCAACTGATGGTGGACCTCACCGGAACCCCGGCCAAAGAGGGCAAGCGGATCGTCACCGAGCTGCTGGAACGCTTCGAGCTGAGCGAGGCGGCGCAGAAGCCCGCGTCGACCTACTCCGGCGGTATGCGCCGAAAGCTCGACCTGGCGATGACGCTCGTCGGCAGCCCGCGGATCATCTTCCTGGACGAGCCGACGACGGGACTGGACCCGCGCAGCCGCCGCACCATGTGGTCGAACATCCGTGACCTGGTGGCCGACGGCGTGACCATCTTCCTCACCACGCAGTACCTCGAGGAGGCGGATCAGCTCGCCGACCGCATCGCGGTGCTCGACAACGGCCGCTTGGTCGCCGAGGGCACTCCCGACGAACTCAAGCGCCAGATCCCGGGAACCCACGTCCGGCTCCGGTTCACCGAGGCCGCCCAGCTCGACGCGGCCGCGCGTCTCTTCCCCGACTCCGCGCGCGACGACGAGGCGCTGACCCTGCGGGTTCCCAGCGATGGCGGGACGAGGTCGCTCCGCGCCCTGCTGGACCGGCTCGACGAGTACTCGCTCAGCGCCGAGGAGTTCTCCGTGCACACCCCCGACCTCGACGACGTCTTCCTCACCCTGACCGGCCACACCACGGAGGTTTTCGCGAAATGAGCACCCAGTCCCACTCGATGGTCATGCTGCGCCGCAACTTCAAACACATCGCCCGAAACCCGACTTCGGTGTTCAACGCGGTCCTGATGCCGATCATCATCATGTTGATGTTCGTGTACATGTTCGGCGACGCGTTCGACGTCGGCGTCGACTACATCGACTACGCGACGCCGGGACTGATCCTGCTGGCCGTCTGCTACGGGCTGGGAGCCACCGCGACCGCGGTGAACTCCGACATGACGACAGGCATCATCAACCGGTTCAAGGTCATGGACGTCTCCCGTGGCGCGGTGCTGACCGGCCACGTCGTCGCCACCGTGTTGACCAACCTGGTCGCCATCGCCGCGCTCCTCGGCGTGGCGTTCCTGCTGGGATTCGATCCGTCGGCGAATGTCCTCGATTGGCTCGGCGTCGTCGGCATGGTCGTGCTGCTCGGTTTCGCGGCGGGCTGGCTCACGATCGCCCTGGGTTTGGCGGCGAAGTCTCCGGAGACGGCGGGTATGGCGTCCGTGCCGCTGGTCATGCTGCCGTTCTTCAGCAGCGCGATCGTGCCCGCGGAGAAGATGGGCCCGGGTCTGCGGCAGTTCGCGGAGTATCAGCCGTTCACGCCGATCATCGAAACCATGCGCGGGCTGCTCGTCGGCGCGCCGGACACCGGCGACGCGCTCACCGCGGTCGCCTGGTGCGTCGGTATCGCTGTCGTCGGATACCTGTGGGCGCGTTCCACATTCACGAAGCGAGCGTGACCGCGACCAGCTCGCTCCAGCTCGTCTCCGAACCCTCCCGCACCGCCTCGGCGAAACCCTTGTCGCCGAGGCGGTTTCGCGCTGCCTGCTCGATCCGGGCCACGTCCGGGTGGGAACGATCCGGCAGGCCGCGCAGGTCGGCGCTCGCCGCCAGCAGCCGTGCGGCTTGTTCGTATTGTTCGGAACGCAGCGCCAGATCCGCGATCCCGACGAGCACCTGGGCGATCAGGAGTGGGTACCCCACCTCGGATGCCGCGCGGAAAGCCGCGACGCGATGCGCACGGGTCTCGTCGAAATCCGCCGCAAGGTAACCGAGCAGATCGTGTTTCAGCGCGCGGATATTCGCCCGCTCGGCGTCATCGCCCAGTATCGCGGTCGCGACGTCGAGTTGCCGGTGTAGCTGTTCGGCGTCGCCGCTCCAGCGTGCGAGCTCCGCCTTCGACAGCGCCAGCTCGGCGAGCACGATCGGCCAGGAGACTCGTTCCGCGAACCGCTGTGCCTCCGCCATCGCCGCCGCGCTCGACTCCACATCGCCGGACAGCCAGTACAACTGGGCTTGCCGCGACCGCATCGGCACGACGTCCTCGACGGCGCCGATCTCGGCGACGATCGCGATCGCCTGTTCGTAGTGCTCGCACGCGGCGGCGAACTCGCCGCGCACGGCGATTCGATTCGCCAGCTCGGTCTGGGCGAACGAAATCCCCCACCGTTCGCCGAGCGCGCGAAACTCGTCGAGCGCGTTCTCGAGACATGTGTCCGCCTCCCGGCCGCCCTGCCCCAGCTGGATGCGCGTCTTGCCGAGTTGCAGCCTGCCGAGGGCGCGCACCCAAGGGTCCTCGTCGTCCAGCAGCGCTTCCCACGCGGGCAAGAAAGCGTCCGGCCCGTGCAACAGGCGTTCCAGCGGGGTGAGCACCCTCAGCACCGGGTGATGGGTCCGAATCTTCCTGCTCAGTTCGTAGCCTTTGCGGATCCACTCCTCCGCCTGATACTGGTCGCTCTGCGGCCCGGAGGTGACGAACTGCACGACGAACGCGTACACCATGGCCCTTGTCTCGTCCGCCACCTCGCCGGGCATCGCCGCTGCCGCCATGATCAGTTCGTTGGCCTCGGCCTTGTGCCCGGCGAGCCACCAGTACCAGCCCGCGGCGGCGGCGAGCCGCATTGCCCCGTCCGCGTCACCGGCGGCCAGCGCGCCGCGCATCGCGGCGGCGATGTTGTCGTGCTCGGCCTCGAGCGTGGCCAGCCATGTCAGTTGCTCGGCGCGGCGCAGATGGGGATCCGCGATTTCGGCGAGTTCGGTGCAATACGCGAGATGCGCACGCCGTGCCCGATCCGACTCCCCCGCCTCCGCGAGACGTTGCTCGGCGTACTCCTTGATCGTGCCGAGCATCCGGTAGCGCGGCGCCCGGTCGTCCACGGTGAGCACAAGCGATTTCTCGGTCAGCGCGGTCAGCAATTCGAGCACGTCACCCGTGTCGACCGCATCGCCAGCGCAAACCCGCTCGGCTGCTTCCAAACTCGCGCCGCCCGAGAACACGGCGAGCCTACGCAGCACGGCTCGCTCGGCGTCGCTGAGCAGCTCCCAGCTCCAGTCGACCACGGCGCGCAGCGTCTTGTGCCGCGGCAGCGCGGTGCGGCTTCCGCCGGTCAGCAGGCGGAACCGGTCGTCGAGCCGATGGGCGAGCTGATCGAGGGACATGGTGCGCAACCTGGCCGCGGCGAGTTCGATGGCCAGCGGCATCCCGTCCAGCGCCCGGCAGACGCGCGCCGCGGTCGACAAGGTGCCCGCGTCGGTCGCGAGGTCCTTGTTCACCGCACCCGCTCGGTCCACCAGCAGCCGGATGGCCGGGGCGGACTCGATCTCGCCGGGGTCGGCGTCCTCCGCGGGCAGGGCCAATGGCACGACCGGCCATAGCGCTTCACCGGTGATGCCGAGCGGTTCCCTGCTCGTCGCCAGAATCCGGAGCTGCCTGCACTCCCCGAGCACTCGATGGGCGAACGCCGCCGCCGACTCGATCACGTGCTCGCAGTTGTCCAGAATCAGCAACATCGACCGCTCACGGATCGCCGCGACGACCCGGTCGGTCGGCTCGGCGTCCGGCGCCTCGCCGAGCAGCGCATCGCGCATTTTGAGCGCGGCGAGGGTCGCTTGCGCGACGTTGTTGCCGCCGCCCGGGTCACCATCGGCGCCGATGGCCGCGAGCTCGACGAGCCAGACACCGTCCGGCAGATCACCGAGCAACGTGCGTGCGGTTTCGGTGGCCAGCCTGGTCTTTCCCGAGCCGCCGGGTCCGATCAGCGTGGTGAGCCGATGTTCGGCGTTGAGTTCGCGGACCGCGGCGACATCGGCGTTCTTGCCGACGAAACTGGTCAGCTCGGCGCGCAAGTTGGTCTTGCGGTTGTCCTCCCGCCGTCCCAACTCGCCACGCAGCAGTGCCACGTGCAATGCGGACAGCTCCGGTGCGGGGTCGACACCGAGCTCGTCGGCCAGGGTCTCTCTGGTGCGCTCGAACACGAGCAGCGCCTCGGTGTCACGACCGCTCGCGACGAGGGCGCGCATCAACGCGGCGACGAGCCGTTCGCGCACCGGATGCGCGGCCACCAAGTCGGTCAGCTCCGTGACCAGCTCCGCGCCGTGGCCGAGGCCGATCTCCGCATCGAACCGATCCTCCATGGCGGTCAGCCGCAGCCCCTCGAGACGAGTGATCGCCGCGTCGAACGCCGCGCTCTCCCGCAAACCGATGTCCTGCATGGCCGCGCCGCGCCACAGTGCGAGGGCCTCGCGCAGCCGCCGCACTGAATCCTCGTCGTTGCGGGCCTTGGCGAGGAGGCGTTCGAACCGCACCGCGTCGACGGCATCGGGTTCCACCCGTAGCCGGTAGCCGTCCGGCTGGCCCTCGATCGCCCCGTCCGGCAGCGCCTTCCGCAGCCGGGAAACCAAGCGTTGCAGGGCATTCGCCGCGTCAGCGGGTGGGTTCTCACCCCAGATCCAGTCGACGAGCGTGGCTTTCGGGACCGCGTGACCCGGTTCGAGCGCGAGCGCGATCAACAGCCCGCGCAACCGCGCGCCCGGCACGTCGGCGAGAACACCGTCGTCCGTGCGCACCTCGAATGGTCCAAGAATCCCGATCTGCACCCGGCTGATCTTGCCATGGTCCATCGGCGGACGTCCGGCCGCCGATGTGGCGCGGAAGGCCGGTACGCCGTCGAATTTCGCCTCGTCACCGCACGATTCACGCGTCGCTCGGACAGCGGTCTGGGGCCTGTCGACCACGTCTCCGGTGTCAGAGCCGTGTCAGTCGCATGACAGGTCGGTCGGCGACCGTGGTCGCTACAACCGATACGAAAGGCAATCCGATGAGTGGAACGGTTCCCATCCCGCACGGCCTCCCCATGGAACGCGATGCGGGCCCCTTCGCCCCGCCCAGCGAGATCACCCGGCTGCGCGACGCTCGCCCGGTCAGCCCCTTGATGTTCCCCGACGGCCACGAGGGCTGGCTCGTCACCGGATACGACGCGGTCCGCCAAGTCATGGCCGACACCCGCTTCAGCTCGCGCCAGGACATCGGCGTCCTGCACGTGCCGTACGAGACACCAGGCATGCCCGTCCCCACCGAACCGTCCCCGCAGATTCCCGGCTTGTTCATCGCCATGGACCCGCCGGACCACACCCGGCTGCGGCGCATGCTCACCGGCGCCTTCACCGTCAAACGCATGAAGCAGCTCGAAGAGCACATCATCGACGTCGCCGAGCGGCAATTGGACGCGATTGCGCGGATGGCGCCTCCGGTCGACCTGGTCAAGGAATTCGCGCTGCCGGTGCCGTCCCTGGTGATCTGCGAAATGCTCGGCGTCCCCTACGCGGACCGGGCGACCTTCCAGGTCAACTCCGCCAAGTTCTTGGTCAAGGATCAGGCGCTCGAGGAGAAGATGGCCGCGTACGGCGCGATGACCACCTACCTCGCCGAACTGGTCGTCCGCAAGCGCGCCGAACCCGGCGACGACATACTGTCCGACCTGGCGCGCCACGACGAGCTCAGCGTCGAGGAGCTGACCGGCATCGCCTTCCTGCTGCTGCTCGCGGGTCACGAGACCACCGCGAACATGCTCGGACTCGGCACCTTCGCGCTCCTCGAACACCCCGAGCAGCTGGCCGAGCTGCGCGCGAACCCGGACCTGCTGCCCGATGCCGTCGAGGAACTCCTGCGCTACCTGTCCGTCGCCGACATCTTCTACCGCTACGCCACCGACGACATCGAGATCGGCGGCGAAACGATCGCCAAGGGATCGACCGTCGTCGTCTCGCTGCTCGCCGCCAACCGCGACCCCGAGCGCTTCGACGACCCCGACACCCTGGACATCCGCCGCGAGGCCCGCGGTCGCCTCGCTTTCGGTCACGGCATCCACACCTGCCTCGGCCAGCAACTCGCCCGCATCGAGATGCGCGCCGGTTTCGCGGGACTGTTGCGTCGCTTCCCGACGCTCGAGCTCGCCATCCCCGCCGACGAGGTGCGGCTGCGGACCGACATGAACATCTACGGCGTCCACGAGCTGCCGGTCACCTGGACGGCCTCGTAGCCGTCGGTCACGAAAGGAGAGGACAAGAGTTGCGAATCTCAGTGGATCGGGAGCGCTGTATCGGCGCGGGCATGTGCGCTCTCCTCGCGCCCGCGGTCTTCGACCAAGACGACACCGACGGCAGGGTGCGGTTGCTCGATTCGAACCCGCGGCACGGCCACTCGGCACTGCGGGAGGCCTTGGACGCCTGCCCGTCCGGGGCGCTCGAAATCGACGAAGCCTGACCGCCGACCCGGCGTCGGGCGTGGCCACGACGTGCCGCTGTCACGGCGTCGGGCGGCGTCTTCCAGGCCGAAGCCCGTGTCAGTGGCCGTGTCAGTCGGGTGTCAGGTCGGTATCAGCCGCGCTGGCGACAGTATTCCTGTGAACAGCACAGCAGTTGCGGCTTCCGGGCTGCGAAACGTGTACGGGGACAAGATGATCCACGCGGGTATGGATCTGCGGATCGGCACCGGCCGCTACCCGGCGCTCGGTACGGAATGGCTCGCCCGCGGGACGCGGTTCTTGCGCGGGGAGCACGTCTTCGCCCAGCTGATCCGCTTCGCCTTGGTCGGCGGTTCCAGCAATATCGCCTACGTGCTGCTGTTCATGGCCATGAGCGGGTTCGGCCCGCTGGTCGCCAATATCGCGGGCTCGATCGTCAGCACGGTGATCGCGAACGAACTGCACCGGCGGCTCACCTTCCACGCGGCCGGACGGGTCGACTGGTTCACCGCGCAGTGGGAAGGCGGTGGGCTGGCGCTGATCGGCCTGCTGATCTCCACGGCGGCGCTGGCCGGGCTCGAGTTCTCGGCGCCCGGCCTAGGCGAGTTCGCGCAGGCGGGCGCCGTGATCGCCATCATGGCGGCGGTCGGCGGTATGCGGTTCCTGGCGCTGCGCGGCTTCGTCTTCTGAAACGCATGGGCGCGTACCGCTTGACTCTCCCGTAGCTGGAAATCCGAGGCTCGATCGAAGCCCTACAGAAGGAGACACCGTGAAACTCGATCTGGCCAAGAGCGACAAGCAGTACTACACCGCGCCGACCGACCCGGTTCTGCGCACTTTCGAGGGCTACGACTACGCCGCCATCACCGGCAAGGGCGCACCCACCGGCCCCGAGTACACCGAGGCCGTCGCGCTGCTCTATCGGTCCGCCTACCGGGCCAAGAAGCTCGCCAAGGCGGACGGACGAGATTTCGTGGTGCCCAAGCTCGAGGGCCTGTGGTGGGTCGAATCCGACGAGCCGCCGCTGTCGGTGCCGCGCGAGGAGTGGCACTGGACGATGATGATCCGGATGCCGGAAGGGGTCACCGCGGCGATGATCGGCGAGGGGCCCGTGCGTTTCGAGCGGCTAGTCGAGGGCGAGGCGGTCCAAGCGCTGCACGTCGGGCCATACGCGACGGAACCGGAGACTCTGGCACGGATGGAAGCCTTCATGGCGGCCGAGGGGCTGGCGGTGAGCGGCCGCCATCACGAGATCTATCTGACCGACCCGCGCAAGAGCGCGGGCGACCGCACCAGGACGATCCTGCGGCACCCGGTGCGGCGCTCGGCTTGATCAGCCGATCAGGCCGGATTCACCACTTGCGACCGGTGTAGGCCAGTAGCTTGCGGTGCGGCGGCGCGTCGGCCGGAATCGGCACCTCGGCCTCGTAGATCCCCGGGGTGCGGTAGACGTCGATGCCGCCCATGCCCCGCATCGTCTCCAGCATCTCGGCGCACAGCGCGTCGTCGGCCAGATCGGGGCGGTCGATCGCCAAGGCGATGTCCACGCCGTGCACCACGATCTCGGTGAGGTGGATCATCGCGGCGGCCGGTCCCGGCGTCGGACCGAGACCGAGATGCACCGTCGCGGTCGGCACGTCGGGCCTGCGCCACGCGGCGCGGTCCACCTCCGCGGCGGCCGCGTAGGCGCCCTGCGGGTCGCCGCCCAGCCAGTCGTCGCCGCGCGCGCTGCGCGGATCGTTCCCACTCAGCGCGGCCGCGTACGTATGCATCCCACCCACCGTGTGGTTCAGCACCGCCCGCACATCCCAGTCGCTGCACGGCGTCGGCGCGGCGAGCAGGTCGTCGTCGACTGCGGCGACGATGGCGCCGGTCATGTCGAGCGCGCGGTCGATGTGGCCGATCAGAGTGTCCATGGGCATCCTTCGGTCGAGCGGAGTTGGAGCATTGATAGCACGACCGGCTGACACGTGTCGGCCGACGCAGCGGGGACCACACCTGCCCCGCGTCACGGCGAAAACGCTTGTGCCCGGCGGAAAATCGGGAATCCACGGCGACGAAAGCATTCACCTGCGCTGGTGAAAGCGTTGTGCGTCAAGAGAATTGGCGATCGCTGCGGTGACCGCTCGAAAGAGCGGTTCTGGAACCGGTTCCGGCACGAGCTGTGACCAACTCGGCACTCGCGCCGAGTGTCAGCCCACTCGACAACGTGCCACGGGGGACTCGAAATCCCCGGCCGGTGAGCGCGACAACGCTACCGCGGCAACGGCGCTCAACCGGTTTGCGGTCGCCCCTCCGCACCCGCGTCGTCGGGCCCGTCGGCGCGCTGCACGGCGCCGTGGTCGGTCCCCTCGTCGGCCTCCTGATCCGGTTCCGGATGCTCGGGTTCGAAGGTCGGCGGCAGATTCTTCAGGTGCCGGTTCATCGAGCGCACCAGCAGGAAGGTGCCAGCGAGCAGCAGCAGGATGATGGCCAGACCCAGCGGCGAGGCCTTGCCGAATTCGGGACCCGTCGGAGTGTTCGGGGTTTGCGCGAGTAGGACCAACATCACCGGGTCGCGTCCTCGATGCCCGCGAACAGGTCGTTCTCCGGGATGGCGGTGCGCACGCGGGTCTTGGCCAGCTCGAACTCCTCGGTCGGCCACAGCCGCTGCTGCATCTCCAGCGGGATCGCGAAGAACGCGCCGTTCGGATCGATCTGGGTGGCGTGCGCGCGCAGCGCGTCGTCCCGCTGCGGGAAGTACTTGCCGCACTCGATCTGGGTGGTGACCCTGGACATCACGTCGCCGCGCTCCACCGCGTAGGCGCGGATGCGGTCCAGCCACTCCTGCAACGGGAAGGGCTCACCCATCTGCTCGTACTCGGCGGCGAACAGCTCCAGCCGCTTCATGCTGAACCCGTGGTCGTAGTAGAGCTTGAGCGGCGTCCACGGCTCGCCCGCGTCGGGGAAGCGCTCCGGATCGCCCGCCGCCTCGAACGCGGCGACCGACACCTGGTGGCAGCGGATGTGGTCGGGGTGCGGATAGCCGCCGGTCTCGTCGTAGGTGGTGATCACGTGCGGCCGGAACTCGCGGACCACCCGGACCAGCGCCTCGGTCGCCTCCTCCAGCGGAACCAGCGCGAAGCAGCCCTCGGGCAGCGGCGGCAGCGGGTCGCCCTCCGGCAGGCCGGAGTCGACGAAACCGAGCCAGGTCTGGCGCACGCCGAGCGCGCGGGCCGCGGCCGCCATCTCCTCGCGACGGATCTCATCGATGCGCTCCAGCACCCCGGGTGTGTCCATCGCGGGGTTGAGGATGCTGCCGCGTTCGCCGCCGGTCAACGTCACGACGAGGACCTCGTGGCCCTCGTCGGCGTATCGGGCGGTCGTCGCGGCACCCTTGCTGGATTCGTCGTCTGGGTGGGCGTGCACCGCCATGAGGCGAAGGCCACTCACGTCTGTTCACCGTCGCTCTCGGTCGCGGGTGTCGGGTCTTCGTTCCCTATAGTTCCATTCGACCGTCTTTTGTTCCGACGTACCCCCCGGGAGCGACCAGTGACGAGCGATCCGACGCCCGCGAGCAGCGGCGACTCGGCCGCCGACCAGGCGGCGCGACACGCCGACCGCTACGGGACGAAACCGCGGACGCCGCGCCGCACACTGGCGCTGGCCTTGGGCGTCGTCGTGATCGCCGCGGGCATGGGCGTCGCCTTCCTCGGATTCCAGAAGTTCGGGCCGAAGGACATCGACGCCGAGCAGCTCGGCTACACGATCGTCGACGACTCGACCATGACGATCCGGCTGAAGGTCACCCGCGACGAGCCCGGCGAACCGGTCGTCTGCTTCGTCCGCGCGATGGACCGCGACGGCGCCGAGGTGGGCCGCCGCGAGGTGCTGATCGCTGCGTCGCCGAGCGGAACCGTCGAACTCACCACCACGGTTCGCTCCTCCGCGCGACCCGCCGCGGGCAACGTCTACGGGTGCAGCGACCACGTTCCGGAATACCTCCGCGCGGGCTGATCGCCCGCCCAGATCGGACCATTCGGAAGCGAATCGGCGGCGCGACGCCGACAAAACAAACTCCGACCTGCATGTTTGTGATTCATGCTAAAATGGCGTGATACACGGTTCCGCACCCCGGAGCCGTGTTTGCTGCATTGGCGGCCAGCGCTGCACGTTCCGGGTTTTCGGGTTTGCCCGGAACGTCCTGTTGGGGTCCGAGGAACCAACCCCCGGGGATCGCTCTAGCCGTCGGCTGGTGCATGCCCGCCCCAAGGTGGGTAATGCAGCAGTGCATCAGGGAATCCCGGCCCGCCGGGAACAACTACTAGGGAGTGATCGAGATGACCGAGACGAACGTGACCTGGCTGACCCAGGAGTCGCACGACAGGCTCAAGGGCGAACTCGACGCGCTCATCGCCAACCGTCCGGTCATCGCCGCGGAGATCAACGAACGTCGGGAAGAGGGCGACCTCAAGGAGAACGGCGGATACCACGCCGCGCGCGAGGAGCAGGGCCAGCAGGAAGCCCGCATTCGCCAGCTCCAGGAGTTGCTGAACACCGCCAAGGTCGGCGTCGCGCCGACCAAGTCCGGCGTCGCGCTGCCGGGCTCGGTCGTGAAGGTCTACTACGACGGCGACGAGTCCGACACCGAGACCTTCCTCATCGCGACCCGCGAAGAGGGCCTGCGCGGCAATTCCAACCTGGAGACCTACTCGCCGAACTCCCCGCTCGGCGGCGCGCTCATCGACGCGAAGGTCGGCGAGACCCGCGAGTACACGCTGCCGAACGGCAACACCATGAAGGTGACGCTGGTCAGCGCCGAGCCGTACCACAGCTGATCGCGCCGCGCGTCCGCCGTCGGCGCGCAGACACCGGCCCGGTCGCCGACCGGGTCCGCCACGAGAAAACCCGACAGATACGCGAGCGGCCGCACTCGATCCCGAATGCGGCCGCTTCGTCGTATCCATCCCTGTCTCTGTCCTTACTTCGCGAGCGCCTGCTCGACGTCGGCCAGCAGGTCGCTGATGTCCTCGATGCCGACCGAGAGCCGCACCAGATCGGCGGGCACCTCCAGCAGCGAGCCCTCGGTGGACGCGTGCGTCATGGCGCCGGGGTGCTCGATCAGCGATTCGATGCCGCCGAGCGACTCGGCCAGGGTGAAGATCTTGGTGCGCGAGCAGAAGTCCAGCGCGGCTTCCTTGCCGCCGTGCAGGCGCACCGAGATCATGCCGCCGAACCGGCGCATCTGCTTGTCGGCCACCACGTGTCCGGGGTGCTCGGGCAGGCCGGGGTAGATGACCTGGGAGATGGCCGGATGCTTGGCGAGGAACTCGGCGAGGGTTTCCGCGTTGTCGCAGTGGCGCTCCATGCGCACCGCGAGCGTCTTGGCGCCGCGCATCGTGAGGTACGCGTCGAACGGGCCGGGCACCGCGCCCGCGCCGTTCTGCAGGAAGGCGAAGGCCGCGTCGAGTTCCTTGTCGTTGGTGATCAACGCGCCGCCGACCACGTCGGAGTGGCCGCCGAGGTACTTGGTGGTCGAGTGCACCACGATGTCGGCGCCCAGCAGCAGCGGCTGCTGCAGGTAGGGGGTGGCGAAGGTGTTGTCCACCACCAGCTTCGCGCCCGCGGCGTGCGCGATGTCGGCGAGCGCGGGGATGTCGCCGATGCTGAGCAGCGGGTTGGTCGGGGTCTCGACCCAGATGAGCTTGGTGTTCGGGCGGATCGCCGCGCGCATCTCGTCGGTGTTGAACACGTGCGCGGGCGAGTGCTCGATGCCCCACTGGCTGAACACTTTGTCGATCAGCCGGAAGGTGCCGCCGTAGGCGTCGTCCGGGATGACGATGTGATCGCCGGGCCGCAGCGTCGCGCGCAGCGCGCAGTCGGTCGCGGCCATGCCGGACGCGAAAGCCCTTCCGTAGCGGCCCGATTCGAGCGCGGCGAGGTTCGCTTCCAGCGCCGTCCGGGTCGGGTTGCCGGTGCGGGCGTACTCGTAGCCGCCGCGCAGCCCGCCCACACCGTCCTGGGCGAAGGTCGAGCTCGCGTAGATGGGCACGTTGACCGCGCCGGTCTGGGGATCGGGATCGAATCCGGCGTGCACGGCGCGTGTGGAGAATCCCAGCTCACTCATGGGGACAGCGTAGAGAAGCCACTCCCGGGCTATCCGCCCGGGGCGCGCCGTGACGCGGGTCTCATCGCCACGGCGGCCAATTACGCTGAGGCCATGGTTACTGTCGAAGAACTGTTCGCGATCGATGCCCTGCTCTCCGCGGAGGAGCGCGAAATCCGGGATACCGTCGCGGCCTTCGCGGCGCAGCGGCTGCGCCCGCACATCGCCGACTGGTTCGAGGCGGGCACCTTCCCGGCTCGCGAAATCGCCCCGGAACTGGGCAAACTCGGCCTGCTCGGCATGCACCTCGAGGGCTACGGATGCGCCGGGATGTCGGCGACGGCCTACGGCCTGGCCTGCCAGGAACTGGAGGCGGTCGATTCCGGCGTGCGCAGCATGGTGTCGGTGCAGGGCTCGCTGGCGATGACCGCGATCCACAAGTTCGGCTCCGAGGAGCAGAAGCAGCGGTGGCTGCCGGATATGGCCGCGGGCGCCGCGCTCGGCTGTTTCGGACTGACCGAACCCGACTTCGGCTCCAACCCCGGCGGCATGCGCACCAGGGCCAAGCGCGACGGCGACGACTGGGTGCTCAACGGATCGAAGATGTGGATCACCAACGGCTCGGTGGCCGATGTCGCGGTGGTCTGGGCCTACGCCGAAAACGGCGACGCCAAGCCCGTGGTGCGCGGTTTCCTGGTGCCCGCGGGAACGCCCGGCTTCACCGCGCGCGAGATGCACCGCAAGCTCTCGCTGCGCGCGTCGATCACCGCCGAACTCGACTTCGACGACGTGCGGCTGCCCGCCGACGCCGTACTTCCGGAATCGAGCGGACTGAGCTCGCCGCTGGCCTGCCTGAGCGAGGCCCGCTTCGGCATCATCTTCGGCGCACTCGGCGCGGCCCGCGACTGCCTCAGCGCCGCTATCGACTACGCGAGGTCCCGCGAGGTGTTCGACAAGCCGCTGGCCGGCTACCAGCTCACCCAGGGCAAGCTCGCCGACATGGCGCTGGAACTCGGCAAGGGCCAGCTGCTCGCGGTGCATCTCGGCAGGCTCAAGGATCGCGGCGAGATCAGCGCCGAGCAGATCAGCGCGGGCAAGCTGAACAGCACGCGGGAGGCCATCGCCATCGCGCGCGAGTGCCGCACCATCCTCGGTGCCAACGGCATCACCCTCGACTACCCGGTGCTGCGGCACGCCAACAACCTCGAGTCGGTGCTCACCTACGAAGGGACCGCGGAGGTGCACCAGCTCGTGCTCGGCAAGGCGCTCACCGACGCCAACGCGTTCCGCTGAATTACACGCGAGTAATTTGCTGGATCAATTACCGTGCGTCGATCGGCAATTGGTCGAATATCACATTTTGATATACCTCCGCCGATTGCTAGCATTGCCGGGTGTTTTTGCTTGGACCCGCGCTGCTCGAAGTGTCGGCGCGCCGAATGCTGAACCGCCTGCACACGACGCACGGGGCGCCGGCGCGTACCGCCGCCGCGGAATTTCCCGCGGTCTCGGCGGCGCTCGATCAGCACGCCGCCGCCGTCCGCGACATCCTCGACTTCGGTGTCGACGACGCTTCCTCGGTGCCCGCCGAGGTGCTGCTCGCCGGATACGTCCGCGGGTTGCTCGACCACGTCGGCGAGCCGGACGCCGTGCCCATGACGAGCGACGCGCCCGTGGACGCCCCGGGCTGGGTCCAGGCCGACTGGTTGCAGATGCGACTCGCGGGCGTCTGCCAATTCGCGGGTAATCAGCCTCCCCGGTAGGCGTTGTCGCCTCGGCACGTCGAACTCGGCGACACCGGGCTACTTCGCCACCTGACCAGCTCGGTCCATCGCGGCCCACGCTAGGCACACCTTCGGCGACGGGCAATCGCGGCCCCGGCTGAGACCCACAGAACGAACGTCCGCCCCGGGCGGACCCGGGGCGGACGTCTCGATATTCCCGCATTTACCGCGGCTCGGGCGATTCCCCGCCGTACTCGGTGTACTCGCTGCCGCCCTGCGGGTAGCCGCCCTGGCCACCCTGCGGATACGTGCCACCCTGACCACCCTGCGGATAACCGCCTCCCTGACCGCCCTGCTGTGGATAGGCGCCACCCTGACCACCCTGCTGCGGATAGGCGCCCCCCTGACCGCCCTCCGGGTAGCCGTGCCTGCCGCCCTCGCGGTAACCACCGCCCTCGGGATATCCGCCGCGCTGGCCGCCCTGCGGATAGGCACCACCCTGACCACCCTGCGGGTAGCCGCCGGGACCCTGGCCGTACCCCGCGCCCTGGCCCTCGACGTAACCGCCCTGCTGCTGCGGGTAACCCTGCTGGCGCCCGCCCGCCATGGCCTCCTCCGGCGCCAACTGCTGAGCACTCGCGGGCTGAGTCGCCCACTGCTGTTCGCGGGACGCGTCCTCGCGGCCGCGCTGGTACGCCTCCGCATGGCCGCGCATCGCCGGCACCTCCTGCTCGAGGTTGCGCAGCCAGCTGTCCCAGCGCCGCTGCATCGGCCGGACGAGACCGCCGCCGACACCGACCACCAGGATGCCGCCGATGGTGGCGAGCACGGCGATCAGGATGGGCGTGGTGACCGTGGTGGCGACGCCGATCTGGTTCAGCGCCGCGATGATGCCGACACCCCAGACGAACACCGAGGCCAACGTGCCGAGCATGCGGCCGTAGGACAGGCCGCCGAGGGCATTGGTGACCAGTTCGCGGACCGCGTGCGCGATGGCGCCCGCGACGACGATGATGACGATCGCGACCGCGGCCTTGGGCAGCCAGGACACGATGCCGTCGAGCAAGTCGCTGACCGGGTTCGGCCCGAACACACCGAAGCCGAGTTGCAGCGCGATCAGCAGGATCGCGTAGTAGGCGAGCTTGGCGAGCAGGTCCGACGCGTCGTATTTACTGCGCTCGAGCATCTTTCTCACCCCGCCGCGCTCGACGAGTCGATCGAAACCGACCCGCTCCAGCACTTTGTCGACGATCGTCGCCACCGCCTTCGCGACGATCCAGCCGATCAGCAGGATGACAAGGAAGCCCGCGAGCTTGGGCACGAACGTCGCGATGGAACTCCACGCGTCCGAAAGCCCTTGCTGGAAATCGATAGCCAAACTGGAGGTATACACCGCGCCCTTCCCTTCGCTATCCGATTACGCCAGGGCGATTGCCGAGGCGACTTTCCAGGCCGGTTATACCCCTGAAAATCGGCGGAAATCCCGAATTTGCGAAGAAATTGCCCGTTTCGACATACCCCTCGAAGTAGGCGCGCGTACGACGCGGCCGAACTCGCCGCCGGGGGCTGATCGAAGCCCATGGGCCGCGCGAAATGGACTGCGCACCAGAAAATTTCGCGTCACGGCGAAATCGCGACGAAGCCGACCATACGGGCACCGACGCCGACCATACGGGCACGGACGCCGAGGCCCTCGTCACCGCGGACCAGGCCCTGTCTCGAAGTCCCATCCGGCGCACCGGCCGGACTTCGTGACACGGCCTAGCGGTAACACCGAGCGCACAGCCCCCGGACTGCGTGCGCGGCGTGGCTGGTCAGTGACCGATGCGGCCGGTGCTCAGGAAGCCGAGCAGGTCGTGGCGGGTGATGACGCCGACCGGCTTGCCGTCCTCGACGACCATCAGCGCGTCGGTGTCCGACAGCGCCTTGGTCGCGGCGGAGATGAGCTCGCCGGAACCGATCAGCGGGAACGACGGGCTCATGTGCTCGGCCACCGAATCGGTGAGCTGCGCGCGTCCTTCGAAGACCGCGGAGAGCAGGTCGCGTTCGGTGACGCTGCCCGCGACCTCACCGGCCATCACCGGCGGCTCCGCACCGACGACCGGCATCTGGGAGACGCCGTACTCGCGCAGGATCTCGATGGCGTCGCGCACCGTCTCCGACGGGTGAGTGTGCACCAGATCGGGCAGCTCGCCGGACTTGCCACGCAGCACGTCGCCGACCAGCGGCTCGGGGCTGCCGTCGAGGCGGGTGCGCAGGAAGCCGTAGGAGCTCATCCAACGGTCGTTGAAGATCTTGGAGAGGTAGCCGCGACCGCCGTCCGGCAGCAGCACGACGACGACCGCGTCCGGGTCGCGCCGCGCCACCTCGATGGCGGCGACGACGGCCATGCCGCAGGAGCCGCCGACCAGTAGACCCTCCTCGCGGGCCAGCCTGCGGGTCATGTCGAAGGAATCGGCGTCGGAGACCGCGATGATCTCGTCCGGCACGGCGGGGTCGTACGCCGACGGCCAGAAGTCCTCGCCGACGCCCTCCACCAGATACGGACGGCCGGTGCCGCCGGAGTAGACCGAACCCTCCGGGTCGGCGCCGATGACCTTGACCTTGCCGCCGGAAACCTCCTTGAGGTAGCGACCGGCGCCGGTGATGGTGCCGCCGGTTCCGACGCCCGCGACGAAGTGGGTGACCTTGCCTTCGGTGTCGCGCCAGATCTCCGGGCCGGTGGTCTCGTAGTGGCTCTGGGGGCCGCCGGGGTTGGAGTACTGATCCGGCTTCCACGCGCCGTCGATCTCGCGGACCAGGCGGTCGGAGACGCTGTAGTAGCTGTCCGGGTGGTCCGGCGGCACGGCGGTCGGGCAGACCACGACCTCGGCGCCGTACGCGCGCAGCACGTTGCGCTTGTCCTCGGAGACCTTGTCCGGGCAGACGAACACGCACTTGTAGCCGCGCTGCTGCGCGACGAGCGCCAGTCCGACGCCGGTGTTGCCGGAGGTTGGCTCGACAATGGTTCCGCCCGGCTTCAGCAGCCCCGCCTGTTCGGCGGCGTCGATCATCTTCACCGCGATGCGGTCCTTGGCACTGCCGCCCGGGTTCAGATATTCGATCTTGGCCGCCACGAGCCCGTCGGTCGGGCCGACGACATTGTTCAACCGGACCAGAGGCGTGTTGCCGATGAGGTCCACGACGTGATCCGCGATGCGCATAGCCCTATCGTTGCAGAAGGCCCCAGCGGCATGAGCGACGGTCCCGGAGGCGGCAGCGCAGCGTGACCACGCAGGGGCCCGGGAATGCCGCCCAAACCAACACCGCGGCATGAGCGACGGTCCCGGAGGCGGTAGCGCACCGTGACCACGCAGGGGCCCGGGAACGCCGGGGATAGGAAACACTATGAGTTCGCGCACGTGAGCCCGGAGCGTCCCCTCGGCGACACGCCACATGGTCGGCCGAGCGCCCTTAAGATCGGGAAACATGAGGCAGCCCACTATCGCTCGCGCCGCAACCGTCCTCGCCGCGACGGCGACGGCCGCGCTGCTCGGGACCGCGCAGGCCAGCGCGGGCACGGTGTCGTTCCCGCCCGTGCCGACCACAGCGCACGGCGGACTCTGCTGGACCACCATTCAAACCTGGGCCGACACCAGTCCCGAGTGGCCGGGCCGCGCCATTCTCAACGTCCGCGCGCTGCCGGTCGCGGGTATCGGGCCCGGCCTGTACCCGCTCGCGCCGCTGTGCGAGGTGCGCACCACCGTGGCATGGCGCAACCTGAACACCGGTGCGACCGGCGCCTACGAGAACACGGTGGTCACCGGTATCTACGGCAGCATCCAGTACGCGCTGTTCCAGGACACCGGCCCGGGCCGCATCGAAGTCACCGTCACCACCGATGCGCTGAGCATTCCCGCGCGCGGCACGTTCGACGTGATCTGAGGCGTTACTCGGCCTCCCGACTTCGTCGCGCCGAGCCCGTAAAATTTCGGGCGTGGGAGCACCTCGGATCAGCTGGCGAACGGCCGTCGTCACCGGTGCTGCGACGTTGCTCGCGGGTTCCGGGGCGGGCACCGCGTCGTGGGCCGCGTATCGGCTGCTCATGGCGCAGGCCGGCGCCGCGCGCGGCGTGATCGGCCGCGACACCTCCAAGCCGCCGGAGGCGGACGGCATCTACACCGCGGGTTGCGTCGCGCCCGAGCCGTGGCGTACCGGCAAGCACGCCGACCTGCACCTGATGATCTTCGGCGACTCCACCGCGGCCGGTGTCGGCTGCCTGACCGCCGACGGCGTGCCCGGCGTGCGCATCGCCCGCGCGCTCGCCGAGGCCAGCGGGAAACGAATCCGGTTGAGCACCAAGGCGATCTCCGGCGCCACCTCCAAAGGTCTCGCCGGACAGGTGGACGCCATGTTCGTGGCGGGACCGCCGCCGGACGCCGCGGTGATCTTCATCGGCGCCAACGACATCACCAAGAAGCACTCCATCGGCGCCTCGGCGCGCAGGCTCGGCGCCGCGGTGGCCCGGCTGCACCTGTCGGGCAGCGTCGTCGTGGTCGGCACCTGTCCCGATCTGGGGACGGTGTCCGCGATTCCGCAGCCGCTGCGCACCATCGTGTGGAACTGGAGCGTGCGACTGGCCAGGGCGCAGTTCGCGGTCACCATCGCAGCCGGCGGACACCCGGTAGCGCTGGGCGAGCTGGGCCGGGAATTTCGCACCGCGCCCGAGCAGATGTTCTCCGCCGACGGCTTCCATCCCTCGGCCGCCGGCTACGAACTCGCCGCGGCGCGGGTGCTTCCCGCGCTGCTCGCGGCCCTGGAACAGCGGGGGCTGAACACCGACCGTGGCGCGCACGGCCTGCGCCGCGGACTCGCGGCCCGGCTGCGCGGGCTGGTTGCCCAGAAATCCGGCGCGGTCGCAGCGGACGACGCCGAAGCGCGCAATGGCCGGGGCGACGTTCCCGGCGCTCGACAGGTTCGGTACACATAGAGGTGCCAGTACAAAACTGAGCAGCAAGTACGAAGGAGCCCTCATGCCAGAGGCAGTTATCGTTTCGACCGCCCGCTCCCCCATCGGCCGGGCCCGCAAGGGTTCGCTGGTCGACATGCGGCCCGACGACCTGACCACCCAGATCGTGCGCGCGGCGCTCGACAAGGTTCCTGCGCTCGACCCGACCCAGATCGATGACCTGATCCTGGGCTGCGGCTCCCCGGGCGGCGAGCAGGGCTTCAACATCGCTCGCATCGTCGCGGTGCAGCTGGGATTCGACACCCTCCCCGGCACCACCGTGCACCGCTACTGCGCTTCCTCGCTGCAGTCCACCCGGATGGCCTTCCACGCCATCAAGGCGGGCGAGGGCGACGTATTCATCTCCGCGGGCGTCGAGACCGTCTCGCGCTACGTCAGCGGCTCGGCCGACAGCTGGCCGAACACCCAGAACCCGCTGTTCGACGAGGCGCAGGCCCGGACCGCGAAGACCGCCGAGGGCGGCGCGGGCGTGTGGCACGACCCGCGCGAGGACGGCCTGATCCCCGACGCCTACATCGCGATGGGCCAGACCGCCGAGAACGTCGCCACCTCCACCGGCATCAGCCGCGAGGACCAGGACCGCTGGGGCGTGCGCTCGCAGAACCGCGCGGAGGAGGCCATCAAGAACGGCTTCTTCGAGCGCGAGATCACCCCGATCACGCTGCCGGACGGCACCGTGGTCTCCACCGACGACGGCCCGCGCGCCGGCGTCACCTACGAAGCCGTCTCCCAGCTGAAGCCGGTCTTCCGTCCCGACGGCACCATCACCGCCGGTAACTGTTGTCCGCTCAACGACGGCGCCGCCGCGCTGGTCATCATGAGCGACACCAAGGCCAAGGAACTCGGCCTGACCCCGCTGGCGCGCATCGTGTCCACCGGCGTCTCGGGCCTGTCGCCGGAGATCATGGGCCTCGGCCCGATCGAGGCCGTCAAGCGCGCGCTGGCGCTTGCGGGCAAGACGGTCGGCGACATCGATCTGTTCGAGATCAACGAGGCCTTCGCCGTGCAGGTGCTCGGCTCGGCTCGTGAGCTGAAGATCGACGAGGACAAGCTGAACGTCTCCGGTGGCGCCATCGCCCTCGGCCACCCGTTCGGCATGACCGGCGCCCGCATCACCACCACGCTCCTCAACAACCTCCAGACCTACGACAAGCAGTTCGGTG
This sequence comes from Nocardia sp. CNS-044, assembly GCF_059570515.1. NCBI lineage: Bacteria > Bacillati > Actinomycetota > Actinomycetes > Mycobacteriales > Nocardiaceae > Nocardia > Nocardia sp. CNS-044. The sequence goes on from NZ_JCANSX010000006.1 coordinate 773,287, forward strand.
TGGAGACCATGTGCGTCGGTGGCGGCCAGGGTATGGCGATGGTCATCGAGCGGCTGAGCTGATAGTTCGTTTCGCCGACGACAAGGGCGGCCACCAGGTTTACCCGGTGGCCGCCCTTTGTCTGTATTTCGACCGCAGCCGTCAGGCTGGACGACTTCAGTCGGTGAGGCCGCGGATTCAGCCCGCGGCCGGTCGTCAGTCGTTCTGGAAGTAGCTCAGCAGTCGCAAGATCTCGACGTAGAGCCAGACCAGGGTGACGGTCAGGCCGAGCGCCACGCCCCAGGCCGCCTTCTCCGGCGCCTGCGCGCGGATCAGCTGATCGGCGGCGTCGAAGTCGAGCAGGAAGCTGAACGCGGCGATCGCGATGCAGACCAGGCTGAACACGATGGCGAGCGGGCCACCGTCGCGCAGGCCGAGGCCGCCGTCGATGAAGAAGCTCGCGATCAGGTTGCCGAGCATGAGCACGACGACGCCGATGAGAGCGCCGACGATCATGCGGGTGAATCGTGGCGTCACCCGAATCGCGCCCGTCTTGTAGACGACGAGCATGCCCGCGAACACACCGAAGGTGCCCAGCACGGCCTGCACGATCAGCGTGCTACCGCCCGCACCACCGAAGGTGATGTCGGTGAACATGAACGACAGCGCACCCAGGAACAAGCCCTCGGCGACCGCGTAACCCAGCACGATCGCCGGGTTGTCCATCTTGTTGGCGAAGCTGGCGATCAGCACGAGCACCAGGCCGACCAGACCGCCGACGATGACGAACAGCGGCGCGAGGCTGGTGTTGGCCGTGGTGAGGCCGTAGGCGATGATCGCCGACAGGGCGAGCACGCCCAGCGTGATGCCGGTCTTGGTCACCACGTCGTCGATCGTCATGGCCCGGTGGGTGGGCGGGGCCTGCTGATAGGGCTGCTGCTGGTACTGGTTGGGGTACTGGTTACCGAACTGCTGCCCGAACTGCCCGGCACCCGCTACACCCGAACCGAAGTTGGCGTAGCCGCCGCCCTCTTGCTTGGGCAGATTCTTGAAGACCGGATTGCTTGTGGTGCGCACCGTGAGTGCCTTTCTGGAGTCGTTGCCGCTGTCTGCCGAGCCGTCGCTCGATATCCAACTGCCTGGTCCAACGTTCGGCACTCGCGTCGAGTTCCCGAGCCGTTCGCCGAGGCGGACAATTCGGACTCTACCGTTGCCGGACGTCGTGCAAGCCACGCACCGACCGTGTCACCGTGAACTTCCGGTTTCGGCCGATCACCTCGGTGCGCCCGACCATCCGCTCGACCACACCGCGATAGTTGAGATGGGTGTTGTACACCGTCCACAGTTCGCCGCCGGGGCGCAGCACGCGACCGGTTTCGGCGAACATCTTGATGGCCGAGCCGGTGTGCACCGCCGCGCCGACGTGGAACGGCGGGTTGCACAGCACGAGATCGGCGCTGTTGTCGGCGGCCGAGGACATCGCGTCGTCGCGCACCACCGTCACCCGGTCGGCGACCTCGTTGGCCGATGCCGTAGCCCGCGCCGAGGCCACCGCGGCAGCCGACTGATCCGTGCCGACCACCCGCAGCGCCGGGCGCGCCTTGGCGAGCGCCACCGCGAGGATGCCGGTGCCGCAGCCGAGGTCGATGGCGTCGCGGGCGTCCGGCTTCATCCACTTCAAGTGCTGCAACAGGAACCTGGTTCCGATGTCCAGACGCGGACCCGAGAACGCCGCGCCGTGGGCGACGACTTCGATGCCGACCTCGTCGAGGCATTCGCGCACCGGAAACCGCAAGTCGCCAACGGGTTTCGGACCCTCGACGAGAAGCGTGCGCGACTTCTGCCTGCCCCGGCTGGCCAGGACGGTCGAAAACGACTCGGCGAGTACGTCGTTCATCGACTTGGTCAGATACTTGTCGCGCCCGCCCGCGATCACGCTCACACCGGGGGCGGCGTACCGCGCGATCGCGTCGGCCACCTCCGCGAGACCCGCGAGCACCCTGGGCAGCCGGAGCAGCACCACTTCGACGCCGCTCAGCAGTTCCTCGGTGAGCGCGTGCGCGGTATAGCGGTCGGCCAGGCCGAGCGTGCGGGCGTTGTTGGCCAGCGCCAGCTCGCCGGTGAGCAGATCTTGGTGCACCCGGACCTCGCGCAGGTCGTGCCTGGCGATCGCGCCGAGCGTCAGCGCGCCGTAGTTGTCACCGATAACGGCTATCTTTCCGCTACCGGCTGTCTCGATCGCGTCCGCGGCCGCGTCGAGGATCAACCGGTCGGCGGCATCGACGGCATAGAGGTTCAGCGCCTCCACATCCGGATACCGCCGCAGTCGGCCAAACACGTCCTCGAGATCGTCCACACGTCAAGTGTGCTAGATCGTTGCCGCATAGTCGCGCGCGGCCCGGCAAATAGAGATTCCGGTGTCGCACCGCGGCTCGTTGCTCGGTACGAGACCCTGTGTCGCAAGGAAACTCGCGCAGGGTCGGGGTGCGACGCGGGCTGCGGACACGCGACGGGAAAGAGACCTTTACCGGCGGCAAGTATCCGGAGCTCCGGTGCCGAGCCAGGTTCGCGCTCCAAAACTACTGCCCAGCAACCGATCACCCGGGGCCGTGCGGCTGCGACGTGCCGCTGTCCGCGCGCAACCATCCTGAACGTTCCCGACAATTGTCCCGGCCGGGACCGGCCACCCGGCCGCTGCGGTAGGGACCGGGCGGCTTCGTCGTCACCGTCCGAACAAGCAATCCGCGCGACACGCGGAGGGCACACGCCAGGTCCGTCATTGTCCCCCGATCCGGCGAAGCCGCTGCGTAGCATCAGCCCCATGCGCAACAGGATGGTGTTGGCGGTCGCCGTCACGGCGGCCCTGATCGCGGGCTGTGACGACGGCGAATCGGTCTCGGCCACCTCGACTCCGCCGCCGACGACGACCGGCTCGCTCGTCGAGGCGCCCGTGCAGCCGCCGGGCGACGCGGGTCCCAAGCGCGGCACCCCGTCCGGCAATGCCGCGCTCACCGTCACCGATCTGCGCATCGGCCACCATTCCGGCTTCGACCGCGTCGTCTACGACCTCGGCGGCACCGGAACCCCCGGCTGGATCGTGCAGTACACCGATCAGGCGGTGCAGGACGGCAGCGGCAATGTCCTCGAGGTGGCCGGACAGTCCGTGCTCGAAGTCCAGATCACCGGATCGGCCTACCCCTTCGACAGCGGCGTCACCCCCTACTCCGGCCCCGATCCCGCCACCGACCCGAGCGCCCCGGGCATCGCGGGCGTCTACCGCACCACTGTCTTCGAGGGCACGACCCAATCCTTCATCGGGGTCAACGCCGATCGCCCTGCCTTCGCGGTCACCACGCTGTCCGACCCGACCCGCCTTGTGATCGACATCGCCACGTCCTGAATCGCCGGAAAGCGGATACGAGCAGCGGCGACTCACCCATACGCACAGGGGGTACAGGTAACCTCTCCGGTCGCCCGCTACCCTGTTCGATGTGACCGCGCCGCACGCCGCCAAGCAGGCATCCGGGTTCACCCGGCTGCTGGGTGTGGTCGCCCTCATCGCAGGAATCGCGGCCATGCACGTCGGCATCTTCACCACCCCCGCCGCTGCCATGCACCACTCGACCAGTGCGGCAGCCGGATCGCCTGCGGTCGCGTCTGCCGCCGCCGTCGCCTCCACACCGGCCCGCCATGCTGCCTCCGGCTCGGCGCACCACGGTGCCGCCACCTCGACCGCCCCCATTGCCTCGCCCCCGGCCGCGCGGATCTCTGACAGCGACCACCGTTCCGGGTCCGCCGACCAGGCCCACGCGGTTGCCCGGAGCGAATCTTCGGCGGGCGCCGCCGCCCAACCCGGGTGCGCCGAGTGCGGCGACGGCCACGCCGGTCTGCACGCCTGCGTCTTCATCCTGACCGCGCTCGCCCTGGCGGTCCTGCTCGTTCTGCTGTACCGGATCGCGGGCGATCACCTCGTGGGTGGCCCGAAGCCGCGGCACCGGCGGCCCAGACGTGAACGCCCACCGCCCTGGACCGTGTTGTCCCTGGCCGAATTGTCGATTCTGCGGATCTGACAGGTCCACCGCGTCCGTGATCAACCACGGCCGTGGTTCCGTCCTGCCCTCGTAAACCGTGCTTTTCGCAATTCCCAAGGAGTTCGACCATGTTCATCACCCGTACCCGCATCACGATCGCCGCCGTCGCGTCGGCCGCCCTGCTGTTCGCCGCCGGATGCGGCGACGATTCCGATTCGACGTCCGGCACCGACCACGGCGCATCGTCGAGCACCACCGCGGCGGCCACCTCCGCCGCACGGACCGATTTCGACAACGCCGATGTGACGTTCCTGCAGATGATGTACCCGCACCACGCGCAGGCGGTCGAGATGGCGAAGCTGGTGCCCGGCCACACCGAGAACCCGCAGCTGCGCGCCTTGGCCGCGGAGGTCGAGAAGGCGCAGGCGCCCGAGATGGAGCAGATCAGTGCCCTATTGCAGAGCTTCGGCAAGCCAGCGCCGACCGCGGGCGGCGGGCATGAGGGTCACGGCATGCCGGGGATGATGTCGGCCGAGCAGATGACCGCGCTGCAGGCCGCTTCCGGCCCCGCGTTCGACGAGATGTGGCTGGAAATGATGATCGAACACCACACCGGCGCGATCGATATGGCGAAGACCGAACTGGCCGACGGCGTCAATCCCGACGCGCAGGCGCTGGCCCGCACGGTGATCGCCGCGCAGGAAGCGGAGATCGCCACCATGCGCGCCATGCTCGACCAGAACTGACCGTGCGACCGGTCCGCATCGCCGCCGACCCGGGTGCGATGCGGACCGGTCGGACCGGTTCGGCCCCTGCGATATCGGTTGGCCATCGATATCAGCACGGCCAGCTGTTCGGCCCGGTCGCGCACAGTAACGTCGTAAGGTCCGGTCTCGTCCGCGGCTGGACGCACCGAGGGGAAGGCGAACGGACATGCGACGACTGGAACGCGCGGGCCTGGCCGCCGCGGCGGCGGCGACCGCGAGCGGCATCATCTTCATCGGCGCCTGCTCCACGCAGGTCACCGGCAATCCACAGGTCAACCAGACCGAGTTGGCCGCCTACACCTCCGAAGTCGCCGCCTCCTCGGCCGCCGCGTCCTCGTCGCGGGCCGCCGCCGCCGAACGCGCGGCAGGGGCGGCCTGCGACGCCTTCGCCGCCGCGAACGAGAGCTCGGTGGACTCGTTCAACGCCTACATCGACGCCAGCAACAACAACGCGCCCGACGCGGAGGCCAAGGCCAACGACGCCGTGAACACCTTGCGTACCAACGCGCGCAACGTAGACCAGAAGTTGACCAGGGACGTGCCCCCGGACGTCGCGAGCAGCCTGCGCTCCTACCGCGACGACACCAACAACCTCGCCGATCTACTCGAACGCCGCGTCGACGTCGACACGCTCAACGACGCCATCGACCAGTTCAACGGGACCAAGAACGCCGCACGCGAGGTCTGCCGAGCCCACTGATCCGCCCCCTCACCACGCCGCAGGCTGCTGCTCGTAGCTCGAACGTTCTTGTTGCGCAAGCCGATTCCGTCGCTCGAACAAGAGCAACCCCGTACCCGCCAGCAACGCGGCGCCCGCGACGACGGCCGCGAACAACGCCCATCCCTCCGCGCCGAGGGCCGCGATGGCAATGGTGACGACCACGGTGAACAACCCAACCCCGACCAGCACGAGACCGACCCCGTTCCTGGCGTCGGCCACCGTCTCCCCGGGTCGCGGTTCGGCCGTGCGAGCGATATCCGGTGCGTCGTCGAGCGGGGGAATCTCCCACGCTCCGTCGGATGCCATGATGCGACCACCTCGTTCAGCGGATCGATAGTGTCGCTGGCTGGATGCCCAGCCTTCTCGCGCCGAAACTGTCCGCATGACAACCACTTCGGCGCAGGGTGGTCGCTCAGCCAGCTAGCGCGCGACCACGCAGGTCACCGTGGTGACCGAATCTCGATACAGCGCCGATCAATTCGTTGAGAAACGGACCCGGCTGCGGCAGCTCGTAGCCTGGCGGCCACAGCCAGCGGCGCTCGTCCGAGGTGGGCCGGCTGGCTTCGCTGAGCAGCGGCAGCGCGACCTGTTCACCCCACTCCACGATCCGCACGTCGGCCTCGGCGAGCACGGGCCGGTGCGCCTGCTCGCCGGTGGGGATGCCCGCGGTGAGGAAGACCCACCGTCCGGTGTCCGGGTCGACGAACACGGGCCCGGCGTGCTGCGCGGGCTGCAACAAGGTCTGTAGGCGCGCGCCTAGCGGCTCGGGCATCGTCACGACCCCCGCAACGCCCACCCGCAGGACCACCTGGGTGCCCATGATCGCGACGGGGAATCGGTACATCTCCCGATAGGTCACGAAGGTCTGCCGCAATGTCATCGTCGCCATCCACCTTCCACGGATCGGCAGGCTTGTGGAATCGATCGCGGCGACATCGTCCCGCCACATCGCGATCCCTTTCGATATTCGCTGCGCGGGTCGGGCCCCGGCAACGCGTTCGGCGATCGCTGGGGAAATCACCAGTGCGGCGCGCGGCGCCCTGGAGATCCCACAACGCCCTGCGACGTGATTGGCGGATGCGATCGCGGGTAACCGGCGGACATGGAGCTACTGGTGATCATCGGGATCGCCGTGCTCGTCGGCGCGGTGGTCCTCTATCGAAAGATGTCCGGACGGCGACCCGAGTCGCCGGAAACCCCCGGCAACGACGGGAAGTGATTCCCATGTCGGCAATGGACCCCGATCCCGCGCGCACCCCCGATCTGGAACCCGGCGGCGGCGTCGCACCCGGCTCGACCCCGCCGGAAACGGCACAGACCTCAGGCCTCTCCGCACCGGAGCCGCGCACCAGGCACCGGTTCCCCGGAACGGGTGTGGCCGCGATGGCGGTCACGATCGCCTTGGTGGTCGTTTTCGCCGTGGTCGCCATCGCGATAATCGTGTCGCTGATCTGACCAAGGGCGGCCGGTCAGGTGCGCCGCGTGCGTACCTAAGATACAACTTGTGTCTAAGACGTACTCATCGGCCGAGCACGCCTATCGCGAGGTGAAAGAGCGCATCCTGTCGGGTGCGCTGCCCGGTGGCGAGCTGATCAGCGAGGGCGAGATCGCCGCCGCGCTCGGCACCTCGCGCACGCCTGTCCGCGAGGCGTTTCTCCGGCTGGAGACCGAGGGGTGGATGCGGCTCTACCCCAAGCGCGGCGCGCTGGTGGTGCCGATACCGCCCGACGAAGCCGAGCATGTCGCGCACGCCAGGTACGTCGTCGAGACCGCGGCCGTTCGCACGCTGGTGGCGACCGGCCCCGGCGCCGTGGAGGCGTCGTTGCGCGCTTCGCTGGATCGGCAACGCGTCCTCGCCGCGGGTCGCGACCTGGACTCTTTCGCCGTCGAGGACACCGACTTCCACCGCAGCTACGTCGTCGCGGCGGGCAATCCGCTGCTGACCGGCTTCTACGACTCGCTCCGGGAGCGGCAGCGCCGGATGAACAGCGTCGCCCTGCGCCGCGGTCCGCTCGACATCGACCGGATCATCGACCAGCACGTCCGCCTCACGGAGCTGCTGATCGGCGGTGACGTCGACGGTTTCGCCACGACGCTGGTCGAACACCTCGCCGGTGTGCACCAGCTGGAACTACAGGGTCTGTGATGGCGACCCTGACCGGTCTACGTCCCACCGAATCTCCCACCTCGACCAGACGGTGGTGGGGCGTCGCCGCCGCCGTGTTCGCCATCGCCTGGGGCGGGAACGAGTTCACTCCGCTGCTGGTCATGTACAAGAGCCACGGCCTTCCGCTGACGACGGTGGACCTGCTGCTCTTCTACTACGTCCTCGGCATCGTCCCCGCGCTGCTGATCGGCGGCCCGCTTTCCGACCGCTACGGCCGCCGACGCCTCATGCTGCCCGCGCCGCTGATCGCGGCCGGCGGCTCCTTGCTGCTGGCCGTCGGCTCCGATTCGGTGCCCGCGCTCGCGGCGGGACGGGTGCTGTGCGGTGTCGCGCTGGGCCTGGCGATGGCGGTGGGCAGCAGCTGGCTCAAGGAGCTTTCCCAGCCGCCGCATGGGCCGGTGCTGCCCGCGGGAACCGGTGCGCGACGATCGGCGATGAGCTTGACCGGCGGGTTCGCCGTCGGGGCGGGTGTGGCCGGGGTGCTCGCGCAGTGGGGGCCGCTCCCCGGCTCGCTCACCTATCTGATCAATGCGGCGCTGTGCGTTCTCGCCGCCGCTTGGATGTCGCGTGCGCCGGAAACGGTTCTGTCTCAGGATGATTCGAAGCGGCTCATCGACGATCTGAAGATCCCCGCCGCGGGCCACCGCCGGTTCCTGTGCATCGCCGTGCCCGCGGCATTGTGGTTGTTCACCTCCGCGGCAACGGCTTACGCGGTGATGCCGACCTTGATGCTGCCGCACGTGAGTGGCGCGCCCATCGCGTTCTCGGCGTTGATCACCGTCATCACGCTGGGTTGCGGATTCGCGATCCAGTCGGTGGCTCGGCGCATCGACCGCCCCGGCACCGCGCGCGCCGCAGCGGTCGGGCTTTCGTTGGTCACCTGCGGAATGCTCGCCGCGACATGGGCTTCCGGTGTTCTCACGCTCGGCGCGACCATCTGCACCGCCGCCGTTCTCGGTGCGGGATATGGGATCGGACTCGTCGCCGGGTTGCAGGAGATCGAGCGCATTGCCCGGCCGGATGACCTCGCGGGGCTCACGGCGGTCTTCTACTCGGTCAGTTACGTGGGATTCGGTGTGCCCGCGGCACTTTCGTTCCTGCATCAGAACGTGGAGTGGAGTTATCCGTCGATGTACGCCGGGCTCGCGGTTGCGGCGGCGGGGTGCTTGGCGCTCGTGTTGCGCAACTACCGCGGCAGCTGATCACCAGGCCGCTTCGGAAGATTCACTCCCGAGCAGGCACCGCGCATCCCTCGGGACCGCACGCCTCCGCGTCACCCACAATCTGCAACGCCGGATCGCGATCGGCCCATGCGCGCTCCAGCGCCTGCGCGAAAACCGCCGACGGTTGCGCGCCCGACACTCCGTACTTGTTGTCGAACACGAAGAACGGCACACCGGTGGCGCCGAGCCGAGCCGCCTCGCGTTCGTCGGCGCGGACGGCGTCGGCGTAGGCGGTGGGATCGGCGAGCACGCCACGAACCTCGGCTTCGTCGAAGCCCGTCGCGACGGCGATCCGGACCAGTCGCTCGGGATCGCCGAACAGGGACGCCGCTTCGGCGAAGTTGGCGCGATAGAGGGCGTCGAGCAGCTCGTCCTGGCGGCCCTTGGCCAGCGCGAAGTGCAGGAGACGGTGCATGTCGAAGGAGTTGCCGTAGTCGCGGCCCTCGGTCAGATACGGCAGGCCCAGCTCCGCGGCTTGTGCGCCGATGCCGCGTTCGTTGGCGGCGGCCTGCGCCTCGCTGATGCCGTACTTACGCGCGATCTTCGCGACGACGGGACCGGTCTCGCCCGCGGGCAACGTCGGATCCAACTCGAACGAGCGGTGCACCACCTCGACCTCGTCGCGCTGCGGAAACTCCCCCAGCGCCCGCTCGAACCGCGCCTTGCCCAGGTAGCAGAACGGGCAGTTGATATCGGTCCAGATCTCGACCCGCACGGTCGTCCTCGCTTTCGTCGCCGCCCCGGTTGGGAGCAACGCCGCGACAATCGGGGGTGTTCCCCCGCCGCCGAGTGCCGGTGGTCACGGCAAGGCCAACCCCGGAGACCGTGCCTGCTCGGCATCTCACCCACTCGGGAGGTGCGACGGCTCGGGATCGCGTTGTCGGCCGATATCTACCGCCGACCGGGCGTGGGCGTAACGCAGCCGACGATGAAGCACCCCGCGGGCCAGTCGGCGAACGGCGGCGGCAACGGCTTCCCCAGGCAGGTGACCGGGTCGCAGCCCGGGTAGGCGTAGGGACCCAGTCCGAGTGCGGCGAGGGTGGCGTCCGGGTTGGTCATCATCGGGTCGGTGATGCTGACGTCGGGCAGCGGGACGTACGGTCCGGGGTCGGGCAGCGGCGGTTCCCGAAACGCACCTGCGACGGCGCGCAGCACGTCGTACGCGAAGCCGACCTCGCCGGGGATGGTCAACCCGGTCCAGCTGACCAGCAAGTTCAGGCTCGGGACGATGTAGTTGTCCTGGCGCATCATGCCGCTCATCTTCACCGCGTCGGTCGGTAAAGCGGGGAATTCCGGCGCGCATCCGGGGCCGTTGACCACGATCAAGAAGCCGTAGCACTCGTGCGACGGCGAAGGCATCGAAGCCTTCGCCAGGTAATCCGCCGAGACGACCCGAGTGCTACCCCAATTTCCCCGATCGGCGACCAGCAGACCGAGTTTCGCGAAATCGTCGGGCGCCATCACCAGATGCGCGTAGCCGTAGGTGTTTCCGCTCCGGTCGCGCGCCCAGTAATAGTCGCTGGATCGAATGCCCAACGGGTCGAAGAGTTTACGCTGCGCGTAGGCTTGGAAATCCTCGCCGACCGCCTGCTGCACCACGTAGGCGATGAGATCGACGGCCCGCTGGCTGTACTGCCACTTCGTGCCTTGCGGATGCTCGATCGGCATCGCCAAGGCCTGGGCAACCACGTTGGGATCGAGCTCCACCAGCCCGGTCACCCCCTCGGACACCACCGCGACATCGATGCCCGAGGACTCGGTGAGCAGATTCCGAACGAGGATCGCCCGATGTTCCGCATCGCCGAGGCCGGGCGGCAGATAGTTGTCGATGGGGTCGTCGAGCCGTAGCAGCCCTTCGTCCACGGCGACGCCCGCGACCAGCGAAACCACGCTCTTGGTCGCACTCCACAGATTCCACGGCACCGCACCGGTCCGCCCGTTCCGCGGCCCCGAGGCGATCAGACAATTGTTCCGAAATACCTTGAAATTCAGCCGATTCGGCGAATCGGCCGCCGCGATCGCCCGGCCCAACGCCGCCGAGTCCAGTCCGACCTCCTCGGGCGTCGCCGTCTGAAACTGCCGCCCCTGACTCACCGCGCAGTACTTCAACCCGCCGGGCTCCGCCGCGGCAGTGCCACCGAAACCACCGGCTACCACTCCCATTCCGAATGTGATAGCCAGTGCCACAACACTTTTCAGGGAAATCCGCATGGCCCGCCTTTCGCTCCCCGAGATCCGGTTGTGACATCGGCGTCCACCGAACCCCGTTACGCGAAAACACCCCTGCTCAGCGCCCCGAATTCCCTGGGCGAAACTTCCATGGGCACCCCTCGGCCCATTTGCACCGGGCGAACACGGTGACCCTGGTGCCCCCAGGCCGGCTCCAGCCAGAAGCACATCGTCCGTTGCATGCCCGCAACCGCCCGATCACTCATGATCCAAACTCGAGTCGCGTTACCGACACCCAGGCGCGGTAGTCGGAGTGGCCCATCCCCAGTGAATGAGACCGCTCGGTTTTAGAGTCCTTGTGGCCCTGATCAGGGCTGGAAGGGTGGCAGACCGGCGCGACGACCGGGCCGCGGCTCGTGATCAACTATCCGACGAAGCAGCACTGGCGCTCGGCTTCATAGAGCGTACGACATACGGGTGTACGATTGGTGTAGCATATCGGTGCGCTCAGGTGTCCACATATAGGGCGCTGAATTTATTTCGAGGCTGCCCGCACGGCGAATCGCCCAAACATCGCCGGATTCCAAGAAGTATACGATCATGTCATCGGATGTCGCGGCAAGCAGTTTGGTCGCGATGAACAACATATCGGTGACTTGAGCATCTAGGCTTTCGGTCTTATTCAATCTGAAAAAGATCGATACTGTCGGCTTGAATCCGAATCGCTCCTCTATGGGGTCTCCCCAGGCTGGAGATCGGGTGGTGCTTACGCGAATATACAACCCACGTTGAACCGAAATACCATCGATGAGGCTATCCGCAGTTGTCCGATCAGAAATTTCGCCCGAGAGGGGGATCGAGTTCACCAATGTGGCGATTTCTGACACGCTTCGATCTGTTGCGACTGCCACCATGTAGTCAAGTGCCATTTACGGCGGTCTCATCAATTGTGACGGCCCACCGGCAAGTGACTCTCACTTGTCTGCTGACATCCGCACCTCCAGTGCGTGTTGGAGAAACGCCAGCAATGACTTTGCAAGCATCCTGACCTCCGGGTTACCTTCTTGATACGTAAATACTGCCGGGGATTCAGGTTCGAAGAAATATACCTTGTAACCTTGGTGATGGCCAAAGAAGAAACGATTCTCAAGGGACAGCGACTCGCCGTCCCCACTGGCGACATCGATCGCAGCTTCTCGGGCTTCCAGCGATCTGGGATAGAAAATGTCGGTGCCTTCGAACAGCTCTCCGGCCCTCCTGCCCATTACCTGTAAGAATGCAAGATACTGGTCCGGTAGGCGAAATGAACCGGCCCTGGAAGATACATCTTCTATTTCGCTGACCGAACATCCCACGATCTCATCTTCTGACGCGACTCCAGAAGCCAACAATTCTTGACGCAGGTGCTTCATGCCTTCGAAGTTCCTGTCATTACTCACTGGTTACGTTTACCTTCACTCCGGGAAATTGTTCTTCGAACTGTTTTATTACACTTAAGCAGGCATTACATGGTTTCCGTTCAGTATACAGTTCGATGGTACCCTTCGAATCGGGACTGAGTTGCTGAGCGAGAGTCTCCAGAAGCTTGTACTCGGAATCAGTTGGTCGTACAACATCACCATCCTCGGACACGGGTGTGAACATCGTTTTGTCAGGAACGCCTACTGTCCCGGCGGGGGAATTCTTTCCGCTCACCGCGTCCAGCGAAACACTCTGTCCGTCGACCTGACCGCGGATCACTGCGACATTTCGGGTAGCCGCTATGGTTTGACCGCTCGCAGCAAGCCGGTCACGTACCTCCTGAGCTTCCTGCTTGCCGTTGAATGCTGGGTCCGTTCCTGGCTGGCCAGGTCTTGGCGAGTCCACCGTGGTGACAACTATCGGCAGCTCGACGATGGCCAGGAGGTCGCCGTTTGTCAGCGTGGGTGTGGTGAAAGTGAGGGCGCTAAGGGTGGTGAGGAATGTATTGGCGGGCCCGGCTATGGCCCAAGCCGCGTCGTTGAGGAAGTCGATATCTATCTCGACTTTGTTGTCGTTGGGCGACTGCTGCTTGCTCGGCGCCTTTTCCTTCGCTGGTTGCTCTTTGACATTCACCATCGAACGCCCGATCGATATGGCGGTGACGGCAACTACCGCTGCGAACTGGGTATTGATGTCCGCGCGCATTTTCGCCAACGCCGTGTTGTGGGCCTCGACTGAATTGGCGATGTCGTGCGCGGCGGTGCGGATTTCGCGGAGTTTGTCTGCGAGCTTGCGGAGGTTGGCTGTGTGGTTCGGGATGTCGTCCGGGACTTTAGGTCCGAAGCCTTGTTCCAGCCCGGAGGCAACGGTTAGTAGTCGTGCCACGCCGTATTCGAGAGGGTCTGAATTGGCGAAGGTCTTCCACATGGTTGCGGCGCGTGCGAGTTTGTCGGTATCTCCGTCGGGGACTTGGCCACCGGCCACAAGCGTGGTGACCTTGTCCTGCAGTTCGATCCAATCTGTCTGAAGTCCGTTGGTATAGGCTCCTGACGACGCAATTCCGACGACCGTGCCCGTGCCGTAGGGTAGCTCGGACGGGATGCCGGTGGGCAATGACGGTGGGTCGCCTTTGTTGGAATTGCGGTTGGCTGTGTATTCTGCGGCCTTCCAGTTGTAACTGGACGCAGTCAGTATGTCCCCGTAGTGTTGCAGGGCTCGCGCGAAGTTGGTCGCGACCATTGTCAATGCGGCGGCACGGTCGTCGTAGGGCTTCGACCACGACTTGACTGCTTCATAGCCGCCGGCCATCGAATTTGTTTCTAAGAGTACGGTTTGCGGCGTTTCGTAAACGGTTTGAAACTTCTCCGACAAGTCGTAGCATGCCGTGGCCGCGCTTTCATAGGACTGTGGCGAGACTGCGGCCATAGGCGTCAGCCACCGCTCATTCTCAAGTTGGCCTTCCCTGCCGCGCTGTAGGCGTCGCGGGCGGTGACGGCGGCGTTGTACATCTGGGTGAGTCCTTCGATTACCGTGGCAGCCCCGGCAGCCCATTCTCGGTAGGCTTGCTCTTGAGCGTCGGCAGCGGCCCCCTGCCAGTTTTGCTGGATGGATGCGATTCGGTTGTTGATGCCGTCGAGGCTTTCGGTGAGGAAGCCGATGAATCCATTGGCGCGGCTGATGAGCTGGTCCAACTCATCGATGTCGAAGGTGAAGTCGCGGGAGTCGTCCATCACATGTTCAACTGCGGTAGGTCGAGCGAGCTCAAAGCATCGGAGTTCGAGATATCCTGACCGACAACAGCTTTGCTTGCGATGCCCAGAAGTTCGCCCATCGTCGCAAGGGCGTTCAGTACGTCTGCGGCACCCTTCTTGGTTTCAGTCCAGCCGTCCCCGAACGCCTCTGCGGCCGCACCGCTCCAATTGTCGAGGACAGTCGATACCTCGCGGTCGAGCGTGCCGAGCCCGTTGATCAGGGACTCCGCGACCTGCTGGATATAGACACCGGCATCGGTCACCTCGCCCGGTACCATCGTGAAAACTGTTCCAGGCGTATTATTTTCACCCGCCACGCGTCCCCCAATCTCAGGCCAACGGGCCAGCCTAGTCGCGGCAGCGTGGGGCTGCAACAGACGAGGTTTCAACCAAAGGACTCGAGCCCAGCCAGCACCTCGGGCGTCACCGGTGGGTCATCGAACGCACCATCGCCTGGCTTGGTGCCCTTCTTCACACCACCGCTCTCATCGACCACCAGGATCCGCCCCGACGTCGCCGAGATGCTCGATCACGTAGTCGCGCAGGTCATCTCGCAAACCGTCGTAATCGACCACCGCTGCCGCCAGCAGACGCTGCATCGCGTCCGGGCTTGTGTCGCCGGCGTGTTCGGCCAGCGTCCAGCAGTTCTTGTTCGGCAACTCCGACATCATCCCCGCCAGCATCCTCGCGCCGGTCCGGCGGGTTTCCACCCGCGCGAATCGGGCACCGATACGCCCGGTCAACTCCTCGAACTCCCGCTGCCACCGCTCAGGGTCTACGATGACAGCCACGGCCACCGACAATTCAGTTGTGTCACACACAAACACGACATGATCACGCAGTGGCCGCTCCACATCCAACCCGCTGACCAGCAACATCATCGATCACGAAGTCCGGCTGGAGTACTAACCCCGTCTGGGAACTTGCCGCCCAGATTTACGTTCTCGACCTCCTGAACACCCTCGTTCTTCGTGAGATGTTCCTTTGTTGCAACCTGATCCGGCCCACCCCTGCGTCCAGGACGCCCGCCTCGCGCGGCGGGCTCATAGTGTATCCGGCGGTATTCGTCATACGTGCCCCGAGCTGTGTCAATGCGGGAGTTGTCTCGTGCCCCCAGTCGGACTCGAACCGACACTGAATGGATTTTAAGTCCACTGCCTCTGCCAATTGGGCTATAGGGGCGTGTGGTCAGCCTACCGACTCGTACGGCTGTACCGGAATTGGTGGCGCGGCGGGTCTCGGGTTGTGGGATCGGCGGGGGTTCAGGATACGCCGTGCCCCGCCGAATGGGCGGGGCACGGCGATCGGGTTATTCGGCGAGACTCTTGCCGAGTACGGAGTTCCTGCGGCTGTAGGCGAAGTAGACCACGAAGCCGAGGAGCATCCAGACGATGAAGCGCAGCCAGGTCTCGACCGAGAGGTTGAGCATGAGCCACAGGCAGGACAGCACACCGAGGATCGGGACGAGCGGCACCAGCGGGACGCGGAAGCCGCGCGGCAGGTCGGGGCGGGTGCGACGCAGGACGAGCACGCCGAGCGAGACCAGCACGAAGGCGAACAGCGTGCCGATGTTGACCATTTCCTCCAGGGTGCCGAAGTCCACGAAACCGGCGAGCACCGCGCAGGCCACGCCGACGATGACGGTCAGCCGGACGGGCGTGCCCTTGGACCCGGTGTGCGCGAGCGGCTTGGGCAGCAGCCCGTCGCGCGCCATGGCGAACAGCACGCGGGTCTGCCCCAGGTACATCACCATGACGACGGTGGTCAGGCCGGCGAGCGCGCCGATGGAGATGATGTTCTTCGCCCAGTCCGCTCCGTGCAGCGCGAAGGCCGTCGCCAGCGTCGCGTCATCGCCGGACAGTTCGGTGTAGGGAACCATGCCGGTGAGCACCAGCGAGACGGCGACGTAGAGCACCGTGACGATCAGCAGCGAGCCGAGGATGCCGCGCGGCACGTTGCGCTGCGGGTCCTTGGTCTCTTCCGCGGTGGTGGCGACCACGTCGAACCCGATGAACGCGAAGAACACCAGGCTGGCCGCCGCGAGCAGGCCGTACCAGCCGAAGTTGCTGTTCCCGGCGCCGGTCAGGAAGGAGAACAGCGACTGGCGGATGCCCTCGCCGCCCGCGCCCGACTCGGACGGCGGGATGTAGGGCGAGAGGTTCGACTTGTCGAAGTAGGTCACGCCGACGACGAGCACCACGGCGATGACGCCGAGCTTGATGGCGACCGCGATCGCCGACACCCTGGACGACAGCTTGGTGCCGACGGCGAGCAGCACGCCGAGCACCGTGATCAGGCTGACCGCGCCCCAGTCGAAGGTGACCGGCCCGAGGTCCACGACCGCGGGCCCGGTACCCATCACCTGCCCGAGGTACTGCGACCAGCCCTTGGCCACCACCGCGGCCGCGAGCGCGAACTCGAGGATCAGGTCCCAGCCGATGATCCACGCGGCGAGCTCACCGAAAGTGGCGTAGGAGTAGGTGTAGGCGCTGCCCGCCACCGGCACGGTGGAGGCGAACTCGGCGTAGCACAGCGCGGTGAGGCCGCACGCGATGGCGGCGAACACGAAGGCCAGCGAAACCGACGGTCCCGCAACGTTTCCCGCGGTGCGAGCGGTGAGGGTGAAGATGCCCGCGCCGACGACGACGGCGACACCGAAGATGGTGAGGTCCCAGGCGGTCAGATCTTTGCGTAGTTTCGAGTCTGGCTCGTCGGTATCGCGAATCGATTGCTCGACGGATTTGGTTCGGAATAGGCCATCTCGCCGAGACGAGCTCGAAATCGCCACGTGTTCTCCTTAAACATGATGAGGCAGGACGCCGGGGTTGCCGGGTGCCGCCGGTTTGCTAGTGGACGCCGGCCATGTAGCGACTGATCCACGGTCCCAGTGCCGCGACGATCAGTCCCACCGCTATCGCCACGGCCCCGGTGATGCCAAAGTAGGCGACTTCGTGCTCAGGGGCGTAAAAACGAGCAAGAACGCCCGACATCGACGTACCAATACCGACGGAAAAGAAGTACAACGCCATCATTTGCGCCCGGAACGCCTCGGGGGCGAGCTGGGTGGTGACCGCGAGCCCGATCGGTGAGAGCAACAGCTCGGAGATAGCGAACCCGGCCATGATCACCAGAACCGCCAACGCGGGCACGGACTTGTCGTCGAATCCGGCGAGCGGCACGAACAGCAGGAACGACAGACCCATGCCGACGACGCCCAGCGCGAACTTGCGCGGCGTGCTCGGCGCGCGGTTGCCGAGCTTGGTCCACAGCAGCGCGAACAACGGCGAGAGCGTGATGATCCACACCGGCTCCACCGAGCCGATCCAGCTGGAGGGGGCGGTCCAGCCGAAGATGGTCCAGTCCATCCGCTCGTCGGAGTAGACGGCCAGCACCGTGAAGATCTGCTGGAACAAGGACCAGAACACCGCGTTGGCGAGGAACAGCGGGATGAACGCCCGCACCCTGCTGCGCTCGACGGGTGCGACCTTGGCGCTGGTGAGCATGACGGCGAAATACCCGAGCGAGGCCACGGCAATCACCACCGTCGTCGCCTCGGGCAGGGTCTCCAGCGTGACCAGCCCGGTCGCGAAGACCACGACGACGATCACCGCGACACCGAGCGCCACACCGACGGCGGGCCAGATCGCACTGCGCGGCAGCGGGTTCGGCACCTCGCGGCCCGCGCTGCCGAGGTTGCGCCGGAAGACCACGTACTGGGTGAGGCCGAGCGCCATGCCGAGGGCGGCGGCGCCGAAGCCGTAGTGGAAGCCGAGGTGGGTCTGCAACAGGCCGGTCAGCAGCGGTCCGGTGAACGCGCCGATGTTGATGCCGAGGTAGAAGAGCGTGAAACCGCCGTCGATGCGGGCGTCGTCTTTCGGGTAGAGCGTGCCGAGCAGCGAGGAGGCGTTCGCCTTGAGCGCGCCGCTGCCCAGCGCGACCAAGACCAGACCTATCCCGACCCCGGTCAGCCCCGGCAGCACGGCGAGGGCGATGTGCCCGGCCATGACGACCACGCCGCCGTAGAAGACGGTTCGTTCCATCCCGAGCAGCCGGTCGGCGATCCAGCCGCCGAGCACGGTGGACAGGTACACCAGACCGCCGTACGCGCCGACGATGCCGACGCCGGTGCTCTGCGCCAGCCCGAGGCCGCCGTCGGTCACCGAGTAATACAGGTAGTAGCCGAGGATCGTGAGCATGCCGTAGAAGGAGAAACGCTCCCACAGCTCCACGCCGAACAGGCTCGCCAACCCGATCGGATGGCCGAACAGAGTCCGAGCCGGGATCGGCCGCTCGGATTCCACTACTTGGGACATGCCCAGCACCTTGACACAAATTGCAACTGTGCAGCAACTCACCCGTCCCGACACGTTGGGGCGGCGTTTGCCCACGGCAGGGATAGCGGAGGCGCATTGCCGGGCGACGGCAGAGGTTCCCGCCTACCCTGAAGAGACGGACGAGCGAGATCCCAGCAACGCGACAGTCGGAGCCGGAAGGAAGCGATGCGCACATGTTGGATGCCGAACTGACCGTGCCGGTCGACCCCGAGCAGGCCTTCGCCGTCCTAGCCGACGGCTGGTTGTATTCCAGCTGGGTGGTGGGGGCCTCCCACATCAGGCAGGTCGACCCCGGCTGGCCCGATGTGGGCACCCGGATTCACCACAGCGTCGGTCTGTGGCCGCTGAACGTGCGCGACCACACCACCGTCCGCGACGTCGACCCACCGCGGATGATCGAGCTGGAGGCCCGCCTGTGGCCGGTCGGATCCGCCCGAATCTTGCTGGAACTCTCCGAGATTCAGCCCGGCACCACGCACATTCGGATGACCGAGCACGCCATGAGCGGGCCGGGCAAGCTGCTGCCGAGCCAATTGCAACGGGCGGCGCTGCGGCCGCGCAACCAGGAGTCGCTGCACCGGCTGGCCGCGCTCATCGTCGGGCGCGCCGACGAGCGCTATCGGCCGACGGGCCCGACGTAGGGCAGCACCACCGCGCAATCGGCGGGTCGCGCGGCGGCCGGGTCGAGCGCGTTCAACACCTCGCGCACGGCCACCGGGTCGGCCGTCAGTTCGTAGTGCTCGGTGTAATCCGTGGCGCACAGGTCCTGCAGGACGATGTTGCGGACATTGGGGCCGTCGAGCAGGCCGGTGGTGTACGGCGTGGCGATCTGGTCGTATCGGGTGACGATGGTCGTGAAGTCGATGTCCGGGGCGATCGCGGGGTCGGGATTGAGCACGTCCAGGAACGGCGATCCCGGCGACATCTGACAAGGGCCGCACCGCTCGGCGACCTCCTCGCGCAGCCCGAACGCGTCCAGCACCGAGGAGAACAGCGCGTCGGTGCCGCTGAGCGTCGATCCGTGCAGCGGCGCGGCCAACGCGATGTAGTCATCGATGGTCGGCACGCCGCCGAGGTGATTGAGGTAGTAGAACGGGATCGCGCCGCCCATCGAGTGGCCGACGAGATCGATCTGCCGCGCGCCGGTCGCGGCCAGTACCCGGTCGACGAAGTCCGCGATCTGCCGCGCGCTGTCCGCGACCGGCGCGACGGCGCCGATCGGGCCGAGCGGGCCGGTGCCGTAGGTGGTGGAGAAGACGCAGTATCCGGCGGCGGCGAGCACCGGGGAGAGGGTGTTCCAGGTGATGGTGTCGTTGCTCAGCCCGTGCAGCAGCACCACCGGATTCGGGTGCGCGTCGCTCGGTCGGCAGGACCAGTCGTTGGCGCCCGGCGGGGCCTGGTTCGGTCCGGTGAGCTGGGCGGCGAGTCCGGACAGATAGCTGTAGGTCGGTAGTTCCTCGGCCGCGGCCGGACCCGCGGGCCAGCCTGTCACCATGGCCACCGCGGCCGCGAGCACCGCGATCCATCGTCGGGAAATTCGCATGGTCGATCTCCTCGTGAGGTACCGTCGATCCGTCGTGACCGACCGGTCGGTCACACCGTAGCGGGTCGGTAGGATCTGCGATAGAGGGACGACGAAAGGGACCCGTATGCCACGTCCGGCCGAGCCAGGTCGCACCGCCCTGCTGACCGCGGGAGCCAGCGTCGCCGAGAACAAGGGGCTGCGCGGACTATCGATCAACGCGGTCGTGGAGCTCGCCGGAATGGCGAAAGGCACGTTCTATCATCACTTTTCGGATCGGCGGAGCTACGTCGTCGCGCTGCATCGCCGTTATCACGACGAGCTGACGCAGACCGTCGCCGCCGCGATCGCCGATCTGCCACCCGGACCGGAGCGGTTGCGCGTCGGCGTTGTCGCCTACCTGGACGCATGCCTCGCCACCAAGGGGACGAAAGCCTTTCTCGCCCAATCCCGCACCGACACCGACCTGCTCGACGAGGTGCACGCCCGCAACCAGCTCGTCGCGGCATCGATCGAACCCGACCTCGTCGCGATCGGCTGGCCCGATCCCGGGGCCGTCGCCCACCTGTTGGTCGCGATGGTCGCGGAGATCGCGCTCAGCGAGTTGTACGGCGAGGGACCGCGCGCCGACCTCCGCTCGGCCGCGCTGCTGCTGATCGAATCACCGCGCGCACGAGCCGAATAGGCGCCCGTCCAAAGCTTTCGCCGCCAGCCCGCAGCTGCGCAGGACTCGGCTCACGGCTGCGGCGCTTCGGGTGGGTGAGCGGTCGAGCCGATCAGGCGGGCGGTTGTCCGACGCCGGTCAGGCGATGGACAGCGCGATGCCGTCCAGAATGTCGTGCTCGCTGACGATCAGTTCGGTGATGTTGGCGCGCCGAGACAGTTCGTAGGCGAGCACCTCGGTGATGACGGCGCCACCGCCGATCACGTCGACCCGCCCGGGGTGCATCGGGCCGAGCGCGGCGCGCTGGTCGTGGTTCATCCCGATCAGCCGGTCGCAGACCTCGCGGACCTGGTCCAGCGTGAGCGCGGTCAAATGCACCCGCTCCGAATCGTATTCGGGCAGGTCGAGGGCGACGGCCGCGATCGTGGTCATGGTGCCCGCGACGCCGACCCAGGTGTGCGCGTTCTCGACGGGCACCTTGGCGAACGCCTCGGCGAGCCGCTCGGTGGCGAATTCGCGGGCGGCGGTGACCTGGTCGGCGGTGGGCGGGTCGCCGGGCAGGCAGCGCTCGGTGATGCGGACGCAGCCGATGTCGGCGGAGAACGCGGCGTGCACGCCGTCCGCGTCGCCGAAGACCAGCTCGGTGGAGCCCCCGCCCAGATCGACGACGACGAACGGACCTGCCGCGCTGGACAATTCGCCGATCGCGCCGGTGAACGACAGACGCGCCTCTTCATCGCCGGTGATCACCTCGGCCTCCGCGCCAGGCACCACGGTGCCCAGTTCCGCGCGGGCCATGGCGAAGAAGTCCCCGCGGTTGGACGCGTCGCGGGTCGCGGAGGTGGCGACCATCCGCACCCGCGCGACACCGGCCTCCCGCATCATCGCGGCGTAATCCGCGAGCGCGACCCTGGTGCGTTCGATCGCCTCGGGCGCCAGCGAACCCGTCGCGTCCACGCCCTGGCCGAGCCGCACGATCCGCATCTCACGGTGCACGTCGGCGAGGCGGCCGTTCTCGAGCACGTCGGCGATCAATAGTCGGATGGAGTTCGTCCCGCAGTCGATGGCGGCGACCCGGTCACTCATGGTGTGCTCCGTCCTCGGGCTGATATGTCGGCCAGTCGGCCGGGATGGCGGTGCCGCGCAGTCCGTGATCGGCGGCCAGCGCCACCGCCTCGTCGCCGAACGGGTTGACGCCGGGCCCCTTGGCCAGGCTGTGCGCGATGAGCACGTGCAGGCACTTGACCCGTTCGGGCATGCCGCCGCCGGTGAAATCGGTGCCGAGGGATTCGATCGCGTTCCGCTCGGCCAGGTAGCTCTCGTGGGCGGCGCGGTAGGCCGCGGCCAGTTCCGGATCGCGGCCGAGGCGCTCGGTCATCTCGCGCATCACGCCCGCCGATTCCTGCCTGCTCGCCTCGGCGGTCAGCCGGGGATCGGTCAGGTAGTACAGCGTCGGGAAGGGAGTGCCGTCCGGCAGCCGCGGCGCGGTCTTGACCACCGCGGGCAGCCCGTCCGGTGTGCGGTAGGCGACGGCGAGCACGCCGCGCGGCGCACGGCCGAGCTGTTCGGCGATGATCTCGAGATCGCGGTCTGTCGGTGCGGTCACCTGGGTCCTTCCGGTCCTGGCGGGGCGGGCGTCGTCGATTCGGCTGCGGGCGCGGGCTGCGGTTCGGAGAGGGTGCGCCACAGATCCGTGTACCACGGGTCGGGCGCCTTCGACCGCGGCGGCGCGGCCGGACGCGGCGGCGCTTCGATACCGGGCACCTGCACGATGTAGGGCGTCTCCCCCGGCATCACCAGCCGCAACCGGTCCCTGGCCTCCGAACGGATGTAGGCCGGATCCTGTTGCTGCGCACGGCGATCCCGCAGCCGGGCCAGATCGGCCTCCAGCTCCCTGCGCTCCTGGGCCAGCTGCGCGGCCTCGGCGCGCTGGCTGAAGTAGGTGCGCATCGGCACGGACAGCGTCAGCGCCAGCGCGCACACCACGACCGCGAGAATCACCGCCTTGCCGGTGGACAAGCCGAGGACGGTGCGCTCGTGCTTGTCCGACCCCGCGCGCGGGGCTATCTTGCGCGGCCGCGCCTTCTTCTCCGCGGTCTCGCCGCGCCTGCGCGTGCGCTTGACCGCGGCGGGGCGGGCCGCGGTCTCGGTGTCCGCGCCCGCCCTCGGGCGTGATCGAGCGGCGCGCGACGTGCGGCGGTCCCCGCGTCCGGCCGGACTGGTCCCACGCGCACGTCGCTCGGTCATGCCGCTCCCTGTATCAAATTGCGGTGCTCACGCGGGTTGCTCCCTCCGGGCCCGTCGCTCGCACCGCGGCTGTCAGCCCTCGAACGCGAAGCGCGGGAACGCCACGTCACCCGCGTAACGGGCGGAGTCGCCCAGTGCGTCCTCGATGCGCAACAGCTGGTTGTACTTGGCGACCCGCTCGCTACGCGCGGGCGCGCCGGTCTTGATCTGGCCGCTGCCGACCGCGACGGCGAGATCGGCGATGGTGGTGTCCTCGGTCTCGCCGGACCGGTGCGACATCATCGTCTTGTAGCCGTTGCGGTGGGCCAGCTCGACCGCGTCCAGCGTCTCGGTCAGAGTGCCGATCTGGTTGACCTTCACCAGCAGCGCGTTGGCCGCGCCCTTGGTGATGCCCTCTTCCAGGCGCTCCGGGTTGGTGACGAACAGGTCGTCGCCGACGAGCTGGATCTTGTCGCCGATCTGGTCGGTCAGCGCGACCCAGCCGTCCCAGTCGTCCTCCGACAGCGGGTCCTCGATGGAGACCAGCGGGTAGGCGGTGAGCAGGTCGGCGTAGAACTGGGCCATCTCGGCGGCCGTGCGCACCGCGCCCTCGAACTTGTAACCGCTGCCCGCGGTGTAGAACTCGGTGGCCGCGACGTCCAGCGCCAGCGCGACATCGCTGCCCAGCTTCAGGCCGGTCTTGGCGATCGCGGTGCTGATCAGGTCGAGCGCCTCGCGGGTGCCCGCCACGTCGGGGGCGAAGCCGCCCTCGTCACCCAGGCCGGTGGCCAGGCCCTTGGCCTTCAGCACCGACTTCAGCGCGTGGTAGACCTCGGCGCCCCAGCGCAGCGACTCCTTGAAGGTCGGCGCGCCGATCGGGGCGACCATGAACTCCTGGACGTCGACGCCGGTGTCGGCGTGCGCGCCACCGTTGAGGATGTTCATCATCGGGACCGGCAGCACGTGCGCGTTCGGACCGCCCAGGTAGCGGAACAGCTCCAGGCCCGAGGACTCGGCGGCGGCGCGCGCCACCGCGAGCGAGACGCCGAGCAGGGCGTTCGCGCCGAGGCGGGACTTGTCCGGGGTGCCGTCCAGGTCCAGCAGCGCCTGGTCGACGGTGCGCTGCTCGACCGCGTCCAGGCCGATGACGGCGGGCGCGATCTCGTCGAGGACGCCCTCGACGGCCTTCTGCACGCCCTTGCCCAGGTAGCGGTCGCCGCCGTCGCGCAGCTCGACGGCCTCGTGCTCACCGGTGGAGGCGCCGGACGGCACAGCGGCGCGGGTCAGCGTGCCGTCGTCGAGGGCGATCTCGACCTCGACAGTGGGGTTACCGCGCGAATCCAGGATTTCGCGTGCTCCGACCTGTTCGATGATGGCCACGAAAACGACACTCCTTCGGCTGCTGGCACGGTAGGTCTCACGGATGGGCCGTGCGGTGCCGAGCCTAGCGCCCCCGCCGCGTACGAGGTAACCGGCACTCCGGGGCACCGGTGCGGTCAGGCGCTCACACCCGGCGGCCGACGCTGTAGGCGGCGGCACGATCACGAACGGTCAGCAGGTAGCGGGTGGACTGGTTGTAGGTCATCAGCGCCTGCTGCCAACCGCGCTCGGAGGTGAGATCACCGCCGCTGGCGCACAGGTAGCGCGCGGCGGTGAGCGCGGCGTCATCGATGTTCTGCGGGTCGATCACGCCGTCGCCGTTGGCGTCGACGCCCCAGCGCTTCCAGGTTTCCGGGATGAACTGCAACGGACCGACCGCGCGATCGTAGGTCTGGTCACCGTCCAGTCTTCCGCCGTCGGTGTCGCGGATCAGCGCAACGCCCGGTGAGCCGTCCAGCGGGATGCCGATGATCGGCGGAACGACGGTGCCGTGATCGTCGACGTCGGAACCGCGGTGCGTGCCGTGTTTACTCTCCACGCTGGCGATGCCCGCGAGAGTGGTCCACGCGATGCCGCAGCCGGGCCGCGACCTGGCCATCACCGCGGCGGCATAGCCGTACGCCTCCAGGGCGACATGCGGGATGCCGAGCGTGTCGGCCTGATCTCCCGCCCAGCCGCGCAATTGCAGTGCGGTGCGGCCGGGTCCGTCCACGTCGATCAGCGGCAGCGGGGAGCCGGGGCCGGGCGGAATACCTTCCGGGATGGGCGGCAGATCGGGGCCGATGCCGCAACCGGCGAGCACCAGGGCCAGCAGTGCGGCGGCGACAGCGCCGGTCTTCTTCGGGAGCACTCTTCCATCATCCAGATCCGCGGCGGTGCTCCCGTTTCGCCGGTCGCGAAGATCACCCGCGATCGTTCGCGGACGGCGGTGAGGCGCGCGTCACCGCTCAAACCAGCAGATCATGGGTGGCCTGTTCGACGGGATTGGCGAGTACTTCGGCGGTGCGACCGGATTCGACGATGCGACCCTGATCGAGCACGACCAGTTCGGCGCAGTGTCCGGCCACCAGATTCATGTCGTGAGTGATCACCAGCAGGGCGGTGCCGCGGTCGGCGCGAATCCGGTCCAGCAGGGCCATGATCGAGGCCGCGGTCGCGTGATCGAGGGCCGAGGTGATCTCGTCGCAGATCAGCACCGAGGGCTCGGCGGCGAGGGCACGGGCGAGCGCCACCCGCTGACGTTGGCCGCCGGACAGTTCGTGCGGGTACCGCGCCGCCAATGCCGCAGGCAGCTCCATCGCGTCGAGGAGTTCGGTGATCCGTTGCGGTGCCGCGCTTTTCCGGACGCGCGCGACACGGCGCAGCGGCCTGCCGAGGGTTTGGGCGACGGTGCGACGCGGGTTCAGCGCGGACATCGGGTTCTGCGGAACGAGTTGAATGCCGTTGCCGCCGCGCCCGATTCGCCGCTTACCGCCGATCTCGATCGGATTCTCCGCCACGAGGAGCGAACCGCCCTCGGCCGCGCGGAGACCGGCGATCACCCTGGCGAGGGTGGTCTTGCCCGCGCCGGAAGCTCCGACCACCGCGAGCGCGGAGCCCGCGGTGAGCGCGAGGTCGATGTCGGCGAGTACCTGGTGTTCGCCGATCGTGGCGCTGATTCCGCTGGCGCGCAGGGCGATCGGGGGCTGTGAGTCGCGGAGCGCGGCAGTCTCCGGTTCGGCCGACTGTGTCGCCGCTGCGTCCGGCCGCTCGGTGGATGCCTCGAGCGGGCGGGCATCCGATCCGGTCTCGTTGCCGTCTGCGCGCGGCAGGTTCGGCCCTGTCGCGGCAGCGGCGGAGGCAGTGCCTGCGTCCGGGCGTGCCGACGAATCGGCATCGGCGGTCTCGTTGTCGGCCGCGGTGGTGTCGGCATCCGTGTGGGCGCGGGCGGTGAAACCCCTATCGTGCGCCGCGGAGCCGGTGCGGTTCGGCACCTCGGCGATGCCTTCGAACAGTGGACCTGCGTCGGTTTGCGGCGCGGCGGTGGGCGACGGCGGAAAATGGCGGTCCGCAAGGGAATCCGGCGCGGCGGTGCGGCGCGGAGGCGTGCCGATCTCGATCACCTGGTCGGCGATGGCGTGGATGGCGGCGGTGTCGTGGCCGGAGAGGAGGATCGTGGTTCCGCGGTTCGCGAGATCGCCCAGGAGGGTGCCGATTTCGGAGCGTAGTGCGCCGTGCAGACCCGCCAGCGGTTCATCGAGCACCAGAACGTCGGTGCGGCGGACCAGGGCTCTGGCCAGGGCGACCCGGCGTTGCTGACCGCCTGATAGTTCGGCCGGGCGGCGGCGCAGGTGCTCGGCGGAGAGGCCGACCGCCGCCAAGGCTTCGACAAGGGCGGATTCGGAGCGATCCTGCGCGACTTCGGCGAGCAGGGTTCGCACGCGCATGAGCGGATTCAGCGCGGAGCCGGGATCTTGGCCGACGTAGGTGATGCGCGTACGCCGAAAATGCCGCAGCTCGGCCGGATCCAGTGCGAACACCTTCTGTTCGGCCACCGTGACCGTGCCCGCGGTCAGGACCGCTCCGGGCGGCAAGTGGCCCAGCAGCGCCCGCATCAGGGTCGTCTTGCCCGATCCCGACGGACCGGTCAGCGCGGTTACCGTGCCCGGCCGCATCCGCAGGGAAACAGGCTCGACCAACTCCTGCCCGGCCGGCCCTCGCACGAAGAGGCCGTCGACGATCACGAGCGCGTCCGGTTCGCTGCCGCCGTCGTGCGAGTTGCCACCGTCGTCCGATACAGCGGACACGCCGTCAACCCTGACATCGTCCGGCACGGCAAATCGACCGTTGTCCTTGCCCGTGACCTCAGACAGCTTCGCGGCCGCCGAACCCACGGCGACATCGGTCCCCTCGTCGAACACCGTGCTCGCAGCCGGGCCGGGGCCGTCACCCTGCCGGACACCCGCCGTATCGATCATCGCCGATACCCGTCTGCCGCGCCCGAATTCGGTGACCGCGAGGTTCACGCTCACGGCGACGACGGCGATGGCGAGGCTCGGCGCGAGGACCGACCATGGGTTGAGCAGCATGCCGGAGGCGTTGTCGCGGACCATGACCGCCCAGTTGCTCGCGCCGAGGGTGGTGGGCAGGTGCAGGAAGGAGGCGGTGCTGACCAGGTAGACGGCGGCGACGAAGCGCAGGCCGAGTTGGGCGGCGAGCACTTCGCGCAGATTCGGCAGGACCTCACGAAAGACCAAGTGGGCGAGGGTTTCTCCGCTCGCGCGCGCCGCTTCGACGTAGCCGGTGGCCGCGACGCCCGCCGCGGCGGCGGCGAAGACCCGTGCGCAGTACGGCGCTCCGAACAGCAGCGCGACCGCGATCAGTCCGTAAACACCCGCGTCCGGCCAGGTCGTGAGGACGAGCAGGATGCCGAGCACCGCCGGGACCAGCATCGCGAGATCGGTCGCGGTCTCGATCACCGCACCGACCCGCGTCCGCAGTGCGGCGACCGCGCCGAGCACGCTCGACACCGCCGTCACCAGCACGGCGATCACGGCGGCGAGCAGCAGCAGACCCCAACCCCCGTACAGCAGATGGCTCAGCACATCGCGGCCGAGCCGATCGGTGCCGAGCGGGGCGTCGGCGCTCGGGTCGGCGAACGGTATGCCCATTGCCTCCTCGGCGGGCCGCGGCGCGAGCGCGGGGCCGACCGCGGCGATCAGGATCACCAGCAGACCGGGCAGCACCATCAGCAGTCGTAGCCGCGTCATCGCATTCCCGCTCCAACTCATCGCCGCCCCCGCAACGACCAGGCGCGAATTCCGTCGGCCACCGCCAGCATCAGCATGATGACCACTCCCGACAGCGCGACCACCGCCGCGACCACCGACGTGTCGCGATCGGCCACCGACCCGGCGAGCACCGCGCCGAGACCCGGGTAGTTGAAGATGGTCTCGACCACCAGCGCGCCGCCCAGCAGCATGCCGACGGTGGTGGCGAAGCTGGCGACGATGGTCGGCGCGGCGAACGGCAGCAGGTAGCGGGACAGCACGTGCGGTGTCGAAAGTCCGTCCAGCACCGCGCTTTCGACGTGCGGAGCGCGGGCGGCGTCGGCCAGCGCGGCGCGCACCACCCGGGTGTTCCAGCCGATCTGCGGGATGGCCAGCGCGAGCACCGGCAGCACCAGCATGTCCGCGCTCACCGGGAAGCCGGAGCGGCCGGTGAGGGTGACCGCGGGCAGCCAGCCCGTCGCCAACGAGAACACCATGATCAGCAAGGTCGCCAGCACGAACTCGGGAACGGCCGCCGCGACCGTGCTGCCCGGCTGCAACACCCGCGCGGCGACGCCTCGGGAGCGCGTCGCCCACCAAGCGCCGAGCAGCACCGAGGCCAGGACCGTCACCGTCAGCGCTATGCCGCCGAGCAGCAGGGTCGGCGGAAACTTGGCCGCGAGCAGTTCGTTGATCGACCTGCCGCGCGCGGTACGGCCGAAATCGCCGGTCGCGACACCGGATATCCAGTCCAGGAACCGTACGACGATCGGCCGGTCGAGTCCGAGCTCGCGCTCCTTCGCCGCGACCTGCTCCGGCGTCGCCTCCCTGCCGAGGACCGCGCGGGCGGTATTGCCCGGCAACAGATCCACGGCCACGAACACCGCGGCGAGCAGCGCGAGCAGCAAGGCGACGCGCCGGAGCAGAAGTCGGGCGAAGGTCGTCACGCCAGCCAGACCCGTTCGAGCTGCACCCGCCCGAAGCCACCGAGCGTCGGCAGGTCACGCACCGCGCTGGTGGCGATATCGATGCCGTCGGCCATGCCCCACACCAGGTAGCCGCCGCGCTCGTGCTGGATGGCTTGCACACGGCGACTGGCCTTTTCGAGCTCGGCCGGGTCGGCGGCGGCCAGCGCCGCGGCCGTCGCCGCATCGAATTCGGTGTCCTTGAAGGCGGTTTCGTTGCGATTGGAGCCGCTGGACATGAGTTTGCTCGCGTAGAACATCGTCGAATCGTTGGTGCCCCAGGAGACGGTGTAGAGCGGGGCCTGCAACCAGGTGCGGTCGTAGAAGGCGTTGGACTCCTGCTCGACCACGTCCAACCGGAGACCGATCTCGGCGAGCTGGGTGGCGATCACCTTCGCCGACTCGACCTCGCCAGGCGCCTCCGGCTTGGTCACCAGCGGGTAACTGCGTCCGGTGTCGAAATTCGCTTCGCGCAGCAGGGTTTTCGCGCGCTCGATATCGCGCGTGCGCTGCGGGATGCTCGCGTCGTACGTCGGGTCCGCCGTACCCAGGATGTCGTTGGCGATCGTGCCGTAGCCCGAATGCACCTGATCCACCAACGCCTTTCGATCGACGCCGAGCCGCACCGCGGTGCGCACCCGCGGATCGGCGAACGGACCGTCGGCGGTGCGCATCGCCACGCCGAGCATGGTGTCGTTCGCGCGCCGCACCACTCGAAGATCACCGCGACCCTCCGCGGTGCGCCCCGCGATCGCGCCGACGTTGGACGCCAGATCGATCTGCCCGCCGAGCACCGCATTACCCAGTGCCGTCACGCTTTCGAACATCGTCACCTCGATGGCGTCGAGCAACGGCAGTCGCGGTTCCGCGCCCGCGCCGTGCCAGTTCTCGTTGCGCACCAGCCGGGCGTTGCCGCCTTGGAAGGACTCGAGCCGGAACGGACCGGTGCCGTTCGCCTTGGTGAAGTCCGTAGTGTCCTTTCTCACAGTGAACGTCATCAGCCGAACCAGCAGTGGCAGTTGGGTATTCGGCTCCGGGACGGTGAGCACGACCCGGTTCGGGCCGTCGGCGGCGATGTCCTCGGCCGCGACGGGCATCTTCGACGCGCCGCCCACCGAGCGCAATCTGCGCAGCGACCACACCACGTCCTCGGCGGTAACCGGCGCTCCGTCGTGGAAGGTGGCGCCCTCCGCGATGGTGAACGCCCAGCGTCGCTGCGCAGCATCCGGCTCCCACGAAGTCGCAAGGCGCGCAGCGGTATTCGGCTCGGCGGACGGCACGGTCAATGCGTCGTAGACAAGCGATGTGATCAGAAAATCGCTGTCGTTGCTGAGGTTCGCGTGCGGATCGCGTTCGATGCGCGCCGCGGTGCCGAGCGCGCCGACGCGGAGGGTGCCGCCGCGCTTCGCGGGGCCACTCGGATCGGCGCTGTCGGTACAGGACGCGACGAAAAGTATCGCCCCCACCCCGACGCTCGAGCGCAGAAGTTGCCGTCGGTTGAAACCCATCGGTGTCGCCTTCCCTCATCGTTCACTGCGGGCCCGAAACCCGACACTACAAGGCTAGGACAGGCTAGCCTAAATACGTTGTCTACCAGTGCGTATCCGCCAAATGAGTGGACCGGCTCGACCACCGAACCCGGGTTGCCGACGAATACCCGACGCGCGGTTCCCATGAGATTTAGGCTTTTGATGCGTCTTCGCTATTTTTCCGCGACTCGCTTAGGTAAGCCTTGCTTAAGCGCGCGAGAACCACTAGCTTCGCAGATCGAATCGTCCCCACCCGCTTTTCGACCCGATGCGAAGAAGGGAATCCCCGGTGAAAAGCGTTCTCTCCGAACGTAAGACGCTTCACCCGCAGGACATCGAACGACGCGAGCTGCCCCCGCACGCCGGGCGTGCGGTGCGTGAACTCGCGCGTGAGATTTGTAGCACAGTCCACCGCCGTCCCGGCGGCGCGGCCACGATGACGCGGACGTTGGTCGATCCGGCGCTCATCGCGCTGGTCGAAGCGGGCGCGCACGAACTGCCCGACTCGGTCCGGCTCGCCATGCGCCCGCCCGCGGGCCGCGCGGGCGCGACCATCGTGCGCGGGCTGCCGTTGACCGACGACGAGTTCGGTCCGACGCCGCCGAGCTGGCGCGAAGCCGCCCGGTGGAGCGGCGATCCGCAGCGCGGCAACTCCTTTCAGCTCGACGTCGCCATGCTGCTGCTCGCGCGCTGCGCGGGAGAACCGTTCGGCTGGTCCGGGCAGCAAGACGGACGCTTGGTCAACAACATCGTGCCCACGCCGGGCCACGAAGACGAGCAGTCCGGCGCGAGCAGCAAGACGCTGCTCAGCCCGCACACCGAAGACGCCTTCCACCCCGACCGCGCGAACCTGCTCGTGCTCGCCTGCCTGCGCAATCCGGACATGGTGGGCACCACGGTGTCCTCGGTGCGGCAGGTCGAACTGACCGAGGACGAGTACCGGCTGCTCAGCACCCCGACACTGCCGATCCTGCCCGACGTCTCCTACGGCAGCGGCCACGAACGGTTCACTCCGCCGCCTATCCCCACGGTATGGTCCGAGTTCGAAATCGGTTCGGGAACAACGAATCCGACTCTGCGCTACGACCCGGCCTACACCCCGCTCGACGACGCGGACCCCGATTTTCGCGCCGCCTACGCCCGGCTCACCGCGGAACTCGAACGGGTGTGCCACACCGCCGCCCTGGCACCCGGCGAATTGTTGCTGGTGGACAATGACGTAGCCGTGCACGGTCGGGTACCGTTCACCGCGCGTTACGACGGCACCGACCGCTGGCTCAAGCGGGTCAACATCCGCCTGCCCGAACGTCGGCGCCGAGCCGCCGAGGCCCATGAGAATGGTTACGGGCAACGAACAGTCGCCCCGTTCCGAATGGGAACTGGCCGAGCGGATGCAGAGCGGGACACAACACCAGATGATCGAGGAACCGT
Source organism: Nocardia sp. CNS-044 (assembly GCF_059570515.1). Taxonomy (NCBI): domain Bacteria; kingdom Bacillati; phylum Actinomycetota; class Actinomycetes; order Mycobacteriales; family Nocardiaceae; genus Nocardia; species Nocardia sp. CNS-044. The sequence goes on from NZ_JCANSX010000006.1 coordinate 805,356, forward strand.
TGAACACTCGTGATCGGAGCACGCCGCTGCGCGTGCTGAGCCGTAGCGACCTCGCCGACGTCCCCATCACGCCGGGCGACGTGGTGCGTGCGGTCGAAGACGCGTATCTGGCTTTCGCGGCGGGAGATTCGGACAATCCGCGCAAATTGAGCGTCGCCAATCCGGACGGCTGGTCGGTGGCCTACGCCATGCTCGGCCGCGACGGCAGGCGGCGCGTGGTCGCCATGAAGACCTCGTACAAGTTCGATCCGGGCCACGACCGCAGCACCAAGCGGTACTACACGACCATCACGCTCTACGACGACAGCACCGGCGCGCCCATCGCCATGATGGATTGCGCGCGGGTCGGCGCGCTGCGCACACCGGCCGTCTCCGCGCTGCTGGTGCGCGAGACCGTGCGCCGCGGTGCGGAGAGCGTGCTGCTGATCGGCACCGGAACCCAGGGCCGCAACGCGCTGCCGCATCTGCTCGCCGCGAATCCGCAGCTGCGCAAGCTGATGGTGTACGGAACGCACCCGGACGGTCTCGCCGCGGTGCATCAGCAGCTCGCCGAGCACAATCCGCAGGCGCTGCTGGAAACCGTCGCCGATCCGCGCGCCGCCGCGGCCCACGCCGACGTGGTGCTGGCGACCGCGGGCCACGGCACCGAAGTGGCCTTGGAGGCCGAGGATCTCGCGCCCGGCTCGACCGCCGTGCTGGTCGGGTACGGCCTCGCGCCGTCGGCGCTGGTCGAGGCGGACCGGGTGGTGGCGACGAGCGCCGAACAGATGCAGCTCACCGGCACCGACATGGTCGGCCCGGACGGCACGCTTCGCGCGGTCGACGCCGAACTGCCGCAGATCCTCAATCGCAGGGCCGTGGCGCGTCGCTCGGACGAGGAGAAGATCTTCGTCTACAACAGCGGCCTCGTCCTCACCGACGTCGCCGTCGCGCACGCGCTCGCCGAACGCGCCATCGCCGAAGGCCGCGGCACGGAGGTGCCCCTGTGGGATTAGAGGCCGCCGTCGAGCCGGAGGTCGTCGACCCGGACGCCATGGTGCTGTTCGACATCGCCGCGCCCCGCAAGGCGAGAGGCGGTGCCCGCGGGAGCCGAACCCGCGAACATGCCACGCCCCGCCCGGCCGACGCCCTCGCGGACACCGTGGCGCCAACCGACTTCGGCACGCCGCCAATCTTGTCCGACCCGCAGACGTCCGACCAGATCACGCCGCCCGAGACCGGCACGGCCCTTCGCCGCAACGGCACGACGCCGCCCGAAGCGGACACGTCACCGGTCGGCGCCGCCTCCTCACCACCCGACACGGACACGTCACCGGCCGGCGCCGCCTCCTCACCGTCCGACGCGGAGACGACGTCGCTCGATACCGGGGCGCAGACGCTCGGCCGTGACAGGCCGCCATTCGATACCGAGGCGGCGGCGCCCGAGGCAGACACGTCGCCGCTCGATACCGCAGCGACGGCGCTGGAGGCCACCACCACATCGCCGCAAGCGGAAACGCCGTCCCCCGCGGACGCCGAGGCGAGTCCGCTCGACGAGGGTGCGTCAGCACTCGGTACCGAAGCGACAGCGCTCGAGGACGGCACGATGTCGCCGCAAGGAGACGTCCCATTCACCGCGGACGCCGAAGCGGAGTCGACCGGCGAAGCGCACACCTCGGACCCCGACGAGTTCGACGACTACCCCGAACCGGACTGGGACGACACCGATTCCGACGACGTCTTCCTCGAGCTGCTCGTCGAGGAGATCGCCGACGAACCGGCCGAGCGCGCACCGGGCATCGTGGCTCCCGCGATGCCCGCGCACATCGACGACTGGGAGCGCCGGGTGCTCGCCGACCCGCACCTGCTCGCCGATATCGCGTTCGCGGTCGGCGGACCGTTCCATCTGATGTATCCCGCGCGGGTGGCGGAGAACATCCGCGGCTTCCGCGACGCGTTCGCGCGGGCGGGCGTCGACGGGCTCGTCTACTACGGCAAGAAGGCGAACAAGGCAGCGTGCGTGGCGCGGGCCTGCGCGGAGAACGGCGCTGGCGTCGACGTGTCCAGCGTCGGCGAGCTGACGGCGGCGCTCGCGGCGGGTGTGCGCGGTGGCGAACTGATGGTCACCGGCCCGGCGAAGTCCGACGACCTGCTGTGGCTCGCCGTGCGCCACGGTGCGCTGATCGCGGTGGACAGCCTCGGCGAGCTCGACCGCCTCGGCGCGATCGCCTCCGCCGCGAATCCGGCGAGGGTGCTGCTCCGGGTGCTGCCCGCGGGCTCGGCCAGCCGGTTCGGGATGACCGAGGACGAGCTGGACCGGGCGCAGTCGGTGATCGCAGCGGCCGGACCGCGCGGACTGGAGCCGATTCAACTGGAAGGCTTCAGCTTTCACCTCTCCGGCTACGACGCGATCGCCCGAGCCGAGCAGGCCGCCGACCTGATCGACCGCTGCGCGGCGGCGCGCGAGCTCGGGCATCCGGTCGGCACGATCTCGATCGGCGGCGGATTCGGCGTCGACTACGTGCCGGAGCGCGCGTGGCGCGAGTTCACCGACGGCGTCGACCGGTCGTGGTTCCACGCCGGGAAGTCGTTCGGTTCGTACTACCCGTACCACTTCCCCGCGCCGGGGCCCGCCATGCTCGCGGAGATCCTTGCCCACGGTGACCTGGCTCGCCGCCTGCGCGACAAAGATATTCGCCTGGCCGTCGAGCCCGGCCGGGCGCTGCTCGATCGCGCGGGCAGCACCGTCTTCCGTGTGCAGGGCAGCAAGATCCGGCACGCCGACGGGCAGCCGTACCAGCTGCTCACCGTCGACGGCACCAGCCTCAGCCTGTCCGAGCAGTGGTTCGACAGCGAGTACCTGCCCGATCCGGTGCTCTGGCCATCGAGCTCCGGCGAACCGACGCCGACCAGCGTCGGCGCGGCGAGCTGTCTGGAATCCGACATGCTCAGCTGGCGGCGCGTCCCGCTGCCGAGGCGAGCCGAGGAGGGCGATCTGCTCGTCTATCCGAACACCGCCGGCTATCAGATGGATTCGAACGAGTCCGCCTTCCACGAACTGCCGATCCCGCCGAAGGTCGTGCTCTCCGACGGCCGGGAAGATCGGCTGCGCTGGACGCTCGACGCCGGGTAATCAACAACGAGAACGACAACTCACCATCGCACCGCGCTCACCGCAACCTCGCAGCGCGGGCAGGCGATCCCTGAGCCGGGTCGCCCCTGGATAGGAGACTTTCATGCCTGTCGTCACGCGCGTGACGGACCTGATCGGTCGCACACCGCTCTTCGAGCTGGCCACCACCGCGACCGGCACCCGATTGCTGCTCAAACTCGAACAGTTCAATCCGACGGGCGCGGCCAAGATCAGGATGGCGCGCGAGATGGTGCTCGACGCCGAGCGGCGCGGTTTGCTGCCGAGTGGCGGGCATATCATCGAATCCACGTCCGGTAACACCGGGCTCGGCTTGGCGGTGGTTGCTGCCGAACGCGGGTACCGCTTCACCGCCGTGGTCGACCACCACGCATGTAAGGACAAGCTGCGCGCGATGCGAGCGATGGGTGCGGAGTTGGTGTACGTCGCCGACGAGGGCGACGACAACCTGGCCACTTCGGCGCGGGAGGACCTCGCCGAGGCGATGGCCGCCGCGCAGGACGACGCCTACTTCACCGAACAGCACAACAACGACGCCAACGCGGTCGGCTACTACGCCGTCGCCGAGGAGTTGCTCGAGGACGTGGAGCGGGTCGACATCCTGCTCTCGGCGGTCGGCACCGGCGGTTCGCTGTTCGGCACCGCGACCCGGCTGCGCCAGCTGGGCTGTCCGCCGCACGTGATCGGGGTGGAACCGGTGGGTTCCATCGCCTTCGGCGGGCCTGGCGGACCGTATTGGCAATCCGGCACGGGCACGCCGCCCGGCGCCACCATCGGCACCGCGGTCGACTACTCGCTGCTCGACGAAGGCGTGAAGGTGTCCGATGTGGCGGCCTTCGCCACCGCCCGCGCCGTCGCCAAGAAGCTCGGCCTGATGCTGGGCGGTTCGGCGGGCGGCTCGGTGTACGCGGGGCTGACCAGGCTCGAGCAGTTCCCGGCGGGCTCGACGGTGGTCACCATCGTCTGCGACGGCGGCGAGAAGTACCTGGACACCGTCTTCGACGACGACTGGATGAACGAACGCGATCTGCTCGACGCCGACTCCGAGCGCGAGGTGCTCGGTCTGCTCGATCGCTACTCCCCCGCCCGCCGAAAGCAGTTGGTGGAGGCGCGGTGAACCTGGGTGAGTTCCGCGCAGACGGTCGTCGGCTCGCCGCCCTCGCGACGCCGATCGCACTGACCCAGCTGGCCCAGATCGCGGTCTCCACGACCAACATCGCGCTGATGGGCACCCTCGGGGTGCGCCAGGTGGCGGCGGGCGGCCTGGCGATCGTGCTGTTCAACCAGATCCGGACGATGTGCGTCGGATTGATCACCGGCACCGGCAACCAGATCGCGTCGGCGGTGAGCGCGGCGGACAAGCGCGGCGATTCCGCCGACCGCGAGGTGCGCGAGGTGGTCCGGTCGAGTTTCCTCATCGCGACGGTGGCCGGTCTGCTCGGCGGCGCGGTGCTCATCGGGCTCGGCTGGTCGTTGCAGTGGCTCGGCCAGGACGCCGGGGTGCTCGCCGACGCGCGGCCGCTCATGGTCGCGCTGGCTCCCGGGCTGCTGCCCTGCCTCTGGTTCCAGGTGCTTCGCCAGTACACGGTGGGCATGCAGCGTCCGCAGGCTCTGCTGCTGGTGACGCTGGGTTCGGTCGCGCTGAATCTGGGGCTGGCTCTCGCCTTCATCCACGGCTGGGCCGGGCTGCCCGCGCTCGGCCTGACCGGCATCGGCGTGGCGACCTCGCTGGTCTTCCTGATCACCTTCGGCGTGTTCTGGGCGATGGTGCGCCACGATTCGCGACTCGGTCCCACCCTGTCGATCCGGCCGTGGCCGGTGCACCGTGCGACGGTCGTCTCGGAGCTGAAGCTCGGCACCCCGATCGCGCTCACCTACGGGTCCGAGGCGGGCATGTTCTCGGTGCTCGCGCTCGTGATGGGCAGCATCGGACCGGCCGCGCTGGCCGCGCACAACGTCGTCTACCAGATCATCTACATCGTGTTCCAGGTGGCGATCGGGCTCTCGCACGGCGCGTCCATCCTGGTCAGTCACGCGGAGGCGCGCGGCGAATACCAGCACGCCAAGGCGCTGGCCTGGCTGGCGCTGCGCTACGCGGGCATCGTCGCCGCGATCACCGGCGCGGTGTACGTGCTCGCGCCGGGCGCGGTGCTGCGCCCGTTCCTGGAGCCAGGCGACACCGCGACGATCGAGATCGCTCGAACTCTGCTGCTGATCGGCATCGTGTTGCAGTTCTTCGACGCCGCGCAGAACATCGGCACCGGCTTGCTGCGCGGGCTGAAGGACACCAAAGCGGGTTTCCGACTATCGCTGATCGGCTACTGGATGGTCGGCCTGCCCACCGCCCTGCTGCTGGCTTTCCCGTTGCACCTCGGCGCCGCGGGCGTCTGGTGGGGGCTCACCGCGGGGTTGGCCGCCACCGCTGTCCTCATGGTGCGGCGCTACTTCGGTCTACTCGACGACATGGCGCACGCGTACCCGCAACGCCTGCCGGAGAAGCTGTCGAGCCCCAGCTGATCTCGCCGGGGCCGACCGCTCAGATGTTGACGCCGTAATCGCGGGCGATGCCCGCGAGACCGGACGCGTAGCCCTGGCCGATGGCGCGGAACTTCCACTCGCCGCTGTGCCGGTACAGCTCGCCGAACACCATGGCGGTCTCGGTGGACGCGTCCTCGGTGAGGTCGTAGCGGGCCAGTTCGGCGCCGGTGGTGGCGTCGACGACGCGGATGAAGGCGTTGCGGATCTGACCGAACGACTGCCCCCGCGCGTCGGCGTCGTGGATGGACACCGGGAAGAAGATGTTGGTGATCGCCGGCGGCGTCGCCGCGAGATCGACGTTGATCACCTCGTCGTCACCCTCGCCCTCACCGGTGAGGTTGTCGCCGGTGTGCTCGATGGTGCCCTCGGGCGAACGCAGGTTGTTGTAGAACACGAAGTGCTGATCGGAGAGCACCTTCAGGTTCGGGCCGGTGGCCAGTGCGCTCGCGTCGAGGTCGTAGTCCGCACCGGTCGTGGTGCGCACGTCCCAGCCGAGTCCCACCGCGACCTTGGTCAGGTTCGGCGCCTGCTTGGACAGCGAAACGTTTCCGCCCTTGGCGAGTGTGACGCTCATGATCCCTTCCCGTACGGCGCGCGGGCGCCGCCTTTCTCGTTGTACCGGTTCAGTTCTGGTCGTCGGACCAGCCGCGCAGCGTGGCGACGCGGCCCTGCAACGCGTGCAATTCGCTCGCGTCGAGCACGGTGCGCTGGATGCTCTTGTCCACCGTGAACGCGGACTGGCGGTGATCGTCGATCACCGCGACATCGATCTGCACCGCGACGTAATCCTCGGCGTCGGGCATCTGTTCGGCGATCACCTTGGCCGTGCCACGCGCGCACAGCGCGACATTGCCGCCGCCGAGGATCAGCAACGCGACCTCGGGCCGTTCCCGCAGCCGGGCCAGCGAACCACGGTCGAACTTCAGGCTGATCAGAATCCGCCGGTCACCGGCGCGCACCGGCCAGGAGACCGGAATCGCATGCGGCGCCGGGTCGGTGGTGACCAACACGGCGATCGTTTCCTGCGGCCATTCCGGCAACACGTCCAGTTCGGGATGATCGGTCGAGTGGTCTTGTCGTTGCGCAGGGCTCGCTCCGGCTGCCATCTTCGTCACCTCATGGATCGTCGCGCGCGACGGGCTGTGTCGCACTGATAGCAGTCTAAGGTGCTGGGACACATGCGCGCTGGCGCTGTGCCGTTTGTCCGGCGGGACCTTGGGTTCTTTCACCGAAGCGGTTGCTGTCGTCCGCTTGCGTTGTGTCACTTGCACGCTGGGGTAGGCAAACCTAATTCCGGCACACTCCGCGCAACGCCCCGGTGAATCGATGAAGCGGCGAGTTCGTTCAGGCCGAAGCGAATTCGAGAACGGGCAGCGACCGCGCCCACTCACGCGCCATGTCGCGCACGCGCACCTCGGTGGACGCGTCGTGGCGCGCGTGCTCGCCGACCTGGGTCGCGCCGCGAGCGGTCAGCTTCTCGGCCGCGATCTCGCCACCGCGGTTGAAGGTGTCGCCGTAGACGGAATCGCCGAGGCCGAACACCGCGAAGCGCAAACCGGTCAGATCGGGCGTGCGCGCGTCGAGGGCGTCGAAGAACGGCTCCGCGCCGGTCGGCAGATCACCGTCGCCGTAGGTCGAGCAGACGACGACGTGGAAGGCGGCGACGTCCAGATCGTCGACGTCGAAGTCGGTCATGTCGTAGACCGAGACGTCGTGCGCGCCCGCCAGCTCGTCCGCGACGCACCCGGCCGCGGTTTCGGAAGTGCCCATCTCCGACCCGAACAGAATGACTACGCGCACCGCGCCCGCTCCTTCCCGGCTCGCGCCGATAGCCGCTTTTGATTTGGCAAGGCTACCCTAATTCCTGGGCGGATGGACATCGTCGCGGCCCTGTCCGGTATCCGTGCCGGTTTTCGATTGACGGACCGCCGCCACGGATGCATCATTCAGTAGCAACCCCCTGTTCAGCGGGGGTTCTCCGATCAGCCGGCCGATGACTGTCCGGCCTTGCGTGTTGCTCCCGGCCGCGCTAGGTCCCATCGCCCCGCGAGCCCGGTCAACACTTCCCCATCCATACGAACGCTTCCCGCGTCCGGCCGTGAGTGAGGTGAGAACGATGGTGTACCGATCGTCAGGACTTCCGCGAATCACCGCGTTCCTGCACTACGGCAGGGCTCCGCATTTCTGACTCCGCACCGCATCGGGCACGTCCTGCGACGCGTCGGCGTCGCCGGGACCTCGCTCGGCTCCCGGTGCGGTGCGGGTGAAAGTACGGGCGCATCGTCGGAAACGGCCCAAAGGGAGGCGGATATGGACAGGGCAGTGAATCCAGGGGGTTGGGATCCCGGCACGGCTCGGGTGGGATACGACACCGTCGCGATCGCGGCGAGCAATCTGGCGGTCTCGGAGGCCGCGATCGCGGATCTCGGTTACCTGCGCGGCCAGCTCGCCGCGGCGGAGGTGCCGTTTCTGCTGATCAAGGACAGCGGGCACCGGCTGATCCTGGCCGCCGACGCCGCGCACCGCGGCATGGTGCACCGCGTGACGGACGCCGCGCGCGCCGCGGGCTTCGCGGTCGCGGAGGTCGGTCACCAGGTTTTCCGGCTCGGCCGCGACGCCGATCCGGCGCATCACGTCGAGCTGGAGCTGTGGGAGTACCACGGCGACACCGTCGAATGCCCGCGGCCCAACGCGTTGACCCGCAGCGTCTTCGACCTCGCCGACGTGGAGTTCACCCAGATCCGGCTGTTCGACCGGACGTGGCCGACCCTGGCCGACATGTTCGCGCCGCAGGCCACCGATGTCGCCTTCGACATCGACATCGTCTTCTCCTGGGTGGACGGCTCGGATCCGGAATTCCGCGCCCGGCGCGCGGGCCTGATGACACAGGTCGTCGTCGGTGAGGGCGACGACGCGGACGCCAGGATCCGCCAGATCGATGAACTGAAGTACGCCATGCGTTCGGTGCACAAGAACGCGCCGTGGATCCGCCGCATCTTCGTCGCCACCGATTCGGCGGTCCCCGACTGGCTGAGCGAGCACCCGAAGGTCACTATCGTGCCCGCGATCGAGCACTTCAGCGAGCCCGCGGCGCTGCCGACCTTCAACTCGCACGCGGTGGAATGCCAGTTGCAGCACATCGAGGGGCTCAGCGAGCACTTCCTGTACTCCAACGACGACATGTTCTTCGCCAGGCCGGTGCGGCCCGAGATGTTCTTCACGCCGGGCGGCATCAGCCGGTTCATCGAGGCGGACACCCGCATCGGGCCGGGCCGGAACAACGAGCGCCGCAGCGGATTCGAGAACGCGGCGCGGGTGAACCGCGCGTTGCTCGCCGATCGCTTGGGGCACGTCATCACCCGGCACCTCGAGCACACCCCCGCGCCGTTGCGGCGCAGCGTGCTGCTGGAGATGGAGGCGGAGTTCGGCGCCGACTTCGCGCGCACCATGGCCAGCCGATTCCGTTCGGCCACCGACATTTCCGTCACCAACTCGCTGTACCACTACTACGCGCTGCTGACCGGTCGCGCGGTACCGCAGGAGGCGGCGCGCATGCGCTACGTCGACACCACGAGCCGCGACGGGCTCGCGCTGCTCGACCACTTGGCCGCCGTGCGGGACGTCGACTTCTTCTGCCTCAACGACGGCAGCTTCCCCGAGGTGCCGGAATCCGAACGAGTCCAACGAGTTTCGGAATTCCTCGCGGACTGGTTCCCGGATCCGGCGCCATGGGAACGGCTCAGTGCACCGCCTCGTCGTCCGCTTCCGGAGTCGGCTCCCGGCGCCGCATGACGTGCGGGATGCGGCCCGCGGGTGGAATCGCGATGCCCGCCTCGGCGAGTTTCGCCGCCGCCTCCTCGGGGGTGGCGGGCTCGCCGACGGTCGCGCCCACGTCGATCGGGACCACCGAATGCACGACCGTGTCCGGATAGACGTGCACGAAGTTGAAGGCCTGGGCGCCGTCGCGGCCGCGCAGTCCGCCCGTCGCGGCGGCCAGATCCTGCGTGTAGCAGGTGGACGAGGCGACCGAGACCGGGATGCCCGCGAACGTCGCGTAGGTGGAGAAGTGCACGTGACCGGCGAGGATCGCGCGCACGTCGGTGCCGTCCAGCACGTCGGCGAGCCTGCGCTGGTCGCGCAGCTCCACCGTGACGGCCAGGTCGACCACGCACGGCACCGGCGGGTGGTGCATGGCCAGGATGGTGCCGAACGGCGCGGGCTCGGCGAGCACGTCGCTCAGCCAGGCCAGCTGCTCGTCGGAGATCTCGCCGTGGTGGTGTCCCGGCACCGAGGTGTCCAGCGCGATGATGCGCAATCCGTCGATCATGTGCACGCGATCGAACGGCTTCGTCGATGGCGCCTCGTCGAGCAACGTGTGCCGCAGCACCCCGCGATCGTCGTGGTTTCCCATCACCCAGACCACCGGCGCGCCGACGTGCCGCGCGAACGGCTCGACCAGCGCGCGTAGCTTCTCGTACGCGCCAGGCTCGCCGCGGTCGGCGAGATCGCCGGTGAACACCAGTGCCGTCGGGCGGATGCGGCTGGCCGCTGCCTGACCGAGCAGCCTACGTAAACGCTGCTCGGCATCCACATCCCCGTACAGCTCGCCGTCACCGGCGATGAGGTGGGTGTCACTGAAATGGAACAACACGTGATCCGGTCGCGGATGCTCCGCGACTCTGCTGATGCGCACCGGACCGAACGTCCCTCCCGGCGGATGGTCCGCCATCGGCTTCGGGTTCCAGCCAGGATAGCGAACCCCTACCAACGGCTTTCCCGCCAAGTTGTGACGACAAGCTTGCGGGAAGGTGAGGTTTCGGTGTACAGGCCGCGCGTCGGATACGCTGCGGGCGACTCGAGACGGCCGGTGCGCGCCGGTGTTCGGAGGGGGTTCTGATGGGCATGCGGACGGTCGCGATCGGCGTTGCCTGCGTGGGGGCGCTGGTCGGTTGCGCGGCGTGCGCGAGTCCGCGCGAATACGGCGCCGACGACGCGATCTGGGCGTCGACCACGACCGCGAAGGCGGCGGGTGCGCAGTCCACGACGGGGGTGCCGGACGACCCGCTGCGGTGCCGAAGCGCCGAGCTCTCGCTGCGCTCGGTGGCGGGGCCGCAGGGCGGCGGCGGGACCGTCCGCGCCTACCTGGTGCTGACCAACGCGTCGGGACGCACCTGCACGGTGTTCGGCCATCCGGGCGTGGATTTTGTGAACAATGACACACTCTTCGGTGCGCGAACCGAGCCGGTGCCGCCGACCGCGGCGGCGCCCCGCGCGGTGCAGACGCTCGACCCCGGCGAATCGACCGCGGCGGAGTTCGTTTTCCGCGGCGAACCGGGTGGGACCTGCGCCGATATGCGTGCCATCCGGGTCGTCCCGCCGGACGAGACCGTGGCGTTGACCACTCCGCTCGTCGATCTGCGCACCGGGCCCGTGGAGAGGTTTCGCGTCTGCGACAAAGTGATCACGGTGGGGGCGTTCACCACGGCGCGGGGGTTGCCGCGCAAGTAGGGCTTCGTCCGCCCGGATGTGCCCGGGCGCGGGAGCATCGCGGCCGCCGAGCTCGTTCGGACCAGCAGCCGCCAACCCCGTCCAGATCAGCAGCGCCGAGCCCCATTCGGACCAGCGGCCGCCAACCCCGTCCAGATCAGCAGCCGCCGACCTTGTCCAGATCAGCAGCCGCCGAGGCCATTCGGACCAGCAGCCCATCGAGCCCGTTCGGACCAGCGGCCGCCGAGCGTTTTCGAATCGTCAGCCGACGAGTGTCGCCGAATCAGCGACCGCCGAGGGCGTCCGCAGCGAGTAGGGCGTCGAGCACCATCGGCGCGTCCACCGTGAACGGCTCGTTGTGGATCGTCTCGCCCGGGGCGGTGGCGCGAGTCGCTATGGCGGACAGGGTTTCCCGGTCGGCGTCGGCGAGGCCGAGGTCGGCGAGGGAGGTCGGCAAGCCGACGTGGTCGCAGAAATCCAGGACGGTGTCGATCTCGTTGGCGGGCGCGCCTTCCAACACCAGTTGGGTGAGTACGCCGAAGGCGACCTTCTCGCCGTGCAGGTACGGGTGGGTCTGCGGTGCGGCGGTGAGTCCGTTGTGCACCGCGTGCGCGGCCGCGAGGCCGGAGGATTCGAAGCCGAGGCCGGAGAGCAAGGTGTTGGCCTCGACGATGCGTTCCAGCGCCGGGGTGACGGTCTTTGTGTGCACCGCGGCCAACGCCTGCGGTCCGTCGGAGAGCAACGTGCGGTAACACAATTCGGCGAGCGAACCGGCACTGCGGGTGGACGCGCCGCCGCGCATGTTGCGCACGTGCCCGGCGAGGCAGGTGCGCGCCTCGAACCAGGTGGCGAGCGCGTCGCCCATACCAGCGACGAGCAGCCGCGCGGGAGCCTGCGCGATGGCGGAGGTATCCACCAGCACCAGAGCGGGATTGCGGCGCACCAGCTGATACGCCTCGAATTCCCCTGCGTCCGTATAGATCACCGACAGCGCGCTGCACGGCGCGTCACTCGACGCGGTGGTCGGACAGCTGATCATCGGCAGCCCCAGATCGTCGGCCACCGCCCGCGCCGAATCGATCACCTTCCCGCCACCGGCGCCGAGCACCGCCGCACTGCCACCGGCCCGCACGGCGTCGGTGATCCGCGCGATCTCCGCCCTGCTGCACTCCCCGCCGGAGGGATGCACCGAATACTCGATCTTCGCCTCCCCCAACGACCGCTCCCACGTCGCGGACAGCAACCGCCGCGCACTGCTCCCCGCGACGATCAACACCGGCCCCTCGATCCCCAACCGGCGCAATTCCTCCCCCAATGCCGCCGAGGCATCGCGCCCCTGCACATAGTGACCAGGCGACGAGAACACACTCAGCATCCGACACCTCCCGCTCGAGGGGCACCGGCGCACCCCAACCAGCCGCCATCGACCCGCCCAACGCTACGCGCCGAGCCCCCGCCTCACCGCGAATTCAGCCGCGCGCGGCGCTCAGTTCAGCGCTTCAGAACCTGGGCAGGAACGCCACCGCGGGCGCGTCCGGGCGGCGAACCGCCGATTCGGACCGAATCAGTTCCTCAGCACGTCCAGAAGTGGCGCCAGTCGGCGGGCGTGAGGGCGGTGCGGGTGCCACGGGCGGATTCGGCGGCGTCTTCCGCGGCGCGAATGGTGGCGGCGAAGGCGAGGGTGGCTTTGCGGAGCCGTTCTTCGGCGCTGTCGGGGCCGCCGAGGTGGACGACGCGCAGGTCGGCGGGGATCAGGTCGTCGGGAAGGCCCGCGCGGGTGCTGCGGGAGACGATCTTCTCGGCGAGGGCGAGGGCGGGCTGGGCCATCGCGATACCGTCGAGGCAGGAGCGGCGCGCCTTCTCGGCGGACTTGCGTTCCTCCCAGGCGCGTTCCTGGGCGGCGATCTTCTCCTCGACGGTGGCGTCGGGCGCGATGCCGGCATCGATCAGGTGCGGGCTGCGGTTGACGAGCTTGGCGACCAAGGCCGCCGCGACGTCGTCGACGGTGAATTCGCCTGCGGCTTCGGCGATCCGGGAGTGGAAGAGCACCTGGAGCAGCAGGTCGCCGAGTTCTTCCTTGATGGTGTCGGCGTCCTCGTGCTGGATGGCGTCGAGCAGTTCGTAGGTTTCTTCCAGCAGGTAGGGACGCAGCGAGTCGTGGGTCTGGGTGACCTCCCAGCCGCCGAAGTGCCACAGCCGGTCCATGACCTCGACGGCCCCGGTCAAACCCGCGGCCACCAGTGCAACGTCGGCCCCTGGCTGCGCACCACATGTCCCCGATTCGGCGCCGCCCGCCACAGCGGATTCCTCGACTCCGGCCGATGACGCGCCCTTGCTCCCCGAACCAGCGCGGCCCGCCACAGCGGGTTCCTCGTCGCTGGCCGATGACGCGTTCGGGCTTTCCGATGTGCCGTTGCGCGAGGCGGAACCCTCGGATCGCCCTGAACCACCTCCCGCGGCACCGTCCGGAGTACTCATCGAGCCGCCGTCGCCTCGGTGTCCACCGTGAGATCCACTGCCCCCTGGGCCTTTCCGTCCAGCGCGAGCAGCAGATCGGCGACGAACTGCAACAGCCGCACGTCGCGCACCCGCTCCGCGCCGACACTGTCCTCGACCCTGGGCAGCGGCAGCTGCACGACACCGCTCGCCGCCTTGTAGCCCGCGCTCGGATAGAGCCGCTTCAACCGCAACTGCTTGGAGTCGGGCAGGTTCAGCAGCGGCGAGACCTTCAAAGTCGTTCCGGTGACGGCGATCTCGGTCACACCGTATTCCCGCGCGACCAAACGCAGCTTCGCCACCGACACCAGACGCCCCACCTCGACAGGCAGCGGGCCGTAGCGGTCGACCAGCTCCTCCACCACCGCGGCGAGAGCCGGATCGTCTTGGGCGGCAGCCAGTTTGCGGTACGCCTCCAAGCGCAGCCGATCGCTGGCGATGTAGTCGGGCGGGATGTGCGCGTCGACGGGCAGGTCGATGCGCACTTCCTTGACCTCTTCGGTGGTGATCGGCTTGCCGTCCGCGGCGGCGCGATACGCCTCCACAGCCTCGCCGACCAGGCGCACGTACAAGTCGAAGCCGACGCCCGCGACGTGACCCGACTGTTCGGCGCCGAGCACGTTACCCGCGCCGCGAATCTCCAGGTCCTTCATGGCCACCGCCATGCCCGCGCCGAGATCGGAGTTCTGCGCGATGGTGGCCAGCCGGTCGTAGGCGGTCTCGGTGAGCGGCTTCTCCGGCGGATACAGGAAGTAGGCGTAGCCGCGCTCCCGGCTGCGCCCGACGCGACCGCGCAACTGGTGCAGCTGCGAAAGACCAAGGGCGTCGGCGCGTTCCACGATCAGGGTGTTGGCGTTGGAGATGTCCAGGCCGGTCTCGATGATGGTGGTGCAGACCAGCACGTCGAACTCGCGCTGCCAGAAGCCCTGCACGGTCTGCTCGAGCATGTCCTCGTTCATCTGACCGTGCGCGACCACCACCCGCGCCTCGGGGACCAGATCGCGAATCCGCTTGGCCGCCTTGTCGATCGAGGACACTCGGTTGTGCACGTAGAACACCTGGCCGTCGCGCAGCAGCTCGCGCCGGATGGCGGCGGTGACCTGCTTGTCGTTGTAGCCGCCCACGTAGGTGAGCACCGGGTGTCGTTCCTCGGGCGGGGTGAGGATGGTCGACATCTCGCGGATGCCCGCCAGGCTCATCTCCAGGGTGCGCGGGATCGGGGTCGCCGACATGGTCAGCACGTCGACGTGCGTGCGCAGCGCCTTGATGTGCTCCTTGTGCTCGACGCCGAAGCGCTGCTCCTCGTCGACCACCACCAGGCCGAGATCCTTCCACCGCACGCCCGTCTGGAGCAGGCGGTGGGTGCCGACCACGATGTCGACCGCGCCGTCGGCCATGCCCTCGAGCACCGCCCGCGATTCGGCCGGATCGGTGAACCGGGACAGGCCCTTCACGGTGACCGGGAATCCGGCGACGCGCTCGGTGAACGTCTGCAGGTGCTGCTGGGCGAGCAGCGTCGTCGGCACCAGCACGACCACCTGCTTGCCGTCCTGTACCGCCTTGAACGCCGCGCGCACCGCGATCTCGGTCTTGCCGTAGCCGACGTCGCCGCACACCACCCGGTCCATCGGAACCGGCTTCTCCATATCCGACTTGACCTCGGCGATGGCGGTCATCTGGTCGACGGTCTCGGTGAACGCGAACGCGTCCTCCATCTCCTGCTGCCACGGCGTATCCGGCCCGAACGCGTGACCCGGCGCCGCCTGCCGCGCGGCGTAGAGCTGCACCAGCTCGCCCGCGATCTCGCGAACGGCCTTGCGCGCCTTGCGTTTCGTGTTCGCCCAGTCGGAGCCGCCCAGCTTGGACAGGCTCGGCATCTCGCCGCCGACGTAGCGGGACAGCTGATCCAGCGACTCCATCGGCACGAACAACCGGTCGCCTGGCTGGCCGCGCTTGCTCGGCGCGTACTCGATGACCAGGTACTCCCGGCGCGCGCCGCCGACGGTGCGCTCGATCATCTCCACGAACCGGCCGATGCCGTGCTGATCGTGCACCACCATGTCGCCCGCGGTGAGGGCGAGCGGGTCCACCTGGTTGCGCCGTTTGGCGGGCAGCCGCTTGCCCTCGGCGGGCGCGGTGACGCGGTTACCGGTCAGATCGGACTCGGCGACCACGACCAGCCCGGCGCCGTCGAACACGAGACCGTCGTGCAGGGAGCCGCACAGCACGCCGACCACGCCCGGGTTGGGTTCGGCGCCCGCGTCCAGCGCCGCAGCGGGCACCTCCGCGTCGGCCAGTCGCTCCAGCACGCGCTGCGCGGTGCCGTGACCGGCCACGACGACAACGGCGCGACCACCGGTGGCCACGTGCGCGCGCAACGAGGCGAAGATCGTGGCGACCAGCTCGTCGGAGCCGCGTGCCGCGGGACCGGCCAGCACCGGAAGCACGACCTCGGCCGGATCGCCCGACTCCAGCGGGCTCAGGCTCCACCACGGCAGCCCGTGCCGATCGGCGCTCTCGTGGATCACCGGCAGCGCGCGGTACGAGGAAGCCGCCAGGTCGAGGCCGTTCCCGCCGAGCGGCGCGGCGCCGCCGAACGAGGCCGCCGTCCACGACGCCTCCAGGAACTCCTCGCCGGTGCGCACCAGGTCGGCGGCGCGGGTGCGGATCTTCTCCGGATCGCACAGCAGCACGTGCGTGCCCTCGGCGAGCTGTTCGGTCAGCAGCCGCAGCTCACCGGGCTGCAACACCGGAAGCAGCGCCTCCATGCCGTCCACCGGGATGCCCTCGGCCAGCTTCTCCAGCATCTCCACCAGCGCGGCGTCGGCGGCGTTCGCCTCGGCGACCTCCGCCGCCCGCGCCCGCACCTCGGGGGTGAGCAGCAGCTCGCGACAGGGCGGCGCGACGACGACGTCCACCTCGAGTTCGCCGATCGACCGCTGATCGGCGACCGCGAACGGCCGCAGCTCGGTCACCTCGTCGCCCCAGAACTCGACGCGCACCGGATGGTCGGCGGTCGGCGGGAACAGATCGAGGATGCCGCCGCGCACCGCGAACTCCCCGCGCTTGCCCACCATGTCCACCCGGGTATAGGCGAATTCCACCAGGCGAACGAGCAATTCGTCGAAATCGAACTCCGCGCCGACCCGCAGCACGATCGGCTCGATGTCGCCGAGACCGGCCGCCATCGGCTGCATCAGCGAACGCACGGTCGTCACCACCACGCGCAGCGGCTCCGGGAACACCGAATCCGCCCGCCCGTCGCCCGACCCCCGCCCCTCATCGAAACGCTTCGCGTTGCCGTAGTCCAGCGCGAGCCTGCGCAGCACCTCCAGCCTGCGCCCGACCGTGTCCGCGCCCGGCGACAGCCGCTCGTGCGGCAGGGTCTCCCAGGAGGGGAACTGCGCGACCGTCTCGCCCAGCATCTCCTGCAACTCGACGGTCAGATCGTCGGCTTCGCGGCCGGTCGCGGTCACCACGACCAGCGGACGCTTGGCCGCCACCGTCGCCGCGACGAACGGCCGCACCGCCGACGGCGCCACCAACTCGACCGACGATTTCCCGATCAGCTCGGTGACCGTGCGCAGCGCGGCATCCGCCCCGGCCGCCGCGACCAGTCCTGCCAGTGGTGGACGGTGGGTGGACATCGACAACTCCTGAGCTCAAGCGGGCGTTTCGAGCGGCGAACCGAGTCTATTGGCGCGCCGACACGCGCAAGTCCGCAGGGGTTCCATTCCGGACGCGGGCCACGTTGACCACCCTCGCGATCACGGGACAGACCACTACCCGCGAGGGATTGTCCCAGGATCGGTGGGTCGGCCCCTGCCGGTCGTCCGACAGCACCTCGCCCAGCCATCACCTCTATGTCGGACGAGGGTCAGGCGGCGTGGTGGTTGAAGCCGACCGCCAGTTGCTCGCCTTCGAACGCGAGGTTCAGTTCGGCTTCCAGAGCGATGGACAGGCGGTGCAGCAGGGGCAGTGTGGGGGTCACGTCGCCGCCTTCCATGCGAAGCCAATCACGGTCATACCTTGGCGCAGGCGGTCATTGGCTTTCAGGAGCGCCGAAGATGTTGCGCTACGCCGCTTCCCGCCCCTACGGCACGTAGCGGCGCAACCGTCGCGCGGCGAATTCGCGGAAGTACGAGAGCTTTTCCGTCGGGACGATGGACGGCAGCAGGAAGTACCAGGCACGTTCCATGCGGGTGGCCATCTGGTCGATCGACTCGGTCCCGACCGCGACGATGTGCACGCCCGCGGTGACCTCCTGCAGCAGCAGGCCGACGATCTCGGGATCCAGGTCGGATTCCAGATCGCCTTGGGCGATGGCACGTTCGGCCAGGAGGCGATAGGTATCGCCCCAGGTCTTGGCGATGTTGTCGCCCTGAGCGCCGCGGTAGTCGCCGATCTGGTGGGTGAGCTTGAGCATGGCGCCGACCATCGGGTCGTTCATCGACAGGTCGGCCACCACATAGGTGATGCCGATGCACGCCTCCAGCGCGGGCACTCGCGGATCGAAGAAGCCCTGGCACGAGCTGATCAATCTCTCGTTGCCCTGATCGACGACGGCGCGCGCCAGTTCTTCCTTCGAACCGAAGTGAAAGTACAAGGCGCCCTTGGTCACGTTGGACTGCGCGATGATCTCGCTCAGGCTCGCGTTCGCATATCCCAAGCGCAGAAAGACATCGGCAGCGCCCGCAAGGACGGAATCGCGGGTGATCTCCGCGCGCGCTTGCCTAGCCATCAGATCCGCCTGTCATCCCTAAAACCAGCCATCCTGAAGTAGACCGACATCCCGAAGTAAGACCGACATACCGCCCGAACAGCACCCAGAGGATGGGTGAACCGTACCACCAGGTGGGCGCACGACAGTCAATTCGAGCATTCGGCCGAGCCTCCATCGCAATTCGCTGGTTAACAACCGGTCAATCCGACGTGCCCGCGCGCCATTCCGAAACCAGCCGCGGATCGGCCTCCAAGTGACTCAGGCCGTTCCAACAGAGATTCACCAGATGCGCTGCCACAACCTCTTTGGGTGGTTCCCGCACGTCCAGCCACCACGTCGCGGCTGTGGAGACCATACCCACCAACCCCTGCGCGTAGAGAGTCGCCAGGCTCGTGTCGAAATCGCGCCGCTCGAAATCACCGGCGAGGATGTGCGCGACCTGGTTGACCGCCTCGTTGAGCAGGCTGGAGTAGCGACCGTCGTCGGTGGTCGCGACCTGGTCGCGCACCAGGATCCGGAACCCGTCGGTGCGCTCCTCGATATAGGTGAGCAGCGCGAGCGCGACCTGCTCGAGCCGCACCCGCGAACGGTTCTGTGTGAGCGAGGACGTGATCATGTCCAGCAGCATCGACATCTCGCGGTCGACGACCACCGCGTAGAGCCCCTCTTTGCCGCCGAAGTGTTCGTACACCACAGGTTTGGAGACCTGGGCGCGCTGCGCGATCTCCTCGATCGAGGTCGCGTCGTACCCGCGTTCCGCGAACAGCGCCCGGCCGATCTCGATCAACTGCTGGCGCCGTTGGGTTCCCGTCATCCGCGGCCGAGACACGCTGTTCCGCCTCTCCGTGTCATGTCGCCGGTCCTGAGCGCCTCGCCGGTTCCGCACCGAGCCACCGAGCGGGCCGTGCTCGGGTCCGGGCGTTCCGGGCGAGTTGTCCATGTTCTTGCGAAATCAGTCGTTGTGTCGGGGCGTCCGGCAGATACCTCGCCCTCGGGCAGAACCTTACCGTCAAACGGCAACTGTTCCAGACAGCGGAGTCCCCCGGGGCCGGCGAACGTGCTAACGCGCGCGTGGGACGGGATCGGTTCGACGTGAGACGGGTCTTCGTGCGAGGATTCAACCCGTGCCGAGGCACAGCGGCGGTTCCGTTGATCCGCCGGTGTGGCGATCCGCCGTAGTGTAATGGCAGCACCTCTGATTTTGGTTCAGATAGTTCAGGTTCGAGTCCTGGCGGCGGAGCACACCGGCACGGTGACTATCGTTGGCCCCGCACATCGCTGACCAAGCACTCATAGCCAGCACGATGACAGGCAGCCGAGGGAGATCCATGCCACAGCAGACCGCCGTCGTCGTTCTCGCCGCCGGAGCCGGGACGCGAATGCGGTCGAAGACCCCCAAAGTTCTGCATTCGCTGGCCGGCCGAAGCATGCTCGCGCACGCGCTGCATGCGGCGAACGAGATCGACCCCGCGCACCTCATCACGGTGGTGGGCCACGACAGAGAGCAAGTCGGCGCCGCGGTCGCCGAAGTGGCCGCCGAACTCGGCCGCGACATCACCCCAGCTCTGCAGGAGGAGCAGCTCGGCACCGGCCATGCCGTCCAGTGCGCGCTGCGCTCGCTGCCCGAGGACTTCACCGGCGATCTGCTGGTCACCTCCGCCGACGTGCCGCTGCTCGACGGACACACGCTGGCCGCGCTGCTCGACGAGCACCGCAGCTACACCGAGCGCTCCGCGGTCACCGTCCTGACCTTCGTCCCGGACGACCCGAACGGCTACGGCCGGATCATCCGGGACAAGGACGGTCAGGTCGTCGAGATCGTCGAGCACGCCGACGCCACCCCCGAGCAGGCCGCGATCAGCGAGGTCAACTCCGGCGTGTACGCGTTCGACGCCGCCGTGCTGCGCACGATGATCGGCAGGCTGTCCACCGCCAACGCCCAGCACGAGCTGTATCTCACCGACGTGCTGCGCCTGGCCCGCGAGGCCGGGCATCCGGTGCACGGCGCCCGCCTGGTCGACGCGGCCAAGGTCACCGGCGTCAACGATCGGGTGCAGCTCTCGCAAGCCGCCCGAACCCTGAACCGCTACATCCTGGAACGCCACATGCGGGCCGGTGTCACCATCATGGATCCGGCCACCACCTGGGTGGACGCGAGCGTGCGGATCGGCAGGGACGCGGTGCTGCGGCCCGGCGTGCAGCTGCTCGGCGCGACGGTCATCGGCGAGGACGCCGAGATCGGGCCCGACAGCACGCTGACCGACGTGCTGGTCGGCGACGGCGCGAAGGTGGTGCGCACGCACGGCGAGCAGTCCACCGTCGGACCGGGCGCGGCCATCGGACCGTTCAGCTACCTGCGACCGGGCACCGTGGTCGGCGATTCCGGCAAGCTCGGCGCCTTCGTCGAGACCAAGAACGCCACCATCGGCGCGCACTCCAAGGTGCCGCACCTCACCTACGTCGGTGACGCGACGATCGGCGAACACAGCAACATCGGCGCTTCCAGCGTCTTCGTCAACTACGACGGCGTGCGCAAGCATCACACCGTGGTCGGCTCGCATGTCCGCACCGGCAGCGACACCATGTTCGTCGCACCGGTGACCGTGGGTGACGGCGCGTATACGGCGGCGGGTACTGTACTGCGCAGAAACGTTCCACCGGGGGCGCTCGCGGTGTCGGGTGGAGCACAGCGCAATATTGAGAACTGGGTGCAGCGGTACCGGCCGGGGACCGCGGCGGCGATCGCGGCGGCGGCAGCCATCGCGGCCGACGAGATGTCGGGTCAGGCAATCGAGCAAAAGGATGGCAAACAGCAGTGACCGCGTCATGGATCGATAACCAGAAGAACCTGATGCTCTTCGCGGGACGCTCCCATCCTGAGCTGGCCGAGCAGGTCGCCAAGGAACTCGACGTCCATGTCACGCCCCAGATCGCGCGCGACTTCGCCAACGGTGAGACCTTCGTTCGCTTCGAGGAATCCGTCCGCGGTTCGGACGCCTTCGTGCTGCAGAGCTTCCCGGCGCCGGTGAACCAGTGGCTGATGGAACAGCTCATCATGATCGACGCGCTCAAGCGCGGTTCGGCCAAGCGGATCACCGCGGTGCTGCCGTTCTACCCGTACGCGCGGCAGGACAAGAAGCACCGCGGCCGTGAGCCGATCTCGGCCCGCCTGGTCGCCGACATGCTGAAGACCGCGGGCGCCGACCGCATCATCACCGTCGACCTGCACACCGATCAGATCCAGGGCTTCTTCGACGGCCCGGTCGACCACATGCACGCGCTGTTCCAGCTCTCCGAGCACGTGCGCGCCAACTACAGCCTGGAGAACATCACCGTCGTCTCGCCCGACGCGGGCCGCGTGAAGGTCGCCGAGAAGTGGGCCGACGCGCTGGACGGCGCGCCGGTGGCGTTCATCCACAAGACCCGCGATCCGCTGGTCCCGAACCAGGTGAAGTCGCATCGTCCGGTGGGTGACGTCGACGGCCGCACCTGCATCCTGATCGACGACATGATCGACACCGGTGGCACCATCGCCGAGGCCGTGCGCGTGCTGCGCGAGGCGGGCGCGGGCGACGTCGTCATCGCGGCGACGCACGGCGTGCTCTCCAACCCGGCCGCCGAGCGTCTCGCCGCCTGCGGCGCGCGCGAGGTCGTGGTGACCAACACCCTGCCGATCACCGAGGACAAGAAGTTCCCGCAGCTGACGGTGCTGTCCATCGCGCCGCTGCTGGCCCGCACGATCCGCGAGGTCTTCGAGAACGGTTCGGTCACCGGCCTGTTCAACGGCAACGCGTGACGCTTCCCTAGCAACACAGCGGCCCGGGCTTCGCGCCCGGGCCGCTGTCGTTTCGTCGGCCGGGTACGCGTCCTGCGCGTTCGCTCCGGCCTTGCGCGGGCTACTGACAACCCCCGTCCGGCAGCGTCCTCCGGGTGTACCGCCGCATTCGCTCCGGCCGCGCGCGAGGCCGCCCACGGACTATGTCCGATAGCGCCTGCAAGCCCGCGCTGGAGTTGGCCGGGCGAACGTGATACCCATGTGGGGCAATCGAACACGTAGAGGGGGGCGCCGTCATGACCACGCCGCAGGAACCGCGACCTGGCATCGACATCGGCAAGTCGGGGGCGCAGGACGACCGCCGGACGGCGGAGACCCAGGTGTACCAGCCGCCGAGCACGGCGCCGGAGACGCAGGTCTACCAGCCCGGGCAGGCGCACGGTTCCGGCACCGCGCCGGAAACGAAGGTGTACCAACCCGGTTCGCCCAGTCTCCCGGAAGCGCCGGTCTATCAGCCGCCGGAGCCGCCCGCGGCCCCGCAGTATCCGGCCGGTGGCGTGTACGGGTATCCGCCGCTCGACGGCGCTCCGGCGGGCACGCCGGCCGGAGGCTACCCGCAGCAGCCGAGCCCGTACGACGCGCCGCCCGCCTACCCCGCCGCGCCCGCCTACCCGCCCGCGTACCCGGCGGCGCCCGCTCACCCTTCCGCACCGGGCTATCCGCCCGCATCGGGCTATCCGGCCGCGCCGGGTTACCCTGCCGCACCGGGTTATCCGGCGGCGCCGGGCGGCGGCTACTCGCCGTACCCGGCGGGGCCCTACCGGCCGACTCAGACGCAGACGCTGTCGATCATCAGCTTCGTCTGCCTCGGCCTCAGCGTGCTGGGTGTCGGTTTCTGCTTCTTCCCCATCCTGCTCACCGGACCCGCGGGCATCATCCTCGGTTTCGTCGGGCACACCAAGAACGAATCGCTCGGCAAATGGGCGGCCATCGCCAACGCCGTGGTGTTGGTGCTGGCGGTCCTGCTGGTCGTCTTCGCCTTCGGAATAGCGAGCTACTCGTATTAGTCACGGACTCGACGGATCCGCGAATTCGCGGCGTCGAGTTACCCCCGTCCCGGCATCGGCGGGACGATACTGGGACCCATGAACCGTGACCCGCTGGACATGGACATGGGAGACGACGAGCAGGAAGACGAGATCCGCGAGTACGAGCGCTACATCGAGAATCCGCCGGAGAACCTCACCATCCGCGATCGGGAGAGCGAGGACGACGGCAGGCTCGGCATCGGCGAGGACCTGGACGAGCGCTGGACCCGGCGCGGCCAGCGCGCCGAGGACGTGGACGACTCGACCCTGCCCGCCGAAGAGGCGGCGATGGGAATCATCGACGAATCCGACTTGGAACGTTAAAGCTCGAACCACGTGGTACCCGGGGGTTGCTAGGCGCATACGACCAGGAGGCCGCTGATGAGCACACCCAAGAATCCCGACGAGTCGTCCGAGGACAAACCGCTGACCGGCAGCGCACCGCAGTCGGGGCAAGAATCGGGGGCGTCGCTGTCGAAGAAGCCGGAAGAACCCGAGCCGACGGGCACCGAATGGGCGACTCCCGCGTCCGCACAGCCGGTCCCAGGCGAGTCGACGCAGCCGCCGTCGGTCTCCGGTGGGACCGAGGCGGCGAGCGAACCCTCGGCGACCTCGGGCGGTGGGCCGTCCTCGGCGTCCGGTAGCGCGACGGAACCGCCGGTGACCGGCTCGGCGCCGCAGTCGACCGGGCCGGAGGGATGGAATCAGCCGGGGGCGGGTCAGCCCGAGTATCCGTTCGGCGGGCAGCCCGGCTACCCCGGTGCGGGGCCGGCCAGCTATCCCTCGAGCGAGCAGCCCGGCGCACCGGGACAGCCCGGCTATGCGACGGGTGGGCAATACGGCTATCCCGGCGGCGAGAAGCCGGGCGAGCAGTCGTATCCCGGCGGCCAATACCCCGGCGGACAGGGTTATCCGCCCGGAGGCCCGTCCTCGTACTCCACTTCCGATCAGGCCGACTACCCGGCGGCGCAGCCTTATGGACAGCCGCAGCACGGCGGCGCGTATCCGCAAGGCCAAGGCGGCTATCCCTCCTATCCGCAGCAGGGCCAGCCCTTCGGCGCCGAGCAGCCGAGGAAGCCGGGCACCCAGACGATGTCGATCATCGGTTTCGTCTGCGCGGCGCTCGCGCTGTTCCTGTGCCCGATCCTGTTCGGCCCCGCGGGCATCGTGTTCGGCATCCTCGGCCACAACAAGGGCGAGCCGCTCGGCCGGTGGGCCGCCATCGCCGCGGGCGTGGCGCTGATCGTCGGGCTCATCCTCAGTTTCGCGGTACTCAACACCGATTTCGTCCCCGACCAGAATTGAGTCGGTGGCCCGCCGTAAGTTCTCGGTCATGAGTGGTTTCGGTGGATTTCCGTTGGCCGGACTCGATTTCTACGAGGACTTGGAGGCCGACAACTCCAAGGCGTTCTGGAACGCGCACAAGTCGGTGTACGAGGACGCGGTGAAAGCGCCGATGGTCGCGCTGACCGCGGAGCTGGAAGCCGACTTCGGCACCGCGAAGATCTTCCGTCCCTATCGCGACGTGCGCTTCGCCAAGGACAAGTCCCCGTACAAGACGGCGCAGGGCGCGGTGATCGGCACCGCGCCGGGCGTCGGCTGGTACGTGCAGATCAGCGCCGCCGGGCTGTTCGTCGGCGGCGGCTTCTACTCCGGGACACCCGCCCAGGTCGCCCAGCTGCGCGCCACGATCGATGACGACGTGCGCGGCCCGGAGCTCGAGAAGATCCTCGCCAAGCTGACCAAGGCGGGGTTCACCATCGGCGGCGACAAGCTCAAGACCAAGCCCAAGGGCTTCGACGCCGACCACCCGCGCATCGACTTGCTACGACACAGATCCCTGACCGCGAGCCGCCAGTTCGGTGCGCCCGAATGGCTGGAGACGCCACGCGCCGCCAAGGAGGTCCGCAAGGCCTGGGAGACGATGCGCCCGTTCATCGATCGACTGACCTCGATCGTCGGACCGGCCAACGCGTAGGTGGAGTCCTGCACCGCCGAGCGCGGTACGACGCTCACCGCCCGGCAGACGTGCAGTCGGCGCTGCCGGGCGAGGCACGGCGCGAGGAGGCCTCCGGGGACTCCCACCGCTAGATCCGCGCGGCGAGCACCAAGGCGAAGCGATCGTCGTCGTCGGTCCACACCCGCTCGGTGCGGAAACCAGCGGCGGCGAGTTCGTCATCCAGCCCGTCGACGCGGAACTTCGCGGAGATCTCCGTGCGCAACTGCTCGCCGCGCGCGAAGTGCACCGTGAGGTCGAGGTCGGCGACGGTGACCGTCATGTCCTCGGTCGCCGCGAGGCGCATCTCGATCCACTCGCGCTCGGCGTCCCACAGCGCGACGTGCGCGAACTTCTCCGGATCGAAGTCGGCCCGCAGGCGGTGGTTGAGCACGTGCAGGACGTTCCGGTTGAACTCCGCGGTGACCCCGGCCGCGTCGTCGTAGGCGGGGACGAGCACGTCCGGATCGATGACCAGCCCGGCGCCGAGCAACAGCCGCTCGCCCGGCTCGAGCACCTCCCGGATGCCCGCGAGGAATTCGGCGCGCTCGTCGGGCACCAGATTGCCGATGGTGCCGCCGAGGAAGGCGATCATCCGGCGGCCGCCGCGCGGGAGGTTGCGCAGAGTGTCGGTGAAATCGCTGACCACGCCGTGCACGCCGAGCGCGGGGAACTCCGCGGCGACCTGCTCGGCCGCCGCCCGCAGCGCCGCCGACGAGACATCCTGCGGCACATAGGTCTTCAGCGGCCCTTCGGCGGTCAGCGCGGAGAGCAGCAGGCGGGTCTTGTGCGCCGAGCCCGCGCCGAGTTCGACGAGGACCTCGGCTTGCGCGATCCGCGCGATCTCGCCGACCACCCGTTCCAGCAGGGCGCGTTCGGTGCGCGTCGGGTAGTACTCGGGCAGTTCGGTGATGCGCTCGAACAATTCGCTGCCACGGGCGTCGTAGAACCACTTGGGCGGCAACCACTTCGGGTCGGCGGTGAGCCCGCGCCTGGCGTCGGTCCGCAGTGCCGTCGTGAGATCCTCGTCGGAGAGATGGACTTCCAGCGTCGGTGCGGTCATGGCGTGGACCTTTCGGTATCGGGCGGGATCAGCTCCTCGATCGAGAGCACCCCGGGCCTGGCGATCACCAGCTTCCGGTCGGGAATCGGCTGCCAGCGCGGATCGTCGTCGTACGGTTCTGAGGAGAGGATGGCGACGTCGTCGGTGACGAGCGCGGACAGCGCGTGGTGCACCGTGGTGGCCCACACCTGTTCGCCGTCGCCGATCAGCAGGTTGAGCCGGGCCGTCGGCATGTGCCGGAGCACGGCGTCGACAAGCAGACGCAACGCGGTCGCCGGGGTCTTCGCGTAGTCGGCGGATTCGGTGGAGCGCAACAGGTCTCGCAGCAGCACC
Source organism: Nocardia sp. CNS-044 (assembly GCF_059570515.1). NCBI lineage: Bacteria > Bacillati > Actinomycetota > Actinomycetes > Mycobacteriales > Nocardiaceae > Nocardia > Nocardia sp. CNS-044. The sequence goes on from NZ_JCANSX010000006.1 coordinate 831,985, forward strand.
CACAGGGCCGCAGAGTCGGTCGCCGCTTCGGCCTCGAGCAGCCGGGCGGTCTCGAAGAGGCGGGTCGCGCCCGCGCGGGTCGCGGCCACGTCGAGGTCCGAGGTGACCGCGGTGAGCACCCGTCGCCACTCCGGTATCGCGCCGTTGTGGCTGAAGGCCCAGCGTCCATCGATGAAGGGCGCGCACGCGGCCCGTTCGACGGGCATCCCGACGGTGGCCGAGCGGATCGAGCCGAGCACCGCGCCCGAAACCAGCTGGGGCAGTACCTCTTCCACCGCGGGATCGGTCCAGATGGGGTCGGGATTGCGATAGCGGCTCGCCTCCGGCGCGCCGCCCGCGCCGTTTCGCCACCACGCGACACCGAAACCGTCGGCGTTGATGGTGCCGCCGCCGCGCATCTCCTTCGGCGCCCACGCCTGCGTGCGCAGGGAATGCGTTCCGCGCGTCAACAATTCGCCGACCGCCGTCGGCGGGCCGACGTAACCCAGATGCCGGCACATCAGATTTCGTCCCGCCCCAGGTCGCGGGCGAGGCGGAAACCGGAGAAGATCTGGCGGCGGATCGGGTGGTCCCAGTTGCGGAAGGTGCCGCGGCAGGCCACCGGATCGGTGCCGAACGAACCGCCGCGCAGCACGCGATAGTCGCCGCCGAAGAACACCTCGGAGTACTCCTTGTACGGGAACGCGCGGAAGCCGGGGTAGGCATCGAAGCCCGACGACGTCCACTCCCAGACATCGCCGATCAGCTGGTGCACACCCGCGGGCGACGCGCCCGCCGGGTACGCGCCGACCTCGGCCGGTTCGAGATGGCGTTGTCCGAGATTCGCTGTGGCGGAGTCGGGTTCGGCATCGCCCCACGGGTAGCGGCGTTCGGCGCCGGTGTCCGGGTCGTACCGTGCGGCCTTCTCCCACTCGGCTTCGGTGGGCAGTCGCTTGCCCGCCCAGTTGGCGTAGGCCTCGGCCTCGAACCAGCAGACGTGCAGCACCGGCTGGCGCGGACGCAGCGGGGTCATCACGCCGAAGACCCGCCGCCACCAGTGTCCGGCCGGATCGCGGTCCCAGAACTGCGGCGCCACCAGCCCCGCTGCGGTGCGGTGCGCCCAGCCGCGCTCGGACCACAGTTCGGGGCGTTCGTAGCCGCCGTCCTCGACGAAGGCCAGGTACTGTTCGTTGGTGACCGGTGCGGCGTCGATCGCGAAGGCGGGCAAATGAACCCGGTGCGCGGGGCGTTCGTTGTCCAGCGCCCACGGATCGGTGGAGGTGCCCATGGTGAACTCGCCCGCCGGGATGATCACCTCGCCGGAGACCGGGATCGCCGCGGCGGGCGCGCTCGGCGCGGCGAGCACTGCGGCGCCCGTGCGCAACTGGTGGGTGGCCAGCATGGTCTCGTCGTGCTGCTGTTCGTGCTGGGCGATCATGCCGAACGCGAAACCGCCGTCTACCAGACGATTTCCGCGCAGCGCACTGCTGTCGAGCACGTCGAGCACCTTGTCGCGAACGGTGCCGACGTAGCCGCGCGCCTCGGTGGGATCGAGCAGCGGCAGCCCAGGGCGATTGGACCGCGCGTGTTTGAACGCGTCGTAGAGTTCATCGATGTCGGCTCGGACGGGATCGCGTCCGCCCACGTCGCGCACCAGCCACAACTCCTCCTGGTTGCCGATGTGCGCGAGGTCCCAGACCAACGGGCTCATCAGACGGGAATGCTGGGCGACGAGCTCGGCCTCGTCCACGACGTCGGTCAGGCCGTGCGTCCTGGCGCGCGCGGTGGTGAGCACCTCGGCGATCCGCTCACGGAGCCGCTCGGTGCCGGAATGGTCGGTGGGGGCGAAAGTTGTCACGGTAACGCTCTCCGGGCGGTAGTCGTGCGGCGGGACGTGCCGCGTCCTCGTCGAATGATGCTGTACGCGTGTCTGATTCGCGCTGTCACGACGCGGCCTCCACCCGGGTGCGGGCCGGAGTGCGGCCGCCGCGACATCGTTGCGAGGCGTCGCCTAGTTCGCGGGCCGCCGACGGCGTGCGGGCGTGCGCGGCGGCGAGGTCGAGCAGGTCGACGGCGGCCTTCCTGATCTCCGTGTCCACGAGGCCGTAGCGGGCCGCCTGCAACCACCGGCCCGCGACGGGCGCCGCGAGCGCGGTCGCTTCGGCGACGACGGCGGGCGCGGACAGCAGCGCGTCGAACGCGTGGACCGGGACCGTCCAGGTGTCGCCCGGCTGCGCGTCCAGGTAGCGGACCTCCAGGTGGCCCGAGGCTCGGACCTGCGGGAACAAGGTCGTCAGGTGGTAGTCGAGGTCGGCGGTGTCGGGGCGGCGGCCGATCTCGTCGTCCAGCGCGCCGGACAGCCAGTCGGCGAAGGTCGCGCCCGGCGGGGCCGTCCACCCTGCGCCATTGCCGTCCGAGGGCGCGTCGGGTCTTCGGACGCACAGCAGCGGCACGTCCAGCGCCCAGCGGGCGTAGGCGGTCACCGGGTCGGACCATTCCTGCACCGGCGGGCGGGTCCTGGAGTTGTCCAGGCGCAGCCAGGCGCGCATCCGCTGGGAGGCCCACGCGCCTTCGGGCGCGCCGCGGAGCGCGGGCGAACAGGCGAAGGCGGCGACCAGGGCCGGACCCATGGCGTACAACGCGGTCCACCTGGCGGTGACCTCGGCGCGGTCGGCGCCCGCGTCGACGCTGACCTGGGTCGCCGCGGTATTGCACATCATCAGCTTGCCGAAGGGGCCGATTCCGCCGAAGGACTGCTCCATGGCGCGGTAGCGGGGCAACCGCAACACCCGCTTCGGGCGGCGGTCGGCATCGGCGGAGAGGGAAAGTGTTCGGATGCACCGGGTTTCGAGCAGCTCGCGCAGCAGGCGGGCGTCGCCGATCAGACGCTCGCACAGCTCGGCGGCGGTGGCATACGGTGCGCTGGAGAGTTCGATCTGACCGCCGGGTTCGAGGGTGACCCGGCTGCCCCCTGGCAACGGAAGCGCCGGAGAATCGGGGGCGATGGACCGCGGTGCGTGCGGTCCGAGCGCGGCTGCGAAGGCAGACAGCTGCGGACGGGGGGCCGCGGCGGACCCGGACGCCGAACACTCACCCTGCACGGTGAGCCACTCGAGCTCGGCGCCGATCAGCGTCGGTGGCCCCAGCTTGAAGCAGACGCCGCCGACGTAGGCCTCGGCGACCGCGCGCGAGGACAGCTCGCCGGGCTCGATGGCTTGCCTGGCCGATTCCGGATGTTCGAGCGTGATCGCCATGCCAACCTCCACCTGAGTTCGTGCGCGGGGCCGGACATCCGTCCGAACACCATGATCGTTGTTCGTGTCGCTGTCTCCGCGCCCGAACACCGATCCGAACGCGCTCTCACCGTGGTTCCGTTCAAACCAGGGTAGCCACGGATACCGACAAATATCCGTCCAGCAGTCGAACAGACGGTCCGACCTGGGGCGCTGCCGAGCGCCTGCGCTGGGACTTCGGTACCGATAATGTCGTCGGCATGCTGGACGAGACGCGGGTACGCGAAGACACACCGGGCTGCCGGTCCGATTCCGGGCTGGTCTTCCTCGACAGCGCGGGTTCCTCGCTCCCGCCCGAGATCGTTCTGGACACCGTCGTCGACCATCTGCGCAGGGAGGCCGAGATCGGCGGCTACCGCGCCGCCAACGAACGCCTCGACGACCTCGCCGCGGTCAAGACCGCGATCGGCGCGCTGATCAACGCCGACCCGAGCGCCATCGCCCTCAGCGACAGCGCGACGCGCTCCTGGGCCGACTTCTTCTATTCCGTCCCGCTCGGACCGGGCGACCGCGTGCTCATCTCCGGTTCGGACTACGCCAGCAACGCCATCGCGGCGATCCAGCGGGCCCGCGCGGTCGGCGCCACGGTCGAGCAGATCCCCAACGACGGCAGCGGACAGCTCGATCTGGACGCGATGGCCGAGCTGGTCGACGAACGGGTCGAGCTGGTGTCGTTGTCGCACGCGCCGACCAACGGCGGGCTGGTGAATCCGGCCGCCGAGGCGACCAGAATCGCGCACTCGGTGGGAGCGCTGGTGTTGCTCGACGCCTGCCAGTCGGCGGGCCAGATCCCGATCGACGTGGCCGAGCTCGGCGTCGACGCGCTCTCGGTCACCGGGCGCAAGTGGCTGCGCGGGCCGCGCGGCACCGGATTCCTCTATGTGCGACCGGAATTGGCCGCCACGATGGAACCGCAGCGGCTGGACCTGCACAGCGCGGAGTGGACCGGTCCCGAGGAGTACCGGCTCGCGCCGGACGCCAGCCGCTTCGAGTTCTGGGAGTGCGACGTGGCCGCTCGGCTCGGGCTCGGCGCGGCCGTTCGATACCTGCTCGACCTCGGGCCGGAGGACGTCTACGCGGCGATCGGCGCGCGGGCGGAGTACCTGCGCAAGGCGCTGCCCGAGATCGACGGAGTCACCGTGCGCGACAATGGCGTTCGGCACAGCGGCATCGTCTCGTTCACGGTCGACGGCGTGTCCCCCGCCGAGGTGCGCGACCGGCTCGCGGCGCAGAACATCACGGTGACGGTCAGTTTCGCCAGTTCCACCCTGCTGGACATGACCGCGCGCGGGCTGGACTCGGTGGTGCGCGCGTCGCCGCACTGCTTCGTCTCCTTCGAGGAACTCGACCGGTTCGTGGCCGCCGTCGCCGCCCTCTGATGTCGCAGCGCGAGCTCGTCGTCCTCGGCACCGCCAGTCAGGTGCCGACCAAACACCGCAATCACAACGGTTATCTGCTGCGCTGGGGTGCGGAGGGTGTGCTGTTCGATCCCGGCGAGGGGACCCAGCGGCAGATGGCGTTCGCCGGGCTGGCGGCGGGCGACATCACGCGCATCGCGGTAACGCACTTCCACGGCGATCACTGCCTCGGGCTGCCCGGCATCGTGCAGCGGATCAATCTGGATCGGGTCGCACACCCCGTGGACGTGTACTACCCCGCGTCCGGCGAGGTGTATTTCGAGCGGTTGTGCAATGCGACGGCGTTCTACCGAACCGTCGAGCTGCGGGCGCGGCCGATCGCGGGGCCCGGTGCGTTGCCCGCCCCCGACGCGCCGTTCGGGATCGAAGCGGTGCCGCTGTCGCATCCGGTCGAGGCGTTCGGCTACCGGCTGACCGAGCCTTCCGGGCATCGGATGCTGCCGGAACGGCTGCGTGCCCGCGGCGTGCGCGGACCTGATGTCGGTCGGCTGCAACGCGAGGGTTCACTCGTCGTCGACGGCGTGACCGTCACGGTCGATGAAGTCAGCGAACCACGGCCAGGGCAGAGTTTCGCCTTCGTCATGGACACCCGCCTGTGCGCGGGCGTGCACCAATTGGCTTCCGGCGTGGACGTTCTGGTGATCGAGGCGACCTTCCTCGACGCCGACGCCCACCTCGCCGACGAATACGGCCACCTCACCGCGGGCCAAGCCGCCCGCGTCGCCGCCGAAGCCGGCGCCCACACCCTCGTCCTCACCCATTTCTCCCAGCGCTACCGCACCCTCGACGGCCACCGCGCCGAAGCCGAGAAGTATTTCACCGGCGAGCTTTTCATCGCCGAAGACCTCGCCCGCATCCCCTTCCCCCCGCGCCGCTGATCCACGAACAGATCGTCGGCGATCTCGGCCACCGCCGCGCGGAAGGCGTTCAGAGAAGGTGTAGTTCGAGGATTTGGTCGACGAGGGTCGGGTCGTCGGCGGTGGGGGCGATGAGGGTGAGGCTCTGGTTGGCGCGGAGGGTGGCGAGGCCGTGTAGGGCGGTCCAGAGGAGGAGGGGGCGGTCGGGGGCCGTGGGGCTTGCCTGGCTGACGAGGTCGGCGAAGCGGTCGAAGAGCGGGAGGGTGGTGGCGCGGAGGTTGGCGCCGGAGCCCTCGAGCAGGTCGTGGCGGAACATGAGGGTGAACATCTGCGGGCGGGTGGCCGCGAAGTCGACATAGCCGATGGCCATGCGGCGCAGGCGATCTCGGGACGGGGCGCCGGAGTCGTCGGTCGCGGCGAAGCGCGCGGCGAGATCGGCGAAGCCGCGCGCCGCGATGGCCGCGAGCAGCGCCTTGTGGGTGGGGAAATGCCGACGCGGCGCGCCGTGCGAGACGCCCGCGGCGCGAGTGATCGCGCGCAACCCGAGCCGATCCGGACCTTCCTGTTCCAGCAGTTCGACGCCGACGGCGATCAGTCGTTCGCTCAGGGGTTCGTTCCCGGTCACGCAGACATTGTGCACGTCGGTCCGTCGGCCGGCGAACGCAGGGTAGACAATGTCTACGCACTCCGGTAGACATTGTCTACACGTTTGTCGACGGAAGGTTCCCCGTGTGGTATCGCCTGTTCAAGCACGTCCTGCTCGGTCCGCTGCTGCGGATCATCGGCCGACCCGAGGTGGTCGGCCTGGAGCACGTGCCGCGCAGCGGGCCGGTGATCATCGCCGCCAACCACTTGGCCGTGATCGACTCGCTGTACCTGGCGCTCGTCCTGCCGCGCCGGGTCACCTTCCTGGCCAAGCAGGAGTACTTCACGGGCACCGGGTGGAAGGGGCGCTTCAACCGGTGGTTCTTCTCCGCCGCGGGCCAAGTGCCGGTCGACCGGACCGGCGGCACCGCGGCCGCTGACGCCCTGGCGGCCGCGACCCGAATCCTGGGGGCGGGCGGCGTCTGGGCAATCCACCCGGAGGGCACCCGATCGCCGGACGGCCGGGTCTATCGCGGGCGCACCGGCGCGCTGCGGGTCGCCATCGCGACCGGCGCCCCGGTGGTCCCCGTGGTGCTGTCCGGGACCGACCGGGTCAATCCGCGGGGCAGCCGGATGTGGCGATTCGCCAAGGTGCGCGTCCACTTCGGCGCGCCGCGCTACTACCCGCCCGCCGAGGCGCGCGCGGACGCGCGCACCGAGACCGACGCGCTGATGCGGGAGCTGGCGCGGCGATCCGGTCGGCAGTACGTCGACTCCTATGCGGCCACGTTCCACGGCACGACCGCGCGCCGGTCGTCCGCACGAGCGGACCTGAGGTCTCGCGACCACCACTGATGCGCCGCTAGGTCAGCGCTCGCGACCCCGCTGAGGCATCGACGTCACGGCGATCCGCCGGAATCACCGTCGCGCGGGCATGAGTACCGCCGTGCCTGCCACGGCAGGGGGATGAACCACCGCCGAGGGGTTAACGTCGCGGCGATTCGGCGGGATAGTGGGAGGAGGCCGGATGCTCGGTCGAGCTGTGACGAGGAGATCGACAAATGAGCAGGTTCACCGATGAGATGTACGCGACGGGGCGGTCCTCCGGACGCGGCCTGGTGACCGGGGAGCCGGGTGCTCCGCTGCGGCAGACCTGGAGCGAGGTCCATCGAATCGCGCGCCGGATGGCGGGCGGACTCGCGGAGGCGGGCATCGATTACGGCGACGCGGTGGGCGTGCTCGCGGGCATGCCGGTCGACATCGCACCGGCGTGCCAGGCGATCTGGATGCGCGGCGCGTCCATCACCATGCTGCACCAGCCGACCCCGCGCACCGACCTCGCGGTGTGGGCCCGCGACACCGAGACCGTACTCGGCATGATCGAGGCGCGCGCGGTGGTGCTCGGTGCGCCGTTCGAGGCGGCGGAACCGCTGCTGCGCGAGCGCGGCATCACCGTCGTGCGGATCGACCAGTTGGCGGAGGGTCCCGAGATCGAACCGGTGCCGACCACCGAATCCGATGTGGCCCTTCAGCAATTGACCTCCGGCTCCACCGGATCGCCGAAGGCGGTGCGGATCACGCACGGCAACTTCTACGTCAACGCCTACGCGATGTTCGATCGGGTGAAGTTCCAGCTCGACAACGATGTGATGATCAGCTGGCTGCCGCTGTTCCACGACATGGGCATGGTCGGATTCCTCAGCGTCCCGATGCAATTCGGCGCCGAGGTGGTGTGCGTGACGCCGCTCGACTTCCTGACGCGGCCGCTGCTGTGGGCCGAGCTGATCGACAAGTACCGCGGAACCGTCACCGCCGCACCGAATTTCGCGTATTCCTTGCTGGCCCGCAGGCTGCGGCAGGCCGAGGACGGCGCGCTCGACCTGAGCAGCGTCCGGTACATGTGGAACGGCGCCGAACCGGTGGACCCCGACACCATGGACACGCTGGCCGAGGCGGGAAAGCGCTTCGGGCTCAACCCGATGGCGCTCACCCCCGTATACGGCATGGCCGAGACGACGCTGGCCGTTTCCGTCCCGGACCCCGGCCTCGGCCAAGTGCTCGACGTCATCGACGCCGATCTGCTGGAGGCGCTCGGCAAGGCGGTTCCGGTGCCGGAGCAGCACATCGGCCACGCCAACGTGCGCCGCCTGCCGACCCTCGGCTACCTGGTCGATCACCTGGAGGGCCGGGTGGTGGACGGCGAACGCCAACCGCTGCCGACCCGCTCGGTCGGCGTCATCGAATTGCGTGGTCCCGCAGTGACTTCCGGATACGTGACGGTCGACGGCTTCCGTCCGGCCCAGGACGCGGACGGCTGGCTCGACACCGGCGATATCGGTTACTTCACCGAAGACGGACTGGTGGTGGTCTGCGGCCGCAAGAAGGACGTCATCATCATGGGCGGGCGCAATATCTTCCCGACCGACATCGAGCGCGCCGCCATGCGGGTGCCTGGCGTGCGCCCCGGCAATGCGGTCGCGGTCCGGCTGGACGCGGGACAGAAGCGCGAGAGTTTCGCCGTGGTCGTCGAATCCAACGACCACCAGAATCCGGCCGAGGTCAAGCGCATCGAGCACGACATCGTGCACGCGGTCTTCTCCGAGGTCGGCGTCCGCCCGCGCACGGTGGCCATTCTCGGCCCCGGCGCCCTGCCGAAGACCTCGTCGGGCAAACTGCGCCGCTCCGCCACGGCGGTTCATTTGCACTGAACGCGCCAGAGACACCCCCTCGTGCCTCGGGCGGAGGTCGACGCCGCGGATCTTCCGAATCAGCACCGTGCGCCGCACCGAGCCCAGCACGCCACTCAGCTGCACGCGGTGTGGCACGGCGGTTCCGCACGATCGCGGGCAGCGACCAGGAAAGCCCTGTGCCTCAGTGCAATTGGTTCTGCGCCGTCTCCAGCCCGACGCGCAGCAACAGCTCGACCGCGTCGGCGGCCTGCTCGACGATCACCGGCACTTCCTTGCGCTCGGGCGCCGAGAACGGCTTGAGCACGAAATCGGCCGGGTCCTGCCTGCCGGGCGGCCGCCCGATGCCGATCCGGGTGCGCACGTAATCCTTGGTGGTCAGCGCGCTGGAGATGGATCGGAGGCCGTTGTGACCACCCTCCCCGCCGCCGCGCTTGAGCTTGACCGCGCCGAAGGGCAGATCCAGTTCGTCGTGCACGACGATCACCTCGGTGGGCGGCACCGAGAAGAACCTGGCGAGCGCGGCCACCGGCCTGCCGGAGAGATTCATGTAGGACCGCGGCTTGGCGATCAGGACCTGGCGACCGTCGAGGCGGGCCTGCAGCAGGTCGGCTCCGGACTTCTTGTGCACGGCGAAACGGCCGCCGACGCGCTCGGCGAGCACGTCGGCGACCAGGAAACCGACATTGTGCCGGGTGCGCTCGTACTCCGGACCCGGATTGCCAAGTCCGATGACGAGCGCGGGCCCGGTCGTGGATTCGGTCATCTACGAACCGGTTCCGGGCGTCCTTACTCGGCGCTCTCGGCCTCGGCTTCGCCCTCGCCGGCCTCCGGCTCGGCGGCGGGCGCGGCGATCACGTTGACGACCAGGGTCTCGGCGTCGGCGGCCAGGGCGACACCGGAGGGCAGCTGGATCTCGCCCGCGGTGATCTGGGTGCCCGCCTCGACGCCCTCGACGGAGACCTCGATGGCCTCGGGCAGGTTCAGCGCCTCGGCCTCGATGGAGATGGTGGTGGCTTCCTGGGTGACCAGGGTGCCCGCGGCGGCGTCACCGGTGACGGTCACGGCGACGTCGGCGGTGACCTTCTCGCCACGCTTGACGATGAGCAGGTCGGCGTGCTCGATGTAGCGGCGAATCGGGTGCACCACAACGGATTTGGTCAGCGCCAGCTGCTGCTTGCCGTCGATGACGAGGTTCAGCACCGCGTTGGTGCCGTGCTCGCGCAGGATGGCGGCGAAGGCCTGGGCGTTGAGGGCGAGGTGCTGCGGGTCGGCCTGGTGGCCGTACAGCACGGCGGGGACGTTGCCCGCACGACGGGTGCGACGCGCGGCTCCCTTGCCGAACTCGGTGCGTACGGCGGCTTCGAGAAGGTTGACGTCGGACATGACTGGATCTACTCCTACGGCTCTTCCGGGCTGTCAAAGGTGCCCGCCAGGGAGGGTGGCGCCCTGGGCTGGGGTTCTGGTCTACTCGTCGGGGCGAAGACCGAACGAGGACGGCCGGAAGCCGCGCCGCGTCGATCACGGTGTCGCAAAAACGTCTGCGGACACCCTCGCCGAGACAACCCGAACACCATACCCCAGCTCACGTGCGGCAGATGAATCGGGTGGTCAGACGCGGTTCGGCGGGTCGCAACCCTGGTCGCGTAATCTGGACCGGTTGTCTATTCGCCGAGCCTGCGAAAGGTTGCTCACGTTGACCGCCCCTGAGGACGTCGTCGCGCCCACCCCGCGCGGACTGCCCGCCGAGGTCGCCCGGCGCCGCACTTTCGCCGTGATCTCCCACCCGGACGCGGGCAAATCGACGCTCACCGAGGCGCTGGCGCTGCACGCCAGGATGATTTCCGAGGCGGGCGCGATCCACGGCAAGGCGGGCCGCAAGTCGACGGTCTCCGACTGGATGGAGATGGAGAAGGCGCGCGGCATCTCGGTCAGCTCCACCGCGTTGCAGTTCAACTACCGCGCCGCGGGCTCCGATGTCGACAGCGTCATCAACCTGGTCGACACCCCCGGCCACTCCGACTTCTCCGAGGACACCTACCGGGTGCTCACGGCGGTGGACGCGGCCGTGATGCTCATCGACGCCGCCAAGGGCCTCGAGCCGCAGACGCTGAAGTTGTTCCAGGTCTGCCGCCACCGCGGCATCCCGGTGATCACCGTGATCAACAAGTGGGACCGGCCCGGCCGCGCGCCGCTCGAGCTGCTCGACGAGATCGAGGAGCGCATCGGCCTCACCCCCACGCCGCTGTTCCTTCCGGTCGGCATCGCCGGTGACTTCCGTGGTCTGCTGCGCCGCGGCGCCGACGGCGCGGCGCTCGAATACATCCACTTCACCCGCACCGCGGGCGGCGCGACGATCGCGCCGGAGGACTCGATCACCCCGGAGTCGGCCGAGGTCCGCGAGGGCGAGGCGTGGACGACGGCGGTCGAGGAGAGCGAACTGCTCTCCGCCACCGGACAGGACCACGATCAGGAGCTGTTCCTCGCCGGGCAGACCTCGCCGGTCATCTACGCCTCCGCGATGCTGAACTTCGGCGTGCGCCAGCTGCTGGAGACGCTGGTGGCGCTGGCTCCCGCGCCCGGATCGCGCAAGGCCGTCGACGGCACGCCGCGCGCCACCACCGACCCGTTCAGCGCCGTGGTGTTCAAGGTGCAGGCGGGCATGGACACCGCGCACCGGGACCGGCTGGCGTTCATGCGGATCGTGTCGGGCGAGTTCGAGCGCGGCATGGTCGTGACGCACGCGCAGACCGGGCGACCGTTCGCCACCAAGTACGCGCTGACCGTGTTCGGTCGTGAGCGCGCCACCGTCGACACCGCCTACCCCGGCGACGTGGTCGGCCTGGTGAACGCGACCGCGCTGGCGCCCGGACACACCCTCTTCGTGGACAAGAAGGTGGAGTTCCCGCCGATCCCGTCCTTCGCGCCGGAACACTTCGCGGTGCTGCGCGCGCGGACCGCTGGCAAGTACAAGCAGTTCCGCAAGGCCATCGACCAGCTCGATTCCGAGGGCGTGGTGCAGGTGCTGCGCAACGACATCCGCGGTGACGCCGCCCCCGTGCTCGCGGCCGTCGGCCCGATGCAGTTCGAGGTGGTCACCGCGCGCATGCTCGCGGAGTTCAACGTCGAGACGAACATGGAGCACCTCGGCTACTCGCTGGCCAGGCGCACCGACGCCGCCTCGGCGGAGGAACTCGGCCGTCAGCGCGGCGTCGAGGTGTTCACCCGCAGCGACGGCGCGCTGCTCGCCCTGTTCAGCGACAAGTGGCGGTTGCAGTACATCGAGAAGGAACACCCGAAGCTGACGCTGGAACCGCTGGTCGCCGCCGCCGACAACTGACGGCGGCGCCCGCTTCAAGTGGAACCGCCCAGACCTGCTCGCGTAGCGATCCCGGTGCGGCGCAAGGATTTACGCTTCGGCGGCGGCCGACGCGCCGATCGGCAGCGGGAACGAATGGTGTTCGTGGGTGACCTGCCAGCGGCCGCCGGACTCGCGCAGGCCGATGGTCAGCCGTAACCGGTTGGCCGGGTCGACGCGGAACTCCTCGGGCTTGCCACAGCGCAGCAGCGCGTACGCGAACGCCACGTCGCTGCCCGCGGTGACGTCCAGCGATACGATCTCGAACACCGCGCCCTCGGCGAGCCACCGGAAGAACGGCGGCCAGGTCTCCCGATAAGCGTCGATGCCGCGCACGCCGTCGTTCGGCGGGGGCACGTCGTACATGACGATGTCGTCGGCGTGGTCGGCGAGCACTCCGGCGAGATCGCCCGCGCGCACGGCGGCGGCCCATCGTTCGATCAGCTCACGAATCCGCGCTTCGTCGTTCATGGTCGGCATTCCCTTCGGTACGGCCGCCGGGTGCGGCGGCGTGCGGGTCCATCCCGTCGTCCGTACAACCCGGGCGCCGCGCCGAACTCATCGGTGCGCGCGAAAGTTCAAGGCAGTTCGACCGGCAGGCCGAAAGACGGAAAGAGCCCGGGCTCGAGGAACGAGACCACCTCCGCGATCCGGCCCTCGCGCACCGCGACCACGTCCAGCGCCATCGCCGCGAACACCGCGCGCTGCTCCTCCCAGAGATAGGTGCCGAACGCGAGCTGGCCGTTGGCGGAGGCGAGCACAAAACGCCAGCGGTACCGCAGCGGACCGTCGAGCAGGAACCCGCGAATGGCGGCCTGCCCGGCGTACCACTCGGGCAGCGGCGGCATGGAGTACTTCGCGTCCGCGCTGAGCAACGCGACGATCGCCGTCACGTCGCCCGACTCCCACGCGGCGGCGTATCGCACCGCCAAGTCGCGGATCTCGTGGTCGGCCATGGTGTGCAGCGCGCGCTGCTGAGACTGCGCGGGCAGCCGCGCCTCGACCCCGGCCCGCGCGCGCTGCAACGCGCTGTTGGCCGAAGCCACGCTGATCTCCAGCAGTTCGGCGGTCTCGCGGGCGGAGAAACCGAGCACGTCGCGCAGCACCAGCGCGGCCCGCTGGAGCCCGGGCAGATATTGCAGTGCGGCGACGAACGCCAGCTCCACCGCCTCGCGCGCCTCGTATCTGGCCTCGGGCGCCCTGCCGCGCACATCGGCATCGGGATAGGGCTCCAGCCAGGCGATATCGGTCAGCGGCGCGCCGGGGCTCAGGTCCACCGGCAGTTCGCGGCGGCGACGAGTCTCGAGCAGAGTCAGGCAGCGGTTGGTGGCGATTCGGTAGAGCCAAGGCCGCAGCCCGGCGGGGTCGGTCAGCTTGTCGAGGTTGCGCCAGGCTCGCACCAGCGACTCCTGCACCGCGTCGTCGGCGTCGTGCACCGAACCGAGCATGCGGTAGCAGTGCACGCGCAGCTCCGCGCGCAGCGGGGCGACCAGCCGTTCGAACTCCGCTTCGGCCGTCCGCACGGAACCCGCCGTCATTCTTCTTCGGGTTCCCGCGGCGGCGGCCCGCTGCCCGGATCACGCTCCACCGGCGCGATGCCGTCTTCCCTGGCGATCAGACCCCAGCGGCTCGAGGTCAGGCGCAGGCTCGGCAGGTCGCTCAGCGAGACCACCACCTCGTAGGTGCGCTCGTAGCCCGTGTGCGCGATCCGCCAGTGGCCGTCGTCGCAGCGCACGTAGCGGTCGGTGTAGAAGGCCGCGCCGCGCAGCAGCATGTTGTGCGCGGGGATCAGCACCGTGTCGGCGAGATACCAAGTGCCCGTTGCGGTGTCGCCGTCCACGTCGACCTCGGGATGGTCGCAGCGGTGCTCGGTGATGACGTGCGGGCCGAGCGTGTTGCGCATGAAGGCGAGGAAGGCGTCCCGCGATTCGAACTGGAGGTATTCGCTGTAGGTCGCGGTGGCCTCGGGAATCATGGTGTCGGCGAATTCTTCCCAGGACTTCGTGTCCAGCGCGCGCAGGTAGCGGAACTTCAGGCGGCTGATGGCCGCGACGTCGTCCATGCCCGGCCGATCGGCGGGCGGCCGGATGACGCGCCGCGGATCCAGGAGGTCACCCTCCTCCGCTTGCGCGCCGTTGCCCGGATCGGCGCGCTCGGCGGTCTGCTCCGTGCGCTCCGCGGTCTCCTCGGCCGCGTCGACGGTCGAGTCGCCGCGCCCCTGCTCGCCGCTTCCCTGATCCATACCTCAACAATCCCATCCGAAGCCGCCGAGCTTCACGGTTTGGGAGATCTGTATCAGATTGCTATCAACGGTCGGGCCTGCCGCCCGGGAAGATCAACTACCGATCGTAAAGCAGGTACGGCAGAAATCCTCGCCGAATTCGGTGAGCCGCAGACTCTTGCGCACGATTTTCGGCGCGCGACCGGCCTTCTTCAGCGCGGCCTCGACCACCGGCTGCACCTCGAGCACCATGTAGCGGCTGAGCACCACCGGATCGTCGGAGGTCAGCGTCAGGCCGAGCCGGTTGAGGTTGATCAGGTACGACCGCGCCCGGTCCGGATAGCGCACGCCGGCCTGCTCCGGCACCGAGGTCAGGTCGCCCTGGACGAGCTCGGAGCCGATGCCGAGCGGACGGTTGGTACGCACGTCCACCGCGGGCTGCGGCCCGTTCAGCGACATGAAGCGCAGGATGCGCGCCTCGTCGGGAGCCAGTTCGTCGAGGATCCGGTCGTAGGCCGGGTGCACGTCCTCGGTGAAGTAGACGTCGGCCGAACGCGCGAGCAGCGCGTCACCGCGGCGGCGCAGTTCCTCGGTGGTCGCCGAGCGCAGGTACGAACCCACCGCGATGGCCTGCTGTGGGCCGTTCGTGGGAGTCGGTACGTAACTGACGATTTCGCGCACCGAACCCTCGGTCACGCCGAGGGCGCTGCGCGCGATCGAACGCAGCGCGTTGCCGGTCCGCTCGGCGATCTCGGCCGAGGACTCGCCGTCCAGCGCGGCCTGGGCGATCTCCTTGGTGACCTCGTACGAGGTGTTCACCGCCCACTGGCCGCCGCGCACGGCGGTGCCCGCCGCCAGCCCGGCGGCTCGGAACACACCGCGGATCAGCCTCGCCTCGTTGCTGATCTGCCGCTGTTCGACATCCGAGCTGCGCTCTACCGCGCGGGAACCGGCCCGGGCCACGTCCTGTCCGGTCCTTTCGTCTGCCACGTCCTACTCCGAAGTGTCGCCAAGTGAACGAATCCGCCCACAGATTATTGCCCGATGGGCTTTCAGGTATAGCGAACCCCGACCGTTCGCGCGTCCCTGCCGACCCAACCGTTGGACCCGATCGCCAGCACCCCAGCATGTTTCATTCCGCGAAACGGATGTGGCGGACGCCATTCTCTCGCCCCGACCGAGACAATGCGGCATTCGAGGCACGTACTGTGACTGATGTCTCAGACACTACCGCGTCCTCCGGTGGACGCGGCGTCGCGTCTCACAATAGGGTCCAGCTGCCGACAGGGTGCTAGTTTGGGGTGCCGGTGAGGCGGCGATCACCGGTTTTTCGGCAGGAGGGTGTCGTTGTTAGAGAGTGTTTTCGGAGTTCACCCCACGATCCTCCTCGAGCTTTTGACCATTCCGCTTTTCACAGGAGTGATCGGCTATATCACCAACTGGACCGGCGTGCTCATGCTGTTCCAGCCCATCGCCTTTCACGGCGTCCGAGTACCCGGCCTCCGGGCGCTCTATCCTTTCCTGCCCAAGCGAATCCAGGTCCTCCCGCTGCTGAGCTACGACGGCAGGATGGGCTGGCAGGGCATCGTCCCCTCACGCGCCGACAAAATGGCCAGCATCGCCGTCGACAAAGGGCTCGCCAAGCTCGGTAGCGTCTCCGATTTCTATCGCGAGCTCGAACCCGACAAGCTCGCCGAACATTTGGCCAGCATCGCCGACGCGCAGATCACCGACATCGTCGAGGAGATCCTGCGCCGCGAGCATCCGCAGCTCTGGTACAACCTGCCCAGTCAGGTGCGCGACATGGTGCACGCGCGGGTGCGTCAGCAGCTGCCCGACATCCTGCGCGAACTGACCCAGGAACTCGGCGCGAACATCGATCAGTTGATCGACGTCAAGCAGATGGTGATCCGTTACTTCCAGGCCCGGCCGCATCTGCTCAACACGCTGTTCCAGGTGCTCGGCGCCAAAGAGCTTCGGTTCATGCAGAACTTCGGTTTCTACTTCGGCGCGCCGATGGGTGCGCTGCTCGTGCTCGTCCTGCACGTCACCGGGTGGTCGACCTGGGTGGTGCTGCCGATCGGCGGTGTGATCATCGGGTGGGTGGTCAACTGGATCGGCATCAACATGATCTTCGCCCCGGCCTACCCGAAGTGGTGGTGCCCGTGGCGGCAGGGTTTGTTGATCAAGCGCCAGTCCGAGATCACCGACGGCTACGCCGAACTCGTGTCGAGCCAGGTGATGACGGTGGCCAACATCGGCGACGAACTGCTCAACGGTCCGCGTTCGGATCGCACCATGCAGATGCTGGAGGACACCCTGCGACCCGCCGCCGACCGGGCGCTCGGCCCGGCGCGGCCCGCGGTGAAATTCATGCTCGGCAGCCGCGAGTACGACTCGTTGCAGGCGACGCTGACCACCGAGGCGATGTCCATCGCGCCGATCGCGTTCGCCGATCCGGACTTCAACCTCCAGCAGGGCAAACAGATCAACGATTACATCGCCAAACAGATGTCCGCTCTGCAGCCTCCGGACTTCGTGGAAATGCTGCGCTCGGCCATCAAACAGGATGAATGGTTGCTTTTCGTCCATGGCGGCGCGCTGGGCCTCTTGGCCGGATACGCTCACATTCTGATCTTCGGAACGGGAGTGGCGACGACATGGGTATGACGGGCTCGGGCGAGAACAACGCGGGATCGGACGCCGACGCGGTCGGCGACGATATCCAGGCCACCGAGCATTCCGAGTCCGTCGCGCCGTCGACGGAACTCGCCCGGTGGCCGCTATCCGATATCGAACCCGTGACCGAGAAGCCCGCCCGGCGGCGCGTGCCGACCCCGCGCCAGACCGTGCGCGCGGCGGGCGGGGTGGCCAAGGTCGCGTTCACGGCCGCGTCCGAGGTCACGGCATGGACCGTGGACACCGCGCTCGGCGTCACCGGAACCGTGGTCAAGGGCAGCATCGCCGGTGTACCGCCGCGCGAGGTGCTCGCCGAGGCCGAAGCCGAGGTCCGCGACGCGGTGCGCCGGGCCCTCGGTCTGCCTCCCGCGACACCCGAACGCACCGACCCGGCAGTGCCCACGCTGCGCGAACAGGGCGCCGCACTACTACGCCTCTCGGCGAGCACGCACGCCGAAGCGTCCGAGATCCACCCGGCGTTCGCCGGAATGCTCGCCGAACTGACGCCCGACGAGGCGCGCATCCTGCGCTTCCTGCACGTGGACGGCCCGCAGCCGTCGATCGACATCCGCGTCGGACGGCCGAGGGCGCTCGGCGCGGAGCGCTACCTGTCCGGGCTCACGCTGATCGGCGACCAGGCGGGGCTGCGTTTCCCGAACCGGGTGCCGCAATACCTGACCAACCTGCGCAGGCTCGGGCTGATCGAGTTCGCCAAGGAACCGGTCGACAACCCGAACCGCTACCAGTTGCTCGAAGCGCAGTCGCCGGTGCGAGAGTTGCTGAAGCGCTCCGGGTTCGGCACCAAGGTGCACTACCGCAGCATCGTGCTCACCACCTTCGGCGCGGACTTCGTCCAGACCTGCCTGCCGGTGGTCACCGAAGGCCGCGCCGAATCCAGCTGACCACCCCCGCCGCGCGGCTCAGGTGCCACACATCTCGCACACGCCTCACATAGGCATCGACTATGTGAGGCGCGCGAACGGTGTGTGGGACAGCCGCGGCGGTCAGACGCCTTCGGCGAGTTCGAGCCAGCGCTCCTCGGCGGTTTCCTTGTCGGCGAGGACTTGCTTGAGTTCGGCGCCGAGGGTGACGAGCTTGTCCGGTTCGGTGGCCGCGTCGGCGAGGGCGGCGTGCAGGCGCTCCTCGCGCTCGCTCAGCTTGTCGATGGCACGCTCGAGCTTGGCGAGTTCCTTGCGCGCCGCACGGTAGGCCGCGGAATCGGTGGCCGCGGCGGCGGGCTTGTCGGCGGACGCGCGGGCGGGCGCGGGTGCGCTCAGCGCGGCTCGCTTCTTCAGGTATTCCTCGATACCGCCCGGCAGGTTGGTGAGTTTTCCGTCGCCGAACAGCGCCCAGGTGGAGTCGCAGATGCGTTCGATCAGGTAGCGGTCGTGGCTGATGACCACCAGGGTGCCCGCCCAGTTGTCGAGCAGGTCCTCGAGCTGTTGCAGGGTGTCGATGTCCAGGTCGTTGGTCGGCTCGTCGAGCAACAGGACGTTGGGCTCGGACATCAGAATGCGGGTGAGTTGCAGCCTGCGCCGCTCGCCGCCGGAGAGATCGCCGACCGGGGTGCGCTGGCGGGCCGGGGTGAAACCGAGCCGCTCGGCCAGCTGCCCGGCGGATATCTCCTTGTCGCCCAGCATGATTCGCTGCGCGACCTGCTGCACCGCTTCGAGCACGCGCATTTCGGTCGGCAGGTCGTCGAGTTCCTGGCGCAGCCAGCCGATCTGCACCGTCTGGCCCTGGACGCGCTTGCCCGCCGCGGGCTCGACGTCACCCGCCAGCGCGCGCAGCAGGGTGGTCTTGCCCGATCCGTTGACGCCGACCAGGCCGACCCGCTCGCCCGGCGCGAGGCGCCAGGTCAGATCGCGCACGAGTTCGCGGTTGTCCGGCGTGGTGAGGGTGGTGTCCTCCAGCTCGATGACGACCCGTCCCAGCCGCTTCCTGGCGAACGCGGCCAGCGACACGCTGTCGCGCGGCGGCGGCACGTCGGCGATCAGCGCCTCGGCGGCCTCCACCCGGTAGCGCGGCTTGGACGTGCGCGCCTGCGGGCCGCGCCGCAGCCAGGCCAGTTCCTTGCGGGCCAGATTGCGTCGCCGCGCCTCGCTGGCGTCGGCCTGCCGCGCCCGTTCCGCGCGCGCGAAAATCCAGTCGCCGTAACCACCCTCGTAGCTCTCGACCTTGCCGCCGACGACCTCCCAGGTGTTGGTGGCGACGGTGTCGAGGAACCAGCGGTCGTGGGTGACGACGACCAGGGCGGAGCGGCGGCTCAGCAGGTGCTCGGCCAGCCACTGCACGCCCTCGACGTCGAGGTGGTTGGTCGGCTCGTCGAGGACGAGCAGGTCGAGCTCGCGCACCAGCGCCGCGGCCAGCGCGACGCGGCGGCGCTCACCGCCGGACAGGTTCGTCACCGGGGTGTCCATGCCGAGGCCCTGGATGCCGATGCCGTCCAGGACGGAGCGGATCCGCGGGTTCGCCGCCCATTCGTGTTCGGCGACGCCGTCGGTCATCTGGTCGTCGGCCAGACCGGCGAGCACCACTTCGCCGATGGTCGCGCCCTCGGGCAGCGTGCCGCGCTGGGTCACCACGGCGAGGCGCAACCCGCCGAGCCTGCTGACCCGGCCGCTGTCGGGCTCCTCGATGCCGGTGAGCACCTCGAGCAACGTGGTCTTGCCGCCGCCGTTCAGACCGACGACACCGATGCGTTCGCCCGCGTGCACGCCGAGCGAGACGTTGTCCAGGAGGGGCTTGATCCCGAAGCTCTTGGAGACCTGCTCGAGGTTGATCAGGTTGGACATGGACGCTGCTAGCCCGCCTCTCCGGGTGATTTACCGACCGTACGAGCCTACTCACCCGGCGTCGCGCGCCCGCGCGCGCGTCGGCGGCGATGCGATCAGCGCTTGCCCGAGGTGTCGGTGTCGAGGATGCGCGCGCCGGGCACCGGTCCGCTCGCCGTGCGAACACTGCGGGCGACGCCCGCCCCGGCCAGCTCAGCGGCGACCGCGACGGCCGCGTCTTCGCTCTCGCAGAGGAACGCGCAGGTGGGCCCGGAGCCGGACACCAACCCGGCCAGCGCGCCCGCGCCGACTCCCGCGCGCAAGGTTCGCCGCAGCTCCGGCTTCAGCGAGACCGCGGCCGCCTGTAAGTCGTTGCCGAGCAGCGGGGCGAGCTGATGCGGGTCGCCGGAGGCCAGCGCCTGCATCAGCCGCTGGGGCTCGCCGAGCCGCGGCGGGTCGCCGTGCTCGCGGAGCCGGTCCAGCTCGGCGAAGACCGAGGGCGTCGAAAGCCCGCCCTTGGCGAGCGCGAGCACCCAGTGAAACGTATTGCGGGACAACACAGGAAGTAGCCGTTCGCCGCGACCGGTGCCGAGCGCGGTGCCGCCGTGCAGCGCGAAAGGGACGTCGCTGCCGAGTTCCGCTGCGACCGAGGCCAATTCGTCGCGGGACAGGCCGATGTCCCAGAGCTCGTTCAGGCCGACCAGCGCGGCGGCCGCGTCCGCGCTGCCGCCCGCCATGCCGCCCGCGACCGGAATGCCCTTGCTGATGGTGATTTCCACCAGCGGCGCCCGGCCCGCGAGATGCGCGAGGCGCACGGCGGCCTTCCACACCAAGTTGTTGCGATCGGTGGGCACCTCGGCCGCGCCCTCGCCGGTCACCCGGACGGTCAGCGCGGCCGAGGGCGCCAGCTCGATGTCGTCGCTGAGCGAGAGCGCCTGGAAGACCGTGGTCAGGTCGTGGTACCCGTCCGCGCGCAGGTCGCCGACGCCGAGGTGCAGATTCACCTTCGACGGCGCGCGCACGGTGACGGGACTGGGCACAACTGACAACACGGTGTTCAAGCCTAGTGGGTGGGTCCGACAACCGCGGGGCTCGATATCCGCCATTCACCCGCTGTGATCCGTTCGGTCACAACAGCGCTGCGTGCGATTACCACGGCGCCGCGCCGTTGGCCACTTGCGTCCATATACCCTTGGGGGGTATGTTCACATTCGTCGGATACCCCGGCACCGTACGATCGCAGCGACCGAAGGAGTTGGAGATGGCTACCACCACTTACACCGTCAAGGGAATGACCTGCGGGCACTGCGTCAGCTCGGTGAAGACGGAGATCGGCAAGATCGACGGCGTCACCAGCGTCGACGTCGACCTGGCGACCGGGGCCGTTCGGGTGGACAGCGCCGCGCCGCTCGCCGAGGCCGACGTCGTCGCCGCCGTCGACGAGGCGGGGTACGAGGTAGCTGTCTGATGCGGGATCGGCTGCGGTTCGCCGCGTTCGGTGGCGGGCTCGTCGTGCTGCTCGGAGCCGCGCTCGGCATCGGCGCCCTGGTGGGCGATCCGGGCGGGCAGACCCGGGTCCTCGACACCGCACAACACCGGTCGACCGGGTTGTCGGACTCCGAGTCCGGCTATGTCCTGGCCGACCTGAGCGCGCCCACCTCGCCGAACCGCGCCGGTCCCCTGCGCTTTCGCATCACCGGTCCGGACGGCGCGCCGGTCACCCGGTTCGCCATCCGGCACGAGAAGCCGTTGCATCTCGTCGTCGCCCGCACGGACACGGCCGAGTACCGGCACGCGCACCCGACGATGGCGGCCGACGGCACCTGGTCCGTCGACTGGACCTGGGCC
This sequence comes from Nocardia sp. CNS-044, assembly GCF_059570515.1. Lineage (NCBI taxonomy): Bacteria > Bacillati > Actinomycetota > Actinomycetes > Mycobacteriales > Nocardiaceae > Nocardia > Nocardia sp. CNS-044. The sequence goes on from NZ_JCANSX010000006.1 coordinate 853,684, forward strand.
GCGCCCGGTACCTATCGAGTGTTCGCCGACTTCGCGCCGGGCGACGGATCGGACGACCTGGTGCTGAGCGGCACCGTCACGGTCGCCGGAGACGTGACCGCCCGGCCGCTGCCGCCCGCCGCCGAGACCGCGTCGGTGGACGGTTACCAGGTCCGCTTGCAGGGCGATTCCGACGACCTGCGTTTCACCGTGACCCGCGACGGCCGCCCCGTCACCGATCTCGAGCCGTACCTCGGCGCCTACGCGCACCTGGTCGGCCTGCACTCACCATCGCTCGCCTATCTGCACGCGCACCCACAGGGTGAGGTCGGCCGGACGAATCCGGGACCGGAGGTGTCGTTCCACGCCGAGCCGCCGATGCCGGGGGCCTACCGGTTGTATTTCGAGTTCGCCCACGGCGGTTCGGTGCACACGGCCGAGTTCACCCGCGAGTTCGTAGCGGTTTCCCAGCCGGACCATTCGGGCGGCCATCACCGCTAGTGCCGCACGCTGGCCGAACCGAGCTACACGAACCGACTCGGCGTGCGCCACGACGGTGCAGTCGCACTACCTGTGCGTGACGGCGGCCGCTAGCCCGGCGGGGCGAGCGAGGCCGCGGTGTCCAGAGTTCCGTGCGCGAGCGGAGTCGGCGCATGCCCTGGTGCAACGGGCCGCCAGCTCCTGGTGCGGCGACGCTACGCCTGCGCGGCGAGCCGGACGAAGGCCGCGGTATCCAAGGTCTCCCCGCGCGCGGTCGGATCGATGCCCGCCGCGGTCAGTCGGCGCTCGGCCTCGGCGGGTGATCCCGCCCAGCCGGACAGCGCGGCGCGCAGCGTCTTCCGGCGCTGGGCGAAGGCGGCGTCGACGACCTCGAAGACGCGGCGGCGGTGTTCGTCGTCCATGGACCACGGGGGCTCGGCGAAGCGCTGCACGCGCACCAACCCCGATTCCACGCGCGGCACCGGCCAGAACACCTGGGTGCCGACCGCGCCCGCGCGGCTCACCTTGCCGAAGAAACCGGCCTTCACACTGGGCACGCCGTAGACGCGGCTGCCGGGCTCGGCGGCCAGACGGTCGGCGACCTCCGCCTGCACCATCACCAAAGAGGTTGTGATGCTGGGCAATTCGGCGAGCAGGTGGAGCAGCACCGGCACCGCGACGTTGTACGGCAGGTTGGCGACCAGTGCCGTCGGGGCGGCGGGCAGGTCGGCGGCGGCGACCCGCAGCGCGTCGGCACGTACCACGCGCAGCCGGTCGGCCAGGTCCGGCGCACGGTCGGCGACCGTCACCGGGAGGTGCTCGGCGAGCACCGGATCGATCTCGACCGCGATCACCGAGTCCACCACGTCCAGCAGGGCGAGCGTCAGCGAGCCGAGGCCGGGTCCCACCTCGAGCACGGTGTCGGCGCGACCGACCCGCGCCGCCGCGACGATCCGGCGCACGGTGTTGGCGTCGTGGACGAAGTTCTGCCCGAGCTGCTTGGTCGGCCGCACACCGAACCGCTCGGCGAGGACCCGCACCTCGGCGGGCCCGAGCAGCGCGGCACTCCCCCTGGCGGAAACATCGGCATCGGACACGCGAAGAACCTACCAATCCGCCACGCCCACCGGACCCACCCGGCCGCGCGACGATCCGAAAGTCAGCCGAGCCCGAGCCTGCTGGTGCACGCGGGCCAGGCGCCCCAGCCCTGCCGGGCCCTGGTCACCTCGGCGATGGCGATCTGCTCCTCACGGGTGGCCAGGTCGGCGCGCGGCGCGTAGCGCAGGCCGCCCTGCCGCTCCCAGGTGCTCTGGTCGAACTGGATGCCGCCGTAGTAGCCGTTGCCGGTGTTGATGGCCCAGTTGCCGTTGGACTCGCAGCGCGCGAGCGCGTCCCAGATCTGACCGTCGCGCACCGGCGGCACCTCGGTGCCCGGCTTGGTCCCCTTGCGCACGGTCTTGGGCTGGGCGGGCACGGAGACCACCGACTCGACCTGCTTGCGCTCGACTTCCTCGCCGTTGACCCTGGTCACCGCGAAGGTCACGTCGTGCACGCCCGGCACACCGGGGTTCTCGACGACGGTGCGGCTCATGTTCATCTCGGGGTCTTCGATGACGTTCTCCGGCGGATCCAGCGGCAGCGTCTCGGTGTGGTGCTCGACGCGCTTGCGGGTCACCACGATTCGCAGGCCGTCGGTCAGCGGAGTGCTCGGCGCGGGCTCGACGGTGTCCTGCTCGATCAGCGGGATGCCAGCGACGGAGAGGAATTCGCCGACGGTCGGCGCGGCGAGCCGCACGTCGACCGCGTTGCCGATGCCGTCGAGCAGCGACACCGAGCGCGGGCTGGAGATGCGCAGCGCCGCGCCGTCCAGCGGCAGCCGCTCGTCGCGGGCGGGCCAGACGTAGGTGTCGGCGGGGAGGTTCAGCTGGGCGAGCGCCTCGCCCGCGGTGAGGCCGGTGGTCCACACCGTCTCGGCCCTGCCGTCCACGGTCAGCGCCACCTGACGCGCCCGGTTCAGCACGATCGTCGCGCCATCGGTCACCGTGGAGCCGCGGCCCGGGCGGACCAGATCACGTTCGGTCAGGTCGAACCCGGCCGCCCGCAGCACGCCGTCGACGTTGCGGGACATGGTGCTCAGAATGGACCGTTCGCCGTCCACGACCACCGTCACCGTCTTGCGGTTCACGATCGCCAGCGAGGCGCCGACGATCAGCGTCAGCAGCAGCGCCGCGACGGCCGCGTACAGCAGTGGCGACCGCGACTGGTTGATCCTCGTGAAGGGCGACATGGTCACAGTACGATAACGAAGCGACCTTGCCCCGACAACCGCATCTGGGCGAGCTGGAGAAGCTCAGATCACGGGGAGATATCGACGCCGCAGGTAGATAACAGCCTCGAGACACGAAGTGACCTGAGCCACACAACGGGTTTCCAGTCCCCTTACGCGGGTACGCGCACTCGCCTTCAGATTCCGTAGACGCGCCGTGCGTTCGCGGTGGTGATCTCGGCCAGTTCGCGCGGATCCTGTTCGCGCAGTTCGGCGAGCGCACGCACCGTGTAGGGCAGGCAGTACGACTCGTTCGGCGCGCCACGGAACGGGTGCGGCGTCAGATACGGCGCGTCGGTCTCCACCAGAATCTGCTCATCCGGCACCACCTTCGCTGCCTCGCGCAGCTCGTGGGCGTTCTTGAAGCTGACCGTCCCGGAGAAACTCAGCACATAGCCCTCGGCGACGCAGGACAGCGCCATGTTGGCGTCCGAGGAGAAGCAGTGGAAGATCACCGTCGACGGCGCGCCCTCGTCCAGCAGGACGGTCAGCAGGTCGTGATCGGCCTCGCGGTTGTGGATCATCAGCGGCTTGCGCACCCGCTTGGCCAGCTCGATGTGCCAGCGGAACCCCTCGACCTGGGTCTCGATGTCGGCGCAACCGTCGAGCTTGCCCGGCCAGTAGTAGTCCAGACCCGTCTCGCCGATGGCGACGACTCTCGGGTCGACCGCCAGCCGCTCCAACTCGGCCTTCGCCGCGTCGTCCAGCGCGTTGGCCCTGGTGGGGTGCAGCGCGATCGCGGCGTAGACGCGCGAGTCCCAGTGCGCGGCCCGCGCCGCCCACTGCGCGGCGGCGAGATCGTCGGCGACCGTGACCACCTTGCCGACGCCCACCGATTCGGCGCGGTCCACGATGGCGGCGGTGGACTCGGCGTCGGTGGCGCCGCAGGCATCCAGATGGGTATGCGCGTCCACCAGCGGCGCGAGCGGCTCGGGCAGATCGGGCGCGGGGCGCTTGCTGCTCACGACTCCGCCTCGCCAGCGCTCGGCTGCGTCGTGCGCTGCGGGGCGCTGTGTCGATGGTTCGCTCGCCGACGCTCGCTCATCGGCATTCGCTTCCACCCGGGATCGCCGCCGGGCGACGACCGGGTCCTGCGGGGATATTCACGTGGGCGACGGAAAGCACGCGCATTACAGTAGACACACCATGAGCGCAGCTGAACGCCCCGCCTTCTACATCACAACGGCCATCGCCTACCCGAACGGTGCGCCGCACATCGGGCATGCCTACGAGTACATCTCGGCGGACGCCATCGCCCGATTCAAGCGACTCGACGGCTACGACGTGTTCTTCATGACCGGCACCGACGAGCACGGCCAGAAGATGCAGCAGGCCGCGGCCGCCGAGGGCATTCCGGTGGAAGAGCTCGCGGCGCGCAACTCCGACGTCTTCGAGCAGCTCGACAAGACGCTCGACGTCTCCTACGACCGGTTCATCCGCACCACCGACGCCGACCACCAGACGGCCAGCATCGCGATCTGGGAACGGATGCTCGCCAACGGCGACATCTACCTGGACAACTACTCGGGCTGGTACTCGGTGCGCGACGAGGCCTTCTACACCGAGGAGGAGACGACGCTGCTCGACGACGGCAGCCGCGTCTCCACCGACACCAAGACGCCGGTGGAGTGGACCGAGGAGTCCAACTACTTCTTCCGGCTGTCGAAGTACCAGGACCGGCTGCTCGCGCTCTACGAGGAGCATCCCGAATTCATCGCGCCCGCAACGCGTCGCAACGAGATCGTCAGCTACGTGAAGGCGGGCCTGAAGGACCTGTCCATCTCGCGCACCACCTTCGACTGGGGCGTGCCGGTGCCCGGCCACCCCGACCACGTGATGTACGTCTGGGTGGACGCGCTCACCAACTACATCACCGGCGTCGGCTTCCCGGACACCGAATCCGCTGCCTTCCAGAAGTTCTGGCCCGCCGACGTGCACATCATCGGCAAGGACATCACCCGTTTCCACACGGTGTACTGGCCCGCGTTCCTCATGTCGGCCGGGGTCGAGCTGCCGAAACGCGTGTTCGTGCACGGCTTCCTGTACAACAAGGGCGAGAAGATGTCGAAGTCGGTCGGCAACGTCGTCGACCCGCTCGAGCTCGTCGACGAATACGGCGTCGACGCGGTGCGGTTCTTCCTGCTGCGCGAGATCTCCTACGGCCAGGACGGCAGCTACAGCCACGACGCCATCGTCGGCCGGATCAACAGCGACCTGGCCAACGAGTTCGGCAACCTGGTGCAGCGCAGCCTGACGATGGTGAACAAGAACTGCGACGCGGCCGTGCCGACGCCGGGCGAGTTCACCGCGGAGGACCGCGAACTGCTCGACCGCGCGAACGGTCTGCTGGAACGCTGCCGCGCCGAATTCGACGCCCAGCAGATGCATCTCGCGCTCGAGGCGATCTGGCTGACGCTCGGCGAGACCAACAAGTACTTCTCGGCCCAGGCGCCGTGGGCGCTGCGCAAGTCGGGCACCGAAGAGGACCTCGCCCGCATGGCGACGGTGCTGTACGTGACGCTCGAGGTGGTCCGCATCGTCGCGATCCTGGTGCAGCCGGTGCTGCCCGGGTCGTCGGCCAAGATCCTCGACCTGCTCGCCCAGCAGGGCCGCACCTTCGCCGACATCGCGACTCCGCTCACGCCGGGTGTCGCGCTGCCCGCGCCGGAGCCGGTGTACCCGCGCTACCTGGAGAAGAAGGACTGACGAAACCGGAACGGCACGGCGATTCCCGGAGGAATCACCGTGCCGTTCCGCGTTTTTCGTGCCGCGCGGGCTCTACTTCCACCGCTCGAGCAGCCGGTTGGCCTCGGTCGCCAGCGCGAACTGGAGGTAGGGTCCGAAGCTGATCCTGGCCACGCCTTGCGCGGCGAGTTCCGCGCGATCCGACTTGTCCGGCAGGCCGATCGCGTTGACGGGCCGCGGCAGTTCCGAGGTCAGGCGGCGCATGTCGGCGTCGGAGTGCCTGCCGACCGGGTACAGCACGTCGGCGCCCGCGGCGGCGGCCAGCGTCAGCCGGGCGATGGCGCGGTCCAGACGATCGGACTCGTCGCCGACCTGCTTGATGAACAGGTCGGTGCGGGCGTTGACCACGACGTGCACCCCGGCGGCGTCGGCGAATTCCCGTAGCCCGTGCACGAAGTCGGCGTGCTCTTGGTCGCCACGCAGGCGTCCGTTCTCGCTGTGCACGGTGTCCTCGATGTTCAGGCCGACCGCGCCCGCGTCGAGCAGTCCCTCGATCAGCTGGGCGGGCTCGAGGCCGTATCCGGCCTCGATGTCGACGGAGACCGGCACGTCGACCGCGTCGGTGATCTGGCGGACCCTGGTGAGCAGTTCGGTGAAGGTCATGCCCTCGTTGTCGCTGCGCCCGATCGAGTCCGCGACCGGGTGGCTGCCCAGCGTGAGGGCCGAAAAGCCCGCGGCGACAGCGAGATTCGCCGACCACGCGTCCCACACGGTGGGCAGGACGACCGGGTCGCCCGGACGGTGCAGCGCGAGCAGTTCTTTGGCCTTGCTTTCCACAGTGGTCATACACCGATCATGGACCCCGCCCGAGCCCGTCGCAGTGTGACACACCCCATCCCTGGAATCGGCAAGCTGCCGTAGCCTGCGCGGCGGGCGAAGTAGCCTGCATGGGCCGAGTCGGGCTAGCGAGATGGGATCCGAAGTGCGAACAGTGGGGCGAGGACGCCGCAAGACGGTACGCGGCGCGAAGGTCTTGGTGACGGGCGCGGCGAGCGGCATCGGCAAGGCGACAGCGATCGCGGCCGCCGAGCAGGGCGCCGAGCTGGTGCTCACCGACATCAATGCCGAGGGACTGAGCGCCACGGTCGAGGAGATCCGGCGCGCGGGCGGGACCGTGCTCGACTCGCGGCCCTTCGACATCACCGACTACGACGTCGTGGCCGCCTTCGCCGCGGACGTCCACGACACCCACGGCAGCATGGACGTGGTGATGAACGTGGCGGGCACGTCGGCGTGGGGCACCGTGGAGAACCTCGAGCACCGGCACTGGAAGCGCATGGTGGACATCAATCTGATGGGGCCGATCCACGTCATCGAGAGCTTCGTGCCCGCCATGGTGCGCGCGGGCCGCGGCGGCGCGCTGGTGAACGTGTCCTCGGCGGCCGGGCTGCTCGCGCTGCCCTGGCACGCCGCCTACAGCGCGGGCAAGTTCGGTATCCGCGGCGTCTCCGAGGTGCTGCGCTTCGACCTCGCACGGCACGGCATCTCGGTGCACCTGGTGGCGCCGGGCGCGGTGAACACCCCGCTCGTGCACACCGTCGAGCTGGTCGGGGTGGACCGGGACGATCCAAGGGTGCGCAGGATGACCAAGGCGTTCACCAAGCACGCCGTGCCGCCCGAGCGGGTGGCCGCGGCGATCCTGCGCGGTGTCGAACGAAACCGGTTCCTGATCTACAGCTCGTTCGACATCCGCTTCGGCTACTGGTGGGCGCGCAAGTTCGCGTTCCCGTACGAGTTCGTGATCCGCCGGGCCAGCGCCCAGTTCAACAGGCTGCTGGCTTCGTCGGGCAGTTGAGGTGCGTGTCGAGCACCCTGGCGCCGGGACCTTCCTCGCCGAGCCGGTCGCGCTCGTTGACGAGTTTGCAGCTGCCGAGCGAGAGGCAGCCGCAACCGATACAGCCGGTGAGGTTGTCGCGCAGCCGGATCAGCTGACTGATGCGGTCGTCGAGATCCTCCCGCCACGCGGTGGACAGGGTCTCCCAGTCGCGCCGGGTCGGGGTGCGGCTCTCGGGCAGTTTGTCCAGCGCCTCGCGGATCTCGCTGAGCGGTATGCCGACCCGTTGCGAGATGCGGATGAACGCGACCCTGCGCAGCGTCTCGCGGTGGTATCTGCGCTGATTCCCGCTGGTACGACGGCTCGAGATGAGCCCTTCGCGTTCGTAGAAATGCAGCGCGGACACGGCCACGCCGCTACGCTCGGACAGCTGCCCGGGGGTCAGTTCCTTTGCTCGCCAATCGGCTGTCGACATCACACTCCTCCATTCACCTGAACAATACTTCAGGTTAGAGGTGCTCGGGACGAATTCGGACACCCCACGGCATTGGGAGGCCGATTTCCATCCTGTTACGCCGATCGCGAACTACGGTCGGAGGATGGGAGCAGACGCTGTGCCCGTCGACGATGCAAAGGACTGGCGCGGGGGCGGGCCCGACCGCGCCGGCGAACCGCGTTACGGGGTTACTTCCGAGGTGGGCGCCCTGCGCACGGTGTTGCTACACCGGCCCGGCGCCGAACTGCGCAGACTCACCCCGCGCAACAACGACCAGCTGCTGTTCGACGGCATCCCCTGGGTAGAGCGGGCGCAACAGGAGCACGACACCTTCGCCGACGTGCTACGCGACCGCGGCGTCGAGGTGCTGCTGCTGGCGGATCTGCTCGCCGAGACCATCGCGGCCAGCGGCGCGGCGCGCATCCAGGGCATCTCGGCCGCCGTCGACGCGCGCAGGCTCGGTCACGTGCTCGCCGACGAGCTGGCCGCCTACCTGCGCGGGGTGCCCGCCGAGGAGCTGGCCGAGATCCTGATGGCGGGCATGACCTTCGACGAACTGCCGTTCGGCCCCGACGCGGCCTCGCTGGTGCGGCGGATGCACCACGGCCACGACTTCGTCATCGACCCGCTGCCCAACCTGTTGTTCACCAGGGATTCCTCGTTCTGGGTCGGACCGCGCGTGGCGATCACCTCGCTCGCCCTGCCCGCCCGGATCCGCGAGACCTCGCTGACCGATCTCATCTACGCCTTCCACCCGCGCTTCCTCGGGGTGCGGCGAGCCTACGAATCGCACACCGCGCCGATCGAAGGCGGCGACGTGCTGCTGCTCGCGCCGGGCGTGGTCGCCGTCGGCGTCGGCGAGCGGACCACGCCCGCCGGGGCGGAAGCGTTGGCGCGCAGCCTGTTCGACGACGGACTCGCGCACACCGTGCTGGTCATCCCGATCGCGCAGACGCGGGCGACCATGCACCTGGACACGGTGTGCACGATGGTCGACACCGACGCCGTGGTGATGTACCCGGCCGTCCGAGACGAGCTGCGCGCGTTCACGATTCACCGCGAGGACGACTACGTGAGCCACGAGGGCGGCGGCGGGGTGACGATGCGCGGACCCGATCCGTTCCTGCCCGCGGCGGCCGAGGCGATGGGCATCGGCAAGCTGCGGGTGATCGACACCGGACTCGACGGCGTCACCGCCGAACGCGAACAGTGGGACGACGGCAACAACACCCTCGCCGTCGCCCCCGGCGTCGTGATCGCCTACGAACGCAACGAGATGACCAACGCTCGGCTGCTGGACGCGGGCATCGAGGTGCTGCCGATCCCCGGCTCGGAGCTGGGTTCGGGGCGCGGCGGCCCGCGGTGTCTGTCCTGTCCGCTGTCCAGGGACGACGTGTGAGCCGCCCATGTTCACACTCACGATCAGCCACGATTCGCCCATCCCGCCGTACGAGCAGCTGCGGCTCGCGGTCATCGCGCAGGTGCGCTCCGGCGAGCTGACCGCGGGCACGAAGATACCCACCGTGCGAGCGTTGGCCGCCCAGCTGAACCTGGCGCCCAACACCGTCGCGCGCGCCTACCGCGAGCTGGAGGCCGACGGCGTGCTGGAGACCAGAGGCAGGCAGGGTTCGTTCATCGCGTCCTCCGGCGACCCGACCCGCGACGCGGCCGGACGCGCCGCGACAGCGTACGTCTCGGCCATCCGGCGGCTCGGCCTGGACGACGAAACCGCGCTGCGCTACGTGAAATCCGCGCTCGAGTATTGAGGTACGCCCTAACGCCAGCTGGGCAGCCAGAGATGGTCGTGCCAGCTGGCGGGCGTGATCGGCAGCGCGGTCAGGATCGGCCACAGCCAGATGAAGTTCGCGACCACCAAGCCCAGATACAGGCAGACCGCGAGCAGGCCGAGACTGTGCCGCTCGCTGGGCATCTCGGGAAGGAAGGTGCCCAGCGGGCTGCGCGGTAGCGGCGACGAGCGCGCCGGTCCCAGGACGTCGCCGAGCGCCAGCGCGACGCCCATCATCAGGAAGGGCGCGAGCGGCACCGCGTAGAAGTAGTACATCTGCCGGTCCAGGGTCAGGAACCAGGGCAGCAGTGCCGCGCCGTAGCCGGTCAGCACCGCGGCGTAGCGCCAGTCGCGCCGGACGATACTGCGCCACAGCAGCCAGCCGACCACCGGAAGGGCGATCCACCAGATCGCCGGGGTGCCGATCAGCATCACGGCTTTCACGCACTGCGCCTGCCCGCAACCGGTGACATTGGTGTCGGCGTAGTAGTACAGCATCGGCCGCAGCCCCATCGGCCACGTCCACGGCTTGGACTCCCACGGGTGGTGGTTGCCCGCGGAATTCGTCAGTCCCTCGTGGAAGTGCAGCGATTCGCCGCTGTAGAACCACAGCGCGCGCAACGGCTCGGGCAGGAACGACCACGGGCCGTCCGATCCGATCTGATTGCCGACCGCGTACCGGTACACGCCGGTCTCGCTCACGAACCAGGCCCAGTAGGTGGCCAGATAGACGCCGAGCGGGATCAGCACCAGCGCGTAGAGCGCGGGACCCACGTCGCGCAGCGCCGTGCCCACCCAAGGCTTGCGGACCCCGTACGCGCGGCGCGCCGCCACGTCGAAGCAGACGCTCAGGATGCCGAACGCGGCGATGAAATAGATGCCGGACCACTTGGTGCCGCACGCGAGGCCGAGCAGCACGCCCGCGCCGAAACGCCACCAGCGCACGCCTAGTCGCGGACCCCACGGCGTCGCGCCGATGCGTCCTTCGAGGTCGACCCGCGCCATTCTGGCCCGCACGTCGTCCCGGTCCAGCACCAGGCAGCCGAAGGCCGCGGTGATGAACAGCGCCATGAAGATGTCGAGCATGCCGATGCGGGAGGAGACGAAGAGCAGCCCGTCGGCGATCACCAGGATGCCCGCGATGGCGCCGATCAGCGTCGATCGGGCGAGCCTGCGCGTTATCCGGATGACGAGCAAGACCAGCACGGTTCCGGCGAGCGCGGCGGTGAACCGCCAGCCCCAGCCGTTGTAGCCGAACAGGAATTCGCCGAGGGCGATCATCTGCTTGCCGACCGGCGGATGCACCACGAGCCCGTAGCCGGGGTTGTCCTCCACGCCGCCGCCGGTCAGCATCTGCCAGGCCTGCGGCGCGTAGTGCTTCTCGTCGAAGACGGGGGTGCCCGCGTCGGTCGGGTAGTTCAGCATGGTGAACCGAGTCACCGCCGCGATCGCGGTCAGGAAGGCGGTGACCAGCCAGCCGCGCAGGGTGTCGACGGGCCCGAAATCGGGCGACGGCCGAAGCGGCGCGGGGCTCGACCAGGTGGGCACGGCCCCGGGTACGGTCGCGCGGGAGGTCACCTGGGTCACGCCCCGATCGTATTAGGTACACGCCCCGAGGTCCCGCATCGGTGACCCGGACACCGCCCGAATCACACCTCGTCGCTGCCGGACCGCGGGCGGGGATCGCATACCGGCGTACTCGGAAACGGACGGTATGTACTCCGCCTTCGCTCCGCCACGCGCGGACTGACGGCGGACTGCGTCCGGCAGCGCCCACGGGGTGTACTGCCCTTCGCTCGGATCGTGCGCGGGCAGGCGGCGGACTGTGTCCGGCTGCGCGCACTGGACGTCCGCCCACTCCGCCACGGCAGCGCGGGCGGCAGAATGTGTCCGGCTAGTGCCGACAGGCGTGTCGCCGCCTGCACTGCGGCCATCGCGGGCTGAGGACGGACTCCGTGCGGCAGCGCCCACTAGGCTGCTCGTGTCCGGAACTTGCCGGGTTCAGTACGAGACGGGAGTGCGGTGGGAGACCAGGCGACGGTGGGCGGCTCGGGCGGGCGGCTGGTGCTCGGGGCGACGCCGATGGGCGATATCGGGGACGCGTCCCAGCGCCTGCGCGACGCGCTGGGGTCCGCCGACGTGGTCGCCGCCGAAGACACCCGCCGCACCCGCGCCCTCGCCAAGGCGCTCGGCGTCGAGATCACCGGGCGGGTGGTGAGCTTCTACGACCACGTCGAGACCGCCCGCATCCCGGCGCTGCTGAGCGAGATCGAGGCCGGGCGCACCGTCCTGCTCGTCACCGACGCGGGCATGCCCTCGGTGAGCGACCCCGGCTACCGGATGGTCGCGGCCTGCGTGGAACGCGATCTTCCGGTCACCTGCCTGCCTGGTCCGTCGGCCGTCACCACCGCGCTCGCCCTCTCCGCGCTGCCGGTGGAGCGCTTCTGTTTCGACGGCTTCCCGCCGCGAAAGTCGGGGCAGCGCAAGGAATGGCTGCGCACCCTGCGCGAGGAGCCGCGCGCTTGCGTCTTCTTCGAGGCGCCGCACCGGCTGGCCGACTGCCTCGCCGACGCCGTCGAGGTGCTCGGCCCCGACCGCCGCGCCGCCGTCTGCCGCGAACTCACCAAGACCTACGAACAGGTCGTCCGCGGCACGCTGGCCGAACTCGCGGAATGGGCCGTCGACAGCGCCCGCGGCGAGATCACCGTCGTCCTGGAGGGCGCCCAGCCGAAAGCCGCCGACCCGGCCGACCTGGTCGCCGAAGTCGAAGCACTGACGGCCCAGGGCCTGCGCCTGAAGGACGCCTGCGCGCATATCGCCGGCGCCAACAACGTCTCCCGTCGCGAGCTCTACGACGCCGTCCTCGCCGCCCGCGACTAGCCCGCACCCCTGCGAGCACTCCTGCTGCCACAGAGCGTTCGTACGCCTCACATAGCCACCGCCTATGTGAGGCGTACAAGTCCCGTGTGGGACCCGCATACTCAGCTGGCAGGCCCCCCCACACCGCGCCACAGGAGCACGGCCTGTGTGCCGGTGCCGAACCTGGGACCCGGATCTTGCTGCCGCACAGCGTTCGTACGCCTCACACAGGCGGTGCCTGTGTGAGGCGTACGGAACCTGTGTGGGACGGCCGGATGGCAGCGGTCAGCGGTTGAGGACGTCGAGCATGCCCGCGACGGCGCGGGGCCAGGTGAATTGTTCGGCGCGGGTGCGGGCGGCGCGGCGGCGGCCGACGGCGGGCATCGCGAGCACGTCGCTGACGGCTTCGGCGAAGGCGGTCGGGTGGTCGTCGGCGACCGCGCCGCAGTCGGCGGTGACGATGTCGGCGAGCGCCGAGGAGCGGCTCGCGACAACCGGCGTGCCAGCGGCGAGCGCTTCCAGCGCGGCGAGACCGAAGGTCTCGTGCGGCCCAGGCGCGAGCGAGACATCCGCGGTGGCAAGCAATTTCGCGACCATCGCCCGATCGGTGATGAAGCCGGTGAAGTGCACGGCGGGCTGCCCGCTCGGCAGCGGAGGCAACGCACGCGCGCGCCGTTCCAACGCATCGCGGCGCGGTCCGTCGCCCGCGACGACGAGGCGCGCCTCGGTGCCCGCCTTGCGCAGCTCCGCCACCGCCTCGATGCTGCGGTCGACGCGCTTCTCGACCGAGAGCCGCCCGCAGTGCACGAGCAGCGGATGCCCGGCCGCCGCGAGGTCGGCGCGCAGGCGGCGATCGCGGCGACGCGGGCTGAACAGGTCCAGATCGACGCCGAGCGGAACCAGCTCGACATTCGGCGCGCCGATCCGCAGGAACTCCGCGCGCGCGAATTCCGTTGTGCAGACCACGATGTCGTACTCGGCCGCGGTGTGCCGGTTGGCGATGTCGGCGCACCTGCGGGCCAGCGCACCCGGCAGGATCTGGCCGAGCAGCCGGTCCAGCCGTTCGTGCGAGATCATCACGCTGGCCACGTCGCGGCGACTCGCCCAGCGGCCGAAACCGCGCAGCGTGAGCCGGTCGGACACCTCGAGCACGTCGGGCCGCAACCCGGTCAGCACGTCGGCGACCCGGCGCGGGTCGGCAGCGCGATAGCCGCCGGTCCACGGAATGGCCAAGGCGGGCAAGGTGATCCGCAGCGCGCCGCCGGGCAGCACCTCCTCGCTGCGGCGCGGTCCCGGCACGATCAGCACCACCTCGTGCCCGGCCGCCACGTAGCCCGCGCCCAGATGATGCAGTGCGGTGCGCAGCCCGCCGGACCGCGGACCGTAGAAGTTCGCCAGCTGCACGATGCGCACCCGCCGATCGTCGCAGCGCAACCGGATACCTGCGGCACCCTAGCGCTCAACGGGCGGTGAACAGCAGTGAAAGAACCGGGGAATCGGCGGTCAGTGCTTCGCGACGCCGCGCGCGGCACGCGGCAGGTCCAGATCCAGCGGAATCCGGCCGAGCGCGAGATGCGACTCGACCTGGTCGGAGGGCATCGGCCGGGCGATCAGAAAGCCCTGTGCCCGATAGCAACCGAGGCCGACCAACGTTCGGGCGGCCACCGCGGTCTCCACGCCCTCGCCGACCACGCCGAGCCCGAACGATCCGGCCAGGCCGATGATGGACTTCACGATGGCCAGGTCGTCGGTGCTCGCGCCGAGCCGCTGCACGAAACCGCGGTCGATCTTGACCGCGTCCACCGGCAGCGCCTTCAGATGCGACAGCGAGCTGTAGCCGGTGCCGAAATCGTCGATGGCGATCTGCACGCCCATCCGCTTGAGCCCGCGCAACGTCACCTGGGTGCGGGCCAGATCCTGGACGACGACATGTTCGGTGATCTCCAGGCAGACCGAGCTGCCGTCGATGCCGAACAGCCGCAGGATGTCCTCGATCCGCTCCACGAAGTCCAAGCTGACGAGCTGCACCGGCGAGACGTTGATGCGCATCACCACGTTGGCGGCCAGACCGCGGCGGCGCCATTCGGCGAACTGGGCGCAGGCCGAGCGGATGACCCACCGACCGAGCTCGCCCGCCAGATTCGTCGCCTCCGCGACGGTGACGAACGCGCCGGGCGGCAGCAGTCCCCTGGTCGGATGCATCCACCGCACCAGCGCCTCCAGCGCGACGATCCGGCCGGTGCGCAGGTCCACCTCGGGCTGGTAGTGCAGCAGCAGCGAGCCGTCGGAGACCGCGCCGCGCAGGTTCAGCTCCACGTCGTCCTGGAGTTCGAACTGGGCCCGCATGGCGTCGGTGAACACCGCGACGCCGTTGCCGCCGCCCGATTTGGCCGACAGCAGGGCGTGGTCGGCGCGACGCAGCACGTCGGCCACCGTGGTCTCGCCGGGGATGCCGACCGCCACACCGACACTCGCGCCCCGGCTCACCGATTCCCCGCCGACGGTCACCCGGCGGCCGATGAGCTGCTGGATCCTGGTGGCCTCCAGCTCGGCGGTGACCGCGTCCATCGGCTTGGCGGGCACGATGACGAACTCGTCGCCGCCGAGGCGGGCGATCATGTCGTTGGCGTCAAGGTTCTCTCTGAGGCGCGAGGAGAGCGTGCGGATGAAGTTGTCGCCCGCGGTGTGCCCGAGGAAGTCGTTGAGCGCCTTCAAACGGTCGAGATCGAGGAAGAACGCCGCCACCGGGCCGGGATTGCCGGGCCGTAGTCGGTCCTCCATGTGCTCGAGCAGCGCGCGGCGGTTGGCCAGACCCGTCAGATCGTCGTGCAGCGCGATGTAGCGCAGCCGCTCCTCGGCCACCACCCGCGCCTGCACCTGGGCGAACAGTGCGGCGATCGCCTTGAGCACGTTGAGTTCCCTGGTGCTCCAGTCCCGGTCGCCCTGTTTGATGAAACCGAGCACGCCGGTGGACTCGCCGCGCGAGATGAGCGGCACGCACGCCATCGCCACCTGGGGAATTCCGGAGGAGCGCCGGATCGTCTCCTGGTAATCGGCGGAGCGGTGGTCGGGGCGCACCACGATCGGTTCGGTGGCGAACTCGAGTTCGCGGAACACCGAGTCGGCGTTCTCGAACTGCACGACCTTCAGCGGATCGGGATCCGGGATCTCGCCGCGGTGCGGCCATTCCGCGACGAGCACGGTGGCGCGCCGTTCCCGGTCGGTGTGGCGCAGGTAGCTGAAGTCGACGTCGAAATGCTCGACCAGCTTGGCGAGCACGCGTTCGCTCGCCGCCACCATGGTCGTGGCGTCGACGCCCATCAACTCGGCGGCGACTTGCGTCACCAGTGAGTCGAGCGTTCGCCGAGGCACCTTGTCTCCGATCGTGCTAGCTGCGGTCGCCCGCACCCGGCACTGGAAGCCGCCTGCTGCGGACCGTGGCTGCTGCCGCGTAGCTCAGGCGAAGCACCAATGCCATGATCTCATGTCCAGGCACTCCCAGCAGGTCCAGGAAACGGCCCTGAAGTGACGTTAGTGTATCCGCGAAATCCGGGGAAATCGCGATCAGCTCGTCGGGGTGCCGCGCGTAGACGAAGACCGGGGACACTGGTTGCACGGCCAAACCGCGCCGTTCGGCCTCCAGCCAGACGCGCTGCAACGCCGCGCCCGCGGTGGCGTATTCGGCCAGACTCGCGCCTTCCGGCCCCGGTCGGCACGGCAGAGTCACCGCGACGAGAGCCGAGCTGGACAGCACCCGATCCCGGCTGTACTCGCCGAGCGCGGCGCCGCCGGACCACTCGTGCAATCTCGCCATCACATCGGCGCGTCCTGCGATCCGCATCTTGGCCTGTTCGTCCGGCGCCAGCTCCATGCCGCGCACGTCGATACCGGTGCGCAGGTCCTCGCCCGGCCAGCGCAGTTCGCCGTACATCTCCTGGTGCAGTCGCGGGGTGAGGTGACGGATCCGGTCGGACTCGCCGAGCAGCGCCGCCGCGTGGGCCAGCTCGGTGCGGCCCGTGATCGCGTGCACCACGCCGCCCGCTGCGGCGGCGGCTGCGGCGAGACCGGCCAGCACGCCGTCGGCGAGCGGCGCGCCGGTGCCGAGCCTGCGGTTGGTGTCGCGGGCGAGCGCCGCAGGATAGTCGCGTGCCAGCAGGGGATCCGAGCCCGCGCCGAACCCCAGCACCGCGGCGAAGCCGTCGTCCTCGACGAAACGATGACCGCCGAGGATGCCGTGCGCCGCGGCGGCCGCGCGGGCGTTGTGCAGCGCGGCGCCGATCGCGACCGCGCTGCCGCGGTAGCCGATATCCAGCGACGAGGACTTATTCCTGGCGAGTTCGATGCGCAGCGCGTCGTCCTCGATCAGCAGCCGCCACGGCTGGGTGTTGCCGCCCGACGGCGCACGCTGCGCGCAGTGCAGCACGTTCACCCGCGCGGGTCCGGACGGCGCGGCGGCGGGTTCGGATTCGTTGTCCCAGACCGAGTCTTCGGGTTCCGGCTCGGCGAGTCCGTCGAGTCCGCGCTCCAGGTCGATCCTCGTCCGGCCGGAAGAGAGCTTGTAGCCGAGGCCGATCCGGCGCACGGCCGTGGCGACGATTGCCGCGCCGAGCTGCACGTCACCGCCGAGCTGCGGCCAGGTCGTGACGGTCTCGTCGATCTCCACCAGGCTCGCCGCCATCCGCGCCGACAGTTCCTTCGGATCCAGGATCCGCATCACGTGCGGAGCTTTCTCCTTGGTGGACAACCCGCGCAGATCGGCCGCGGTAGTCGCGCCGAGCAGGCCGTGAAAGGGCGGTCGCTCCGGTTCCAGGTCGTAGCGCTCGACGTCGAACAGGCCGCGGTCGCTGGTGTCCATCAGCAGCGGCAGCCGGTGCCGACGCGCGCCCTCGCGGACCGCGAACTTGACGTCGAGCGAGTCGCATTCCTCGACGACGATCGATAGCCCGTACAAGAACTCGTCCACCGAGTGCTCGTCGACCCCCGCGGTGTACACCTCCACCGGCAGGTACGGATCGAGCTCGGCGATCCGCCGCGCGGTCACGATCGACTTGTTCACCCCGATGTCGAAGATGTTGCCCGGCACGCGATTCAGGTTCGACAGCTCGATGTCGTCGAAATCCGCCAGGCGTAGTAGCCCGCACGAGCCCTCCATCGCGAGGGTGTGCGCGATGGCGTGTCCGACGCTCTGCCCGATCACCCCGACAGCCAGGCCCGCGAGCCGCCGCTGTTCGGCGCGAGTCACCTTGTTGCGGTTGCGGTCCAGCCGGATCGCGCGGAAGGTTTGTTCGCCGGGCAATCCGACCAGCGTGCGCCGCCACGGGTAATAGACCCATCGGTCGTTTTCCGGGCCGCCCTGAGGCGGATTGTGCACCTTGCGGAGTTCGGCGTGCAGCACGTCACGCAAGTCGAGAATGCGGATCATCGGTGACTTACGCAGTTGCGTGAGGACGGACGCTTCGTCCGGCACCGTCTCGTCGAGGATCAGCGGCCGATAGTCCGCACCGGGACCAGGGTCACCGTTCATGCCTGCGCCAGTCCCCCCGTCCGAGCGTCGACCGCGGTGGACAGGCGGCGCGCCTGGGCGAACCAGGCGCCGAGCGCCGCGCGTTCGAGGGCGAGCAGCGACCCTTGCAGCTTGCTGGCGTTGGCGCGGTACGCGCGGGTGTCCCACCAGAGCGGGACGGTGCGATACCGATCGTCCGGATACGGCACCGGCGGCACGCCCTCGGCGATCCGTCCACCGCTGGATTCGTAGAGGCGGGCGGTGTGCGCCGCGGCGGTGACGAAACCGAACCGCGCGCCGAGCAACCAGGCCGCGTGCACCACACAGCGCGAGATCGCGGCGCCGAGTTGGGCACGGTGCGCGATGCCGTCGCGCGCCACCCACACCGCCTTGACCTCCACGATGCCCTCGCGAATCCGCTCGGAGATCATCGCGCGCAGGTCGGCCTCGCCGGGGCGTCCGGCCCACGCGCCGAGCCCGTGCACCTCGTCCTCGACGAGGTAGGGACCCTGCGCCCGCAGCCCGGCTACCACCTGGCCCGCCGGGTCGACCGCCGCGAAGAACAACGACGTCGAGCGCCCGTCGGCGACTTTCTCGTATTCCAATGCCGGATCGACTTCGTAGTGCCGGTAAACGCGCAGCGCACCGCGCAGATAGCGGCGCCACAGATCCGGATGTGCGTCCGGAGGAGCCACATGAAAGACATAACCGGAATGCATGTCGCGAAACCGCAACACCTCGGCATCGCGCGCGCCGAAGGCGCCGACTGCGACTGTTTCGACAGTCATGGTGTTCCTACTCCGTTGCTACCGCGCCCGCGCGCGGTTTTCGAGCCGGGCCGACCCCCTCACCCGCTGCCCGAGCGCTCCGGGAGAGTTTGCCTAGGGCAGTATCCGTCATCCGGCATGAATTGACCAGGCGTCTGGTTAATCTCCCGAAAACTAATCGTGTACCCCGAAATACATGCAGGTCAAAGGCTAGAAGGTATTCCTAAGTTAAAAAGGAGAGACCAGTCGGTTCACATTTAGTTAACCCGCAGCTATCACACCAGGATGGAGATGAACAACTCGACCGCGTCGGCTCCGCGCCAGACCTCGATCTCCTCCCGATAGGCCCGCGTGATTTCGGCGGACGCCGTCGCGTCGTCGACCTGCGCCCACACGTCCTCTACCGGGTCGTGATAGTCCCCATTCGGTTCGAACCGAGCGTAGACGCCCTTCGGTACCCGTACCAGCAGATCGCCGACAGGAACATCGCCCGGTTCCGCGTATTCGAAACAGACCATCGCGTTGTAGTTTCCGGCCGGATCCGGCACGTAGACGGTGTACATGGGTTGAGCGGCGGCCCCGCGATCACGCAACCGGTCCTTCAGGAACTCGATGAGGTCGCTGTTGCTGACCTTGAAGCTCGGCCGCACCCGCGGCACCACCAGTCCGCCGTAGAGCGCCTCGTTGCGGACGACGATCGCATAGGTCATCGGGGATCGACCGCCAGGTACAGATCGATCTTGTACGCGTGCGGGTAGCACTCGAAATCGCCGGTATAGGTCCGTTTGATCTGCTTGTGTTCCTCGGCGTAGGCGATCTGCGTCCAGAGGTCGGTCATCACCTGCGGAAAATTACCCACCGACGAGAACTTCGCGTAGCTGCCGCGCGGCAGGCGGGCGACCAGATGGCCACGAGTCACCTCGGCGAAGGAGCCGCACTGGTATCCGACGATCTGGGAGTTGTACGTGCCGAGTTCGCCGGTGTAGTCGGTGTAGGCGCTGGCGAGCGGTCCGCCGAGCTCCTGGTGCAGCACGGCCGCCCATGCCGCCTCCAGATCGTGGTCACGCAGTTTCCCGAGCGCACGCTTCGGGCTGCGCACCGGCAATCCGGCAACCCACGTCTCGTCCCGCTCGACGATTTCAAACTGCATGGAAAGACTCTTTCGAGGTGCATCCAGGGGTCCGCCCGCATCCGGTCGGCTAGAAACGCCATGCTATCAACATGATCCGGGTGGTACCGATCACATGTCCTACCGCCCGCCCGACCGGTTGGCCGCGCTGAACTGGACAGATGTCCTGCAAGACGGCGCCGCAGGGTGCCGAATGCGACGCCGTTGTCCGCACCGACGCCGCCCCCGATCGCCCGGTGGAACCGGGCTCGGGCCGTCGAACAGCGAACCGATAGCAACGATCGAGCCACCCCTCGCGCGCCCCTGTCGGGTCGAGCGCCGACCTGCCGCAGCCGCTCGACCCGACCGCGTCCCGTTTCCCTACTGGGGCACCGGATCCGACCCGACCGGCCGGATCAGGCAGATCAGAAACCGGGGCGGTCCGCCGGGCAGCCGGGCGCCGTACAGCTCGACGGACTGCCAGCCCTGGCGCAACGTCAGCAGCCGCACCGCCACTCTGGTTCGGTCGCTGCGCCGCTCGGCCAGTTCGCGCAGTGCGCCGAGGTAGCCGTCCACGTCGTCGGGATGCACGAGATGGGTAGTGGCCAAATTGAATTCGCGGCCGTCGTCCGGATCGAGGCCGCGCGAGGCCGGATGGTGCCGCCAGGCGATGCCCGCGAGCGGCGGGGTCAGCCATTCGATGATCTGCATGGTCTCGGCGTCGATCAGCGCGGTAGTGCCGCCGAGCAGCGTGACGGCCGCGTCGTCCCGATACGTCGCGGGCACCAGACCGGGGGCGCGGTCCGACGCCACCTCCAGCAAGAGTCCGCGCAGCGCGCCCTCGTCGTGATAGCGCAGGAAACCGAACACCCGCGCGATGCGGTCGCCGGGCGTGCGCACCTGCATGGGGCCGCGCCAGGCGACGCCGGGGCGCGGGGCGAGCGCCGCGGTCATCAGCCGGTCACGGTCCTCGCATTCGATGACGCGCGACAGGAACCAGGCGCCGTGCAGCATCGAATGCCCTTCGGGCAGTACCGATCCCCCGCCGCCGTGGTTGCGCAACGTCCACTGGCGGCTGTCCCACACGAACGCGTCGACGGCGGGCGGATCGGGCGGATCGGTACGCGACGGACCGGCCCACAGCAGCACGGCCAACACCGCGTCGTCCGGCCCCGGCACCGGAATCGCCAGCAGCCGATGCGTTTCGCCGCGCACGAGCACCGTTCGTTCGCACCGCCGCGCGCCCCCTACCGCCTGCTCGATGACCGCGCCCGCCGCCCCGACCAGCGCGGCCGGTCGTATCGCCCGGTGCAGCGCACGCGCGCGCACCGCCCCCTCCTTCGGCAGATGCCGAATCACCTTGTCCGGCTCCGCCGTATCGACAAGAAACCACATACGTCCTCCCCCTCACGTACTTCGGTTGCGTGTACTCCTAGCTGTTCTGCTCCCCATCGGCCGGATCCCCACGGCCACCAACGCCCCGAATACCGACTCTAACCGTCGCGGGAGCGGCCGGGTACCTCGCGAAGCTGCGGCGAGGCGTTCTTCGGTTCAGCCCCAGCCCGCGAAGCGGCCGATCGCGACGAACAGGGCGAGCAGCACCAAGACCAGGTTCACCGGCAGGTTCTTCGTCTCGCCGCGGCGATAGTGCACCAGCATCGCGCCGACCTGGAGTGCGGCAAGGCCGAGTGCGGCCAGCGGCGTGAGGACCTCGGCGATACCGGTGGCGCGGGGCAGGATCAGACCCGCGGCGCCGAGCAGTTCGGCGCCGCCGATCAGGCGGACCGCGCCGGGCGAAAACTCCTGCGCCCAGCCCATGCTCGGGTTCGCGGTGAGCTTCTCGTACGGCTGGACGAGCTTCGCCAGGCCCGCGGCGAGATACACCACAGCGAGCAACCCGGCGACAATCCACAGCGCGATGTTCATGGCCCGTCCCTCGTCCGGAATGAAGTTCCTACACGTGGAGCCAAGTGCTCCCCAGAGCGTACCCGGGTACGGCGCGCCGCCCCGGCCAACCAATCGTTACCGGCGATAGTTGGAGGCGATGGACAGCGAGACACAGCAACATCCCACCGCGCCGGACCTGCGTCTCATCGGGATCGGCGTCGCGGCAGTCGCCTGCGTCGTCGGCTGGGCGGCGCTCGGAAAGAGCAGCTTCGGATCGGTTTCGGACACCGCGCTCGACTGGGTGCTCGGCAACTTCGACTGGCTGTTCGTGGTGTCGGCCGACCTATTCCTCGTGCTCTGCGTGGTGATCGCCGCCAGCCGTTTCGGGCGTGTCCGGCTCGGCGCCGACGACGCCGAACCGGAGTTCAGCAACCTCGCGTGGATCGCCATGATGTTCAGCGCGGGCATGGGCATCGGCCTGATGTTCTACGGCGTCGGCGAACCGCTCCAGCATTTCGTGTCGCCGCCGCCCGCCGCCGACGTCGAGCCGCAAAGCACCGCGGCGGCCAGCACCGCGCTGCAATTCTCGCTGTTCCACTGGACGCTCACGCCGTGGGCGATCTACGGCATCGTCGGATTGGCCTTGGCGTACGCGGGTTTTCGCAAAGGTCGCGGCAATCGGCTGTCGGCCGCCTTCGTTCCGCTGCTCGGCGCGCGCCGCGCCGCGGGGTGGCAGGGACAGGCGATCGACCTGCTCGCGGTGTTCGCCACCGTGTTCGGCACCGCGACCAGCCTCGGACTCGGCGCGCTCCAGGTGGCAAAAGGGCTGAATCTCACGGTCGGCACCCCTGATTCGGTGACCGTGCAGCTGATCGTCATCGGCGCGCTCGGCGCCGCCTTCGTCGTTTCCGCGTTCTCCGGACTACACCGCGGCGTGAAATGGCTTTCGACACTGAACATCGCGCTCGCCGCCCTGCTGGCGCTGTTCGTCTTCACGCTCGGACCGACCGTCTACATCCTGGACACGATCCCGGCGAGCGTCGGCAACTACCTGTCGAATCTGCTGCCGATGGCCACTCGCACCGGCGCCTACGCCGACCCCACGTGGATGGGGACCTGGACGATCTTCTACTGGGCGTGGTGGCTGTCCTGGGCGCCGTTCGTCGGCACTTTCGTCGCCAGGATCTCGCGTGGTCGCACCATTCGGGAGTTCCTGGTCGGCGTGCTGCTGGTGCCGAGCGGAGTGACGGTGGTGTGGTTCTGCGTCATGGGCGGCACCGCGATCCGGGCGACCACCACGGGCGTCATCGATCTGACCGCCGACGCCGCCGACGCCGAGGCCGCGCTGTTCGGCATGCTGGAAGCGCTGCCCGCCGAAACCGTCACCTCGTGGGTCTCCATGGTTTTGGTGATGACCTATTTCGTGACGAGCGCGGATTCCGCGTCGCTGGTCATGGGTTCGCTGACCAGCCGTGGTTCGCTGCATCCGCCCTCCTGGCTGGTGGTCGTCTGGGGCACTCTGATGGCCGCGGTCGCCGCCGTCCTGCTGGTCGCGGGCGGGCTCGGTGCGCTACAGACCGCGACGATCCTGGTCGCCCTGCCGTTCGTGCTGGTAATGCTCGCGCTGTGCTGGTCGCTGCTGACGGAATTGCGCGAGGATCCCGGCGCCGGGCCCGCCGCCCACCACCCGCTCTACGGCCTGCGCGACGCGGTGCGCGCCATGGTCGGCGAGGCGATCAGCGAAGCCGACCGCGGCGGGCACCGCCCGCGCCGCGCATCGGGCCGCGGGATCGAGCACCCGATACAGCGGGAGCCCGGCCACTCGTCCTGATCAGCCCGACGGTGATTGTGTCGTAGAACACTCCTGCGCTACAGTCGAAATCTGAGACCGGACAGTTCCACAGATGCCGGCGCCCGAGCACCAAGGGGGACCTCGATGACGAGGACGAACGGCCCGGCGACGCGCGGCTGCCGCGCTGCTGATCGCGCTCGTGACGCTGGTGACCGCGCAGACCGCCGCGCAGGCCGAGAAGCCCGTGGCGTAACCCATTTCTCGCCCGTAGACGGCATCGAGCACTACCGCTCGGCACGCGCCGCGATCGCCTGGCTGCACTACCTGGCACACGGCGACGCCGTCGCCTGACACCGAACACCGCTTCGCAGAAAGAAATTCACCATGCTCTTCCGCCGCAACGCCTGGGTGACCGGGCTAGGCGCCGCCGTGCTCGTGACGGCGGCGCTGCTCTCCCCCGCCGCCGTGGCCGCGCCCCAAGCCGGTTGCGCCGAACCCGCCGCGGGACAGGCGCCGGAACGAAGGGACGCCGCTGAGGTCGGGATGGATTCGGCGGCGGTGGCCGACGCGGTGCAGTTCGGCGCGCGCACCGGGTCGCACGCGGTGCAGATCTACCGGCACGGCTGCCTGGTCGGCGAGCACACGCCGACGGGCAATGTGCCGATGCCGCTGGCCAGCGGCAGCAAGGGTATGGCGGCGGTGGCCGTCGGGCGCGCGGTGACCATGGGCTATTTCGGCCTCGACGATCCGCTCGGCAAGTTCTTCCCGCAGGCCGACGCCGCGCACGCGGCCATCACTGTGCGTCAGGTACTCAACCAGACCACCGGCATCCACTTCAGCTGGCCCGCCGATCTCGCGGGGCTGCAAACGGATTCGGTGCGGCAAACCCTCGCCGCGCCGGTCGAATACGAACCGGGCAGCACGTTCCAGTACGCCCAGAACGTCCTCGCGCTGTTGCCGGAGATCATCGAGATCACCACCGGCGCGGACTTCCAGGACTTCGTCCAGCGCGAAGTCATGGGCCCCATCGGCATCGACCGTGGCAACTGGGTCTGGCTGCGCGACCGCAGCGGAAACACCGCGGTCAACGGTGGTCTGGCGATGCGTCCCGCCGACCTGGCCCGGATCGGCAGGCTGCTGTCGCAGGAAGGCCGGTGGGAAGAACGGATACTCATCGATCCCGGGTACATCCGGCAGGCCACGACTCCGACCGAAGCCAACGGCGGCTACGGGTTCCTGTGGTGGCTCAACGCGGGCGACACCTATCGCGGCGTGAATGTTCCCGTCGCGCAGCTCTATTCGCATCCGGCCTTCGTCGGCTCCCCGCGCGACACCTACGCGTTCTCCGGAGCGCTCGGCCAGTTCCTCACCGTGGTCCCGAGCCGCGATCTGGTGATCGTCCGCCTCGGCGTGCCCACGCGCTTCGAGCCGGGCAACCTCACGGGGATGCTCACCGGCACCAGCAATCCGGACAACAAGGAGCTTTTCCGGAGGGTGGCCGCGGCGGTCACCGATCTGCCCGCGCTGCCGTACGAAGATCCCTACGCCGTCCAGGATCCGAATCAGCCGCTGGTGCGGAACCTGGAGGATCTCGGCAAGCTCGTCGACCCGCTGAACGTCGCGGCCGTCCTGCTCGGCGTCGGGCCGTACGCGTCGACGGAATGCAATGTCTTGTGGTGCAACGGGAAACCGGTCCACGAGGATGTATTCCGGTTGATTCTCGACGTGGCGGGCCAGATCTCCGGAGCGGTGGCCGCGCTCGGAAACACACCCCGCTGAGGACGGCGAGGGTCGGCCAGTGCCAGCACTGCCACACACGGCGCTGCCGTCGCTCGCATGACACCGATGGCCGCCCGGCTCCTCCGTCGCCGTAACGCCTTCGCCTACGGTACGGGCCTCGGAAAAATCAGTGGCCGCGCTCCGGACTCGGTTATACAGTTCCTCGCGCGCACAACCGCGCGGTGGACGCGACCCACCCGGTCGCCAAGAAGGAGGATGATGTATGCCCCGGCTCGCGCCGAGAGCGCCTCGACGCGTGGCTCGGAACCTCGACCACGCCGGTAACGCCGACCGCCACTGACCTTTTCGAGGCGCACTCGGCCTGCTCCCGCTGCTCTTCCCACAGCCAAGGAGTAAGGAGAATCCGGGTGTCCCACCCCAACATCTCGACCCACCGCGGTCCGAGCCCCGCGCTACGGACCGGCACCTTCACCTGCGTGCGCTGCGGCCTCGTCGTCGCCACGCTCGCGCCGGACGACAGCAGGCGCAACCACTGCCCGAGCTGTCTCAACTCGCAGCACACCGTCGACCACGTCGAGGGCGGCGCCTCCGACTGCCACGGCCGGATGACTCCGCTGTCGATCGCGGTGCAGCGCAACGGTTCCTGGTCGGTGGTGCACCGCTGCACCCGCTGCCACGAGCTGTCGCTGTCGCCGGTGTGCGGCGACGACAATCAGCTCGTTCTGATGCGACTGGCCGTGCGTCCGCTCGCGGAACCGCCCTTCCCGCTCGAAGTCTTCGGCGATCTGTAGGGCGGGTGTGAGATGCCGCGAAGAAAGACGAAATCCGCTCGCGCGCAACGCCGTAAGGACGTGCTGCACGGGCCCGGCGGCGAATCCGGCGACGCCTTCCGCTGCGTCGGCTGCCGGATGGCGGTGTCGGTCGTGGCACCGGGCACCGCGCACCGCAACCACTGCCCGCACTGCCTGTCCAGCCGCCACGTCGACGGCCGGATCCCCGGCGACCGCTCGTCGACGTGCGGCGGGCGGATGTCCGCGGTCAGCCTCTCGGCCCGCGACGACGGCGAGTGGCTGCTCGTACACCAGTGCGCGGCCTGCGGCGCGCTCAAGGCGAACCGCATCGCGGGCGACGACAATCCGCTGGCGCTGATGCGAATCGCGGTGCGGCCGTTGGCCGATCCGCGACTCGGCAGGCGCGCGCTGCTGGCGCTGTGACGGTCGGGGCCGCCCGGCCCCGACTCACCACCAGCCGAGGATCGGCGCCAGCCTGCGACCGAGTTCGGGCGCGAGCGACCGCGAATAGCTGGCGGTCAGATGGTGCTCGTCGTGATAGACGAGGATGTTGCCCTCGATCACCGGGCAGACCTCCGGCGTGCAGAGGGCGTCGGTCAGGTCGATCGGGAACACGTTGGGAAAGGACGCGGCGGGCTCGGCGGCGGGATTCACCTCGTCGAGCGCGTCGGTCCTGCGCATGCCGCAACTGACGCCGTCGCCGCTCTGGGCCAGGCAGTCGATGGCGCGGTAGCGGATGCCGTCGCGGCGCAGCCAAGGCGTGTCGCGCACGGCGAGCACATTGAGTCCGTGCTCGGCCAGCCGGGACCAGACCTCGAGGTAATCGGTCGGTGTCTCGTCGCCGATGCGGTCGCGCGGGCGGGTTCCGGTGGTGAACACCCACTGCGGCCGGTCGACGCCGAGCCGGTCGATCACCTCCGCCGACCAGTCGCGACAGTCGGGAATCGGCTCGCCCTTGTACATCGGCTCGGCCGCGACCGTCAGCGGGCAGCCCATCTTCAGGTACACCGTGATGCGGAAGCCGTGTTCGCGGGCGAGCACGTCGAGCGCGGGCACCCAGTGCTCGGCGTGCGAGCTGCCGACCACGGCGATAGTGCGTTCCGCGTCCGCGTCGCCGTAGGTGCAGGTGATCACGTCGCGGGTGTCCCAGTCCGCGATGCACTTGTCCCGCGACGGGTACGCGGCGTCGGCGGGCGCCTCGAAGACCGTCGGGCGCATCTTGGCCCGCGGGACGGCCGCGCCCGCCGCCAACGCCTCGGCGCCGGGATAGCGCGTCGGATCCAGGTGCGCGACCGGCTGCGGCGGCAGGATCGCGGTCACCACCTGTGCGCCGACCGCCACCGCGAGCAGCGTCGCGCCGACGCACGCCACCGCCCGGCCCGCGTGGCGGCGATATCCGGCGAAGCGGGCGACCGCGCCGGTCCGCAGCGGCTCCTCGACGAAGCGGTGGGTCAGATAGGCCAGCGTGAACGACGCCGCGAGCACCACGAGCCCGCCTTCGATGCCCGCCGTCGGCGTACCTCGCTCGGCGAGCACGAAGATCAGGATCGGCCAGTGCCAGAGGTACAGCGCGTAGGCGAGCTCACCGAGCCGGACCATCGGCGCGGCGGCGAGCAACCGGTTCGGCAGCGGCTGGGCGGCGGTCGGCAGACCGGCGCCCGAGAGGATCAGCGCGACGGCCGCGCCCACCGGGATCAGGGCGGCGGGTCCGGGAAACTCGTTGGCGCCGTTGGTCAACCAGCCGCAGCTCAGCACGACGAGCGCACCGGCCACCGCCAGCAGTACCCGAAACGCGCGCGGCAGTGCCAGTTTCGGCGCGAGCACGGCGAGCAGCGCACCGGCGAGCAGTTCCCAGCCGCGCGCCAGGCTGTCGTAGTAGTTCCAGCCCTGGTGCAGTTCCGCGCCGCGGGCGGCGTAGAGGAACGAGGCCACCGCCAGTCCGCCGAACACGACCGCCGCCGTCGGCCGCAGCGCGGTCACCCGGCCGAACCTGCGAACGACGGCCACCAGCAGCGCGATTCCGGCCAGCGCGACGAGATAGAACTGACCCTGCACCGACATCGACCACAGGTGCTGGAGCGGACTCACCGACGGGTCGGCGGCCAGGTAGTCCGACCAGGACAGCGCCAGATACCAGTTCTGGTAGTACAGCAGCGAGGCCAGCGTCTGCGTCGCCGCCTCGGTCCACTGCGTGTACGGGCGAATCAGCACCGTGCCGATCGCTACGACGGCCAGCACGAGCACCAAGCCCGGCAGCAGCCGCCTGCCCAACCGCCGCGCCGTGGCGCCGAGTTCGACAGCGCCGGTCGACTCCGCGCGCCGCAGCAGCGATCCGGTGAAGAAGAAGCCGGACAGGACGAGGAACACGTCCACGCCGCCGGAGACCCGGCCCAACCAGATGTGGAACACCACCACCAAGGCGATCGCGACGCCGCGCAGTCCGTCGAGGTCGTGCCGGTAGGCGTGCTTCCGCTTCGCGCGGAGCCGCCGACCGGCTTCGTCGGGCTCGATGGGCCGTCCCGGCGCCGGAGCCGGACGTCGTCCGATCACGCCCGGCGCAGTGGTCGCCGAACTCCCACGCCGATCGTCGACCTCGCCGGAGCCGACCGCCGGAGACCCCCCTTCCACCGGCCTCATCGATGCATCGACCGGCGCCGGACCCGCGCGCCGCGGCCTCTGGTGTCCGCGAGGCGGACACACGGTGAACATGACATGACAACCCTCTTATCACGTGCGGAGAAGCAAAATCCAACCGGACATAAGCGCGACTAATCGGACAAATGTCACCAATCAGTTCTTGCTTCGTTCAAGCGGTGCTAATACGCTGCGCCCCTTGTGAGCACAATCGCGGCGATCGAACCGCGCCGAGTAGGGCTGAAGTGGGGGGCGATTACCTCACTAGGAGTGATCGCGGGATATCTGGCGGTGTTGCTTGCCGATCCGCGGCACTACTACACCGACGATACCGAGGCCCAGTACGCCCCCATGTGGGTGGCA
Organism: Nocardia sp. CNS-044; assembly: GCF_059570515.1. Classification (NCBI taxonomy): domain Bacteria; kingdom Bacillati; phylum Actinomycetota; class Actinomycetes; order Mycobacteriales; family Nocardiaceae; genus Nocardia; species Nocardia sp. CNS-044. The sequence continues at coordinate 882,714 of NZ_JCANSX010000006.1, forward strand.
CTCGGAAACCAGCTGCGCGAAGGGCGATTGCCGATCCTCGTCCCGCACGAGTGGATGGCGGGCAACTACACACTCGAGGAGGCGGGGCTGCTCAATCCGGCCCACCTGCTCGTCTTCTTCATCGCCCCCTCGATGGACGACCTCGCCCTCTACGCGACCCTGGTGAAGCTGGTCTTCTCGATCATCGCGGGCCTCGGCGTCTTCCGTATCTGCCTCGCGTACGGCGCACGCGCGCCGTGGGCGGCGGTCGCGGGCGTGGCGTTCCCGCTCAGCGGCTGGTTCCTGTTCTTCGACGAAGCGAGCTGGTTCACCCCGCACGTCGCGACCGCGTGGATGGTGCACGCCTGGGCCTCGGGCGTGAACTACGCGCGCGGGCGCAGCGGACCCATTCCGGTGTTCGTCTTCCTGTATCTCACGCTCACCGTCCAGTACGCCTTTCCCGCGGTGGAATCGGCGCTGGTGATCGTCGCCGTCGCGGCGGGCGAGATCGTCCACCAGCAGCGCTGGGCGCCCGCGGTGCGGCTGATGCTCGCTTCCGGCTGCGCGGCGCTGACGGCGGCGATCGCGAACCTATCCGGAATCCTCTCCTCGCAGGTCACCTGGCGCGGTAGCGCGCAGATCCACAACGATCCGTTCCTGACGGTGCCGTGGTCGGAGTCGCTCAACGCCAGCCTGCCGAGCACCACACCGGCGTTCACCGCCTGGTGGGGTCACGTGCAGCCGCTGCCGATGGTCTACATCGCGTGGTTCCTCATTCCCGCGCTCGCCTTCGTCGACTGGCGGGCGGCGCGCCGCTCCGCACGGGAGTTCAGCGGCATCGCGTTCTTCGCGACGGCGGTGCTGATGTGGACCGCGGGCCCCGGCGCGATCGGCCCGCTGCGCTGGCCCGCGCGGGTGCTGCCGATGGTGGCGATCGCGCTGCTGGTGCTGGTCTGTGTATTGCTCAGCCGGTACGGCGCTTTCGCGGCCTCGCGAAGGCGGATGGTCGCCGCCGGGGTGTTGATCGGGCTGCTGTTCGTCCGATCGTTCTCGGCCGCACCCCTGTTGGCGCTGCGGCATCTGATCGCGGCTGTCGTGGTCGCCGCCCTCGGCTTCGCGGTCGTGTGGCTCGCGCGGCACCGCGGCATCGTCGCGGCGTGCGCGCTGACCATGGTCGCCATGTTCCCGATCGCTTTCACCCAGGTGGCGATCGCGCCGCTGACCCCGCTGTCGTACAACTTCCCGGAGAAGCGCTCCGAGATGCGTGCGGCCTTCCCGGATTTCGACGGGCTCACTTTGCAGCTCGCCGACCGGGCGATCATCGCCCCCGAGGACCGCGGTCTCGACGGCGCGTACGGATCGCTGGCCATCGGCAACTACGCCAAGGCGCTCGAACTCGACTACGTCAACGCCTACACGCCCATCGGCCACACCGGCATCGCCGGATTGCTCTGCATGGCATGGGACGGCAGCACCTGCCCGGACGCGTTCCGCCGCGCCTTCGCCGACGAACCGTCGACCGGAGTTCCCGTCGTCGACCTGATGAAGGTCGATCGGGTCGTCCTGCACCGCGCGCAGTATCCCGACGCGCGCGATCACCCCGCCCCGCCGGGCTGGCAGTGGGTGGACTACCGCGGGCACGAGCGCTTCATCTGGGTGCTGGAACGCCAGGACGGTCCGGCCTCCACCCGCGACGGCGCCATCGCGCACACCTCCGGCGTCACCGCGTCGTCCACCGGCTCCTACGACGACATCACCACCCGCGCGAAGGTCAGTTCCGCGACCGGAGGCCGGGTCGTGTTCTCCCGCCTCACTTGGCCGGGCCACCGCGTCACGCTGAACGGCCGCGAACTGTCCACGTTCGCCGTCGCCCGCACCTTCCTTGCCGTCGACATCCCGCCCGGCACACAGAACGCCGAACTGGTCGTCGACTGGCGGCCGCCGGGCTGGCAGATCGGAATCGGCACGGCGATAGCCGGTTTGGCCGGGCTCGGTGTGTTGCAGTGGGCCTACCTGCGCGCACGCCGGCGGACGGACGATACGCCGGACATCGCGGAACCGGATGTCGCCGAGGAGATGGCCGAGGCGAAGGGCTGACCCGCGTCCGACGCGAAACAGACCGCGCGGGACGCGGTGTGTGAAATTCGTTTCATCCGAATGCGATGCGGCTCCGAATCAGATGCGTAGGAAACTCCGCTTCTGCGAATGAGGACGCCGCATGGCCAACAAGGCAGTTATCCCGTTCCGTTCCTTCTCACTGCGCACGACGACGCTGGTCGTCGGCGCGATCTCGGCCGCGGTCGTCACGGCCGCGCCCGCGATAGCCGACGCGCCTCCGCCCGGCGAGGCCGTTCCGGTCGGCGCCGTCGCCGAACAGTTCCCGTTCGGCGCGAACATCTTCGGCGCGGTGATCCCGCTGCCGATCGTGCCGGCGCCCGCCGCCGACCCGATCGAACCCGCGCCGCGGACGGCCGTGAACGACGAGTTCGAGGCGGCCACACCGGTCGTCGAGGCCGCGCCCGTCCCGGCGCCGACGAACGTGCTCCGCGTCGGCAACGTCGAACTCGGACGGCCCGACTGGATCACCCCGGAGCAGGCCGATCAGATCAACGGCGCCACGATGGTCGCGCAGAACGGCCTGTCCGGCGCACTCCAGTCCTCGGGCATGGAACGCTCGCGGTCCGACCAGATCTCGGCCGACGTCATCGGCACCGCGGCCCAGGGCGCGCTCGTCGGCGCGGCCGTCGCCAGCCCGATCGCGGTCGCCTCCGCGGTGATGGGCGCGGCCATCGGCCTCGTCGTCGGCATCCCCTTCGCCCCGGCCGGGCTGTTCTTCATGCCCGTCCTCGCCGCGACCCTGGCCGTCGGCATGATGTCGCTGCCGTTCGTCGCCGCCGGAGCGGGCATCGGCGCGATCGTCGGCGCCGTGGAAGGCTCGATGGCCCCGCCCATCGCGCCCGCCGGCGAGCTTCCCGCCGCCTGAGTTTCGATTTTCGTTAGTACACAACCCAATACGTCAGGGGCGGGCTCGACTGGATCGGGCCCGCCCCGCTGAAGAACGCATCGACTCGGCTCAGCCGGGGCGATGCGGTGGCCGAAGATGCCCCGCAGGTTTCAGTTGGCCCCGCGGGTTTCAGTCGGCCCCGCGGGTTTCGGTCCGCGCCGCGGGTTCCAGTCTGCGCCGCGGGTTCCAGTCTGCGCCGCGGGTTTCGGTCCGCCGAGCCGATCGGTCCATCGTGTCGAGAACCCCGAAGCGTCCCCGGCCGCACAGCCGTGATCCGAATCAGGCCCGACGATCCACCGTCGCCCAAGCGGCGACGGCGACCACACCCGACACCACAGCCACCGACGGCCACGCGCCGATCTTCTTGGCCAACGGGTGCGAGGCGCCGAGCGCGCCCACCGACAGTCCCGTCAGCGCCGCCGCCCCACCGGTGCCGACCGCCTTCCGCCACCGCGGCAGCGCGGCCGCCGTCGCCGCAGCGAAAACCACACCGCCGAACTCGCGCTTCTTCGTCGCCTGCGCGAGCGCGAAACCACCGCCGAGTCCACCGGCCGCCAACAGCGCCGTGGGAATCCGAGCCATGTCCAACTACCTCCTCGTAACGATCACTTCCTCAGCCATAGTGCCAACGCGCTGCGCGGAAGCTGCCGACGTGCGCCCGGAACGGGCGAACACCGCAGGTCAGGAGGGCCGGGATCGGCTCCGGCTCGGTAGCGGGGACATCGAATCCGCGCTGGTTCAGGAGCCGGGCCGGACGATCATGAGCACGACGACGACCACCCACAACAGGTTGTAGACACCGGCGAGCATCCCGAGCACGCGCAGCCGCCGACCGTCGTCCGGCGCAGCGAGCGCGTCGCGCTGCATCGGATGGATCTGGACCGCGAGCAGCCCGCCCGCGACGGCCGTGAGCACCATGGCCAGCGTGATCCAGATTTCGCCCATCCGGCCCTGCACCGCGGCCAGCACGATGCCGACCACCGGCACGATGACACCGAGCGCCGCGTAGACACCGGTCACCCGGTGCATCGCCTGCGCGACGGGGACACTGCGTTCGGCCCCGTTGCGCGTCGGCGCGCCCGCCGCGACCGGGGCGTACCGGGGGAACAGGCTCGACGCCACCGCCGAGCCACCCACGAACACGATGGCCGCCACCACGTGAACCGACAGCAAGACATGCTTCACCGATCGACTCCTTCATCCTTCAGTTGGGCTGAAGCCTAACGGAAAGCTTCATCCAAGCTGAAGGACGTGCGCGGAATCACCGCGCGGTGCGCGATTCGGGAAACCCTCCGGCAAAGGCCGCGAGGATGGCCGCGCCGATCTGCCGTCGGATCGGGTCGGCTTCCGCGCCGAACAATCGCTCGTCCACCTCGGCGACGACCCCCTCGGCCTTGCGGAGCAGCCGAGAACCCTTGGGCGTCAACTCGATCGTCGACGCCGACCCGGCGCGGGCCGTGCGGTCGCGCACCAGCCCCGCGGCAACCAGCGCCTTCACCGCCGTGTGCACGCTCTGGACGCTGATGCCCGACATCCGCGCCAGATCACTGAACGACGCGCCGGGCACGCCGGAGATATGACCGAGCAGTCCCAGCCGGGCGATGGTGAGATCCAGCGGGGCGAGGGCGGCGCCGAGTTCGGTCTCCACCTTGCGCGCGAGCGTCAGCACGATGATGGATGTGCTGATCGCGGGCGGTCCAGGTCGGGCGTTCTCGGTGGTCACGCCTTCAGTTTCGCGCATCTCGACCCCCGAGCGCGGCACGGGTGAACAAGTCGCTAACCTTCAGCCTTATTGAAGGATTGCTCGCGCGCCGCTACGCTGTGGCGCATGAGCGAAAGTACTACAGGCAGTAGTAATTCTGATTCGCCAACCGGTCGAGTCTCCCGCCGCACCTTGTTCGGCGCGAGCCTCGTCACGGCGGGAGCGGCAGCCGTCGGCGCGGTCGCCGGTCGAGCGACGGCGCCCGATCCCGCGCCGCCCTCCCGCACCGAGTCTTTCCACGGCCCCAGGCAAGCCGGTATCGCCACCCTCACCCAGTCGCACGCGCTGTTCCTGTCCGTCGACGTCGCGCGGCCGGATCGAACCGTGCTCCGCGAACTCCTGACCGGATGGACCGCGACGGCCGCGGCATTGACCCACGGCGACCCCGTCCCGGAAACTCCGGACACCGCACGCGGTTTCAGCGCGCATACCGATTTCGCCACCGATCTCGATCCGGCTCGGCTCACGATCACCTTCGGGCTCGGACCCGCGCTCTTCGACGAGCGCTTCGGCCTCGCGTCCCAGCGCCCGAACCACCTGCACCCACTCCCCGAATTCCGCGGCGACGCACTGAATCCCGCGTGGAGCGGCGGCGACGTCCTCGTTCAGATCTGCGCCGACGACGCCCAGATCGTGAGCCACGCGTTCCGCGCCCTCCGCGCACGCATGCCCGGCCTCGGCCGCATGCGCTGGACCCAGCACGGCTTCCTCACCAGACCGGCGGACGGCGGTACTCCGCGAAACATGTTCGGCCACAAAGACGGCACGGCGAATCCACGAGCTGGGACGGCTGATTTCGACCGCGCCGTGTGGATCGACTCCCCTGACGAACCCGATTGGCTGCGCGGCGGCACCTACCTGGTCTTCCGCAAGATCCGCATGAAAACGGCCGACTGGGACCAGCTTCCACTCGCCGAGCAAGACCGCATCATCGGCCGCCGTCGCGGCGACGGCGCACCGCTGCACGGCGAACGCGAGTTCGATCCGCTCGACCTCGAATCCCGCACGGCCAGCGGCGAACTCGCCATTCCCGCCGGAGCGCACGTCCGCCTCGTGCACAACATCCCCATGCTGCGTCGCAGTTACAACTACGACTACGGCACCCTCATCGCCAACGCGAGCGGCGTCGCCGAGGAACCGCACACCCACGCGCCGGGCACGCCGGAGCACGCCCACGGCGGACACAACCAGCTCGACGCGGGCCTGCTCTTCGCCGCCTTCATGAACAACCCACCCGAGCAGTTCATCAAGGCCCAGCACGCACTCGCGAACGGCGACCGCCTGAATCCGCTCATCCAGCACACCGGCAGCGCGTTCTTCGCGATACCGCCCGGCATCGAGCCAGGCGGGTCTGTCGCTGACGCTTTGTGGAGCTGAGCGGCCCGCATCCGCTCCGGTCTCGGCTCTGGCGCAGCGCAGCAGCTTCATTCCGGCAAACGTGCCGTGTATCGTGGGCGACCTGACACCGTATTTGTGATGGGGGTCACTCCCCAGTGCTTGCCCCGAGGCGGCGCGTGCCGCATCTCGCCGGGGATATCGGAGCCGCGACAACGGAGCCATCATGAGTTCACCGAATCGATTCGACCAGCTTCAGCACCGGGTCGCCGACATCGCGCCGGTGTTCCGCAACCCGCTGGATTCGCCGTACGACATCTCGAACGAGCTTTTCGAGGCCCTGCGCCACGTGCTGCACGACGTCGGCGGGCAACCGGACATTCCGGTGGCGTACCAGGAAAAAGTCGAAGAGCCGTGGGAGATGAACACCTACGTCACCTGCGAATGCCTCGGCTGGCGCGGGGTGTGGAACTCCGAGGAGCGCCGACGCGCCGAGAACGACCTCGGCGCGACCCTCTACTTCGGGCTTCCCTACTACGCACGCTGGGCGACGGTCGCGGCGAAGGTCCTGATCAACAAGGGCCTGATCACTCCGGACGAGCTGTCGGCGAAATTGGACGAGGTGCGCGCGCGGCTGAAGGAGCGAGCATGACCCGCAAGTACCGCATCGGTGAGCGCGTGACGGTGCGCGACGCGACGTCGATGTTCCACACCCGGACCCAGAGCTACACCCGCGGCCGCACCGGCGTCGTCGTCGAATACCGGCCGGAGTGGATCATCCCGGAAGACGAGGCGTGGGGACGCGACGACGGCCGCGTCGAGCCGTTCTACGTCGTGCGGTTCCGCCAGAAGGATCTGTGGCCGAATTACACCGGCTTCGACGCCGACACCCTGGAGACCGAGGTCTCCGAGCGCTGGCTCGAGCCCGCAGAGGAGGACGATTCGCAGTGAGTCACACCCACGACCACGGGGCGCACGCGCCGATCCAGGCGAGCGAGGAGATCAGCGAGTTCGAGGTGCTGGAAACGGCGATCCGCGAACTCGCCATCGAGAAGGGCCTGTTCTCCCAGGAGGACCACCGGCGGTTCTCCGAATGGGCCGAGGCGGTCGGCCCGCACGGCGGATCGAAACTGGTCGCGAAGGCGTGGCTGGACCCTGATTTCAAGGCGCGCCTGCTCGCCGACGGCACCGAGACCTGCAAAGAGATCGGCATCGACTGGCGCGACCCCACCGGTTCGGGCACGCCGAGCGACTACACCTACTTCTACGTCCTGGAGAACACCCCCGAGGTGCACAACGTCATCGTGTGCACCCTCTGCTCGTGCTACCCGCGACCCGTCCTCGGCATGTCACCCGACTGGTACCGCACCCCCAATTACCGTCGCCGCCTTGTCCGTTGGCCGCGCGAGGTGCTCGCCGAATTCGGCCTGCACTTCCCGCCGGAGGTCGAGATCCGAGTCCACGATTCGAACCAGAAATCCCGCTTCATGGTCATGCCGATGCGCCCCGAGGGCACCGAGGGCTGGACCGAGGAACAACTCGCGGCGATCGTCACCCGCGACACCATGATCGGCGTCGCCCTCCCCCAAGCCGACTGGACCGCCCAGAAACCACCCGACCAGGTCGAGGACGCCATGCGAAGGGAGGGACGCCGGTGACCGGCCCCTACGACGTCCTGCTGAACACCCTCGCCCCCGGAACCACCCGCGAATCCACCCTCCCCCAACTCGACCGCAAACCCGACCCGTGGGAGTCGAGCATGCAGGCGACGTGCGAATGCCTCTCCTGGAGAGGAGCTTTCGACAACCTCGAACGCCGGCACGCGGAAGACGTACTCGGCGAGACCATCTACCACGACTTTCCGGTGCGAGCGCGGTCGGCGGTGATCACCGCGCATACGTTGATGGATCGCGGGGTCATCAGTCCCGAGGAACTTCGCGCCCGAATGGATTTGGTGCGGGAAAGGTTTCATCGGGAGTAGAGCTCGCGAACGACGCACGTTCGAGCCGGTTCGTAGACGGTAGGTCAGCCGGATTCCACGTGCGGCCTGCACTATCCGGCGATAGCGGTCAGTCCCGCGCCGCCTCGGGGGCGGAGTCCGGACACGCACCAGCGACGAGCACACCGCTCGCATCACCGACAGAGCACCAGCGTCCGGACGGGCTCGCACGTCGTTCGGAAATCAGCGGATGGCAGCACTGGGCGATCTCGCTCAGCGAGGATGTGCAACCTCAGGCGAGGTCGAGGAAGTCCGGTGATCGACGGTTCGTCCAGTCGGCAGTCTCCGACTTTCGCTCCATATCAGCCGCTGGTTCTGGCTCCGGCTCCGGCTCCGGCTCGGGCTCCGGCTCCGGCTCCGGCTCCGGCTCGGGCTCCGGCTCGGGCTCCGGCTCAGGCTCGGGCTCCGGCTCGGGCTCCGGCTCCGGCTCGGGCTCGGGATCCGGCTCCGGTTCCGGCTCGGGCTCGGGCTCCGGCTCAGGCTCAGGCTCAGGATCCGGCTCAGGTTCCGGCTCGGGCTCCGGCTCGGGCTCCGGATCCGGCTCAGGTTCCGGCTCCGGCTCGGGATCCGGCTCAGGCTCGGGCTCGGGATCCGGCTCCGGCTCAGGTTCCGGCTCGGGCTCCGGCTCAGGCTCGGGCTCGGGCTCCGGCTCCGGCTCCGGCTCGGGCTCAGGTTCCGGCTCGGGCTCCGGCTCCGGCTCAGGTTCCGGCTCCGGCTCCGGCTCGGGCTCAGGTTCCGGCTCGGGCTCGGGTTCCGGCTCGGGCTCCCAAACCGAGTCGGCAGGCGGGGCGGCCGCCTCGTATCCCGGGATCGATGGCACGGGGGGATACCTCGGGGTGTACGGGATCTTCGAGGTCGTGTCGAGTGGACCATCGGATTCCGGTTCCTGGACTGGTGCCCGCTCGCCCTGCGACGAGTTGCCACCCTGACTGGCCTGTTCGCCTGCCGGGTCCGCACCGTGCGGTGTCCGTGGAGCCTCGGTGGTGGGCTGCTGGGTGGCCGCTGGGTGTTCCGGTGTGGATCCAGGCTCGGATGTCTCTTCGCCTTCCGATTTCGCCTGGCTCGGCTGCTTTATCGGTCCCTTCTCCGTCGTCTGGTTCGGATCGGTTGCGGTGATCGGTTCCGGGGTGGGTCCCCATCTCTCGAAGTCCGCTCGCAGTTCCCGTCGCAGAGCGATGAACTCGTCGATCTGGCGCTGCAAGTTCCCGCGCTCGGCGGCGAACTCGTTGGGTCGCAACCCAGCAGCCTCGAGCGCGGCGGTCTTCTCGGCGAGCTCGTCGACTCTCCGCGCCAACCCCTCGTCAGCCGCCTGGCGCATCCGATCCGGGCTCATCCCCTCCGGATCGATGTTCAGTCGTCGCAACTTGTCTCGAAGCCCGTCGCTTCCCTCCGCAGGCGATTTCCGTTCCTCCTGGGCCTGCCCCGCATCGGGCGTCGGCCCATCCCCTCCCTGCGCCACCCCCTCTACGGTCGGACGCGGCGTACCGGACGATGCCGCGGGCACTTTCGGGCCCGGCGCTTCCGCCGGACGCACAGCGGCCACCGGTTCAGGCGCGGACGTGGCTTCCTTCCCGGTCGACGATGCCTCCACCGGCGAGCCGTTGGTGAGAGCCGATCGATGGCCTTCGGGTGTGCTCGCGCGTGATTGGGGAACGGCTGGGCGGTTGTCGCTGCTTCCTGCGCGTTGCGCGGACGAATCCGGGGTATTCGCAGGGGACGCAGGCTGCGGTCGAATCCCGTTTCGCGTCTCGGATGCGGGCGTGCGCCCGTCCGAACCGGACGCGGGACGCGGTTGGCTGCCGTCACCGGCACTCGGAACGGGGCCACGCCCCTCCGAACCGGACACAGGGCGCGCGTGGCTACCGTCACCGACACTCGGAACAGGGCCACGCCCCTCCAAACCAGGCGCAGGGTGCGATTGACCGCCGTCACCGACGCTCGGTGTGGGGACGCGCCCCTCCGAGCCGGACATCGGGCGCAACTGGACGCCATCACCGGCGCTGGGACCGGATGCGGCGCGCTGCGGTCCCGTCGTGGACTCGGACGACAGTCCCGACGCCGACGCAGGCGATCGTGTTTCCCCCTCGCGTGCAACGGAATTCGGCTCGACCCCAGCAGTGCCTTCGTTACCCCGTGGCTCGGAGGAAGGCGTACCGGCCTCGTCCGCCGAGCTACTGAACATGCGGTCACCGCCGGCGGTTCCCACCTCCGATTCGACTCGCGATAGGTCCGAACCGGAGCGTGGCGGAACGCTCTCCGACGTTCCCTCCCCTTCCGGCGCGTTGGAGCGACCCCCGCTTCCTCGCTCTTCGGCACCGGTGTTGTCCTTACCCGACGCTTCACCGCCAGAAGTTCGGTTGCCATTGGCGGACTCGCCATCGTTCCCAGCACCGTTCTCCGGCGAGACGCCAACCGGCCGATCGCCACCGACCGTGGACGAATCGTCGCCGCGAATTCCGTTATCCGGCGCGCCAACTCCGCGTTCACCACCACCCGCATGCGACGGATCGACCCCACGGCTTCCGGACTCGGCGACACCACGCTCACCACCACCCGCATGCGACGGATCCACACCGCGGGTCCCCGTACTCGAGGCGACAACACCGCGCTCACCACCGTGCGAAGGATCCGCGCCGCGGAGACCAGCACCCGCCGAAGACCCTGCGCGATTCCCGTTCGCCTCCGCCAGGCCACCGCTCGAAGTATTCCGCTCAGGCGCAACAGAGTTCGGCTGACCCTCACGCGCCGACGAAGCACTCGCAGGTTCGCCGGAGCCACTCCCCGAACCGGTTTCGCCCGCGTTCCGAGGTGTCTGAAATCCCGAGCTCCCGTCGCCCCCCGGACCGAACTGCGCAGGATCCGCGGCGCGGAACCCACCTATGCCGGGACCACGGCCCGCCATCGAATGGCGAAATCCCTTGCTGCCGCCGGTAGCCACACCAAAGGCCGCGCCACTGGTGAGCCAGAGCGGATCTCCCCAATCGAGCGGGTTCAAGCTCCCACCGTTGAACGCGTTGCCGAATCCCTGCGCGGCAACGGCACCGACCACGCCGGCGCCCGCACCGACGACCGCGCCCTCGAGCGCGTCGCCCCAACGTCCGCCGGGCAAGGGAACTTTCGCGGCACCTTTGGCCAGCAATCCACCCGCAGGCCCGCCGAACGCACCCGCGGCGCCAGCGGAATAGGCGGTCGTGCCGACGCGCTTCCAGTCCATCTTGTCGCGAGTGCCCGCCCCGACCTGATACGCCTGGATCGCCGCGTCCTGTCCCGCGCCGAGCACCGTGCTGAACGCGACATGCTTCGCCAGGAATTTGGTGACGGCGGCAATGCCCGTCTTCGCCGTGAATTGCGCGATGGCGCTGACCGCCCGCTGTCCGAGGATCCGCACCGCCGCGCGCGTCGCCACGATGGCCGTCGCCTCGACCAGTGGCGCCGTAGGCGGAAAGAGCCACGCCGCAGCGATCTCGAACGCCAGCATGGCCAGCGAGCTGATGATGAGGATCTTCGTGTACTGGATCTCGGTGGCGAGCGCGTCCGCGGCGTCCGCCACCAGGTCGAGAACTTCGGCCAAGTGCTCCAGCGACTCCGGGCCGTGGTCCAGTTTGTCCAGGGCAGTGGTGATCGCTTCTACGCCGTCGCCCCACGGGTACGCCGCGATGGTCGCTTTCCTAGCCGCTTGCAGTTCCGGAAGGAGATCGCGGATGTCGGCGGCGGCCTTGCGCCAGTCATCAGCGATCTCCCACATCTTGTCTTCGTCGCCGTCCGGCCAATCCGAGCCGGCGATCCAGCCGAGCCATTCCAGCTCGCCGGGAATAGTGATGGACACGTGCTACCGAATGCCGTCGCCCGAGCGCTTGTCCGTGCGTGCGAGGAGCGCTGCCGCCTTGTATTGCCCATCGGAATACGAATCCAGCGTCTTGGCCGTGTTACTGATCCCCTCGGTGAGATTCTTGCGCGCCGCCAGGTATCCCTCCGGACCGTCGGCGAAGGTGGTGCCGTAGCCATCACCGCCCCAAGCCGCCCCTCGGGTGTCCAACGAGGTTTCCAGGGTGGCGAGAATGCCGTTCACCTGATCCCGAAGGTCCCCCATCGCCCCGGCCGCGCGACGCAACCGATCCGGCGTTATCCCGAGTTTCGTTGCCACCCTTGCCCCTTCCACCGATGAATCGGTTTCAGAGAATGGCACCCTTCGGGCAGCAGCGATAAGACGTCCGCCTGGGATTTTGCGGGAATCTGACATGCGTTGAGCAGCAATGGGTCTCGCCCCGCGGCGCATCGGAGCCGGTCCCCCGGTCGAATGACCACGCATCCGCTGCCAGACGCATTGACGGATCCTTGACGCAGACGAACGCGACGAGCCGGATCGTGTCCTGGGCGCGGCTCCGTCGCCACCGCGCTCGATCCAGTCTCGGCGCCGTCACGTGCAGATCTTCCGGTCACTGATACTTCCGGACGGCATTTTGTGGACCGGATCACCGAGGCCCGCTCCGGCTGGTAGCTTCCCGTACCCCTTGGTAGGTTTCGGCTTGTTCGCGCAGCGTCGCGCAACCTTCAGTCTTTGACCCGCGGAACGTTCCTCCGATCTACAGTTCGCGCGCCTCTCTCGTCGACAAGAGGCGGACATCGTCAAACTCACCCTCTCGCAGCCGATTTCGCGGCCATTTCTCGACAGCGAAAGCGGCGGCGGCATCGATGGAGCTTTCATGACACGCACCATCGCGCCGGCTTCGGCACGTGCGCGAGATATACCCGACGCCGTAGTGCGGAGTCGTGGTTTGTTGACGGGATACTTCGCCGGACTCGGCGTCGTGATGGCCGTCTGGGGAACCAGAATTCCGGCCATCCAGGAGTCCGCTGGACTGGACACCGCGGGGCTGGCCGCGGTACTGCTCGCGGCCGCGGTCGGCATGGTCGCCGGACTCCAGGTAGGTGGTCGGCTCGCCGAACCCGCCCGGCTTCCCCAGCTGTTGACCAGCGGCGCACTAGGTCTCGCCGCAAGCCTCGCATTGCTGGGCGCCTGCCGAACTCCGATCGCGCTCGCCGCCGCGGCGCTGCTCTTCGGCGCCACGCACGGTGTGCTGGACGTCGCGGCGAACGGCGCGGCGGTGCGCTGCCAGCAGGCATACGGTCGCCCGATCATGTCGAGCCTGCACGCGGCCTACAGTCTCGGCGCCCTGGGTGGCGCCTTGCTCGCCGCTGTCACCGCGCACGATTCGCACACCTACGTCTTCGGCGTCACCGCGGGCGTGGCGATCGCGGCGACGGTCGCGGCGGCACCCGCGACCCGTTGCATCGGATCGCAAAGCGCTGACGTCGGTCCGGTGGAAACCCATGCGGCGGAGCCTTTGTCGGAGCTGTCCCGAGTTCGGCTCTGGCTGTTGGGCTTGCTGGCTGCCGCGTGTCTGCTGGGCGAAGGCGCTGCCGCCGATTGGTCGGCAGTCCATCTCAGCGGGTTGCACGCGTCCCCCGCGATCAGTGCCGCGGCGTACGCCGGATACAGCGCGGCCATGGCGGCCGGGCGTCTCGTCGGCGATCGACTCATCGCACGCTTCGGCGCGCCGAAAGTGGTTCGCACGGGCGCACTTCTGGCCTCCTTCGGACTCGTCGCGGGTCTGGTGGTGACCGACGTGCCCTTCGCGTTGGCCGGTTGGGCCGCATTCGGTCTCGGCCTGTCCGTCACGATTCCTTCGCTGTTCAGCGCGGCCGGAACGGGTGGTCCGCGCGCGGTCGCCACCGTGGCCGTGGCCGGCTACCTCGGTCTGCTCGCGGGCCCGGCGCTCATCGGCGCCCTGGCCACCGCGACGACCCTGCCCCTCGCCCTCATGCTGCCCGCCCTGCTCGCCGCGGGCGTGGCCGTCCTGTCTCATCGAGCACTGGAGAACCGGTGGTAACCGCACTATCTCAGCAGCCCGCGGAACTCGACGCGGTCATCTTCGACTACAACGGCGTCATCGGCCTACAGCCCACCGTTCCCATGTGGACCGGCCTCGCCGAACTCGCCGGGTGGCCCGCCGATCAGCTCGGACACTTCCAGAATGCTTTCTGGAGCGCCCGAGAACCCTACGACTCCGGCGAGTCCGACGATTCCGACTTCTGGACCGCCGTACTCGGCCACCTCCCGGACCCGGAATTGCTCACCCGGTTGCGTGCCGTCGACACCGCGATGTGGACCTCGACCGACGCCCGCGTCGTCGCACTCCTGCACCAGGCCCGACAGGCAGAGCTCCCAATGGTGCTGCTCTCCAACGCACCCCATCCGGTGAGCGATGCCCTCGACGCCTCCGCCTGGCGCCCTCTGATGACCGACGCCCTCTACTCCGCCCGGCTCGGCAAGAACAAACCCCACCCCAACACCTACCGAAACGCCCTCGCCACCACCGGAGTTCACGATCCCGGCCGCGTCCTTTTCATCGACGACCGCGCCGACAACTGCCAAGCCGCCGCCCACCTGGGCCTGCGCACCCTCCACTACACCGGCTCCCCCTCCGACATCGAGGATCACCTCCGCCTCGCCACCGTCGCCGCGTAGACCCCCGCTCGGGTCGCACAGGGGACTTCGGGGTCAGCGTAAGACAAAGCACTACGAGGCCTGCCGAACGCTCCGCTGGGGTGACACAGCCGAGCGTTCGAATCGACAGCTCTACCGCGTCGTGCCAGGTCAAGACGCTGAAAACGCCTGGCGTGGTTGGGTAGAACACGGTCTCGGTGGCCGTGTCAGGCGGCTGTCAGCGCGTTGTCAGGCCAGCCGCCGATAGTCGTTGCCATGACAAAGAACAGCGCTTCCTCCATCACCCTCACCGACCAGGACAAGGCCACCCTGCGGACCGCCGCGTACGGCGCCGTATCGCTGCTGGCCGCCGCCAGTGGCAAGCCGCACAAGATCGCCACCGACGGCTCCATCGCCCTGTACTCCGCGACCGGCCTGGTCGGGCACGTGCTCGCCGCGAAGTCGAAGGACATCGAACTGAAGGGCAAGTCCGTCGCCGAACTCGCCGACCAGGTGCTGCCCGCCCTGACCGCAGCGATGAACCTGCTCGCGGAACAGGATCCGGCCGAGGCCGACAACTTCCGCAGCACCGTCCTCGTCGCCATCGACGCCGCCCAGGCCCGTGCGGGCTCGCCCAGCCCCACCGTCGCCGAGATGACCCGCAAGATCACCGCAGCCCTCGACGCCGCTTGATGGAATGCCGACCACGTACATCTCACGCACAGCCAGAGGAAATATCGCCGTGTCCAAGTTCGCCCCGGCCACCACGCTCGCCGCCGCGTTGATCACCGCCACCATCGGCTTCGGCGCGGCCACCGCGCAAGCCGCCCCGGCCGCCCCGCCTCCGGTCGGATACACCGCCACCACCGACGCCGAGTCCGCCACCATCACCGTCGACTCCGGCACGCTCGCCGTCGCGGACGGTGCGTTCACCATCAGAGCATCCGATGGCGCCGTGCTGGCCGGAACAGAATTGTCCTTCCGCATAGACGATTTCGTCTTTCCGATCGCGGCCGAGATCTCCGGGCGCACCGCCGTCCTCACCCCGCAACTCGATCCGACCAAGGCCTCGTACCAGCCGGTGGCCCTGCCCTACGAGGACCAGGCCGGATGGCGCAGTCCGTACGAGCGAGAGCAGGCAGCCTGGAGCCGGATGGCCAGCACCATCGGCCTCGGCGTCAGCCTCGGCGCCCTGGTCGGCGGGATCGGCGGCGCGGCGGTGGGCTGCGTGCTCGGCGCGGTCGTCGGCGGCACCGTCGCCGCCGCCACCCTCGTCGGATTGTTCGGCCCATTCCTCCCGGCCGCGGCCGTCGGCTGCCTGGGCGGCGTCGCCGCGATCGGCGCCCTCGGCACGATCGCCGGCCAGCTACTCATCACCGCCCCGGTAGCCATCGCCGCCGCCGCGCAGTACCTCACCACCATCAACCAGCCTTTCCCCGCCACGAAGTAGCCCCCGGACGTAACACCAAGGCCCCGAGAGGAACACCGATCGGGGCCTTCGGTCATGATCGCGCCGTCCCGTCGGCCCGATGCAATCAGCGCAGATCACGCAAGAGGTAGGCCGGACGCGCTCCGTCGGGTAGGGCCGTGCCGAGTCCAGGACCCGGCTATCAGGCGGCGGATCTGAGAGGCCCTGGGCACGGCTCCGGCGTCAGCAGTCCGTATGCACGAAGACCTTTCGCGTCTCGCCGCCGCTGTTGTGGATGACGACGTACCGCCGCGGATCGCGATAGTCTTCCACCGAGTGCTCGTTTCCAGTGTCTGTCGATAGCAGGTCGTTCATTCTGGTCGCGGCCCAGTAGGACCTCCACGATGACGGAACGCCTGGGGCGAACTTCGCGAAGTCGGATTGCCGTTTGAACTCGTCGACGGAGCCGGCCGGAATATCGACAACGGCTACCGTGGTCGACTCCCTGAAACCGCTGTCATGCTCGTACCAGACGACATCGGCACCAGCTGGGAAAGCGACGTTCGCACACTTCGACAGGTGACCCAAATCGTCCCCTGGGTCCGAGGAGCACCCCCCGACCACGACCGACATCGCACATGCGGAGATACACAGGACGACAGGACGTTTGTGACTCATGCAGGCTCATTCGTAAGCACGTCCGGCGTGAGTGCCGCATCTGATGCGCTGTTGATCGACGTCGATGCCGACTCGCCGGAACTGATCCGGTGACCGCTGTTGCCAGGCCGAAGCAGCGCAGGTCAGCTCGATTCCGTGCCACTGCCCGCCGAGAGAAACGCTTCGAGCCGGTCGACGAAACCCGGTGCCGCCGGGACGAAATGGCCCGAACCTGGTGCGATGAGCCGTTGCGCCCCGAGTGCGTCGGCGAGCAGGTCGCAGATCCGTTCCAGGCCGGGAGAGTGTCCACCCGATGCGACTAGAACAGGGACATCGGCCGCCCGCAAAGCGGTCAGGTCCGGTCGTGCTTGCCCCGGTAAACGAGCGCCCCACGCGCGGCGCACGGCTCCATCGGACAACCGACTCCCTCCCCCATCCGGTGCCCCTGCGAGAGTGAGGAATTCGCGCAGTATTGCGGGGTCGGCGTCGAGACCGTGGGTGAGCACCGCGTTTCCCAGACTCTCCAGCCGAGCCACTTCCGGATCATCAGGGGCGAGAAAGTACAGGGGCGGTTCGATGAGGGTGAGCGAGCGCACGGTCTCGGGTGCCTGAGCGGCGGCGAGGAGCGCCCCAAGTACCCCGTAGGAATGGGCGACCACATGCGGGCGCCGAGCCTGGAATATACGTCCGAGATCGGCCGCGTCGATCTCGAAGTCCTGTTGCCCACCCGGTGGCGGCGGACTCGCACCGAAGCCGCGTCGGTGCACAAGCAGCAGCGTCCACCGCGCGGACAGCGAGTCCAGCCCGGTCCAAGTTGCCTTCGGCCCCGCGCCACCGTGTACGAGTGCCACCGCCGGTCCGGTCCCGTGCTCGAGGATCGTCAGAGCTTGCATGACTTCGAGTGTCCGCCATGCGGTCGAAACCGGGCTACCCTGGACTTACTTCCCCTGAGATTTACTGAGCCACACAGCCTTCCACTAGCTCAATGAATATGCCTTCCAGCTCATCCTGCATTTGCCGGCATGAGGTTCATTGGTACAGGAAGGGCAGCACCTGTGGTAATGAGACGTAAGTGCTGCGACAGGTAACAGACTTCCGCGCGATCGCGTGTTGCGAGGGTTGACGTAGCGGGTCCGGCGCCCCTCCCTGGAGCCTAGGGACAGGGTGCGCCGACCAGGGCACAGGCCAAGGCGACCGCGTTGGATGCTGGCGTTGGGGAAGTGCTCCATGCTCGGGGCTATGACGCCCGGCCGGGAATCGCAGATGGCCAAGAACATCGAGGCCAAGGGCCGCACCGGTGGCGCGCGCGATCTCACCATCGATGAGTTGCGGTTCGTCCTCACCGCTGTACGAACCTCGCAGGTGCCGTGCCCGCGCAAGCTGTCCAAGGCCGAGCACAACCGGGGCACACCGGTCAAGGCGTACACCCCGCCCACGGTCGCCGACTACTGTGACAGCGCCGACCTGGTGATCCGCTGATGTCCTCGGCCACGCCGACCCGGCGATGACACAACGGCACTACATGGCACGGGGAGGAACACCCTGCGGCGGGGAGGCGTACCCGAGGCGGCGAACAAGAACGTGTCTCTCGTCCAGCGAGCAAGGGCGAACCAACCCGAGCAGGCACACCTGAAAGGGGGTCCGGGGGGCGAAGCCCCGCCGGGTGGGGCGTGGGGGCTCCGCCCCCACAAAACACGCGGAACCAACCAAAAAGGCGAGCGCTCTCCGCGAGCACTCGCCTCCGCTGGTGGAGCTAAGGGGAATCGAACCCCTGACCTTCTCGATACCGAGCGGCATGGCTACTACGAACTACTTAGGACTGTCAACAGACGTACAGAAGTGGGTGATGACCTGCTGAAACGACAACAATTGACTACTTACCACGATCGCATATGCGTTCGAGTTCGAACGGCGGCGAGACAATTTGTTGTGACTTAGTTGGAAGGTCGCGCAGGGCTAGCTCGGCGTGTCACCCAAGGGACACGCCGGAGATCAAGTCGTATAGCAAATGTCTGGCAACATTGCCGGACCGTCCGCAGCGCGCTCAGGGACACTAGGTAGGCATCACTAGATGTTGTGGCTTCCTACTGTGTCAGACCCCAGGTGTAGGGTTTCAGAACCGGCTGTGTGGAGCGTTCAAGGAGGAACCTCATGCATCGCTACAACCTGCACCGACCGACCAACGCCGTGTGTCTGTGCTGCAAGATCGAGAAAACATTTACCTTCAAGTCGACGAGCGATCTGGTGATCTGCCCCGGCTGCCAACGACATCTCGGTGACACCCTGAGCAAGTCGAAGCTTCGTGACTCCGACCACCTCGAAATGTGGGCCGCGGAGCTGAATCTGACGAACGCCAACCACAGCGACGAGGTCGCGCAGTTCAGGAAGCAGGTGGAGTCGCTTCGAAAGCAGGTGGCTGAGAAGGACAAGCTCCTCGAAGATGTCCGGTGGTCTTACAAAAATGAGCGCGGACAAGAGGCTGAGTCCGTCCGCCGGTGGCTTGACGCTCAAGAGGTCACAGAGGCGCATGACCAGCGTGACGCGGCCTACCGATCAAGGGACCGAGCGATGGCGCACTTACTCGCCCTCGATGAGCTACACCACGCGGTCGACGGCGAGCTCACAAAATGCTCCTGCGGCAAGCGAACCAGCGTCTGCAAGGAGTGGGATGCGCTCGCGACAATCACAAGTTCGCTGTACAGCTGGGAGCGAAAGCAGAAGGAACGGCGAGATGCCGGGCTCCCGCACGGTCTGCCGGACGAGCGCTTTCCTTCGCGATTCCGATCCGCGGGATAGAGCCTGAGACCCATCAGATTCGAAGGTGGCAAGCCCCGGAGGGGCGCGGCAGGACCCTTGAGACCGTAATTGCTGCGGAGAGTACCGGTTGCCGCGCGGTCGCGCTGCGAGGTGAGTGTGATGGTTCGGTTCCCCTCCTGGGTCTGGGCCAGGGTGCGCCGACCGGAGCGGAGCGGAGGGCGGGGCGACCCTGGGCGGCGCGCGTAGCGCGCCGCTCTTGACTCTGTAGAGAGAAATTCGGCAAGTTCCAATCTGTTGGGTTACCGGTTATCTCTTCCTTCTTTTCCTACTGATTCCCGGGGGTTCCCAACTTCTCTCACTCGCTCCCAACAGAGCCTTCAAGACTGCGGCACAACACATTCCGCGAATCAGACCACTGGTTGCCATGCCTGTCGCGACGCACCGGAACGGCCCAGCCCTGGACCCCGGGAAACCAGTGAGGTGGTGGCCGAATCCGGCACGGTGAGCCGTCGCTCAGTCGCTTGGCCTAAAGGGTAGGTGGCGCCGTTGTCTAGACAGGGCCTGCTATGCGCTTCCCTCTGGTTCCCGTCCCAGCCCTCGTTTGCGTTGGCGTTCCTGTTCGCGCTGTCGTTCCTTGGCGATGTCGTAGTGCAACCGCGCCTGACTCACCTCGTGCCCCGGCGCAGGCCGTGGCGTCTCCCCCGGCTGCGGCCTCCCCAGCTCCAGGATCTGCGCCACCTCGCGCGGCAGGGGGCTACGTTCGACGCGATCGCGGACCTGCTCACGCTGACGCTCGATCTCTTCACGCCGCTGTTGAGCCTTCGCCGCATCTTGCGCAGCAGCGCCAAGCGCGTCGATATCGCGCACCATGTCCAGCCGCGGAGTCTCACGCCCCTGCTTCAGAATCGGCTCCATCGCCTCTATCTGCTTCGCGCCAAGTCCAGCCTTCTCCAGCGCCTCGCGCGCTTGGGCAGCCTCCATAGCCCGCACGGCTTCGAGCTGCTGAGTAATGCCCTCGTGCGACTTCTTCAGATCCTGCGCGGGAACGGGCTGCCCCTGCTCCCGCGCTTCGGCCAATCGCCGGTTCTGATCGGCAACGGCACGTGAGAGCCGTTCCTTGGCTGCCTGGAGCCGCGTTGCGCGCTCCCGCTCTTTCCGCTGCCGCGCCTCCTCGCTGCGCCGGGAACGGTCCCGCTGCTGTTCCTCGGTGCGAACCAGGGATACGGTGGGCGACTCACGCTGCTTGACCAGCGACACGGCGGGTGCTTGCCGCTGTCGGGCCGCGTGCTCGCGCGCCTTGTCACGGACCCCGTCCAATTCGAGCTGCTTACCAGGCTCCCTTTGCAGTCCCAAGGCCCAGATTTGGCGAGCGACCGACCGGGGGATGACTTGGTGTTCGAAACGGTTCGGGAAGTCCCGAGCCATTTCGTTTATCAACTGCTGCGCCTCTCGCGCTATAGGCTCGCCTTCGACTGTGCGTATCGTGTGGTGATCTATGATGCCGTTTTCGAGGAGTATTCGGTCATTGCGTAGTTCTTTGAGGTCGTTGGGGCCTCGCACTCCGCCTGATTTGTCTTCGACGCTTCGGATTCGCCCGTCTTTTACTTGCGCTTTGTCGAAACGACGTTTCTCGTCTCGCCCCGGAACGGGTACCGAAACCTGCTTCGTGTAGCCATTTTCGCGATCGCGGAAAAATACCTCGGCGCCATTCTCGAATATTCTTCCACGGTCGTTCGGGTCGAATCCGATTCGGTCTTTATCGTAGTCGTCTGGCATGAGTGACCCAGCCCCCGAACATGTGCGATCACATCAGTTACGGCAAGCCGCGGGTCAGCTGCCACGCTTCCTCGGGAGGAAACGGCATTCCTCCTGGTATTCACCCATCATGTCGACCATCACAGTGAACATGCGCCCGTCCCGTTCCAGCCGATTTTCAAACATCAAGTCGAACAATTGCCACACCGTGTGATCCGTCGACCCTTCGAAACCGTAAACAAGTGCAGGATTCACGTCGTCGTACAGAGAGCGCTCCCGGCCGACGGGGCTGTCGTACCATTCGGCTCCGGCATACTTTGCGAAACACTCGCCGAGGAAACATGCGAACGCGTCGGCCATATCCGGGTTCGACTTCACCGCGTCCCAGTCCGGGAACAACTCCGCTACAGCATCGTCGGCCGATTGCTGCTCCGTGATGATCTCTGGCGAGTCGCTATAGCTCCACAGCTCGTCCGGGATACTCCGAATGCCTGCGTAGGACATGAACTTTCGTGCTTGAGCTTCCCGGCGAGACGGATCAACCCATTTCGCCCACGCAGATTCTTCGATGTTCACACCGAGATCCATGCTCAACTGCTCGTCACCCATGCCCATACTCTCCTTCAGTTCGTGACCGTTCTCGGGTGGAACCCATCCGGCTTGGTCCCACTGCGTACGTTGAGGGCTTCCGGCCTCATTCCATGCGGTTCGTATTTTGTCGGCGCGCGCCCACACCGACAGCCACTCGGCCCCCGTGCGCTCCTCTGCCGCAGCTTCGAGGAAAGCCCGCACGTGTATGTCGAGGTTGGTGAACGGGAACCGAACAACCGGGCAGAAGCCCATACCCGTCTCGTCGTGATAAGGGAGGTTGATCCACGCCCCGTCGAAGCCGCGGCGGAACACCTCACCTAGGAACACTTCGAAGCGTTCGGCCACCGCACGATTCTCCGGCGCGCGTACCGCCTCTCGGTTCGTAAACTGCTCTAGCGCAGCCTCTTCGGCGAAATACAACGCCGCCGCCGAATGCAGATCGCCAGTAAAAGCGCCGGAAAAGAAGGGCAGTGTCCGGCTCAGGAAGCGATCCAACTGGTCATCGACGCTGTCCAGGCACGCCACCCAACGCGGGTCCCGCTGATCCTTGACGAACTGCTGGAAGTCCTCTTCGTCGAACTCGCCGGACACCTCGGCCATGACCACCCCTCTCCGTCCGAACATGCCAGCGCCGCAAACTCCAGGCTCCACGAAGCGCCGTACACAGGGTAGGGGCGGCAACCCTGCGACGGGGCGCAACACGAGCCGACCACCCCGGCCCTTGGCACTGTCGTAGGCGAGTCTCATGGTGTGTGGGCTTGCAGCGGGGGAATTGTGCGTTCGGGTGTCACCAGGGCACAGGCTAGAGCGACCGCGTTTTGGATGCTCGTACTGGGGAAGTGCTCGACGCTGGGAGCGACGACGACGGTCGCGGTGTGCTGGTGTGCGGTCCACACGATCAACGTGGTTGGCATGTAGGTGTCGGCGTCGATGGTCACCATGTGCACCAGCCGATACCCCCGCGCGTGGCTGAGGTCGATGATCACTCGCTCGTCTCGTAACCAGGAGTCGCTGACGCTGCGGTTGAGCAGGCCGATGGCATTGATGGGCACGCGATTTCATCTCCTCGACTGGGGCGCCTGCGGCCGGGCTAGCGGTGGGTGGATCGTGAGATGCTGACAGGTGGCGCGGCCCTCGTCGGTCAGCTCATAGACCGGCTCCGCGCGTCCTGCACCTGCTGGTTGGCGGATCTCGGTGTGGACCTGGCCCTTGGTGACCAGCCATTGCAGAGTCAGGGTGATCGGGCCGATGTGGTGCCCGCCTGCCAGCTCCCGTGCCGAACACGCCCGCCCTGCTTGGGCCAAAGCGGTCAGCGCGGCGGCTTGGGCGCGACTGAAGGCATCTCGACTTCTTTGCAGATGTGCTGCGTCACTGCGCCTTTCGTGTTCGGGCCGATTCTGTTGGCTCACGCGGTTGGTCACAGGTGCTACCTCTCGAGGTACAGGATTTCGTTCGGAAGGCGCGGGAACTCGCGCGTGTCCAGGTCGACGGTCACGGCATCGACGTAGTGGCGGGCCTGGTGCTCCTGAACGAAGATCAACGCGGCGGTCAGGCAGGCAACGAAGTCCATCCGCTGCCCGTGCAGGAACACACTCAGGTGCACATCGGGTTCGGTGGGCGATGGCGACCCGTCCGGGGTCGGCGCGGCGGTGCTCACAGCGCGGGCTGTCGGGTCGGGGCCAGGCAGGCGTGCACCGCATACAGCACCGCACGCCCAGACGGCCGGAACACCGAATGCGCGGCGGTGATCCACACCCGATGCTCCGAACCCTGATCAGCCGGGGATGGTAACGCCACGTGATCGCCGTTGCCCAAGACGGTGATTCGGCGCGCATGGAACAACGCTGCCTCGGCAGCGATCATCGTGGCCGGAATGTCCGAGCGCACGAGGAACGTCCAGGTGTGGGAGCGCGGATGGGTCACGATCGGCCCACCACCTTGTTTGTGGCGCTCGAGGTGGACCTTGACCATCTGCCCCAACTCCGCAGGCATCGCTACCGCCCACACCATGCCCGCGGTGAAACTGATACGGCCGGTGTCCGGTTGGAGCACAGCGGGCAGATGGCACACGCTGCGGTAGTAGCCAACCCGCGAACGCGGCGTATCGGCCACCGGGGCAGGCGAGTCGGTACGCGGCGCAGTCGGTGGGGCTACCGACTCATCCCAACCCAACTCCTCGGACAAACCCATTGATACAACCCCTCCCTGCTGGGCCAACGCGTGCTGAGTAGCACCCGCCGCCGGGGATGAAGGGGCACCCCCATCCACCCGACGGCGGGGCTGAAAAAGACGCTAGATGTGCACGTTTTGGGTTTGGAGCCGTTCGGCGTCTACAAACGTCTACAGCGGATCAAGCCCGTTAGGCTGGTCTTGTGGACGAGAGCGGGGAATCGGACGCCATCACCGGTATCCGGCTTCGCGCTGCCCGAGAGGCGGCGGGGCTCAGCCTGTCCGCACTGGCGGCGCGCACGCACTACAGCAAGGCGCTGCTCGGGATGCTGGAGACCGGGCAGCGCCAGGTTAGGCCGGAGCACGTGACCGCCTACGCCGACGCCCTGGGTATCGGCTCGGCGCTGTTCGTTGAACCGGCTGACGGTGAGCGGGCAGCAACGGAGTGGATTCAGCGGGTCGCGGCGTCGGACCTGGGCGGGGACACCTTGGACCGCCTGGAGCTGGCGGTGGACGACCTGGCTGCGGGGTACCCGACAACTCCGCCGGACGAACTACTCATGCGCATCCGTCAGCATCTCGGCTACGCCGGACGCCTGATGGACAGCCGGAAAACGCTGGCGCAGCACCGCCGGTTGCTGGTCTCGGTCGGCTGGCTGTCGCTACTCGCCAGCACGTGCCATATCGACCTAGGCGAAACCTCCGCCGCAGCGGCGCGAGGACACCTGGCGTGGAAGCTGGCGGACGAAGCGGGACACCGCGAGATCGCGGCATGGTGCCTGGAAACGCGGGCGTGGCAGCAATTGACCGACGGCAAGTTCGCAGCGGCGGCAGAACTGTCGCGTGCCGCGTATTCCCTTGCCCCGGAGGGCAGTTCGGCATTCATCCAAGCCACCGCCCAGGAAGGCCGCGCGCTGGCACGGCTCGGGGACAGCAAGGGCACGTACGGGGCGCTGCGTCGGGTGGCCAGGCTGGTGGCCGGACTGAGCACGCCCGACCGGCCGGAACACCATTTCCGGTACGACCCCGCGAAATCGGACGCCTATGTGGCCACCACACTGGCCTGGCTCGGTGATCCGGCGGCCGAGTCCTACGCTCGGCACGTCCTCGCTGATCTGGCAGGCGCTGAGTCGGTGCGTCCCCGCCGGATCGCTACGGCGAACCTGGACCTGGGCCTGGCTCTGGTCGCGGCAGACAAGCCGGACGAAGCGGCACATGTCGCGCTGGCGGCCGTGGAGTCCGGGCGTCTGGTGCCGTCGAACTACTGGCGCGTGTCCGAAGTGGTCTCGGAGATAGAGGGCCGAGGCGCACCGGACGCGGCCATCGTGCGCGAAGCTTTCCGCGACACCTACCCCGCACAGCCCTAGAAGAAAGCCCTCCTTTTAGTAAATTGAGGGCTTTCTTCTTCACGTATGTCAAGCGTGAGATCCCCTTTTAGACGCGCTATTGCTATCTGCTATCAAAAAATGTGTTGTAGGTCCGGCGGATATTTCGTGGCTTTTCCTTGACGGCCTGACACTTGGCGGGATGATGGAGACAGCGAGAAGGACTCGACGGGCCGGGTAGGAAAGAAAGGATGTGCGCGCCTGTGTCTGTCTCTCGCATGCGGGTTGGTCGATGCGGCCGTATGGCGCTCCCGACCCGCACTGGTGCAGTTGGTTCCGTATCGCTGAGGGAGTCGCGGTACGTGATCGCAGGTGTCCGCGTACCACGTGGTCAGGCGCGGCCCCGTGTCGGCCCCGGATCGTTCCACACCTGGTGTGCGGAACGGTCTGGCGGAACCCCCACAAATTGTGTGGGTTGGGCGGCGGCACGCTCAACGGTTTCCGTGTCAAGATGGAAAAAATTGGAGGGAGATTGATTCATCGCATGATAACTACGGTTGCTAGCCGTCACTGATTCGCGGCTGTCCCCCCGCGCTAACGAGGGGACAGCCTGAACGAAACCAACTCCGATGGGCATATGGGTTGCAGCCCTGCCGTTCGGAGTCTCCCTTTTCATTCGTGTGCAGAAACGAGGTCTCTGCCATGTCCAGAGTAGTCCATTCACCCAATCGGGGTGACTTCTCGGAGCGAGAAATTTATCCGGTCCGGTTGCGCCTGGCGGGTGTAGGGGCGGACACGGTGCGGGCGTGGCGGGGTGTGGCCGGGGGGGCGTGATCCGCCTGTTCGCGCTGGTAGCGCCCTGTGGTGCGGCGCGTGGTGCCGTACCCGAAATCCCCCGCCCTGTGCGGGATTCATCTAACAACAACCAGTTACGTCACAGATTGGATGGTGGCCGCCATGGCCGAGGACAACCTAATCGACACTCGTAAGAACCTTCGATTCGCTGTGGAGTTCGCGGACTTCTTCCGGGATGGGCTGTACCAGATGGGGCCTGTGAGCCCTGATCTGGTGTACACCGGTGACCCGAACCGGCCCGGTCCGCAGAAGCGCGACGAGCTGACCGGGGCTCTGGTGTGGAAGGCCACCGTGAGTGATCCGGCCGTGCGCAAGGCGCGGCGTGCGAGCTATGAGGTTCTGTTGCTGTCGGAGACCGAACCGGTACCCACAACCGCGGAGATCGGCCCGAACCTGCGGCCGATCGAACTGGTGGGCGTCACCGTCCAACCGCGCATCGCTGGCCAGGGCGAATACAAGTACCTGGACTACACGGTGCGCGCGACGGGCTACGCGCCGGGTGGCGGTAACCGGTCGGCGAGTGGAGCGGGTGCGGGTAAGACCCCGGCCTGATTCTGACTCGCGGTCGGAGAATTCGGCGGGTCGCTCGGGCACAACCGGGTCGGCCCGCCCCCGCACGTCCGTCATATCGGACTGTGCGGCAACAACATTCGCAACAAGATAGTTGGAGTTGATAGACGTGGTTCGTTCTGCGGAGTACGAAAAGCCGCCGACCTGTCCGCCTACGATCCTCGATGATCTGGGGCAAGGGCTGGTGCTTCTGTTGGAAGCGGTGGTGTTGGGGTTGGTCCACCTGTTGTGGTGGGCGTTGCTGTTCCCGATGATCTCGCTACCGATCGCAGCCGCAGGCGCGGGCTGGTGGTTGCTGGGCTGGCCGATCGGCGCGACTATGGCGGGGTGCTCGGTTGCGGCCTGGGTGATGTGGTGGGCCTGGTGGCGCGGTTCGTGGCGGCGCTGGGTGTGGGGGCGGATGCGCACGCGATATCTGTCGTGGAAGCGCTACAAGCGGCGTTGGAAGACGCTGACCGCGATCCACGGGCTGACCAAGATTCTCGACAACGGTGTACAGACCCCGGTGTTGGTCAGGGTCGATATCGGTGAGACGGCTGATGAGTTGTTGGTCAAGCTGGTGGGTGGTCAGACGGTGCAGATGTGGGCCAAGCAGTCCGATGCATTGCGCCACGCGTTCGGCGCGGTCGGGGTGCGGGTCCGCCACGCGGAATCGGGATTCGTGCGGCTACAGGTGATCCACACCGACCGGCTTAACGAACCGATTCCGCTGCCTCGAGTGGAGGCGAAAACCGTTGACCTGGAAGCACTGACCATCGGCATGACCGAGCTCGGGGAGCCCTGGAAGATACGTTTGCTCGGCAATCAACTGCTCGTCGCGGGAAAGATGGGCTCGGGCAAGGGGTCGGTGATCTGGTCGCTGATCGCGGCCATGGGTCCAGCGATCCGGGACGGGCGGGTGGTGCTGTGGATGATCGACCCGAAAGGCGGCATGGAGTTCGGTGCGGCGCGAGAGTGGTTCGCGCGCTTCGCCTACGACAACGGCCCGCAGGCGCTCGAGCTGTTGCGGGATGCGGCGGCGTTGGTGCAGCAGCGGGGCCAGATCTACATGACCAAGGCCGAACGCAAGATCACCCCGACTGTGGCCGAACCGCTGGTTGTGGTGATCATCGATGAGGCCGCGAGCCTGACCGCCTACTACTCCGATCGCAAGATCAGAGACGAGATCTTGCGGCACATGGGTACCGTGCTCACCCAATCGCGGGCGGTAGCGGTGCCGATGGTCGGCAGTCTCCAGGACCCGTCGAAGGACGTGCTCGAGCTTCGGCAGCTCTACCCGTATCGGGTGGGCTTGCGGATGAGTGAGCCGACACAGCCGAACATGCTGTTCGGGCCGAGCGGGCGGGAACGAGGCGCGCTGTGCGATGAGATCCCCGAATCGACACCCGGTGTGGCCTACGTCGAACATGAAACCTCGGTGGAGATCACCAGGGTTCGCGCCTACTGGGTCACCGATGAAGACATCGACTGGATCATGCGCACCTACCCGCCGTTACCGCGTCACCCTGACGGCACACCACGACTCGACACCGACACCTGATAGCCGTGCAACCAGGGGAAATGATCACCTCGAAGAACGCACGATAGCCTGGTACAGCCGCGCCAGGTGACCAGCAACATCGTTTGCGAGCGGCGAATATGCAGCGCGGATAGCGCATTCACAGTCTTCTGATTCCTGCGCGGGTAGCGCTCGTGACCGTCGTACCGGCGGCGGCACACCCTCTTTGAAACCTGTTCCGGTGGTTCCTATTTCACGTTTCACGCGGCACCGGACCGACCGCGCTCGTTCGGCGTTGTCGGCCTGGTGCCGCGTGTGGGACTACGAGACAGGTGATCTCATGACAACCACTGTCTTCGACGACGCGCCACGAGTGACCGATGAGGATGGGAAACCAGCCGGGCGCGGTCCGTCGTTTCTGGACATCGCGATAGCAGCGGCCGACCGGCACGGGGTGTGTGTGCGGCCGATCGTGCTCGAACAAACCGACACCGCGACCGGACGCGTGGCCTACGTTCCGGTGCCCTGCGGGGCCACGCGGGAATCCCAGTGCGGCCCATGCGCGCGTAAGGCCAAAGCACTTCGGCAAGCTCAATGCCGGGAAGGCTGGCACCTGAGCGAAGAACCGACCAAGCCGCGGGCACGTCCCACCTTCGACCAAGAGGGATTGATCGGCTATCGCGCTGATCTGCTCGCCCTGCTGGGCCAAGCACGCCAACAGCAGCACGCCGCCGACATCGCCGAGCTGGAGGCCGAAATCATGTGGGCCGACAAGCAACTGACCGCGCTCGGGATGCGGGGAACCCCGCCGGCATCGGCCAGCGAAGAATCCGCCGGCCGGGATAGTGAAGAGAGTTCGGCAACCGAGAAACGGCGTCGCTCGACACGTCGGCGCCAAGACGCGCCGGACCTGCCCCGCAATCCGGTCTCCGATCGCACCATCGGCCGCGAGTTCGGCGGTCACTACTCCTCGATGTTCGTCACCCTCACCATGCCCAGCTACGGCAAGGTCCACAGCGACGGCAGCGCCCGCAACCCAGAACACTACGACTACCAGCGTGCGGCATGGGATGCGATCACCTGCGCTCGGTTGTTCTCCCGCTGGATACAGAACCTACGCCGCGTGGTCGGCTGGAACGTCCAGTACTTCGCCGTGGTCGAACCCCAGAAACGCGGCGCCCCGCACATCCACATGGCATTGCGCGGGGCTATCTCCCGCGCGGTGATCCGCCAAGTCAACGAAGCCACCTACCACCAAGTGTGGTGGCCGCAACTGGGCGAGATGCGCTATCCCGGTGCCGTCGTGCCGGTGTGGGACCCGCGCCGCGAGACCTTCATCGACCCCGGCAGCAAAGCGGGACTGACCGACTGGGACGACGCCTTAGACACCATCGGCCTCACCGACGAACCCGCGCACAAAGCAGCGTTCGGGCCGCGCATCGATATCCAAGGCATCGCCGCAGGCACCAAAGCCGCCAGCGAGGCAATCGGGTACCTGTGCAAGTACCTCACCAAATCGGTCACCGAGGTTCTACACGCACGCACCGCACGCCAGCACGACCACTACGACCGACTACACGCCGCACTGTGCCGCACCCCCTGTAGTCCGCGGTGCGCTATCTGGCTGCTCTACGGCATCATCCCCAAGGGCGCCACCGCCAAGACCGTGCCAGGAGTCTGCAAGGCACGCGCACATCGGCGCGAAACCCTCGCCCTGCCAGGTAACCGGGTGCTGACCTCGGAGCAGTGGACCGGCAAGACGCTCGGCGACCACAAGGCCGACCGGATGGAGTTCGTCCGAAATCGCCTGGCCGCCGTCGGCATCGAGAAGCCTGCCACCGATCCGCGCCGCTACACCTGGGCCACCATCGCCCCCGGCACCCGAACACCATCACGCGCGAAACTGCTTATGACCGCCATCGCCGAACGCATCACCTGGCGAGCCGAATACGACCGAGCCCTGCTCGCTGCCGCCGATCCACCACGACCGGACGAGGACGGGTGTTCGGCAACACCGACTTGTGCCACACCCACAGTGCAGCAAATATCCAGCAACGACAATGGTGTTGACCGGACAGGAGCCCCCGATGTCTGCTGAGCACGAACACACCGTGCCGATTCGCCGGTGGGCAACCACCAAAGATGCTGCCGCACACATCTGCGTGAACCCGGAAGTGCTCCGGCGCTGGAACCGCAATCGTGACAAGTACCCGTGGCTACCGAGACCCAAGCGGGTCGGAAAGGATTTCCGTTGGGATCTGAACGCGCTGGACGCGGCCCTGGAGGCCCGCGAGGAACCGTGACGCACCCAGCAAAGGGACGGCAGTGAAACGAGGCAGACCCGCCCGTCCCATCGGTGTCCCCGGTGCCCCGATGTTGACCGAATTGTCCCCTGGACGTTGGGAGGCAAGGATTTTGGTTCGCGATGCCTCCGGCAAGAGGCGAGACCTTAAACGTGTCTCGCCCGTCAAGCTCGACGCACGCGGCCGAAAGATCCCCGATCGCAATGGTTCACGCGCGCTGGATGCGGTCATGGCGGCGGCCACGAGCATCCGTGTGGACCTGGGCGGGGAGCTGTCGGAGTCCACGAGCGTTCGGCAACTGTGGGCGCTGTATCGGGCACATCTGGTCGAACAGGGCCGTGCGGGTAACACGCTGGATCGCTACGACGTGGTCGCGGAGTTGTTCAACACCGCGTTCGGTGAGCGGCGGCTTCTCGAGGTCACCACCTCAGCGGTGGAGGCGTTCCTCAAACAGGTAGGCGAAGCCAAGGGGCCGTCCTCGATGCGCACGGCCCGAAACGTGCTGTCGGGGATGTTCCGTTACGCCGTGCGCAAAGATGCACTGACCGTGAACCCAGTCCGGGAATCGCAGATGGCCAAGAACATCGAGGCCAAGGGCCGCACCGGTGGCGCCCGCGATCTCACCATCGATGAGTTGCGGTTCATCCTCACCGCTGTACGAACCTCGCAGGTGCCTTGCCCGCGCAAGCTGTCCAGGGCCGAGCGCAACCGGGGCACACCGGTTAAGGCGTACACCCCGCCAACGGTCGCCGACTACTGCGACAGCGCCGACCTGGCCGACCTGGTGACTCTGCTCGCGGCAACCGGGCTGCGGCGCAGTCAGATACTCGGCCTGTTGTGGTCGGATATCGACATCGAGGCACGCACCCTGCGCACCACTGGCAAGGTCGTCCGAGTGAAAGGCGACGGCTTGGTCCGCCTGGAGGTGGAGGACGACCCGAAGAACCGGCGCAACACCATCGCCCTACCCGACTTCGCCGTTCAGATGTTGAAGCGGCGTCGAGCGGCACTCGCGGCCCGAAAACTGGCGTCACCTCCCGACTCGGACGCACCAACGCTCGATCTGGTGTTCCCCTCGGCGGTGTGGACAATGCGCGATCCGCAGAACGTCGGCCACGAATGGCAGCGCGTTCGAGACGCCCTCGGTATGGCCGACGACATCACCGCACACAGCTTCCGTCATGCGGTGGCGACGATCCTCGATGACGCCGGGCTGTCGGCGCGAGTCACCGCTGATGTCCTCGGCCACGCCGACCCCGCCATGACACAACGGCACTACATGGCACGCGGGCGAACCCACCACGCCGCCGCCGAAGCACTCGAACGCGCGGTCACCGGGGCAGGGACATAGTTGGGACTTAGTTGGAAGATGCGAAAGGGCGGGTTCCCGAGCTTGACTCGAAAACCCGCCCTTACCTGCGGAAACTGTGGAGCTAAGGGGAATCGAACCCCTGACCTTCTCGATGCGAACGAGACGCGCTACCAACTGCGCTATAGCCCCGTGCGGTTCCCGGGGGAACCGCGCTGTGCCACTGTAGCAGGCGATGCGGCGAGATACCGAATCGCCTGCCTGAGCTGCGGTTATTCGCCTACTGCCCGGCGCATGTCGCCGCTGGCGCGGCCGCGGAGGGCGCGGGCGGTGGCGGGGTCGAAGGTGTCGAGGTGTTCGAACATCGGGTCTTCGTCGACGGCGTCGAGGAGGGCGGAGCGGCGGCGCAGGGCGCGGGCGGTCTCGCGGTCCATGCCGCGGCGGGTCTCGGTGTCGTCGTCGTGCTGATCCTCGTGGTCGTCGCGGTCCCGGGTGAGGCGGGACGCGCGGCGGCGGCGGATCTCCTCTTCCATGCGGACCTGCCTGCGCAGGTACGCAAGGTAGGTGCCGAGGACGACGGTGGACAGTCCGCAGGCCCACCACAGCAGCGGGCTGACGACGATCGCCAGCGCGCCGCAGAGGATGCCGGTCAGCAGCAGGCCGAGGACGGCGCGCTGCCGGAAGGTGTAGCGGGCGGCGCGGGCCATCGCGTCGGCTTCCGGGTCGAAGCCACCGCGGCCGCGCCGGGTCGGGACGAATTCCGGTTCGTCCGAGTCGGTGTGGTATTCGGGGTCCGAGGCGCGCGCGGGTGCGGCGGAACGGGCGGGCGGGATACGTGCCGTGGTGGGTTCGTAATACGCCGCGGCCTCTTCGTCGTCATCGGCCACGTCGTCATCATCGGACGCGGCGTCCGCGTCCGCAGGCGTTCGGGCCGTCTCGGTGTCGTTCTCGTCCGAATCGAGATCCGAGTCGAGATCCGACTCGGAATCCGGCTCGAGATCCGCCTCGGAATCCGCCGCACGGTCGGCCTCGCTCGTCACGGCGCCCTCGTCCGTGTCGCCCGAATCCGCCTCGGCGGGTTCGTCTTCGGCGTTGTCGGAGCGGACGGCGGACGCGGGGCCCGCCTCGAGCGCCGGGAGGTCGTCCCGCGCTTCGTTGTCCTCGTCGACCTCGGTGACTTGCTCGTCGGCCGGTGCGCTCATCCGGTCCTCCGCATCATCGCTGTGGAAACGCTTTCTCTGCACTCGGGTCGGCCGATAGTCCGGGTCGCTGTCGTGCCCGGCCGCCGGCCCCTTCTTCATGCGCCGCTTGGAGCCGCCGCGGTGCAACACGCGGGTCGCCAGTGCCGCGTCGGTGGTCTGCCGGATCCTGGGGTGCCGGTCGGCCAAGATCGGGAACAGGACGAAGACCCAGAGCACGACGAGCCCGATCCAGAGAATCGAGTTCGGCATCAGGTCAACACCTCCGTCCCCACCTGTTCGTCCATTCGGCCCGCGCCCGGATGGCGTACCGCGTCGTGCGTTCGCTACCGCTCACGCGCTCGGACGCGGCCCTCGGTCCGAAGACGCCTCTCAGGCTCCCTGCCGGTACCGCAAGACGCGGTACCGACGTCCGTAGGTTAATTCGGCGCACCACGCGAATACGGCAGGCGCGCCGTGCACATCCGCCACATCTGTCACAAACACTGCCCTCCGTCCGCGTGCCTCGCGGGAGTTGACGTGTCACGCCGGTATCGTCCTGCTGATCCCGTATCGATTGCCCGGCCGAAGGCCGTCCCGAGACCCGTGCATGGCCGCGGCGAAGGCGAATCGAGGATCTCAGGGCAGGATGACCCGCCCGTCTCGCACCAGCCGATCCATCACGGTTCCGCTGATTTCCTCGACCGTCAGACCGACGAGCAGATGGTCGCGCCAGGCGCCGTCCACATCGAGGTAGCGGCGAAGCAGGCCCTCCTCCCGGAAGCCCACATTGCGCAGAACCGCCTGGCTGGCAAGGTTTTCCGGACGCACCGTCGCCTCGACGCGGTGCAGGCCGACCGGCCCGAAGCAGTGGTCGAGTCCGAGCGCGAGCGCGGCGGTGGCCACGCCCTGCCCGCTCAGGTCCTTGGCCACCCAGTAACCGATCCACGCCGAGCGCAGCGCCCCGCGCACGATGTTGCCGACGGTCAACTGGCCGCTGAAAGCGCCGTCCACCTCGATGACGAGCGGGATCATCGCACCACGTCTGGCCTCGGCCTTCAGGCTCGACCACAGCGAGGGCCAGTTCGACGCGTGATTGCGTGCCTCCCACGCGCCCCGTCCGGTCGGCTCCCACGGCTCCAGATGCTCGCGGTCGCGTAGGCGGATGCGGCTCCATGCCGTGGCGTCGCGCAACCGCACGGGCCGCAGCGTGACCTGTCCCGCGGCGACGCGCACCGGACCGAGACGCGCGGGCCACCCCGGATGCTGGGTCACCCGGAAGACGTTCATCGACTCCACGCTTCAGCCGCGCTGGGAGAGAAAGGCGACCTGCACCTCGTCACCGGTCCTGACCTCGGTGTCCTCCGGGTCGATGATGATCAGGCTGTTCGCCTCGGCCATGGTGGCCAGCAGATGCGAGGAACCGGCGCCGCCGCCGAGGGGCTGCACCAGGTAGTCGCCGGTGGCTTCGTCGCGCATGAGCTGGGCGCGCAGAAAGCCTTTGCGCCCGACCATCGAACTGATGGGGGTGATGGTTCTGGCCCGGATGATGCGGCGCATCGGATGTCTGCGGCCCAGCGCGATCCGGATCAGCGGACGCACCATCACCTCGAAGACCACCAGCGCGCCAACGGGATTCGACGGCAGCAGGAAGGTCGGCACCTCGTCGCGCCCGAGCCTGCCGAAACCCTGCACCGAACCGGGATGCATGGCGACACGGTCGATTTCGAGATCGCCGAGCCCCTCCAGCGCCTCGCGCACCTGCTCGGAGGCCCAGCCGCCGACCGCGCCCGCGATGACGACGACCTCCGAACGCACCAGCTGACCCTCGACGACATCGCGCAGCCGTCGCGGATCCGCGCTGACGATGCCGACGCGATTCACGTCCGCGCCCGCGTCCCTGGCGGCCGCGGCCAGCGCGTAGGAGTTGACGTCGTAGACCTGGCCGGGGCCGGGCGTGCGATCGATGTCGATCAGCTCGCCGCCGACCGAGATCACCGACAGCCGCGGCCGCGGATGCACGAGCACCTTGTCCTGGCCCACCGCGGCGAGCAGACCCACTTGAGCGGGACCGATGATGGTGCCCGCGCGCACCGCGACATCGCCGGGCTGCACGTCGTCGCCGATGCGCCGCACGTAATCGCCGGAGCGGACGGGCTCGTAGACCTTGATCCTGGCCCGGCCGCCGTCGGTGAAGTCCAGCGGCAGCACGGCGTCGGCGAGCGTCGGCAGCGGAGCTCCGGTGTCGACGCGCACCGTCTGGCGCGGCTGCAACCGGATCGGCTGCCGGGAACCCGCGACCACCTCGCCGACCACCGGCAACGTCAGATCGACCAGTTCGCCGTCCTCGTCGCGGATATCGGACCCGGCGGCGGCCACGTCGACGCTGCGCACCGCGTAACCGTCGATGGCCGCCTGGTCGAAACCGGGCAGCGGCCGCTCGGTGACCACGTCCTCGGCGCACAGCAGGCCCTGGGCCTCGGAGATCGCGACCCGGACCGGCCGGGGCGCGACCGCCGCCGCGGTCACCTTGATCTGCTGATCCTCAACCGAGCGCATCCAGCCCTTCCTGATCTACTCCGCACATCGAACCGATTCCGCCGCACGCGCTTCGGACGCAACCGCGTTCGGTGAACCATCATTCGTACCCGACGGTCCACTGTCGACGAAAGCCGAGCTTTCGCTCAGTCGTCCGTCGTCAGCTGCGGATCCCAGTCCGGACCGAGCCGGTGCTGCAGCCACTCCCGCAGGGCAGGGCCGTATTCCTCTCGTTCCAAAGCGAAATCGACCGCAGCACGAAGATAACCGCCCGGGTTGCCCAAATCGTGGCGCGACCCACGGTGCACGACGACGTGAACCGGGTGTCCCTCGTCGATCAGCAGCGCGATGGCGTCGGTGAGTTGCAGCTCACCTCCGGCGCCCGGCTCGATCCGCCGCAGCGCGTCGAAGATGGCCCGGTCCAACAGATATCGGCCCGCGGCCGCGAAGGTCGACGGCGCGTCCGCGAGCGCGGGCTTCTCCACCATTCCGTTGACCCGCAACACGTTCGGATTGGTCGCGTCGGGCACCGGCGCGACGTCGAAGACGCCGTAGGCGCTGACCTGGTCCTTCGGCACATCGATGGCGCACAGCACGCTGCCGCCGCGCTTGCGCCGGACGCGGCTCATCACGTCGAGCACGCCGCAGGGCAGCACCAGGTCGTCCGGGAGCAGGACCGCGATCGCGTCCTCGTCGTCGTCGAGCGCCCGCTCGGCCTGCGCCACCGCGTGACCGAGGCCGAGGGGCTCCTCCTGCACCACCGAGGTGACGTCCAGCAGGGCGGGCGCCTTGCGCACCTTCTCCAGCAACTGGAATTTGCCGCGCTCGGCGAGGGTGCTCTCCAGCACCAGGTCCTCGACGAAGTGGGCGACGACACCGTCCTTGCCCGGCGAGGTCACGATCACGAGCCGGTTCGCGCCGGAATCGGCGGCCTCGCTCGCGACCAGCTCGATGCCCGGTGTGTCGACCACCGGCAGCAACTCCTTGGGCACCGTCTTGGTCGCGGGCAGGAAACGGGTCCCGAGCCCGGCCGCGGGCACGACTGCCGTGCGGAAACACGACGTCGGCGCACCATCCGCGGACTGTCCTGCCTGTGCTGTCATACGCATACCCTATCCATCCATCACACCGCCCGACCGCCGTCGCGGCGACCTGGCACCCGGTGAGCTTATGGTGATCCCCATGGAGATGCCCGGCGAGCGGGACAAACATGCATGGCGTGGCGAAATTCTCGCCCGGCGGGCGGCGGTGCCCGCGGACGAGCGTGAGCGGGAGGCGCTGGCGCTGGCCGAAGCGATCGGCAAGTTCGAGACACCGCTGGTGTCCGAATGGGTGTGCGCCTACGTGCCGGTACGCGACGAGCCCGGGTCGATGGCCCAATTGGAAGCGCTGCGAGAGTCCGGGGCGCGCATACTCCTGCCGCTCACCGGCGATTCGGGACCGTTGAACTGGTCCGAGTACACGGGCCCCGCCGACCTGCGCCGGGCCAGGTACGGGCTGCGGGAGCCGAGTGGGCCCCCGCTGGGCGTCGAGGCCGTCGCGCTGGCCGAGCTGATCCTGATTCCCGCGCTCGCGGTGGACCGGCGCGGCGTCCGGCTGGGGCGCGGAGCCGGGCACTACGACCGCACGTTGGGCGCCGCGCGGCCGGGCGCCCGGCTGGTCGCGGTGGTGCGCGACGACGAATTCGTGGACCGGCTGCCGGAAGAACCACACGACCTGCGGATGGGCTGGGTGCTCACGCCGCGCGGTGGATTGCGGCAACTCGGCGGCGATCGGGTCGCGGAATGAAGGACCGATTGGCGGCGTTGGCACTGTCGACTGTAGAGTGCTAGTCGACGAACCCTGCGGAGGATCCTGTGCCAACTTATTCATACGCGTGCACCCAGTGTGACAACCGCTTCGACATCGTGCAGTCCTTCACCGACGACGCACTGACGGTCTGCGAGAACTGCTCCGGGAAGCTGCGCAAGCTGTTCAACTCGGTCGGCATCGTGTTCAAGGGCAGTGGTTTCTACCGCACCGACAGCCGCGGCGGCGCGTCCACCGCGAGCGAGCCCGCGAAGTCCGACAGCGGCTCCAGTTCGTCGAGTTCCGATTCGAGCTCGTCGAGCAGCTCGAGCTCGACCACCAGCACGGCCGTCGCCAGCTGATTTCCCGGCTTATCCACAGCCTCTCGCCCATCCACAGATCGCCTTTTCGGTGACCGGCGCGGTGTGATCCTGGCCATAGGATCCGGCCATGACTCGCGCACTCGCCGATCTCGGTCGCGGCAGCCCGCTGCGCTTCGCGCTGTGGAATCGGCCGCCTTGGCTCGATGGACTGCTCGCCCGCCGTGTCTTCGCGGCGACTCTGACGCTCCTGGCCGTGTTTCTCTTCGCGCGCGGGAATCCGAGCGCGGAGCGGGCGGAGGTCGTCGTCGCCGGGCGTGATCTACCGCCCGGCAAGGTGCTCGAATCGGGGGATCTGAGATCCGTGCCGCGCGAATCCGGCACGCTCCCCGTCGGTGCGGTGCGCGACCCCGCGACGCTGCTCGGCGCCACATCGACCGGCGCGATGCGAGCCGGTGAGGTGTTCACCGATCTGCGGGTGATCGGTCCGCGCTTGGCCGAGGTGGCAGCGGGCGCGCGTGACGCGCGAATAGTCCCGATCCGGCTGGCGGACACGGCGGTGGCGGAGATCCTTAGGCCGGGTGACCGCGTCGACGTGATCGGCGGCGACGAGCAACAAGGACTCGGCGCCCGACCGGCTCGCACGCTGGTCAGCAACGCCGCCGTGGTCTTGGTCTCCCAGCCCGGCGAGCGGCGGGGCGCGGCGGACCGGGTGGTGCTGGTCGCCATGGATTCGGAACACGCCACGGTGGTCGCCGCCGCTTCGCTGCACACCGCACTCACGGTCGTCTTCCATTGACGCCCGGCTCCCCGTATTTCGTGACACGGGCTTCGGCGGGTTGCCGAAGCGCCGGAACCACTGCTCGGTGGTCAGGTCGGCGATATCGCCTTGGTTCGCCGAACATTAACCAACTAGGTCGAAAAGCATCGCCTGATACCCGGCACGGCAAGCTTCTCCGAGGGCGCCCCCCAGCTCCGCCGAAGAGGAGAAACCGGTAATGCTCGAGGGGTCGAGGGATTTGTTCTCTGCACAAACATCGTCTACCTGGCTATTTCGACAGCAATCGGCACCGCTTTCGTCGCGCTCGCCACCGAGGCCACCAACGGAATCAACGATTCGCTATTCGCCGTTCTCGACGGTAGTCAGGAACCCGGCGCGGTTTCTACTTGATTGCCGACAAGCCATATGCGTTCAGATCGATATGTCGCCACCACGCCCATGGAGTTTCGCTATTACCGAAACGGCGCTGAATTCCATGCTGGAACTGGCCGCCGCGAAGATGAAAGCGTTTCGGCGGCCACAGGGAAGAGCTACTGCGATGCCGCGATTCTGGCACAGATCCGCGACCCGCTAGCCGAGGGCCGCATGAGCGCGGGCGGCGCGCGCCGAAACGAACGGGAAGCGGGCTCCGGAGCTGCGGCCCCGGGAAGCCCGCTTCCGCCGGCCGTCCGGTTTGTCCCCTCCGAACGACAGATCCAGCCTAACGCGAGCGAACACTCGGCATTAACCAGCATGTCACTCGGCGTTCCACCGATGATCATGTTCGGCCCTCGGAGGCCGCCCACAGGGACGAAAACGGGCCCGTCGCCGAAACGACGGGCCCGTTCATTCGAGACGTCAGGCGTACTCGAGAGATCGGCGCAGCCGGACGAATTCCGCCGACGACCAACACGTGGCCGCGGCGGAGGGTGCATCAGCCGAGGCTGAAGGGCTGACCCCACAGCGTCACCCAGGTGACGACGTTGTCGGTCTCGACCTCCACGCTGA
Source organism: Nocardia sp. CNS-044 (assembly GCF_059570515.1). Classification (NCBI taxonomy): domain Bacteria; kingdom Bacillati; phylum Actinomycetota; class Actinomycetes; order Mycobacteriales; family Nocardiaceae; genus Nocardia; species Nocardia sp. CNS-044. The sequence goes on from NZ_JCANSX010000006.1 coordinate 922,069, forward strand.
CGAAGGCGCGGGCCTGCGCGTAGCCACCGCAGCCCGCGAGGCCGATGGTGGAGTCGGACCAGGTGACCGAGCCGTTGCTGCCCTTGAACTTGTTGCGCTTCTTGTGCGCCTCGTTGCCGAAGTCGTCGGCCTCCTCGATGTCGAGGATGTAGAACGAGGTCGCCTGGCCGGGGCCGAGCGACAGGTTGCCGCCGCTGCTCGCGCCGATGCTCGGGCTCTCACCCTGCCAGTCGCTACCGGCCTCGACGCCGCCCTCGGCGCCGCCGCCCGCGATGTTCACCTGGCAGCCGACGGTGTAGCCCGGGAAGATCTTGCCGCCGGCTTCCGAACCGGTGCCGGACAGCTCGACCTGAGCGGAGCCGGAGACCCACGCGTTGCGGTGCACCGGGGTGGAACCCATGGACGGGCTGATGAGCGCGGATTCGCCGACCAGGCGGACGGTCACCACGGTGCCGTCGGACAGGTGCTTGACGATCTCGCCGCCCGGCAGCGGAACGAAGGTATCGGCGTTGGCGGCGCCGGTGGAGAACAGGCCCATGGCGATGGTGGCGGCGGCACCGACACCGGCCATCCGCGCCACGTTCTTACGGTTGATCATTTCGTTGTACCCCTCGAGGGTTGAATTCGCTTGAGCGAGAAGATTTTTCGTGTTCGATCGACGGCGGCCCCAGGCACGTCTCGGTCACTCGCGCGACCGCTTCCGGCCCGAGCACGCCGCTGGGGACTCGACAGACGTCAGCCGATGCTGAACGGCGCTCCGTAGAGGGTGGTCTTCGAGTAGTGGTCACCGATGATCTCGACCACGGTGTAGGCGCGCGCTTGGGCGTAGCCGGCGCAGCCCTGGATCTCGATCTCGGCGTCCTGGTACTCGACCGAGTACACACCCGGCTTCAGGATGTCCTTGTAGTCGATCTGCACGAACTTCACTTCGCCCGGGCCGAGGTTGAGGCCGATGGAGCCGCCCATGCTGAAACCATCGAGGTTGACGCCGCCGGAGACGCCCGCGGAGATGGCGTCGTCCGCGATGCTGACCTGGCAGCCGACGATGTAGCCGGTGCTCAGCTGGGACGCGCCGTGCGTCGAGGAGTTGTTGCTGCCCGGGCCGCCGGCGGGGCCGTTGTTCGGGCCGACTTCACCCTCGGGGGTGACGGTCACATCGGCGGTGGCGTTGCCCGAGACCCAGACGACGCGACCGGCGCCGTTGGCGGCAAGGGACGGCGAAATCAGGGCGCGCTCACCCGTGCGGGTGATCGTCACGCCATGACCGACCTTCTGACCGTCCGGCAACGGCACGAAGGTGTCGGCATTGGCAGCACCGGTCGACAGCAGGCCCATGGCAACGGCCGCGGCGGCGCCGACGCCCGCGACGCGGGCACCGCGACGCAGACCGTTGGTGCGGTTCTCGCTCATACTTCCCCTCATCAGGTTCAAACAGTCAACCTCGACCATCGAGGCTGGACAGTGGTCCTCTCAGGCCCAGCTCAGTTTGTCGCCCCTTTGTTGCCGGTATGTAACCGGCTGTTATTTCGGCGCAACGCCCTCACTGGCAACGGAACCGAGCCTTGTTCCGCCGGATCGACGACGTACGTGCCGTATCCGGACCCGCGGGGACCTTCGTTTGGGTGGCCCGTGGCGAAGATTAAACCGTCGGTAACTGCCTGGCAACGTAAAGAATTGTAAAGATCAATGTGATGTAGATCATAGGTGCCCACATGCCAATATCGCTTGACGTGCATAAATGCAGGCGGGAATCCCGCGCATTCGCGGAAACGATCGGCTCGAGTCGCAACGAGGCCATCGGCTGTGTACGAGACAAGGCCGTAATCGATGGCGCAGATCACAGCGCGTTATAGAAAACGGTGAGGAGGTAACGGACCCATATCGCCCGAAAGTACGTACTTAAATAGTAGGAATTAGCTCAACCGTGGTGCGGAGGCACCTGGGAGCGCAACCAGTCGTCGCCGGAGCGGCGATCGTCCGGGTCGTCACCGCGTTCGTCGCGGGTGGTGTCCGGCAGGGTGTCGCCGAAGATCCGCGCCAGACGCGCGGCGTCCCTCGCCCGGCGCGCGGCGGAGCGAGGGACGTCGGAAGAGTCGGCGGCCGGAATTATTCGGCCAATCCGGACAGTTCGCCGATCACTTTGCTGGCGAGCGGCGAGAGGGTTGCCATCCCGTCGCGGATGGCGGAGCGGGTGCCCGGCAGGTTCACGACCAGGGTGCTGCCCGAGATGCCCGCCAGACCGCGCGAGAGACCCGCGTCCAGGGAGCCCGCGACTCGGCCGGAGGAGCGCAGGGCCTCGCTGATCCCGGGCAGTTCCCGGTCCAGCACCTGCGAAGTCGCCTCGGGGGTCACGTCACGCGGCGACATACCCGTGCCGCCGACCGAGATGACCAGGTCGACGCCGCCGATCACCGCCGTGTTCAGCGCGTTGCGGATCTCCACCTCGTCGGCCTGCACCGACACCGACGCGTCCACGAGGAAACCCGCCTCGGTGAGCAGCTCGGTGACCAGCGGCCCGAGCGAGTCCACACCTCCATGCGCCGTTCGATCGTCGACGACCACCACCAGTGCACGCCCCGCCACAGGAGCATCGATTTCCATGGTGCTCACCGTAGCGCCTGTGCCGAGCAACCCGGCGGCGGCGCTGGACAATTCCGCGTCACCGAGCCGCCTCACCGGCCACCGTCCGCGGGTGCGCCGGTGAGGGTGACCTCGACGGTCTTGGGGTTGTTGCCTTGTTCGTCGGTATAGGTGACTTTCACCTTGTCTCCCGGTTGGTGTGAGCGGACGGCGGCGATGAGCGCTTCGCCGGAATCGATGGGCCGATCGTCCAGCTTGGTGATGACGGCGCCCGCCGGAATGCCAGCCTTGGCGGCGGGGCCGTCCGGGGTGGCCTCCAGCACCAGCGCGACGCTGTCCTGCGGCCGCAGCTTGATGCCGATCTGGGCGTAGGTGGCGTGGCCGTTCTTGATCAGCTCGTCGGCGACCCTGCGGGCCTGGTCCACGGGGATGGCGAAGCCGAGACCGATCGAACCGCTCTGCTGGCCGCCGAGCTCGCCGACACCGAGGCTGGCGATGGCGGTGTTGATGCCGATCAGCTTGCCGCTCGCGTCGACCAGCGCGCCGCCCGAGTTGCCCGGATTGATGGCGGCGTCGGTCTGGATCGCATCGATCACCGGCTGCGGGGCGTTCGGGTTCTGGCCGCCCTCGCCGCTGGTCGACACCGGACGGTTCAGCGCGGACACGATGCCGGTGGTGACGGTGCCCGCCAAGCCAAGCGGCGAGCCGATGGCGATCACCGGCTGGCCCACCTGCAGATTCGACGAGCTGCCCAGTTCGATCGGAGTCAGGCCGCTCTTGCCCTGCACCTTGATGACCGCCAGGTCCGAGACCGGGTCGGCGCCGACCAGCGTGGCGGGCGCGCTGCTCCCGTCGGAGAACATGACCTCCATCTTCGCGCCGGCGCCCCCGCCCGCGGCCACGTGATTGTTGGTCAGGATCAGGCCGTCGGAGGAGAGCACGACGCCGGAACCCTCGCCCTGCGCGCGGTTGCTCGCCACTTTGATCATCACGACGCTCGGCAGCACCTTCTGCGCCACCGCCTGGGTCGAACCCGCCGGGGCGTTGGACGCGTTTCCGACATTGGGCTTCGGGGCGTCGAGCGCGTTGGTCACCGAGGCTCTGCCGTCGTCGGACCGGGTGGCCAGCGCACCGACCGCACCGCCGACGCCACCGCTGAAGAGCGCCAATGCCACCGCGCCCGCGACAAGACCAGCACTGAACGAGCGCTTGGGGGGCTGCGGGGGCTGTGCGCCGAAGGCCGCGCCGGGCACGGTGTACGGGGGCGGCGGGCCGCCGGGAGCGCCGAAGCCCGGACCCGGTTCGGGGAACGGTTGCGTCTGATAGTGCTGCTGCGGCTGATGGTGCGCCGCGCCGGGCGCGGCCCATGCCGCGTGCTCGGCATGGCCGGCGGCCGGGAACTGCTCGGCATGGCCCGCGACCGGGAACTGCTCGGTCGGCCGGGGACCGGAGGCGTCCGCCTTTCCCGGTTCCACGTTTCGGTTCTGGAAATCCTCCGTCATGGCTTCTCGCTTCTCCTCACGTCTGCCGACCAGCGTGCCGACGACGGCTTAGAGCCGACTGAGACCGTGCTTTCAGTTCTCCGAGATCTGCTGAGTCGACGCGGGACCGTCACCCTCACCAGGTAACACGATACGGATCAGCGCGCCGCCGCGGTCGGACGTATCGATCGTTATCGTGCCGCCGTGCTTGGTCACCACCTGCTTGACGATGGCCAGTCCGAGCCCCGAGCCGGGCATCGAGCGGGACGCGGTGGTCCGGTAGAACCGCTCGAACACCAGCTCCCGTTCGTCCGAGGGGATGCCGGGGCCCGCGTCGTCCACCGCGAGTTCCAGCAGACCCCGTCCGGCCTCGCGCATGGTGACCAGCACCTGGGCGCCCGCCGGACTCCACTTGGCGGCGTTGTCGAGCACGTTCAGCACGGCCCGCTCCAGACCCGCCTCGTGGCCGTAGACGAACCACGGCCGCAGTTCGGCGACGAACTCGATGGCGCCGCGGCGACGCCTCGCGCGCTCCAGCGCCCGCTCGGTCACCTCGCCGAGATCGATCCGGTCGTAGACGGTCTCCGGCGCGTCCTCGCGCGCCAGGTCGACTAGGTCGCCGACGAGGGTGGACAGCTCTTCGATCTGGGCCATCACGTCCTGGCGCAGCTCGGCCATGTCCTCCTCGGGAATGGCGGGCGCGCCCGGCCTGCTCGAGGCGATGAGCAGTTCCATGTTGGTGCGCAACGAGGTCAGCGGCGTGCGCAGCTCGTGCCCGGCGTCGGCGACCAGACGCCGCTGGCGATCGCGTGATTCGGCGAGCGCCCGCAGCATCGTGTTGAAACTGTCGGTGAGCCGGGCCAATTCGTCGTCGCCGGTGACCGGGATGGGCGTGAGGTCGTCGGTGCGCGCGACGCGCTCGGTCGCGGCCGTCAGCCTGGCGATGGGTCTCAGGCCCGTGCGGCCCACCGCGGTGCCCGCGGCGGCGGCGAGCACGACGCCGCAGCCGCCGACCACGAACAACAGCCAGGCCAGCCGGTCGAGCACCTCGCGGGTCGGCTCCAGCCGCTGCGAGATGACCAGCGTCGCACCGGAGTTCGTGCGCACCGCGAGCACGCGCTGATTGCTCACCGTGCGCAGCGAGGAGTTCAGCTTGCCGTCGGCGACGGCGAACTCCTGCTCGCCCACCGGCGGAATCGTCTGCTGCGGCGGCATATAGGGCTTGTGGTCGGCGAAGATCAGCGCGACGCCGACGTCGTTGGAGAACAGACCCGCCAGGATGATCGACTGAAAGCCCATGCTCTCGAAGTTGTTGTCGATCATCGTCGACGCGCGCGCCCGCAACTGCGAGTCGACGTCGGCGTAGAGGGCCCGCGCCACCATCGCGTAGGCGGCGATGGAGGTGAAGGCGACCGCGATGGCCACCACCGACGCGGCGAGCAGGGTGACCCGCCAGCGCAGCGACACCGAGCGGGTCAGCGGCATCGGCGGCCGCATCTCGGTCGAGTCGGGCTGGCCGAGGGTCGCGATGACGGGTCGCCGTGGAACGCTTCGTGCCATTGTCGCGCGGCCTAGGGTGGGGTTTCGCGCAGGACGTAACCGACGCCGCGCACGGTGTGGATGAGCCGCGGTTCGCCCTCGGCCTCGGTCTTGCGGCGCAGGTAGCCGATGTAGACCTCGAGCGCGTTGCCGGAGGTCGGGAAATCGTAGCCCCACACCTCTTCCAGGATCCGGCTGCGGGTGAGCACCCGGCGCGGGTTGGCCATCAGCATTTCCAGCAGCGAGAACTCGGTGCGGGTCAGGCTGATCGAGCGGGAGCCGCGGGAGACCTCGCGGGTCACCGGGTCCAGCGACAGATCGGCGAACAGCATCGCCTCGGAGGTATCGCCCTGTTCGGGCGCGCGGCGGCGCAGCAGAGCGCGCAGCCGGGCCAGCAATTCCTCGAGCGCGAATGGTTTCGGCAGATAATCGTCGGCTCCGGCATCCAGTCCGGCAACCCTTTCGGAAACCGAATCGCGCGCCGTCAAAACCAGAATCGGAAGATCATCACCGGTGCTGCGCAGCCGTCGGCAAACTTCGAGCCCGTCCAATCTCGGCATCATCACGTCCAGCACGAGTGCGTCCGGCCGTTGGACGGTCGCTTTCTCCAAGGCGTCCACACCATCCACCGCGAGATCGACCGAGTAGCCGTTGAAGGTCAGCGACCGACGCAGCGATTCACGGACGGCGCGATCGTCGTCGACTACCAGAATGCGCATGCCACCAGTTTGACCGCACCGACTGAGAGTCGACTGAGAGGCCATGCCCGACACGCCGCGAACGGGGCCGGTCGGGTGACGCAGCGGAGCACCACCGATGACCTGGGGCTTTCACCGGCGTGCGCGGATTTCGGTCGTTGCGAGTCTCGCAATGGGACCGAAACTTGTTCTGCGTAGCCATATTAGAGAATTATCGCGCCGAGTCCCCCAGATTGCCGTTACCCACTCAGCACGGTATGTTCCCAGCGGTAAAAACAAGACCTCGAGTTGGTTCTCAGCGGGTTGGTCCCATACTTATGTGAAACAGCCACTAGCCATCCGGGGAACCCGCGCGGAGTGGAGGCGACGGAAGCGGATGGATGCAGCACCGCGTTCCCGGCAATTCAGGCTGTCGAACTGGTCCGTCACCCGCAAGGTCGGGATCGTGCTACTGCTGCCGGTGGTGCTCGCCTCGACGTTCGCGGTATTGCGAATCAACGACGAGTTGAACACGATCGGCGACCTCGACGCGGCGACCGACCAGGCCAGGATCATCCGGCCGATGCTCGGTTTCGCCTCGGCCACCGAACAACTCGCCGTCACGACGGCGACGACCTGGGAGAACCAGACGTCCGACGCCGACCTGGACCGCATCGCGGGCCGGTTCGATCAGGCGGCCGCCGATCTCCAGACGGCGCTGCGCTCGACGGGAGCGCCGACGGAAGTCTCCAACGAACTCGACGCGGCGCTGACCGCGGGCCGCGCGATGCGCAACGGCCTGCGCAACAGTTCGCCGGTGGCGATCGGCCAGCAGGCCGACGAGGTCGCCGCCCGCATCGGTAACGCGATCGCGCGCTCGACCTCGCTGGAGGAGATCACCATCCAGCGCTACTTCCTGCAGCTCGGTGTGACCACCAACGCGCGCAGGCTGCACACCCAGCAGTACCTGCTGATCGGTTCGCCGGGCGCGGACCGCAACCCGGCCGTGCGCCCGACGGTCTTGATCACCGCGGGTGGTGAGCTGGTGTTGCTGAGCCAGTTCGCCCAGCTGCAACCGTCTTCGGCGCTCAACGCCAGCGTGTTGATCGACGCGGTGAACGTCCGCCTCGGCGCCTTCAGCCAGAACCTCGGCGACCCAGCGGGCAGCCAGCCGGTCATCGACTCGCTGCGCACCAGTGCCACCGCCTACGACCAGACGACGCTGAACCTGGTCGACACCATCGACGCGCGACTGGCCGACCGGACCGCCGAAGTCCGCGGCATCGTGTTGCGCGATATCGCGATCGTGGTCGCGACGCTGCTCGCCGGTCTGGCCCTCGCGCTCGCGGTCGCCCGCTCGCTCGTCGTCCCGATTCGCCGCCTGCGCCACGGCGCGCTCCAGGTCGCGCACGTCGACCTGCCCAACGAGCTCGAGGTCGTGCGTTCCGGCAACGCGACACCGGAGCCGACCCGAGTCGACGTGCACACCACCGAGGAGATCGGCCAGCTGGCCCGCGCCGTCGACGACATCCACAACGCCGCGCTCCACCTCGCCGCCGAGCAGGCCCGTCTGCGCCTGCAGATCGGCAGCATGTTCGAGACCCTTTCGCGCCGCAGCCAGTCGCTCGTCGAGCAGCAGCTGACGCTGATCGAGGAACTCGAGCACGACGAGGACGACTCCGAGCGCCTGCAGAGCCTGTTCCGCCTCGACCACCTCGCCACCCGCATGCGCCGAAACGGCGACAACCTGCTGGTGCTCGCGGGCACCGCGCTGCGCCGCGGCCACCTGCCGCCCGTTCCGCTCTCGGACATGCTGTGGAGCGCGGTCTCCCAGGTCGAGGACTACCAGCGCGTCGAGATCGGCAGCGCGCCTGACGGCATCGTGCCCGGTGAGCCCGCCGTCGACGTCGAGCACCTGCTCGCCGAGCTCATCGACAACGCGCTGCGCTACTCGCCGCCCACCACCCCGGTGGCGGTCTCGGTGGCCCGCGCAGTGGACGGCGGCTACCTGATCGAGATCATCGACCGCGGTCTCGGCATGTCCGCCGAGGACCTGCAGACGGTCAACGAGCACCTCGCCTCCGGTGGTGAGGTCACCGTCGAAACCGCTCGCCGCATGGGTCTTTTCGTGGTCGGCCGACTCGCCAAGCGGCACAACATCACGGTCAACCTGCGCCGGACCTCGGCGATGGCGCAGCAGCCAGGCATCACCGCGAGCGTGCACCTGCCCGGCACCCTGGTCTCGCCGGTGCCGATCAGCGACAAGGCGCCGCAGCTCACCGCGCCGCAGCCGCTGGAGAGCGCGCCCGAACCCACGGCCGCGCCGCCGCGCATGCTGGTCCCGGTGCCGAGTCTGGCATTGCCCGAGCACACTTCCTCGTTCGAGATGAGCAGCACCGGCCTGCCGCAGCGGCGTCCGGCGATCCGGGTCGCCACCCCGGCCGACCGCCGCCCGTCGGTGATCGATGCCGAGACCACCGATCCCGGCCGCGGCGGCCCGCTGCCGATCCGGACGCGCAACGAGAACGGCGCGCCGCGACCGGTGGAGTCGCTCGCGCTGCCCGCGCCGGCGGGCGAGCCCGCCGAGCCCGCGCAGGTCGACGTGTGGGCCGAGACCGCCGTCTACGAGGTGCCCGAGCCCGCGGCCGTCGCGAACGCCGCCCAGGCCACGGTCACCGGGCTGCGTCCGGTGAACCCGGAATCCCCGACGCCGATCTACCAGCGCATGGTGTCGGAGTGGCTGGTCGAACCCGCCTCCGCCGGATCCGAGAACGAAGGCGGCGCTTGGTCGTCCCCCGCCGACGTCGGCTGGGCCGCCGCCGCGGAGGCGAGCAACCCGACCACCTCCGGCCGCACCTCCGGCGGCCTGCCCATTCGGCAGCCGGGCGCGCAGCTGGTCCCCGGCGGTTTGGCGCCGGCCAACGAATCCAACACGCGGAATCCTGATGAGATCCGCAACAGCTTGACCAGGCATCTCAGCGGGGTCCGCAGCGGGCGGGCCGACGCCCAGTACAACGACGGAGGGCTTGCATGACCGACAAACCAGGCAACACCACAGACGAGAATCTGAACTGGCTGGTCACCCGTTTCACTCGGGACGTGCCGGGTGTCACCCACGCGGTGCTGGTGTCGGCCGACGGCCTGCTGCAGGCGACCAGCCCGCACCTGCCCGCCGATCGCGCCGAGCAGCTCGCGGCGGTCACCGCGGGCCTGGCGAGCCTGTCCAGCGGCGCCGCCCAGTTGTTCAACGGCGGCAAGGTGATGCAGTCGATCGTCGACATGCAGCGCGGCTACCTGCTGGTGATGACGGTCGGCAACGGCTCGCATCTGGCGGTGCTCGCCAACAAGACGCACGACATCGGCCGGATCGGTTATGAGATGGCGCTGCTCGTCGATCGTGTCGGTTCGGTGGTCCAAGCCACCGCCCGGACGGCCGTGTAGAGCGTGCGATGTCCAACCCAACCGGCGGGGGGCCGGGCATACCACCCACCCGCGTTCGTCCCTACGCCCTGACCTCGGGGCGTACCGAACCCGCGGTCGACCTTCCCCTGGAGGCGGTCATCGAGACCATCTCCTACACTGCACATTTCGAATGGCCGGTCGGCGATATCCGGACCGATATCGTGCGGCTGGGCACCGCACGTCTGTCGGTCGCTGAGATATCGGCTCAGCTACAACGGCCGCTCGGCCTGGTCCGAGTCGTGATCGGCGATCTCGTCGTCGCCGGGACGCTGCGCGTGCATTCGACCCTGAGCGACCAGGCGAGCTACGACGAGCGCCGGACCCTGATGGAGAGGACTTTGCGTGGACTCCGCGCCCTATAACTCCCAGCCGTACGGCTCGGCATCCATGGACAATCGCACCGCGTCGACGAAAATCGTTGTCGCAGGGGGTTTCGGCGCGGGCAAGACCACCTTCGTCGGCGCGGTGTCGGAAATCGTCCCGCTGCGCACCGAAGCCATGGTGACCGGCTTCTCCGACGGCATCGACGACCTGGCCGCGACGCCAGGCAAGGAGACCACAACGGTCGCCATGGATTTCGGCCGCATCGTGTTGCCGGGGAACCTGACGCTGTACCTGTTCGGCACGCCGGGCCAGCGCCGGTTCTGGTTCATGTGGGACGACCTGATCCGCGGCGCGATCGGCGCGGTGGTGCTGGTGGACACCCGCCGCATCGAGGACAGCTTCGCCGCCGTCGACTTCTTCGAGGCACGCGGACTGCCGTTCCTGGTGGCGGTCAACCGTTTTCCGGACGCACCGCGGTTCCCGGTGGCCGAACTGCGTGAGGCGCTATCGGTGCGGTCGGGGGTGCCGATCGTCGACATCGACGCGCGCAACGCGATGGAAGTGCGCCAATCCCTGGCCGCTGTCACGGAATACGCGATCCAGCGGCTCGCGGCGCAGCAGCACGAGCAGCCCGTCGGACAGGTGTGAGGGTCGCTGTCTTGTCCTACTTCTCCATGGGTTATTGGGTCCTAGGACTGTCGATCCTGGTGGCGATGGCGGGCGCGCTGATCGGTCTGATCTGCATCCGCCAGTCGACCAAATCGGTGACGTCCAAGTTCCGGCTGGTCTGGCTGGCCTCGGCGGCGGTCTCTATCGGCGGAATCGGCACCTGGCTGGCGGTTTTCGTCACGATGCTCGGCGTCACGCCCTCGGGCGACGCGCTGATCCGCTACGACGTCGCCCGGCTCACGGGAGCGGCGGTGCTCGCGGTGCTTTCGGTCTTCGGTGGACTGATGGTGCTCGGGCGGACGCTGCAGCTGTCCCGCCTGCTCGCCGCGGGCGTGCTGATGGGCACCGGACTGAGCCTGATGCTCGCCTTGGGGATGAGCGCCGTGCAGGTGCGCGGCGACATCGAGTACGGACTGTGGCAGGTGATCGTCTCCGGCCTGCTCGGCGTCGTGATCTCGCTCGGCACACTGTGGTTCGTGCTGCGCTCGTGGCCGACGATCGCCGTCGTCGGCGCCTCGGCGCTGTTCGGATGCGCCGTCGTCGGCATGCACTACCTGCGGATGGCCGGACTGGAGTTGCGGATCAATCCGCGCGCGGCGCTCCCGACCGGTGAAGACCTGTTCTCCTTCCTGGTGCCGATGTTCGTCATCGGCATGCTCTCGCTGGCCGTGCCGATCACCGCGGTTCTCGTCGCTCCCGATCGACGCACACCGTCCACGCCGCCCGCACCGGCGCGGCGGCCCGAGTTCACGCGCTGAACCCCGGCGAACCGCACCGTCCACGTCTTACAGTGGGAGACATGCGGTTCGGCCTGGACTACGCCGGTGGACGGCCGGGCGGCGCCGCTATCCGGGCGGCGGGTTTCGATTTCGTGGTGCGGTATCTGACGCCCGGCGGTCCGAGTCTGCCCGGCAAGCTGCTCACCCCGGCGGAGGCCGACGACCTTCGGGCGCACGGCATCTCCATCGTCTCCAACTGGGAGACCACCGCCGCCCGCATGCTGGACGGCTACAACGCGGGCATCGTCGACGCGCGCGCCGGTCTCGCGCAGGTACTGCGCTGCGGCGGTCGCCCCGACCGGCCCGTCTACTTCTCGGCGGATTTCGACGCCACTCCACAAGACCAGGTGCCGATCAACGCGTACCTGGACGGCGCGGCCACGGTGCTCGGCGACGCGAATGTCGGTATCTACGGCGGGTATTGGTCGGTGAGCCGGGCGCTGGACGCGGGCAGCGCGGCCTGGGTGTGGCAGACCGACGCGTGGTCGGGCGGCAATGTGGAGACCCGCCGCAACATTCATCAGACGCTGCGCCAGATCCGGGTCAACGGCGTGCTCTGCGACGTGAACGTGGCCGAGACAGCGGATTTCGGCCAGTGGGATTTCGGACAGGAGGAGCCGGACATGACGCCGGAGCAGGACGCGGTGCTGCGCGACATCCAAACCCAGTTGCGCGGCCCCGGTCTCGCGGGGTGGCCGCAGCTGGGCACGGACGCCGAGGGACGGCACCTGACGCTGGTGGACGGGTTGGCCGCGGCGTTGCGTCGCATCGACGCGCTGGAGGGCGACACCGAGGCACTGCGCGCCCAGATCGGCGAACTGCGTACGGAGATCAGCGAACTGGAGGCCACCACCGCCGATCTGGTCGAGCAGGTGCGGCAGCTGGAGGGGCACCGCTGGCCCTGGCCGCTCTCCTTGATCGAGGGGCCCGCGGAGTTGATCGGCGCTCAGCTCGCGCGATTGGAGTCCCTGCTGCCGGATTTGCCCGGATTGCCGGGACATTCGGAGGCGGAATCCGAATCGCGAAACGGGAAGCCGTAAGCGCGCGAAACAGGTTTCGCGAGAGTGCTTTACGGGAGAATGCCGAAGTTTGGCGATGAGCGGGTTCTTCCGAGAAACCGGAAGAACCCGCCCTCTCGGATGAGGGTACCGGCGCGTGAGCACGAAATCATCACTGCACGGAGACTTTTAAGGCCGCTAAAAACAAACTTTGGGTATGCATTTCATCGTCCAGTTACCTTGCCGCACGCGATAATTCAGGAATAGCCGCATGTGACGCAGAGCACATCGGGTAGCTGATCAGTTGCCGCAGTATCACGATCGCAACGAACCGTCCGGTCCGCCACCGCAGCCTATGGGCACCAATCCGCCTGGCGCGTTCGGCACACTGGCGGCCATGGGGCGGGTTGCGGCCGACCTGGCCGGCAAGCAGGGCTGACTTCCACTCTGCGGCACGACAACGCGTAGGGCCCGGCGGTGGATCCGCCGGGCCCTACGCGTTCGACCGGAGCTGGATCAGAGGCGGTCCAGGTCGATCAGTCCGCGGCGCACAGCCTGCACCAGGCGGCGCGGCACCTGATGCACCACTCCCCCGACGGTCACCGGCACCAGCGCGGGCGGGGCCGCCTTCCACTGGGCGCGACGGCTGCGCGTATTGGACCGCGACATCCTCCGCTTGGGCACCGCCATCTCAGGCCTCCTGTCCGGCGCGCACGCGCCTGCCGTACTTGCGCTCGAACTTCTCGACCCGGCCCTGGGTGTCCAGCACGCGGTGCGCGCCGGTCCAGAACGGGTGCGAGTCGGCGGTCACGTCGACCACCAGCAGCGGATACGTGTTGCCGTCTTCCCACTCGACGGTCCGCGCGCTGGTGGCGGTGGACCTGGTGAGGAACCGCTTGCCGGTGCTCGAGTCCTCGACCACCACCGGGTGGTAGTCCGGGTGGATACCTGTCTTCACTTTCCTTCTCCTCTCCGACTTTTCGGTTCCGCGACCTCGTCGACCAGCTCGCCCGCGTCCTCGCACGGGTCGGCGTGCCAGTCGCCGAACGGGTCGTCCCACAGCGCGACCCGCTCGGGCGCGCGCTCGACCAGTCGCAGTTCGTCGTCCTCGACCAGCGCCCAGTGCAGGGCCCGGCGAATCTCGCCGGGATCGGCGTCGTGCGCGAGGATCACCAGTGAGACGTCCCGATCACCGAAGCGGTCGTCCCAGCGCAGCGCGGCGAGCGCCCGCCGAGTCGGATCCGCCTGTGCCAGTTCGTCTTCGCTCATCGCGGCGAGCCAGCGCCCCGCGCCGCCGACGCGCAGCCCGCCACCCGCCGACTCCAGCCACACCACCTCGTCGGGCTGGGTGGCCAGCCAGAGCCTGCCGCGCGCGGTGACCACACCTTCGAAGAGCACGTCGAGCGCGTCGTGCAACCTGCCGGGATGGAAGGGCCTGCTCGCGGCGAACTCGATCAGGCTCACGCCGTGCTCGGCGACCAGCGGCGGCTGCCCGCGCAGCAGCGGTGCGTGCGCGTCGAAGATCCGGCCGCGCCGCGACTGCGCCGGAATCCGGGCGAGCAGGGCTTCGATGTCGGTGGCGGCGACGGCGTCCAGGTCGTCGATCCAGGCGACGGGCGCGTCCGGCACCAGGCGGGTCAGCACCGCGCCGAGCCTGCTCTGCTCCACGGCGTCGAGCGCGGGGCCGATGGCCAGCACCGCATCGGCGAAATCGACTTGGCCGACGGCGACCTGCGCGACGGTGCGGTCGTCGTCCGCGGCCGCGAGCCCGCGCTCGGCGAGCGTCTCGTCGCCGGTGGCGTCGTTCAGCCACTCCTGGTTGTCCAGGCAGGTCAGCACCGCCTCGACGCGCACGTCGCGCCCGGCGGGGCCGTCCACCCGGCCGACGACTCCGGTGACCACGACATCACCGATGGCCTGGCACACGGCCTCGGCCTCGAAGGCCGGATCGAGCGCGAGGACAATGCGCCGCACCGATTCCCGCGCGGCCAACGTGCACAGCAGCGGAAGCAGGTCGGCCCGCAACGTACAGGAGACGCAGCCGTGCGCCAGCTCGAGCACGGCGGTCTTGGCGTCCGTCGCGGTGCGCACCGTGCGGCGCACGACGCCCTCGCGCAGCTCGCTCAGCTCGTGGCGCACGACGACGGTGCCATCGCCGCCGAGCAGCGCGTCGGCGACACGGTCGACGCCCGCTGCCGCGCGTCCGGGCAGACCGGCGACCAGCACGACCGGCGTCCGGCGATCGGGCTCGGGCGGGAGCAGGGCGGGATCAGGCACAACCACCGGAACCCCTTTCGATAACGATTTTCATTTGCCGTTCAGCAACGGTACAGTGTCGGACAGCCATTGTCGAAAATGATTGTCATCTACGCTAGGAGCCCGCCATGTCGGCCCACTGCCAGGTCACCGGCCGCAAGCCGGGGTTCGGCAAGTCCGTATCGCACTCACACAAGCGGACCAACCGCCGCTGGAACCCCAACATCCAGCGCAAGACCTACTACCTGCCCAGCGAGGACCGCCGCGTCACGCTGAACGTCTCCGCCAAGGGCATCAAGACCATCGATCGGGACGGTATCGAGGCAGTCGTCGCTCGCATCCGCGCTCGCGGCGAGAAGATCTAGGAGTATCCATGGCATCGAAATCCACCGACATCCGCCCGATCGTCAAGCTGAAGTCCACCGCGGGCACCGGCTACACCTACGTCACCCGCAAGAACCGGCGCAACGACCCGGACCGCCTGGTGCTGAAGAAGTACGACCCGGTGCTGCGCAAGCACGTCGACTTCCGCGAGGAGCGCTGACGTGGCGAAGAAGTCGAAGATCGCGCGCAACGAGCAGCGCAAGGCCGTCGTCGCCCGCTACGCGGCCCGCCGCGCCGAACTGAAGGAACTCATCCGCAAACCGGCCACGTCGGACGCCGACCGGGCCGCCGCGCAGGCCGCCCTGCAGCGCCTGCCGCGAGATGCCAGTCCGGTACGATTGCGCAACCGGGACGCCGCGGACGGACGTCCGCGGGGTCACCTCCGGAAGTTCGGTCTCTCCCGTGTGCGTGTGCGCGAGATGGCCCACCGGGGAGAGCTGCCCGGTGTGCACAAATCGAGCTGGTAAGAACCACCGATCCCGTAGAAGGAACCCCTGATATGGCAGTCAAGCGAGCACCGTCGAAGAAGGTCCGCGCGGAACAGGCCCGCCGCCCCAAGAAGAACCCGCTGATCGCCGCGGGGATCGAGACGGTGGACTACAAGGATGTGAACCTGCTGCGCACGTTCATCTCCGATCGCGGCAAGATTCGCAGCAGGCGCGTTACCGGGCTCACCCCGCAGCAGCAACGTCAGGTCGCCGTCGCGGTGAAGAACGCCCGCGAGATGGCCCTGCTGCCGTTCACCAGCCGGTAGCGCGAGCCCTTCCGCTCTCGACGGCGGGGGTTCGGGTGTGTGACACACCCGAACCCCCGCCGTTGTCGTATCCGGTCACCTAGCTCGAGACACACCCGACCCCTTCGATGGACAATCCACAGCTATCGATCGAGCAGGCCGTTTCAACCGGTCCGAACTCGGTATACATTGCACCTGAACCTGTTTCCGCAGATGCAAATCACTCGATTACTAATCGGTAGTTAATAGCTGGCGATCAATGCCGAAGCGCTTTGTGACCGACCAGTAGTCGAGCGATGTCAACAGTCTATGAAAAAACGTGACCTTCGTCACAACATGCCGTTATACAGGCGTTATAGCAATGTGATCTAATTCCCGAATTCTGGCCGGGTGATACATTGATGCATACAGAATTGATGCATTCACCTTTCGGGGGTGGGAAGTATGACGGCTTTACAAGCCGGAGTTTTGATGATCGGATCATACCGGCCCGATCGAATTGTTTCCAATTCCGACCTGGCCCCCGAATTGGGTGTCGACGAAGAGTGGATAACCACGCGGACCGGAATTACCGAACGTAGATACGCCGGAAATCACGAGACAGTAATTTCGATGGCCGCGACGGCCGCGCGAAGAGCGCTCGACGCCGCCGAAATGTCCGCTGAACAAATCGATGTCCTCATGCTCGCGACGTCGACCCATCTCAACAACACTCCGGCCGCCGCCGCCATCGTCGCCGCCGAACTCGGCTGCGCGGGACCGGCGGCCTTCGACATTTCCGCGGGCTGCTCCGGCTACGCGCACGGCATCGGACAAGCCGCCGCGCTCATCAACGCAGGTCAAGCCGACAACATTCTCGTCATCGGGTCGGAAAAGTTCAACAACGTCATCGATCGTGACGACCGTTCGGTGGGACCCATCTTCGGCGACGGCGCCGGCGCCGCACTCGTCGGACGCACGGAATCCGGCCACATCAGGCGCACCGTATGGGGTAGCGACGGCACCCGAGCCAATCTGATCCGCCAGGAACCCACCTGGGAGGAATTGCGCTGCGCGCCGACCACGACGGCACCTCCGACTCTGCACATGGAGGGGACCGAAGTATTTCGCTGGGCGACCGGCGAGGTGCCCAGAATAGTATCCGAAATCGCGCATGCCGGCGGTATCACCCTCGCCGACGTAGAGGTATTCATCCCGCATCAGGCGAATTTGCGAATCATCGACGGGGTTGCTCGCAAACTCGGCTGGCAGGACGAATCGGTAGTGATCGCAGACGACATCCGGCGGGCCGGAAACACTTCGGCCGCCGCCCTGCCGCTGGCGATCGACGACCTGGTGTCTTCGGGCCGCGCAAAGCCGGGACAACTTGCACTGCAAGTTTCTTTCGGCGCCGGTCTGTCGTATGCGGGACAGGTTTTCGACCTGCCCCAGGTTGCCTGAACCGAATTGCTCGATCGCTCTTCGAAAGTTGCTCTGCCATGACCGTTTCTTTTTCCAGCTACGACGAACCCCTCGGACCCCGGTCCGATCGATACTTCGGTGAAGGTTACAAAAAGGTCAGCCCCGAGCTGGCCGACTTGCAGATCCGCCGCTCCACCCAGCTCGGCGCCAAGCACACCGGTGTGGCGCGGCTGAGCTACCCGGCCGCCTGGTCGACCAAGAAGCACCGCGAGCTGGTGCCGCACGTCAGCAGCGTCGACACGATCATGCTCGCCGCCTCCCTGTGCGACGCCTCGATCACCCACTCCCGGGACCTCGGCCCGGCCGAGTCGTCCCGCATGTGGGTGCGCCAAGCGGCCGTGCGGGCGGGCGCCGCACCACACGAGGATCTCGACAACATCCCGGTCGAGGCCGAGATCACCACCACCACCGCCGCGGAGGACGCCGACGAGATCGAGACCGCGTTCAAGTTCCGCGTCGGCAACCTGACCGGCACGCTGACCATGGTGCACCCCGTCGGTTCGGGCGCGCTGGACGTGCCGGGAACCGATCACATCGCGCAGCTCAGCGACATCTACGGCCCGGCGCCGCACTACTACCTCAACGGCGTCAAGGACCACACGCTGACTGCCGCGGACCTGATCGTGGACGAGACCGCCACCCGCATCAACAGCAGGCAGCGGGTCACCACCGGTGTCGAGGGCGGCTACGTCGGCGCGGAATCGGCCTACTGGGATTCGGTCTCGCCGATCGACGCCATCGTCGGCGCGGCGCAGCTCTCCCAGATCCTGCTCTACGAAATGGACGGACTGGACCGGCGCAACAGCAACACCCTGTGGATGCGCAAACTCGAGTTCGTCACCGAGGGGCCGCGCCGCCCCTCGAACGAACCGTTCGACGGCACGGTGGAGATCCGGCGCACCTCGACCATCGACCGCGGCGGCCAGCGCTGGCGCAGCGCGGATCTTCTGATCAAGGAGTTCCAGGGCGTCACCGGGTTCTGCCTGCTCGCCCACCAACTGCCCGACTGAGAATGCCGGGCAACGGAATTCGGTCCGTCTCACTCCGATTCCGGAGCGTCGAACCCGCAGTCCTGGCCGAGCGCGCATTCCGCGAGCGCGGCCAGCGCGGGGTCGTCGGCGTGTTCGGTGGCGTTCATCGCCAGCAGCGCGTTGAGCAGCATGCCGTTGGCGATGAATTCCCGTGCGCGCTCGGGGTCGCAACCGGTGCGTTCGACCAGCAGGGTGTACAGCGCGGAGACGAAACGCCTTGCGGCGGCGGCGATCTGCGGATGACCGGCGGCCGCGCTGAAGCCCTGCAACAGGACGACCAGCACGTCCCGGTCCTCGACCAGGCTGTTGTAGACCCCGCCGAGGCGTTTCCACACCTCGGGCGACGCGGCGACCTCCGGATCCTCCAGTTCGGCGGCGAACGCGGCGAGCAGGGACTGCACCGCCCGGTCGAAGACCTCCTGGAAGAGGTCGGCCTTGGTGCCGAACATCCGCACTACGTACGGCTGCGAGACCCCGGCCTCCAGCGCGACGACGTCGGTGCTGGTGCCCGCGTAGCCGCCGCGCGAGAACGCTCGGCCAGCGGCCTCGAGAATCATCTCGCGACGCTCGGCCGCGCTCAGTCTGGCCCTCATGTTGACAAGTTATCACTTGATTACTAGATTTTCGATGAACCCGGTGAAACCGCATTTGGCGTTCGCGTATTCCGCTTGCACACAAGGGGATACGCGGAAATGCGGGCACCCGCTATACAAGGACGCCCGATGAAGGATGCACCCGCGCTACGACTGGCCGTGACCGGCGCACCGCGAACGGGTAAGACCACCGTTTGCACCGCTCTCGCGCTGGCCACCGGCCTGGACCACGCGGCCATCTCCACCCACCTCGCCACCCCGGGCGTCGACCGGAGGCTCGCGCCGACGGTCGACGCCGCGGTGCGCGGCTTCGAACAGCGCGTGGATTCCGAAGCCCGGCTGACCTCGGGTTTCGTCTCCGACGGTTCGGTGCTCCAGGAATGGGTGGCGGCCGAGGCGCTGCGGCGAACCCGCAGACTCCGGCGCTGGCTGTGGAACCCGCGCGACCTGCCCTATCGCATCTTCGAGAAGAAGTACCTGCTGGCGCACGGCGGAATCGTGACCCGGCGGGCCAACGTCACCTACGACGGGTTCATTCATCTGCGGATGGACCGGGAATCGGCCACCGAAGGCGATGACCGATACCGCAGCACGATCGACCGACTACTGCTCGACACCCTGCACGAAGGGACCGTCCCCTATCTGGTGATCGGGGGGTCCATCGAAGAAATCGTCACCCGGGTGGCCGGAATGTATCAGCTACCGCAGCTGATGCCGGTGCCCGACGCGGTCTCCGCAGCGTTGCACGCCGCATAACCAACAGCCGTCGCCGCATACCACCTGGAGGGGAATTCCCATGGCATCCGCAGACGCCTTGACCAAGCCACCACAGCGATCGGACAGTGCGATCTGGACGCTGGTCGTCGTCGCGCTGGCGACGTTCATGCTGATGCTCGACCTCACCGTCGTCAACGTCGCGCTACCCGATATCCGCCAAGCCTTCGATTCCACGTTCTCCGCCCTGCAGTGGATCCTCGACGCCTACGCCCTCGGCCTCGCCGCGGTGCTGCTCGCGGCGGGTTCGCTCGCCGACCGCATCGGCCGCAAGAAGGTCTTCGACGCGGGCCTGGTGATCTTCGTGCTCTCGTCGCTGGCCTGCGGCCTCGCGCCGAACGATTTCGTGCTGATCGTCGCCCGCCTCGTGCAGGGTCTCGGCGGCGCGATCCTCTTCGCGGTCGGCCCGGCGCTGCTCGGACACGAGTTCCGCGGTAAGGACCGCGGCATGGCCTTCGGTGTGTTCGGCGGCGTCGCGGGTCTGGCGATCGCGTTCGGCCCGCTGATCGGCGGCGCCCTCACCGAGACCGCTGGCTGGCGCTGGATCTTCCTGATCAACGTGCCGGTGACCATCGCCGCGCTCGCCGTCGGCTACCTGAAGATGCGCGAATCCCGCAGCGACACACCGCCGCCCGTGGACTGGACGGGCATGGTCACCTTCTCGGCCGGTCTGTTCTTCCTGGTGCTCGGCTTCATGCGCGGCGAGCAGGACGGCTGGACCAGCGGCCGGATCATCGGCTGCTTCGCACTGGCGCTCGTGCTGCTCGCGGTGTTCACCTGGCTGCAGATCTCCCGGCCGAACCGCGCGATGTTCGACCTGACGCTGTTCCGCAACCGCACCTTCAACGGCCTGTCCGTGGTGACCGCGCTGTGCGCGCTGTCGGTGATGCCCGCGCTGTTCCTGCTCATCTCCTACGTGCAGAACCTGCTCGGCTACTCCGCCTTCGCCAGCGGCGTGCGCTTCCTCCCGCTGACGCTGCTGCTGTTCGTCGCCGCCGCCATCGCGGGCAGCATGGTCGCCAAGCTGCCGCCGTCCATCCTGGTCGGCGCCTCGCAGCTGCTCATCGCCGCGGGTCTGGTCGCGGTGCTGCTCGTCGAGCCCGGCTCCTCGTGGACCGCGCTGATCCCCGGCATGGTGCTGATCGGTCTCGGCATGGGTGTGTTCAACCCGCCGCGCGCCGCGTTCTCGATTGCGGTCACCAGCCCGGACAAGGCGGGCATGGCCTCGGGCGTGAACGAGACCTTCCAGCAGGCCGGTCTGGCCATCGGCATCGCCGCGGTCGGCGCGTTCTTCCAGAACCGGGTCGGCAGCGCCTTCACCGAATCCGAGGCGGCGCGCACGGTCTTCGGCGACAAGGCCGCCGAGGCGGGCGACGCGGTGGCGGCCGGCGGTCCCGCCGTCGTCGCGGCCGAGGTGCCCGAGTCGGTCGCCGAATCGGTCCGCGCGGCAGCGGAATCGGCCTTCGTCAGTGGCTTGGAGAACGCCATGGTGCTGGCCGCGGTGCTCGCGGCCGTCTCCGGCGCGATCGCGTTCCTCACGCTGCGCAGTCGCGATCTGGACGAGGCCGCGCTCGCCACCCCCGGCGTGCCGACCGAGGATGCCGACACCCAGCCCGCGCCGGTGGCCTGACCGTGCTGGCGACCAGGCCGCGCTTCGCGTTCACCGACGTGGACCACACCCTGCTGCGAATCAGCACCTTGCAGCACTTCGCCCAGTACTTCTTCGAAGGCACCGGGCGCGGGGAGGTGCTGGTCATGCATCAGAAGCGGATGCAACGCCTGGCCGAGACCGGAGCGGACCGGGAGACGCTGAACCGGAGCTATTACCTGCTCTGGACCGACATCCCGGTCCGCGAGGTCGAGGACAACGCGCGCGCCTGGCACGATCGCGTCCGTGCCGACGGGCTCTACCGCGAGCCCCTCGTGCGGCGGCTCGGCGAGCTGCGCGCGCAGGGCGTGGAGACGGTACTGGTCTCCGGCTCCTTCCGCGCCTGCCTGCGACCGATCGAGATCGAACTGGACTGCGCGGGCGTGCTGTGCACCGAGCTGGATGAGCGCGACGGCGTGTACACCGGCGCGGTGCGCAAGTCCCTCATCGGCGCGGCCAAGCGCGCCGAGGTGGAAGCGTTCGCGGCCAGATACCCCGAGCACGACCTCGCGGGCGATTTCGGCTTCGGCGACCATCTCAGCGATGTACCCGTACTGGAGACGATCGGCCACCCGGCCGTCGTCCCGGTCGACCCCGCGCTGGAGCGGGTCGCGGCCGAGCGCGGCTGGGAAGTGCTGCGTGACGACCACTGAGCGATCGGAGAAGAAACCCGTGTATCTAGTTGGCGGGCAGCGCCGCGACAGCCTGAAGCTGGCCATCTCGGGCACCTACGGCGTCGGCAAGAGCACGACGACCGAGACGCTCTCGATCGCCACCGGAATCCCGCGTACGCACGCGCTCACCTCTCGTGAGTTGCTGATCGATCTCGCTCCGGGCAAGACGGTGATGGAGCTGAACTCCATCGAGCTGCTGCAACTCGGGCTGCGCCGCTTCGAGGAGCGGGTGCACAACGAATCCGGTGGCGGCTCTTTCATTTCCGACGGTTCCGTGGTGCACGAATGGGTGTACGGCACCGCGCGAATGGCGGTCGGCATCAATCCCGGCGCGGGGCTGCTGCTGCGCACCGTGAAGGCCGCCGCGGGCATCGGGCGCAAGGCGCCGCTGCGGGAGTACACCGACATCATCGGCGACGTCGTCAAAGAGCGGGCCGCCAGGCTCTACGACGCCTATGTGCACCTGCCGGTGGAATTCGAGATGAAGGCCGACGGCCACCGCCCGGTGTCGGAACCGTTCCGCAAGCTCTCCGACGACACGCTGCTGCAAGTGGTGAAGGACATCGGGCTGCCCTATGAAGTGGTGGGCGGGACCGTGCACGAACGGGTTTCGCGGATCATCGAGCTGTTCGACCTGGAGACCGTGATGCCGGTCGACGAGGCGATCGCCGAGGCCAAGCGCCGGGTGTCCGCCGCCACCGAGGTGCTGGAAGAGGACGACCGGTTCAAGGAAGCCCAACGCAAGAAGTCGCTGTGGCGCAAGGTCTCCTACGCCATGCGATACTGACCATCGGCGAAAGCCCCACGCGGGCAAGACCCCTCAGACCATTCACGCGAAAGACGTGGGACCCCGAGAGCTAGTCCCGGGGTCCCACGTTGTTTTTCGCAGGCGTAGACGGTGTCCGGCTACGGAATCGTCAGCACCTGACCGGGTTCGATCGCGTCGGGGTTCGGAATGCCGCTGGCCTCGGCGATCTCCTGGTAGCGGTTGCCGTCGCCGTAGAAGCGCTCGGCGATCGCCCACAGGGTGTCGCCCGGTTCCACCGTGTAGGTCTGCGCCGCGGGCTGCGGGGGCGCCTGCTCGGCGGCCTGCGCCTCGGCGGGCTGTTCCTGCTCCGGTGCGGGCAGCGGGTTGTCGGTCTTGGTTTCCGACGCCCACAGCGCGCTGCCGTCGGTGCC
Source organism: Nocardia sp. CNS-044 (assembly GCF_059570515.1). Lineage (NCBI taxonomy): Bacteria > Bacillati > Actinomycetota > Actinomycetes > Mycobacteriales > Nocardiaceae > Nocardia > Nocardia sp. CNS-044. Next base: position 945,311 of record NZ_JCANSX010000006.1, read on the forward strand.
GTACAGCACCACGTTGCGGTCGGCCTGCACGACGAGGCGGTCCGCGTCCTTGCCGTTGGTCTCGGTCGACCAGGCGGCGCCCTCGCCCTTGTAGAGCACGAAGTTGCCGTCGTGCTGGAACGTCGCCCGCTCCACACCCTGATCATGAGTCTGAGTGGCCCAGACGACGTTTCCATCCGGCTCCGACAGGACGAGGTTGCCGTCGGATTGCAGAGTGAGGGTGTACGCACCGCCACTCAGGGATTGGCCGAGTGCAAGTTCTTCGCCTACGCGCAGCGTGTCGCCCACGTTTTTCCTTTCGAAGATCAACTGTGCGGAGCATTCGACATCGATGCGGGGCGTATGCCACTTGCCCACATCGGAGCCGAATCTACAGTCGAGCCCACGTCGGTGAAGGCAGTAACGCGCGGGGTTCCAGGAATGTTCACCGGCGCGTCGATCGCTATGGTGGTCGCCATGAATCGCCGCCGCACCAGCCTCGTCATCGCCGCCCTGCTGCTCGGCCTCACCGTCGCGGGGTGCGGTAGCTCGAACGACGATGGCGCGCAACAGAACACCACCTCCGGCGCAACCACTTCCGCGCCGCCCACGCCGAGCGAGGTCGCGCAGCCGCAGGGCCAGCCGTTCACGGCCGATCCGACGATCGTCGGCGCCCACCCGATCCCGTTCACCTCGTGGGCCCGCGTCGCCGACGACAAGATCGCCGTCAACTTCCAGACCGGCGCGCCGGAATGCTACGGCGTGGACGCGGTGACCACCGAGACCGACAAGACGGTCACGGTGGAGTTGCGCGGCGGCACCCGCGCCGACGCCGTTGGCCGGATGTGCGTGATGATCGCCGTGTTCGGCACCATGGAGATCCCGCTGAAGGCGCCGCTGGGCGACCGGACGGTGCTCAGCGCCGCCTGACCACTCAGCGCAGCCTGACCACCCAGCGCCGCCTGACCACACAGCGCGGCCCGGCCACCCAGCGCCGCCTGACCACCCAGCGCCGCCTGACCACACAGCGCAGCCCGGCCACACAGCGCCGCCTGACGCGGGCGTCGGCTCGACCCGACGCTTGCCCGGCGGTCCGGCCGGACGGTCCGCGCCCGGCCGGACCACCACCCCTCGGCGTAACCGCTCAGCGCGTGGCGAAGGTGTACTTCATGGCTTGATCCAGCGTGCTGTGCGTGAACTCGAAACCGTTGCCCACCAGCGCCTTCGGCACCATCTTGTGCCCGTGCAGCATCTCCGCGCCGCCCTCGCCGCCTATCAGCTTCAGCACGGCGCCGGGCAGCGTCAGCACGGCGCGCCGGTTCATCGCCGCGGCGAGGGCGGTGGTGAACTCGGCGTTGGTGACCGTCTCCGGGGCGGACAGGTTCACCGGGCCGGAGACCGAGAAGGTCAGCAGCCAGTTCACCGCCTCGAGCCAGTCGTGCAGGGTGATCCACGGCAGGTACTGGCGGCCGGTGCCGAACTTGCCGCCGAGCCCGAGCCGGAACAGCGGGCGAAGCCGCTCGACGAGCATCGAGTCGGCGGAGAGCACGTTCGCGGTGCGCAGCAGCACCACCCGGACACCGGCGGTGGCGGCGGCCTCGGTGGCCGCTTCCCAATCCCGGCACATGGTGCCGAGGAAATCCGTTCCGTGCGGTGCGAATTCGTCGACGTCCTGATCGCCGCTGTCGCCGTACCAACCGGCGGCCGACGCGTTGAGCAGGACGGGGACGCCGGTCTCGGCCACCGCGCGGGACAGCACCCTGGACGGCACGATGCGGCTGGCGCGCATCTCCTCCTTGTACGCGGGCGACCAGCGCTTGCCGGCCACGGTCGCACCGCACAGGTTGATCACCGCGCCCGCACCCGCCACGATGCCGCTGTCGAAGCTGGAACCGTAAGGGTCCCAGCCGATCTCGTCCGGACGCACGGCTTCTCGACGCACCAGGCGGACCACATCGTGGCCGTCGTCGTTCAGCTTGGAGACCAGATACTTGCCGAGGAACCCCGATGCCCCGGCGACCACGATACGCATGCGTACATTCTGCACCATGGAAATACTGTTCCGGGGATTCCATACCGGATAATGAGATCCAGACGTCCAGTTCGGTTACCGAAAAGCCTTGCGGCGCTGCGGCATCGATTGCTCAGGGGTGCCCGTGAACACGAAAAACGCGGAGAACGGACCCCTTTCGGGATCGCTCTCCGCGTTCGTCCGGATCAGTGCGCGAAGTGGCGAGACCCGGTGAGGTAGAGCGTCACACCGGCCTCGCGGGCCAGGTCGATGGTCTCCTGATCGCGGACCGAACCACCAGGCTGCACGATGGCGCGGATACCGGCCTGGATCAGTTGCTGCGGTCCGTCCGGGAACGGGAAGAACGCGTCGGAGGCGGCCACCGAGCCCTTGGCCCGGTCCCCCGCGCGCTGCACCGCGAGCTGCACCGCGTCCACCCGGTTGACCTGCCCCATGCCGACGCCGACCGACGCGCCGTCGTGGGCGAGCAGGATGGCGTTGGACTTCACCGCGCGGCATGCGCGCCAAGCGAATTCGAGATCGGCGAGGGTCTGCTCGTCCGCGGGCTCGCCGGTGGCGAGGGTCCAGTTGGCCGAGTCGTCGCCCTCGGCGTCGAGGATGTCGCGCTGCTGTAGCAGCGCGCCGCCGCTGATCGGACGCAGTTCCGCGCCCGCCCGCTGCGGTGGCTCGGCGACCAGGATGCGCACGTTCTTCTTGCGCTGCAACACCTCTACCGCGCCGTCCGCGTAGGACGGCGCCACGATGACCTCGGTGAAGATGTCGGCGACCTGCTCGGCCATCTCCACGGTGACCTCGCGGTTGGCCGCGATCACGCCGCCGAAGGCGCTCACCGGATCGCAGGCGTGCGCCTTGCGGTGCGCCTCGGCGATGTCGGCGCCGATCGCGATGCCGCACGGGTTGGCGTGCTTGATGATCGCCACCGCGGGCGCCTCGTGGTCGTAGGCGGCGCGCCATGCGGCGTCGGCATCGGTGTAGTTGTTGTACGACATCTCCTTGCCGTGCAACTGCTCCGCCTGCGCCAGCCCGACCGAACCGCCGTTGTCGGTGTACAGCGCCGCCGCCTGGTGCGGGTTCTCGCCGTAGCGCAGCACCGCGGCGCGCTCCCAGCTGCCGCCGATCCACTCGGGGAACGGCGTGCTGGCGGGCTCCTCGGCCACGCCGGGGGCCAGCACGCTGGTCATCCAGCTCGCCACCGCGACGTCGTAGCTCGCGGTGTGCTGGAAGGCCTTCGCCGCCAACGCCGTCCGCTGCGCGAGGGTGAAGCCGCCCGACTTCACCGCGGCGAGCACGTCGTCGTAGTCGCCGCTGTCCACGACCACGGCGACCGACGGGTGGTTCTTCGCGGCCGCGCGCACCATGGACGGGCCGCCGATATCGATCTGCTCGACGCACTCGTCCGGGCTCGCGCCGCTCGCGACGGTCTGGGTGAACGGGTAGAGGTTCACCACCACGAGCTGGAACGCCTCGACGCCCAGCTCGACCAGCTGATCGACGTGCTCCTGCTTGCGCGTGTCGGCGAGGATGCCCGCGTGCACCCTCGGGTGCAGGGTCTTGACCCGGCCGTCCAGCGTCTCCGGGAACCCGGTCAGTTCCTCGACCTTGGTCACCGGGATACCCGCGTCGGCGATCTTGGCGGCCGTCGAACCGGTGGAGACCAGCTCGATGCCCGCCGCGTGCAGACCGGTCGCGAGCTCGATGAGCCCCGTCTTGTCGTAGACGCTCACCAGCGCCCTGTTGATCGCCTTGCGATCGGCCGGAACCACGGTCGCTTCGCTACGCTCACTCACTGGCGCACCCGCTCATCTGGAATTACTGCCTTTCGTCCGTCGGAGACAATGCCTCGCGTCGCGACGGCGGCGACAACCTCCGCCAGCAACCGTCGCTCGACAACCTTGATCCGCTCGTGCAGGGAGTCCTCGTCGTCGTCGGGCAGCACCGGCACCGCCTCCTGCGCGAGGATCGGTCCGGTGTCGACGCCCGAGTCGACCAAGTGCACCGTCGAGCCGGTGACCCGCACCCCGTACGCGAGCGCGTCGCGCACGCCGTGCGCACCGGGAAACGACGGCAGCAGCGCGGGATGGGTGTTGATGATCCGCCCGCCGAAGCGGTTCATGAACGCGGGACCGAGGATCTTCATGAACCCGGCCGAGACCACCAGGTCCGGCTCGTGGGCGGCCACCGCCTCGGTCAGCGCGGCATCCCATGCCATGCGGTCGGGAAAGTCTCTCAGCGCCACCCGGAAATGCGGGACGCCCGCGGCGTCGGCGTGTTCGGTGGCGGCGCAGACACGGTCGACGCCGACCGCGACGATCTTCGCGGGATAGTCGGCGGCGCTCGCCGCGTCGAGGAGCGCGCGCAGCAGCGACCCGGTGCCCGAGGCGAGCACGACTACGGTGGCGGGCGCCGCGGCGGGCACCCACTCGGCATGCGGAGACGTCAGCGCTCTACTCCTGCGTGTCGGTCGGAACGGCGGCCGGATCGGGGCGCCGCCGGAGTAAAGCCTAGTCGGTGGCCTGTTCGTGACTTTCGACCGGTGGCGAGCGCGGCCGAACGCGCGGATGCTAGTGCGTGCCTTCGCCTCCGTCAGGGCTGGCCCGCCGCGACCTTCTCGACCGAAGGTGACCACGACCAGGTACCAGCCGGTGAAGGTGACATTCAGTCCACTACGACCATTCCGACCGAAGATGACCTCCAGCTGGCGTCGGCCGGTGAGGGTGACATTCAGTCGGGACGGTCGGGCGAGTGCGACGAGCCGGGGCCGGTGGGGCTGGTGGTGTTGGTAGAGCTGGCCTCGAAATCGGCGCGGCCGTGCGGCGGTCGTCGACGGGGTCTGCCGCTAGCGCCGGGCGTCGGGGTGGGGGTCGAGGTCGGCGTCGGGCTCGATGACCTCGGCGTCGACGATGTCCGGCGCGGCTTGGCGTGGGGCGGTGGTGGGAGTGGGCGGCTCATCGATGAGTTCGCCGTCGAGGGCTTCGTCGGGCTCGTCCTCGTAGAGCGAGTCGTCCTCGTCGTGCGGGTCGTCGTCGTGGTACCGGTCGTCGTAGTACTCGTCGTCTCGGTAGTGGTCGTCGCGGTAGTCGTCGTCGTAGTCGCCGTCCGCGTAGCGGTAGCCGTCGGATTCGTAGTCGTCCGAGTCGTCGTAGTAGTAGTCCGCGTCGGTGTCGTAGTAGTCCGCGTCGTAATCGTCGTCGTAGTCGTAGCCCGGCAGCACCGCGCCGACCGGAGCGATGAAGTACCTGGCGCAGACCAGGCCGACGTAGCCCGCCCCGGCCAGCCATAGGAAACTCACCAGGGCGAAGATCGGCAGCTCCAGCCCGACCCGCCCGAAGGAGCCGAGTTCTCCGCCCGCCAGCGCACCGAGCAGCACGAGCGACAAGGTCGCCACACCGGCGGAGGTCAGTGTCGCCCACGGCGCGGTGCGGCGGTCGCCGGATGTGCGTGCGGCGTCCACGCCGCCGAGCGCGCCGACCGCCGCGGGGATCACCAGCAACACCGCCCACCAGGCCGCCGCCGGTCCGGTCGGCACCGCCGCGATCACCGGCACCGCCGGAACCGGTCCGCCGACCACGCCGAACAGGCCGATCGAGGCCGCACCGAAATTCGCGCCCGCGCCCATCAGGACGCCGAGCGCGCCGAGCACGACATTCGGCAGGTAGGCCAACGAGAGCAGTGTCAGACCGATGAAGCCCCAAGCATTTCCGGCGGAGCGGTAGGTATCGCCGACGGCGCCCCAGTGCGCGAGAAACGACACCAGGGTGACCGCCGCGGCGCAGCCGAGCAGGCGAAGCACCGTGCGGCCCGCGCCGTAGACGCCCGCGATCGCCCATTCGGGTGCGCGCACCAGGTCGAAGATCCGGCGTCGCATCCGCAGCGCGATACCGGCGCAGGCAGCGAGTAGGTGCAGGAAGACGACCCAGCCGAAGGAGGCGAGGCTGTTCGGCGGTTGCAGCGCGACCACGGCGGAGGCGTCCTCCGCGACGGCCAGGCAGACCGCGGTGAGCAGCAGCGGCCCGCCGAGCGCGGCCCCCACCACCCAACCGAGCTCGGTGCGCGAACTGTTCGGCGCCACCGCGTGGTAGCACTCCCGCCCTGCCGCGCCGAGCAGCAGCGCGGTCGGCAACAGCGGAAGAAGACCGAGCGTAGTTTTCCCGATCACCAACGGAACCTGGTGCACCGCAAGCCAGCTCGCGGCGATGGCGCCGGAGGCGCCCGCCAGTCCGCTGTCCGCGGCGAGCAATGTGACCAGCGCGAGCACCACGATCGCGCTGAGCGCGAAGGTGGCCGGGCGGGCCGCGACGAGCAGCAGGACCCTGGCGCGTTCCGGGGTGAGGGACAGGAACCCGGATTCGTCGGCTTCGGACGGATGACCGCTACTCATCGGCGATTCCGATGTGTCGGGTTCCCCACCGGTCCAGCGGACGAGAGAGTTCCGTGACGAGTTCATGGCACTTCAGCGTGACACCTTTCCCGAGGTGAGCGGGTCAGGCGCGCCGCGAGCACCCACCCGGTCCGGGTAGGTGCTCGCGGTACCTGCGTCTCTTACTTGTTGTCGTCGGACGGGCGGAACGCCTGGGTGGCGTCGCTCGCCGGGTCGGACGGCTTCTCGCCGCCGAACGGCTGGCCCTGCTGGGCCTGACCGTAACCGGGCGCACCGTACTGCTGCTGACCGGACTGCCCGCCGCCGAAGTGCTGCGTGGCGCTCTCATCCGGACGCGGCTGCTGCTGCGGCTGCGCGGGCGCGGCGCCGTACGGCGAACCCTGCTGCGGCGCACCGTAACCCGGCTGCTGACCGTAGGACTGCTGGCCGTAGGTCTGGCCCGGCTGCTGCTGACCGTAAGTCGGCTGGCTCGGCTGGCTCTGGCCGTACGGCTGCTGCTGCGACTGGTACTGCTGGCCGGTGCCGTAGCCCGCCTGGCCGTAGGTCTGGCCCGGCTGCTGACCGTAGACCGGCTGGCTCGGCTGGCTCTGCTGGCCGTACTGACCGGCCTGGCCGAACTGCTGCTGGCCGTAGCCACCCTGAGCCTGACCGCCGAAACCGGCCTGCGCGCCCTGCGCGGACGCGGGCTTGGGGGCGGGCGCCTTGATCATGCCCGCCTCGAACAGCACCGCGGCGACCGCGACGCCGGTCTGCACCAGCGCGAGGAAGATCAGCACCCACGCGCCGAACTCCGCGGTGAGCTGGTCCGGTAGCGCGATGGTCTGGAACAGCAGGAGGAGGAAGCCCGCGGCCGACGCGGCGGCGGCCGCGCCCTTCCAATTCTGCTTGGGCAGCAACGAGAATCCGGCGAGAAGACCGCCGAGCAGCAGCAGCCCGAGCGCGCCGGGCGCGCCGAACAGCGTGAAACCGCTGTAACTGTCGCCGGTGATGGTGGCGCCGGAGCGCTCGATCTCCTCCACCGCGAACGGCAGGAATCCGAGCAGGAAGTTGATCACGCCGAGCGCTGCGACACCGACCACCAGGAAGAACGGCAGCCCCTTGGCATCGGAACCGGAAGCGCTCGCACCTGTGCCTGCACCACCAGCGGTCTGGCTCGGGCTGGATGGTGCGGAGGGCGTCGCGGGTGTGTTGTACCCGGAGCCCCCGGTCGGGTATGACATGTCGTCGTCTCCTACGTCGAGTCGTTGTTCGGCTGGATCTCTCTTGACGCTACTGCACTCGCCCCTTCGGGTCATCCTCGAACAACTGGTCAGACGACCCGGCGGACGGACGACGAGGGCCACCTTTCCAGCGGAAAGGCGGCCCTCGTAACGATTTCGTTCGAACCGAATCAGGCGCTGATGCTTGCCTTCTCCAGGATCTCGCGAGCGAGCGCGGCGGTCTCCGACGGCGTCTTGCCGACCTTGACGCCCGCGGCCTCCAGCGCGTCCTTCTTCGCCTGGGCGGTGCCCGCCGAGCCGGAGACGATCGCGCCCGCGTGGCCCATGGTCTTGCCCTCGGGGGCGGTGAAGCCCGCGACGTAGCCGACCACCGGCTTGGTGACGTTGGCCTTGATGTAGGCCGCGGCCCGCTCCTCGGCGTCGCCGCCGATCTCGCCGATCATGACGATGAGCTTGGTCTCCGGGTCCTTCTCGAACGCCTCGATGGCGTCGATGTGGGTGGTGCCGATGACCGGGTCGCCGCCGATGCCGATGGCGGTCGAGAAGCCGAAATCGCGCAGCTCGTACATCATCTGGTAGGTCAGCGTGCCGGACTTCGAGACCAGGCCGACCGGGCCCTTGCCGGTGATGTTGGCCGGGGTGATGCCGACCAGCGACTCGCCGGGGGTGATGATGCCGGGGCAGTTCGGGCCGATGATCCGGGTCTTGTTGCCCTTCTCCACGTTGTAGGCCCACGCGTAGGCGGTGTCCTGCACCGGGATGCCCTCGGTGATGACCACCAGCAGCGGGATCTCCGCGTCGATGGCCTCGATGATGGCGTCCTTCGAGAACTTCGGCGGGACGAACGCGATGGACACGTCCGCGCCGGTCGCCTTGATCGCCTCTTCGACGGTGCCGAAAACCGGCAGCTCGATCGCGTTGCCGTCCTTGTCGGTGTGCGCGACGGTGGTGCCCGCCTTGCGCGCGTTGACACCGCCGACGACCTGGGTGCCCGCCTTGAGCATCAGCGCGGTGTGCTTGGTGCCCTCGCCGCCGGTGATGCCCTGGACGATGACCTTCGAGTCCTTGTTCAGGAAGATAGACATTTCCGGTTTCCTTACTTGGCCGCTGCCAGTTCGGCGGCCTTGTCGGCGCCTTCGTCCATTGTCTGCGCAAGCGTGATCAGCGGGTGCGCGGCGTCGACGAGGATCTTGCGGCCCTCGTCGACCTTGTTGCCGTCCAGACGCACGACCAGCGGCTTGTTCGCCTCGGAACCGAGGATCTCCAGCGCTTTGACGATGCCGTTCGCGACCGCGTCACAGGCGGTGATGCCGCCGAAGACGTTCACGAACACGCTCTTGACCTGCGCGTCGCCCAGAATGACGTCGAGCCCGGCCGCCATCACCTCGGCCGAGGCGCCGCCACCGATGTCGAGGAAGTTGGCGGGCTTGACGCCGCCGTGGTTCTCGCCCGCGTAGGCGACGACGTCCAGGGTCGACATGACCAGACCGGCGCCGTTGCCGATGATGCCGACCTCACCGTCGAGCTTGACGTAGTTGAGGTCGTTCTCCTTGGCCTTCAGCTCCAGCGGGTCGGTCGCGTCCTTGTCCGCGAACGCCTCGTGGCCGGGCTGCCGGAACTCGGCGTTCTCGTCCAGGGTGACCTTGCCGTCCAGGGCGAGGATCTCGTCCTGGGGGGTGCGCACCAGCGGGTTGACCTCGACCAGGGTGGCGTCCTCCTTGATGAACACCTCCCACAGCTTCTGAATGGTCACCGCCGCGGCGTCCAGCACGTCGGCGGGCAGGTGGCCCTGCTCGGCGATCGAACGCGCGAACGCGAGGTCGACACCCTTGACGGCGTCGACGGGGACCTTGGCGAGGCGCTCGGGCTTGGTCGCGGCGACCTCTTCGATCTCCATGCCGCCCTCGACCGAGCACATCGCCAGGTAGGTCCGGTTGGAGCGGTCGAGCAGGAAGGAGATGTAGTACTCCTCCGCGATGTCCTTGGCCTCGGCGACCAGGATCTTCTTGGTGACGTGGCCCTTGATGTCCAGGCCGATGATGTTCTGCGCGTGCGTGAACGCGTCCTCCGGGGTGGCGGCGTACTTGACGCCACCCGCCTTACCGCGGCCACCGGCCTTGACCTGGGCCTTGATCATCACCGGCTTGCCGATTTCCTCCGCGATGGCGCGGGCGTCCTCGGCCGTGTCCGTGACGCGGCCCTCGGACGAAGGCACTCCGTGCTTAACGAAGAGCTCCTTCGCCTGATATTCGAAGAGATCCATGTACTCACCGTCTCGTCTGCGTTGTGATGACAACGTCTTTGTTGGCGGCCCGACGTCGGAAGCGGGTCGGGTCGGACTCTAACCAGTCACATGGAGGGCCAATCGGCCACGTTCATCCTAAGTGGCGCAGGTCACGGGCGGCGCCGCCGGTCGGAAAAACCGCTGGCCAAGGCTACTGGCGAGTAGTTTGTTGGGGGTTTGCCAGGTAGAGCCGCTCGAGTCGGGAGCGGACGGCGATCTACTACAAATCGTCGTCGGCGAACCTCACTCGAGTGCCCCGGAAATAGTGAGTTATTCCGTGCTGTTACGGTGATCAATCTCACATGTTTGGATAGATCGACCGCAACGCTTGCGGACCCCGCAATCGTTTCGTTACCGTAAATGCGGTCGAAGTCACAACTAGGTTACGACCCCGTTGTTCCAAGGATCCAGGAGGACGGCAAGCCTTGATGCAGCACAGCGCTCCGTGGGCGGTGAGTCGCTCCGCGGACCAGCCTTCGACGTCGACCTTCTGCCGATTTCTCGGCACCGTGACCATCTCCCGCTCCACGATGTGGCACCGCCGATGAACCACCGCTCCACCCTCGCTCCCGGCAATCGCTCTCGCTCGGGACATCGTTATCGCGACGACGACGAATCCTTCGATCACGGTGATCACGGCCGACGCGCCTTCCCGTCGTCGAACAGCCGTTACGCAGGCGCCACGGGCGCAACCGCATACTCCAGTGCCGCAGGCGCGACCGGATACGCGGCCGATTACGCCGCCGAGGGCGCGCACCACGACGAGAACACGGGCGCGTGGTCCGCGAATACCGAATGGGCCGAGCAGAATTCGTGGTCCGACGGCGGCGCGTGGACCGCCGACAACTCTTGGTCGCCGGACGCGGACGAGGCGTGGACGCCGCAGGCCGACAACGGATGGACCGCCGACAGCGCGTGGACCGCGCAGCCCGGAGCGGCTTGGACCGAACAGGGCGACAACTCCTGGGGCGCCGAGGCCGGCAACGGATGGTCCGAGGGCGGTGACGCCTGGACCGAAGCTTCCGAGAACGACTGGTCCGCCGAGCACTCCTGGTCTTCCGAGAACACCTGGTCTGCCGAAGAGGCTTGGGGCGACGGGGAGGAGCCGACCGCAGGCTCCGCGACGCCGACCGTCATCCCGGCCAGAGATCCCAGCAGACGTGGTGGCGCGCACCGGATGCCCGCGCCCCCCACCGCGCTCAAGGGCCGCGCCGCGGTCGTCGCCGTCGCGGCGGGCGCTGTCGTCGCCGCGGGACAGGCCGCGATGGCCTCGCCCGAGCAGCCCTCGCACACCATCGACTACGAGGCCGCGGGACAGATCCACGAGATCGCCGCCCAGTCGGTCAGCATGGCCGACCCGAACTCCTCGCCCGACTCGCCGCAGGTGCTGAACGTCTCCAGCCCGGCGAATCTCGGTCAGTTCAACGACATCCTGGAGAAGGGCCGCAAGTACGCGGAGGATCTCGCCGCCGCGGAGGCCGCGAAGCTGCGCCCGCTGTTCGCGCGCTTCGCCGCGGGCAACTTCACTTCCGGTTTCGGCGCCCGCTGGGGCGTCCAGCACCTCGGCATCGACGTCGCCGGCCCGATCGGCACCCCGATCTACGCGGTCGCCGACGGCACCGTCATCGAGGCGGGCCCGGCCGCGGGCTTCGGCATGTGGGTGCGGCTGCTGCACGACGACGGCACCGTCACCATCTACGGCCACATCGACACCGCCACGGTCTCCCAGGGCGAGCGCGTGTTGGCGGGCGACCAGATCGCCACCATGGGCAACCGCGGCTTCTCCACCGGCCCGCATGTCCACTTCGAGGTCTGGCTCAACGGCGTCGACAAGGTCGACCCGCTGCCCTGGCTGGCGACCCGCGGCATCGGCCTCGGCCCCCGGCGCGACTGACGAGTGAGCAACGGCACGCTTCCCGTGCCGTTGTCCACGTTCTAGCGTCGGGTCATGGCTCGTACATCGACGTACACCCAATTCCTGGCGCTCCCACCGGAACTCGTGTGGCGGGTGGTCGGTGATCCCGCGCGCTGGCCCGAATGGAACCCGGCCGTCGCCTCGGTGCGGCTACACGGTCCCGTCGAAGTCGGGGCGACCGGCGACTATCTGCCGCGCGGACGCTTCGTCGGCGCGCTGCACGGTCGGACCGCGCCACCGTTCTCGATCACCGTGCTGCGCCCCGAACGCGAACTGACCATCGAGCAGCCGGAACCGGCGGGGCTGATGCGGCTGACCTGGCGGCTGGCTCCTGTCGACGGCGGTACGAACCTCACCCAGGAACTGTCTTTCTCCGGGCCCTCGGCGGTCGCGGCGCGGGCCGTTGTCCCCCGTCTGCTGGAGGCCGATCTCCGCGTCTGCTTCGCCCGGCTGGCCCGGCTGGCCGGTCTCACTCCCGAACCGGACGCGCTGACGGCGGTGATCGCGGGCGGCACCGGCGCACTCGGCAGACACCTCGCCGCCGACCTCACCTGCCGCGGCCAGCGGGTCACCATTCTGACCCGCCGCCGCGACCCCGGGCTGCCGTTCGACCAGGTCGAATGGGACGGCAAGTCGGTCGGCGAATGGGTTGCGGCACTTCGGAATCCGGTTCCCACCGCGATCGTCAACCTGGCGGGCAAGCTGGTGGACTGCCGCCCCACCGAACGCAACATCGCCGAATTGCGCAGCAGCCGAGTCGATCCCACCAGCGCATTGGTGGCGGCCGCCGCCACGTTGGCCGCGCCCGTCGACTACTGGGTACAGGCCAGCACCACCGCGATCTGGTCGGACGCGGGCGAAACCCGTTGCACCGAAACCACTCCGCTGCCCGTCGGCCTACCCCAGATGACCGGCGTGGCCGAACCGTGGGAGCGCGCGTTCGCCGGTGCGAACACCGCGCACCACACCATCCTCCGCACGTCCATCGTGCTCGACCCGGACGCCCCCGCGCTGCGGCGGCTCTGCCAGCTGACCAAGGCCGGGCTCGGAGGTCGAGTCGGATCGGGCGACCAGTGGTTCAGCTGGATTCACATCGAGGATTGGTTGGCCATCGTCCGCGCGGCACTCGGTCTGGACCCCACAGTCGCTCTCCCGGACGGAATCCTGGTGGCCGCCACCGATTTCCCGGTACGAAACCGAGAACTGATGCGCACACTCCGGCGACACCTCCACCGACCGCCCGCCCCGCCAACCCCCGAGGTGATGCTGAAACTCGGCGCGGTGCTGCTGCGCTCGGACGCGGCACTGGGATCGACGGGCCGACACGCTACCTCGGCCATATTGAAGCCAGCCGGCTTCCAATTCCGCTATCCACAGCTGGACGACGCCCTCGAATCTCTGCTACCGCACTGACCACCGACATTGCCAAAATCGACGGTAGTCAAATGGCGATAGCCCCCTGGACAAACGAAACACAACAGCCCCAAACGACCAATCAGAAACGCAACCACAGCCGGTCGACCACGCCAGAAGCCGAACCCACGCCCACCGACTGCGGGAGGTAAGCCGGGTACGGCACCCGACGCGCCCAGCATCGTTCGAGGAATACCTGGGTGGGCCAAACCATTTGGACCGGGCGACCCCGGGCATCGCCCCTACGGCGCCGCGACGACCGCCAACCCCACCAACGCGACCACCTTCACAACCTCCAACCCGACATACCAGTAATGCGCATGCGACCGCGGTAACTCTTCTCCCGCGAGCACCCGATCGGACCTGCGAGTCAGCGGCGGCCGAACCACGAGAATCTGCACAGCCAGAACCCCGACCGCGATCCCCAACCACACCCACGTCCCCACACCGGGCCCGACCACCACCGCACTCAGCACCAGCAGCCCCGCGAACACCGCCTCCGCGATATTCAACGCGCGGAACACGATCCGCCCGATACCCAACCCCAACGCCAGGGTCACGCCCGGCGCACGGAACTTCAGCGGCGCTTCGAGGAACGAGATGGCCAGCACCATGCCGAGCCACAGCATGGGCAAGAACCACACCAGATGTTGCGCGAGGGTCTCCATGCGCCGGACGCTACCGGCTTCTAGCGGCCTCCGGCAGGGGCCAAAGGTACCTCCGCCGTCACTTCCCCATTACGCGCCACCACCGGCCGACAGCGTCCACCACGCAGGCGGCCCCGCCTCAACCAGGCCCAGGCCACGGCCCATGAGCACGGCGCTCGACGACGTTCGTACGCAGCGCGCCTACCGCCACGGCCTCCGACAGATCGAACGGACCTCTCCGCTCATTTCGGCCGCCAGCCAACCCAGCGCCCACCGCCAACCTCGCCGCCTCAGCGGACCGACCAACCGGACGGCGCACCGCTCAGAGCTTCACCAACGTCCGGCTGTACTGCGGAATCAAGCGGATCTTGCCCGCCGTACCGAAGTCGATCGTCACCGTCGCCAGCGGGCCGAAGCCTTCCGCGGCGATCACACGGCCCAGGCCGTACTTGTCGTCGCTGACCCGGTCGCCGACCGCCAGCACCAGATTGGTGTTGTTGCGGGTGGCTCCGCCCGGTGCCGGGCGACGCGGGCCGCGGTCGGGGCGCACGCCCGGTCGCTCGGACCAGCCGTCGCCTCGGGTCCAGTCGCGTTCCAGTCCGTCGTCGTCGCCGCGCCGCCGGATGCCGCGGCTGGCGGCGGAACCGGCCGGTTCCAGTCGACGCCAGTCCATCAGGTGGCCCGGGATCTCCTGGAGGAAGCGCGACTCCGGGTTGGACACCGGCTGTCCCCAGCCGGAGCGGACCACCGCGCGGGTCAGGTAGAGCCGTTGCCGGGCTCGGGTGATGCCCACGTACGCGAGGCGGCGCTCCTCGGCGAGTTCGGTGGGATCGCCCAACGCGCGCATGTGCGGGAACTGCCCGTCCTCCCAGCCGGTCACGAAGACCACCGGGAACTCCAGGCCCTTGGCCGTGTGCAGCGTCATCATCGTGACGACGCCGGACCCTTCGTCCGGGATCTGGTCGGTGTCGGCGACCAGCGAGACGCGCTCCAAGAACGCCGCGAGCGAGCCCGGATCCGGTTCGCCCTCGCCGAGATCGGGCACGATGCCCTCCTCGCGAGCCGCGACCGCGTTGTTGTACGCCTCGGAGCTGAACTCGCGCGCCACGCTGACCAACTCGTTCAGGTTGTCCAGCCGGGCGCCGTCCTGCGGGTCGTCGGAGGCCTCGAGCTCGGCGCGGTACCCGGTGCGATCGAGCACCGCCTCCACCACATTGCCCACGTCCGGGAAGTCCGCGTCGGCCTGGACACCGGCCGCCCTGATCTCCTCGAGCAGATCGAGGAACCCGGCGATCGCCCGCTGCGCACGGGTGTTGAGCAGCGCGACCTTGCCGTCGGCGGCATCGCGCAGCGCCGCGGCGAAACCGATGTCGCGCTGTTCGGCGTGCACCGCGACGCACGCCTCGGCGCGGTCGCCGATGCCGCGGCGCGGGGTGTTCAGGATGCGGCGCAAGCTCACCGCGTCGTTGGGGTTCTCCAGCACGCGCAGGTAGGCGACGATGTCGCGGACTTCCTTGCGCTCGTAGAAGCGGACGCCGCCGACCACCTTGTACGGCAGACCCATCCGGATGAAGATCTCTTCCAGCGCACGGGAGTTGTTGTTGGTGCGGTAGAACACCGCGACATCGCTGTAGTTGGCGTCGCCCTGGTCGACCAGCCGGTCGATTTCCCGTGCGACGAACGAGGCCTCGTCGTGCTCGTTGTCGGCCACGTAGCCGACGATCAGGTCGCCCTCGCCGGAATCGGTCCACAGTCGCTTGTCGCGCCTGTTCTCGTTGCGCGAGATGACCGCGTTCGCCGCCGACAGAATGTGCTGGGTGGAGCGGTAGTTCTGCTCCAGCAGAATGGTTTCCGCGTCCGGGAAATCGCGCTCGAATTCCTCGATGTTGCGAATGGTCGCGCCGCGGAAGGCGTAGATGGACTGATCGGCGTCGCCGACGACGCACAGTTCGCTCGGCGGCGCGGCGTCCTCGTTCGGCTCCCCCTCGCCCGTGTGGTGGCCGACCAGTTCGCGCACCAGCACGTATTGCGCGTGGTTGGTGTCCTGGTACTCGTCGACGAGCACGTGCCGGAAGCGGCGGCGGTAGTACTCCGCGACCTGCGGGTGGTTCTGCAACAGTGCGACCGTCTCGCCGATCAGGTCGTCGAAGTCGAGCGCGTTGGCCGCGCGCAGCCGCCGCTGGTATTCGGTGTAGACGCGGGCCACCAAACCGGGCAGTTCGGTGTCGTCGGATTCGGCGTCCGCGGTGGCCTGCTCCGGCCCGATCAACTCGTTCTTCAGATTCGAGATGGCGGTCGCCAGAAGGCGCGCGGAGTATTTCTTCGTATCGATGTCGAAGTCGCGGCTGATCATCGTCAGCAATCGCCGGGAATCATCGGCGTCGTAGATCGAGAAATTGGAATTCAAGCCGGGCAGCAGCGCCGCCTGCATACGCAGGATCCGCACACAACTGGAGTGGAATGTGGAAACCCACATGTTGTTGGCGCGCGGCCCGACCAGGCCGATCACCCGCTCCCGCATCTCCGCGGCAGCCTTGTTGGTGAAGGTGATCGCCAGGATCTGGCCCGGCGTCACGCCGCGGGCGGCGAGTAGATAGGCGATGCGGCGGGTCAGCACGGCCGTCTTGCCCGAGCCCGCGCCCGCGACGATGAGCAGCGGCGAACCGGTGTGCACCACGGCGGCCCGCTGCTGTGGATTGAGCCCGTCGAGCAGTCGCTCGGCTTCCTCGGCGCGTTGCCGATCCCGCTCGGCGCGTCGCTCGGCCTGCTCGTCGGCGCGCCGCTGTGCTTGTTCGGCCAAGGAGGCCGGTGCTTGTTCGGCCAAGGAGGCAGGTGCCTGTTCGGTGAGAGAGACCGGCGCTTGTTCGGCCAGAGAGACCGGCGCCTGCTCCGCCGAAGTGAGCGGCGCCTGCTCCGCCGAGGCGGGTAGCTCCGCCGATGACTGCGGCGACTCCCCCGCACCGGGCGCGCCGGAGAGCCCCGCCGCCCGGCCCGCGTGGGCCTGCGGCTGCGGAGCGGGGTTCACGTCCTGATGCCGGTTCCGACCGGCCTGCGTCTGAGGAGCCACCGTGATATCCATTGCCCATCCACGCTACCGGCGGCCCCCGACACAGGCGAAGCCCCCGGGTGCGCTCCCGGCTCCGCGGCGATCACCGGCTAACATTCAGTGAACACATCGCGGCGCGCGACCCTGCAAATCTGTGCGACTCGTTCTCAGCAGATTCACAAAATCAGACGTTTTGCATCGGTTCGGCCGCGTGGCAGACTGGCCCCCATGGTCAGCCTTGCCGCGATGCACCCGATTCGGTTACCCGCCGGATATCGGTCTCGCGGAGCCTTGTAGCCGACCACACGCGTCTGGGGGGACTAATGAAGCCCCTCAGGTCTGTTTCACGGTGAAAGAACCGGACGGTAACGCGCCGCGCGCAGTAGCCGATCCACGTTCTGACACGAGGAGATGAATGATGAGCACTTCTGCCACGACCACCGGGTCCGACGCGGCGCTGCCGCAGTCAGAGGCGGAGATCGACAAGCTCCGCAAGGAGATCGACCAGCTCGATGCCGAGATCCTCGCCGCCATCAAGCGACGCAGTGAGATCTCCCGGCTGATCGGACGGACTCGGATGGCCTCCGGTGGCCCGCGACTGGTGCACAGTCGCGAGATGAAGGTGCTCGAGCGCTTCAGCGAACTCGGCCAGGAGGGGCACACCCTCGCCATGCTGCTGCTACGTCTGGGGCGCGGCCGCCTCGGCCACTGATCCCTCGCTTTCCGGCCGCGAAGTCACCGCTGCCACAGACCGCCCCGGGTGTCGAAACCTCGGGGCGGTCCTTGCGTTTCAGGCCGTGGTTATCAGGTCAGCGCGATGTACTTCGTCGACAGGTACTCCTCGATGCCCTCGGTACCGCCCTCGCGGCCGAAACCGGAGGCCTTCACGCCGCCGAACGGCGCGGCCGGATCCGAGATGACACCCCGGTTGACGCCGACCATGCCCGACTCCAAGCCCTCTGCCACCCGCAGCGCGCGATCCAGCGTCCTGGTGTAGACGTAGGCGACCAAGCCGAATTCGGTGTCGTTGGCGGCGGCGATGCCCTCTTCCTCGGTCTCGAAGCCGACGATCGGCGCGACCGGACCGAACACCTCTTCGCGCAGAATCCTGGCCTGCGGCGGCACGTCGCTGAGAATGGTGGCCGGGTAGAACCAGCCGGGTCCGCCGGGAGCCTTGCCGCCGAGGCGAACCCGCGCGCCCGCCGCGACCGCGTCGTCGACGAGCTCGCCGACGGTGGTGAGCTGGTCCTCGTTGATCAGCGGTCCGAGGGTCGTCTCGGGATCGGTGCCCGGTCCCATGGTGACCGAGTTCGTCATCGCCTCGGCGAATTTGGCGGTGAACTCCTCGAGCACACCGTTCTGCACGTGGAACCGGTTGGCCGCGGTGCACGCCTCGCCGCCGTTGCGCAGCTTCGCCAGCATCGCGCCCTGCACCGCCGCATCGATGTCGGCGTCGTCGAACACCACGAACGGCGCGTTGCCGCCGAGTTCCATCGAGGTGCGCAGCAGTCCGTGCGCGGACTGTTCCACCAGCTTCTTGCCGACCTCGGTGGACCCCGTGAAGGTGAGCTTGCGCAGGCGCGGGTCCTCCAGCAAGGGGCCGGTCACGGCGCTGGAACGGCTGGTCGTGATGACCGAGAGCACTCCGTCGGGCAGTCCGGCCTCGTGGCACAGCTTCGCGAGCAGCAGCATCGTCAGCGGCGTCTCCGAGGCGGGCTTGACGATCATGGTGCAGCCCGCGGCCAGGGCGGGGCCGATCTTGCGGGTGCCCATGG
The DNA here is from genome assembly GCF_059570515.1 of Nocardia sp. CNS-044. NCBI lineage: Bacteria > Bacillati > Actinomycetota > Actinomycetes > Mycobacteriales > Nocardiaceae > Nocardia > Nocardia sp. CNS-044. The sequence goes on from NZ_JCANSX010000006.1 coordinate 964,000, forward strand.
CCAGCGGGAAATTCCACGGCGTGATGGCGAGACAGGGGCCGACCGGCTGCTTGTGCACCATGATCCGGCCGGTGCCCGAGGGCGCGTGCAGGTAGCGCCCGTGCACCCGCACCGCCTCCTCACTGAACCACCGGAAGAACTCGGCGCCGTAGCGCACCTCGTTGCGGCTCTCCGGCAGCGCCTTGCCCATCTCCAGGGTCATCAGCAGCGCGAATTCCTCGGCTCGCGCGGTGATCTGCTCGAACACCGCGCGCAGGATCTCGCCGCGCTCCCTTGCCGAGGTCGCCGCCCATTCGGCCTGCACGGCGACCGCGGCGTCGAGCGCGCGCATCGCGTCGCCCGGGCTCGCGTCGGCGACTCGGATCAGCACCTCCCCGTTCGCGGGATTGTGCACCGGAAAGGTGGCGCCGCCCTCGGCGTCGACGGGCCCGCCGATCCACAGCTGCGTCGGTACGGATTGGAGTAGTTCGCGTTCGGACACCATGTCGCCAGCGTAGGCCGCGCACCGCTACCACGCCCGGCACCGACGCGACCCCGGATTGCCCGCCTCAGCCGTGCGTCGGCGCCGCGCGGTGAGTACGCTCGGCGGACGTGAGCAGCGACATCACCGCATCGGCGGCATGGCGGAAACTGCACGATCACTACGGCGCCGTGTCCGAGCGACACCTACGAGAGATCTTCGCGGACGACCCGGAGCGCGGTCGTGAGCTGACCGTCCAGGTGGGCGACCTGCACATCGACTACAGCAAGCACCGGGTCACCCGGGAAACCTTGCAGCTACTCGTCGAATTGGCACACGAGGCAGGGGTGGCCGAGCGGCGCGACGCCATGTTCGCGGGCGCGCACATCAACACCTCCGAGGACCGCGCGGTCGGCCACGTCGCCCTGCGGCTGCCCGCGGGCGAGTCGATGACCATCGACGGCGCCGACGCGGGCGCCGAGGTGCACGAAGTGCTGCGGCGGATGGGCGAATTCACCGACGCGCTGCGCTCGGGCGAGTGGCGCGGCGCCACCGGCGAGCGGATCAGCACCGTGGTGAACATCGGCATCGGCGGCTCGGACCTCGGTCCGGTGATGGTGCACCAGGCGCTGCGCCACTACGCCGACGCGGGGATCGGCGCCCGCTTCGTCTCCAACGTCGATCCCGCCGACCTGGTCGCCGAGCTCGTCGGCCTCGATCCGGCAACCACGCTTTTCATCGTTGCTTCCAAGACCTTTTCGACGCTCGAGACCCTGACCAACGCCACCGCCGCGCGCCGCTGGCTGGTGGCCGCGCTCGGTGAGGACGCGGTCGCCAAGCATTTCGTCGCGGTCTCCACCAATGCCGAGCGGGTGGCCGAATTCGGCATCGACACCGCCAACATGTTCGGTTTCTGGGATTGGGTCGGCGGCCGCTATTCCGTGGATTCGGCGATCGGCCTTTCGGTGATGGCCACCATCGGCAAGGAGCGATTCGCGGAATTCCTGGCCGGAATGCACACCGTCGACGTGCATTTCGCGAACGCGCCGCTGGAGGCGAACGCGCCGGTGCTGCTCGGCCTGATCGGCGTCTGGTACTCGAATTTCTTCGGCGCGGAATCCCGCGCGGTGCTGCCTTATTCGAACGATCTGGCCCGTTTCCCGGCCTATTTGCAGCAGCTCACCATGGAGTCGAACGGCAAATCGGTACGCGCCGACGGCACCCCGGTCACCACCTCCACCGGCGAGATCTTCTGGGGCGAGCCGGGCACCAACGGCCAGCACGCCTTCTATCAGCTGCTGCACCAGGGCACCCGCCTCATCCCCGCCGACTTCATCGGATTCGCCCGTCCCACCGACGATCTGGCGACCCGCGACGGCACCGGCAGCATGCACGACATCCTGATGAGCAACCTGTTCGCGCAGACCAAGGTGCTCGCGTTCGGCAAGACCGCCGAGGAGATCGCCGCCGAGGGCGCCGACCCGAAGGTGGTGCCGCACAAGGTGATGCCGGGCAACCGTCCGAGCACGAGCATTCTGGCGCCGCAGCTCACGCCTTCGGTGGTCGGCCAGCTCATCGCGCTCTACGAGCACCAGGTCTTCATCGAGGGCAGCATCTGGGGCATCGACAGCTTCGACCAGTGGGGCGTCGAACTCGGCAAGCAGCAAGCCTTGGCCCTCGCCCCGCTGCTCACCGCCGCCGAAGAGCCCGCGCCGCAGGACGATTCGTCCACCGACGCGCTCATCCGCTGGTACCGCGCCAACCGCTGAGGGCGCTCAACGATCCCCGGTCGGGTCTTCCGGCCGGGGATTACGTGTGTCGTCGGCGCCGTGCTCCGGTTCGGCGACTTGGGCTCGGCGCGCGGCCACCTCCAGCCGGTGGGTGATTCCCGTGCTGACGATGGCCAGCAGGCTGCCGATCACGACGAGGTCGAAGACGATCTGCACCATCGTCGCGATCCGCGCTGCCTGGCCGGTCGCGTGGATGTCGCCGTATCCGACCGTACCCAGCGTGACGATGGTGTAGTAGAGCGCGTCGGTGCGGGTTTCGAGGCCCTCGAACTGGCCGGGGTAATGCACCGCGAGACGGTAGTAGTACAGCGCGAAGAACATGGCGACCACGCACAGCATCAACAGCATGCCGTCGACGCGGCCGCCGGTCGCCTGTGGTTCGCGCAGGTAGCGGTTGATTCGGCGGGCCGTCAGCCAAATGAGGCCCCCGACTCCGGCGAGGAAGGCCGTCAGTCCGGCCACCCTGCCCGGCCAACTGTCCGCGAAGTTCCACTCCATCGGGACGCCGTAGAAGAACAGGAGCGCGCACACCAGCGCGGCGACGTTGCGCAGCACGTGCCTGCTCCCCGAAACCCGCCGCGTGTTCGTCATGGGTCAATGATCGGCGCGCTCGGGTGGTCGGGGACTGACCCACGCCGGGCGATTCGCCGACATTGCCGCACGGACGCGCCGGGTTGGTTCGGTCGAGTCGCACGGCAGCAATCGACGCACCACCCATCGCGCCGAGGTAGATGGCCGGATGCATCCGGCCGTAACGAGCGCGATCACCCGACGACGAAGTAGCGCCCGTCTCGCTCACGCAGCACGAGGTCGGCGCGGTCGCGGGTCGCGCTCACGAGGTCGGCATTGCGTAGATCGCTGTCCATCACCTTGATCCTGGCCGCCTCCGCCGACCTCCCGCCGAGCAGATGCCGTTTCAACAGGCGCTGCTCCAGCACGGCGCGGTCGGCGTCGAGGTACCAGCACTCGTCGAGTTCCTTGCGCACCGCGGACCAGTCGCCGTCCAACAGCAGGTAGTTGCCCTCGGTGATGGCGACCCACTGGTTCACGAAGACCACACCCGCGGGCGTCGGCTCGTCCGAGGCTCGATCGAACGTCGGCCACGGCACCGGCGTCCCGTGCGGAATGCCGCGCAGGCGGCGCAGGTTCTCGACGAAGCCCGCGACGTCGAATGTGTCGGGTTCGCCCTTGCGCGCCAGGTGTCCCGCCGCGCGGAGCCGCGCGTTGGACAGGTGGTAGCCGTCCATCGGCGCGATCTCGGCCGCCGGGCCGCCCACTTCGGTGACGAAGGTGTCGCGGAGCAGCACCGACAGCGTCGATTTGCCCGCGCCGGGCGGTCCGGCGATGCCGAGCAGGTACCGCCGCTCGGGATGTTCGGCCACTCGATCCAGCACCCGCCGCACCAGCCGGTACAACGGAATCTCGATCACTACCGAGTACCCGTCATGCGACGAAGGCCCGTTCGATGATCGCGCCGGTGTCCACGCCGGTCGGCAGGGTACCGAAGGCGATGCCCCAGTCGTCGCCGAGCCGGCTGGCGCAGAAGGCGTCCGCGACCGCGGGGTGACCGTGGCGGACCAGCTGCGCGCCCTGTAGGACCAGCGCCATCAGTTCCACGACGCGGCGGGCTCGGTATTCGATGTCGCTGAGATCGGCCAGTTCCTTGCCGACCTTGGCGATGGCGTCGTCCAGCCGCGGGTTCGCGCCCTTGGCCAGCGAGATCTCGTTGAAGTAGGCCTCGACGGTCTCCGGCTGACGGCCCATGGCGCGCAACGCGTCCAGCGCGGCCACATTGCCCGAGCCCTCCCAGATCGACATCAGCGGCGCCTCGCGATAGAGCCGCGGCATTCCCGACTCCTCGGCATATCCGTTGCCGCCCAAGCACTCCAGCGCCTCCGCGGAATGCGACGGCGCGCGCTTGCACACCCAGTACTTGGTGACCGCGAGGGCGATGCGGCGCAGCGCGGACTCGGCGGGATCGGAACTCGACCGGTCCGTGGCTCCGGCGAGGCGCATCATGACGGTGGTCGCGGCGTCGGACTCGATCACCAGGTCGGCGAGCACATTGCGCATGGCGGGCTGGTCGATCAGCTTGGCGCCGAATGCTTCTCGGTGCCTGGCGTGGTGCACGGCGTAGACGACGCCGGCCCGCATGTTGGTCGCGGAACCGATCACGCAGTCCAGGCGAGTCATGTTCACCATCTCGATGATGGTCTTCACGCCCGCGCCTTCCGCGCCGACCAGCCAGCCGGTGGCGTTCTCGTATTCGATCTCCGAGGAGGCGTTGGACTTGTTGCCCAGCTTGTCCTTGAGCCGTTGGATGCGAATGGGATTGCGCGTGCCGTCCGGCAGCACCCGGGGCAGCAGGAAGCAAGACAGACCAGCGGGCGCCTGGGCCAGTGTCAGGAACATGTCCGACATCGGCGCGGAGGTGAACCACTTGTGCCCGACGATGCGGTAGCTGCCGTCCGGCTGCGGGGTCGCCGTGGTGGTGTTGGCCCGCACGTCGGAGCCGCCCTGCTTCTCCGTCATCGACATGCCCGCGATCAGCCCGGCCTTGGTCGACGGTTCACGGAGGCCGAAATCGTAAGTGCGGGAGGCGAGCAGCGGTTCGTACTTCGCGGCGAGCTCGGGGTTGTTCCGGAGCGCGGGCACGATCGCGTAGGTCATCGAGATGGGACACATGTGTCCCGCGTCGGCGACGCCCCAGGTGTAGAACTTGGCGGCACGGGCGGTGTGCGCGCCCGGCCGGTCGTCGGTCCACGGCGAGCCGTGCAGACCGTGCTCGACCGCCACCCGCATCAGATCGTGCCAGTGCGGGTGGAATTCGACCTCGTCGACGCGATTGCCATAGCGGTCGTGGGTGTGCAGCACCGGCGGGTACTCGTTCGCCAGCCTGCCCCACTCCTGCGCCGCGAAATCGCCCGCGAGCCTGCCGAGTTCGCGCACCTCGTCCTCGGCCCAGCCCGCGCCCTCGCGGCGCAGGCCCTCCAGCAGCGCCGGGTTGCGCGCGGCGTCGAAGGGCACGATGTTCGGGACCTGGTTGAAGACCTCATGAGTCTGCATCGGACACTCCTGATCTCTCGGCGCTCACCGGCACGCCGAGGGCGCGGATGGCGAAGGTGACGAGTTGGGGAACAACGGATTCGGCGTGCGGCGCGGCGGCGAGCGGGCCGACGAGCACCTCGCCGATGGCGCCGACGAGGGCGGCGGCGCTGGTGCGCGGGTCCTGCGCGGGCAGTTCACCGGCCGCGACGCCGTCGGCCACCGCGGATTCGAAGGCCTCGGCGAAGGCGCGGCGGAAGCGCAGGCGCTCGGCGTCGACCACGGTGTCGACCGGCTCGACGAGCAGCACGTAGGCGAGCTTGGGGTTCTTCATCGCGCGCCCGGCGAAGGTCTCCACGGCCGCGGTCACCCGCTCCACCGCGGCGCCGGTTCGGGCGGCCTCGGTGACGGCGGCGACCTCCCTGGCGACAACGGTGCGGAAGACCGCGGTCACCAGGTTCGCCTTGCCGTCGAAGTGCTTGTACACGGTTCCGGTGGCCACGCCCGCGCGGTTCGCGACCGCCGCCATCGACAGGCCCGCGAACCCGTCCTCGGAGAGGACCTTGGTCGCGGCCTGCACGATCAGCTGCTCTTGGGCGTCCAGGCGGGCCTGGACGGCAGGGGTCCTGCGGTACGCCACGAAAGAAGTGAATCACGGATTCACTTCTTCACACAAGGGCCCCGCCGTCGTATGGTCGAGGCGTGATCCATCCACACAGCACCGGCCCGCGACGCGGCGGGGCGGCAATCCGGAGGGGGCGTCGGTGAGCGTTCGCGTCGAGAAAAAAGGGCCCGTGACGACGGTGATCCTGCACCGGCCGCAGGCACGCAACGCGGTGGACGGTCCGACCGCCCACGCGCTGGCCGACGCCTTCCGCGAGTTCGACGCGGACCCCACCGCCGCGGTCGCGGTGTTCTGGGGCGAGGGCGGCACCTTCTGCGCGGGCGCCGACCTGAAGGCGCTCGGCACCGAACGGTCGAACCGCGCGGACGAGGACGGCGACGGGCCGATGGGCCCGACCAGGATGACCCTGTCCAAGCCGGTGATCGCCGCGATCTCCGGCTACGCCGTGGCGGGCGGGCTCGAGCTGGCGCTGTGGTGCGATCTGCGAGTCGCCGAGCAGGACAGCACCTTCGGCGTCTTCTGTCGCCGCTGGGGCGTGCCGCTCATCGACGGCGGCACGGTCCGGCTGCCGCGGATCATCGGCACCGGCCGCGCCATGGACCTGGTGCTGACCGGCCGCGCCGTCAGCGCACCGGAAGCGCTCCAGATAGGCCTGATCAACCGCGTCGTGCCGACCGGCGAGGCGCGCAACGCCGCCGAGGAACTCGCGGCCGAGCTCGCCGTACTGCCGCAGACGTGTTTGCGCTCGGACCGGATGTCGCTGCTCGAGCAGGACGGCATGGACGAGGACGCGGCCATCCGCAACGAATTCCGGCACGGACTCGCCGCGCTGGCCGACGGTGCGCTCGCGGGAGCCCAGCGGTTCGCCGCGGGCGCGGGACGGCACGGAGCCTCCGGCTGAGAATGGATCGCCTCGGCGTCGTCGACGAGATCTTCCTGCGCACCCACCGCGGGCTCGGCACCCCCATCGCCCTCCAGGGGCTGTGGCGGACCTCGGATCGCGTCGAACCCGCGCTCTTGCAACGGATTCACGACGCACTGCGCTCCGGGCCGTTGGGGCGCAGGGTGGTTCGTCCTCGTGTTCCCGGTGCGCGCCGCGGGTGGCGGGTGAACACCCGGGCCCATCCTCTGTTGTTCATCGATGATCCGCTTCCGACCTCCGCGTTGTTGCCGTGGGCGGACGACCTCGGGGCGGAGCTCGATCCGGAGTTCGGGCCGGGTTGGCGTCTCGCCGCGGCCTGGCTCGCGGACGGGGGGTCGGTTGTCGTGCTGACGTGTTCGCATGCGCTCGCGGATGCGCGGGGGCTGGTGTACGCGGTGGATGTCGCGCTGCGCGAGGTTGGCGGTACCGCGGGGGCAGCTCAGGCTCGGACCGAGTCGGCGCGTGCTGATCGACCGGATGCCGAGTCCGTCCGCCACGCGACATCTCTCCCGGACACGGATCGGCTTGCCGGTCGCGCTGCGGCGGAACCCAGTTCGCGGCGGTCAGGTGACGCGGCGGCTCGTGCTGCGGAATCGAGCACGGCCCGTTCGGCAGCTGCTCGCGAGTCCGATTGGGCGGACGCGCTCCGGCAGTGGTCGATCGTGGCGGGCGGCACGATTCGAGCACTGCGCCAAGGTATTCCGAAACGTCCCGCCTCCAGCGCACCGGCGCGTACGGGCGGGAGCGAACTGCGCGTGCACAGTGCGGTGGTGCAGTTCCGCGCCGCCGATTGGGACAGTGTGGCGAAGGGAACCGGCGGCACCGCGAACAGCCTGTTCATCCAGCTGGTCGCGAACCTGCTGTGGGACATCGGCTTTCCCGGCCCGACCATAGGAGCGAGCCTTCCCGTCGACACCCGCGACGAACCGCGGGTCGACAACGACCTGTCGATGACCGAGATCATCGTCGACCGCTCCGACACCCCCACGACGCTGCGCGCGAAGGCCCGCGCCGCCTACGAGCGCCGGATGACCAGCCCCGGCGGCATGCCCGAGGAACTGCTCCAAGTGATCCCCGACCGCTGGGCCTACGCCCTGTCCAAAGGCGCGGGCGAACGAGACATCTTGTGCTCCAATATCGGAACGCTGCCCGATTCACTGCGCACGATCGGCGCGCACCCCTGCACCGGCGTCGCCGCCCGCGCCATCCACCCGCACCTCACCCCCGCCCGCTTCCCCCGCACCCGCTTGTCCGGCTACCTGTGCCGCACCGGAGACGACTACGTCCTCTCCCTGGTCGGCCTCGACCCAGCCATCCAATCCGGCACGGCCCTATGCGAACTCACCGTCGAAGCCGCAACCCGCCTCGGCCTCGACGGCTCACCCTGGTGATTCACTCGACGCACCCGGAACGGATCGACCGGCAGCATTGAAGCCGCCCGGCATCGCAAGCGAATCGCCCGGCCTCCGCTTTCGCACGGCACCCCCAATCCCTCACCGCACGTATGAAACCCCCGATGCGCTCCGCTCGAGCACGTCGGGCGCCACCTGGATCCCGGCCGCGAGATCGGGGGAATCGATCGGTGCGCCCCACACCTGGCGCAGGGGCAGCACACCCGCCCACGTGGGGCTGTCCACATCCTCGGGGTCGTCCACCGGTCCGCCCGCGCGGACTTTGACCGAGGCCTCGGTCAGGTCGAGGGCCAGCACCATGGTCGCGGCGAGCTCCTTCTTGTTCGGCGGACGCACCCGGCTCCACGCGCCGGGCGCGGCGTGCTCGACGATGACCCGCAGGGCGTGCGTGCGCGCATCGGGATCGGTCAGTTCGACCGCCCGCCCGTGCACCACCGCCGAGCGGTAGTTCATCGAGAAGTGCATGGCGGAGCGGGCGTAGACGATGCCGTCGACGTGGGTGACCGCGACGGAGATGTCGGAGGTCATGGCGGCGCGCATGTTGCCAGAACCGGTCGACCCGTGCAGGTAGAGGGTGTCGCCGTCGCGGCCGTACGCGGTCGGCAACACCACGGGACTGCCACCGAGGAGGACGCCGAGGTGGCAGATCAGACCGGCGTCGAGCACGGCGTCGAGTTCGGCACGGTCGCTGCGGCCGCGTTCCTTCGACCGGGTCAGCGTGCTGCGCGGGGTCGGGGACAGGGGCGGGCGGGCGCTGATCGAATTGGTCATGAAGACAGCGTCGCGTGGGAAGTGGCATTCTGAAATAGCCAATTCAGTCTGATTCTCACAGTCCAATCCGAGGTTTCCGGATGCTCGACGAACTCCCGCTCACGCTCGACCGCGACGCGTCCGAACCGCTGTCGGTGCAGGTCGCCGACGGTCTGCGCGCCGCGGCGACCTCCGGTCTGCTGCGGACCTCGGACCGGCTGCCGTCCTCTCGGGCATTGGCGCAACGACTCGGCGTGAGCCGGACGGTGATCGCCGCGGCCTACGACCAGCTGCACGCCGAAGGCTGGATCGCGGGCAAACGGGGTTCGGGCACCTACCTGACCACCGCCCCGGCCGCCGCGCCCACCCATCACCGCGTCACCCTCGACGCCGCGGACGAAGGCCCCGGCTACGACCTCGGCCCCGGCGCGCCGTGCGTCGAGGCCATCGACCGAACGGCATGGCGTCGCGCCTGGCGCGCCGCCTCCGACCAGCCGCCGGTGGTGCGCAAAGACCGCGCGGGCGAACCGGAATACCGCGCGGCCGTGGCCGAACACCTGCTCCGCCATCGCGGATTGAGCGCGGGCAGCGACACCGTCGTATTGGCCACCGCCGGAACCAGTTCCGCCGTGGGCGAACTCGCCGCCGCGCTGCTGCGTCCCGGAGACGCCGTCGCCATGGAGGACCCCGGCTATCAGCGCGCGGCAGGCGCCTTTCTGGCCGCGGGAATCCGAGTGCTTCCGGTGCCGGTGGACGCCGAGGGTCTGCGGGTGGACGAGCTGCCGCCCAATATCGAAGCGGTGTATTGCACACCGGCGCACCAGTTTCCGCTCGGTGCGCGAATGCCCGCAGCTCGTCGGGTTCAGCTCGTCGAGTTCGCCAGACGCACGGGCACATTCGTCATCGAGGACGACTACGACGGTGAATTGCGTTACGACACCGCACCGCTGCCGCTGCTCGCCGCGATGGCGCCCGACGTCGTCGTGCACCTCGGCACCACGAGCAAGATCCTCTCCCCGGTCCTCGGCGTCGGCTGGCTGGTCGCGGCGCCCTGGATCGCCGCGGCGGTACTCGCGCATCGCGATCGCACCGGCACCTCGCCGAGCCCGGCGGGCCAACGCGTGCTCGTCGAACTCGCCGCGCACGGCGATCTCGCCAGGCACCTGCGCAGGCTCCGGCGCGCGCTCCCGCCGCGCCGGGAGCTCGTCGTCACCGAGCTGCGCCGCAGGAGTGCGACCGTGCTCGGCGACGACGCGGGTTCGCACGTCGTCGTGCCGCTGCCGACGGCGGAGGCCGAGCGACGCGCGGTCGCCACGGCCCGGGCGCGCGGCGTCGTCATCGACGGCCTGGCCCGGCATCACCTCTTCTCCCAGCACGACACGCGATCGGCGCCGCCGAGCACCTTCGGCATCGCCATCGGCTACGCGGCGCCGAGTTCGCGCGACCTCTACGCGGCCGTGCCGATCGTCGCCGACTGCCTCGCCGAAACACTGGCCAGGGGCAAGTCGATCGGGCCCGCCGACAGGGCCTAGATCCGCCCCTGACGACCGGATCACCCGCCCGCTTCGCGATCCAGCCCGTCTCCGACCGCACCCGCGCCCGCCGGACCCGGTCGTAGCATGGTCCATGACCGCAACCGGTCGCTGCACGTCCTGCCGTATACCTCCGAGTATCGAAGTGGTGACACATGACCGAACAGGACATCCTGGAACGCATCAAGCAACTGGTCGACGACGAGCACAAGCTGCGCTCCAAGGCGACCTCCGGCGAGGTGGACCCGGTGACCGAACGGCAGCGGCTGGCCGAGCTGGAGGTGATGCTCGACCAGTGCTGGGACCTGCTGCGGCAGCGCAGGGCCAGGATCGACGCGGGCGCCTCGCCCGACGAGGCGCAGGTCAGCTCGCCGCGCCAGGTCGAGGGCTATCTGCAGTGAGTTCCGAGCCGTCCGCCGAGTACGACGTCATCGTGATCGGCGGTGGGCCCGCGGGAGAGAACGCCGCCGCCTACGCCATCGCGGGCAGCGACCGCACCGCCGCCATCGTGGAGCGCGAACTGCTCGGCGGCGAGTGTTCCTATTGGGCCTGTATGCCGAGCAAAGCGCTGCTGCGCCCCGGACATCTGCTCGCCGCCGCCCGCGCCTTGCCCGGCATCGATGCCCACGGCTTGGACGCCAAGGCAGTGCTCGCCCACCGCGACCGGATCGTGCACGGCCACGACGACTCCGGCCAGGTCGAGTGGGCGGAAAGCAGCCGCATCGACGTGATCCGCGGCGCGGGGCGGCTTGCCGGAGAATGGTTGGTCGAGGTCGACGGCCGCACGCTGCGTGCCAGGCACGCGGTGGTGCTGGCGACCGGAACCCGAGCCCGCATCCCCGACGTGCCTGGCCTGCGCGATGCCCTGCCCTGGACCTCGCGCGACGCGACCAATCTGCACGAGATCCCGCAGCGCGTGGTGCTGGTCGGCGGCGGCGTGGTGGCTTGCGAGGCGGCGACCTGGCTCGCCGCGCTCGGCAGCGAGGTCACCGTGCTGGTGCGGGGCAAGGCGCTGCTCACCAATACCGAGCCGTTCGCGGGCGAGCGGGTCGCCGACGCATTCGCCGCTTCCGGTGTCCGGGTGCTGTTCGAGACCGAACCTGAGCGCGTCACACGCTCGGAGCCGAAGGACACCGGCGAGGGCCGGATCCACGGCGGCCCGGTCACCGTGTGGACGCGCGGCGCGCACACCGAAACGATCGAGGCCGACGAAATCGTGGTCGCGGCCGGGCGCGGACCCGCGACCGCGGAACTCGGGCTCGGGTCCGTCGGATTGGCGGACGGCTACGTCGAGGTGGACGACCACCTCTCGGCGCGCGACGTGCCAGGCCAGTGGCTGTACGCGGTGGGCGACGTGAATCACCGTGCGGCACTGACACATATGGGCAAGTACCAGGCCAGAGTCTGCGGTGACGTGATCGCCGCGCGCGCCGAGGACCGCCCGCTCGCCGGGGCGCGGTACGCCGCGACCGCCGACCACGAGCAGATCCCGCAGGTGGTGTTCACCGATCCCGAGGTCGCCTCGGTCGGCCTGACCGAAGCGGCGGCCCGGCGCGCGGGCTACGACGTGGACACCGTGGAGATCGATATCGCGGTCGCCGGCTCGACGCTGGCCCGCGAAAACTATTCCGGCCGAGCCAAGATCGTCATCGACACCGCCTCCGACACCCTGCTGGGCGCGACCTTCGTGGGACCCGAGATCGGCGAACTGCTGCACGCCGCCACCATCGCCGTCGTCGGCAAAGTCCCCGTCGACACCCTCTGGCACGCCGTACCCGCATATCCGACGGTCAGCGAGATCTGGCTGCGATTGCTGGAAGCCCGCCGCACATAGCTTTCGCCCAACCGCACGCTGCTTCTTGTTCTGGAAAGCTGCGGCAACGAAGCCAGAATCAGCTGGTGGGAACTAGTCGAGCGAGGACAGCTCGAACGAGAACCTGATCCAGTTACCATCGATCAATGGTGGCGACGATCGACGTGAAGACCGCCGACGGTGTAGTCCGCGGTCGCCGGGGCCGCCGCGTGCTGCGCTGGCGCTCGGTGCCGTACGCGGCGCCGCCGGTGGAAGACCTGCGATTTCGCGCTCCGCAACCGGTGCGGCCCTGGTCCGGGGTGCGCATGGCGACCGAGTTCACCAACGCCTCCATGCAGCATCGGGCGGGTGCTCGTATCGGGCCGAGGACGTACCAGCCGACCAGCGAGGACTCCCTGACGCTGAATGTCGTCGCGCCCGCCACACCGTCCGCGGGTCCGCGACCGGTGCTGGTGTTCATCCACGGCGGCGGCTACGTGATCGGCACCTCGGCGCTGACGCTGTATTCCGGAGCGCGGCTCGCGCTGCACGGCGACGCGGTCGTCGTTTCGCTGAACTACCGGCTCGGCGCGTTCGGTTACGTCGACTTCAGCGCCTTCGGCACGCCGCAACGCCCCTTCGACGCCAATCTCGGTCTGCGCGATCAGGTCGCCGCGCTCGAATGGGTGCAGCGCAACATCGCCGAGTTCGGCGGCGACCCCGACAACGTCACCGTCTTCGGTGAATCCGCGGGCGCGCACGCCGTGCTCACGCTGCTCGCCACGCCCGCCGCGGGTGGACTCTTCCACCGCGGCATCGCCCAAAGTCCGCCCGCCGATTGGGCTTTGAACGCCGAGGACGCACAGATCTTCGCCCAGCGCTGCGTCGAAGCGCTCGGCGCCGATCCCGACGACGTGGCCCGCGCCCTCACCGAGGCGCCCGCCAACGACATCCGCAGAGCCGTCGACCGCACCAGCGGCGCGGTGCTGCGGGAGCGGCCAGGGCTTTTCGCGATCTGCCCGGTAGTGGACGGGGATTACCTGCCGCGGTCCCCGGTCGACGCGATCACCGACGGCACCGCCCACCGGGTGCCGCTGATCATCGGCACCAATCGCGAGGAGGGCACGCTGTTCGCGCGCTTCGCCGACCACCTGCCCACCAACCCCACCCGCCTGCACGCGCTGTTCACCCGCGCCGGGGAGGGCGTCGAGGCCCGCGTCGCCGCAGCCTATCCGGGTTACCCACAGCCGCGTGTCGCCGTGCGGATGGGCGGTGACTACGTGTTCTGGCGGCCGTCGGTCACGGTGATGGAGGGACACAGCCGCTACGCGCCGACCTACGCCTACCGCTACGACTTCAACCCGCGCGCATTGCAACTCGCAGGCATCGGCGCCACCCACGCGACCGAACTGATCCCAGTCTTCGGCGTCGCCGACAGCCCGATCGGGCGCACCTTCACCGCGGCGGGTGGACGCCACGGCCTGCTCGCGGTGACCAAGCAGTTCCAGGACAACTGGATATCCTTCGCGCGCACCGGCGCGCCGCTGCCGTCCTGGCCCGCCTACACCGAAGACAGCCGAACCACACTGATCATCGACAACCCGACCCGGCTCGAGCACGACCCGGATCGCGCGAAACGCCTGGCCTGGCAAGGCATTCGAGTCCCGACCCTCACCTGACGGCTCACTTCAGCAACCGCGACATCCTGCGGTCGGCGAGCACCTTGCCGCCGGTCTGGCAGGTGGGGCAGTACTGGAAGGACCGCTCGGCGTAGGAGACCTCGCGAACGGTGTCACCGCAGACCGGACACGGCTGCCCGGTGCGCGCGTGTACCCGCATTCCGGAGCGCTTCTCGCCCTTGAGCCGCGCCGCGTCCTGTCCGACCGAGCGCTGGACCGCGTCGGTGAGCACGGTGCGCATCGCCTCGTACAGTTGCGCGGTCTTCTCGGCGGTGAGGGTCTTGGTGTTAGCGAACGGCGAGACCTTGGCGGTGTGCAGGATCTCGTCGGAGTACGCGTTGCCGATACCGGCCAGCAGCGTCTGGTCGACGATGGCCGTCTTGATCCGCTGCGAGGTGCCGTGCAGGATCTCGCCGAACTGCGGCTCGGTGACCTCGAGCGCGTCGGGCCCGAGCCGCGCGATGCCGGGCACCATCTTCGGATCCTCGACGATGTAGACCGCGAGCCGCTTCTTGGTCCCCGCCTCGGTCAAGTCGAAGGCGGGCGTCGCGCCCTCCGGCGTGAAGAAGTGCACCCGCAGCGCCAACGGGCTCTTGCCGCCCGGTTTGGGCGGGGTCGGGCTCGGCTCGTCGATCCAGCGCAGCCAGCCACCGCGGGACAGATGGGTGATCAGCCAGAGTCCCGAGCAGTCCATGCCGAGGAACTTGCCCCAGCGGCCCGCGCCCGTGACGTCCCGTCCGGACAGCGCCGTCACGGGCGGGTCGAACGTCTTGACCGCGCTCAACGCGGCCACGTCGACACGCCCCACCACCGCGCCGACCGCGTGTTCCCGCAGGAACTGCGCCAACGCCTCTACTTCCGGCAGCTCGGGCACGCGTCCCAGGGTACTGAAGAGCACCGACACGTCCGGGCCGAACGATCAGCCGCGACGCAACAGGTAGATGTCCATGATCCAGCCCTTCTCGACGCGCAGCGCGGCCCGCCGTTCCAGGATCTCGTCCTGGACCGCGCGCAGCGGTCCCGCGACGAGCGTCTCGTCCGGCATGCCGAGGTAGGCGCCCCACCAGATGTGCACGTCGTCGCCGGGCAGCTCGGTGAAGGAGCACTCACCGTCGAGCATGACCAGCGTCGAGCCGGATCCGAGCCCCTCCTCGCGCAGGCGTCGGCCGGTGGTGACGTGCACCGGTTCGCCGATGCGGTGCAGCACCATGCGGTGCCGCGCGGCCAGCGCCTGCGCACTGGTCACGCCGGGGATCACCTCGTAGTCGAAGGTGGTCCGCCCGCTGTCCAGCACCAGCTCCACCATGCGCAGGGTGCTGTCGTAGAGCGAGGGATCGCCCCACACCAGAATCCCGCCGACGCCTTCCTCCGCCGCGAAAGCCTCCGCGAGCAGGGTGGCCCTGCGCTCGTGCCAGTCCGCGACGACGCCGCGGTAGTCGGACGGATCGCGATCGCGCGGCGGATCGGTGATCTCCACGACCCGGTACGGCCGCTCGACGTGCTCGGCCAGGATCGCGGTCCGCACGTCGAGCAGCTCCTGTTTCTCGACGCCCTTCGCGATCACGAAGAACGTGTCGACCTGCCGCATGGCCTTGATCGCCTGCACCGTCACCTGATCCGGGTCACCCGCACCGATGCCGATCACGAAGAGCTTGCGCATGCGCGAAAGCTTGCCAGCACCCCGCCCCGACGCCGCGAGCCGCACCGCGTCCGCGCACCACTACAGCCGGTCGGTCCCACCGACCCGGACAAGTAAGCTTGCCAACCGTGGCGACGGATACGCAGTACGAGGACTTGCTCCGCCTGGTGTTGGAGACCGGGACCGCGAAGGCGGATCGCACCGGCACCGGCACCCGCAGCGTGTTCGGCCATCAGCTGCGCTACGACCTCGGGGCGGGCTTCCCGCTGATCACCACGAAGAAGGTGCACCTCAAGTCGATCGTGTACGAACTGCTGTGGTTCCTGCGCGGCGATTCGAACGTCGGCTGGCTGCGCGAGCACGGCGTGACGATCTGGGACGAGTGGGCCGACCCGCAGGGCGAGCTCGGCCCCGTCTACGGCGTGCAGTGGCGCTCCTGGCCGACCCCGGACGGCGCGCACATCGACCAGATCGGCCAGGTGCTCGACACCCTGCGCACCGATCCGGATTCGCGCCGCATCATCGTCTCCGCGTGGAACGTCGCCGAGCTGGACAAGATGGCGCTGGCGCCCTGCCACGCGTTCTTCCAGTTCTACGTCGCCGACGGGAAACTCTCCTGCCAGCTGTACCAGCGCAGCGCGGACCTGTTCCTCGGCGTGCCGTTCAACATCGCGAGCTACGCGCTGCTCACCCACATGGTGGCCCAGCAGACCGGGCTCGAACCCGGCGACTTCATCTGGACCGGCGGCGACTGCCACATCTACGACAACCACGTCGAGCAGGTCGCCGAGCAGTTGCGCCGCGAGCCGTATCCGTTCCCCCAGCTTCGCCTGCGCCGCGCGGCGAGCCTGTTCGACTACACCTACGAGGACATCGAAGTGGTTGGCTACCAACATCATCCGGCCATCAAGGCGCCGGTGGCGGTGTGAGTACGGCCGTGCGCACCCGCACCATCGGCCTGATCTGGGCCCAGACTCCCGACGGCGTGATCGGCTTCGAGAACACCATCCCCTGGCGCGTGCCCGAGGACATGGCCAACTTCCGCACCGTGACCTGGGGCCACCCGGTGATCATGGGCAGGCGCACGTGGGATTCGCTGCCGCCCAAGTTCCGCCCGCTGGCCGGGCGACGCAACATCGTGGTGACCAGGCAGCCGCACTGGTCCGCGCCGGGCGTCGAACGCGCGGGCTCGCTGGCCGAGGCGCTCGAGCTCTCGGCGCCGGATCCGGTGTGGATCGCGGGCGGCGGCGAAATCTACCGCGCCGCCATGGATTTCGCGACCGAACTGCTGGTGACCGAGGTGGAGATCAGCGTCCAGGGCGACGCGCACGCTCCCGCCATCGGTCCCGAATGGCACGCCGACGAGCCGGAGGAATGGCGCACGTCCACCACCGGCCTGCGCTACCGCATCCGCAGGTACCTGCGCCGCACCGCCGGCTGACCGCCGCAACACGCCGCCTACCGGGGAGGCCGGGCAAACCCGGCACGCGGGCGGCCCCGGTCGGGCATACTCCAGGTAAGCGGCGGTGCGGACCATCGTTCGCCCGAGCGCTCAGAGCCGGTGACACCAGCCCTGCACCGGCGGATGTGACGCGAAAGGCAGTCCATGGACAAGAAATCCCTGACCGCGGTCGCTCGACAGCAATTGAAATTGGCCGCAACTGCCACCAGCGGGCGCAGCTCGCAGACCATCTACGGCGGCCACGCCCATACGCTGCGCCAGACCGTCGTCGGCCTCACGGCGGGCCAGAGCCTGGCCGAACACGACAACGCGGGCGACGCCACCCTGCTGGTGCTCACCGGCACCCTCACCCTGATCAGCGGCGCGAACGAATGGAAGGGCTCGGCGGGCGACCTGCTCGTCGTCCCGAAGGCGCGGCACAGCGTGAAAGCGGTCGACGACGTCGCGTTCCTGCTGACCGTCGCGAAGTGAGCGAGCGCCATCCGGTCCGGGTCTCGACGGACCCGGTCGGACGGCACCACTACTCTGTTGATCATGGGTGAGCCGCAGCCGATCCTCGAACCGCTCACACCGGCCGCGATCTTCCTCGTCGCCACCATCGACGAGGGTGGCGAAGCGACGGTGCGCGACCTGCTCGCCGATATGCCCGGTTTGCGCCGTTCGGTCGGTTTCCGGCTGCCCGGCGCCGGGTTGAGCTGTGTCACCTCGATCGGCTCGGACGCGTGGGATCGCCTGTTCGCCGGGCCGCGTCCGGCCGAGCTGCATCCGCTGCGCGAGTTCGTCGGCGAACACCATCGGGCGCCGTCGACGCCGGGCGATCTGCTGTTCCACATCAGGTCCGAGGTGCACGACGCCTGCTTCGAGCTGGCCATGGTGATCGGCGACCGGCTCGCGGGCGCGGCGACCATCGTCGACGAGACCGTCGGCTTCCGGTATTTCGAGCAGCGCGATCTGCTCGGTTTCGTGGACGGCACCGAGAATCCTGAGGGCACGGCCGCGATCGGCGCCGCGCTGGTCGGCGACGAGGATCTCGAATTCGCCGGTGGCAGTTACGTTGTGGTGCAGAAATATCTGCATCCGCTGGACGAGTGGCGCGCGCTGACGGTCGAGCAGCAGGAGAAGATCATCGGCCGCACCAAGCTGGACGATTTCGAGCTCCCCGACGAGGACAAGCCCGCCGATTCGCACGTCGCGGTGAACACCGTGGTCGACGCGGACGGCACCGAACGCCAGATCGTGCGCGCCAATATGCCATTCGGCAGCGTGCGCGAGGGCCAGTTCGGCACCTACTACATCGCCTACGCGGCCACCCCGAGCGTCACCGAGACCATGCTCTCGCGGATGTTCGAGGGCACCGAAGAGGCGGCCTACGACCGGATTCTGGATTTCTCGGTCGCGGTCACCGGCACGCTGTTCTTCGCGCCGCCGCTGGACTTCTTCGACGAGCTGCCGCCGCCACCGGACGCGGAGACCAGCGCGGAATCTTTGCCGCGCAACGACGTTGATATGTCCGCCGTGGCGGGCGACGGCTCACTCGGTATCGGCACGTTGAAAAGGAGCACCCCGTGAACAACCTCCATCGCGAACTCGCGCCGATCACCTCCGAGGCATGGACGGCGATCGAGGAAGAGGCGACCCGCACCTTCAAACGGCACATCGCGGGCCGCCGGGTGGTCGACGTGTCCGGCCCGCACGGCACCGACTACTCCGCCGTCGGCCTCGGCCGCACCACCCCGATCGCCGCGCCGGACGAGGGCGTGCAGGCGCGCCAGCGCGTCGTCGCGCCGCTGGTGGAGCTCCGGGTGCCGTTCACGCTCTCCCGCGAGGAACTCGACAACGTCGAGCGCGGCGCCAAGGACACCGATCTGGATCCGGTCAAGGAGGCCGCGCGGCGCATCGCCTTCGCCGAGGACCGCGCCATCTTCGAGGGCTACGCCGGGGCGAGCATCACCGGTATCCGCGCGAGCTCGTCGAACGAGCCGATCCAGCTGCCCGAGGATCCGCGCCTGGTCCCGGAGGCCGTCGCCCAGGCGCTCAGCGCGCTGCGCCTGGCCGGTGTCGACGGACCGTACTCGGTGCTGCTGAGCGCCGACCTGTACACCGCCGTGAGCGAGACCTCCGACCACGGGCACATGATCCGCACCCACATCGAGCGCCTGATTCCCGAGGGCGAGATCATCTGGGCCCCGGCGATCGACGGCGCGTTCGTGCTGACCACCCGCGGCGGCGACTTCGACCTGAGCCTCGGCCAGGACCTGTCCATCGGCTACCTCTCGCACGACGCCGAGTCGGTGCGCCTGTACTTCCAGCAGAGCCTGCAATTCCTGGTCCACACCGCAGAAGCGGCAGTCGCCCTACGCGCCTGACACCACCCACCCCACCACCTTCGGGGTGCTGCCACAGAAGTTCCACACGGTCCACATAGGCACCAGCTATGTGAACCGTGTGGTACCCGTGTGGCAAGGGCGCAACGTCGGCCGCGGGGAAGGCCGGTGGGGCGGCGGGTACGGTGAGCCCGTAGTTGCGAGGAGGTGCGACGGTATGACGATGGTGCGCGCGGGTGTGGTCCCGACTCGGCGAGCGATGCTCTACGGCATGTTCGGCATCGCGGTGACCGTCCTCATATGCGCGGCGATCGTCACCGGTTTCGGACTGAATCGCGTGTTCACCGGCCTGCTCGCGGGCGCGGTCGCGGGTATCGGGCTCCTGGTGGCGCTCTTCGGGCGCGACGCGATCGTGCTCACCGAGGGCGCCATCTATCGCCGCACGCCGTGGGCGGAGTCGAGCATCGATTGGGACCGGGTGGTCGCGGGCCGCTTCACGCTGGACGAGCGGGCGCGCTGGTCGCTGGCGCTCGATCTGTCGGGCGGCGACGAGCGGCACGGCGAACTGGTGCTGTTGTCCATCCCGCCGGTGGTCCGGCCGGTCTCCGGCGCGTACGACCTGCGCAAACGCGATCAGGTCAAGCAGATCCGGGAGATGTTGCGCCACAAGCGGGTACCGGTGACCGTGTTGCCGGAGATCGCCGGTGCGCTCAACGCGCACTGGAAGATCGCGCCGCCGACGCGCTGAATCGCCCGGGACGAACTGTTCTCCGCCGTGGCGCCGAACACGGATGACGAGCACCGCCCGCGTCGTATACGTTGACTGCTGTGTCGATGATGAAGGGCGCCAATGTTGCGGTGCCGATGTCCGCGGTCCGCATCGAGCTGGGGTGGCAGTCGGGTCCTGGAATCCCGGACGCGGATGCCTCGGCCCTGTTGCTGGTCGGCGGTAAGGTCCGCTCCGACAACGACTTCGTTTTCTACAACCAGCCGCTGCACCCGTCGGGCGCCGTCCGGCACGAGGGCAAACAGCAGGGCCCGACGGTGCTCGACGTGCTGTCGGTGCAGCTGGCGCAGGTCGAACCGCAGGTCGAGACCGTTGTCATCGCGGCGTCCTCCGACGGCGGCACCTTCGGCCAGTTCCAGGGTCTCTACGTGCGGGTGCTGGACGCCGCGAACGGCGCCGAGGTGGCGCGCTTCGACAGCACCGGCGCCACCACCGAGACGGCGTTCGTGCTCGGCGAGCTGTACCGCCGACAGGGCGCGTGGAAGTTCCGCGCGGTGGGTCAGGGCTATGACTCCGGATTGGGTGGACTGGCGACCGATTTCGGCATCTCCGTCGACGACGATCCGGCGCCCGCGGCACAGCAGTCCGCGCCGCCCGCCCAGCAGACCCCGCCGCCCGCGCCGACCCAGCAGTTCGCGCCGCCGCCGCAGCAATACGCGCCGCCCCAGCAGCAGCCGTACGCTCCGCCGCAGCAGCCGTACGCACCGCCGCCGCAGCCGCAATACGCTCCGCCGCCACCGCAATTCGCGCAGCAGCAGTACGCACCGCCCCCGCCCCCGCCCCAGCCGCAGTACGCACCGCCGCCACCGCAGCAGCAGTACGCGCCCCCGCCGCCTCCGCAGGGCGGTGGCGCGCCGGTGAACATGAGCAAGATCTCGCTCACCAAGGAAGCGCCCTCGGTCTCGCTGACCAAGCAGGGCGCCACCGGCGGCACCATGCGGGTGAACCTGAACTGGACCAGCCAATCCCACCGCGGCGGCGGCCTGTTCGGCAGGCGGCGCGGCAGCGGCGGACTGGATCTGGACCTCAGCTGCTTCTTCGAGCTGGCCGACGGCCGCATCGGTTCGGTGCGCGCACTGGACCGTTCGTTCGGCGCGCTGGACCGCCCGCCGTTCATCCGGCTGGATCAGGACGACCGCACGGGCGGCAGCGCCACCGGCGAGAACCTGGACATCAACCTGGATTTCACCGCGCAGTTCCGTCGTATTTTGGTATTCACCTCGATCTACGAGGGCGCCAACGATTTCCGCGGCGTCCAAGCCACCGCGACGCTGTACCCGTTGAACTGCCCGCCGATCGAGATGACACTCGACGGCTGCATGGACGACTCGCGGGACGCGGTGCTCGCGCACATCGAGAACATCAACGGCGAGCTGGTGGTCCGCCGCGAGGGCACCTTCATCCGGCCGCCCGCGGGCAGGCCTGGCGCGGGTGTCATGGAGATCGCGCGAATGTACAACTGGGACTTCGGTTTCAAGGCGGGTCGCGGCAAGGGCTGACCCGCCCGTCTCAGTGCACGGCGAGGCGTTCCAGCAGGACGGCCGCGTCGTCGCGCGCCTCCTCCAGGTCCCCGTTCCAGCCGAGCATGCGCAGCGCGGCGTCCGGAATGGTCTGCTCGGCGTAAGCGGGCGCGCTGCCCTCGTCGGACCGGATGCTGATCACCGTCTCCACGAGCCGGAACGGCAGAACCTCCGCGCCCGGAATCCCCGCCGCGCCCGCGCCTTCGATCACGGCCTCGGCCAGTGTCTCGTAGTGCCCGCGTAATTCGTCGCGACGAAGGCGAAACGCCGCGAAGCGCTTGGTGCGCAGCTCGGGAAGCAGGTACAGCGCACCGAGATTCCAGCGCGCCGCGCAGAGCTGGCGCACGTCGTACCAGGCCAGCGCGTAGAGCCGGGTCGGCGCGGGTTCCGCTTCGGCGCGCAGCCGCTCGGCGAGTTCCAGTGGCGTGGCGATGGTTTCGGTGAGCAGTGCGTCGAGGATGTCGTCTTTGGCGGCGAAATGGTGGTACAGCGAGGCCTGGCGGATGCCGACGGCGTCGGCCACCGCCCTCGTGGACGTATTGGCGTAGCCCTTGGTGGTGAACAGTTCGCCTGCCGCGTCCAGGATTTCGGCGCGCGGCGTATGGCCGCGACGGGGTCGCTGTTCCAGACGGGGACGGCCGGGACCGGGGTTTGCCACGTGCCCATTCTGGCACTGTCGACCGACAGCGGCGGTCGGGCCGTCTGCGGCCGTCACCCGACGGAGAGGTTTCTGTCACTTGATAGAAACTCGGGCAACACAGAAGTTACCGGCGTTGCCGCAAGCGATACACGGCGGACACCGAAATCGCGATCGTGAGCGCAAAACTGTCATGCGATAGGTATTGGCCGCACGCCGAAGGACCCCGCCCATGGCCACAACAGTCGTTCCGCCCCCATCCTCCGACGCCAACGTCGACAGCGCAGACCTCGCCAGTTTCGGCTATCGGCCGGTGCTGCACCGCAAACTGGGCCGCTACGCCTCGTTCGCGGCGGGCTTCTCGTTCGTCTCGATCCTCACCACGATCTTCCAGTTCTTCGGCTTCGGCTATTCGTTCGGCGGCGCCGCCTTCTTCTGGACTTGGCCGATCGTCTTCGCCGGACAGTTCCTCGTCGCGCTGAACTTCGCCGAACTGGCCGCCCGCTACCCGCTCTCCGGCTGTATCTACCAGTGGTCGCGGCGGCTGGGCGGCGAGCTCGTCGGCTGGTTCGCGGGCTGGATGATGGTCATCGCACAGATCGTCACCGCTGCTGCGGCCGCCATCGCGCTACAGGTGGTGCTGCCGACGATCTGGAGCGGTTTCCAGATCGTCGGTGAGGACACCGCGCTCACCTCCGCGTCGGGCGCGACCAACGCGGTGCTGCTCGGCAGCGTCCTGCTCGTCGTCACCACGACGATCAACGTCATCGGCATCGATTTGATGGCGAAGATCAACTCCATCGGCGTCACCATCGAGATCGTCGGCATCGCCGCGATCATCGGCCTGTTCTTCGTGAACAGCGAGCGCGGACCCGGCGTCGTGTTGCAGACCGATCAGGCCGCGCCGGGGCCGTACTGGGCCGCGTTCCTGGTCTCCGGTCTGATGGCCGCCTACGTGATGGTCGGATTCGATTCCGCCGGTGAGCTTTCCGAGGAGACGAAGAACCCGCGCCGGGTCGCTCCGCGCACCATCCTGACCGCGCTGTCGGTGTCCGCGCTCGGCGGCGGGCTCATGCTGCTCGGCGCGCTGATGGCGGCCCCGAGCCTGACCGACGGCGCGCTGGCCACCGAGGGTCTCGCCTACGTGCTCACCTCGAAGCTGGACAGTCCGGCGGGCAAGGTCCTGCTCGGCTGCGTCGCCATCGCGATCATGGTGTGCACCCTGGCGATTCAGACCGCGGGCTCACGGTTGATGTTCTCCATGGCCCGCGACGGCAAACTGCCCTTCGCCCGGCGGCTCGCCGCGGTGCATCCCCGGTACGGCACGCCCGTGCTGCCGGCCGTGGTGATCGGCCTGCTCGGTATCGCCCTGCTGATGGTCAATCTCGGCAACGCCGCGATCTTCGCGACCCTCGCCAGCGTCTGCATCGTCTCGCTGTACGTGGCCTATCTGCTGGTCACTGTTCCGCTGCTGATCCGGCGGCTGAAGGGCTGGGGGCGCACTGTGGAGGCCGCCGACGAATCGCTGTTCAGCTTGGGCCGTTTCGGCATTCCGATCAACGCGCTCGCGGTGGTGTGGGGCGTCGCCATGGCGATCAATCTGGCCTGGCCGCGCGCCGAGGTCTACACGCCGCACGGTGGCGGCTGGTGGATGCTCTGGGCCGCAACGCTGTTCGTGCTCACCGTGGCGGCCGTCGGCGCGGTCGTGCACCGGTTCGTCGTCGCCGTTCCGCGCGCCGAGACGAGCGGCGAACCCGCCGTCCAACCGGCCTGACCACATCCATGCCGTGCGCGGCGGTTCTGCCGACCGCCGCGCACAGATAACTCGAAAAGGGAACACCATGACCGAGTCCCCGACGGGCACCGCTTCCACCGAGGCCGCGCGCTCCCACGCCCGCGCCCAAGCCGCGGCCGCGACTCTCGCGGCCCCGGACCTTCCCTCCGACGTGCCGTCCGCCAAGGTCACTTGGTCGCAACGCATTCCGCCGAGCGGCTACGCCAATGTCGTTTTGGGTCGAGGCACCCGCGTCCGGCTGAGCGACCCGGCCGGATCCGCCTGCGCCCACATGCTTCTGCTCCGCGCCGATGCGCCGTGGGAGCGGCTGAATGTGGCCGACACCGTGAAAGTGCCGTGGCAGGCGTATCTTTCGGCGGGTCACCCGCTGCTCACCGATCAGGGCCGAGTCCTGGCCACCGTGCTGGCCGACAATTCCGGACACCACGACACGCTCTGCGGACCCACCCCCGAAGCCCGCGGGCTGCTGCGTCTCGCGGGGGCCAAACAAGGCTTGGCGGCACGCGATATCGCGCCGAGTGTCTCGTTCTTCCGCGGCGTCCGGGTGGCCGCCGACGGCGCGCTCGTCGCCACCGGCAGCGCGGCCGCCGGATCGTCGGTTGATCTGCTCGTCCACCTGCCCGCGGTGCTGCTGGTGGCCAATGCCGCGCACCCGCTCGACGAGCGCGCCACCACCGATCTCGATGTCGTCGCCTGGTCCGCGCCCGAGGATCTGGTCACGACCCACAACAGCGACCCGGAATACCTACGGGCCGTGCAGAACACCGAAGCGGCCTGGACGGCCATGACCCTGGAGGCGACGGCATGACCTCGACCCTGTCCCGCGCCATCGTGCTCGACGAGACCGTGCCCGCCTGCGCGCCGTGGTCGACGATCGTCCGTGCGGGCGATCAGTGGGAGATCATCGATCTGCACGGCAATCAGGCGGTCGACTGCCTGCTCTACTCCGCCGCCGACCACGCCGACCGCTACAGCGCCCAGGCCACCATCGTCGCCCAGCGCAACATCTTCCTGACCACCGGCAGCGTCCTGTTGACCGACGCGGGTACCTCGCTGATGACGGTGCTCGCCGACGAGGTCGGCAACCACGACACCATCGCGGGCGCGTGCTCACAGGAATCCAACACCCTCCGCTACGGGCACCACACCCGCCACCAGCACGCCTGCGTGGAGAACTTCCTCGCCGAGGCGATGAAATGGGGTCTGGGCAAACGAGATCTCGTCTCGAACATCAACTGGTTCATGAACGTCCCGGTGGAGCCGGACGGAACTCTCGGCATCGTGGACGGGTTGTCGGCTCCCGGCAAGAAGGTCACCCTGCGGGCCGAGATCGACACGCTCGTGCTGGTCTCCAACTGTCCGCAAATCAACAACCCCTGCAACGGCTTCGACCCGACGCCCGTGCGCATGGTGGTCACGCGATGACGGTCGTCGAGGCGCCCGCCCGCACGCCGGAAGCCGACATCACCGACGCTGTGGGCGCGCGCGTCGAAGTGCTGCGGCCGGGAACGCTCGTCACCGTGCAGGATTGGCCGGGTCGCGTCGGCTACTGGCACGTCGGCGTTCCGCCATCCGGCCCGATGGACGACCTCTCCTTCCGGCTGGGCAACCGGGTGCTCGGCAATCCCGAGGGTGCGGCGGGGTTGGAATGCACGCTCGCCGGTCCCGCGCTGCGATTCGCCACCGCCACGTGGGTGTGCGTGACGGGCGCGCCCGCGGAGGTGACGGTGGACGGCGTGCCGGTCGAGCAGTGGCGGACGGTGCGGGTGCCGGACGGCGGCGTGCTGGAGGTCGGCGCGATTCACGGGCCGGGAATGCGGACCTATGTGCTGCTCTCCGGCGGCATCGACTTGCCCGAATACCTTGGGAGCGTCGCGACTTTCACGCTCGGGCGATTCGGCGGCAGCACGGGTACCGCCCTGCGCGCAAGAGAAGTGCTGCGCCTGGGGGCATCCCACGCGCCCCTCGCCACCGCTGTCCCGGCCGACGACCGACCAGTGCTGGCCAGGCGCTGGGAACTAGCAGTCACGGAAGGACCGCATGGCGCACCGGAGTTCTTCACCCGCGCCGACTTCGACACCATCATCGGCACCGACTACGAAGTGCACTTCAACTCCGATCGCACCGGCGTGCGGCTGATCGGACCCAAGCCGGAGTGGGCGCGCACCGACGGCGGCGAAGCGGGTCTGCACCCGTCCAACATCCACGACACGCCCTATTCCGTTGGCGCACTGGATTTCACCGGCGACACACCGATCCTGCTCGGTCCCGACGGCCCGAGCCTCGGCGGTTTCGTCTGCCCGGTCACGGTGGTCGCGGCGGATCGGTGGAAGCTGGGCCAGCTCTGTCCCGGCGACGCGGTGCGGTTCGTGCCGGTGCGCCGCGAACACGCCGCGTCGCTGCGCGATCTCGGTCCCGGTAGACGGGCTTCGTGGCCTTCGGTGCTCTCCCCCGGTGGTGACGGCGACGACGGCGTGCTGCGGCGCGCCGAAGCGGACGGCGAGACCGGGGTGACGTATCGCCGCGCGGGCGACGACGGTGTGCTCGTCGAATACGGCGCGATGACATTGGATCTCGGCCTGCGCGCCCGCGTGCACGCGCTGCACCAGCACCTGCTCGCGGCGGATCCGCGCGGGGTGGTCGAGCTGACCCCCGGTGTGCGGTCCTTGCAGATTCGCGTCGATCCGCACGTCCTGCCCGTGCCGAAGCTGTTGGATCTGCTCGCCGAGGCCGAGCGGGAGCTACCCGCCGTCGCGGAGCTCGTGGTGCCGAGCCGTACTGTGCACTTGCCGCTGTCCTGGGACGACCCCTCGACCAGGGAGGCGATCACCCGCTACATGCACGGTGTGCGCGCCGACGCCCCGTGGTGCCCGTGGAACATCGAATTCATCCGCCGCATGAACGGACTGGCCACGGTCGAGGACGTCTACGACACCGTCTTCGGCGCGCAGTACCTGGTGCTCGGTCTGGGCGATGTGTACCTCGGCGCGCCGGTGGCCACCCCGATCGATCCGCGCCACCGCTTGGTGACCACCAAGTACAACCCGGCCCGCACCTGGACGCCGGAGAACGCGGTCGGTATCGGCGGCGCCTACCTGTGCGTCTACGGCATGGAAGGGCCGGGCGGCTACCAGTTCGTCGGCCGCACGACCCAGGTGTGGAACCACGCCGCCACCGAGACGCCTTGGCTGTTGCGCTATTTCGACCGCATCAGCTGGTATCCGGTGAGCGCGGAAGAATTGCTCGACATGCGAGCCGATTTCGCCGCGGGCAAGGTGGAGGTGCGTGCGGAGGACGGCGAGTTCCGGCTCGCGGAGTACCGCGCGTTCCTCGCCGACAACGCGGCCGCCATCGACCGATTCCGCGCGACGCAAGCGGAAGCGTTTGCCGCCGAGCGGGAATCGTGGCGGGCGGCGGGTGAGCTCAGCGCCGAGTGAATCGGTTACCAGCCGAGCAACTCGGCCATGTCGATCCATTCGTCGCCCCAGCGCTGTTCGATCTCGCGGCGCTGGGCCTCGGATTGCTCGGGTGACCAGCCGCAGCGCCGCCAGAAGGCCTCTCGATGTTCCTGCGTCATCCGCAACGGTTCGGTCATGGCGATCGCTCCTGCTCACCGCGGTCCTGCGCTTCCGAGTGTGCGCCTGAATCGGCTCTGCTGGAAACCGTTTCGCCGATCTCGGGTGCGTCCGCCGATAGTCCGCACATGGCCCGCCTTGTTCCGGAAGTGATAGACCGGAACAAGGCGCGGCCGTGGACTTTCAGCGCAGCTCGCGGAAGAACGCGCGGACGTCGTCGGTGAGCAGCTCCGGTTCCTCCAGCGCGGCGAAGTGCCCGCCGCGGTCGACGTCGGTCCAGCGGGTGATGGTGTTCTCCCGCTCGTCGTAGCACCGGATCGCGACGTCGTGGGCGAATACGATGACACCGGTCGGCACGCCGGAGTTCACCTTCGGGGCGCCCCACGGTGCGTCCTGTGCGTAGCCCACGTACGCCGCGGAACCCGCTGTGCCGGTGAGCCAGTACAGCATCGCATTGGTCAGCAGGCGATCCCGGTCGATGATCTTGTCCGGCTCCACCGCCCGCGGGTACGTCCACTCGCGGAATTTGTCCATGATCCAAGCCAATTGGCCGACCGGCGAATCCGTGAGTCCGTAGGCGAGCGCCTGCGGACGGGTGGACTGGATCGCGATGTAGCCGAATTCCTCGTTCATGAACGCCTCGATCCGGCGAATCCGATCACGCTCCAGGTCGGTCAGCTCGGCGAACTCCTTCTCCGACAGCGGCAGCTGAGGGAAACCGCCCAGCCCGCCATTGGTGTGCACGCCGATCACCCGATCCGGCGCGACCCGTCCGACCTCGGGGCTGACCGCCGCGCCGATGTCGCCGCCCTGCACGCCGTAGCGGTCGTAGCCGAGCCGCCGCATCAGTTCCGCCCAGGCTCGGGCGATGCGTTCGATGGTCCAACCGGATTCGCGCACCGGCCCGGAGAATCCGAATCCCGGCAGCGCGGGAACGACGACGTGGAACGCGTCGGCGGGATCGCCGCCGTGCGCCCTCGGGTCGGTCAACGGGCCGATCAGATCGAGGAATTCGACCACCGAACCGGGCCAACCGTGCGTGAGCAGCAAGGGAAGCGCGTCCGGCTCCGGCGAACGGACGTGCAGGAAATGGATGGTCTGCCCGTCGATCTCGGTACGGAACTGCGGATGCGCGTTGATCTCTCGCTCGGCGGACCGCCAGTCGTAGGCGGTGCGCCAGTACTCGACCAGCGAGCGCAGCCAGGCGGTGGGCACGCCGGTATCCCAGTCGTCGCCGGGCAGCGGATCGGGCCAGCGCACCGCGTCGAGCCGTCGGTGCAGGTCGTCGAGTTGCCGCTGCGGGATGTCGATGCGGAATTCGGTGATCTCGAAGGTCATGAGAACGACGATATGCGGCACCTAGGACAATCCCGGCCCTAGGTTTCGGGCAGACTTCTCGGCATGTTGGAAACCTCCGCCCGCCTGCTGCGCCTGCTCTCTTTGCTGCAAACTCCGCGCGACTGGACCGGAGCCGAACTGGCCGAGCGTCTCGAGGTGGACGTGCGCACCGTCCGCCGCGACATCGACAAGCTGCGCACGCTCGGCTATCCGGTGCAGGCCAGCGCCGGGGTGGCGGGCTATCGGCTCGGGGCGGGCGCGAAGCTGCCGCCGCTGCTGCTGGACGACGACGAGGCGGTGGCCGTCGCGATCGGTCTGCGCACCGCGGCGGGTGGGACCGTCGCCGGGATCGAGGACAGCTCGCTGCGCGCGCTCACCAAGCTCGAGCAGGTACTGCCTTCGCGGTTGCGGCACCGCGTGCAGCTGCTGCACTCGGTGACGGTCACCGTTCCCGCGGCGGGCGCCACGGTCGACCCGGACGTGCTCACCGCCGTCGCCGCCGCCATCCGCGACCAGCACCGCCTACGCTTCGACTACCGAAACCACCAGGGCGACAGCACTTCACGTACCACCGAGCCACACCGGCTCGCACACACCGGCCGTTGCTGGTATCTCATCGGCTGGGACGTCGACCGCGGCGACTGGCGCACCTACCGCGTCGACCGAATGCACCCGCGCATCCCCACCGGCCCGAAGTTCACACCGCGCGAGGCGCCCGACATGGACCTCTCCGGCTACCTCTCACGAGGCGTGACGACCTCCCCCTACCGCTACGCCGCCCGTATCACCCTGCTGGTCCCCGCAGAGGTGGCAGCCGACCGCGTCGCGCCGACGGTGGGCGTCATCGAACCGATCGACACCGAAAGTTGCCTGCTGCGAGCGGGTTCGAACTCCCTGGACGAACTCGCCATCTACGTGGCACTGTTCGACTTCCCGTTCCGGGTACACGAACCGCCCGAGCTCGTCGAGCGCGTGCGCATCCTGGCGGCTCGGTTCGCCGACGCCGTGCCCTGAATTCCCCTCACCCACGCCGAACTTCGATCGCCAACCCCACCCTGTCCGGCCGAATCACATCGCAACAGAATCATTTCAGGCTGTCGATGGTGAAGTCGCGAATTGTGTCGGACGCGGGGCCACCGTCCGCTGGCCGTCGACCGCTTCGGTCACGAGATCGGCCCACCGGGTGGCCAAATAGCCGACGTGCGACCACGCCCGATGCAGTTCGTCGGCGGTGTGCTCCGCCATCAGGACAAGCTCGGCGACCACATGCGCGGCAGCCATGTCATCGACGGCCCGGCCGTAGCCGGTCGTCTGCGACCAGGGTTGACGCGGTTGGATGTGGACGGCGATCCACTCGTCGATCAAGGTGCAGAGTTCGTTACGTCGGGCGTCGATGCGGGCCTGCCCTGCGGGATTGATGATTCGCGTCCGATGCAGGTGCGCGAGTGCGTTCGCCCACCGCAATACCAGATGATCGCCGGGTAGCTGTCCGGCGGCGCCACGGAACGCGGCCGACAGCTCCCGCCATTGCGGAAGTGTCCGAGGCGCGCCATAGGTATTCGGACGGACAATGCTCTCCGACATGGCTGCTCAGCCCAGGACCGTCGATACGCGGGCAAGGGCAGCGAGATACTGCCGACAGCGCGGACCATGTTCCGCGTGCTGGGTGAGCACCAGCATCGCGCGCTCGCGGTCCATAGCGATCGAACGACTGGCGCACTCGCGGTGTTCGGTTTCCCACTGCGCCAAACGGTCCATCAGCGACGACATATTCGGCCTCCCCTGCGACGGTTGGAGCACACCGACGCCGGACCGGCCGCGTCGGAGCCCGCGCCCTACGACGGCCTCCGGTGCGGCCGGTTCACGTATCCGAGACGAGGTAAGGAATCGCCTGCGGTCCGACGCCGGTGTGCACGTTCAGGAGACCGCCCGGGTGTCCTTTCTCGTAAGGCGGGCGCGTCAGGCAGGTGTGCGCACAGGGGGTGTGCGCACTGCGGCAATCGTGGCCAGCGAGCCGATCCCCGTGCCAGACTCCGGGGTATGGGACGCCAGCCCAAGCAACCGAATCGGCAGTTGGTGGAGCTTGTCGAGGAAGCGCGGCTCAGCCGGAAAGGACTCGCGCGCAGAGTGGTGGAGCGCGGCCGCGCCGTTGGCATCGAACTCGGCTACGACCACACCGCTGTTGGCCGCTGGGTGGCCGGTGAACAACCTCATCCACCGGGGCCGCATCTCATCGCGGAGGTACTGACCGAGGTGGTCGGACGTCGCGTCACCCCAGCCGACTGCGGAATGGTCGGCGGCACCGACCCGGCGGACCTGGGTTTGGAGTTCTCGTTGAGCCTCGCGGAAGCGACGGCCGCTGCGACTGCACTGTGGAGGAGTGACGTGGAGCGTCGCCGCTTCCTGGTAGGAGCGTCCTACGCTGTCGCGGTCTACCCGGCCGCGTCGATGCGTTGGCTGACCATGCCGGGACCGGAACACCCGGTGTCCGGCCGGGGATTTCGGCGGATCGGGCAGTCCGATGTCGACGCGGTGCGCTCGATGACCAGCGCATTCCGGGACCTGGACAACCGGGTGGGCGGTGGCAAAGTCCGCTCGACCATCGTCCATTACCTGCACACGTCGGTGGCTCCTCTGCTGCATGGCAGCTATCCCGAAGCGATCGGCCGCCAGCTTTTCGCTACGACGGCCGAGCTCACCAAACTCGCGGGCTGGGCCGCCTACGACCTCGAGGAACACGGTCTGGCGCAGCGGTATTTGATTCAGGCTCTGCGCATGTCGCGAGCTGCCGGAGACTCCGCACTCGGTGCCGAGATTCTCGCGGCGATGAGCCATCAGGCCACCTATGTCGGTCGGCCGGGCGATGCCGTCGATCTGGCGCGCGCAGCCCAGATCGCCGCCCGCACGGCTGGATTAGCGGCATTGGAGTCCGGGTGCCACATGGTGGAGGCGCACGGGCACGCCGCGCGCTCGGACAGCTCGCTGTGCGCGAGGGCGCTCAACGCCGCCGAGCGCGCGTTCGGCCGCGCTGACGACGTG
Source organism: Nocardia sp. CNS-044 (assembly GCF_059570515.1). NCBI lineage: Bacteria > Bacillati > Actinomycetota > Actinomycetes > Mycobacteriales > Nocardiaceae > Nocardia > Nocardia sp. CNS-044. The sequence goes on from NZ_JCANSX010000006.1 coordinate 996,123, forward strand.
CGACCGCCATGGTTGGACTACTTCGACGCCGCCTACATGTCGGCCAAGGCCGCGCACTGCTTCCGCGACCTCGGTGACAACGCCCGCACCGCCCACTTCGCCGAGCAGTCGTTGGACATGTCCGACGGCTACACCCGCGGCCGCTCGTTCAATTTGTGTCTGCTGGCCTCGGCCCGTGCCGTCGAAGACCCGCACGAAGCCGTGCGTGTCGGATCAGAAGCCCTGGCGATCGCAGCCGGGCTGGAATCCCAGCGCACCCTTACTTACCTGCGCGAGCTGCGGCACCGGCTCACGCCGTACGCCGAGCTTCCCGACGTCGCCGACTTCCGACACCGCGTGCTGGCCATCGCTACGCGGGCAGACTGAGCAGACGGTATACCGCGACGACCGTAGCCGCGCCGACGATCTCGCCGCGTTCGATCATCCGTGCCGCCTCATCGAGCGGTATCCAGCGGATGTCCTCGGCCTCGTTGATGTCCGGTTGCGTGTCGGTCACGTCGGCGCCGCGGGCAAGGTAGATCTCTTGCGGATGATCCAGGGTGCCGATCGCGGGTTGGTAGGTCACAAGGTGTTCCATGCTCCTCGGACGCCAGCCGGTTTCCTCTTCGACTTCACGCGCCGCCGCCAGCGCGACATCCTCTGCTTGATCGACGTAACCGCCAGGCAGTTCCCACACCCAACGGTCGATGATGAAGCGGTGCCGGTACATCAACAGAACTTCGCGTCGATGGTTGAGCACCAGCGTCATCGCGCAGCGCGGCATCCGAGCGATGTACTGGGTGAACTTCACGCCGTCGGGCAGCTCGACGTCAACGGTCGACAGTTTGATGTGTCGGTTCTCGTCCACGACGGTCTCACTGTGGATCGTCCACTGGGTGCGGCTCACCACTCGACCGTAACCTGATGTCAGATCGCGTGGCCAAGAGCTCGGCAAGGTATACAACCGCACCGGACAATACGTGAAGGTCGGGGTGGTGCCGAGGTGCGGGAGCGTATGCGGCCGCTCGTCGCGGTGACGGCATAGGAGTGGGCTGGATGGTGCGGATCGGGGTCAGTGGGCACATGAACATCACCAAGGCGGCCGATCGCGGCCCGCCCTTCGACAACGCTTCGCGTTGCTGCGAGCACTGCGCGAATCTCACGAAGGTTCGGAAGCACCTGTCCGGCTGACGATCAGCACCGTCTTGCCTTGCGCGTGACCTTCGGCGACGTGCGCGATCGCGGCGGGGGCTTCGCGCAGCGGGAACTCGCGTTCGATCGCCGGGCGCAGCTTTCCGTTCTCCACGAGTTCGGTCAGGTAGTCGAGGTCGGCGCGCCGCGGCTTCATCAGCAGCGGCCGTAAGGTCTGGCGGACGAAAAGGTTTGCCACCACGACCTTTCCGATCCAGAGCACCGGGCCGAGCCAGTCGCCACCTGGGGCTCCGGCCGAAGATACGAAGACGCCCTCGGGCGCGAGCACTTTGCGGTAGTCGGAGAGGCGGCGGTTGCCCGCGAGATCGAGCAGGACGTCGTAGCGTTCGCCATCTTCGACGAAATCTGCGCGGGTGTAATCGATTACCCGATCGGCACCGAGTGCGCGCACGAACTCGACGTGGCGCGTACTGCACACCGCGGTCACCCGTGCACCCATCGCCTTGGCGATCTGCACCGCGGAACTGCCCACACCGCCGGACGCCCCGTTGATCAACACGGATTGCCCGGCGCGCAACCCGCCGACATCACGCAGACCCTGTAGGGCGGTCATGCCCGAATCCGGCACGGCGGCAGCCTGTTCGAAGCCGAGACCAGCGGGCATCGGAGCGAGCGTCGCCTCGTCGACGCAGACGTACTCGGCGAAGGCCCCGAAACGGGTTGCGCCGTAGACGAGATCACCGGCCCGGAACGACGTGACCGCGGACCCGATCGCGACGACCTCGCCCGCCAGATCGTGCCCGATCACCGGATCCTTCGGTTTGCGCACACCGAAACCCATCAGCCGGATCAGGTACGGCCTGCCGGTGAGCAGGTGCACATCACCCGAGGCGACGGCGGCCGCCCGGACCCGAACCAGGACTTCGTGCGCGGAGGGCGTCGGCATGGGCACTTCCTCGACGCGCAGGACGTCGCTGGAACCGTAGCGCGGCGCGACGACCGCCGTCATGACGTCTCGCTCGGAGGCCGAGATCGACATTGCGGATACCACCTTTACTTACACCGTAAGTGCGTTGGCTCGAACGCTACGCTTACGGTGTAAGTCCGTCAAGGAGTGCTGATGCCCAAACCCGCCGACCGCGCCCGGCTCACCCGCGAACTCGTGCTGCGCACCGCCATCCGCCTCGCCGATGAGCAGGGGCTCGACGCGCTGTCGATGCGCAAGCTGGCCCAGGCCCTCGGCGTGGAGGCGATGTCGCTGTACAACCACGTCGCGAACAAGGACGACCTGCTCGACGGGATCGTGGATCTGGTGGTCGCCGAGATGGCGGTGCCGGAAATCGGCGGGGACTGGAAGGCGGCGCTGCGCACCCGCGCCGTCTCCGCGCACGAGGCGCTACGCCGCCACCCCTGGGCGACCGGACTGATCGGCTCACGCGTGAACGTCGGACCGGCAATGCTGCGCTACATCGACGCCACGCTCGGCTGCCTACGCTCCGCGGGCTTCACCTACCAACAGGCGGACCGCGCCTGGAACGCCATGGACGGGCACATCTACGGATTCACACTGCGCGAGTCGACCTTTCCACTCGACCCGTCCGAATACATCGCCGCGGCAACCCATTTCCTTCCACGCATCCCGAAAACGACACACCCCCACATGAACGCGCTCACCCACCTCGTCATCGACGGCGAGCACGACGGCATCGCGGACTTCGAGTTCGGCCTCGACCTGATCCTCGACGGGCTAGAGCGCCTGCTCGACGAGTAACCCGTCAGTCGGTGCGGACCGGTTGGTGGCGTCGCGAACAATCCGCAGCGGCGGTCAGCCGTGGAACTCGTGTGGCCCGCGGCTGACTGCGGCGACGCCTCGAAGCAGTCGGCACTGGTGCGCGGTCACGCACCTTCCTACGGCAATCCGGTTCGAGGTGACCCTCGTCGACTGGATCCAGCTACAGCCAACAGCGAATCCACCCGAGCGCGCGTTCTACAGCGGGCTTGTAGCGTTCTGAAACGTTCGGTAGGCGTTCGGCTATCACGGACGGGGCGACGAGCCCGGATTCCAGTAGCGCTGCCACGAAGTTCTGATCCTTTTCGCGAAAGGCGCACAGCTTCGCCACGCACAGATCTTCCTTGTCGAGGCACCACCCGGTGAACTGCGGTTCGCCGGACGGCGCAGCCGTGTTGACGTTCTGCACCTTGACCAGCCGACCCCGCCACCCGTCCGGAAGCGCGGCGGTCTCCATATCGACGCCGTCGATGCTGAAACCATGCAGATCCTCGAACGCGGAGAATTCTCCGGCCACGCCTTCGATGAGGTCCGCCAGCCTCGCGGTCTCGTCGTTGTCGTCGGCGATCGGGAGAATATCGATTTCCAGTGACATCGTGGCGTCCGCGGGAAGCCGTGTTTCATCGAAGGTGCCGAGGATCGCTTGGGAGCCGACCACGATCACCTCGGGCCTGCCGATGATCTGGCACGCCGTCCGGATGGCGTGCTCCAATTGGTCGCGGCGCATCAGCCGGCCCGACGCAGCGCATCAGCACGCTCGTCTTGCGGAAGTAGCCCACCCAAAGGGGAGACTTCACGCATCTCGATCGAGTCGCGATCGAGACCGGTCAGGACACGATGGAGGCCCGGCACATCGCCGCGCTCGATCAGCAGTTCCCAACGATCGAGATTGCGCACATGCGGCTGGCCGGATACCCCATCGCGCAGACGCTGCAAATTGCGTTCGATGCGCGGCCGCCAAGACTCGAGGCTCGGCCGAGTCAAGTGCGTCGCGAGACGACGGTGCAACTGCCACGAACGACGCTCGGAACGAGTCAACTCGGGAGCGGTGTGGCGCCGCACGATCTCCAAGCGGTAGCCCATGCACGCCAACAGCCGCTCGAGCTGCTCGTCGCTCAGATCCAACTTGCCGGACAACATCTGGCTGATGCTGGATTGGCGGACGCCGCTCACCCGCGACAGCTCGGACTGCGTGGTACCCGTTTCGAGCATCACCTCGCGCAACAGATCGCTCCGGCTGGTCATACCAAGAGTATAGCGTTCGGCACTATAATTAGGCCCGGAAGTCGAGTAGCCCGTCAGTCGGTGCGGGCGGTGGCGGACGGGTTGGTGGCGTCGCGGATGATCCGCAACGCAGTGGTCAGGCCGTCGAGCTGGTCCGGTGTGAGGAGTCCGGTGAACCAGCGCTGTACTGCGTCGAGGTAGTCCGGCAGCACCTGTTCGAGTCGGCGCGCTCCGGCGTCGGTCAGCACCGCGTGGGCGCTGCGGCGGTCGGCCGGGTCGAGGACGCGCTCGACCAATCCCGCCGATGCCAGCCGATCGACGAGGCGGGTGACGCCGCTGGTCGACAGCGAGGTCTGCGTCGCGAGGTCCGTCATGCGCAGCCGCCGGCGCGGGGACCGGCTCAATCGCAGTAGGGCGTTCATGTCCAAGCCGGAGAGGCCGTTCGCCTTCCAGGTCGGCTCCATCTTGGCGACCAGACCCTCGTGCGCCTCGTACATCAGGCCCATCGCGGTGAGACGCGGATCGTCGAAGAGGTCCATGATGCGAACCTACCGCACATTGTTGACGCGCGGATAGTTGACATGAGGAATATGTCGGAGTAGATCTATGCATACGCAATATTCCTCACGTCAAACACTTGGAGGGCTCATGTCACCGCAAACCACCTGGATCGCAGGCTTCCGTTCGGCCGTGATCAGCCCCTACGAGCGGATCAAGCTCACCGAACCGCACGTTTTCGCCGATCAGACGCTGCGCCAGGTACTGCACCTCGCGGGCGGCGGCGAACAGATCCGCGTTCATCTGACCAACCGCTACGGGCAGACGCCGCTCGTCGTCGGCGCGGCCAGGGTCGCACTGCGCAAAACCGCCGACCAGATCGTCCCGGAGACCGACCGCGCACTTCGCTTCGACGGCGCGGAGCGGGTGACCGTACCCGCGGGCGGCGAGCTGATCAGCGATCCGATCGACCTCGCGGTCGATGCGGGCGACGACCTGCTGCTGAGCCTCTACCTCCCCGGACCGACAGGGCTCGCGAGCTTTTCGCACATGCCCGCCGAAATCGCCTACGTCGCAACGGGTGACCACGCCAGCAGTATCGAAATGCCTGAGTCGCAGGTGATCCCCGCTAGGTTCTTCGTGACCGGCGTCGATGTCCTCGCATCGGCCGAGACCGAAATCGCGGTCGCTTTCGGTGATTCCTGGTTCGAGGGCTTCGGCAGCACGATCGGCGCCAATCGCCGCTCGGTGGACGCGCTCAACGACCGCCTGTCACGCGGCTGGGTGGTGAACCAGGGCATCGGCGGAAACCGCCTGCTCACCGCCGAGATCGGGGAACGCGGCATGGACCGGTTCGAGCGCGACGCCCGCGACGTCCCCGGCGTGCGCCACGTCCTGGTCCACTTCGGCATCAACGATCTGATCCTCGGCGGCCTGGGCGATCAGCCACCCGCCACCGCAGCGGAACTCATCGAGGGCTTCACCGAACTGGCCCGCCGCGCGCACGCCGCCGGGCTCACCATCCACGTCGGCACCATCGGCCCGTACGCCGGCTGCGTCTACGAAGGCCCGACCGTCTTCGAGACCCTGGACACTCGGCGCGAGGTGAACGAATGGCTGCGCGGGACGGACATTTTCGACTCGGTGTTCGACGTGGACCGCGCCGTCGCCGATCCGGAGCGACCGGACTACATTCGGCCCGAGTTCGACAGCGGTGACGGCATGCACCTCAACGACGCGGGCGCGCGGGCGATGGCCGAGGCCGTCGACCTCACTGCCGTCTTCGGGTGATGATCACGGCGGCAACGAAATTCAGCGCGGCGCCAAACCGCGCAGCACGATCTCGACGCCGCCGTAGAACTCGTCGTCGATGGACATAGTCCGCGCCTGTCCCGCGGTCTGCACCAGCAGCGGGAATTCATCGGGGGACAGCGCGGCGATGGTCGCGGTGCCCGGGCCCGCGATCGAGGCGTAGTGCTCGCTCTGTAGGAAGCCGAGCAGGAAGCCGACCACCGTGCGCTGCGCGATCACCCGCTCGGAACCGGTGAAGCCCGCGTCGGTGAGCACGGTCAGCATGGCCTCCATCCAGTGCAGCGACGCCGCCGAGGACTGGCGGTGCCGCAGGATCAGCGGGACCGCGGCGGGATGGTCCGCGACGGCGGCACGCATCCGCGTCAGCAGGACCGTCGCCCTGGCTCGCCAATCGGGACCCTCCGGCGGCGCGGTCTCCATGGCGCTCAGCACCCGATCCACCACCAGGACCTCCAGCTGATCCCGATCGGCGACATAGCGATACAGGCCCATGGTGGCGATGCGCAGTTCCTTCGCGATCGCCCGCATGGTCAGTCCGTCGAGCCCGTCGCGGTCGATGACGGCGAGGGCGGCGGTCCCGAGATCGTCGGTGGTCAGCGAACGAGGACGTGGCATGGGTTGACAGCGTACAAGGTACGCGCATACTGGTCGTAGGCGTACGTCGTACACCTACAAAGGAGAGACCATGTCATTGCCGACTTCCATCGCCGCCCGAAACTTGCGGACCGTCACCGGCGTCGAGGTGCCGGTCCCGGATCCCGATTGCCTCGTCCACCTGCAATTCCGCCGCTTCGCGGGCTGTCCCGTGTGCAACATGCACCTGCGTTCGATCGTGGTCCGCCAGCACGAGATCACCGCCGCGAACATCCGCGAGGTGATCGTCTTCCACTCGCACGCGGACGAACTGCGCAAGTACACCGACGAACTGCCCCTCGACGTGATCGCCGACCCGGATCGGGTGCTGTACCGCGAGTTCGGCGTCGAATCGTCCCCGCGCGCGCTGCTCGATCCGCGCGGCTGGCCCGCCATCGCCCGCGCCGTCGCGCACGACCTGCGCGCCGCATCGCGCCGCGGCCGCCCCGCTCCCCCGTCCCGGCCCGACGGCGGCCCGCTCGGCCTGCCCGCGGATTTCCTCATCGCCCCCGACGGCCGCGTCCTGGCTTCCAAGCACGGCACGCACGTCTACGACCAGTGGTCGGTCGACGAACTGCTGGCGCTGGCGCCCTCGAGGCAGCTTCGATGAGCCCGCTCATCCGGCCGCGTGCGCCGGGCGCCACACGGCGAGATCCGGTCCCGGCCCCGTCTCCTCGGCCCCGACTCGCCGTAGCGTGCGCGCTGCTGTCCGGCGGACTGCTCGCTGGTGCGTTCGGATACGGAGCGGTCAACGTGCTCTACGCCTTTCGCGAGGTTCCGCTCGATGTCCGCTTCACCTTCCACACCGCGCTGATGCAGGTCAACGGATTCGTCATGCAGTCGCTGATGGGGCTGACCATCGTGAGCTGCGCGGTGCTCGCCGTGCGCGCTTCCGGCAGGCAGCGATGGACTGCCGGAGCCGCTGCGGCGCTGGACTTCTCGTCCTTCTTGATCACGCGCTTCGGCAATGTGCCGATCAACCAGCACATCAAGCGCTGGGCGATCGAGGGGCCACCCGCCGACTACGCCGAGATGCTCGGCCGTTGGGAGGCATTCCATTTCGCCCGCACCGGCTGCGCGCTGCTGGCCTTCGCGCTGATCGTCCTGCTCACCATCCCGCATTTCACCGAGAAGGGAACACGCCCATGATGACCATCGAATTATTCGTCCCCCCAGGCGTTCTCGACGCCGAGCGGAAACAGGCGCTCGCCGAACGCATCCTGCACGCGCTGACCACCGAGGACAGCGCGCCGGACGCGGTACTGGACAAGGCCCGCGAACTCACCCACGTGCTCGTCCGGGAGCCGGAAGTGTGGGCCACCGGCGGCCCCGCCGCACCGCGCTACCTCGTCCGCCTCACCGTCCCCGGTGCGTGGAGCAACAACCCGCAATTCGCCGACCACGTCGTGCCGATGATCACCGGGGCGATCGCCGCGACCGAGCCCGACCCGGATCGCCTCACCCGCGAACCGCACTGCGTCGTCCAAATCGTCGGCCTACGCGAACGCGGCCTCGCCACCCTCGGCCGCACCCTCACCAGCGCCGAACTCACCGAACTGCTGACCGACGACTACCGCAACTCCGGCGAAACCCGCGAAGCGCCGGAAGGTTTCGTCATCGACCCGGTCTGCGGCATGACCGTCGAACTGGCCACCGCCGACCTGACCCTGACCCACAACGGCACCGACTACGCCTTCTGCGCCCCCGCCTGCCGCAAACTCTTCGCCGAAGAACACGCCATCTCCGCATGACCCCCGACCGCCTCGACGGCTGCCGCCGAAGAACCGGCGGTGGGCTTCGGCTCGATTCGTGGGCGCAGGCGTCGGATTCGCGAGCGCTGCCGTCTCGTCGCAGCGCCGCCCGCCGAGATCCCGCACCCGAAGAGCAACCCTTCGGGTTCGAATTCCTTGGTGCGCTTCACTTTACGCGCAACCGATCTATTGCGACCGATTGGTCAAATATGCGAGACTGCGAGCCGCAACAGCAACTACAGAATTGAACAAAGGATTCACCATGTCGTTCACCAAGCTGCTCGGCGCAGGCGTCGCCGCACTGGCTTTCGGCGCAGTGCTCACCGCAGGTCCGGCGCTCGCGGAGCCGATCACCCCCGCCCCGGTGGTCGCGCCCGGCGAGCCCGCCCCCGGCGGAGTGTCGTCGGGCAGCGCCGTCCTCGACCCGATCCTGCGCCTCCTGCGCTGCGGCTCCGCCTACAGCTGCGCCTAGGATCCCGGCACGTAGACCGGTCGACGGCACGGGCGGGATCGGGCCCGTCCGTGCCACGCGGCGCTCATAACGTGGCGCCCCAACCGGACCCAGGAGCTGCCGTGCTCGACCGCACCGCCCTCCGTGAGATCGGATTCACGGCAAGAGCGCGGCGGGATCGAGGGTGAATTCGAAAGGCGTTCGCACGGTGATCTTCTCACCGGCGGGGATCCGATGCGTCGGCTCGTAGCTGCGATCGCCGCCGAGGGAGTGGACGAACGCCACCGGCAACGACTCGCCCGGCAGTTGTCCTTTGAAAGCGTTCAGCTCGAAGCGCCAATAGTTCGGAATGCCCGCCTCGGCGTACAGGACCGGCTTCACCATGCGGTCCTGCAACGTGGTCGATTTGGAGACCACTTCGACGGCGAGCTGAACCTGCTCGACGGGAATCCCCCGACCGTCCCAGTCGATCGGGCCGGTGACCACGATCAAATCAGGGATGGGCTCGTCCTCGCCGACCAGGACCCCAACGCCGGGCAGCACCTCGAAGCCGTCCGGCTTGGCATCCTCGAGCGCACGATCGAGCCGCTTGATCAACCGCTGATCGCGCAGCCTCGGAGGCGCGCTTACAACGAGCTGACCGTTCAGTACCTCATACCGAAGCCCGTTCTCAGGCATGCGGTCGAGATCGGCAACCGTCCAACCGTCGGAGCCCCGACCCGGCATCGCCATGAATCACCTCCACCCCGCCGGTAAACCCCTCCGTAGAAATCGACGTTTCCCAGTCCAGCACAGATGAGACGGACGTTGTCATCCCGCACCGTCGGCCGGGGCTCCCGGGTGCAACGAACGAAGGCCGCCACCGATCCCTCGGCGGCGGCCTTCGTGGTCGAACAACCTACTCCGCGACGATGATTCGGATTTCCTCGTCGGCGGCGTCGGTGGGTTCGCCCGGGATGACGAACCAGTGGGTGACTTCGCCGTCGGCGAGGTCGTCGGCGAGGTCGTCGGCCGTGGGGAGCACGGAGAGTGCGCCCGCGGTGGCCGTGGCGAGGAACTCCCAGAGGGCGGCGCGGCCCGCGGCAGCGGTGGTGAACGTCGTCGACTCGTAGTCGATGTCGTTCTCGTCGCGAATCCGCTCGCCCAGGTCGAGCGCCACGGTCTGGCTCAGCGCGACCGGCGCGCCGTCGACCAGCTCCACGAAGGCCGGGTGCTCCTCGCCGAGCGGGCGGACCCGATCGGCGTAGGACACCGGATGCCCTGCGGCCGCGGCCAGTTCGGTCTGGACCTGCGGATCGCTCGGCACCAGCCAGTTCACCGCGTCCGCGCCGTCCGGCGCCGAGCCGATACCGAAACCGGCTCCGGCCGCGGCGATCTCGTCCGCGCCGAGGCCCGAGGCGAACAGACAGGCGGCGCCCGCCTTCTGCACGGCCCAGCCGGCGACCACCGCGTCGACACCGCGCGGCAGCGCCACCGCGACGACGTCGCCCGGACCAGCGCCCCGCGCGATCAGCACCCGGGCCAGCTGCGAGGAACGCCGATCCAGCACGTGGTAGGCGATCTCGTCGCCGTCGGCGAGCAGCGCGGGCGCCTGCGGATCCGCCTCGACGACCTCGGCGAGCACCTTGGCCACGGTCCGCGCGCCGACCCGGTTCGCCGACTCCGGCGCCGCGGCCGCCGAAGCGACGTGGGACTCGGCGAGCAGCCGGGCCCGTTCCTCGCTGTCCAGGATGTCGATGTCGCCGACCAGCCCCGACGGATCGCCGAGCAGCGACTCCAGCACCCGGACCAACCGGGTGGACAGCGTCTGCACCTCCTCGGCGGTGAACCGGCTGAGCAGGTATTCGAAGCTGATCTCCAGGATCGACTCGGCCGCCACCTTCAGCGACAGCGGGTAGTGCGTCGTGTTGCTGACGTCAACCCCGGTCACCGACATGCCGTCGATCGAGCTAGCCGCCGCGATCGCCTCGCGGTCGATCGGATAGGACTCGAACACGTACAGCGTGTCGAACTGCGACCCGGCGCCCGCGGCCCGCTGGATGTCGGCGAGGCCGACGTAGTGGTGATCCAGCAGATCCGCCTGCTCGCGCTGCAACTGCCGCAGCTGCTCCTCGATGGTGGCGCGATCATCGATGCGCACCCGGACGGGCAGCGTGTTGATGAACAGGCCGACCATCGATTCGACGCCGGGCAGCTCCGCGGGCCTGCCCGACACCGTGGCGCCGAAGGCCACGTCCGAGCGACCGGTGAGCCTGCCGAGCAGGATGCCCCAGGCCGCCGACACCAGGGTGTTCACCGTGATGCCGAGCTCCGCGCAGTGCTTGGTGAGCCTGCGGGTGCGGTCGGCGTCCAGGTGGGTCACCAGTTCGCCGGTCCGGTAGTCCTCGGCCGAACGCGCCTGCGGGGCGAGTTCGGTCGGATCGTCGAGACCGTCGAACGCGCGCGACCAGGTCCGCAGGGAGGCGTCCAGGTCCCGGCCCGCCAGCCACTCCAGGAACGTCCGGTAGGACGCGACCTCCGGCAGCGCCGAGGCGTCGCCGTGCAGTGCGTACAGCACGAGCAGGTCCTGCATCAGCAGCGGCATCGACCAGCCGTCCAGCAGCACGTGGTGAGTGCTGATGACGAGGTGCCAATGGTCGGCGGCGGTGCGGTACAGGCTGTAGCGCACCAGCGGCGGCGCGGCCATGTCGAACCGCTGCGCCAGGTCCTCGGCCAGCCGCTTCCGCAGTTCCGCCTCCCGCTCGCCCTCGGGCACCCCGGTGAGATCCACTGTGCGCCAAGGCACCTCGACCCGGTCCATCGCGATCTGCACGGACTGCCCTGCGGCGTCGGTGACGAACGCGGTGCGCAGGTTCGGGTAGCGGTCCAGCAGCGCCTGCGCCGAGGCGCGCAGCCGCTCGGTGTCCACCTCGCCGGTGAGCTCGATGACGGCCTGCATGTTGTAGACGTCCACGGTGGTCGTGGTCATCTGCGCGTGGAAGAGCAGGCCGGACTGCAGCGGCGTGAGCGGCCAGACCTCGGTGAGGCCGGGGTAGGTCCGCTCCCACAGCTCGATGTCGGCCTGGTCGACCCGCACCAGCGGCATGTCGGACGGCGTGTGGCCGCCCGCGCCGGGCCGACGCACGTGCGCGGCCAGCGCGGTCAACGCGGACACCCAGAGCTCGCCGAGTTCGCCGACGCGCTCGGCCGTGAGCAGGCCGGTCGGGAAGGCGAACGACGCCACCAGCTCCGGACCGCCCGCACCGTCGAGCACCATCGCGTCGATGTCGAGCGCCGCGTCCGCGGGCCGGTCGTCGTCGGCGACGGTGGTGATCTCGGCGGGCAGCGAGCCCAGGAAGCGGAAGCCGACCTGCGCGGCGTCGGCCAGTCCGAGCAGACCGTGGCCGCGTCCGTGATCGGGCACGGCGAGCAGCTGCTCCTTGACCGATTTCACGATGCGGCCCAAGGCGTTTCCGCCAGCGAAGGCCTCGTCGAGGTCGGCGCCGTCGAGGTCGATCCGCACCGGGTGGGCGAGATCGAACCAGCCGAGCGTGCGCGCCAGCTCCGCGCCACGGGCGGCGCGTGCGGCGCGGCCGTCGCCCGCGTGGCGGATCAGCGCGGCGGCGCCGTGCTGTTCGCCGCGCCAGCGCACCAGCGCCATGGCCAGCGCCGCGAGCAGGCCGTCGGCCGCCGCGCCGTGGTAGCGGGCGGGCACCGTGCTCAATACCGCCTCGGTGACCTCGGCGGGCACGGTGACCCGCACCCGGTCCACGGTGGCCGCGGTGTCGGTCGCCGGGTCGAGCGCCCGCGCGCCGAGCAGCGGCTCGGTGGTCGCCGAGATCTCCTGCCAGAACGCCAGTTCCGACTCGTGCGCGGCGGCGTCGTCGGCGGCCACACTGTGCGCCCAGCGCCGCAGCGTGGTGCCGGTGGCGGGCAGCTCGAGCGGCGCGTCGACGCCGAGCTGCTCGGCCGCGGTGGTCAGCTCGCCGAGCAGGACCCGCCAGGACCTCGCGTCCACCGTGAAACGGTGTGCCACGACCAGCAATTCGTCGGGACGGTTGTCGGCGAAGGTGAACAGCACGAACTGGGCCATCACACCCTGGGCCGGATCGAGTCGATCGACCGCCGCGGCGCGTTCGGCCGCGAGCAGGTCGGCCAGCTCGACGTTCTTCTCGACCCGGACCTCGCTGACCAGCGGCTCCACCTCGACACGATCGACGGCCTCGAACACCCAGCCGTCGCCGTCGGCGCGCAGCTTCGTGCGCAGCGCGTCGTGCCGGTCGAACAGGGCCTCGAGCGCGTCGAGCAGCGTGTACCAGTCGAGCGCGGTGGGCAGCGGCAGCAGCGCGGACTGCGCGTACCGCTGGAACGGCGCGCCACCGGCCAGCGCCGCCGCGACGGCGGGCGGCAGCGGCATCTCGCCGACACCGCCGCCGGGCAGTTCGGCGGGCTGCTCCCGCTCGGCCTGCGTGGCGGTCGCGATGGCCGCCAGCGCGGCGACGCTGCGCTGGTCGAACACGTCGCGCACGCTGAACTCGACGCCGAGCGCCTTGGCCCGCGAGACCAGCTGGATCGACAGGATGCTGTTACCGCCGAGCGCGAAGAAGTCGTCGTCGGCGCCGATGAGTTCGACGTCGAGGACGTCGCCGAACACGCCCGCCACGATCTGCTCGGCCGGGGTCACCGGCGCGCGGAACGCCGCCTTCTCGAAGGTCGGCTGCGGCAGCGCGTTGCGGTCCAGCTTGCCGTTCGCGTTGAGCGGCAAGGCGTCCAGCGCCATGAAGGCGCTCGGCACCATGTAGGACGGCAGCTCCGCGGACAGCGCGGACTGCAACTTGCGCTTGTCCAGTTCGCCGGTCTCCGGGTCGATTCCGGCCGCCGACGGCACGACGTAGGCGACGAGCCGATCGCCGAGGCCGGGATCGTTGTGCGCCAGCACCGCCGCGGCGGCGATGGCGTCCTGCCGCAGCAGCGCGGCCTCGATCTCGCCGAGCTCGATGCGGAAACCGCGGATCTTCACCTGGAAGTCGGTGCGGCCCCGGTACTCCAGCTCGCCGTCGGCGTTCCAGGCGACCAGGTCACCGGTGCGGTACATCCGCGCGCCCGGCTCGCCGAACGGGTTCGCGACGAACCGTTCCGCGGAGAGATCCGGACGGGCGAAGTAGCCGCGCGCCAATTGCGCACCGGCCAAGTACAACTCGCCGGAGACGCCGACCGGAACCGGCCGCAGGCGTGAATCCAGCACGTAGACCTGGCTGTTCCACTCCGGCGCGCCGATCGACACCGAGAACTCGTCGGCATCGGTGACGGCGTGGTTGGTGATCGACACCGCCGCCTCGGTCGGGCCGTACAGGTTGAACAGCCCGGCCGCGTTGCCGCGCCGGAACTTCTGCGCGGTCGCCGCGGGCAGCGCCTCACCGATGGCGAGGATGCGCCGCAGCGAATGCGGCATACGCCCTTCGGATTCGGTGAGCAGCGCGTCGAGCATCGACGGAACCACGTGCAACGTGGTCACACCCGTCGAACGCATCAGCTCGTTCAGGTACGCCGGGTCGCGGTGCCCGTCGGCGGTGGAGATCACCAAGCGACCACCGCTGACGGCCGCGGACCAGAACTCCCACACCGACAGGTCGAACGTCGCCGCCGTCTTCAGCAGCACCACGTTCTCGCTGTCGAGACCGAATTCGTCCGACTTCCACAACAACTGGTTCACGATCGCCGCGTGCGGCACCGCCACACCCTTGGGCTGACCCGTCGAACCCGACGTGAAGATCACATACGCCGTATTCGCCGCAACCAGAACACCATTGCGCTCGGCGGCCGCGATCGGCGCGTCCGAGTAGCCGGACAGGTCCAGCTCGTCGATCGCGACGGTCCGCGCCGCCTCGGTCTCGAACGCGTCCCGAGCCGTGGTCAGCACGCACACCGGAGCGGCCGTGCCGAGGATGTAGTCGACACGATCCACCGGCTGATCCGGATCGATCGGCACGTACGCCGCACCGGCCTTGGCCACCGCGTACATCGCGATCACCAGATCCGCCGACCGGCGAATGGCCAACGCCACCCGATCCTCCGGACCCACACCACGACCGATCAGGTACCGCGCCAACCGGTTCACCCGAGCGTCCAGCTCGGCGTAGGTCAGCTGGGTCCGCTCGCCGGAAGCCGTGTCGGCGACCAGCGCGACCGTCCCCGGTGCGGCCTGGGCCACCGCGGCGTCGAGCAGCGACACCAGCGTGGCGTCGGTGTCCACGGGTCGCGCGGTGTCGTTCCACTTGCCGAGGATCCGCTCGGTCTCCGTCTCGGCGAGCAGGTCGATCTCGCCGACCGGAACCGTCACGTCCGCGATCACCGCGTCCAGCACCCGCACGAACCGGTCCGCGAAGCCCTGCACCGTGGCCTCGTCGAACAGGTCGGTGGCGTAACCGAATTCGGTGATGATCTCGGCCGGGGTGCCGTCGTCGGCGTACCGGTCGTAGAGCGTCACGTGCAGGTCGGTCTTGGCCAGCTGCGAGTTGAAGTTGACCGCGCTCACCTGAAGCCCGGGCAGCGTCAACGTGGTCTCGGCCAGGTTCTGGAAGGACAGGCCGATCTGGAACAGCGGGTTGCGCGCGGTGGAGCGCTCCGGGTTCAGCACCTCGACGAGGCGCTCGAACGGAACGTCGGCGTTGGCGAAGGCTTCCAGGTCGCGTTCGCGCACGTCGGCGAGCAGGTCGGCGAACCGGTCGCCCGGCCGCACGCCCGTGCGGAACACCAGCGTGTTGACGAACATGCCGATCAGGTCGTCGAGCTCGCGCTCACCGCGACCCGCGATCGGCGTGCCGACCGCGATGTCCTCGGTGCCGGAGAGCCGCGCCAGCAGCACCGCCAGCGCCGCGTGCACGACCATGAACAGCGAGGCGTTGTTGGCGCGCGCCAATTCGGCCAGTTCGGCGTGCCGCTGCGGCGAGAGCTCGAAACGCAGCGCCTTGCCGTGGAACGACTGCGCGGGCGGGCGCGGCCGGTCGGCGGGCAGCTCGAGCTGATCGGGCAGCCCGGCCAGCGCCTGCTTCCAATAGGCGACCTGGCGTGCGGCCACCGACTCCGGATCGTCCTCGGAGCCGAGCACCGCGCGCTGCCACAGCGCGTAGTCGGCGTACTGCACCGGCAGCGGCGTCCACTGCGGTGCGTCGCCTGCGACCCTGGCGACGTAGGCCGCCATCAGGTCGCGCGCGAGCGGACCCATCGACGCGCCGTCCGCCGACACGTGATGCACGACGAACGCGATCACGTGCTCCTGCTCGGAGATGCGGAACAGCGCGACCGCCAGCGGCACCTCGGTGGTGACGTCGAAGGTGGTCATGGCGAACGCGATGACCCGCCCGATCAGCTCCGACTCGTCGATCTGGACCGGGTCCAGCTGCGGCAGGTTCACCGGCAGGATCACCTGGTGCGGCCCGTCCGCCGAGCTCGGGTAGGTGGTGCGCAGCACCTCGTGGCGGGCGAACACGTCGCCGATCGCCTGCTCCAGCGCCCGCACGTCGAGCGCGCCGGAGAGCCGGACGGCCAGCGGGATGTTGTCCACCGCCGAAGTGGCCGTGTCGAACTGGTTGAGGAACCAGTACCGAGCCTGCGCGGGCGAGAGCGGAATCCGCTCGGGCCGCTCGGCGGCGGTCAGTTCCGGACGCGTCCGGCCGGAGCCCGCGATGCGCTCGACCCGGGTCGCCAGCGCGGCCACGGTGGACGCCTCGAACAGGTCGCGCACCGCGAGCTGGGTGTCCAGCGCCGCGCCGAGACGCGCGGTCACCTGGGTGGCGACCAGCGAGTTGCCGCCCAGCTCGAAGAAGTCGTCGTCCAAGCCGACCCGCGCCACGCCGAGCACGTCGCCGAAGGTGTTCGCCACGATCTCCTCGATCGGCGTCGAGGGGGCGCGGAAGGCCTTGACCTCGAACACCGGCGCGGGCAGCGCCTTGCGATCCAGCTTGCCGGAGGCGTTCAGCGGGAACTCGTCGAGCACCACGAACGCCGAGGGCACCATGTACGCGGGCAGCTCGCCACCCAGCTGGGAACGCACGGACTCGACGTCGATCGCCTGACCGTTGTCCGCGATGACGTAGCCGACCAGCTGGTCGCCGAGACGCTCGTCCGAGCGCACGACCACGACCGCCTGAGCGATCGCATCCAGCGCGGTGAGCGCGGCCTCGATCTCGCCGAGCTCGATGCGCAGACCGCGCAGCTTCACCTGGAAGTCGGTGCGGCCCAGATATTCCAGCTCGCCCTTCTTAGTCCAGGTGACCAAGTCACCGGTGCGGTACATCCGCTCGCCGTCGGCGAACGGGTTGGCCACGAAGCGATCCGAGGTCAGGTCCGGCCGCGCCACGTAACCGCGCGCCAGCTGGACACCGGCCAGATACAGCTCGCCCGCGACGCCGACGGGAACCGGGTGCAGGCGCGAATCCAGCACGTACACCTGGGTGTTGAACACCGGCGCGCCGATCGGCACCGACACCACGTCGTCCTCGGTGACCTCGTGATAGGTCACGTCGACCGCGGCCTCGGTCGGGCCGTACAGGTTGTGCAGACGGGCGCCGGTCAGCTCCTGGAGACGCTGCGCCGTCACCGCGGGCAGCGCCTCGCCGGAGGCGAAGACGTTGCGCAGGCTGGTGCACTCGTCCGCGCGCTCCTCGGCGACGAACACCGACATCATCGACGGCACGAAGTGCGCCGTGGTGACCCGCTCCCGCTTGATGACCTCGACCAGGTAGCCCGGATCGCGGTGGCCGTCCGGCTTGGCGACCACCAGTCGCGCGCCGATCTGCAAGGGCCAGAAGAACTCCCACACCGACACGTCGAACGTCGCGGGGGTCTTCTGCAGCACCACGTCGGTGCCGTCCAGCCCGTACTCGGACTGCATCCACACCAGGCGGTTGACGATCGCGTCGTGCGAGACGCCGACACCCTTCGGACGACCCGTCGAACCCGACGTGAAGATCACGTAGGCGGTGTTCGACGGACGCAGCGGCGCGCGGCGCTCGGCGTCCGACACGGGCGCGTCGTCGTAGGCCGACACGTCGAGCGTGTCGATCTCCAGCGCGGCGACCGAGCCGGAGTCGAAGCCGTCCCGCGAGGTGGTCAGCACGCACACCGGGTCGGCCAGGTCGAGCACATAGTGGGTGCGTTCGGCCGGGTGATCCGGATCCAACGGCACGTACGCACCGCCCGCGACGCTCACCGCGTACATGCCGACGACCAGGTCGAGCGAGCGGCGCATGCCGAGCGCGACCAGCGTGTCCGGTCCGACACCCGAGGCGATCAGATGCCGCGCCAAACGATGCACGCGAGAAGCGAACTCGGCGTAGGACAGACTCGTCCCCTCGAACGTCAACGCGATCGCGTCCGGCGTCCGCGCCGCCTGCGCCTCGAACATCGACACCAGGGTCGCGTCCTGGTCGACACGGTGCGCCGTGTCGTTCCACGTCCGCACGACGGTGGCGCGCTCGCTCGCGTCGAGCAGCTCGACGTCGCCGAGCACCACGGCCGGGTCCGCGACCACAGCGTCCAGCATCCGGACGAGCCGCTCGGCGAACGAGGCCACCGTCGCGCCGTCGAACATGTCGGTGGCGTAGGCGATCTCGGCCTTCATGCCCTCGGCGGCGGAGCCGGTGAAGTTCAGGTGCAGATCGAACTTCGCGGTCACCACGTCCAGCGGCACGCCCGAGACCTCGAGGCCGGGCAGCTCGAAGGTGGTCTCGCCGGTGTTCTGGAACGAGAGCATCACCTGGAACAGCGGGTGCCGTGCCTGCGAACGCGCCGGGTTCAGCAGCTCGACGAGCCGCTCGAAGGGCAGGTCCGCGTGCCCGAACGCGGCGAGGTCGGTTTCCCTTGTCCGCGTGAGCAGTTCGGCGAACGGCTGGGCCGGGTCGACGGCGCTGCGCAGCACGAGCGTGTTGACGAACATGCCGATGGCGTCGTCGAGCACGGCCTCGCCGCGGCCCGCGACCACGGTGCCGATGGCGATGTCGTCGCTGCCGGACAGGCGTCCGAGCAGCGCCGCGAACGCCGCGTGCACCACCATGAACAAGCTCGCGCCGTGCTCGCGCGCCAGCGCCTCGGAGGCCTGTGCCAGCTCGGCGGAGAGCTCGAACTCGTAGACCCCGCCGCGGTTGGACGCGACGGCCGGACGCTTGCGGTCCGACGGCAGGTCGAGCTGGTCGGGCAGACCGGCCAGGTTCTGCGACCAGTAGGCGACCTGCGCCGCGATCAGCGAGTCCGGATCGTCCTCGGAGCCGAGCGTCTCGCGCTGCCACAGCGCGTAGTCGGCGTACTGCACCGGCAGCGGCGCCCAGCCGGGCGCCTCGCCGCGCGAGCGCGCCGCGTAGGCGACCATTACGTCGCGGGCCAGCGGGCCGACCGACCAGCCGTCACCCGAGACGTGGTGCACCACGAAGACCAGCACATGCGTGTCCGGCTGGGAGCCGTCCATCGAACCGGCGATACGGAACAGCGCGGCGCGCACCGGCACGGCGGCGGTGACGTCGAATCCGGTGAGCACCAGCTCGCTGATGCGCTCCTGAATCTCGGTCTCCGACACCACGATCGGGGTCAGGTCCAGGTTCTCCTGGCCCGCGGGCAGCACGACCTGCACGCCCTGGCCGTCGGCGGTTTCCGGGTACACGGTGCGCAGCACCTCGTGCCGGTCGACCACGTCGGCGACCGCCCTGCGCAGCGCGTCGGTGTCCAGTGCGCCGGTGAGCCGGACCGCGAGCGGGATGTTGTTGACCGCGGTCTGGTTGTCGAAGCGGTTGAGGAACCACATCCGCTGCTGCGCGAGCGACAGCGGGATCTGTTCCGGACGCGGACCGGCGACCAGTTCGCGCCTGCGCCCGCTGCCCGCCTTCGCCGCGGTGCGCGCGGCGAGCGCGGCCACGGTGGGCGCCTCGAACAGCTCGCGCACGGCGAGGTCGGCGTCGACCGCCTCGTTGATCCGCGCGACGACGCGGGTCGCCAGCAGCGAGTTGCCGCCGAGGGCGAAGAAGTCGTCGTCCAGACCGACTTCCTCGACGCCGAGCAGCTCGGCGAACACCGTGGCGACGGCCTGCTCGATCGGCGTGCTCGGTGCGCGGAACGTCGCGGTGCTGACGAACTCCGGCTCCGGCAACGCGCGCCGGTCCAGCTTGCCGTTCGGGGTGAGCGGCAGGGTGTCGAGCACCACGATGGCGTCCGGAACCATGTACGCGGTCAGGAACTCCGCGACCGCCTCGCGCAGCGCGACCGGGTCGACCGCGGCGCCGGTCTCGGGCACCACGTAACCGACGAGGCGGTCGCCCGCGTGCTCGTCGGCGCGGACCATGACCACGGCTTGACGCACGCCTTCGCAGCGGACCAGCGCCGACTCGATCTCGCCGAGCTCGATGCGGAAGCCGCGCAGTTGCACCTGCTGGTCGCTGCGGCCCGCGTATTCGAGGTTGGCCGCGTCGCCGGTGCCGAACCAGCGACCGACGTCACCGGAGCGGTACATCCGGGAACCGGGCTCCCCGAAGGGGTTCGCCACGAAACGGGTCGCGGCCAGGCCCGGCCTGCCGAGGTACCCGCGCGCCAGCTGCGCGCCGGTCACGTAGATCTCGCCCGCGACGCCGACCGGCGCGGGGGCCAGGCGGTTGTCGAGCACGAAGGCGCTCAGGCCGGGCAGGGCGCGGCCGATGACGCTGGCCGGGTTGTCGACGTCCTGGTCGTCCAGGGCCAGGAACGACACGTGCACCGTGGTCTCGGTGATGCCGTACATGTTCACCAGGCGCGGCGCGTCCGCCGGATGGCGTTCGTACCAGCGACGCAGCTGGCGCAGGTCGAGCGCCTCACCGCCGAAGATGACGTGGCGCAGCGCGAATTCACCGTTGTCGTCGGCGGCGCTCGCCGCCCGGTCGGCCTCCACCAGCTGGTAGAACGCCGACGGCGTCTGGTTCAGCACGGTGACCCGGTCGCGAACCAGCAACTCGCGGAACAGCTCCGGCGAACGCGAGGTCAGGTAGTCGACGACGACCACCGAACCGCCGTAGGCCAGCGCGCACCACAGTTCCCACACCGAGAAGTCGAAGGCGAACGAGTGGAACAGCGTCCACACGTCGGACTCGTCGAAGCCGAACAGCGGCTGGGTGTTCGCGAACAGCTCCACCGCGTTGCGGTGCGAGACGCCGACGCCCTTGGGCACACCGGTCGAACCGGAGGTGTAGATGACGTAGGCGAGGTTGTCCTGGCGCAGCGGCCGGACGCGGTCGGCATCGGTGACCGGCGCGTCGGACTCGTCCGCGGTCCGCTCGACCAGCAGCAGCGGAAGATCGCCAGCCGGAACGGCTTCCGCGTCCGCGGCGGTGGTCAGCACGCACACCGGCGCCGCGTCGGCGAGGGTGAACTCGAGCCGCTGCACCGGGTAGGTGGTGTCGATCGGCACGTAGGCCGCGCCGGTCAGCAGCACCGCGTACAGCGCGATCGGCAGTTCCTCGGTGCGCGAAACAGCCACCGCCACCTTGGATTCCGGCCCGACGCCGAGCCCGATGAGCGCACGCGCGATCCGGTTGGCCCGGCGCTCGAACTCGCCGAAGGAGACCGCGGTCTCGCCGAAGCGAATCGCCGGTGCGTCCGGACGACGCCGCGCCTGCGCGCCGATCAGGTCGACCAGCGTGGCCGCGGGCGCCTCGACGCCCTCGGTGTTCCATTCGCGCAGGACCAGTTCGCGCTCACCGTCGGCGAGCAGGTCGATATCGCCGACCACCACGCTCGCGTCCGCCGAGACCGCGCCGAGGACGCGCAGCAGGCGATCCGCGAAACCGCGGACCGTGCTCGCGTCGAAAAGGTCGGTCGCGAAGCTGAATTCGGCCGACATACCCTGCGGTCCGCCGTCCGCGCCGAGCTTCTCCTCCAGCGTCAACTGGAGGTCGAACTTGGCCAGCGGCACGGCCATGTCCACGCCCGACACCGTCAGGCCCGGCAGTTCCAGCGCGGTCGGCGCGGTGTTCTGGAAGGTCAGCGCGACCTGGAACAGCGGGTGCCTGCCCGGCGAACGCACCGGGTCGAGCACCTCGACCAGGCGCTCGAACGGCACGTCGGCGTGACCGAAGGCGTCCACGTCGACCCGCCGCACGGTGCGCAGCAGTTCCTCGAACGCGACGCCGGGCTCGATCTCGGTGCGCAGCACGAGCGTGTTGACGAACATGCCGATCAGATCGTCGAGCGCGCGCTCACCGCGGCCCGCGATCGGGGTGCCGATGGCGATGTCCGACGTGCTGGAAAGGCGCGCGAGCAGCACCGCGAGCGCGGCGTGCACGACCATGAACAGCGTCGAATTGTGCTGCTGGGCCAGCGCGCGCAGGGCCGCGTGCACCTCGGGGTCCACGGTGAAGGCCACCGTGTCGCCGCGGTTGGAGGCGGTCGCGGGCCGCGGGCGATCGGCGGGCAGATCCAATTGCTCGACCAGCCCGGCCAATTCGTTCTTCCAGAACTCGATCTGACCGGAGATCAGCGAGTCCGGGTCGTCCTCGGCGCCGAGCACTGCGCGCTGCCACAGCGCGTAGTCGGCGTACTGCACGTCGAGCGGACGCCACGCGGGCTCGTCGCCGTCGACGCGCGCGCTGTAGGCGATCATCACGTCCCTGGTCAGCGGCCCCATGGAGAAGCCGTCTGCCGAGATGTGGTGCACCACCAGCGCGAGCACGTGCTCGGTGGGGCTGATCTCGAACAGGCTGGCGCGGAACGGCACCTCGGCGGTGACGTCGAAGGCGGTCAGCACGACCTCGGCAAGACGCTGCGGCAGTTCGGCTTCGGTGATGTCGATCGGCGAGAGATCCGGGATCACCTGCGCGGTCGGCACGATCTGCTGGTAGCCGACGCCACCGACCTCGGGGTAGTACGTGCGCAGCGACTCGTGCCTGGCCAGCACGTCAGCGACCGCGACCTGCAGAGCCTGCCGGTCGAGCAGACCGGACAGCCGCACGGCGGCCGGGATGTTGTCGGCCGCGGCGGCCGCGGAGTGTTCGCCGCCGCCGCCCATGTTGAACCGGTTGAGGAACCACATGCGCTGCTGGGCCAGCGAGAGCGGCACCCGCTCGGGCCGCCGCTGCGCGACCAGCGCCGCACGCGCGCCCGCGCCCGCCTTCGACTCGGTGCGCGCCGCCAGCGCCGCCACGGTCGAGGCCTCGAACAGCTCGCGCACCCCGAGCTCGGTCTCCAGCGCCGCGGACAGCCGCGCCGCCACCTGGGTGGCGCTGAGCGAGTTGCCGCCGAGCGCGAAGAAGTCGTCGTCCAGTCCGACCCGGTCCAGGCCGAGCACGTCGGCGAAGGTGCGCGCGACGATCTCCTCCACCGGCGTGGTCGGCGCGCGGAACACCGCGGCCTCGAACACCGGCGCGGGCAGCGCCTTGCGGTCCAGCTTGCCGGAGGCGTTGAGCGGGAACTCGTCGAGCACCACGACCAGCGCGGGCACCATGTAGGCGGGCAGCTGCCTGCCGAGGTCCTCGCGCACCACGTCGCCGTCGACGCGCGCGTTCGGCGCGGCCACGACGTAGGCCACCAGCTGATCGCCGGTGCGCTGGTCGCCGCGCACCACGACCACCGACTGCGCGATCTCGTCCAGCGCGGTGAGCGCCTGCTCGATCTCGCCAAGCTCGATGCGCAGACCGCGCAGCTTCACCTGGAAGTCGGTGCGGCCGAAGTACTCCAGCTCGCCGTCCGCGGTCCAGGCCACCAGGTCACCGGTGCGGTACATGCGCTGTCCGTCGGCGAACGGGTTGGCCACGAAGCGATCCGCGGTCAGGTCCGGCCGGGCCACATAGCCGCGCGCCAGCTGGGTACCCGCGAGATACAGCTCACCCGCGACACCCACCGGAGCGGGCCGCAGCCGCGAATCCAGCACGTACACCTGGGTGTTGAACACCGGGGCGCCGATCGGCACGGTGTCGGTGTCGGCCTCGGTCACCCGGTGATAGGTGACGTCGACCGCGGCCTCGGTCGGGCCGTACAGGTTGTGCAGTTCCGCGCCGGTCAGCTCGCGCAGGCGGTGCGCGGGCTTGGGCGGCAGCGCCTCACCGGAGGCGAACACCATGCGCAGCGTGTCGCAGCGGGCCGCGGCGGCGTCGGCCACGAACACCGCGAGCATGGACGGCACGAAGTGGGTGACGGTGACCCGCTCGGTCGCGATGACCTCGGCCAGGTAGGCCGGGTCGCGGTGGCCGTCCGGCTTGGCGACGACCAACCGCGCGCCGATCTGCAAGGGCCAGAAGAACTCCCACACCGACACGTCGAAGGTGGCGGGCGTCTTCTGCAGGACCGCGTCGGACTCGGTGAGCCCGTACTCGGACTGCATCCACACCAGGCGGTTGACGATCGCCGCGTGCGAGACAGCGACACCCTTCGGGCGGCCGGTCGAGCCGGACGTGAAGATCACGTACGCGGTGTTCGACGGACGCAGCGGCGCCCGGCGCTCGGCGTCGGTCACCGGCGCCTCGGACACACCGGACAGGTCGAGCAGATCGATGCGCACCTGCGCGGTGTCGATCTCCAGGTCGCTGCCCGAGGTCAGCACACACACCGGATCGGCCGTGGCCAGAATGTATTCCGTGCGCTCGGCCGGGTGATCCGGGTCGAGCGGCACGTACGCGCCGCCCGCGACGGTGACGGCGTACATGCCGACGACCAGGTCGATCGAGCGCCGCATGCCGAGCGCCACCGAGGACTCCGGGCCGACGCCGCGTTCGATGAGCCAGCGCGCCAGGCGGTAGACCCGGCCAGCGAACTCGGCGTAGGACAGACTCGTCCCCTCGAAGGTCACCGCGGTCGCGTTGGGCGTCTCGGCCAGCTGCGCCTCGAACTTCGACACCAGCGTCGCCGCCGCGTCG
Source organism: Nocardia sp. CNS-044 (assembly GCF_059570515.1). Lineage (NCBI taxonomy): Bacteria > Bacillati > Actinomycetota > Actinomycetes > Mycobacteriales > Nocardiaceae > Nocardia > Nocardia sp. CNS-044. The sequence continues at coordinate 1,020,753 of NZ_JCANSX010000006.1, forward strand.
ACCTCGTGCGCGGTCTCGTTCCAGCCGGACACCACGAGCTCGCGCTCGGCGGTGTCGAGCAGCTCGATATCACCAACGGCCACACCGGAATCGGCGGTGATCGCGGACAGCACGCGGACCAGGCGGTCGGCGATGCGGCGCACGGTCTGCTCGTCGAACAGGTCGCGCAGGTAGCCCGCGCGGATGCGCAGGCGCGAATCCAGCTGAGCGATCAGCGTCAGCGGGTAGTGCGTCGCGTCGGCGGCCTCCAGGTCGGCCACGGCCATGCCGTCGATGTCGGCGGCTTGGGAGCGCAGGCCTTCGGCGTCCACCGGGTAGGACTCGAACACGACCAGGGTGTCGAACAGGCCGCCGACGCCCGCGGCGGACTGGATGTCGGCCAGTCCGATGTAGTGGTGGTCGAGCAGGTCGGCCTGCTCACCCTGGGTGCGGGTCAGCAGTTCGCGCGCGGACTCCGCGGGATCGAAGCGCACCCGCACCGGGACGGTGTTGATGAACAGACCCACCATGGATTCCACGCCGGACAGCTGCGCAGGGCGGCCGGAGACGGTGGTGCCGAACAGCACGTCCTCCGAGCCGGTCGTGCGGCCGACCAGGATGCCCCAGGCCACCTGCAGCACCGTGTTCGGGGTGACGCCCAGCGAGCTCGCCAGCGCGGTCAGGCGCGCGGTCGCGGCCTCGTCGAGGTCGAACAGGTACTCGCCGGAGAGCGCGGTGATCTCCCGGCCCGCGTCGGGGCGCGCGAGCAGCGTCGGCTCGCTCACCCCGCGCAGCGCCGTCGACCAGGCGGCCAGCGAGGCCGAATGATCTTGGCGCGCGGTCCATTCCAGGAAGTGCCGGTAGGAGCGCACCGCGGGCAGCGCGCTGGCGTCGGCGTGCACCGCGTAGAGCACGATCAGGTCGCGCATCAGCAGCGGCATCGACCAGCCGTCGAGCAGAATGTGGTGGTTGGACACCACGAACTGCCAACGATCCTGCGCGACCTGGATCAGCGTGAAGCGGATCAGCGGCGGCGCGGTGAGGTCGAACCGCTGCATGCGGTCGGCCTCGATCAGGTCGGCGGCCGAACCGGTTTCGGTCCGGTCGTGCTCGGCCCAGGCGACGCGCACGCTGTCGAGCACCACCTGCACCGGGTTGCCGTCGGCGTCGCTGACGAACGCGGTGCGCAGGTTCTCGTAACGGTCGACCAGCGCCTGCGCGGCCGCCCGCAACCGGGCCGCGTCGACGCGGCCGGTGAGGGTGAGCACGGCCTGCGCGGTGTAGACGTCCACCGAGCTGGCGGCGAGGCGGGCGTGGAAGAGCAGACCCGCCTGCAGCGCCGAGAGCGGCCACACGTCGGCCAGCGCCGGGAAGCGCCGCTCCCAGCCCTCGATGTCGCGCTGGCTCGCGCGAACCAGGGCGAAGTCGGACGGGGTGTGCCCGCCCGCCTCGGCCGAATTGGCGTGCCGGGCAACCGCGTCCAGGGCGGTGGTCCACAGCTCGGCGAACTCGCGCACCTCGGCGGCGTCGAGCAGCGTCGACGGGTAGCCGATGTTCGCGGTCAGCTTGTCGCCGACCACGATCGCGTTGACGTCCAGCGGGGCCATCGCGGGCATGTCGGCGTCGTAGGCGCCGCCGAGCGCGCCGAGTTCCGGCGCGGGAGTCCAGCCGAAGCCGCGCAGGGCCTCGGGCACGTCGCTGTCGGAGACGCGGCCCAGGTAGTTGAAGCTGACCTGGCCGGGCAGCTGCGCGGGCAGCTCCGCGGCGGTGCGCCGGTTGAGGTAGCGCAGCAGGCCGTAGCCGATGCCCTTGTCCGGCACCGCGAGCAGCTGCTCCTTGACCGCCTTCACGGCCTTGGACAGCGCGGGACCGCCCGCGAGGGCGGCGTCCACGTCGACGCCGGTCAGGTCCAGCCGCACCGGGAAGATGGCGGTGAACCAGCCGACGGTGCGGGACAGATCGGCGCCGGGGACGACGTCTTCCTCGCGGCCATGGCCTTCCAGGCGGATCAGCAGCGCGTCGTCGGTGCGCGCGCCCGCCCGGCTGGCCCGCCACTTCGCGGTCGCCAGCGCGAGCGCGGTGAGCAGACCGTCGTTCACGCCGCCGTGGAACAGCGCGGGCACCGTGGTGAGCAGTGCCTTGGTGGTCTCGGCGGAGACCTCGACCTGAACCTTCTCGATCGCGCCGGAGACGTCCACCGCGGGATCCATCGGACGCGCGGTCAGCAGCGGATCGGGGGTGTCGGTCACCGACCGCCAGTAGTCGAGTTCGCCTACCCGCGAAGCGCTTTCGGCCTCGCGCTCCAGCGCGTGCGCCCAAGCCCGCATCGACGTAGCCGGAGCCACCAGCTCGGGCTGCTGCCCGGCGGTGAGCTGGCCCCAGGCGGCGACGAAGTCCGGCACCAGGATGCGCCACGAGACGCCGTCGACCACCAGGTGATGGGCGACCACGATCAGGCGGCCCATCCGGCCGCCTTGCGCGGGATCGAGCCAGACGAACCGCACCACGACACCGGCCGCCGGATCCAGTCGGTCCAGCGCGGAATCCAGTGCGGCGGAGGCGATGTCGAGCAGTTCGGCATCGGTGGCCGCGGCCGGGAACTCGACGCGCTCGATCAGCGCGTCCACGTCCACGGCGCCGGGCTCGGCGGTCCGCACCACCCAGTCGTCGCCCTCGCGGGAGAGCCGGGCGCGCAGCATGTCGTGCCGGTCGATCACCGCGCCGACGGTCGTCGCGATGCCCGCGCGGTCGATGCCGAGCGGCAGCTCCAGCGCGAGGGTCTGGTTGAACCGGCCGAAGGAGCCCGGGCGCTCGGCCATGAACCGCACCACCGGGGTGAGCGGCATGTCACCGACGCCGCCGCCGGGCAGTTCGGCGAGCGCGGCGACGGCGGGCGCCGAAGCGTCGGCCGTCTCGGCGACCGCGGCCAAGCCCGCGACGGTCTTCTGCTCGAAGACGTGCCGCGGCGTGAACACCACGCCGCGCGCCTTCGCCCGCGAGACCAGCTGGATCGAGACGATGCTGTCGCCGCCGAGCGCGAAGAACGAGTCGTCGACGCCGACCCGCTGCACGCCGAGCACCTCGGCGAACACCTCGGCGATGACCTGCTCGACCGGCGTGCGGGCGGCGCGGAACACCACCTCGGTCGCGAACACCGGCTCCGGCAGCGCCTTGCGGTCCAGCTTGCCGACCGGGGTCAGCGGCACCCGGTCGATCACCATGATCGAGGAGGGCACCATGTAGGCGGGAAGCCGGTCCTCGACGTGCGCGGTGAGCGCCGCGACATCGATGGAATGTCCTTGCGCCGCAACCACGTACGACACCAGCGACACCGCGCCAGCGGCGTTCTTGTGGCCGACGGTGACCGCGAAGTCGACGGTCTCGTGCGCCGCGAGGGCCGCGTCGATCTCGCCGAGCTCGATGCGGAAACCGCGGACCTTCACCTGGAAGTCGGAGCGGCCCACGTACTCGACCTCGCCGGTGCGAGTCCAGCGGACCACGTCACCGGTGCGGTACATGCGCTCGCCGTCGACGTACGGGTTGGCCACGAAACGCTCGGCCGTCAGGCCGGGGCGGGCGTGGTAGCCGCGCGCCAGCTGGACGCCCGACAGGTACAGCTCACCCGCGACACCCACCGGAACGGGCCTGAGCTGGGCGTCCAGGATAAGCGACCGCATGCCGCGGATCGGTCCGCCGATGGTCACCGTCTCGCCGACCACCAGCGGATCGCTGATGTTGGTCATGATGGTGGTCTCGGTCGGGCCGTAGCCGTTGTGGAACGCGCGCAGCGCGCCGCCCTCACCGAGCGGCACGGCCCACTTCGCGACCAGCTCCGGCGGGCAGGCCTCGCCGCCCGCGACCAGCACACGCAGCGTGTCCAGGCCGCTCGGGTCGAAGGTGGCCAGCGCGGCCGGGGTGATGAACGCGTGCGTGACCCGCTCGCCGCGAATCAGCTCGGACAGCTCCTCGCCGCCGTACACGCCCGGCGGCACCACGACCAGCACGCCGCCCGCGCCCACCGCGAGCAACAGCTCGAGGATCGAGGCGTCGAAGCTGGGCGAGGCGAAATGCAGTGCGCGCGAATCGGAGTCGAGGCCGTAGCGCTCGATCTGCTCGGCGCTGAAGTTGGCCAGACCCGCGTGCGTCACCACGACGCCCTTGGGCACACCGGTGGAACCGGAGGTGTAGATGACGTAGGCCGGGTGCTCCGGACGCACCGGGCGGACCCGGTCGGCGTCGGTGATCGGACCGCCGTCGAAGCCGTCCAGCGCGAGGTCCTCGAGCACCAGCCAGCGCGCCGACTCGGGCAGACCTTCCCGCACCGCGGTGACCGTGATGCCAAGGGGTGAACCGGAATCGGTGACCATGTGCGCGATGCGCTCGGCCGGGTAGTTCGGGTCCACCGGCACGAACGCGGCGCCGGTCTTGGACACCGCCCACGCGGCGAACACCGAGTCCGCCGAACGCGGAACGCCGACCGCGACCAGGTCTTCCGCGCCGATGCCTTCGGCGATCAGCAAGCGGGCCAAGCGATTCGAGCGTTCGTCGAGTTCGGCGTAGGAGAGAGTTGTCCCCCGGAACACGACCGCGGGCCCGTCCGGGTTGTGCGCGGCGGCCTCGGCGAGCAGCTCGGGCAGCGTGCGCGGCGGCACCGCGGGTGCGCCGGTGCGCGCGACCAGATCGGCCAGTTCGGCCGCGTCGAGCACGTCGACGGCGCCGACCGTGACGGCCGGATCGGCCGCGACGGCGGTGAGCACGCGCACCCAGCGGTCCACGATCTCCCGCGCGGTCGATTCGTCGAACAGCTCGGTGGCGTAGGTCAGCGCGAGCGTCATGCCCGCGACGCCGTTACCGGCCACCGCATCGTTCTCCGACAGCGTGAACTGTAGGTCGAAGCGCGCCACGTTCTCTTCGAGATCGAGCGCGGAGACCGAAAGACCCGGCAGTTCCAGCGCGGTCCGGTCCAGGTTCTGGAAGGCCAGCATCACCTGGAACAGCGGGTTGCGCGACTGCGAACGCTCCGGCGCGAGCAGCTCGACGAGGCGCTCGAACGGCACGTCGGCATTGCCGTAGGCGTCCAGGTCGGTCTTGCGGACGCGGTCGAGCAGTTCGGTGAACGATTCGCCGTTGTCGATGCCGGTGCGCAGCACCAGCGTGTTGACGAACATGCCGACGAGGTCGTCGAGCGCCTGTTCGCCACGGCCCGCGATCGGCGTGCCGACCGCGATGTCGTCGCCGCCGGACAGGCGCGCGAGCAGCACGGCGAGCGCGCTGTGCATGACCATGAACAGCGAAGCGCCGCTGGCGCGGGCGATCTCGTCGAGCGCCGCGATCAGCTCACCGGGGAGCTCGTGATGCAGCGTCGCGCCGCGATGCGAGGCGATCGCCGGACGCGGGCGGTCGGTCGGCAGCGCCAGCTCGTCCGGCACGCCGTCGAGGGCGCGCTGCCAGTACGCCACCTGGCGGGCCAGCAGCGAATCCGCGTCGTCCTCGGAACCGAGAACCTCGCGCTGCCAGACCGCGAAATCGGCGTACTGCACCGCGAGCGGCGACCAGCCGGGCGCGCTGTCCTGGGTGCGAGCCGTGTAGGCCAGCATGACGTCGCGGGTCAGCGGGCCCATGGAGAAGCCGTCGGCGGCGATGTGGTGCACGACGACGACGAGCACGTGCTCGTCCGGTCCCGCGGCGTACAGCCTGGTGCGCAGCGGAACTTGTTCGGCCACATCGAATCCCGCGGTGACGAACTCGGTCACCGCGCCGAGCAGCTCGGCCTGCGGCACCGCGACCGGGTGCAGGTCGAGCGCGATCTCCTCGGCCGGGACGATCACCTGCACCGGCGTGCCGCCGTGCTCGGGGTAGCGCGTGCGCAGCGATTCGTGCCTGCGCACGACGTCGGCGACCGCGAGCCGCAGCGCCTCGACGTCGAGCGCGCCGGACATCCGGATCGCGATCGGCAGGTTGTAGGCGGCCGAGGAGGTGTCGTACTTGTTCAGGAACCACATGCGCTGCTGCGCGTAGGACAGCGGCACCAGTTCGCCGGCGGCGCGCTTGCGCGCGACCAGCGGGGCGCGGCCGTCGCCACCGGTATGCGATTCCACCCGTGCGGCAAGGGCTTCCACGGTGGAGGCCTCGAACAGCGTGCGCACCGGCACCGAAGTGCCGAGCGCCGCGCCGATCCGGGACACCACCCTGGTCGCGATGAGCGAGTTGCCGCCGAGATCGAAGAAGTCGTCGTCCACGCCGACGCGAGGCAGGTCGAGCACCTCGGCGAACACGGCGGCCACCGTCTCCTGCACCGGCGTCACCGGAGCGCGGAAAGCCCTGGCCTTGGCGGCTGGCGCGGGCAGCGCACGGCGGTCCAGCTTGCCGTTGACGGTCAGCGGGATCCATTCCAGGCGCACCATGGCCGCGGGCACCATGTAGGCGGGCAGCCGCTCGGCCGCGCCGGAACGCACCGCGTCCAGGTCGGGGACGACATCGGGTTCGGCGACGACGTAAGCCACGATGCGCTGATCGCCGGGCTGGTCCTCGCGCACGATGACCGCGGACTGGGCGATGCCCGGCTGCGCGAGCACCGCGGCTTCGATCTCGCCGAGCTCGATGCGGAAACCACGCACCTTCACCTGATCGTCGGCCCGACCCAAGTACTCGAGTTCACCGAAGCGGTTCCAGCGCGCGAGGTCGCCGGAGCGGTACAGGCGCGAACCCGCATCGCCCGGGGTCGCCAGCGGGTTGGCCACGAAACGAGCAGCGGTCAGATCGGGGCGGCCGAGGTAGCCGCGCGCCAACTGCGGTCCGGCGACGTACATTTCGCCAGCGACACCGACCGGCACGGGACGCAGCCGGTTGTCGAGCACGTACACGTTCAGGCCCGCGATCGCGCGACCCACGATGCTGCCGGAGGCTGCTTCGATCGTCGCCGCGTCCAGGGCACGGAAGGACACGTGCACCGTGGTCTCGGTAATGCCGTACATGTTGACCAGCACCGGAGCGGAATCGCCATGCCGGGCAACCCAATCCGACAGACGACGCAGCTCCAGTGCTTCACCGCCGAACACCACGTAACGCAGCGACAGCGGCGCGGCATCCGAGGCGGCATTGCGGTCGGCTTCGGCCAATTGGTAGAAGGCCGAGGGCGTCTGGTTGAGGACGGTCACCCGCTCGTCGCGCAACAGCTCCAGGAACTGCTCCGGAGACCGCGAGGTGAAGTAGTCGACAACGACCACCGTGCCGCCGAACAGCAGCGGACCCCACAACTCCCACACCGAGAAGTCGAACGCATACGAGTGGAACAACGTCCACACATCATCCGGACCGAAACCGAAATCACGATCGGTGTTCGCGAACAACCGCACCACGTTCCGATGCGCGACCGCCACACCCTTCGGACGACCCGTCGAACCCGACGTGTAGATCACGTAGGCGACATGGTCGGGGGTCAGCGCGGCGCGGCGATCGGCGTCGGTGATCGGCGCGTCGTCGGCGTCGACCACATTGCCGGTCTCCACCGCGAACCCGTCCAGCACCACCGAGGGCAGACCCGCCGGGATCTCGACCTCGACCGTGGAATCCAGGACCACGCTGGTCGGACGCGAATCCGCCAGCACGTAGGCGATACGGTCGGCCGGATAGGTCGGGTCCACCGGCACGTAACCGGCACCGGTCTTCACGACCGCGAGCAGCGCGACGACCAGATCCAACGACCGCGGCAGGATCACCGCGACCAGCGACTCCGGCCCAGCGCCGTCGTCGATCAGCCTGCGCGCCAAGACATTCGCGCGCTTGTCCAGCTCGGCGTAGCTCAACGAGTCCGCACCGAACCGCGCCGCGACCCGGTGCGGGTGCGCGGCGACCATCTGATCGAACAACTCGACCAGCGTCACACCCGGCTCGGCGAACCGGCCCACACCGGCATCTGCACCCGCCGACACCCAACGCTGCGAGACATCCAGCCGCTCGGCCTCGCCCAGCAGATCGATGTCACCGACGACCATCGACGGGTCCTCGGCCACACCGCGCAGGATGCGCACCAGGCGATCGGCGAACGAGGCGACCGTCTCCGGGTCGAACAACTCGCTCGCGTAGTTCCACGACATCGCCAGCCCACCGTCGCGGGCCTCGCCCACGGTCAGCTGCACGTCGAATTTCGCGGTGCCCGCGTCGAACTCGACGACATCCAGGTCCAAGCCGGGCAGCGCGACGGTGCCCATGTCGGCGGCCGAGGCCGCCTCGAAGGTCAACGCCACCTGGAACAGCGGGTGGTGCGCCTGCGAACGCGCCGGGCTCAGTACGTCCACCAACCGCTCGAACGGCACGTCGGCGTTGGCGAAGGCCGCCAGATCCGTGCGCCGCACCTGCTCGAGCAGATCGCTGAACTTTCCGCCCAGGTCGATCTCGTTGCGCAACACCAGCGTGTTGACGAACATGCCGACCAAGTCGTCCAGGGCACGCTCGCCGCGACCGGCGATCGGGGTGCCGATCGCGATATCGGTGCTGTTGGACAGCCGTGCCGCCCAAGTCGCCAACGCGGCGTGCACGACCATGAACAACGTCACGCCGTGCGCGCGCGCCACATCCTCGAGCGCGCGGTGCAGCTCGGCGTCCACCGAGAAGGCGTGCAGCCCACCGGTGTTCGACGCGATTTCCGGGCGCGGCCGATCCGCGGGCAACTCGATCTGATCCGGCAGATCGCGCAGCTGCTCGGTCCAGTAGGCGATCTGCTTGGCCGCCACCGACTCCGCGTCGTCCTCGGAGCCGAGGACCTCGCGCTGCCACAGCGCGTAGTCGGCGTACTGCACGTCGAGCGGCGCCCAGCCGGGCGCTTCCCCGCCGGCGCGCTCGGTGTAGGCCACCACCACGTCACGCAGCAGCGGACGCAGCGAGAAGCCGTCGGCGCTGATGTGGTGCATGACCAGCACCACGACATGGCTGCGTTCATCGACTGTGAGCAGGTAGGCCCGGAACGGGATCTCGCTGGTCACGTCGAAGTGCACGCTCGCCAGTTCGACGATGCGCGAAGGCAGTTCGGTGCTCGGCACCCATTCCGCGGACAGGTCGAAGCGCACCTCGTCGGCGGGCACGACGCGCTGGTAGCCCGCGCCCTCCACCTCCGGGTAGATGGTGCGCAGCGCCTCGTGGCGGGCGATCACGTCGCGGATCGCGGCCTGCAGCGCGACGGCGTCGAGCTTCCCGGTCAACCGGATGGCGACCGGGATGTTGTTCACCGCGGTGCGGTTGTCGAACCGGTTGAGAAACCACATCCGCTGCTGTGCGAGCGAGAGCGGCACCAGCTCCGGCCTTGGCTGCGCGACCAGCGGCGCCTTCGCTCCCGTACCGGTGGCCGATTCCACCTTGGCGGCCAGCGCGGCGACTGTGGACGCCTCGAACAGGGTGCGCAGCGGGATCTGGGTGTCCAGCGCCTCGCCGAGCCGGGCCGCCACCTGGGTGGCGACCAGCGAGTTGCCGCCGAGACCGAAGAAGTCGTCGTCCAGGCCGACGCGTTCGATGCCGAGCACGTCGGCGAACGCGCTGGCCACGATCTGCTGCACCGGGGTGACCGGCGCCTGGAAGACCTTGGCCTCGAACGTCGGCTCCGGCAGCGCCTTCCGGTCCAGCTTGCCCGAGGTGTTCAGCGGGAACGCGTCGAGCACCACGAAGGCGGCGGGCACCATGTAGGCGGGCAGTTGCTCGGCGAGCGCGGACTTGACGCGCTCGATGTCGATGGCCGTGCCCGGCTTGGCGATGAGGTAGGCCACCAGCTGATCGCCGGTGCGCTCGTCGGTGCGCACCACCACGACCGACTGCGAGACCTCGTCCAGCGCGGTCAGCGCGCCCTCGATCTCGCCGAGCTCGATGCGCAGACCGCGCAGCTTCACCTGGAAGTCGGTGCGGCCCAAGTACTCCAGCTCACCGGCGGGCGTCCAGGCCACCAAGTCGCCGGTGCGGTACATGCGCACGCCGTTGCCGAACGGGTCGGCGACGAAGCGCTCGGTGGTCAGGTCGGGGCGGGTGACGTAGCCGTACGCCAGCTGCGCGCCCGCCAGGTACAGCTCGCCGGGGACGCCGACCGGAACCGGCCGCAGGCGCGAATCCAGCACGTACACCTGGGTGTTGAACACCGGGGCGCCGATCGGCACCGTGACGGTGTCGGCGTCGGTGACCTCGTGGAAGGTCACCTCGACGCCGGCCTCGGTCGGGCCGTACAGGTTGTGCAGTCGCGCGCCGGTCAGCTCGCGCAGGCGCTGCGCGGTGACCGAGGGCAGGCCCTCGCCGGAGGCGAAGACGTTGCGCAGACCGGTGCATTCGGCCGCGCGCGGCTCGACGACGAACAGCGACATCATCGACGGCACGAAGTGCGCCGTGGTGATCTGCTCCTCGATGATCAGCTGGGCGAGGTAGGCCGGGTCGCGGTGGCCGTCCGGCTTGGCGATCACCAAGCGGGCGCCGACCTGCAAGGGCCAGAAGAACTCCCACACCGACACGTCGAACGTCGCCGGGGTCTTCTGCAGGACCACGTCGTCGGCGGCGAGGCCGTACTGCGCGTGACCCCACACCAGGCGGTTGATGATCGCGGCGTGCGAGACCGCGACACCCTTCGGGCGACCGGTCGAACCCGACGTGAAGATCACGTACGCGGTATTGCCGGTGCGCAGCGGCCGGTGCCGGTCCGCGTCGGTGAGCGGCTCGTCGGAGTACGCCGACAGATCCAGCTCGTCGATGCGCACCTGGCGCGCGAGCGCGACACCGAGATCCGCGCCGGAGGTCAGCACGCAGACGGGGCGCGCCGTGTCGAGGATGTGCTCGATGCGCTCGGTCGGGTTGTCCGGGTCCAGCGGCACGTACGCGCCACCGGCCGCGGACACCGCGTACATGCCGACGAGCAGGTCGAGCGAGCGGCGCATACCAAGGGCCACATACGATTCCGGGCCGACGCCGTTCTGCTTGAGCCAGCGCGCAAGCCGGTGCACCCGGCTCGCGAACTCGGCGTAGGACAGACTCGTCCCCTCGAACGTGAGCGCGGTCGCGTCCGGGGTGCGCGCGACCTGCGCCTCGAACAGCGCGACCAGCGTCGCGGCGTCGTCGTCGCCCACCGGCGAGGCCAGTGCCGCGTCCACCGCGAATTCGGTGTCGTTCCACTGCTTCAGCACCAGCGCGCGCTCGGCGGCGTCGAGCAGCTCGATGTCGCCGATCGCGGTGGACGGCGCTGCGGCGATTCCGCGCAGCACGCGAAGGAAGCGAGCGCCGAAGGAATCCGCGAAGGCGGAATCGAAAAGGTCGGTGGCGTAGACGAGTTCGGCGTCCATCTCGGACTCGCCGTCCGGGATCTCGCTCAGCGTGAGCTGCATGTCGAACTTGGCCGTCGGCTGATCGATGCCCAGTTCGGACACGGTCAGGCCGGGCAGCTCCAGCGAGGTGCGGCCGATGTTCTGGAACGTGAGCATCACCTGGAACAGCGGATGCCGCGCCTGCGAACGGGCCGGGTTGAGCACCTCGACCAGCCGCTCGAACGGCACGTCCGCGTGCGCGAACGCCTGCAGGTCGCGCTCGCGGACCTGGGCGAGCAGGTCGGTGAACGAGGCGGCGGTGTCGATCTGGGTGCGCAGCACCAGGGTGTTGACGAACATGCCGACGAGGTCGTCGAGCGCCTGCTCGCCGCGGCCCGCCACCGGGATGCCGATGGCGATGTCGTCGGCGCCGGACAGGCGCGAGAGCAGCGTCGCGAAGGCGCTGTGCACCACCATGAACAGCGTGGTGCCGTGCGCGTGCGCGACCCGGTTCAGCTCGTCGATCAGCTCGCCGGGCACCCGGAAGCGGTGCGTACCGGCCTGATAGGAGGCCACGGTCGGGCGCGGCTTGCCGGGCAGGCGCAACTCGTCGGGCAGATCGGCGAGCGCCGTACGCCAGTAGTCGAGCTGCTCGGAGATGAGCGAGGTGGGATCGTCCTCGTCGCCGAGGGTTTCGCGCTGCCAGAGCGCGAAATCGACGTACTGGACGGCCAGCGGCGGCCAGCCCGGTTCGGAGTTCGACGTGCGCGCCACGTAGGCGGTCATCAGGTCGCGCACCAGCGGCCGCATGGAGAAGCCGTCGGCGGCGATGTGGTGCACCACGACCGCGAGCACGTAATCGCGCTCGCCCAGTTCGTAGATGCGCAGCCGCACCGGCGGCTCGGCGGTGACGTCGAAGCCGCGGTTGACGAATTCGTAGAGCGCGCCGTACATCTCGGTCTGGTCGACCTCGACGACGTCCAGCTCCGGAATGGCGCGGATGGACGGAAGCACCCGCTGGTACGGGACGCCCTCGTGCGACGGGTAGACGGTGCGCAGCGACTCGTGCCGCGCGATCACGTCGCCGAGCGCGCCGCGCAGCGCGCTCAGATCGAGCAGACCGCGCAGCCGGACGGCGGCCGGGATGTTGTAGGTGCCCGCCGCCGCGCCCGGCTCGGTGCCGAGATCGAAGCGGTTGAGGAACCACATCCGCTGCTGCGCCAGCGACAGCGGCGGGTGCTCGGGACGGGTCCGCGCGCTGAGCGCTTGGCGCACACCGGTTCCCGCGTGCGATTCGACGCGGGCCGCCAGCGCGGCGACCGTGGGCGCCTCGAACAGCGTGCGCACGCCGACCTCGGCGTCCAGCGCCTTGCTCAGCCGGGCCGCGACCTGTGTCGCGACCAGCGAGTTGCCGCCGAGTTCGAAGAAGTCGTCGTCCACGCCGACGCGGTCGACGCCGAGCAGGTCGGCGAAGATGTCCGCGACGATCTCCTCGATCGGGGTGGACGGCGCACGGAAGCTCTTGGCCTCGAAGACCGGCGCGGGCAGCGCCTTACGGTCCAGCTTGCCGCTGGCGTTGAGCGGGAAGGCGTCCAGCACGACCAGCGCCGCGGGCACCATGTACCCGGGCAGCGCCGCGGCGAGGCCGGACTTGACCGCCGTGCTGTCCACGACGGAATCCGGTTCGGCGACAACGTAACCCACCAGCTGATCACCGGCGTGCGGATCGGTGCGCACCACCACCACCGACTGCGCGACACCCGGCTGCGCCAGCAGCGCCGCCTCGATCTCGCCCAGCTCGATACGCAGACCACGCAGCTTCACCTGGAAGTCGGTGCGGCCCAGATACTCCAGCTCGCCCTGCTTGGTCCAGGCGACCAAGTCACCCGTGCGGTACATACGCGAACCAGCGGCGCCGTAAGGGTTGGCGACGAAACGATCCGAGGTCAAATCGCTGCGGCTCAGGTAGCCCAACGCCAGCTGATCACCCGCCAGATACAGCTCACCCGCGACACCCGGCGCCACCGGGTGCAAACGCGAATCCAGCACGAAAACCCTGGTGTTCCACACCGGACGGCCGATCGGCACCGACACCACGTCGGCGTCCACGACCTCGTGGTAGGTCACGTCGACCGCGGCCTCGGTCGGGCCGTACAGGTTGTGCAGACGCGCACCGGTCAGCTCACGCAGACGCTGCGCGGTCGGCGCGGGCAGCGCCTCACCGGAGGCGAACACCTGACGCAGGCGCGGCGCGGGCACGGTCGCGGCGTCGCCGTTCTCGTTGCCCAGCGTGGAGACGAACACCGACAGCATCGACGGCACGAAATGCGCCGTGGTGATGCCCTGTTCGGCGATGATCTGCGCGAGGTACACCGGGTCGCGGTGGCCGTCCGGCTTCGCGACGACCAGGCGAGCGCCGGTCTGCAAGGGCCAGAAGAACTCCCACACCGACACGTCGAAGGTGGCGGGAGTCTTCTGCAGCACGGCGTCGTCGGCGCCGATCGGGTACTCGTGCTGCATCCACAGCAGGCGGTTCACGATCGCGGCATGGCTGACCGCCACGCCCTTCGGCCGACCGGTCGAACCGGAGGTGAAGATGACGTAGGCGGTGTTGCCCGGCCGCAGCGGGCGCACCCGCTCGGCGTCGGTGATCGGCGCACCGGAAATCTGCGCCGAGCTCGGCAGGTCCTCGACGTATCGGGCGTCGACCGCGCCGTCGGTGACGAACCCGTCGCGGCGGGTGGTCAGCAGCAGGCTGGGCCGCGCGGTGTCGAGGATGTGACCGATACGGTCGGCGGGCTGATCGGGGTCCAGCGGCACGTAGGCCGCGCCCGTCTGCAGCACCGCGTACATGGCGACGACCAGCTCGGTCGAACGCCGCATGGCAAGCGCCACCAGCGATTCCGGGCCGACGCCGGAGGCGATCAGCTCCCTGGCGATGCGGTTGGCGCGCTCCTGGAGCTCGCGATAGGTGAGCTGTTCGTCCTCGTAGACCAGCGCCATGGCGTCCGGGCTCGCCGCCGCCTGCGCGTCGAACAGCGAGACCAGCGTCTCGGTGGGCACCGCGTGGTCGGTGTCGTTCCAGTCGACGAGCACCTGCGCGTGTTCCTCGGGCGCGAGCAGATCGATGTCGCCGATCGGCACGTCCGGGTTCGCGATGACGGCCGCCAGGATGCGGTCCAGGCGGCGCGCGAAGGCGGCCACCGTCGACTCGTCGAAAAGGTCGAGCGCGTAGGAGAACTCGGCCGACATGCCCGCGGCCTCGCCCAGCTCGTCCTGGGTCTCCTGCAGGGTCAGCTGCAAGTCGAACTTGGCCAGGCGGGCGTCGTAGTCGATGCCGTTGACCGAGAGGCCCGGCAGCTGCAGGGTGGCCTGCTTGGTGTTCTGGAAGGCCAGCATCACCTGGAACAGCGGGTGCCGCGCCTGCGAGCGGGCGGGGTTGAGCACCTCGACCAGCCGCTCGAACGGCACGTCGGAATGCGCGAACGCCTGCAGGTCGGTTTCCCTGGCCCGGTCGAGCAGTTCGGCGAAGGTGCCCGCGCCATCCACCTCGGTGCGCAGCACGAGGGTGTTGACGAACATGCCGATCAGGTCGTCGAGGGCGGCCTCACCGCGACCCGCGACCGGCGTGCCGATGGCGATGTCGGAGGTGCCGCTGGCCCGCGCGAGCAGCACCGCGAGGGCGCTGTGCATGACCATGAACAGCGAGGCGTTGTAGCGGCGGCCCAATTCCACAAGGGCGCGCTGGGTTTCGCCGGAGATCACGAACGCGTAGGTGCCGCCCTGGTAGGAGGCGACCGCGGGACGCGGATGATCGGACGGCAGCACCAGCTCGTCGGGCAGGTCGGCGAGTTCGCGCGTCCAGTAGCTGATCTGGCTGGAGATCAGCGAACGCGGGTCGTCCTCGGAGCCGAGGATCTCGCGCTGCCAGAGCGCGTAATCGGCGTACTGGACCGGCAATTCGGCCCAGGTCGGCGCTTCCCACGTGGTGCGCGCCGCGTACGCGACGATGACGTCGCGCGACAGCGGCCCCATCGACCAGCCGTCGGCGGAGATGTGGTGCACCACCATGCCGAGCACGTACTCGGTCTCGCTGATCTCGAAAAGCCGTGCGTGCAGCGGTACTTCGCTGGTCACGTCGAAGGCCATGGTGGCCAGGTCGATCAGATGCTCGAGCAGGGTCTCCTCGGTCACCCGGTACGGGGTGAGGTCCGGCACGATCTGCGCCGCGTCGAGGACCACCTGCACCGGGCCGCTCCCGGTCTCCGGGAAGACGGTGCGCAGCGACTCGTGCCGGTCGATCACGTCGATGACCGCGACCTGCAGCGCGGCCACGTCCAGCTCACCGGAGAGACGGATGGCGACCGGAATGTTGTTGACCGCCGAGGAGGTGTCGAAGCGGTTCAGGAACCACATGCGCTGCTGAGCGAGCGACAGCGGCACCTCTTCGGGCCGCTCGCGCGCGACCAGCGCCTTGCGCGCGCCGTCGCCCGCCTGCGATTCCACGCGGGCGGCGAGTGCGGCGACGGTGGGCGCCTCGAAGAGCATGCGCACCGGGACGCGGGTGTCCAGTGCGATGCCGACACGGGAGGCGACCTGGGTGGCGATCAGCGAGTTGCCGCCGAGGTCGAAGAAGTCGTCGTCGACGCCGACGCGGGGCAGGTCGAGCACGTCGGCGAAGACCTGGGCGACGATCTCCTCGATCGGCGTTGCGGGAGCGCGGAATTCGCGCACCTCGAACACCGGCGCGGGCAGCGCGCGGCGGTCCAGCTTGCCGTTGACGGTCAGCGGGATCGCGTCGAGCGCCATGAACGCCGAGGGCACCATGTAGGCGGGCAGCCGGTCCGAGGCGGCGCGGCGGACGTCGTCGAGGTCGAGCTCGATACCGGGTTCGGCGACGACATAGGCGACGATGCGCTGGCCGCCGGGCTGGTCCTCGCGCACGATGACCGCGGACTGGGCGATACCGGGCTGTTCGAGGATGGCGGCTTCGATCTCGCCGAGCTCGATGCGGAAACCACGCACCTTCACCTGATCGTCGGCGCGACCCAAGTACTCGAGTTCACCGAAGCGGTTCCAGCGCGCGAGGTCGCCGGAGCGGTACAGGCGCGAACCCGCGCTGGCGGCATCGGCGAGGGGGTTGGCCACGAAGCGGGTCGTGGTGAGGTCGGGGCGGCCGAGGTAGCCACGCGCCAATTGCGGTCCGGCGACGTACATTTCGCCGACCACGCCGACCGGGACCGGCTGGAGCCGGTTGTCCAAGACGTAGACGCTCAGACCGGAGATGGCGCGGCCGACGATGCTGCCGGAGGCGGCCTCGATGGTCGCGGCGTCCAGGGCACGGTAGGACACGTGCACCGTGGTCTCGGTGATGCCGTACATGTTCACCAGCACCGGAGCGGAATCGCCATGCCGGGCGACCCAATCCGACAGACGACGCAGCTCGAGCGCTTCACCGCCGAATACCACATAACGCAGCGACAGCGGCGGCGCGGCGGGTCCCGCGGCACGGTCGGCCTCGGCGAGCTGGTAGAACGCCGAGGGCGTCTGGTTGAGGACGGTCACGCGCTCGTCGCGCAGCAGTTCCAGGAACTGCTCCGGAGACCGCGAGGTGAAGTAGTCGACAACGACCACCGTGCCGCCGAACAACAGCGGACCCCACAACTCCCACACCGAGAAGTCGAACGCATACGAGTGGAACAACGTCCACACATCATCCGGACCGAAACCGAAATCACGATCGGTATTCGCGAACAACCGCACCACGTTCCGATGCGCGACCGCCACACCCTTCGGACGACCCGTCGAACCCGACGTGTAGATCACGTAGGCGACGTTGTCGGGGTTCAGCGGCGCGGAGCGGTCCGCGTCGGTGATCGGAGTATCAGCGAAACCGTGTGCTGCGGTGGCGAATTCGTCCAGGACCACGGTGGGCAGTTCGTCCGGAACGGCCACGTCCACCGAGGAATCGATGACGACGCTGGCCGGACGCGAATCCGCCAGCACGTACGCGATACGGTCGGCCGGATACGTCGGGTCCACCGGCACGTAACCGGCACCGGTCTTCACCACGGCGAGCAGCGCGACGACGAGCTCGATCGAGCGCGGCAGGATCACCGCGACCAGCGACTCCGGGCCCGCGCCGTCGGCGATCAGCCTGCGCGCCAAGACATTCGCGCGCTTGTCGAGCTCGGCATAGGTCAGCGACTCCGCGCCGAACCGCGCGGCGACGTGCTCGGGGTAGGCGGCGACCGCCTGGTCGAACAGCGCGACCAGGGTGGTTTCGGGGTCGGCGAAACGCCCGGTGCCGCCGTCCGTGCCGGAGGACACCCAGTCGCGCGACACCGCGAGCCGCTCGTCGGCGGCGAGAACATCGATTTCGCCGACGACGACCGCCGGATCGGCGACGACGCTGCGCAGGATGCGCACGAAGCGCTCGGCGAAGGAGGCCACCGTCTCGGTGTCGAACATGTCGGTGGCGAACTGCACCGCCGCCGTCATGCCCTCGGGCTCGCCGTTGCCGCCGCGCTCCTCGGTGATGGTCCACTGCAGGTCGAACTTGGCGATGTCGACCTCGAGCTCGGTGGCGGTCACCGAAAGCCCGGGTAGTTCGAGCGCGCCGTGCGCCATCTCCTGGAAGGAGAGCATCACCTGGAACAGCGGGTGCCGCGCCTGCGAGCGAGTCGGGTTGAGCACATCGACGAGCCGCTCGAACGGCACGTCGGCGTAGGCGAACGCCGCGAGGTCGGTTTCCCTGGTGCGGGCGAGGAAGTCGGCGAAGGACACGCCGCTGTCCACGTCGGAGCGCAGCACCAGCGTGTTGACGAACATGCCGATCAGGTCGTCGAGCGCCTGCTCGCCGCGGCCCGCGATCGGGGTGCCGATCGCGATGTCGCTGGTGCCCGACAGGCGACCGAGCAGCACCGCGAGCGAGGCGTGCACGACCATGAAGAGGCTGACGCCCTGCGCGCGCGCCAATCCCGCGAGGGCGGTGTGCAATTCGGCGTCGATGTCGAAGCGCACCGTGCTGCCGCGGAAGCTCTGCACGGGCGGACGCGGCCGGTCGGTGGGCAGGTCCAGCTGGTCGGGAAGACCGCCGAGCTGGCGACGCCAGTAGGCGATCTCACGGGCGGCCATCGAACCCGGATCGGCTTCCGAGCCGAGCAGTTCGCGTTGCCAGATGCTGTAGTCCTGGTACTGCACCGGCAGCGGCGACCACGCGGGCGCCTCACCGGCGGCCCGCGCCAGATACGCGGTGGCCACATCCCGCGAAAGCGGGCCGAAGGAGAAACCGTCGGCCGCGATGTGATGCACCACGAAGGCGACAGCGTGATCGGGCGTTCCGTTGGTCGACCCGCCGGTCACCTGGTAGATCCGCACCCGGATCGGCAGCTCGCGCGCCACATCGAAGCCCGTGCTGGCGAATTCGGTGAGCACACCGGACAACTCGGATTCGTCGATGGCCTGCACCGAGATCGCCAAGTTGATCTCGTCGTCCGGCACGACCTGCTGGTAGCCGCCGTCACCGGACTCCGGGAACACGGTGCGCAGCGACTCCTGCCGCGCCATCACATCGTTGAGCGCCGCCTCGAGCGCCGGGATGTCGACATGTCCGCGCAACCGCACCACGAACGGCAAGTTGTAAGTCGGCGCCGACGGATCGAACTGGTTGATGAACCACATCCGCTGCTGCGCCAACGACAGCGGCACGCGGGCGGGCAGCTGCTGAGCCACCAGCGGCGGACGCGAACCCTCGCCCGGCCCCGCGGTCTCCGCGCGCGCGGCAAGACCGGCCACCGTCGGCGTCTCGAACAACGCGCGCACCCCGAGCTGGATGCCGAACGCCGCACCGATCCGCGACACCACCTGGGTCGCGACCAGCGAGTTACCACCCAGATCGAAGAAGTTGTCGTCGATACCGATCTGCTGCTGGCTCAGCACATCGGCGAAGATCCCGGCCACGATCTGCTCGGCCTGCGTGCGCGGCGCGCGATAACCGGCGTCCGCGGCGAACACCGGCTCCGGCAACGCCTTTCGATCCAGCTTGCCGGAAGTGTTGAGCGGGAACGCCTCCAACACCATCACCGACGCGGGCACCATGTAGCTGGGCAACTGCTCGGAGGCGAAGCGCGTCAGCTCCGCCGGATCGATCGAATGACCCGGCGCGGGAACCACATACGCCACCAGCTGCTGACCGGTCGCGGTATCGACCACCAGCACCGCGGACTGGCTCACCGCCGGGTGCGCCAGCGTCACGGTCTCGATCTCACCCAGCTCGATCCGCTGACCGCGGAACTTCACCTGGAAGTCGGTACGACCGATGTACTCCAACGTGCCAGCGGGGCTCCACCGCACCAGGTCGCCGGTGCGGTACATGCGCTCACCGTTCGTGCCGAACGGGTTGGCCACGAAGCGATCCGAGGTCAGGTCGGGGCGACCGCGATAACCGCGGGCCAGCTGACGCCCGCCCAGGTACAACTCACCGGGGGCGCCGATCGCGGCCGGACGCAACCGCGAATCCAGCACGTAGACCTCGACGTTCCACTCCGGGATGCCGATCGGCACCGTCACCGTGTCGGCGGCGGTGGCCTCCCAGTAGGTCACCGAGACCGCGGCCTCGGTGGGTCCGTACAGGTTGTGCAGGCCAGCGGAGGTGATCGCGCGGAAGCCCGCGGCCGTCTCCGGCGGCAGCGCCTCGCCGATCACGAACACCGCGCGCAGCGTCGCGCACTGCTCGGCGGTGGCGTGCGCGACGAACACCGTCAGCATCGAGGGCACGAAGTCGGTGACCGTCACGCCGTGGCGCTGGATCATCTGCGCCACGTACAGCGGGTCGCGGTGCCCGTCCGGGGCGGCGACGACCAGCTTCGCGCCGACCATCAACGGCAGGAAGTAACCCCACAGCGACACGTCGAAGGTGGTCGCGGTCTTCTGCAGGTAGACGTCGGCGGCGGTGAGCCGGTACTCGTCCAGCATCCACAGCTGCTGGTTGACGATCGCGTGATGGGTGACCGCCACGCCCTTCGGGCGACCCGTGGAACCGGAGGTGTAGATGACGTAGGCGGTGTTGGCCGGGCGCAGCGGCGCCAACCGGTCCGCGTCGGTGACCGGCGCGTCGGAGAACTCCGACACATCCAGGGTGTCGATCTCGACTCGCCGCACCGTTTCCGGCAGTTCCAGATCGTCGTGCGAGAGCGTCAGCACGCACACCGGATCGGCGGATTCGAGGATGTAGGCGGTGCGATCGGCCGGATGATCCGGATCGATCGGCACATACGCGCCACCGGCCTTGAGCACCGCGTGCATGCCGATGACCAGTTCCAGCGAACGCCGCATACCCAAAGCCACCAGCGACTCCGGGCCCACACCGTCGGCGATGAGGAACCGCGCCAGCCGGTTGACCCGCGCGCCGAACTCGGCGTAGGTCAGCGTTTCGCCCTCGAAATCGAGGGCGATGTTGTCCGGAGTCAGCGGGATCTGGGCGTCCAGCAACGCCGCCAAGGTGGTCTCGGGAACGTCCTGTTCGGCGTCGTTCCACTCCACCAGCGTGGTCTCGCGCTCGGCTTCGGTGGTGACCGGCAGCTCCCAGACGCGCGCGTCGGCGTCGGCGGCCAGGAACCGGTCGAAGAACTCCAGGAACCGGCCGTGGTGGGCGCGCGCCTCGTCGGCGGTGTAGAGATTCGGGTTGGTCTCGAAGTCGATGTGCGAGCTGGTGCCCGACTGATAGAAATTGACGCCCAGGTCGTCGATGCTGCCGGTGGACAGCACGTGCATCCGACCGGCCATCGGGCCGAGCATCATCTCGCTGGTGAACAGCATGATGTTGACCCACGGGCCGAAGAACTGCGTGGCCACCATGCCGTCACCGGCCGCGTCGCGACGGATGTCCTCGTGCCGGTAGCGCTGGTGCCGCAGCGCGCCGGACACCTCGATCTGCACCGACTTCAGCAACTCGGCGACGGTCGTGTCGTGCCCGACGCGCAGCCGCAGCGGCACGATGTTGGAGGCCACACCGCCGGAACGGCGCATGGTCGCGGTGGTGCGCGCGGTCACCGGCAGGCTGAGGATCACGTCCTCGGCGCCGGTCAGCTGGGCGAGGTAGGTCGCGAAACCGGCGATGAGCAGACCGGCGGGCGAGTTGTCGTGGCGGGCGACGGCCTCGGCGAGCAGCGCGTCCTGAACCGGCGACAGCGCGGCGCTGGAGATCCCGTTGACCGGCGCGGGCGGGGCCGAACGACCGGCCAGACTGGAGCCCTCTTCGAGCCCGGCGACCCGCTCGGCCCAGTGCTGCTTGTCGGCCTGGAAGCGGGAGCTGTCGCGGTAGGCGATCTCCGACTCGTAGAGCGTCTTCAGGTCGGCGGCCTTGGCCGGTTTCGGCTCTTCGCCGTTGACCGCGGCCGTGTAGTGCGCGGCGATCCGGGACATGAAGGTGATCGCGCCGAAGCCGTCGAGCACGATGTGGTGCGCGCGCGAGTACCAGAACCAGCGCGCGTCCTCGAGCCGCAGGGCGGCGGCGCGGACCAGGCGGTCGCCGACGATGTTCAGCGGGCGGCTGTACTCGGCGCGCATCCACTCGGCGGCCGCGGCCTCCGGGTCCTCGGCATCGCGCAGGTCGACGTACTCCAGCGTGGCGTCCTGCGTGGGGTCGACGGTCTGGAACGGCTGACCGTCGAGCTCGACGACCTTCAGGAAGCCGGAGCCGAGCTCCAGCGCGGCCTCGCGGCTGGCACGCTCCAGCGCGGCGAGATCGAGCTCACCCCGCAGGTCGACATATTGTGCGATATTGATCGGCACCTGCGGATCGACGTGCTGGGCATACCAGATGCCCAGCTGTGCGGGCGACAGCGGGAAGAATTCGCCACCAGCTTCGCCGTTCCCGCCGAAATCCAGCCGGTCCAACCGTAACCTCGCTTCCGGAACACCACGCAAGCGCTCCCCGACGACACCCGGACAGGACGCACACCTTTCACAGCGTGGCGCCTGCGTCCCCGGGTTCAGTTCTCGTATCAATCAAGCTAAAAAAGTTCACTGGCACTATCTGTCCAGTGGGCCGATCTTGTTACATGGGACCGACCACTACCCACCGACCGGCCGAGCCGGGACATTTGTCGCTGATCACCGGAACAATCTACCCGCGCCTACCCTCAGCGACCAACCAAGATCCATAGCGACGGAACATCACCGCTGGCAGGGCGTTCGGGTCGAGTTTGCTGAATTCGGTGTAGCGGTTCTCACAGCGAGATGGCTCACGCCACGAGACGCGGTCCGCCGGAGGGCCGTTCCGCCGCCCCGTCCGGACCTACCTGTCGCGCAGTCCGCTTCGGCGTCGCCACCAGCGCCGACGGGGCCCCAGCTACTTTTCGTTGGAACCGATGCCGGCCCGGCCGCGTCTAGTTGGTTGTCGGTATGTTCTAGGCCCAGCACGGTCGGGGCGGAGTAGCGGAGGGGTCGGGCGTGGGCATCGAGATTCCGGAGCCGTTGCAGTGGGCTGCGAAATATGTTGTGGGGGCGGGGGATTGGCCCGAGGGTGATGAGACCGCGATGCGTCGGGTGGAGTCGGCGTGGTCGGGTTTGGCGGAGACGTTGCGGGGGTTGGATTCCGAGGCGACCCATGTGGTGAAGGCCGCGATCTCGGCGTTGGATGGTGAGACCGGGGCGGCGTTGTCGTCGCATTGGGAGAAGTTGGGTGGGGGCGCGGGGGCGTTCGATGGGCTGATCAAGCATGTGGAGACGTTGGCTGATCAGATCGGGGATGGTGCTGCTGATATCGAGCACACCAAGTTGGTGATCATCGCGTCGTTGGTGATTTTCGCGGTGGAGATGGCCGCGGCGTTGGCGGCGATGGCGACGGGGGTGGGTGCGCCCGCGGGGGCGGCGGCGGGTGCGGCGGCGCGGGCGGCGACGCAGGTGGCGATCCGGGTGGCGATCAAGCAGTTGGTCAAGCGGATCATCTCGAAGGCGGCGATGAAGGCGGCGGGGCGGGCTGCGTTGCGTGGGGCGTGGGAGGCGGTGTTGGAGGAGGCCTTCCTGGATGTGGGGTTGAAGTTGGCGCAGGTGGCGGCGGATCGGCGGGATCCGTTGTCGAAGGAGGAGTGGGTCGAGTCGGGTAAGACGTTGTTGACCGCGGGGGTGGCGGGGGCGACGGAGGGGTTGTTGGGTGGGTCGGGTGGTCCGGGGCGGGGTGGGAATCCGTTGTCGGAGGGGTTGAAGGAGGCGGGGAAGGAGACGTTGACGGGGTTGGCGGGGGAGGTCGCGGCGGCGGCGACGGATGCGGCGTTGAACGATAAGCCGTTCGATTTGGGGGAGGTGTTGACGACGGAGACGTTGACGTCGTCGTTGGCGGGGGGTGTGCAGGCGGGGATCGAGTCGGCGGGGGATCGTGGGGGTGATGAGGGGGCCGGGGATCCCGGTGATCAGGGGGATCGGGACCAGCAAGACGATCCTGGGCAGGATCAGCAGGACGATCCCGGGCACAGCCAGGATGAAAGTCGGCAGGGCGATCAGGGTCAGCAGAACCAGAATCAGCAGGGTGATCCGGGACGGGGTCGGCAGGATCCGGGGTGGACGCAGCCGTCGGGGACGCAGAACGATCCTGGTCAGCAGACCCAGCCCGCCGGTGATCAGCAATCACAGCCCTCACAGCAGCAGTCGACGCAGCCCTCGGGTCAGCAGTCGCAGTCGACGGATCAGTCGACCCAGCCGACGGGCCAGTCGACCCAGCCCTCGGGCCAACAGTCACAGCCGTCGGAACAGCCCACGCAGCCGACGCAACCCTCGGACCAGCAGAATCAGCCATCCGGCCAACAGAACCAGCCGTCGGATCAGGCGAGCCAGCCCTCCGGCCAGCAAAACCAGCAACCGGACCAGCCCACGGACCAGTCGAGCCATCCATCCGGCCAACAGAACCAACCGTCGAGCCAGCCCACTCAGCCGTCTGGACAACCGTCGCAGCCGGATCAGCAGAGTCAGCCGTCTGATCAGCAATCCTCGGACCGACCCGGCCAGCCGTCGGGCCAACAAACGCAGCCCTCGGAACAGCCGACCGGGCAACAGCCACAGCCCTCCGGCCAGCAGGCGCAGCCCTCCGCCCAACAGCCGCAGCCGCCCGCCCAGTCGAGCGACCCCACGCATCCGTCGACAGGTCAGCCGACCCAGCCCGGTCAGAACACCCAGCAAGACCACTCTTCGAGCACCGAGCCGACCCCGTCCCAGCGCAACGACTCGCCACCGACCACGCCGAGCCCTGGCTCGACAACTGATATCCCGACCGGCAGCGACCCATCAGCTCAACGTCCCGCCCCGGACACCTCCGATCAATCCGGCCGCGAGAACAACCCCACCTCGAACATCCCGCCCGGTTCGGTCCCCACGCAACCGACCACGCCGTCCTCGCCGAGCAACCCCACCACCCCGACCTCCGGTATCCCAGGAACGACTCCTTCCCAGGAACCGTCCCGCCCGGCGGACGACCGCACCCCGTCTACACCGTCGACTCCTGAGAACGGCACTCCGTCTACACCGTCGACTCCGGGAACCACGACCCCGTCGAACCCCGCTACGACACCGTCCACTCCGACCGCGTCGAACCCGGGACCATCGAACCCGGACAGCACGACAACATCGTCGACCACTCCGCCGGGCACCACCGGCACTCCCGCCTCGGGCCCTCCGACCACCCCTGCGCCCACCGCGCCCGCTAACAGCACCCCCGCAACGAACCCCACCGGGCCGACGACGACCAGCCCGACCACGTCGAATCCGACCGCCCCCGTATCGACGGACACCAGCACCGCCTCCGCGACGGCGACAGCCACTCCGTCGGCACCCGCGTTCCCGGCCTCCTCACCCACCGACACCGCGCGCCCCACCGGCGACAACACCCCCGCATCCACCCAGGCGGGCACGGCGGCCACCCCTGCTCCGAACACGCCCACCACCGGCACTCCCGCCTCCAGCACGCCGACCACCGCACAGCCCGGAACCACCCCGAACCAACCCGCGGCAACCACCCCGAGCACCGGTCCGCAAAATCAGCCGACCCAGCGCCCCGGCACCGCACCAAACCCCGCATCCCCCAATCAATCTCCGGCAGACACCCGAACTCCCGGCACTCCGGCAACTTCCGCGAACACTGCCCAGCCGACCCAGCGCCCCGGCACCGCACCAAACCCGGCAGCCCCCACCCCATCTCCGGCAGACACGCGAACTCTTGGCACCCCGCCAACGCCCACGAATGCTGGCCAACCCACCGGAACCACCCCGAACACTGCCACCGAGGCCGCACCGACCCAGCGCCCGAACACGCCCGCGAGCCACGGCATCGAGCCTTCCACCGCTCCCCGCCCGAGCACGCCCACGAACGCCCAGCCCTCCACCAACTCGCCCTCGAACACCCCCGACTCCGGCGAACCGACACAGCCGCGTCCGAACGACGAATCCCCGGCGAACCAGACTCCCGCGCAACAGAAGCCAAACCCGCTCGGCCCCGCCAACCGCCCCGGCTTCGACCCCGCGAACCACAAATTCATCGCCCACTACAACGACGGCCGTCCCATCCCCCGCGACCCCTTCTACGCGGGCCAATACAACCCGCACATCGGCCGCTATCAACCCACCGAAGCCGAAATCCGCGCCGAACGCGAACAGCTCCAGAACAACTCGAACAGCCCGGACACCACGACGACCAACACCGCGTCATCCGGCCCAACCTCCGACACCCCAACGCATCCCGGCAACAGCGCCTATCCGGTCCAGCCGCAGCCCAACGCGACCACACCGACCAGCACACCTGCCGATCCGGGCCGCCCGCAGACGCCACTCCCCAACGTCCGCGCACCGGAATCGTCTCCGCCGCAACGCGATCAGCCGCCCACCCGCGCGACCCCGCAGAACACCAACCCGCACAACACACCTCACCGACCGGGTCCGCAGCCTCCCCGCACGACTCCGCAATCCGCCGACCCACGCAACACACCCCATCGGCCCGCACCCCAGCCTCCCCGCAACACTCCACAGAACGCCGACCCGCGCAACGCACCGCACCGCCCGGGACCACAGCCACAACGCACCGCCCCACAAAACGCCGACCCACGCAACACACCGCAGCGGCCGGCACCCCAGCCTCCGCGCACCACTCCACAAAACGCGGACCCGCGCCACAACCAGCCCAACCAGCAGCCCCCCGGCCCCGCTCGGACCGCACAACCGAACCCCAACTCCCCCAGCACACCGCCGGGCCCCCCGAACCGACCGCAAAACCCGACCTCCCCGCAACAGCGTCGGATCGACCAAGCCCGCTCGGCCCGCGAGTTCTATCGCACCCAAACCCCTTTGGGCGGAACAACATCCGTCCAAGCACGCGGTATTCACGCGGGCCTCGGCAGACCCAACTACGAAGTCCGCCGCCACCGACTCCCGTCGGGCGAGTACGTCTCGATCCTGACCGTCCGCGTCCACGTCTCCCCCACCGCGGGCATCTCCCCCAACGACATCCGCCGCCTGATGTCCAACACCGAAAACGCCGCCGACGCCGCCTTCAACTCCGCACCGAGCCTGCTCAGCGGCGACCGTGTCCTCGTCGACGTCGTCTTCACCAACGACCCCGCGAACGCCCACCTCGACGTCAACGCCACCCCAATCGGCGAGGGCCGCGACAACTGGTCCCCCGGCGACCGCCCGAACACCCTCGCCGACAACCTCCGCATGCACCTCGGCCTCATGCCGAGCCCCACCAACGGCGACCCCGGCTTCACCCCCGACGACCTCCGCCAACTCAGCAACGACATCGCCGCCGCCAACACCGATCCCCGCTTCGACAACCCGTCGGATACGCGAATCGACGGACCGTTTCGACTCGCACCCGTCGAAAACCCTGGCTATCAGCACGACGTCGAAGACTCGCTACGCAACGGCAACGAATTCGTCGTCGGCGCCGATCCACGCACCCACCCGTACGGGCAACTGGTCAACGATGGCGGACCTACGGTCCCGGGCCGCAGCAACAACTGCCTCGACTGCTCTCTGTCGGCGTTGTCGTCGTTCTACGGAAACCCGCAGGTCTCCGCGCCTCGACACCCTGACCAGATGCCAGACGGAAGCATCGATGACCGCAGCGGCGAGTTCCGTGGTCCTGAACGCGCGGCGGCCTGGCTCGACGCGCCTTGGCTGAACTACGGCGACCGCCCCATCGCCGAGCAGTTCGAGGCACTGCACAACTGGATAGCCCATTTGGGCCCCGGGTCATCCGCGCTGGTCGGAAACTACTGGCACGCCCGCGACGAGAACAACCAGCTCATGTACGACGACGAGGGCAATCCTGTCATCGACGGTGGTCACGCTACGGTCATCCTCTACCCGCCCGGTGCCAGTGGACCGGTGTGGTGGGATCCGCAGCAAGGCACGACCTCGGACGTGCCCCCTGCCTCTCTGATCGACGGCTCCTGCCAGCTGATTTTCATCCCCATCGATCCCAATGGAGGACCACACAATGCCGGAGCCTCTGGAAACCCCGCAGCAAGTTCGGGAGTACTTGGCCAGAGCCCTCAAGACGGACCGCAAATACCGAGTTCTGGAATTCCAGCACGGATGGGTCTGCCGTGGAGTCCTGACGCAGGAGGAGATAGCGAACGGTCAGGGAATGGGCCAGGGGAGCTACGTGGTCAACAAACAGACCGGGGTAGTGACGGCACATTCGAGCCTGCATCCAACGACGATCGGGGAGAACTACGACGCGGCGATACAGGCTGGACGCCCGGTACAGGGGTACCAGGTGCATCCCCCGACCTGGAGAGTCCACATCGAACGGATTCGGGAGAGCCGAGCCGAGATCGACTACCGAGTCCGAGCGGAGTCACTGACCCAACCACCCCAACCCCCGGTCGAACACCATCTGATAATCAACAAGCACACCCACCGCTTCTACACGGAGACCCCGGCAACCCACGTGACCTGCCGCCAAGCAGCGGGTTGGGCCCAAGCCCGCAGCCAGACGGGAGCCTGGCCGGAGACCGGGACGTTCGAGTTCTGAACTCCCCGTCGGCCACCGAGCCGACGACCACTCCGGCGACTTCCCCCTCGTCGCCCGCACCACAGCACCAGACCCCCGACGCTGCGGACCAAACCCCCACCAGGGCAACACAACCCGGCCCGTCGACCACCCCGACGCCACCCCCCGGGGTCCCGTTCAACGGCACCGACAACCGGCCGACGCCGGACAACCAAACGAGCCCCGCCAACCGGCCGACGCCCGACAACCAGGCGCGTCCCGCCACCCAACCGCGAGCTGGTGATCAGTCGCGCCCTGACACACGCACCGCATCCGCCGACCCCGCACGGACATCCCCGTCCGAACTCCCCACCCAACCGCACAACCGCGGCCCCGTAGCGGACCAGCCCACCCGGCCCGACCACCGCACCCCTTCACCGGACCAGCCCACGCGACCGGAACACCGCACCCCATCCCCAGACCAGCCAACGCGGCCCGAACACCGCACGCCCACGCCGAACCAACCCACCCGGCCCGAACCGCGACCGCTGTTCTCCGACCACCCAACCCGTCCGGAGCACCGCCCCATCCAGGGCAACGACACGAACCCCACAGCGCCCCAACAGAACCCGGCGTCCCAAAACCCGAACCGCCGCAGCTTCGAAGACTGGCAGAACTGGTTCAAACAGCACGAATACAACCCCGACTCCACCCCGTGGGCTACCACCCCACAGGACTCCCCCACCACCCCCGCCCAATCACCAACTCCCTCAACCAACCCCGCAACCACACCTGCCTCCACGCAGTCCCCACCGCCCACCCCATCCCAAACCCCCACCACCCCAACCGAACACCCGACAACACCCCTCAACCAATCCCACCCAAGCGACACCAAACCCCCGGCGGACACCTCCACCCCGGCGACCCCGAACTCCACCACCCCACCCATCACCCACACCCCCACCAGCACCGCCCTCGGTGACGACCCCGCCACCCACCGAGTCCAAAACAACCTCCGCAACGAAGGCGACTTCGACGTCATCTTCCACGCCGACCAAAACGGCACCCCCCTCGACAACCTCACCCCCGACCAAATCGTCGACGCCATCCGCAGCAACCCCAACTACAAACCCGGCACCCCCATCCGCCTCATCGCCTGCAACACCGCCAACAACCCCGACCTCGCCCGCCACATAGCCAACGAACTCGGCGTCCCCGTCCACACCCCCTCCGACGCCGTAGGCACCCCCAACAAACCCAACTCCCCCGCCCACGTCCGCAACAACGGCACCTGGACCACCCACCACCCCACCACCCCCGAAGGCCACACCCCCGCCCCCACCACCCACACCCCACCACCCTCCACCCCGCCCACCCCCGACGAACCCGTCGACTACATGGGCGACGACACCGAATCCGCAGCAACGGACGGTGGGTCCACCGACGACGCCCATAGCCGGGATCAACCTCGCGACGCATCGCAACGAGAAATAATGCAACAGCAGGTCAAGCGTGCGAACGAGGATGAGAAATACTTCAGGGAGTACTACCGTTCAGATGGTCAGCGAAAGGACAAAACGCGCCGAGATGATACTGGGCACGTCCCGCCGCAACTAGTCCGAGACACTCGTACCGGAGACTGGATCGCCGCGAGCGATGCTCCGCCGCCGATTCCGCCCAAATATCACGACATCGGCGAATTCGGAAACCCGACCGGCCGAGACAGCGCTACCGCAGAGGCACTCGAACGCCTCGACGCGGCCGCCCAAAGACGCCACCAGGCGATCCAATCGGACATCGCTGCGGAGAAGCTTCTGAAAGCCGCGAAAGACGCTGCTGAAAAGGACGACACGCAAGCCAACCGCGACGATCTCGAAAGGGCGCGCGCCGAACACAGACCACTCCACCATGAAATGTCACAGGCCTCGGAATATTTCGGTGAAACCATTGCCGAGCACCATGTGATACCCGAGCACTACCCAGGCGCGGAACGTCAACCGCTGGGAGGCCCAGCGAACGGTAATGACCAGTTCGATCAGGTTTGGAAAACCCCCGATGGGCGATATGTCGTCATCGAAGCGAAGAGTAGTGTCGACACCGAACTCGGAGCACGCAACCTTCCCGACGGCAGACGCGCATCACAAGGAACACGCGAGTACTTCAATGACATCATCAGATTGATGGAAGAGCGCGGAGAGGACGAGTTAGCCGAAGACTTGATGAATGCACTTGACGATGGTCGACTCGACTATATCCTGGTCAAAGGCAACAAGAACACTGGCGAATATGCGGGCTACACCATGGCTCAGTTCGACATCACCACAGAAGGACACCAGTGAATATTTCTCGCCATACCGTTCAGATACCGGATCCAGAGGCTAGCGCCTTGGGGCTTCGTCGAAATCTGACGAAGGCCGTCGAACGACTTCCTCGGTCATTCGATCGCGCATTCAATACGGCGACGACCAACATTTCGGCTCAGTTGATGGTCGACCCCCAAGCGTCGAAAATCGAGACCTGGGAATCGATGGTCGCCGCGATGCAGATCGGCTCTGCAATGTTCACGGCAGCGACGGCACCCGCTGAAACAACGATCAATTGCATGATCGACCACAAGGAATACACTTTCCCGGCAATCGGACCCACCTCCTACACCAGCGCCGGAAATTGGATTTCCGCGTTCTGGTATGCCATTGTCTGCAGAGATCAGACACGCATGTCCGAACTCGCCGCTGTGCCGCTCGATCTACTTAGTTCGTCCGGCGCAGTCTACGACGAGTACATATACGACTGGGTGGACACGCTTCAGACCTATTGGACGGAGCAACCTGGAATAGTCGAAAAACTCACCACCACACTGGACAAATCGAGTCCCGACATCGCTTCCATCGCAGACCGCGAGACGCTGGACAAGATACTCTACCCACCCATCAATTTGTTCTACCGATTCCTGCGACGCGACCACAGCGGCTTCAACGAAGCCCTGGCGGAAGCACTACATTTGCACCAGCAGTACTGGACATCACCGGAACGCGAAATGTATCTATCGGGAAACCTGGCACTGGGCCCGCTGGCAATAACCTGCCTTGCCTACGACGCCGGATTCCCGATCGAAGTGGAATCCGACTACATACCAATTGGATTCCTGGACCGCGGCTGGCTCGGTGAATTTCCCACATAACTTACGCGGCAACAGGTAATTTCGAGATATGACGCCGAACTTCCGATGCCGTGCACTACACACCGAAGAACCAGCACACGAGGGGGACGAATACCCATGTTGAACACCGTCGGGATCTACGGGGAGATGTACCAAAATCCGAAGGATGAGTTGCCGTCGCTGCGGGCAGCACAGGCGACGCAACCGCTCACCGATCGACAGGCCATCCTGGAGTACATGCGTTCAGCGCCACCGGTCTTCGACGTGCTGGAGGACGTCACCGACCTGCTCGACGGCAGTACGGCGATTCCGGGCGGGCCTTCGTTGATCTCGGATGGACGGTGGATTTGGCGGGTGGATTCGATCCACTACCTAGCGACCTACCGATTGAACTTCCCGGAGAAGTTCCTGTTCCACGTGCGGGACGCGGACTATCAACCGCCGACCGCGGTACCGGACAGCGACGAGTTCGATGCCGACGTGCTGTCCTACTTCTAACTCCCAGCGACCCGCCCGCCCCCGCCGAGATCGTCTGCCTTGCCACAGACGTTTCCTACGCCTCACAGAGGCGACGGCTTTGTGAGGCGTAGGAAAGCTGTGTGCCGATCCGACGCTTCAACCCCTCGTCGACGCACGACCGAACCGAGGGGCGCCGCGGGGCTCCGCCGGGCGATCGCTGAGCCGCCGAATCTCAGCGACGGCCAGATCCGCCCTCCGGTACCGAGTGCCGGTCACGGCCCGGGTCGTAGAGATGGGAACCGGTGCACGACAGAGCCGGTGTCAGGGCGCGGCCGACGAGGATGACGGCCGCTTGCCGCAGCTCGGCGGCTTCGACCTGGTCTGCGATGTCGGCGAGGGTGCCGCGGAGGACTAGCTGTTCGGGCTGGCTGGCCCGGTAGACGACCGCGACGGGGCAGTCGGGTCCGTAGTCGGCGGTGAGTTCGGCGGCCAACGTGCGGATGCGGGTGATGGCCAGGTGCAGGACGAGGGTCGCGCGGGTGTGGGCGAAGTTGGCCAGCGCTTCGGATTCCGGCATGGCGGTGGAACGGGCTTGGGTGCGGGTGAGCACGACCGACTGGACGAGTTCGGGCACGGTCAGTTCCGTGCCGAGCAAGGCGGCCGCGGCGGCGTAGGCGGGGACGCCAGGGGTGACGTCCCAGGGGATGCCGTGGGCGTCGAGGCGGCGGGTCTGTTCGGTGAGCGCCGAGTAGACGGACGGGTCGCCGGAGCAGAGTCGCGCCACGTCGCGGCCGGATTCGTGGGCGCGTACCAGGTGGGCGGTGATCTGGTCGATGTCGAGGCGCTGGGTGTCGATCAGTTCGGTGTCGGGCGCGCAGTGGGCCAGCACCTCGGGGTCCAGGTAGGTGCCCGCGTAGAGGCAGACCGGGGAGGTGCGCAGGAGGGTGACCGCTCGCACGGTCAGCAGGTCCGCGGCGCCCGGCCCGGCCCCGATGAAGTGCACGGTCATGCGGGTCAGTGTAGGTGGGCGAAGTCCGGCCATAGTCCGCGCACGGCCGGAGCGAAGGCGGAGCTTCCTGCGGCAGCGCGACCCTGTCTCAGCGGCCTCGTGAGGTCGTAGGCCAACCAGCTCGAGTCGAGCGGCGGGATGTTCCAGCTCGTCGGTCGCCCCGCGGGCCGATCAGCAAGCTGACCGAACCACACGGCGGTTCGCTCCCCTGCCGCAATAAGCCGCCGCGTCTGATCAGAGGTCCAAGGCGCCAGCCCCCGCGATCAGGCGGTCGCGTCGAAGTGCGCGATCACCTTGGTCGGCCGCAGCCGAACCACCAGTTCCCCGGGCACTCCATTGCGCTTCCCGAACTCCTCGGCCCGATCTTCACCCATGTACCGCCCACCGAGCGCCGTCGCGGTGCGCAGCAACTCGTCCGGATCCTCGGACATCGTGACCACGCCCTGAATCTGAACCGACGCGTACGGCGGCTCCTCCAGATCGACGCACAGCGCGACCCGCCCATCGCGCGTGAACGCCCGGCCCTTGGCGGTCTCCTTCCCGGTGTTGAACACGATCTCCTCGCCCTCGACGAGGAACCACACGGGCGTGACGATCGGACGCCCGTCCGCCGCCACGAAGGCGACCTTGCCCGTCCGCGTGCCATGCTCGAGAAATTCGCGCACCTTGGGATCCGACAGAGAGGTCATGCGCACACCCTAACGGGCGCTGCCCGGCGAAGTCCGTCGTCAGCCTGCGCATGGCCGGAGGCGGAGGTACATCTTGGCCCAATGACGACCGACACATACGAGTACAAGAGCGAGTACGCCCGGCGGTACTACGCGCGCGGAAGGCCGAGGGCGAGGCACGCGGAGAGGCACGGGCACTGCTGACAATGCTGCGCGCCCGACGCATCCGAATCCCGATCGAAGCCGAAGTCCGCATCCGCGGGTGCGCTGACGCGGATCTGCTGAACAGCTGGGTCGAACGGGCTGCCACCGCGAAAACCATCGACCAGATGCTCGGCTGATTGTGGCTTCCGGCCGGTTCTTGGAAGCAGTTCCCTACCCGTCCTCCCCCAACAACATCCCCTTCTGCTCCCACACCCGCTCCCGGATCGCATCGACCACCGCCGCGACCTCCGGCCTGCGCAACGTCTCCGTCCGCGTCACCAACCAGTACGCCAACTGCACCGAAACCTCGTCTCGTAGAACCCGCACCAGATCGTCGTGGCGGTCGGCCATGAAGCAGGGCAGTAGCCCGAGCCCCGCCGCCGCGCGCGTCGCCTCGACGTGCACGAAAACGTTTGTGGACGAGATGGATTCGCGCATGGAAGGGGCGAAGCTGGAGGCCAGGTCGAGGTCGTCGACTTGGAGCATGGAGTCGATGAAGTAGACCAGCGGGTACCGGGCGAGATCCTCGATGCCGGAGGGGATTCCGTTCTCGCGCAAGTACTGTCGTGAGCCGTAGAGCCCGAGCCGATAGTCGGCGAGCCGAATCGCCTTGGCGCGGTGTACCTGCGGCTCGCCGACGACGACCTCGATGTCCAGCCCGGACCGCTGTTGGGAAGCGCGACGGGTGGCGGTCACGATCTCGACGGCGATCTTCGGATGCCTGCGTTGCACCTGCGCCACCGCGGGCGCAGCGAGGTAGGCGCTGAATCCGTCGGTGGCCGAGAGGCGCACGACTCCCTCGAGCGTCCGGTTACCGGCCGGGTCGGCGGCCAGCGACTTGACCGCCGATTCGACGGCTTCGGCGGCGGCCAGCGCGTCGCGGCCGAGGTCGGTGAGTTCCCAGCCGCCGGTCACCCGGGTCAGCACGCGCCCGCCGAGCGTTTCCTCGAGCGCGGCGATGCGGCGGGAGATGGTGGTGTGGTTGATGCCGAGTTCGTCGGCGGCGGACACGAAGCGACCGGATCGGCCCACCGCGAGCAGCACCAGCAGGTCATCGGCGCTGGGACGGCGGCCGAATCCGGGGGAAGCCGGACTCATATCTGCATCTTTGCAGATTGGTCGTGCACA
The DNA here is from genome assembly GCF_059570515.1 of Nocardia sp. CNS-044. Classification (NCBI taxonomy): domain Bacteria; kingdom Bacillati; phylum Actinomycetota; class Actinomycetes; order Mycobacteriales; family Nocardiaceae; genus Nocardia; species Nocardia sp. CNS-044. Next base: position 1,055,608 of record NZ_JCANSX010000006.1, read on the forward strand.
TCTGGGCATTGCCACCGACAGAGATCTGCACGAATACTCGTTCCAGCCACAACGTGTGTGCCGCATCACAGATGAGGGGTGATGTGGCTCCCGTCATGAAGGAGAGTTCGATGAGCGTGCGCGAAATCGCGACGGACAGCGATCCCAGTCCGACACCCACCGGTCTACGGCGGGTCGTCTCCGCTTCGATGGCGGGCACGGTCGTCGAATGGTACGAGTTCTTCCTCTACGGCACGGCCGCCACGCTGGTGTTCAGCAAGGTGTTCTTCGCCAAGGGGACCAGCGATCTGGACGCGATTCTCGCCGCGTTCGTCACCTACGCGGTCGGCTTCGCCGCGCGGCCGCTCGGCGGCATCGTCTTCGGACACTTCGGCGATCGCTACGGACGCAAGAAGCTGCTGCAATTCAGCCTGCTGCTGGTCGGCAGCGCGACGTTCCTGATGGGCTGCCTGCCGACCTTCGGGCAGATCGGCTACTGGGCGCCCGCGCTGCTGGTGACCCTCCGTTTCATCCAAGGCTTCGCGGTGGGTGGCGAATGGGGCGGCGCGGTGCTGCTCGTCGCCGAACACAGTCCCAGCCGCAGTCGCGGTTTCTGGGCGAGCTGGCCGCAGGCGGGTGTGCCCGCGGGCAATCTGCTGGCCACGGTCGTGCTGCTCGCGCTGACCTCGACACTGTCGGACGCCGCGTTCCTGTCCTGGGGCTGGCGGGTCGCGTTCTGGCTGTCGGCGGTGGTCGTTCTGGTCGGCTACTACATCCGCACCAAGGTCACCGACGCGCCGATCTTCCTGGAGGCGCAGCGCGAGGCCGAACAGCTCGAGGCGACCTCGTTCAGCGTGGTCGAGGTGCTGAAGCGTTATCCCCGAGGCGTTTTCACCGCGATGGGCCTGCGCTTCGGCGAGAACATCATGTACTACCTGGTGGTCACGTTCTCCATCACGTACCTGAAGGTGCACGTCGGCGCGGACACGAAGACCATCCTGTGGTGGCTGCTGGCGGCGCACGCGGTGCACTTCGCGGCGATCCCGCTGGCCGGGCACCTGTCCGACCGATTCGGCAGGCGGCCGGTGTATCTCGTCGGCGCGCTCACCGCGGGCACCTGGGGCTTCTTCGCCTTTCCGATGATGGACAGCGGAAGCCACCTGGTCATCATGTCGGCGATCATCGTCGGGCTGGTCTTTCACGCGCTGATGTACGCGGCCCAGCCCGCGATCATGGCGGAGATGTTCCCCACCCGGATGCGCTATTCCGGTGTGTCCCTCGGCTATCAGGTCACCTCCATCGTGGCGGGATCGCTGGCGCCGATCATCGCGGTCCGGCTGCTCGACAGCTTCGGCTCGTCGGTGCCGATCGCCTGGTACCTGGCGGGCGCCGCGGCCGTCACAGTGGTGGCCGTGCTCTTCGCCAGGGAGACAAGCGGTCTCGACCTGCAGGCGGTCGACCGGTCCGACGCCGAGGTGACCGCTCGATGACCGACCTACTCGGACGGCGCGCCCTGGTCACCGGCGGCGCGAGCGGCATCGGCGCGGCCTGCGCGCGCGAGCTCGCGGCCCGCGGCGCGGAGGTCACCGTGGCCGACATCGACGGCGACGGCGCCCAGAAGCTGGCCAACGAGATCGGCGGAAAGCCTTGGCAGGTCGACCTTCTCGACGTCGCCGCGCTCGAAGACCTGCGCCTCGAGGCGGACGTGCTGGTGAACAACGCCGGAATCCAGCGCATCCATCCGATCGAGGACTTCCCGCCCGCGCAGTTCCGCGACATCCTCACCCTGATGGTCGAAGCGCCGTTCCTGCTCATCCGCGCGGCGCTGCCGCACATGTACCGCAACGGATTCGGGCGCATCGTCAACATCTCGTCGGTGCACGGGCTGCGCGCCTCGGCGTACAAGGCCGCCTACGTGACGGCCAAGCACGGCCTGGAAGGGCTGTCCAAGGTCACCGCGCTGGAGGGCGGCGCGCACGGCGTGACAAGCAACTGCGTGGACCCCGGTTACGTCCGAACACCATTGGTGGACAAGCAGATCGCCGATCAGGCCAGAACGCACGGCATCCCGGAACAGCAAGTGATCGAGAAGATCATGCTCACCGAGTGCGCCATCAAGCGGCTCGTCGAACCCGACGAGGTCGCGGCTCTGGTCGGCTGGCTCACCGGCCCGCACGCGGGCATGGTCACCGGCGCGTCCTACACCATGGACGGTGGGTGGAGCGCTCGATGAGTCGGCCGGTCCGCGCGGGATCAGCCGGTTCGGTTCAGCGCCGACAGCGCCATCTCGCGCAGGATCGGCCGCGCCTTGCTCGCGGTCGCGGGCGGCGCGCTGTGCGGGGTCGAGTTGAGCAGGCCGAACGCGGCGTGCGCCTGCACCCGCGCCCCCTCCTCGGGCAGCCCAGGATGCAGTTTGCGCAACACCTCCACCCAGACCTCGACGTACTGGCGCTGGGTGCGCCGCAGCTCGCGACGCGGCCCGGCGGGCACGTTGTCCAGGTCACGGTCCTGGATGCGGATGAGTTCGGGCTCGCCGAACGCGAAGTCCAGATGGAAGTCGATCAGACCTTCCAGCGCGGCCTCGGCGGAGTTGGCGCCGACCACGACGGCCCGGCCACCGGCCAGCAGCCGCTGACTGACCCCGACCAGCAGTTCGACCAGCAGCGCCTCCTTGTTCGGGAAGTGCCGGTAGACCGCGGGGCCGCTGATGCCGACGGCCGCGCCGAGATCGTCGAGCCGCACGCCGAGGAAACCCCGATCGGCGATGAGCCGCGCCCCCGCCTCCAGCAATTGCTTGCGCCGCTCCGCCTTCAGCTGCTCGCGGCGGGTGAGTGCCACAGCTTCCGTGCCGGTCACACCCGCTCCTTTCACCCGATCTGGACAACTCGGTTAATCGATATTAACCTGAATTCCAGTTATCGGCGACTAACTGGACGGCGGACGTGATGACGGTTACCCAAGAGGTCGGCAACCGCGCGGCGCACGAGGCGCTCACCAGCGACCTGCGCGCGCGGCTGGCGGCGGCCGCGCTCGGCGGGCCCGCCAAGGCGCGGGAGCGGCATATCGCGCGCGGCAAGCTGCTGCCCCGGCAGCGGGTGGATCAGCTGCTCGATCCCGGCAGCCCGTTCCTCGAGCTCTCCCCGCTCGCGGCGAACGGCATGTACGGCGACGAATGCCCCGGCGCGGGCGTGATCGCCGGGATCGGTCGGGTGTCGGGACGCGAATGCGTCATCGTGGCCAACGACGCCACGGTCAAGGGCGGCACCTACTACCCGCTCTCGGTGAAGAAGCACCTGCGGGCGCAGGAGGTGGCGATGCAGAACCGGCTGCCCTGCCTGTACCTGGTCGACTCGGGCGGCGCGTTCCTGCCGCACCAGGACGAGGTGTTCCCCGATCGCGAGCACTTCGGCCGCATCTTCTACAACCAGGCGACCATGAGCGCCAAGGGCATCGCGCAGATCGCGGCCGTGCTCGGGTCCTGCACCGCGGGTGGTGCGTACGTGCCCGCGATGAGCGACGAGGCGGTGATCGTGCGCGACCAGGGCACGATCTTCCTCGGCGGCCCGCCGCTGGTGAAGGCCGCCACCGGCGAGGTGGTCACGGCCGAGGAGCTGGGCGGCGGCGCGCTGCACTCACGCACCTCGGGCGTCACCGATCACCTGGCCGAGGACGACCAGGACGCGCTGCGCATCGTGCGCCGCATCGTCGCCACCTTGGGCCCGCGACCGCAAAGCCCTTGGGAGATCACAGCTTCCAGGCCGCCCGCGCTGCCCGAGTCCGAGCTGTACGACATAGTGCCGGTCGACCTGCGCACCCCCTACGACGTGCGCGAGGTCATCCACCGCATCGTGGACGGCGGCGACGGCGAGAGCGGATTCCACGAGTTCAAGGCCGAATACGGCAAGACGCTGGTCACCGGCTTCGCGCGCATCCACGGCCACCCGGTGGGCATCGTCGCCAACAACGGCGTGCTGTTCAGCGAATCCGCCATGAAGGGCGCGCATTTCATCGAGCTGTGCGACAAGCGCGAGATCCCGCTGCTGTTCCTGCAGAACATCACCGGCTTCATGGTCGGGCGTGATTACGAGGCGGGCGGCATCGCCAAGCACGGCGCGAAGATGGTGACCGCGGTGGCCTGCGCGCGGGTGCCCAAGCTGACCGTCGTCATCGGCGGTTCCTACGGCGCGGGCAACTACTCGATGTGCGGGCGCGCGTATTCGCCGCGCTTCCTGTGGATGTGGCCGAACGCGCGGATCTCGGTGATGGGCGGCGAGCAGGCCGCCTCGGTGCTGGCCACCGTGCGCGGCGATCAGCTGGACAGCAGCGGGCAGCCCTGGTCGGCGCAGGATCAGGAGGCGTTCAAGGCGCCGATCCGCGACCAGTACGAACACCAGGGCAATCCGTATTACTCGACGGCCCGCCTGTGGGACGACGGTGTCATCGACCCCGCCGACACCAGAACCATTCTCGGCCTCGCCCTTTCGGTTTGCGCACAGGCGCCGCTCGAACCGGTTTCCTACGGCGTCTTCCGGATGTGATCCCGATGTTGAACAAATCCCACCCCGTCGGTTTCGACACCGTGCTCGTCGCCAATCGCGGCGAGATCGCGGTGCGGGTGATCCGCACCCTGCGCGCCATGGGCATTCGCTCGGTCGCCGTCTACAGCGACGCCGACGCCGGGGCCAGGCACGTCGTCGAGGCGGACACCGCCGTGCGGCTCGGCCCGGCACCCGCCCGCGAGAGTTACCTGGCCATCGACAAAGTCGTCGCGGCCGCCGTGCGCACCGGCGCGCAGGCCGTGCACCCCGGCTACGGATTCCTCTCGGAGAACGCCGCTTTCGCCGCCGCGCTGGCCGAGGCGGGCATCGTCTTCCTCGGTCCGCCCGCTCGCGCCATCGAGATCATGGGCGACAAGATCGCCGCCAAGAACACCGTCGCGGCCTTCGACGTCCCGGTGGTCCCCGGCATCGCCAAGCCCGGCCTCACCGACGACGAGCTGATCGCCGCGGCCGCCGAGATCGGCTACCCGGTGCTGGTCAAGCCGTCGGCGGGCGGCGGAGGCAAGGGCATGCGCCTGGTCGAGGATCCGGCGCTGCTGCCCGACGCGCTGGTCAGCGCGCGGCGTGAGGCGGGCGCGGCGTTCGGCGACGACACCCTGTTCCTGGAGCGGTTCGTCACCCGTCCGCGCCACATCGAAGTGCAGATCCTGGCCGACCAGTACGGCAACGTCCTGCACCTGGGCGAGCGCGAATGCAGCTTGCAGCGCAGGCACCAGAAGGTGATCGAGGAAGCGCCGTCTCCGCTGCTGGACGCGGAGACCAGGGCGCGCATCGGCGCCGCAGCCTGCAACACCGCGCGCAGCGTGAACTACGTCGGCGCGGGCACGGTCGAGTTCATCGTCTCCGCCGACCGGCCGGACGAGTTCTTCTTCATGGAGATGAACACCCGGTTGCAGGTGGAGCATCCGGTCACCGAGTTGGTGACCGGCGTCGACCTGGTGGAATGCCAGGTCAGGGTCGCGGCGGGCCAGAAGATCGGCGCGCGCCAGGAGGAGATCCGCCTCACCGGCCACGCTATCGAGGCGCGCGTCTACGCCGAGGACGCCGGCCGTGGGTTCCTGCCCACCGGCGGCACGGTGTTGGATCTCGTCGAGCCGGAAGGCCCTGGCGTGCGGGTGGATTCGGGTCTGCGCAAAGGCACCGTGGTCGGCAGCGACTACGACCCGATGCTGTCCAAGGTCATCGCGCACGGCCCGGACCGCGCCGCCGCGCTCGGCGCGCTGGACCGCGCGCTGGCCGACACCGTGCTGCTCGGCGTCACCAGCAATGTCGAGTTCCTGCGCTTCCTGCTCGCCGACCCGGACGTGGCGGCGGGACGACTCGACACCGGCCTGCTCGACCGCAGGGTGGGCGATTTCCGGCCGCAGCCGGTGCGCGACGAGGAATTCGTCGTCGCGGCCGCCTACCACTGGCTGCGCCGCTGGCCCGCCGACGCGAACGATCCGTGGGACATCCCGTCCGGCTGGCGAATCGGCGTGCACGCGCCCACCCCGATCCGGCTCGCGGGCGGCGACCGCACCGAGCACGTCTACCTCACCGGCCGCCCCGAATCGGCGCAGGTCCAGGTCGGCGACAGCGAATTCCGAACACTGTCGGCCTCTTTCGTGGCGGACACCGCGGAAAGCGGTGTGCTGACCCTGACCTTGGACGACCTGCGCCGCGACTACCGGGTGGCCGAACACGACGGACAGCTCTGGGTGGCGGGTCCCGCGGGCGTCTCGGTGCTGCGCGAGGTCGCCGAGGTCAACGTCCGAGGCGGCGGCGAACACGTCGGCGACGCCGAAATACGCAGTCCCATGCCGGGTTCGGTGATCGCCGTCCCGGTGGCCGCCGGCGCGACGGTGGCGGCGGGCGCGCCGGTCGTCGTGGTGGAGGCGATGAAGATGGAGCACACGCTCACCGCGCCGGTCGCGGGCGTCGTCGAAGTACTGGTCGAGCCGGGCGCCCAGGTGCGCCTCGACCAGCCGCTGGCCCGCATCGTCGCCGAGTCGCATACCTCTGAGCGAGAAGGAACTTCCGAATGACCGACTTCCTGTCCACCGGCACGCTGCCCGAGGACTACCGCGATCTGGCCCTGACGGTCCGCGATTTCGCCCAGCAGGTGGTCGCCCCGGTCGCCGCCGAGCACGACGCGAACCACACCTTCCCGTACGAGGTCGTCGCGGGCATGGCGGACATGGGCTTGTTCGGCCTGCCCTTCCCCGAGGAGTACGGCGGCATGGGCGGCGACTACTTCGCGCTGTGCCTCGCGCTCGAGGAACTCGGCAAGGTCGACCAGAGCGTCGCCATCACGCTGGAAGCGGGCGTCTCGCTCGGCGCCATGCCGATCTACCGCTTCGGCGACGACAAGCAGAAGCAGGAGTGGCTGCCGCAGCTGACCAGCGGCCGCTCGCTGGCGGCGTTCGGGCTCACCGAGCCGGACGCGGGCAGCGACGCGGGCGGCACCACCACGAAGGCCGTGCTGGACGACGGCACGTGGATCATCAACGGCCGCAAGCAGTTCATCACCAACTCCGGCACGAACATCACCAAGCTCGTCACGGTGACCGCGGTGACCGGCACGACCGGCGGCAAGAAGGAGATCTCCACCATCCTGGTGCCGACCGACACCCCCGGCTTCGTCGCGGAGCCCGCCTACAACAAGGTCGGCTGGAACGCCTCGGACACCCACCCGCTCAGCTTCAGCGACGTGCGGGTGCCGGAGGAGAACCTGCTCGGCGAGCGCGGCCGCGGCTACGCCAACTTCCTGCGCATCCTGGACGAGGGCCGCATCGCGATCGCCGCGCTGTCGGTGGGCGCGGCCCAGGGTTGCGTCGACGAGAGCGTGCGCTACGCCAAGGAGCGGCTCGCGTTCGGTCAGCCGATCGGTCGCAACCAGGCCATCGCCTTCAAGATCGCCCGCATGGAGACCCGCGCGCACGCCGCGCGCACCGCCTACTACGACGCCGCCGCGCTGATGCTCGCGGGCAAGCCGTTCAAGAAGCAGGCCTCCATCGCCAAGCTGGTGGCCAGCGAGGCCGCGATGGACAACGCCCGCGACGCCACCCAGATCTTCGGCGGCAACGGCTTCATGAACGAATACGCTGTGGCCAGGCATTACCGCGACAGCAAGATCCTGGAAATCGGCGAGGGCACGACGGAGGTGCAGCTGATGCTGATCGGACGGGAGCTGGGTCTGTGACGGAACACAGCGAGCGGCGAATCGTCCAGCGCGGCTTGTGGTTCGAGGAGTTCGAGACCGGTGTCGTCTACGAACACCGGCCGGGTCGCACCATCACCGAGGCCGACAACGTCCTGTTCACCACGCTGACCATGAACACCCAGGCGCTGCACCTGGACGCGGCGTTCAGCGACGCGCTGCCGCCGTTCAACAAGCGACTGGTGAACTCCATGTTCACCCTGTCCACCCTGGTCGGGCTCTCGGTCGCCCAGCTGACCCAGGGCACCATCGTGGCGAATCTCGGCTTCTCCGAGATCAATTTCCCGCACCCGGTGTTCCACGGCGACACCCTGTACGCCGAGACCGTGGTCACCGACAAGCGCGAGTCCAAGTCCCGCCCCGGCGAGGGCATCGTGACCTTCGCCCACACCGGGCGCAATCAGCACGGTGAAGTGGTCGCGACGGCCACCCGCAAGACGCTGGTTCGCATGGCGCCGGAGCAGGCATGACGTGGCAGATGGCGGGGCCGGGCTGGTTGTTCTGCCCCGCCGACCGACCCGAACGCTACGCCAAGGCAGCGGCGGCCGCCGACGTGGTGATCCTCGATCTGGAGGACGGCGTCGCGGCCGGTGACAAGGCCGGCGCACGCGCGGCCCTGATCGCGTCCCCGCTCGACCCGGAGACCACCGTGGTGCGGGTCAACGCGGCGGGCACCGACGAGCACGAGCTGGATCTCGCGGCCTTGGCCGAGACCGGCTACCGCCGCGTCATGCTGCCGAAAACCGAAGCGGCCGAACAGATCATCGCGCTGTCCGATTACGAGGTGATCGCGCTGGTCGAATCGCCGCTCGGCGCGCTGAACATCGGGCAAGCGGTCACGGCGCGCAACGCGATCGGCGTCATGTGGGGCGCGGAGGACCTGATCGCGGGTCTGGGCGGCACCGCGAGCAGGCACGCCGACGGCGGCTATCGCGACGTCGCGCGGCACGTGCGCTCCGGCGCGCTGCTCGCCGCCAAGGCCTACGGCAAGTTCGCCCTCGACTCGGTGTACCTGAACATCCGCGATCTCGACGGCCTGCGGGCCGAGACCGACGACGCGGTGGCCATCGGATTCGATGCGAAGGTCGCGATCCATCCCAGCCAAGTGCCGGTGATCCGCGCCGCCTACGCACCCGCTGACGACGAAATCGCTTGGGCGAGGCGCGTACTCGACGAGGTGCCCAAGCACCGCGGCGTCTTCGCCTTCGAGGGCCGGATGGTCGACGCCCCGGTGCTGCGGCACGCCGAACAGATCGTGCGGCGCGCGCACGCCCAGAACTGATCCACCCCACGAGCCAGGAGGTATTGCGGTGCAACCACAGTGGGTGCCGACCGAACGGGACATCGCCGACGCCGAGGTGACCGAGTTCGCGCGGTTCGTCGCCGAGCGCACCGGCGTCGCCACGTCGGACTACCACTCGCTGTGGCAGTGGTCGGTGGACGACCTGGCCGGCTTCTGGCGGGCGGTCTGGGAGTACTTCGAACTCGGCGAGATCGACGGCGAGGTGTTGGCGAGCACGGAGATGCCTGGCGCCCAGTGGTTTCCGGGCACCAAGCTCAACTACGTCGACCAGGTCGTGCGCCAGGCGCGCACCGACCGCCCCGCCATCCTGGCCGTCGGCGAGGACGAGCCGACCCGCGAGGTGTCCTGGATCGAGCTGATCGACGCCACCGCCGCCTTCGCACGTACCCTGCGCGAACTGGGCGTCGAGCCGGGTGACCGGGTCGTCGGCTACCTGCCGAACATTCCCGAGGCGGTGATCGCCTTCCTGGCGACCGCGAGTCTCGGCGCGATCTGGAGCGCGTGCGGGCAGGACTACTCGCCGAAGGCCGCACTCGACCGCCTCGGCCAGCTGGAACCGACGGTCCTCGTCACGGCCGATGGCTACCGTTTCGGTGGCAAGGCGCACGACAAGCGTGCCGATATCGCCGCGCTGCAAGAGGGTTTCGAATCGCTACGCGCTACGGTCGCCGTCTCGCGGCTCGGCTTGGAGGTCCCCGATGCCATGCCGTGGGCGGAGGCGGTCGGTACCGACAATGCCGGGGCCGTCATCCAGACCGAGACCGTGGATTTCGATCATCCGCTGTGGATCGTCTTCTCCTCCGGCACCACCGGCCTTCCGAAGGGCATCGTGCACGGCCACGGCGGCGTGCTGCTCGAGCACCTGAAAGCCATTGCCCTCCAATCGGATATCGGCGCCGACGACACCTTCTTCTGGTACACCAGCCCGAGCTGGATGATGTGGAACTTCCAGATCGCGGGCCTGCTGGTCGGCGCGACGATCGTCTGCTACGACGGCAGCCCGACCTACCCCGCGCCGGACGCGCTGTGGCGCATCGCCGCCGAGACGCGGGCAACTGTGGTGGGGACCAGTCCCGGCTATGTGCTGGCCTGCATCAAGGCGGGCGTCGTCCCGCGCGACGAGCACGACCTCTCGGCGCTGCGCACGGTCGGCATCACCGGATCCGCACTACCGCCCTCCTCGGCACTGTGGTTGCGCGACAACGTCGGCGAGCACGTTCCGGTGTCCTCGATCAGCGGCGGCACCGACGTGGTCTCGGCCTTCATCGGCGGTGTGCGCACGGTGCCGGTCTGGCCGGGCGAGCTGTCGGCGCCCTATCTCGGCGTCGCGCTCGACTCGTTCGATCCAGCGGGCAAGCCGGTGCGCGGCGAGGTCGGCGAACTGGTGATCACCGCGCCGATGCCGTCCATGCCGGTGAGCTTCTGGCGCGACCCGGACGGAAAGCGTTACCACGACGCCTATTTCGACATGTTCCCGGGAGTCTGGCGGCACGGCGACTGGATCACCATCACCGACCACGGCAGCATCGTCGTGCACGGCCGCTCGGATTCCACCCTGAACCGGCACGGGATCCGGATGGGCAGCGCCGACATCTACCAGTCCGTCGAGCGGCTGCCGGAGATCACCGAGGCGCTGGTGATCGGTGCGGAACAGCCCGACGGCGGGTACTGGATGCCGCTGTTCGTCGTCCTCGCGCCCGGCGCCGAGCTGACCGACGAGCTGCGCGACCGCATCAGCTCGACCATCCGCACCGAGGTCTCGCCCCGGCACGTGCCCGACGAGATCCTGGTCGCGCCCGGCATCCCGCACACCCGCACCGGCAAGAAGCTCGAGGTGCCGATCAAGAAACTGTTCCAGGGCGCCGAGGCCGCGCGCGTGGTGGAGCGCAGCGCCGTCGACGACCCGGACCTGCTGGACTGGTACGCGAAGATCCGTCCTGCGCGCTGACCCGACCGCGCCGGTCAGGCGCGGATGCGGCGAATAGCGCTGCGCCACAACGCCTGCTGCGCGCCCGTGAGGGTGCGTACCAGGGTTCCGCTGTGGCGCAGGTCTCCGAGCAGGCGGACCTGGTCGATCAACGCGGAGCGGCGCATCGCGGGCGCGACCTTGTCTGGGTGGCCTGCGTCGAAGGGCGGTCGGGGGTCGTATTCGATGGCGAGTTGAATCGCCTCGGCGCGCTCCTCGCCGAACATCTCGCCGACCAACCACAGCGCCAGGTCGATACCCGCCGAGACACCCGCGGCCGTGGCGATGCGGTCGCCGACCACGAATCGTTCGCCGCGCTTGGGCACGGCCCCGAGCAGGCCGAGCGCGCGCTGCGCCGCCCAATGCGTCGTGGCGGACCGGCCATCGAGCAGACCCGCCGCGGCAAGCACGAGCGCACCCGTGCACACCGAGGTGGTCCATTCGCTGGTTTCGTGCACGGCGCGCAACCAGTTCAGCACCCGCTCGTCCGCGGCGACGGCGGTCGCGGCCGGGCCGCCTGGTACCACGACCAGCCGCGGGGCCGGTGCCTCGTCGAAGGTGTGGGTGACCCCGAGCGCGAGCGCGCCGCTGTCGGTGATGACCGGACCGATCTCGTGCCCGACGAAGCGGACTTCCGCGCCCGGCGCGAAACGCAACACCTCGTACGGTCCGATCGCGTCGAGCGCCGTCATGCCCGGATACAACACCACCGCGATCTGAAATGCCGACACAGCTACCCCCTCTTCCCGACGAACCGCCCCTGAGACGAACCACCGCAACGGTAACACCGACAGCACCGAGCGCCTACGTCATAGTGATTATCGGTTCATGAGTCTATTTCCTGTTGACCTGCTGCGTTTCTGCTGTATGTTTATCAATATTCGGCGATCGATGAAGGCCCGACTCCTGGTGCCCCCAGCGCGGACGTTCGATCGCCGATCTCCGAACGGATCGGCGCGGCGCATCCCGCCTCGCCGCCGCGGCGAGCCGAACGGCGAACCGTGTGGCCCCGAAGCGACCGAGCCTCGGGGCCACACGGAACGGCCGCCGTGCTCGGTCGCGCGCAGCTCTCGACCCGTTCGACGCAGCGCGACCTGGGCAAATCACGGCGGGCGCGAAGTCGTTACGATGTCCGGCATGAGTGTCGACAATCGCCGTACGGCGCGAAAGGCAGTCAGCGGCGACTCGGCACCACGGGAGATCAAGCGACGGCCGAAGAATCGGCGCGCGCAGATCGCCGCGGCGTCCGCAGCCGCTTTCGGCGCCCTCGGCTATCACGGCGTGAGCATGGAGGACATCGCCTCCGGGCTCGGGATCAGCTCGGCCGCGCTGTACCGGCACTATCCGAGCAAGTACGCGCTGTTCCGCGAGGAGCTCCTGCGGGTCGGGCGGGCGATGACCGAGTCGGTCCAGCTGCCCGCCGACGCCGCCGAACTCTCGCCCGAGCAGCGGCTGCACGTCGTGCTCGACGCGCTGATCGGCGCCACCATCGAGAACCGCCCGAGCGTCACGCTGGTGCGCTGGGAGGGCCGCTACCTCGAGCCAGAGGACCAGAAGACGCTCGCCGAGCAGCAGGCCACCGTCCTCGACGCGCTCGGCACCGAATTGCGCGGGCTGCGCCCCGAACTCGGCGATGACGACGTCCGGGTCTTGCGCGCCGCACTGCTCAGCGCCATCACGAGCATCGCCGATCACCACGCTTCGCTGCCCGCGAAAGCCCTTGCCCGGCTGCTCGACTCAGCCTGCTGGTCGCTGGCGAACGCCGAGCTGCCGACCGCCGCGGCGGAACCGGAACCCACGGCGGCGGTGGAGATCCCGGAGTCGTTCAAGCACGAGCTGTTGCTACACAAGGCGGTCGAGCTCTTCCACGACCGCGGCTACCCCAATGTGAGCGTCGAGGAGATCGCCAGCGCCGCAGGGCTTTCCGCGGCGTCGGCGGTCTACCGCTTCTACCGCGGCAAGAGCGATCTGCTGGCCGCCGCGTTCCGCAGAGCCGCCGAACGCGTGTCGGCCGCGATCGGCCCCGCCGTCGCGGCGTCCGACGGACCGGAATCCGCGCTCACCACACTGATCGAGTACTACGTCTCCGGCTCGTTCGCCGAGCGCGCCCTCACCTTCGTGTATTTCACCGAGTTCCAACATGTTCCAGCCGAGGAACGCACCGTCCTGCGCAATATCCAACGACTCAGCGTCGAGGAGTGGGCCAAGCTGCTGCGCGAGGTGCGACCGGAACTCTCGCCCGCCGAGGCGCGCTTCCTGATCCACGCGGCCTTCGCGCTCGTCATCGATCTCGGCCGCGCGTTCGGCAGCGACCCGATCGCCGCGCAGGACCGGGTGCGACTGCTGATGCAGGTCGCGTTGTTCGGCCGTCCGGCACAGGGCTGAAACCACCGCGCACAGGGAGCCAAGGACCCGGGCCGCACTCGGTAATGTTACCGAGTATTCTGGTCCGCATCGTTATAATCGTCCCCGTTACCGCCGGTGTTACTACCTGTTTGTGATCTATCATTCAGTTTGATTCCGGCCTGCGAAAGCCGGGTTTACCGAGCATCCGTTTGGGTTAGCATCGCCGCATGGATGCGCGGAAAGGCGGCGCCCGCCGGGAGGCGGCGAGCGGTGAGAACGCACGGGCGATCCGGCGTCGGCCGCGAAACCGGCGAGCGCAGATCGCGGCGACCTCCGCCGAGGCCTTCGGCGCCCTCGGCTACCACGGCGTCAGCATGGAAGAGATCGCATCCCGGCTCGACATCAGCTCCACCGCGCTGTATCGCCACTACCCCAGCAAGTACGCGCTGTTCCGTGAGGAGGCGCTGCGGCTGAGCGCGCTCTGCGCGGAGGCGGTGCAGCTGCCCGACGACTTGGCCGACGCCGACGCGTATCGCAGGCTCGAGCACATCATCGACACGCTCATCGAGAGGTCGATCACCAACCGTCGCGGCGCGGCGCTGCTGCGGTGGCAGAGCCGCTACCTCGAGCAGGACGACTACCGGATTTTGATCGACCAGCTGATCGAGGCGTATCGGGTGGTCGGCGCGTTGCTCGCCGAGGCACGGCCCGAACTCGCGCGCGCGGACAGCCTCGTTCTGGCCACCGCCGTGCTCAGCGTCATCGGCAGCATTTCCGATCACCACGTGTCCATCCCGGTGCGGTCGCTGACCAAGCTGCTGCGCACGGCGTGCCTGGACGTCGTCCGCTGCGACCTGCCGCCGGTCGGCGACTCGCCGACCACCGAGGGGGCCACCGAGGTCCCGCTCCGGTTCAAGCACGAGCTGCTGCTGCGGCGCGCCATCGAACTGTTCCACGAGCGCGGCTATCCGAACGTCAGCGTGGAGGACATCGCCAATGCCGCCGAGCTGCCCGCTTCCTCGGCCGTCTACCGCTTCTACCGGAGCAAGGGCGATCTGCTCGCCGCCGCGTTTCGCCGTGCGGCGGACCGGGTTTCGGCCGCCATCGGACCCGCAATCGCCGCCTCCGACGGCGACCCGGAGCGCGCGCTCACCAGGCTCATCGAGCTGTACGTGGCCGGTTCGTTCGCCGAGCGGGAACTGACCTTCGTCTACTACGCCGAGATCAGCAACGTGCCGCAGGAAGACCGCACGGTGCTGCGAAACATCCAGCGGCTCAACGTCGAAGAGTGGGCCAAGCTCGTCGTCGGGGTGCGCCCCGAGCTGTCCGCCGCCGAGTCGCGGGTGCTGGTGCACGCCGCTTTCGCGTTGGTCGTCGACCTAGGTCAGTGGTTGGGCCCGGACAATCCGTCCAGCTCGCAGGCGCGGGTCGCCCACCTGATGCAGGTCATCCTGTTCGGCAGGCCAGCGGCCCGCTGAACCGACGAAACCTACTGCTGCGGAGCCGGAACCAGCGGCGAATTCACCATGTTCACCAACCACTTACCGTCCACCTTGGCCATGCGCATCACCATGGACAGCTGTCCGGGCGCGGGCTTGCCCTGGGTGCCGACGCTGGTGATGGTCTGGCCGATCACCACGATCGCCTCGGCCGAGGTCTCGTCGCCGGTCTTCACCGCGCACTGCACGTCGTTGGTCTTGGAGACCACCTCGCCTTGGGACAGCACCTCTTTCAGCTCACGGCTGGTGTCGTCGAACTGCTTCTTCCAGTCGCCGGTCGCGCCGTCCAACACCGCGGTGAAGTAGGCGTCGAGGTTCTTCGCGTCGTAGTTGGCGAGCACGGGCGCGTACGCGCAGGCCGCCGCCCTTGCCTCCTCGTGGGCCGCCAGCAGGGCCTCGTTGTCCTTGTTCTGCACGAAGAAGTATCCGGTCGAGGCGAGCGCGCCGCCCAGCAGGACGGCCACCGCGGCACGTGCCGCGACGAGCCCTTTGGCACCGCCTGGTATCCCCAGACGAGCGCGCCAACTAGGCTTCGCCGCAGCGCTTTTCGCATCCGCGGCAGCTACGGCCATGGTCACGCCCTGCGCCGACTCGCCGACCGCCGCAGCATCCTTCGCATCCGCGCCAGCCCGACCGGCAGCGCTTCCGCTCGTCGCATCGACCTCCGCCTCCGGGGAGGACTTGTCGGTGGACGAGGCAGGCGCCTCGGCACCAGCGGACCCGCCGCCCGCCGCAGCACGCTCCGCAACGGGCGCGGCGCCTTTGTCGACATCGTTGTCACTCATGGCTTTTCCTTCCTATCGCCCGGGAACGGGTCGGGACAGTTCGTTTCCGGTCACACCCGGCGGCGGGCCGGAGCCGTTGTCGGGCACATTGGGCCGCGGCGCGTTGGCCGAACCGCGCACCTGGAGCGCCGGATTGCTCGTGACGCAGTAGTTGTAGAGCCGCACCCTGGTGTCGGTGGTGGCCAGCGTCGGCACGACGGGGATCGTCTCGTAGTCGCAGGTCGGCCGCGGCCAGGGGTCGACGAGGGTATGGAAGGCGCCGTCGTGTGCCGGGACGCCGATCGCCTCGGTGCCGGTGCGCAGCGCGGGGAACAACGCCGCGATGGCGGGCTGGCGCAGCTTCGCCGACTTGGTGATGGCCACGAAGTTCGTCACCAGGTTGGTCACCGGGTCCTCGGTCTCGGCGACGAAGCCGCCCAGCGTCGCCAGCTGGCCGGGCGCCAGGTCGAGGAAGCGCCGG
This sequence comes from Nocardia sp. CNS-044, assembly GCF_059570515.1. NCBI lineage: Bacteria > Bacillati > Actinomycetota > Actinomycetes > Mycobacteriales > Nocardiaceae > Nocardia > Nocardia sp. CNS-044. The sequence goes on from NZ_JCANSX010000006.1 coordinate 1,071,704, forward strand.
ACCTCCTGGTCGGCGGCCGTCAGCTGTTCGAACAGCGCGCCCGCGCCGGTGGTGAGGGTCGTCAGGTCGGGCTGGGCGTGCGAGGTGGTCTCCGCGATGATCTCGAGGTTCTCGATCAATTGCCTGGTCTGTGGCAGCAGGTCGTTGAGTCCCGCCATGGCTCTGCTGATTCCGGAGATCATGTTGCGCAAGCGATCCGGGCCGCCCGCCAACGCCTTGTCCAGCTCGTCGACGATCACGGTGAGCCGCTGCGGGTTCAGTCCGCCGATCATGCCGCTCACGTTCGCCAGCACGGACTGCACCGAGACCGGTGCCGCGGTGCGGGACACCGGCACCACATCGCCGTCACCGAGGTAGGGACCGGTGTCCGAGTCCGGCCGGAAATCCAGGTACTGCTCCCCCGCGGCGGAGAGGCGGCCGACCGCGACGGTGCCGCCGACCGGGATGCGCGCGCCGGACTGGATTTCGGCGATGGCCTCGATACCGACGTCCGCCACCCGGACCTCGCGCACCAGGCCGACCCTGGTGCCGCGGAAGGTGACGTCGTTGTTCGCCAGCAACCCGCCGGAGGTCTGCAACTGCACGGTGACCAGATACGTGTTCGGCACCGGGTTGAAGCGCAGCACCTGCGAACTCAGGTAGACCGAACCCGCGACCAGCACGAGTACCAGGCCGATGTTGGCGACCGCGATCCGCTTGCGTACCAGGTAATTCCAGAGCGGGATGTTCATCGTCCGCCCTCCGTGCGCGGTGGGCTGGTGAGCCTGCCGATCACCTTCTCGATGACCTGCGCGAGGCTGCCGATGAAGGCGGGCACGTCACCGAGTTCCGGCGGACGGCTGCCGCTCGGATCGGTCAGCGCGCCGATGCTGAGATACGAAACCGTCGCCGCGACCGACAGATTCGGTCCGTCGAACGACGCCATGACGGACGGATACATTTGATCGAAACGCTCCAACGCCAGTCCCAATTCCTCGCCCATCTGGGTGAAGCCGGACATCAGCCGCTGGATGCTGTCGAAGAGGCCGACGAACTCCGGACCGGTGGTCTCGGTGAAATCGCCGAGCGCCGACATGGTCACCGACACCTTGCCGATCAATGCCGAGATGTCCCTGTTGTTCTCGGCGAACAGGCCGAGCAGTGCGGGAAAGGTGTCGGCGGCCGCGCCGAGTTCGGCTTTGCGCGCGGCCAATTCGCCGGTCAGCAGGTTGACGCCGGAGAGCACGCTGTCGATGTCGGCGGTGCGCCGGTTCAACGCGTCGATGGCGCTGCTCAATTCGGTGAGCAGGTGCGACAGTTGCGGCGCCCGCCCCGCGAACATCGAGTTCATCTCGGCGGTGATCTTGGCCGCCTGATTGAGCCCGCCGCCGTTGAGCAGCATGGAGATCGAGACCATCAGCTGCTCCACCGACGCGCCCGCCGAGGTGTGTTCGGTGCCGATGGTGTCGCCCGGACGCAGCATCTCCGTGCTGTCCTGCGCGGCGGGCAGGGTCATGGCGACGAAGATGTCGCCGAGCGGGGTCGCCTGTCGCAATTCCGCGGTGGTGCCGCGCGGCAGCCGGATGTCCTCGCGGATCTCCATTTCCACGTCGGCGAGGAAATTCGTGGTGCTGATCGCGGTCACCACGCCGATGTCGGTGCCGCCGATCTTCACGTGCGCGCGATCCGGCAGGTTGAGCGCGTCGCGGAACGCGGCGTGAATCTTGTATCCGGGTGCGCCGATGCCCGGCTTGGGCAGCGGCACGTTGTCCACGGTCACCGCGCAACCGGTCGTCGCGCCGATGCTCGCGGCGACCAACCCGGCCGCGATGGAACGGCGCAACGCCGCCTTCGTCCTCATTTCGTGATCCCCAGCAGTGCGGCGGTGAGACCGAAATCCGGTCCCATGTCTTGGATCTTTCCGGTGCGACAGCCGTCCAGCCGCAGCTGAATCCGCTCACAGAACAGCGCGAGCGCCTCGCCGTCCAGCACGGCCTTGTCGAGCAGGCCGTGCAGTCGGACGGCCTGGTGCTCGCGGCTCATCGCGTTGGTGATGTTCTCGAAGAACAGCGGTGTGACGTCGATGATCTCGGTGAGCTGACGCGAGTTCGCGCGCATCTGCTCGGTGATGGCGACGAAGCGAGTGAGGGCGCCCGCCAACTGGTCTCGGTTCTGTCCGACAACCGTCGAGGTGTTGTTCACGAAATCGTTGAGCTGGGTCAGCACCGCGTGCAGACCGGGCGACTGCTCGCCCATCAAACGCACCAACTCGGTGAGCCTGCCGCTGAAGTCGCGCACCGTCTGATCGTTGGACGCGATCACCTGGGTGATCTCGTTCAGTTTGATGATGGTGTTGGCGATCTGGTCCTTGTTGGCCAAGGTCACCTCGAAAGCGGCGGAGAGGGAGTCGAGCGTCTCCCGCAATCGGTCGCCGTTGCCGTCGAGCAGGGGGAACAGCACCCGGCTGGCCATTGGGCCACTCTCGTTGTCGCCTTTCAGCGCCGCACCGAGCTGGTCGAAGTTCTCCAGGATCCGGTCCAGTTCGACCGGTGTTCTGGTGCGCGCGAGCGGGATGTGCGCGCCGTCGGCGAGAGTCGGGCCGCCGGTGTAGGCCGGGGCCAGCTCGACGTGCCGGTTGGTGATCAGCTGCGGTGAGACCAGCGCGGCGATGGCATCGGCGGGCACCTGCACGTCCTTGTCGATGGACATGGTGACCTCGACGTAGCTGCCGCGCGCGGTCACGGTGTCGACCCGGCCCACCGGAACACCGAGAACGGCCACCTCGTTGCCCGCGTACAGGCCCGCCACGTTCTCGAAATCCGCGCTGATCCGCAGTTGTTCACCGAGATATCGGCCGGGTAGCGAACTCACGCTCTCGGGCAGCAGCGAACAGCCGCTGCTCACCGCCGCCGCCACGCACAGGGCGGCCAGCTTCAGGACTCCACGAATCGTCATCAGTTGCACCCCGGTACCGCTTGCGCGAAACACAGCCAGTTGTCCGGGAGAAACCACGGCGCCCAGACCTCGCCGTACGGCCCGTTGCCGAGCGCGTTGTTGAACTGCCGCATGGCCACCGGCATGATCTCGTACAGCCGGTCCAGGTTCTCCCGGTTCTTCTCCAGCCCCTCGGTCATGGTGTTGAGGTTCTGGATGAGCGGCCCGAGCTGGTCGTTGTTCTCGATGCCCATCTCCTGGAGCAGGGCCGACAGCGCCGCGACGTTGTCGAGCAGCTGGCGCAGCAGGTCCTGGCGCAGCGCGACCGCGTTGCCGATCGCCTCGCCGCGGGTGAGCAGCAGCAGCACGCTGTTCTGGTTGTCGGCGACCAGCTGCGAGACCTCGTCCATGCTCTTCAGCAGCAGGTCGACCTCGTCACGGCGATCGTTGATCACCTTGGCCAGCGCGCCGATGCTGTCCAGCGCGGCGACGGTCAGCTGCGGCGAGTCGCCCATCTGCTGGTCGAACACGTCCAGCGCCTGGCGCAGCTTGTCCGGATCGATCCGCTCGATCCGCTCGAAGGACGACTTGTACTGCGGGTCCTGGATGACCTTGCCGAGGTTGTACGGAACCGATGTGTTGGACAGCCGGATGATGTCGTCCGGCAATCCCTTCCCGTCGCCCGGAGTCAGTTCGATGTGCAGCCTGCCCAGGATGGTCGACATCTTTATCGCGGCCCGCGCGTTCGGGCCGAGCCGCAGATCGCGGCGCACGCGCAGGTCGACGACCACCTTGTCGCCGTCCAGCCGCACCGCGCGGACCTGACCGACCTCGATGCCCGACACGTCGACCGTCGCACCCGGCCGCAGTCCCGCCGCTTGGGCGAACTCGGCCTTGATCGTCTTGTCCGACAGCCGCGCCTCGGACACCACGCTGGAGCCGACCAGCAGCAGCGCTACGAAGGCCGCCGCGAGCACGCCGAGCCAGAGGTAGCGGTTCGCCGAATACCTCGGCAACCGAATCCGCGCCATCATCGGCACACCTCCGATTGGGATTCGCCGCCGACCTGCGAGAACAGACCCGGCGGGAGCAGTACGCCCCACAGCGAGACGTCGAGGCGGCAGATGTAGGCGTTGCCGTAGGCGCCGTAGCTGGTGAAGCGGGCCAGCGCGTTGAGCAGCGTCGGGAATTGCACGGCGGCCTTGTCCAGCGCGGCGCCGTTGAGCAGCAGCATGGCGATGCCGGTGGTGGCGTCGTTCTGCGCCCCGGCCAAGTCGGGCTGCACCTGGGCGATGAGAGAGACCAGGGAGTCGGTGGATTTCGCCACCAAATCGACGGACTGCTTCAGCGACTCACCTTCGGCGTAGAGCGCCTCGACGAGGGCCCTGGACTGGGCGATGAGCGTCTCCAATTCGGCTGAGCGATTGGCCAATCCGGCGATCACGCTGCTCAGGTTGGTGATCACGTCGCCGAGGATGCGATCGCGCTGGCCGAAGGTGCTTGCCAGATCGGCGGCCTGGGTGATCAGGGTGCTCAAGGAGACGCCGTCGCCTTGCAAGGCCTGAATCAGCGTCTCCGACAGCGAGTTCACCTGATCGGGTTGCAGCACGCTGAACAGCGGCTCGAAACCGGAGAGCAGCGCCGAGACGTCGAAGGACGGTTCGGTGTTGTCCAGTGAGATATGACCGCCAGGCCGAAGCGGCTCGCCCTCTTCCTTGCCGGGAACTAGCGCGATATATCGCTGACCGATCAGGTTCTGATATCGCACAAGCGCTTTGGTCGAGGTGGTGAGCCGCTGACGGTCCTGGATGCGGAAATCGATGACCGCCTTGTAGGCGTCGTCGAAATCGATCCGGTCGACCCGGCCGACTCGCACGCCCGCCATCCGGACGTCGTCACCGACCCGCACGCCCATCACGTCGGAGAAGGTCGCGGAGTAGGTGTGTGTGTCGCCGGGAACCGAGCGCTGCAAGGTCGACCAGATGGTGTAGGTCAGCGTGATGGCCAGCACGGCGAAGAAGCCGAAGCCCGCGAGGGCCTTTCCGGATTTCATCTAGTTGCCCCCTTCGGTGTCGTACACGGTCACCGACCCGCCCGCCAGCAGCGGCGTCAGCAGCAGGAGCTGCGCGGCGGTCGGTTGGCCGCCGACGATCGCCGCGACTCCGGCGTGCCCGCGGCCGCCCGCGATCGGGCGAGCTGCCGGGGCGCCCGCGGCGGGCACGGTGATCCCGGGAATCGCGGGCAGTCCGGGAATGGGGAGTCCGGGAATCGCGGGCAGGGTCGGGAGGCCCGGAAGTGCGGGAGTCGCTTCGAGTCCCGGGAGAGCGAGCGTCGGCCGCGGTCCCGCGGCGTCGAGCCAGCGCGGCCGCAACTGGGCCGGGTACTCCTGCTCCGGCGCGACTTCCGGCACCGTCGGACCGCCGCAACGCGGGCCCGTGAGGTAACCGTAGGACGGGCAGTCCGCGGCGGTGTACTGCTGGAAGGGCGTGAAGCTGACGTCCATCTTCCACACCATCTGGCGGCTCGGGCCGAAGTGGAACACGGTGGCCAGCTTCGCCAGCGAGGCGTTGAGGTTGCGCGCGGTGTCCGGGATGGCCTGCGGGTCTTGGGCCAAGCTGCCGAACAGCTCGTCCAAGCCGGGTACGAGATCCTTTGCCGCGTCGGGGTTTCGGGCGAACAAGGAATTGACCGAGTCGATGGTGCTGCTCGCGTTGGCCAGCAGCGCTATCAGGTTGTCACGGCGCTCGGTGAGCGTTCGGGCCGTCGTGACCGACTCGGCGAGCACGCCGACCAGGTCGGGCGCCGACTTGCTGAGTTCCGTTGTGGCCCTGCCGAGATCGCCGAGCAGCTCGCCGACACCGGGGATCGCGCGCACTTCCGTGACCCAGCGGTCCAGCCGCTCGATCGTCGAACCCGGCACGCGCGCGGCGGGATCGAGCGCGGCGGCGAGAGTCGCCAGTACCCGGCCCAGCTTCTCGGGCTGGATGTTGTCGAGCACGTCGCGCAGCACGGTGAGCGTGGTCTGCAACTGCATCGTCGACGTGCTGGTGTCCTCCGGGATCACCGCACCGGCGGCGAGTTTCGCGCCCGCCGAGCCGTTGTCGACGAGTTCGATCGCGGTGACGCCGAACAGGTTGTTGGGCACCACGCGCGCCGTGACACCGGCCGGAATCGTCGGAGCGACGGCAGGTTTCAGGTGGATCTCGGCGCGCTGCCGTTCCCCCTTGGCGACCACCTCGACGGCCGCGACCGTGCCGACCACCATGCCGCGGAACTTCACGTCGGCGCGCGATGGCAGACCATCGCCGGTGCTGGTCAGCTCGGCGGTCACCCGGACCTTGTCCTCGAAGAAGCCGTTGTAGCGCAGCATCAGCAGGCCGAGCAATATCGCGGTGGCCGTCAGCATGGCCAGACCGGACAGGGAGAGCTGGCGGGCGCTCGGCCCGCGGCCACTGGGATCGAGAAGCATGCGCGGCCCCTATCCCGAGATCCGGAAGCCGGGGTCGATGCCCCAAATGGCCAGTGTCATGAACAGATTCGCGAAAACCATCACGACGATCACCATCTTGATCGCCTGACCGGCCGCGACGCCGACGCCCTCCGGCCCGCCCGAGGCGACATAGCCGTAGTAGCACTGGATGAACGTCGCGAGCAGCACGAAGACGACGACTTTGAGCAGCGAGAAGAAGACATCGGTCCCGATGAGGAATTGGAAGAAGTAGTGGTCGTAGGTGCCCGCGGAGGTACCGCCGAGGAAGAGCACCGAGAGCTTGGTAGCCAGGTATGCCACCGCGAGGCCCACCGTGTAGAGCGGGACGATGGTCAGCGTGGACGCGATCATCCTGGTGCTGACCAGATACGGAAGTGGCCGGATGGCAATGGATTCCAATGCATCGATCTCCTCGGAGATCCGCATCGCGCCGAGTTGCGCGGTGAACCGGCAGCCGGCCTGGATGGCGAAGGCCAGCGTCGCCAGGATCGGAGCGAGTTCACGCGTGGTGGCGAATCCCGAGATCGCGCCGGTCAGCGGACCCATGGTGAGCAGGTTGAGTGCGGTGAACGATTCCATGCCGACGGTGATGCCGCCGAAGGCGCACAGGATGATCACCACGCCCACGGTGCCGCCGCCGACGACGAGCGAGCCGTTGCCCCACCCGACATCGGCGGTCAGCCGCAGCACTTCCTTGCGATAATGCTTGAGCACGAACGGAATCGCGCCAAGCGCCTGGAAGAACGTGATGGCTTGGTGGCCGAGTCGCTGATTGGCCCGGTACGGCACGGCGACCGCGGTGCCGACCGCCCGGAATGGTCTCAGGGCGGGCGGGGTGTACTTCGTGCCCACCTCAGATCACCTTCGTCGGGAACAGCGTGTTGTACAGCTGGGTGAGAATGATGTTGGTGGCGAAGAGCATCAGCGCCGAGGTGACGACCGCGGAGTTCACCGCGTTCGCGACACCGCCGGGGCCGCCCTTGGCGTGCAGCCCGATGTCACAGGCGATGATCGCGGTGAGCGCGCCGAAGATGGCGGCTTTGACCAGCGCGACGATGAGATCGTTGGCCACCGCGAAGGACGCGAACGAGCCGATGAACGAGCCCGGCGTGCCGGATTGGGCGTAGACGTTGAACATGTAGGCCGTCGCGAAACCGACGAACACGATGAACCCGCACAGCAGCATGCTGACCAGCACCGCCGCCACCAGACGCGGCGCGACCAGCCTGCGCACCGGATCGACGCCCATCACCATCATGGCGTCGATCTCCTCGCGGATGGTGCGCGAGCCGAGGTCGGCGCAGATCGCCGAGCCGACCGCGCCCGCGATCATCAGCGAGGTGACCAGCGGCGCACCCTGCCGGATGATGCCGAGTCCAGCGACCGCGCCGATGAACGTCGTCGCGCCGACCTGATTCACCAGCGCTCCGACCTGAATCGAGACGACGACGGCGATCGGGATCGCGACGAACACCGTCGGCGCCGCGGAGACGCTCGACATGAAGGCGCACTGCCGGATGAACTCGTGGTACGGGAAACGCCGGGCGACGATCGCGCGGATCAGTTCGATGACCGCGTCGCGCCCGAGCATCACCTGCCTGCCGAGGGTTTCCAGCGACCGTTGCGGATGACGCCGCCACAGCCCCTTCAGGTCCTCGACGGCCTGCTCCAGATCGGTGCGCTCCGGAGACTCCCCCGGTTCGATCCGACCCGGAGGTCGTTCGATGGTTGTCACGGTGCCCGAGTCCTTTCTCGGCCTTCTTTCGCTCACTTCGCCGACCGGTAACGGTGACCCCTTCGAGGGCGCGGAGCGTGTGAAGTGTCGCACGGAGACAGTGGGCGACACAAGTCACATGTGAATAAGAATTCTCAATATTTCCGAGGGTATTGGCCCAACGGGACGAGCTGGGTTCGATTACCGAGTAGGCGCGTCACCTGCGAAGAAATCGAGGTGATCGCCGCACTTCCGCGCCCATGTCAGACACTCGACGCCAGAGAAGTGACCAGACAATCACATCCATTCCGGACACCCATCCACGTCACGTCCGGTCGGCGCCGAGCAGGTGAATCCGCTCACGGCAGGTGCCCATGTGCGTAGACGGCACACGAGCAACCCGGCCTTATCCGTTGGCAGGTACTCACCCGGAGAACCACCCCTGGGCAGCTACACCCGCCCCCGCCACCAGCACGTAGCCGACGACGGCGACGCCCGCGGCGACGGCGCTCAGCACCGCGACCCAAAGCCCGTAGCGCAGAATCGGATTCACTTTCATCCGCCCACCGAGAATCTTGACGACGATCACCAAGATGTCGATGAGCCACACCAGGATCATCATCAGGTCATGCACACATTCGAGAAGGTGAGCACCGGCCAGCACACGATCGATCCGAGGAACGAGATCACCACGTCGATGCCGTGCATCTCACGCAGGTGACTCGTGTGGGTCAGCGTCCAGACGACTCCGACCAGCCCGTAAGGGATTCCGAGGATGATGAGCGTCCCGAAGAACTCGGAGACCTTCATCTCGTAGCTGAATATTCGATCCAGCCTCTTGAGCATGTACGTCGCATCCTTTCCTGCGCCAGCCGAACCCCGTCGAGGTCGCCCACGCGTACCGAAGGAGATCGCGACGTCGCGGGCGCACCCGACCGCTGAGATCCGGTCCGGCATGGTCCCGTATGTTACGCACGATTCACGGCAGGACGGAAGACTTTCACCGATATTTCCGGTCAGAACACGACCACACTTCCATCGCCTAGGACCGTCTCGAAACTGGGCAAACCCCGGACAAGGCGCACTCTTGTCATACAGAATGATCGGTAACATAATCGACGGATGGGTGATCACACCCCGCCCCGACCCCGCATCGGCCTCCAGGAGGTCGAACGATGAAAGCACTCAACAGGATTCTCAGCGTGGAGATGACGGTCTTCGAGTTCCTCGGCTGGCTGTTCCTCGCCGGATTCCTGTTCGGCACCGGACGATTCACCGCCGCGCGGGTCGCGCGGCTGGTCCGGACCACGAGGAACACAACGGAAGGACTCCGATGACCGCGGTCGCCCACTTCTCGTACCAGAACGAACCGGCGCCACTGACCAAGGAGCAGACGCGCATCCCCATCAGCTCCGCGCACCGCCCGTTCACCAAGCGGCCGATCAAACTGGCCGACGCGCTGGACTTCTGGTCCTTCGCCGGCGCCGCGGCCAACGTGGCGATGCAGATGGCGAGGCCCGGCGTGGGTTACGGCGTCGCGGAGAGCAAGGTGGAATCCGGTGCGCTGATGAAGCATCCGTGGAAGCGCGCACGCACCACCACCCAGTACCTGGCGGTGGCGATCCTCGGCACCGAGGAAGAGCGCATGGCCTACCGCAAGGCAGTCGACTCGGTGCACCGCCACGTGCGGTCCGAGCCGGGGGCCCCGGTGAAGTACAACGCGTTCGACCGCAACCTCCAATTGTGGGTCGCCGCATGCCTTTACATCGGTTTCGAGGACACCTACCAGCTGCTGCAAGGCAAGATGAACGACGAGCAGGCCGAAGCCTTCTACGCCTCGTCGTCGACTCTGGGCACCACGCTTCAGGTCACCGAGGACATGTGGCCCAAGACGCGCGCCGAGTTCGACATCTACTGGAACCAGGCGTGCCGCCAGGCCGTACTCGACGATTACGTGCGCGCCTACGTCGACGATCTGCTGAATCTGCGCATGATCCACTGGTACCTGCGCCTGCCGTTCCGAAACCTGCTGAAGTTCTTGACGATCGGCTTCCTCGCGCCGTACTTCCGCGAGCAGATGCGGTTGGAGTGGACCGCCGCCGATCAGCGCCGCTTCGAGCACCTTTTCGTGTTCGTCGGCTTCGTCAACCGGTTCATCCCGCGGTTCCTGCGGCACGGCGGCAGCCACGCGCTGATGGTCGATCTACGCCGCCGGATCCGCAAGGAGAAGAACCTGGTCTGAGAGGTTGGGCGCCCATCGTCGACATCGAGCCGTCCGCTCACGGGCATCGCGACGATTCCCCTGGCGGCGGTGGGTTTCAGCTGACGCTGGACTGCGCGCAATGCGAGCTTGTCCGGTTTCTCATGGGCACAGTGCGTGTTCGAGCATGCCGATGAGGTCGGGTTCGGTCTCCGGGGCCTTCGTGAGGGCGACGGTGATCGCGCGCCCGTCGACGGTCGCACCGGATACCGTGTAGTAGCCATAGATTCCGCCGCTGTGGCCGAAGTACTCAGCACCGCAGGGTAATTGGATGGATCCGAGGCCGAGTCCGTAGACCATTCCCGATTCCTGGTCGCTGGGCACACCATCGCGCATCTGCTGGAGCTCCGCGGCCTCCAACACCCGGCCCGCGAGCAGCGCGCCGTAGAAGCGGTTCAGGTCCGTGCCCGACGAGACCAGGGCGCCCGACGCCCATGGGATGGACGGCTCGATGCGGGAGACGTCGGTGACGACGCCGTTCAGGGTGGCGTAACCCGCGGGGTGCGGGCCGCGGATGTCGCGCTCACCAGCGCCGGGCAGGTACGTGTCGGCGAGGCCGAGGGGTTTCAGGATGCGCCGTTCCAACTCCGCCGCGTACGGAGCTCCGGTCACCCGCTCGATCAACATCCCGGCGACCAGGTAGTTCGAATTGCTGTACTCGTAGCGCTCGCCCGGCACGAACACCGCCCGCCCACCGTTGACGATCGCGATGCCTTCCGCGGGTGTCATCGTGCGGTTCTCGACTCCCGCGCGGTATTCGTCGACGCGCGGGTCGTCCGCGAAGTCCGGTAGACCGCTCTGGTGGCGCAGGATCTGCCGGACCGTGATGGCGCGTCCATCGATGCCGTCGCCGCGCAGCAGACCGGGCAGGTAGGTGTCGATCGGTTCGTCGAGGCGCACCTTCCCCTCCGCGACCAGTTGCAGCACGAGGGCGCTGGTGAAGGTCTTGGTGATGCTGCCGACGCGGGTCTGTTGTGCGGGTTGGGTGGGGATCGGCGCCGCGGTGCCCAGGTCCGCCACCCCGGCCGTACGGACCACGGTCTCCCCGTTCTCGGTGACCGTCGCGATCGCCCCGGTGACCCCGGCCCCCACCACCCGGTCGATGTCCGCCTGCACAGCCTCGAGCCGAGCATCCGACACCCCGGCCGACTCCGTCCGGCTGTCACTCGCACACCCCGCGGTGAGCAGTGCCACCGCGGAAGCGGCCACGACGATCGATACCAGACGCATACCTCGACGGTAGGCAGGTCCGGTGCCCCGCACATCCGGGACCACCCCGATATTCCCCTCAGCCCCGAGGATCATTTCCGCGCCGAACCAGCCCGGCTCCGGTGTTCATGGCGCCACGCCTCGAGTGTCGTGCTGTTGTTCGACCGGTCGATGAACACAGGCGCGCCTGTTCCCCTCAGCCAGGGGCGGCCTGTGGGCTGGAACCGCGACTTCGAGTGGGCGCCGGTGGCGGTCGAGGTCGCTTCCACCCGCACGACTTCTCCGACGTCGAAGTCTGCTGGGAGTGTTACTGACAGACGCGATCGACGACATCCGTTGCCGCGCAGACGACTACATCGAATAACCGTCGGCGCGGGTATCGGGAACTATGCGTCCCGCCGCGACCAAAGTTCGGAAGGCGGCTCCTTTGCGGGCGCAAGCATCTGCCCGGCAACCGCGGTGTTGCTGCATTGCGCGGTGCGCTTCGGAGACCGTGAAAGGTGTTGTGGGAGCGCGGTGTCCGGCTGCGGAGCGGGGGTCGCCGACGCAGGTTCCGATGATGCCGATGAGGGAGACGACCAGACCGCAACCGGTCAGGATGGACAGCGTCGAGTACATCGGATCACTTGTCTACGGCGCGCCGGAAGCAGTAGGCGGAGGCGGCTAGGTACTGGCGGCAGCCGCTGCCGTGGCCGGCGTGGACGGAGAGGATGAATCTCGCCTTGTCGTAGTCCAGGACCTGCGGTTCTGCTGCGCAGTCACGACTTTGGACAAGCCACAGTTCGCGCAAGTCCGAATGCGGTACGTTCATCGTCCACCTCCGCGGAGTTCAGTGCACCCGGCGCCGGGAGCGCCGGCGGAACCGCGCTCGAAGCGGCTGGATCATGACCGCGTCGGGACCGTGCGCCGGGTTCCGGAGAGTGGGCGCCCCCATAGGGTCTGGGCACAACCCCGGCGCCGGGTGCCAATACAGACTGCGCGTTGCGATTGGGTACATAACAGTCCGGAATGCGATAAATGCGAGTAATTTTCGAGTGAATCGGCCTGATGCGAGGAAGCGGGTCCTATGGTTGAGGTCGACTGGACGGGCGAGGACGTGCTTGCCCTTCGCACGGCGATGAAGCGGAGTCGTTACGAGTTCGCACGTTTGGTGGGCGTTACCCCGCGCACCGTGGTCTTGTGGGAGAACGGCCGGACAACCCGGATGCACGCCGCAAGCCGTCGACTACTCGATCGAGTGCTGTCCGAGGCCGATTCAGTCGTCGTCACGCGATTCGAGCGGGCGATCAAGGCGGGTCGCGAAGCGGCAGGCCACACCGACGATGCGAGCGCGGCGCTCGATCGGACAATCAAGCTCGGTAGGGACAAAGCGCAGGCCGGACCGGAGGTTCGGTCGACGCCGATCGGGCTCGACGAGGAAGTCGAGGATGACGACGTGAGAAGGCGGGAAATGCTGGCCTGCATCGGCGCAGGTCTGGCGGGACACGCTGCCGAACTCTTGGCAAGCGAACCGGAGCGGATGCTCGCGACCCTGGACGCCGGGTCGATGAGCGAGCGCAGGCTCGGTTTCCTGGAAGAATCCACCGCGGCGCTGGGCAAGCACGTCGTCCAGGTGCCGCCGCACGAGCTGCTGCAAGGCACGCTCGACCAGTTCCGCACGGTGCGAGCATGTCTCGGCGAGCGCCAGGCCACACACCACCAGATCCGGCTGGTCCGCACCGCGGGACGACTGGCCAACGTGGTCGGCGAGATCTTGTTCAACGAAGGGCATTTCGGCCAAGCGCGGTTGTGGTACGCCACCGCCATCCACGCCGCACAGGACATCGGCGACCGCTACTCGGAGGACATCGCGCTCGCCGGACTGGCCTACCTGCCCACCTACAGCGACAAACCGAGGGAAGTGCTGCGCCTGCTCGATCCTCGCCTCGCGCAGGACCCGGCGACCGGCGCGGCCGCCGCCTGGCTCTGGGGCATGGCGGCGCGCGCGCACGCCGATCTCGGCGACGAACGCCACTTCGCCCACTGCATCGACAAATCCGCGCGGGCGCTGGACACCGTCGCGACCGAGGAGCTGCCGATCGGCATCTTCTCGTTCCGACCGGAGAAGCTCGCCTTCTACCGCGCCATCGGATATGCCAGGCTCGGCAAGCCCGACGAGACGGCCACCGCCGCGGCACAAGCCATCTCGCTGTACGACCCGAGCGAGACGATGGAACCCGCGCTGGTGCGCTTCGAACACGCGACCGCACTGCTCGCCTCCGGCGAAGTGGACGAAGCCTGCGCCGTCGCCACCGCCGCCATCACCAACGCGCGCACCTATGTCGGGCTGACGGTCACCAAGCGCGCCAAGCGATTCGACTCGGCGCTGCTGAACGGCAGCGGGCGCGCGGTGAGCGAGTGGCGGCAGCGGGCCAGGGAGGTCGTCGACGCCCAGCGGGTGGACGTGTAGTCGCGCGGGGTGCGGTGATCCAGTCGACCCGCCGCGATGAAGGTCACCCTGGGTCGGTCCGCCCTGGGCACGCAGGTCGGGGATGAAGGTGACCTCCAGCCGGTCTGGCGGGACGAAGGGCACCTTCGGTCGGTTACCGCGCCTGCCATTCTGGGCGCGGCAGTAGGACCGACGCGCCCCGCGTTCAGTTCGTCTTCGGGTTCATGGCGGCGATCAGGGACTTGGGGCGCATGTCGGTCCAGTGGGTTTCGACGTATTCCAGGCAGGCGCTGCGGGGGGACGCACCGTAGGCGATGGTCCAGCCGGTGGGGATGGCGGCGAAGATGGGCCACAGGGAGTGTTCGCCCTCGGCGTTGGTGAGGACGTAGAACTGGGCGTCATCGTCGTCGAATGGGTTTGTCATGGTTGGCCTTTCGTGAGTCGTCTACAGGTTCATGCGCGGTCGGTGTCGGCCCAGGCCGCGGTCAGCACGTGGCCGATGCGGGCGAGCGCGGATTCGGTGGTCATTCGCCAGTGGGTGGCGGTGACGGCGTGGTTGTGCACGGTGCCGTCCACGGCATCGGACCAGCTGGCGGCTCCGGTCGCGCCGGTCGGATCGTCCAGTGCGGCGGTGAAATACACCAGGTTGCCCTTGTAGCGGCGAGGCCGGTAGCGGGTGAGTAGTTCGAGGGAGCGGGTTCCCGCGTCCAGTACGCGGCCGAGCCGTTCGGCGCCGAAGGAGGCGAACGGTTCCGGCAGGTCGGCGATGCGCTCGGCGAGTTCGGCGAGGCCGAGTTCGGTGTCCGCCTCGGCGGCTTGTTCGCCGAGGAGTCCGCCGAGCAGGTCGGCGAGCGGCACGGTGGTCTCGGCCACCGATTCGGTGCGCGGGCTGTCCATCATGGCCAGCGTCGCGACGTGCTGCCCCTCGTCCTGCAACTGGATCGCGACGGCGTGCGCGAGAACGCCGCCGAGCGACCAGCCGAGCAGGTGGTACGGCCCTTCCGGTTGCACGGCGCGGATCTCCGCGACGTAGCGCCGGGCCCAGTCCTCGATCGAATCCGGCAGTGGTTCCGCCGAATTCAGCGCCGGGGATTGCAGGCCGTAGATGGGCCGTTGCGGGTCGATGTGCGCGGCCAAACCGGCGAACGACCAGGCCACACCGCCGACCGGGTGCAGGCAGAACAGCGGCGCCTTGCCGCCGCCCGGCCGCAGCGGCAGCAGCACGTCGAAGGCCGCCGCCGCGTCCACCCTGCCCCGGCCGGACCTGGTCAGCTCGAGCTGTGTGACGAGCCCGGCGGGCGTCGGCGCGGAGAACAACCAGACAACGGGGACCGGTTCGCCGAGTTCCGCGCTGAGCCGGGTGGCCAGGCGCGTGGCGAGCAGTGAGTTGCCGCCGCGCTCGAAGAAGTTGTCGTCCATGCCGATTCGCTCCGCCTCCAGTACCTCGGTAAAGACGGCGCACACAGCGTGTTCCAGGTCCGTTGCCGGAGCACGGAACTCGCGTGCGGTTGGTTCGGGCCGGGGCAGTGCGGCGCGGTCCACCTTGCCGTTGGCGTTGAGCGGCAGCGCGTCCAGTCGAACGAGCGCGGCGGGCACCATGTAGCTCGGCAGCGCCTCTGCCAGGGCGGCACGTAGTGCGCCGATGTCCGACGCGGCGTGCTGCCCGTCGCCCGATCCGGCGTGCGGCTCGTCGGCGCGCAACCCAGCGCCCCGCTGTTCGGCGTGCACCCCAGCGTGTGGCGCCGTGGCGCCCAACCCGGCACGTTGTCCATCGGCCACCAACCCGGCCCGCGCACCCTCGGCTTCCGCCCCGACGTGCGGCCCGTCGGCGTCCAACCCAGCGCTCAGCTGTTCGGCGTGCACCCCAGCGCGTGGTGCATCCGTGCCCAACGCGGTGTGCGGCCGCTTGGTGTCGACCGGCGCTACCGACGTGAAATAGCCGACCAGCATGGCATTTTCACCATCCGCCCGGTACGCGACCACGACGGCCTCCGCGATCTCCGGCCTGGCGCGCAGCGCGTGCTCGATCTCGGCCAGCTCGATGCGGTACCCGCGCACCTTGACCTGGAAGTCGCGCCGTTCGACGTAGCCGAGGTTGCCGTCGGAGCCCCAGCGCACCATGTCGCCGGTGCGGTACAGCCTGCTGCCCGGCGCGCCGAAGGGGTTGGCCACGAAGCGTTCCGCGCTCAGGTCCGGCCTGCCGTGATACCCGCGGGCCAGCTGCGCGCCGCCCAGGTACAGCTCGCCGGTGACGCCCGCGGGGACCGGATGCAGCCGGTCGTCGAGGACGTACACCTGATTGCCCGCCTCGGGCGTACCGATCGGCACGGTGCCGGTCAGCGCTGACGCCGCGGAGCCGACGGCCGTCCGGTATCGAGTCACCGAAACCGCCGCTTCCGTCGGCCCGTACAAGTTGTCGACCCGAGCATCAGTAAGCGCTCCGACCCTCGCCAGGGTCGCGGCGGGCAACGCCTCGCCGATCACCAACAGCCTGCGCAGCGAGCGGGGCAGTCTGCGCCCGCCGGACACCTCGGTCAGCATGGCGAGTAGCGACGGCACGAGCGTCACCGTGGTGACCGAGGCTCGACGGACCAGGTCGAGCACCCCCTCCGGGTCACGCTGCGCGCCGGTCGGCGCGAGGACCACGCGCGCACCGGTGCGCAGCGCCCACCAGAATTCCCACACCGAGAGGTCGAACGCGGCCGAGGTCATCAGCAGCGTGGCGTCGTCGGCGCCGAGGCCGTACTCCGACTGCATCCAGTCCAGTTGGTGCGCGACGGCGCGGTGCGGGACCGCGACGCCCTTCGGAACGCCGGTCGAGCCGGACGTGAAGATGACGTACGCGGTGTGCCACGGCGACAACGCCCGCACCCGTTCGGTGTCGCGGATCGGTGTGGCGTCGCCGCCCTCGGGGACCGTCGTGATGTCGAGCAGCACCTCGTGGTCGGACACCTCGGCGGGCAGCATCGGCCTGCGCGCGGAGGTGAGCACCAGCTCCGGATTCGCCGCGGCCAGTACGCCGGTAGTCCGATCGAGTGGATGCGCCGGGTCGAGCGGCACGTAGGCGCCGCCCGCCGTCACCACCGCGTACATCGCTACGAGCAGGTCGACGCTGCGCGGAATGGCCAGCGCCACCGACGATTCCGGGCTGACGCCGCGGCCGATCAGCACCCGGGCCAGCCGGTTCACCCGCGCGGCGAACTCGGCGTAGGTCAGGGTGTGCGCGTCGTCCACGACGGCGATCGCGTCGGGCGTGCGCGCCACCTGCGACTCGAAAGCGGTGACCAGCGTGTCCGGTGCGAACTCACGGTCAGGGGCGTTCCACGCGACGAGAATGCGTTCGGTCTCGGCGTCGTCCAGCAACGGCAGGTCGCCGACCGGCACCCGCGGCGCGGCGCACACGGCTTTCAGCAGCCGCTGCAACCGGCTCGCGAAGCCCGCGACGGTCGCCTCGTCGAACAGCGCCGTGGCGTAGGTGATCGTCGCGGCGAGTCCGGCGGGCACGCCCTGCGCGTCGTAGCGATCGGTGACCACCAGGTGCAGGTCGAACTGGGAGACCTCGGAGTCGAAGTCGACCGCGGTCGCGGTCAGCCCATCCAGGGTGAAATCGGCCTCGGCCTGGTTGTGGAACGAGAAGCCGACCTGGAACAGCGGGTGCCGCGCGGTGGAGCGCTCGGGGTTGAGCACCTCGACCAGCCGCTCGAACGGGACGTCGGCGTGCGCGAATGCAGCCAGGTCGGCGGCGCGCACCCGTTCGAGCAGCGCGCTGAATCCGTCGCCCGCGTCCACCCGGGTGCGTAGTACGAGCGTGTTGACGAACATGCCGACCACGTCGTCCAGTTCGGCCGCACCGCGACCGGCCACGGGTGTCCCGACGGCGATGTCGCCGGTGCCGGACAGCCGCGCGAGCAACGCGGCGAAGGCGGCGTGCACCACCATGAACAGCGTGGCGCTCGACGCGCGGCCCAATTCGACCAGTGCCGAGTGCGTTTCGGCATCGACGGCGAAATCGACGTGCTTACCCCGAGTTGACACGACCGCGGGCCGCGGCCGGTCCGTCGGCAGCGGCAGCTGCGCGGGCAGCTCGTCGAGCGCCTCGGTCCAGAACCGGAGTTGACGCGCCACCAGCGATTCCGGATCGTCCTCCGAGCCGAGCAGTTCGCGCTGCCACAGGCTGTAGTCGGCGTACTGCACCGGCAGCGGCGCCCAGCCCGGCGCGCGACGCTGCTTGCGCGCCGTGTAGGCCAGCATCATGTCCCTGGCCAGCGGAGCGAGCGAGGAGCCGTCCGCCGCGATGTGGTGCATCACCACGACCAGCACGTGCTCCGTTGCCGCCGAGTCGTTCTCGGCCTCCGGACGGAAGAGCCTGGCGCGCAACGGCACCGCGTCGGTCACGTCGAATCCCGCGCCGACGAAATCCGCGACCGCGACGGGCAGATCATCGATCGGCACCGCGATCGGTGCGAGCACGGGTGTGCCCGCCGCCGCGACCGGCAGCACCACCTGCACCGGTCCGGCCGTGCGCTGCGGGTAGACCGTGCGCAGCACCTCGTGCCTGGCGACTACGTCGGCGATGGCGGCATTCAGGGCGGCGATGTCGAGTTCGCCGCTGAGCCGCACCGCGAGCGGGATGTTGTAGGCGGTGGACTGGCGGTCCAGCCGGTTGAGGAACCACATTCGCTGCTGTGCGAGCGATAGCGGAACCGGCTCGTCGCCCCGGCGCGCGACCAGCGCGGGGCGGGCGGGCGAGGTGTCCGCGCCATCCAGTTCGGCGGCCATGGCCGCGACGGTCGAGTGCTCGAACACGGTGCGCACGCCGACCGTGACGCCGAGCGCCGCACCCAGCCGCGCGGCGAGTTGCGTCGCGGTGAGGGAGTTTCCGCCGAGTGCGAAGAAGTCGTCGTCCAGGCCGACGTCCTCGACTCCCAGTACGGCGGCGACGGTCGCGGCGACCGTCTGTTGCGCCACCGTGACCGGCGCGCGGTACGTGGCAGTTCGGAATTCCGGTTCCGGCAGCGCCTTCCGGTCCAGCTTCCCGACCGGCGTCAGCGGCAGCTGGTCGAGGACCATGATGGCAGCGGGCACCATGTAGGCGGCCAGCGAACGACCCGCGAAGGCGGTCAGCGCCGTCGTGTCGACGCTGTGCCCCGGCGCGGCGACCACGTACGAAACCAGCGCGACGACACCATCGGCATCGGTGTGTCCGACGGTCACCGCGTATTCGACGGATTCGTGCGCGGCGAGCACCGCGTCGATCTCACCGAGCTCGATGCGCAAACCGCGCACCTTCACCTGATGGTCGGTGCGGCCGAGGTGCTGGAGGGCGCCGGACCTGGGCCCACCCGTCGCCCGGCCACCGCCCCTCATCGAATCGCTTCGCGATGCGGGCACCCATCTGACCAGATCGCCGGTGCGGTAGATCCGCCCGCCTTCGGGGCCATAGGGGTCCGCGACGAACCGGTCCGCCGAAAGTCCTGGCCGCGCATGGTATCCGCGCGCCAAGCCGGGACCGCGCAGGTACAGCTCACCCGCGACGCCCACGGGCACCGGCCGCAGCCGGTCGTCGAGCACGAGCGCGGACATGCCGGGGATCGGCGCGCCCATGTCGAGCGGATCGCCCGGCCGCATCCGCGCGCTGATCGTGGCGATGACCGTGGTCTCGGTCGGGCCGTAGGTGTTGTACATCGCGCGTCCGACGCCCCAGCGCCGCACCACATCCGGCCCGTAGGATTCGCCGCCGACGGTCAACTGCCGCAGCTCCGGCAGTTGCGCCGGATCGAGAGTTTGCAGGACCGCAGGGGTGATGAACGCGTGGGTCACCCGCTGATCGCGGATGAGCGCGGTCAGCTCGGCCCCGCCGTAGACGCTCGCCGGAGCGACGACCATGGTCGCGCCCGCCGGAAGCGCCATCAGCAGTTCCAGCATCGAGGCGTCGAAGCTGGGCGAGGACACCGTGAGCACTCGCGCGTCGGCGGTCACCGAGTACCGATCCCGTTGCGCGCGAGCGACTCCCGCGATCCCCGCGTGCGTCGCCACGACACCCTTCGGCACACCTGTCGAGCCGGAGGTGTAGATGATCCACGCCGCGTGATCTACCCGCACCGGACGCACCAGCTCGTCCGCGCCGAGCGGCGTCCCACTGGTGCGCCGAATCCGCGCCACGGTGGCGGGCGCGTCCAGCGCGAGCCATTCGACGGCGCCGGGCAGCGCGGCGCGGACAGCGTCGATCGTGAGGCCGAAGGCCGCGCCGGAATCGGTGAGCATGTGCGCGATCCGGTCGGCCGGATAGGTCGGATCGACCGGGACGAACGCCGCGCCGGTCTTGGCTACCGACCACACCGCGAGCAGCGCCTCGGCCGACCGCGGGATGGCGATCGCGACGACGTTCTCCGCGCCGATGCCCTGCCCGGCGAGCATCCTGGCCAGGCGCGCGGACTGCTCGTCCAACTCGCGGTAGGTCAGCTCGCGGTCACCGCAGACCACAGCGACACCGTCCGGGTTCATGGCGACGGCCGCCGCCATCATCTCGGCGAGGGTCCGCTGCGGCACCGCCTCGGCGCCGCGCCTGGCGAGGAGTTCGGCACGCTCGGCGGGCGCGAGCAGCTCGACCGCGCCGATCGAACGTTCCGGTTCGGCGGTCAGCGCGCCGAGGACCCGACCGAACCGGCGCAGCAGCCCTTCGGCGGTGTCCGCGTCGAACAGGTCGGTCGCGTAATTCAGCTCGACAGCGAAGTGTCCGTCGGCGTCCATATCCGCGGACACGGTGAACTGGAGGTCGAAACGCGCCACCGGCTCGTCGAATTCGACCGTCGAGAGTTCGAGACCCGGCACGGCGAAGGTGTCGTCCCCGGTGTTCAGGTAGCTCAGGGCGACCGTGAACAGCGGATGCCGCGCCTGCGTCGTGGTCACGCCGAGCTCGTCGACCACCCGCTCGAACGGCACGGTGGCGTGCGCGAACGCCGCCAGGTCGGCGGCTCGCGTCTCAGCGAGCAATTCGGTGAAAGACTGGTCGGGACGAGGCCGGGTGCGCAGCACCAGCGTGTTCACGAACATGCCGACCAGGTCGTCGAGCGCCGCCGCGCCGCGACCCGCGACGGGGGTGCCGATCGCGATGTCGTCGGAACCGGAGAGCCTGGCCAGCAGCACCGACAGCGCGGCGTGCACAACCATGAAGGGAGTCGCACGGTAGGTGAGGGCGAGTTCGCGCACCCGTGCGCCGACCTCGCCGCCGATCCGGGCCCGCGCGTTCCCGCCGCGCTTGCTCGCGACGGGCGGGCGGGGGCGGTCGGTGGGCAGGGCCAGATCCTCGGGCAGTTCGCGCAACGCCTCGCGCCAGAACGACAGTTCCTCCGCCGCCGCGTTTTCGACCGACACTGTCTGCCAGACCGCGTAGTCCGCGTACTGCGCGGCCAGCTCGGGCCACACCGGTGCGGCTCCCAGCACGCGGGACAGGTAGGCGGCGAGCAGATCTCGCAGCAGCGGCCGCATCGAGTACCCGTCGGCGGTGATGTGGTGCAGCACCGCGACGAGCACCCGGCTGGTCGGACTCTCGCGCAGCAACACCGCGCGCACCGGAACCTCGCTCGTGACATCGAAACCGGCGGCGAGGAATTCGGCGATTCGATCCTCGACACTGCCCGCGCCGATCGATTCGACGGCCAGCCGCACGGGCGCGGACGCCACCGGCAGGATCACTTGGTGCGCCGTGCCGTCGGCCGCGACGGGGTAGATCGTGCGCAGCACCTCGTGCCGCGCCACCACGTCGGCGAACGCCGCGCCGAGCGCCACCTCGTCCAGTTCGCCGCGAATCCGCATCGCGACCGGGATATTGTGCGCGGCCGACGACGGATCGAGCCGGTTGAGGAACCACATGCCGCGCTGCACGGGCGCCAACGGCACCGGGCCAGGACGCGGACCCGCGATCAGCGGAACGACCGAATCGGTTGCCTCCGCGGCGATTCTCGCCGCCAGCGCGCCGACCGTCGGCGCCTCGAACAGCAGCCGCACGGGCACTCGCCTGCCCAGCCTTTCGCCGAGCCTGGCCAGCACCCTGGTCGCGCTGAGCGAGTTCCCACCCAGATCGAAGAAGCTGTCCTCGACGCCGACCGGCCCGCAACCGAGCACGTCCTCGAAGGCGGCGGCCACCAGACGCTCGGCCGGAGTTACCGGAGCCGTGTAGGCGCGGCGATCGAATACCGGCTCCGGCAACGCTTTTCGATCCAGCTTGCCGGAGGCGTTGAGCGGGAAGGCGTCCAGCACCACGAAGGCCGACGGCAGCATGTAGGACGGCAGCGCCGCCCGCGCCGCGGCGCGCAGCGCGTCTTGGAGATCCGCAGTTCGCTCCGGTGTCGGCACGACGTAGCCGACCAGGTGATCGCCGACCACCAGCGCCGCCGCTTGGGACACGCCTGTCACCCCGGCCAACACCGCCTCGATCTCCCCGAGCTCGATGCGCTGGCCGCGGAACTTCACCTGGAAGTCGGTGCGTCCCAGGTACACCAGCTCGGCGGAGTCGCCGCCGGTGTCCCAGCGCACGAGGTCGCCGGTGCGGTACATGCGTTCGCCGGGAGCGCCGAAGGGGTTGGCCACGAACCGATCCGCGGTCAGGTCGGGTCGCCCGTGGTAGCCCCGGGCGAGTTGGGTCCCCGCCAGGTACAGCTCGCCTGCGACACCCGGCAGCGTCGGCCGCAGGCGCGAATCCAGCACGTAGACACGGCTGTTCCACTCGGGGTTGCCGATCGGCATCACGGTGCGCTCGGTCTCGCCCGTCACGTCCCGGTAGGTGATACTCACCGCGGCCTCGGTGGGTCCGTACAGGTTGTGCAGCCGCGCCTCGCTCACCGCACCGAACGCGCGGACGGTCTCGGCGGGCAGCGCCTCGCCGATCACGAAGACGGTGCGCAGCGCGGCCAGGCGCTGCCCGGTGCCGTGCACATGTCCGGCGAAGACGCTGAGCATGGACGGCACGAAATCGGTGACGGTGACGCCGTAACGACCCATCACCTCCACGAGGTAGCCGGGATCGCGGTGC
This sequence comes from Nocardia sp. CNS-044, assembly GCF_059570515.1. Classification (NCBI taxonomy): domain Bacteria; kingdom Bacillati; phylum Actinomycetota; class Actinomycetes; order Mycobacteriales; family Nocardiaceae; genus Nocardia; species Nocardia sp. CNS-044. Next base: position 1,094,749 of record NZ_JCANSX010000006.1, read on the forward strand.
CCGTCGTGGGTCGCGAGGACCACGGTCGCGCCGACGCGCAGCGGCAGGAAGTACCCCCACAGCGAGACATCGAAGGTGGTCGCGGTCTTCTGCAGGTACACGTCGTCGGCGCGCAGCCGGTATTCCGACTGCATCCAGGTCATCTGGTTGACGATCGCCGCGTGCGAAACACTGACGCCCTTGGGTTTTCCGGTCGACCCGGACGTGAAGATCACGTACGCGGGGTTCCCGGGGTGGATCGGCACGCCGCGCTCCTCGGTCGCGATCGGATCGTCGGCGTAGCCGTCCAGCGCGACGCTGTCCACGCACACCGTGCGCCCGGTGTAGCCGAGTTCGGCACGGTCGCGTTCGGTGGTGAGCAGCGCGGCGGGCCGCGCGGTGTCGAGGATGTGGGCGATGCGCTGGGCGGGGTGATCGGGATCGATCGGCACGTACGCGCCGCCCGCCTTCAGCACCGCGTACATGGCGAGCACCAGGTCGGTGGACCGTCGAATGGCCAAGGCCACCAGGGATTCCGGCCCGATACCCGCCTCGACGAGATGGCGGGCCAGCTGGTTGGCGCGCTGATCGAGTTCGCCGTAGGTGAGCACCGTGGCGGGACCGCCGTCCGGGACGTAGACCAGCGCGGGATCGTTGGGCGTGGCCGCGGCCTGCGCCTCGAACTCGTCGAGCAGCATCTCCGCCACGAACGCGGTGTGCGCGGAGTCGTTCCATTCGGTGACCACCCTGTGCAGCTCGCCCGCGCCGAACAGGTCGATGTCGCCGACCGGCAGCTCCGGATCCGCGATCACCGCGGTCAGCAGCCGCAGGAATCGCTCGCCCATGGTGTGGATGGTCGCGGCGTCGAAGAGGTCGGTGGCGTAGGTGAAACGCACCGCGTCGTCGGAGACGGTGAGTTGCAGGTCGAAACGCGTTGTCTCGTAGTCGAACTCGTACTCCGCCACGCTCAGGCCCGGGAGCCGGACCCCGATCGGCGAAAGGTTCTGGAAGAACAGCGCGACCTGGAACAGCGGGTGCCGCGCCTGGGAGCGCGGCGGGTCGAGCACCTCCACCAGCCGTTCGAACGGCACCTCGGCGTTGGCGAACGCGTCCAGGTCGTCCTCGCGCACCCGCCGCAGCACGGTGGCGAAGGAGTCCGCGCCGGGCACCTCGGTGCGCAGCACGAGCGTGTTGACGAACATGCCCACCAGCTCGTCCAGCCGACGTTCGCCGCGACCGGCGATCGGCGCGCCGATGGCGATGTCGGCCGTGCCGGACAGCCGTGCGAGCAGCACCGCGAGCGCGGCGTGCACCACCATGAACGGCGTCGCGTCGTGCCGCGCGGCCAGCGCGGTGATGCCGGAGTTCACCGCCGGGTCCAGGAGCAGGGTGGCGCTCGCGGCGGCGTGCGAGGCGACGGCCGGGCGCGGGCGGTCGGCGGGCAGGTCCAGCTGGGCGGGCAGACCGCGCAGCGCACGCCGCCAATACTTCAGCTGACGGGCGGCGATCGACTCCGGATCGTCCTCGGCGCCGAGCAGTTCGCGTTGCCAGAGCGCGTAGTCGGCGTACTGCGCGGGCAGCGGCGCCCAGTCCGGTTCCCCGCCGGTGACGCGCGCGGCGTAGGCGGTGGCGAGATCGCGGGCCAGCGGTCCCATCGAGAAGCCGTCGGCGGCGATGTGGTGCACGACGAGGGCGAGCAGGTGTTCGTGCTCCGACAGCTTCGCCAGCCCGATCCGCAGCGGCACCTCGGCCGTCACGTCGAACGGCGTGGCGACGAAGCCGACGAGGGCCGCTTCCGGGTCGGCGGCGTCCAGCTCGGTGATCGACGGGACGGCGGCGTCGAGGATCCGCTGGTGGCCGACGCCGTCGCGGTCCGGGTAGACGGTGCGCAGCGTCTCGTGCCTGGCGATCACGTCGGCGATCGCGGCGGCCAGCGCCGCCGTGTCCAGCTCGCCGACGAAGCGAATGGCGACCGGGATGTTGTTGACGGTCTCCGCGGGATCGAAGCGGTTCAGGAACCACATGCGTTGCTGAGCGGGCGAGAGCGGGATCGTTTCCGGGCGCGGTCCCACGGTGAGAGCGGGGCGGCGGGCCGCTCCCGTGCCCTCGACAGCCCGCTCGGCGAGTGCCGCGACGGTCGGCGCGTCGAACAGCGTCCGCACCGGGACGTCGGTGCTCAGCTCGGCGCCGAGCCGCGCGGCCAGCTGGGTGGCGATCAGCGAGTTGCCGCCGAGCGCGAAGAAATCGTCGCCCGCCCCGACCCGTTCGACGCCGAGCAGCTCACCGAACAGCGCCGCGACGGTCCGCTCGGCGTCGGTCTCCGGTGCGCGGAAGACCGCCGCCGCCACGACGGGCGCGGGCAGTGCCTTGCGGTCCAGCTTTCCGGAGGAGTTGAGCGGGAACTCGTCCAGCACCACGAAGGCCGAGGGCACCATGTAGCCGGGCAGTTCGGCGGCCAGCCGCGCGCGCACGGCATCGATGTCGATCGACGCGCCGGTCAGGTACGCCACCAGCTGATCACCGCCGGACACCTGCCCGCCGCGAACGACCACCACCGCCTGGTCGACCGCGGCCACCGCGGTGAGAGCGGCTTCGATCTCGCCGAGCTCGATGCGCAGACCGCGCAGCTTCACCTGGAAGTCGGTGCGGCCCAGGTACTCCAGCTCGCCGCCGGCTGGCCCACCCGTCGCCCGGCCACCGCCCCCCATCGAATCGCTTCGCGATGCAGGCAGCCATCTGACCAGATCGCCGGTGCGATACATGCGTTCGCCCGCGGCGCCGAAAGGATTGGCCACGAAGCGATCCGAGGTCAGCTCGGGTCGCGCCACATAACCGATGGCCAGCTGTCCGCCCGCCAGATACAGCTCGCCAGGCACGCCGACTGGCACCGGCCGCAGCCGGTCGTCGAGCACGAGCAGCCGGGTGTTGAACACCGGCCTGCCGATCGGCACCGAGTCCGTGTCCGCGTCGGTGACCTCGTGATAGGTCACGTCCACGGCGGCCTCGGTCGGGCCGTAGAGGTTGTGCACTCTGACCCCGAGCACGCGCCGCGTGCGCTGTGCGACGGCGGCGGGCAGCGCCTCGCCGGACGCGAAGACCCGGCGCAGCGCGGTGCGCTCGCGCGCCAATGGCTCGTTGAGGTACACCGCGAGCATCGAGGGCACGAAATGCGCCGTGGTGACGCGTTCGGCCGCGATGAGCCGGGCCAGGTACGCGGGATCGCGGTGACCGTCATGGCGCGCGACGACCAAGCGCGCGCCGACCTGCAAGGGCCAGAGAAACTCCCACACCGACACGTCGAAGGTGGCGGGCGTCTTCTGCAACACCGCGTCGTCGGGACGCAACCCGTAGCGATCCTGCATCCAGACCAGCCGGTTGACGATGGCGGCATGCGAGACCGCGACGCCCTTGGGGCGACCGGTGGAGCCGGAGGTGAAGATGACGTACGCGGAGTGGCCCGGCGTGAGCGCGCCGATCCGGTCGGCGTCGGTCAGCGGAGATTCGGCGAAGGCGGACAGATCCAAGCGATCGATCCGAACCTGCCGTGCCGCGGCGACTTCCAGATCCATCCCGGAAGTCAGGACGCACACCGGACGCGCGGTGGCCAGCACGTAGTCGATGCGGTCGGCCGGGTGATCGGGATCGATCGGCACATACGCGCCGCCCGCCGCCGTGACCGCGTACATTCCGACGATCAGGTCGAGCGAGCGCCGCATGCCGAGTGCCACAAAGGAATCCGGGCCGACGCCCTGGGTGACCAACCAGCGGGCCAGTCGGTGCACCCGAGCGGCGAACTCGCCATACGCCAGGCTGGTTCCCTCGAAGGTCAGCGCCACCGCCTCGGGCGTGCGCGCGACCTGCTCCTCGAACAGCGACGCCAGCGTGTGCGGGCGGGCCGCGACCGGGTGCGCGGTGTCGTTCCACCGCTCGAGCACGAGCGAACGCTCGGCCGGGTCCAGCAGTTCGATGTCGCCCACTCGGAGAGCCGGGTCGGCCACCACGGTCTCCAGGATCCTGATGAATCGCGCCGCGAAGGACTGGACCGTGGCGCGGTCGAACAGATCGGTCGCGTAGCGCAGCTGCGCGCGCAGCGCCGTGCCCGCGCCCTGCTGATGCTCGACCAGCTCCAGCGCCAGGTCGAACTGCGCGACGCGATTGTCGAGCGGGTAGGCCAACACCTCGAGCCCCGGCAGCTCCAAAACCGTGTCGTCGCGATGCTCGAAGGTCAGCAGTGTCTGCACGATCGGCGAATTCGATTGCGAGCGAACCGGATTGAGCTCTTCGACGAGACGCTCGAACGGCAGGTCGGCGTGGGCGAAGGCGCGCACGTCCACCTCGCGGACCTGCCGCAGCAGGTCGGCGAAGGACGTGTCGGCGCGCACCCCGGTGCGCAGCACGAGGGTGTTGACGAACATGCCGACGAGCTCGTCCAGCGCCTGTTCGGCACGTCCCGCGACCGGGGTGCCGATCGCGACGTCCTCGGTCCTGGCCAGCCTGGCGAGCAGGGCGGCGAAGGCGGCGTGCACCACCATGAACGAGGAAACACCCTGTCGCCGCGCGAGTTCGGCGATCGCCGAGGTCAGTTCGGCGGTGACCGCGAATTCCACCGCGGCGCCCTGCCCGGTGGCGACCAGCGGGCGCGGGCGGTCGGTGGGCAGTTCCAGCACCGGCGCCAGGTCGGCCAGCTCGGCGCGCCAGTGCGCGATCTGCTCGGCCAACACCGATTCCGGGTCGGAGGCCGCGCCGAGCACCTCGTGCTGCCACAGCGTGAAGTCGGCGTACTGCACCGGGAGCGGTCGCCACTGCGGCGCGGCGCCAGCACTGCGCGCCGTGTAGGCCACCATGAGATCACGGGCCAGTGGCGCGGAGGACACACCGTCGGCAGCGATGTGGTGCACAACGACCACCAGCACATGGTCATCCGCCGCGGCACGGAAAAGACAGGCGCGCACTGGAATCTGGCCGCGCAGGTCGAAGGGCAACGCCGCGAACACCGCGACGGACTCGGGCAGTTCCGCCTCGGAGACCGCCACCGGGTCCAATTCCAGGGCGGGCACTTCCGCCCGCACCGACTGGAACGGGCCGTCGCCGTCGGACGGGAAGACCGTACGCAGCGACTCGTGCCGCGCGATCACGTCGCCGAGCGCGGCGGCCAGCGCCGCGGTGTCCAGCGCGCCGGTCAGCCGGATGGTGATCGGGATGTTGTAGACCGCCGACTCCGGATCGAGGCGGTTCAGCAGCCACATCCGAGTCTGCGCCAGCGACAGGGGAATCCGCTCCGGTCGCGGGACTGCCACCAGGGCGGGACGCGGGTCGTCGGCCGAATGGCGCACGCGCACCGCGAGTTCGGCCACCGTCGGCGCCTCGAACACCTCGCGCACCGTGAGCGCGCAGCCCAGCGCCGCGTTGGCGCGGGCGACCAGCCGCATGGCGAGCAGCGAATTCCCGCCGCGCGCGAAGAAGTCGTCGTCCGCACCGATGCGCGCCGACCCGCCGAGCAGATCGGCGACCAGGGCCGCGAGCACCGATTCCGCGCCCTCCCGTGGCGCGCGGTAGGCCACCGCGCCGCCGCTGACCTCGACCGTCGGCAGCGCCGCGCGATCCAGCTTCCCGACCGTGGTGAGCGGCATCTCGTCCAGCACGACCAAGTGCGCGGGCACCATGTAGCCGGGCAGCCGCTCGCGCACCGCGTCCAGAACGGCGTCGGCCGCGACCTCTCCGCTGACATAGCCGACCAGACATTCGTAGCCGGAGCTGTCCTTCGCGACAAGCACGGCCGCGTTGCGCACGCCGGGCACACCGGCCAGCGCCGATTCGATCTCGCCGAGCTCGATCCGCTGACCGCGCAGCTTGATCTGGAAATCGTTGCGGCCCAGATAGATCAGATCACCCGAGCGGTTCCAGCGCACCAGATCACCGGTGCGGTACATCACCGCGCCGGGCACGCCGAACGGGTCGGCCACGAACCGCTCGGCGGTCAGCCCGGAACGGCCGTGATAGCCGCGCGCCAGCTGGTCGCCCGCCAGGTACAGCTCGCCCGGCACGCCGACCGGCACCGGCCGCAGTCGCGCGTCGAGCACGTAGACGCGGGTGTTCCAGCACGGACGCCCGATCGCCACCTCGCGACCGGAAGCCACGTCGGCATCGGTGAACTCGTGGTAGACCGCCGAAATGGCCGCCTCGGTCGGACCATAGGCGTTGTGCACCGCGCCGTCGAAACTGCCGCGGATCGCGGCGAGCAGATCGGGTGTCAGCGCCTCGCCGCCGCAGTGCAGGTGCCGGAACGAGCGCAGCGCGTCGCCCATGCCCTCGCCGATGAGCGCGGCGAGCACCGACGGCACGTATTCGGCGATGGTGATGCCGTGCTCGCGCAGCAGTCCGGCGAAGTAGGCGAGGTCCAGGTGCCCGCCGGGTCTGGCGATCACCAGCGGCGCGCCGACCGCGACGGGCAGGAAGCACTCCCACACCGAGACGTCGAAGGTCAGCGGCGCGCGCTGCAGGATGCGGTCGGCCGCGGTCACCTCGTAGCGATGCTCGAGCCAGCGCAGCTGGTTCATGATGGCGCGGTGGGTGACCGCGACGCCCTTGGGCCGTCCGGTGGAGCCCGAGGTGAACAGCACGTACGCGGTGTTGTCCTGGCGCAGCGTTGCGCGGCGCTCGGCGTCGGTCACCGGCTCGGCCGAGTAGCCGGACAGGTCCAGCTCGGCGGGGCGAAGCAGGCGCGCGTTCAGCGGCGGCAGTTCCGCTCCGCCGACGATCACTATCAATGCGGGATCGGCACTTTCGATCACCTGCGCCAGCCGGTCGGCCGGATGAGCCGGGTCGAGCGGCAGGTACGCGCCGCCCGCGCGCACGATCGCGAACATCGCCACGAGCATGTCCAGCGACCGCAGGGCGGCCAGTCCGACGATGGTCTCCGGGCCGACGCCCTCGGCGATCAGGCGCCGAGCCAGCCGGTTCACCCGCGCGGCCAGCTCGCCATAGGTGAGCGTCGCGTAGCGACTCGATGAGGGGTGGTGGCCGGGTGACGGGTGGGCGAGCGACTCGTTCTCGAAGGTCACCGCGCGACCGACCGGGTCCGCGGCGGCGCGCACCGTGAGCAGGTCGTCGAGGGTCTCGGCGGGCAGTGCGCGCGCAGTCGCGTTGCGGTCGGAGAGCAGCATCCCGCGCTCGGCGACCGACATCAGCTCGACATCGCCGACCGCGGTCCTGGTGTCGCGCGCCATCGCGCGCAGCACCCGCTCGAACGCGGCGAGGAGATCGGTGACCGTGTGCTCGTCGAACAGGTCGAGCGCGTAGTGCAGGTGCACGTCGATGCCCTCGGGCTCGCCGTCCGCGTCGTAGCGGTCGGTCAGGGTCCAGTCCAGGTCCAGCTGGATAGGAGCCGGGCCGATGTCGAGCGCGCCGATGGCGAGGCGCTGCAAACGGAAGTCGGGCGCGGTCTGGTTCTGTAGCGTCAGCGCCACCTGATAGAGCGGCGAATGCGCCTGTGAACGAACGGGATTCAGCGTGTCGACGAGTTGCTCGAACGGCACCGCCGCGTGCTCGAAGGCGGCCAGGTCGGCGGACCGTACCTCGGCGAGCAGCTCGGCGAGGGTGGCCTCGGCGCGCACCTCGGTGCGCAGCACGAGGGTGTTGACGAACATCCCGACGAGCTCGTCCAGCGCCTCGTCACCGCGCCCGGCCACCGGCACGCCGACGACGACGTCGCCGGTGGCGGCCAGCCTGCTCAGCAATACGGCCAGCGCGGCGTGTAGCACCATGAACGGGGTGACGCGGTGCTCGGCGGCGAGTTCCTGGATGTCGCGGTGCAGCGCCGCGTCGAGCCGTCCGATGACAGCGCCGCCGCGGTTCGAGGCCACCGCCGGGCGCGGGTGGTCCGCAGGCAGCGCGAGCACCTCGGGCAGACCCGCGAGACGGTGCGTCCAGTAGCGCAGCTGCCCGGCCAGCACCGAGGTCGGGTCCTGTGCGTCGCCGAGCGCGTCCCGCTGCCAGAGCGCGAAATCGGCGTACTGGACGGGCAGCGGACGCCAGGCGGGCGCGGACCCCGCGCAGCGCGCGACGTAGGCGGCGGCCAGATCGCGGGTCAGCGGTGCGAAGGACCAGCCGTCGGCCGCGATGTGATGCACGACGAACAGCAGCACGTGCTCCTGCGGAACACCGCCGTCCTCGACTCGCAGCAGCCGAACCCGCAGCGGTACTTCGGAAGTCACGTCGAACCCGGCGTCGGCCGCGGCGGCGATCAGCGCGGGCAGTTCGGCCGCGCGCACCGGCTGCGGCGCCAGGTCGACCAGCCGGGTGCCCGCGGGCAAGACCAGCTGGGTGGCCGCGCCGTCGTGTTCGGGGTAGAGGGTGCGCAGCGTCTCGTGCCTGCCGATCACGTCGGCGACGGCCGCGCCCAGCGCGTCCACGTTCAGCGCGCCGGTCAGCCGCAGCGCGAACGGGATGTTGTAACCGCTTCCGGCGCTGTCGAATCGGTTGAGGAACCACATGCGCTGCTGGGCGATCGAGAGCGGGACGGACTCGCCGCGCTCCCGCGCGAGCAGCGGCGGCAGCGTCACCGGAGCTGCGGGGCCGTCGAACCTCAGGTACGGCGCCAGCTCACGCACGGTGGGCGCGTCGAACACGGCGCGCACGGGCACCTGCGTTCCGGTCGCCTTGGACAGCCGTGCGGCGAGCTGGGTCGCGATGAGCGAGTTGCCGCCGAGTGCGAAGAAGTCGTCGTCCGCACCGATCCGCTCGGCGCCGAGTAGCGCGCGAAACGTCTCGGCGACAATGGTTTCCGCCGTGCCGCTGACCGCGCGGAACTCGACTGTCCGCGGCGCGGGCGCGGGCAGCGCCCGGCGATCCAGCTTGCCGGAGGCGTTCACCGGGAAGGCGTCCAGCACGACGAACTCCGTGGGCGCCATGTAGGCGGGTAGCCGACGGGCGATCTCCGCGCGAACCAGGTCGAGATCGAGCACGGTCTCCGGCACCAGGTACGCCACCAGCTGATCGCCGGTGCCGTGGTCGTCGCGCACCAGCACCGCGGCCTGAGCCACCCCGGGAGCCGCGAGCAGCGCCGTCTCGATCTCGCCGAGTTCGATGCGCAGGCCGCGCACCTTCACCTGGAAATCGGTGCGGCCGAGGAACCGCACCTCCCCCGCCGCCGTCCAGCGCACCAGGTCACCGGTGCGATACATCCGTGCGCCCGGCTCACCGAAGGGGTTGGCCACGAAGCGATCACCGGTCAGATCGGCACGGCCGAGATAACCACGGGCCAGCTGCGCACCGGCCAGATACAGCTCGCCGGGCACGCCGACCGGGACCGGTCGCAGGCGCGCGTCGAGGACGTACATCCGGGTGTTCCACACCGGCCCACCCATCGGCGGCGCGCCGGTGTCCGCGTCGGTCACCTCGTGCGCCGACACCTCGACCGCCGTCTCGGTGGGCCCGTACATGTTGTGCACCCGCGCCGAGGTGAGCGCGCGCATCCGCTGCGCGGTGGCGGCGGGCAGCGCCTCACCCGAGCAGAAGACGTGCCGCAGGCTGGGCGTCTCGGGTTCCTCGGCGACGAACGCGGCGAGCATGGACGGCACGAAATGCGCCGCGGTGACGCCCTCGCGCCGGATCAGCTCGGCCAGGTAGGCCGGGTCGCGGTGACCGTCCGGGCGGGCAAGCACCAGCCGCGCGCCGACCTGCAAGGGCCAGAAGAACTCCGGCACGGACACGTCGAAGGCGACCGGCGTCTTCTGCAACAGCACATCGTCGCCGTCCAGCGCGACATACGCCGACTGCATCCAGCGCAACCGGTTCACGATCGCGCCGTGACTCACCGCGACGCCCTTCGGTGTGCCCGTCGAACCGGAGGTGAAGATGACATACGCGGTGTTGTCGGCGCGCAGCGTGGCGCGGCGTTCGGCGTCGGTGATCGGGGCGTCGGAGTAGCCGGACAGGTCGAGCCGGTCGATGCGGACCTGCGCCGCGGCGAGATCCAGATCCGCGCCGGAGGTCAGCACCGCGACCGGAATCGCCGTGGCGAGAATGTGTTCCGTGCGCTCGGCCGGGTGGTCCGGGTCGAGCGGCACGTAGCCACCGCCCGCGGCCGTGATCGCGTACATGCCGACCACCAGGTCGATGGAGCGCCGCATGCCGAGTGCCACCAGCGAATCCGGGCCGACGCCCTGCGCGATCAGCCAGCGCGCCAACCGGTTGACCCGCGCGGAAAGCTCGCCATAAGTTAGCGTCGCGGAGCGACTCGATGAGGGGCGGTGGCCGGGCGACGGGTGGGCGCTGGTTTCGCCCTCGAAGGTGAGGGCGGGGCGATCCGGGGTGCGCGCGGCCTGTGCGGCGAACAGCGAGGCGAGCGTCGCCGTTTCGTCGACGGAATGTTCGGTGTCGTTGAACCGGTCGAGCACGAGTGCGCGCTCGTCGGCATCGAGCAGCTCGATCTCGCCGACGCGCGCCGTGGAATCGGCGGCCACCGCGACGAGCATCCGGCGCAGTCTGGCGACGAACGCCGCGACCGTCGCGGCGTCGAACAGATCCGTGGCGTAGCGCAGGCTGCCGCTCAGTCCGTCGGCGCGTTCGACGAGCACCAAGTGCAGGTCGAATTTCGCGCCGTAGTCCGGGATGTCGATCGGCTCCACGGTCAGCCACGGGACCTCGACGGCCGACAGCGCCCGCGGGGCCGCGCCGAAGCTGAGCAGCACCTGGAACAGCGGATGCGCGCCGGTGCTTCGGTCGACATCCATCGCGTCGACCAGCTGCTCGAACGGCAGCTCGGCGTTGGCGAACGCGGCGAGATCCGCGTCGCGCACCTCGGCGAGGAAATCCTCGAACGCGGTGTCCCAGGCGACCCTGGTGCGCAGCGCGAGGGTGTTGACGAACATGCCGATCATGTCATCGAGTTCGCGTTCACCGCGCCCGCCGATGGGCGAGCCGACCACGATGTCGTCGGCGCCGCTCGAACGCGCCAGCGTGGCCGCGAAGGCGGCGTGCAGCACCATGAACAGCGTCGCGCCCGACCGGGCGGCCAGCGCGCGCAGCTCGTCGGCCACCTCGGGATCGATCGCGAAATCGACGGCCGCGCCGCGCATGCTCGGCCGTGCCGGGCGCGGACGGTCGGTGAGCAGCGGCAGTTCGGCGGGCAGGCCGTCGAGGGTGTCGCGCCAGAAGCGCAGCTGCCGGTGCGCCAGATCGCCGGGCCGTTCCGGCGAGCCGAGCAGCTCGCGCTGCCACAGGCTGTAATCGGCGTATTGGACGGGCAATTCGGCCCAGTCGGGTCGCTGGCCGATCAGCCGGGCGCGGTAGGCGCGGATCAGATCGGCGACGAGCGGCGTCATCGAGAGGGCGTCGGCGGCGATGTGGTGCACGACGAACACCAGCGCGTATTCGTCGCCGGGTACGCCGTGCGCGTCGTCGATCCGGTCGAGGGTCAGCAGCGCGACTCGCGCGGGCAGCTCGGTGGTGACGTCGAAGCCGCCGCCCGCGATGGCCGCGATGGTGTCGGCGAGTTCGGCGCGTTCGACCGGCGCCGGATTCAGACTCAGGCCGATGTCGTCCGCGTCGAGGATCGACTGGTAGGGGCCGTCCTCGCTCTCGGGATAGCTGGTCCGCAGCGATTCGTGCCTGGCAAGGACGTCCAGCACGGCGCGCTCCAGCGCGCGTACGTCGAGCCTGCCGGTCAGCCGCAGCACTACGGGCAGGTTGTAGACGCCCGGCGATCCGTCCTGGCTCTCCAGACGGTTGAGGAACCACAGCCGCCGCTGGGCGGGTGACAGCGGAATGCGGTCCGGCCGCTCGCGCCGCGCCAGGGGCGGCCGGGTCACGCCCGCCTCGGCCAGCTCGGCAACGGCCGCGGCGAAGCCCTCGACCGTCGAGGCCTCGAACAGGGTGCGCACCGGGACACGCGCGCCGATCGCGGCGCCGGTGCGCGCGGTGACCTGCGTGGCGTCCAGCGAGCTGCCGCCGAGGGCGAAGAAGTCGTCGTCCAGTCCGGCTTGCTCCACTCGCAGCACTTCGGCGAACACGGACGCGACAAGGCGCTGCGCCGCGTCGACGGGCGCGCGAAAACGTCTGGCCTGCAATACCGGAAGCGGCAGTGCGGCACGATCGAGCTTGCCGCTGGTGTTCAGCGGGAATTCGGGCAGCTCGACCAGCGCGGTCGGCACCATGTACCCGGGAAGTACCCGACCGAGACCGGACTTCAGCGCGTCCGGGTCCAGTTCCGCGCCGGGTGCCGCGACGACATACCCGGCCAGGTATTCACCGGTCTCGGTGGAGATCAGCCGCACGGCGGCCTGACCGACCTCGGGCGCGGCGAGCAGCGCGGTCTCGATCTCGGCGAGCTCGATGCGCTGGCCGCGGAACTTCACCTGGAAATCGACGCGGCCGAGGTAGACGAGTTCGCCGTCCTGGCTCCACCGCACCAGATCGCCGGTGCGGTACATGCGTTCGCCGTTGCCGCCGAAAGGGTTGGCCACGAAGCGGTCCGCGGTCAGGTCGGCCCGGCCGTGATAGCCGCGGGCCAGCTGCTCGCCCGCCAGGTACAGCTCGCCGGGCACCCCGATCGGCGCCGGGCGCAGCCGCGAATCCAGCACGTAGACCTGGGAATTCCACTCGGGCTCACCGATCGGCACCAGCGGCGCGTCGTCGGCGGTGACCTCACGGTAGGTGATGGACACGGCCGCCTCGGTGGGGCCGTACAGGTTGTGCAGCCCGCCGTCGCACACCGCGTGGAAGGCCGCGACGGTCTCGGGCGGCAACGCCTCGCCGATGACGAAGACGTCGCGCAGCGAACGCAATTCGTCGGCCTCGGCGTGCGCGGCGAACACCGCGAGCATCGACGGTACGAAGTCGGTGAGCGTGACACCGTATCCGGCAATGGTTTCCGCGATGTAGCGCGGGTCGCGGTGGCCGTCCGGGGCGGCGAGCACCAGGGTCGCGCCCGCGCGCAACGGCAGGAAGTAGCCCCACAGCGAGACGTCGAAGGTGGTCGCGGTCTTCTGCAAGTACACATCGCCCGTGCGGAGACGGTATTCGTCGTGCATCCAGGCCAGCTGGTTGGCGATGGCGCGGTGGCTGATCGCCACGCCTTTGGGCCGCCCGGTGGAGCCCGAGGTGAAGATGACGTAGGCCGGGTGCTCGGGGTGCAATGGCGACGTCCGGTGTCCGTCGGCGATCTTGGCGGCGAGGTGTTCGTCGAGGTCGAGTTCGTCGAGATGGTGCACGAGGACGGTCGGCGGCACAGTGTCGGGCGGTGTGAAACCGGCGGCGCGGGTGGTCAGGATGGTGTGCGGCGCGGCCGTGTCGATGATGTGTCCGATGCGTTCGGCAGGTTGCGAAGGGTCCACCGGCACGTACGCGCCGCCCGCGCGCAGCACCGCGTACATCGCGACCACGAGGTCGATCGAGCGCGGCATCGCCAGCACCACAAGCGTTTCCGGCCCGACGCCGGTGGCGATCAGCAAGCGCGCCAACCGGTTGGCGCGGTCGGAGAGTTCGGTGTAGGTGAGCTCGGCGCCGTCCGCGACGAGGGCGACCGCGCCCGGGGTGCGGCGGACCTGGTTGTCGAAGCCCTCGTGCAGGAAGCGGTCGGCGACCCGGTGGCCGCTGGCGTTCCAGCTCGCGGTCACGTAGTCGAACTCGCCCGCGTCGAGCAGTTCGATATCGCCGACCGGGACGTCCGGCGCGGTGACCGCAGCGCGCAGCAGGCGAACGAACTTCGCGGCGAACTCCCGGACCGTCGCGGCGTCGAACAGGTCGGTGGCGTAGGTGAATTCGGCACGGTAGCCGTCGGCGGTGTCGGACAGCGTCAGCTGGAGATCGAACTTGGCGAAGCCGGATTCGAAATCGACCAGCTCCGTGTCGAGTTCGGGCATGGTCAGCGCGACCGGCGCCATGTTCTGCATGAACAGCGCGACCTGGAACAGCGGGTGCCTGCCCCGCGAGCGCACCGGGTTCACCGCCTCGACCAACTGCTCGAACGGAATGTCGCGGTGGGCGAAGGCGCGCAGATCACGTGCGCGCGCGTGCCCGACCAACTCGGTGAAACTCGCGGCGGCGGACACCTCGGTGCGCAGCACGAGGGTGTTGACGAACATGCCGACCAGGTCGTCCAGCGCGGGCTCGCCACGGCCCGCGACAGGGGTGCCGATGGCGATGTCGGAGGTGCCGGAGAGCCGGGCGAGCAGCGCGGCCAGCGCGGCGTGCAGCACCATGAACGGGGTAGCTCCGCGGCGCGCGGCGAGCCGTTCCACGGCGACGCGTAGGTCGGCGTCGAGGGCGAATTCGTGGGTGGCGCCGCGGTAAGACGCGACGGCGGGGCGCGGGCGGTCCAACGGAAGGTCCAATTGTGCTGGCAGTTCCGCCAATTCGGACCGCCAGAAACTCAACTGACGCGCGGCCGCCGAGTCCGGGTCGTCCTCGGCGCCGAGCACCGCGCGCTGCCACAGCGCGTAGTCCGCGTACTGCACCGCGAGCGGCGACCAACCGGGGGCCGTACTCTCCCGGCGCGCGGTGTAGGCGGTGACCAGGTCGCGCATCAGCGGGCCCAGCGAGACGCCGTCGGCGGCGATGTGGTGCACCACCAGCACCAGGGTGTGGTCGCGCGGGCCGCTGCGCAGCAGGCGCACCCGCACCGGGATCTCCTCGGCGACGTCGAAGCCCTGGCTGGCCACAGCGCGCACCGCCTCGGCGAGCCGCTCCGCGGGAATCTCCGAGGGCGTCAGGTCGAAGACGGCGTGCACCGGCCGCACCACCTGCGCCGGGCCAGCCTCGGTCTGCGGGTAGACGGTGCGCAGGATCTCGTGGCGCGCGACGAGATCGGTGATCGCGGTCGAGAGCGCGGAGACGTCCAGCGCACCGCGCATGCGCAGCGCGACCGGAATGTTGTCCACCGCGGCGTTGTGCGCGGTCCGGTCCGAGTTCGAATCCGCGCCGAGCTGGTTGAGGAACCACATGCGGCGCTGCGCGGGCGAGAGCGGGACGTGCGCCGGACGCGGGCCCGCCGCCAGCTGCGGACGCGGCGTCGCCGAGCCCGACAGCGCGGCCACCGCCGCCACCGTCGGGCGATCGAAGAAGTCTCTGACGTCGATCGCGACGCCGAGCGCGGCCGAGACCCTGGCGATCGCCCGCGTCGCGAGCAGTGAGTTGCCGCCCAGTGCGAAGAAGTCGTCGTCCGCGCCGACCCGCGGCGCGGCGGCCAGGTCGGCGAAGATCTCCGCGACCAGGCGCTCGGCCTCGGTGGCGGGTTCGCGGTATTCGACGGCGGCGACGCCGAAGTCGGGTTCGGGCAGCGCTCGCCGATCCAGCTTGCCGTTCGCGTTGACCGGCATCTCGTCGAGCACCTGCACCAGCGTGGGCACCATGTACTCCGGCAGGTGCGCACGCGCGGTGTCCAGCACGGCCGCGGTGTCGATGACGCCGCCCGCCGCCACCACGTAGCCGACCAGGTGATCGCCGCCCGCGTGCCGGTGCAGCAGCACCGCGGCCTGGGCCACCTGCTCATCGCGCAGCAGGCCCGCCTCCACCTCGCCGAGTTCGATACGCAGCCCGCGCAGCTTGACCTGGAAGTCGGTGCGCCCCAGGTATTCCAGCTCGGACGGGCCGCCGTCCACCCCCGACGTCCAGCGGACCAGATCGCCGGTCCGGTACATCCGTTCACCCGGCGCGCCCTCGGGATTCGCCACGAACCGGTCCGCGGTGAGGCCGGGGCGGGCCACGTAGCCGCGGGCCAGCTGGACACCGGAGAGGTACAGCTCGCCGACCACGCCCGTGGGGACCGGACGCAGGTTGTCGTCGAGGACCAGCAGTTCGGTGTCGTCGGCGGGGACACCGATCGGCACGCTCGTGGTGTCGGCGGCGGTCACCTCGTGGGCGGTCACGTCCACCGCGGCCTCGGTCGGCCCGTACAGGTTGTGCAGGGTCGCGCCGCTGACGTCGCGGAACGCGGCCGCGGTGGCCGCGGGCAGCGCCTCGCCGGAGGCGAACACCAGACGCAGAGTATCGACAGCGGTCTCGATCTCGGGTTCGGCGACGAACACCGCGAGCATCGACGGCACGAAATGCGCGACGGTGACGCCGTATTCGGCGATGGCGCGGGCCAGATAGGCCGGGTCGCGGTGGCCGTCCGGCTCGGCGATCACCAGGCGCGCCCCGATCTGCAAGGGCCAGAAGAACTCCCACACCGACACGTCGAAGGTGAACGGCGTCTTCTGCAACACCACATCGTCCTCGGACAACCGGTACAAGCGCTGGCGCCACCGCAGATTCGCCAGGATCGAACGGTGCGAGACCGCGACGCCTTTCGGGCGGCCGGTCGAGCCGGAGGTGAAGATGACGTAGGCGGTGTTGTCCGCAGCGGGCAGCGGCAGGAGCTCGCCGTCGGGTCGCTGGCCGGACTGTAGACCCGCTGCGCGGAGGGCGGCCTCGAATTCGTCGATGCGCAACACCCGGCTGTCGGCCAGCGAGTCCGGCTGGTCGGCGGTCGTGGTGAGCACGAGCGTCGGCGCCGCGGTTTGGAGCACGTAGGCGATGCGCTCGGCCGGATGCTCGGGGTCGATCGGCACGTACGCGCCGCCCGCCTTCAGGATCGCGTACATGCCGACGAGCAGTTCGAACGAGCGCCGCACGGCCAGCCCGACCAGCGCGTCCGGCCCGACACCCAGCTCGAGCAGCCGCCGTGCCAGCGCGGTGGCGCGCGCGTCGAACTCGGCGTAGGTGAGGGTGGCGTCGCCGCATTGCAGCGCGACGGCGTCCGGCGTGCGCCGCACCTGCTCCTCGAATTCGCTGACCAGCGTCTCCACGGGAGTGAAGGCGGTCGGCAGCACGTCGGCGGCGATCAGCAGCGCGTCGTCGAGCAGCTGGTCGAGCACCGCGCCGAGCGCGCCGTCGCCGGACTCGAGCAGTTCGGGCAGCTGTCCGGAGATGACCACGGAGACAAGGACATCCGGGCTCAGGCCGCCGCCCATGGCCGCGCCGAGCGCCGCGATCTCGGAGGCCAGCGCCGCGTAGCCGATCTCGGTAGCCCCGTGCCGTAGCGCGATCCGGTCGGGCGCCAGGTCGGCCACGGTCTCGATTAGGCCGGGTAGGTCTTCGACGCCGTAGGCCCGGCGCAGCATGGCATGTCGGGGGTGGTTGCGGTTGCCGAGCCCGCTGGATGCGACCGATTCTGCGTGAGACATCAGCTAATTCCTTTCGGAGACCACGGCCTGAGCCTCGGCGAGGAGGCGGTGCAGCGCGGCGGCGAGGCCATCGCCGCCGAGCGCCGCGAGCACGCCGGGCACCAGCCCGGCGAGCGAGACGTTGATGAGGACTTCCGGTGTCGCCGCCGCGCCCATGGCCTTGGCCACGGTGGTCAGCTTCGCGGCGAGGTCGGCGTAGGACACCCGGTGCGCGCCGTGGCTGAAGGCGAGCGCGCCGGGAGCGACAGCGGCGGCCGACGCGATCAGCTCCGGCAGGTCGGCGACCGTTGCCGTCGGCGCTGCCGAGGGGTGCTGCTCGCCGTCGGTGCGGATGTCGATGGCGCGGATCGCGACGGTCGGGTCCGCCGCTACCGCGGCGAGCACCAGCAGCAGTCGTTCGGCATATCGCTCGACGGTCGCCGCATCGAAAATATCCGTGGCATAGCCGAATCGGAGCCCCATACCGGTGCGCGCACCGTCGGCGTCGAAGCGCTCGATGCCGGTGAGCTGTAGGTCGAATTTCGCCTCGTCCGGCGCGGGATCGAGGACTTCGACCGCGAGGCCCGGCAGTTCGACCCGGCCGGTGGGCATGTTCTGGAAGGTGAACATCACCTGGAACAGCGGCGTGTAGGCGCTGGATCTGGTGCGGCCCATGGCTTCGACCACCTGATCGAAGGGCACGTCGGCGTGCGAGAGCGCGGCCAGGTCGCGATCCCTGGCTTGGCGGAGCAGATCGGCGAAGCGGGAGCGCGGGTCGATCTCGGTGCGCAACGCGACGGTGTTGACGAACATGCCGATCAGATCGTCGAGTTCGGCCGCGCCGCGCCCGGCCACCGGTGCGCCGATGGTGATGTCGGACGTGCCGGACAGTTTGGCCAGCAGCACCGCGAGCGCGGCGTGCATCAGGGTGAACAGCGTGGTGCCGTGCTCACGCGCGATCAGCTCGAGCGAGGTCGTCAACTCGGCGTCGACCTCGAAATCGACAGCCCCGCCGTGCATATCGCGGTGCGCCGGGCGTGGACGATCGGTCGGTAGCGCCACGACTTCGGGCGCCCCCGCCAATTCTGTTGTCCAGTGGTCGAGTTGCCGTGCGTGCGACGAATCGGGGTCGTCCGCGGCGCCGAGCAGAGCGTGCTGCCATTCGCTGTAGTCGCCGTACTGGATCGCGAGCGGAGTCCAGCAGGGCGCGCGGCCCGCCGCGCGGTCGGCGTAGGCGCGGACCAGATCCCCGGTCAGCGGTGCGATGGAGTAGCCGTCCGCGCAGATGTGGTGCAGCACGACGACCAGGACGTGCTCGTCGGCGGCCGATGCGAACAGCGCGGCACGGACCGGAGGTGCGACGGTCACGTCGAAGCCGAGGGCGACGAATTCGGCGATGCGGGCGTCGATCTCGGTGGGCGGTACCGGAATCGGCGTCAGGTCGAAGGACACCGCGGCGGCGTCCAACACGTCCTGCACCGGGCCTTCCGGCAGGTCCGGATAGCGGGTGCGCAGCGCCTCGTGCCGCGCGAGGACGTCCCGGGCGGCCGCCGTCAGCGCGTCGTGGTTCAGTGCGCCGGTGAGCCGGATGGCGGCGGGGATGTTGTACGCGGCGGAGTCCGGAGCGAGCCGGTTCACCACCCACATGCGCTGCTGCGCCGGAGCGAGGCGGGCCGGGCGGCTGTGGTCGCGCCGTACGAGGGCGGGTCGCGCTTCGGCGTCGTCCAGCTCGGCGAGCCGCAGGGCGAGCCCGGCCACCGTCGGCTCCTCGAACACCGCGGCGACCGGCACCCGTACGCCGAGTTCGGCGCCGAGCCGGGCCGCGAGCCGCGTCGCGAGCAGGGAATTGCCGCCGAGAGCGAAGAAGTCGGTGTCGGCGCCGACCCGGCTGGCCTCAGGGTCGTGCGCACCGTCGATCACCTCGCCGAAGGTGGCGGCGACCAATCGCTCCAGTTCGGTGGCCGGTGCGCGGAAGGCCGCCTCGGCGAACACCGGCTCGGGCAACTTCGCGCGATCGACCTTGCCATTGGCGTTGAGCGGCAAGGAATCCAGCACGACGATGGCGGCGGGCACCATATAGGTCGGCAGCCGCGTCGCGAGTGTCGCGCGCAGGTCCGCTGCGGATTCGGCGTGCCCGTCACCCAGTACGACGTACGCGACCAGTCGCGCGCCCGCCCGCTCGTCCGTCTTGGCGACCGCCACCGCGGCCCGGACCTCGGGCAGGCGCAGCAGCGCCGACTCGACCTCGCCGAGCTCGATGCGGAAACCGCCGATCTTGACCTGGAAATCGGCCCGCTCCAGGTATTCGAGCTCGCCGTCGGCGCGCCACCGGACGATATCGCCGGTGCGGTACATCCGCGACGCCCCGGTAAACGGGTCCGCGACGAAACGGTCCGCCGTCAGCCCAGGCCTGCCCTGATAGCCGCGCGCCAATTGCACGCCAGCCAAATACAATTCGCCCGCGACGCCGACCGCGACCGGCTGGAGTCTGCCGTCCAGCACGTACACCCGGCTGTTCCACGCGGGCGCGCCGATCGGCACCGTCCGGCTCGGCCGCGCGACCACCTCGTGCGCGGTGATCGAGACCGCCGCCTCGGTGGGTCCGTAGAGGTTGTGCAGCCGCGTGCCTGCCGCTCTATCGAGAAACTCAGCGGCGGTAGCGGGCGCCAGCGCCTCGCCGATGGCGAACACCTGCCGCATCCCGGCGGGCAGCGGGGCATCCGGCGTCGCGGCGAGCAGCATGCCGACCAGGGACGGCACCGCGTACAGCACCGTCACGCCGTGCCGCGCCATCAGCGCGCGCAACCGGTCCGGGTCGCGCTCGTCGCCGGGCCGGGTCACCACCAGCGCGCCGCCGGTGACCAGCGGGGACCAGAACTCCCACACCGAGAGATCGAAGGTCGCGGGGGTCTTCAACAGTGTCCGGTCGGTCGCGCCGAGCGCGAAACGCTCACGCAGCCAGACCAACTGGTTGACGATCGCCGCGTGCGGAACGGTGACGCCCTTCGGCCGCCCGGTCGAGCCGGAGGTGAAGACGACGTAGGCCGGGTGTTCCGGGCGCAGCGGCCGAATCCGCTCGCCGTCCGTGACGGGCGCCGCCGATCGGTGCGCCGCCTCGAGCCAGTCCACCTCCAGCACCCGCACCGAGGTCTCGATCGGCATGCCGTCGGCCACGGTGGTGAGCGCGCAAACCGGCGCGGCGGTGTCGACGATGTAGGCGATGCGGTCGGCCGGGTGATCCGGATCGACCGGCACGTACGCGCCACCCGCTCGCACCACCGCGTACATGGCGATCACCAGCTCGACGGACCGGCGCATGGCCAGCACCACCGTGCGCTCCGGGCCGACGCCATGACCGATCAACGCCCGTGCCAGCCGGTTCACGCGAGCATCGAACTCGGCGTAGCTCAGCGTCTTTCCGGTGTCGGCGTCGACCAGCGCGGCCGCGTTCGGTGTCCGTGCCGCCTGCCGGTCCACCAGATCGGCGAGCGTCACCGGCTCGACCGGATGGGCCGTGGCGTTCCACTCCCCCAGTACGCGGGCACGCTCCTCGCCGAGCATATCCAGCTCTCCCACCAGGGTGCCGGGCTGTGCGACAACGCATTCCAGCACATCCACCAGTCGGCCGATCGCCCGTTCGGCGGTCGCGGACTCGAACAGATCGGTCGCGTAGCCGAGCGTCAGCTCGATGCCCTCCGGCGTGCCGTCCGCGGCGTATCGGTCGACGGCGAACAGGTGCAGGTCGAATTGCGCGACGCCGTTGTCGAATTCGAGCTCGTGCACCGTGAGCCCGGGCAGCCGCAGCTCGCCGCGCTCGTGGTTCTGGAACGAGTAGCCGACCTGGAACAGCGGGTGCCGCGCGGTGGAGCGCTGCGGCTCGAGCACCTCGACAAGTCGCTCGAACGGCACGTCGGCGTGCGAGAAGGCGGCGATGTCGGCGCCTCGGGCCTGCCCGAGCAGCTCGGCGAAGGTCTGTCCGCCTTCGACGCGCGTGCGCAGCACCAGGGTGTTGACGAACATGCCGATCACGTCGTCGAGTTCGGCCTCGCCGCGCCCGGCGATCGGGGTGCCGACGGCGATGTCGCCGGTGCCCGACAACCGGGCGAGCAGCCCGGCGAACGCGGCGTGCACAACCATGAACAGCGTCGCACCGTGCACGCGTCCGAGGCCGATCAGCTGCTCGTGCAACCGCGGCGGCACCGGCCGGGTCGTCTTCGCGCCGCGCAGACTCTGCCGCGCCGGGCGCGGGTGATCGGTGGGCAGCGCGAGCTGATCGGGCAGTCCGGCCAACGCCTCGGTCCAGTAGGCGATCTGCTCGGTGGCGCGAGAATCCGGATCGTCCTCCGCGCCGAGCAGTTCCCCCTGCCAGAGCGCGTAGTCCGCGTATTGCACCGCCAGCGGCGACCAGCACGGCGCGCGGTCGTCCAAGCGCGCGGTGTAGGCCGTCATCAGATCGCGCACGAACGGCGCGACGGAAGATCCGTCGGCGGCGATGTGGTGTAGCACGCCGGCCAGCACGTAATCGGCGGATCCGATCCGGAACAACCTCATGCGCAGAGGGATCTCGGCGGTGACATCGAAGGCCGAACTCGCCAGCTCCCGAACGCGCTCCGGCAGTGCGGCTTCGGTGACGTCGACGGAATACAGCGCCGGAACTGCCTGCGCCGCAGGCAGAATGCGCTGCGTCGGCACGCCGTCCGCCTCCGGGTATGTGGTGCGCAGCGCTTCGTGCC
Source organism: Nocardia sp. CNS-044 (assembly GCF_059570515.1). Classification (NCBI taxonomy): domain Bacteria; kingdom Bacillati; phylum Actinomycetota; class Actinomycetes; order Mycobacteriales; family Nocardiaceae; genus Nocardia; species Nocardia sp. CNS-044. The sequence continues at coordinate 1,116,605 of NZ_JCANSX010000006.1, forward strand.
TGCCGATGACGTCGGCCAGCGCCGATTGGAGCGCCGCGACGTTCACGTCGCCGGTCAGCCGCAGCGCCAGCGGGATGTTGTAGGCGACGGACGCGCCGTCGAAACGGTTCAGAAACCACATCCGCCGCTGCGCGGGCGAGAGCGGCAGCGTCTCCGGGCGCGCACCGGCCACCAGCGGCGGCCGCGCGGTTCCGGCCTCGCCCGCGCTCACGGTCGCGGCGAGTTCGGCGACCCGCGGCGCCTCGAACAGCGCGCGCACGCCGACCGGTTCGCCCAGCGCCGCGCCGATCCGGGCGGCGGCCTTGGCGGCGAGCAGGGAGCTGCCGCCCAGCGCGAAGAAGTCGTCGTCGGCGCCGACCCGGCGCGCGTCGGCGGCCAGGCCGAGCACGTCGGCGTACACCCCGGCCACGATCTCCTCGACGACCGTGCCCGGCTTGCGGTAGGCCGTCGACGCGAAGACCGGTGCGGGCAGCGCGGCGCGATCGAGTTTGCCGTTAACAGTCAACGGGATTCGCTCCAGCGCGACGATCGCGGCGGGCACCATGTGCTCGGGCAGCGTCCGCGCCAGTTCTCCGCGGAGCGCGGCCGCGTCCACCGGGCCGTCGGCCACGACGTAGGCAACGATGCGCGCCTCGTCCACCAGATCGGTGCGCACCACCACCGCGGCCTCGCGGACCGCGCCGGTATCCAGCACGGCCGCCTCGATCTCACCGAGCTCGATGCGGAACCCGCGCAAGTTCACCTGCTGGTCGGCGCGGCCGAGGTATTCCAGCTCGCCGTCGGGGGTCCAGCGCGCCAGGTCGCCGGAGCGGTAGGCGAGCGAGCCGTCCGCTGCGTAGGGGTCGGCGACGAAGCGGCTCGCGGTGAGCGCGGGCCTGCCGAGATAGCCGCGGGCGAGCTGGCCGCCGGAGACGTAGATCTCGCCGGGCACGCCCACCGGGACCGGCCGCAGCCGCGCGTCGAGCACCCGCACCGCGAGGCCGGGAATCGCGCCGCCGATGACGCTGGCCGAGCCCGCGCCCGGCTCGATCGGACGATACGACACGTGCACCGTGGTCTCGGTGATGCCGTACATGTTCACCAGGCGTGGCCCGTCGGGATACCGCGCAAACCATCCGGCCAGCCGCTGCGGCTCCAGCGCCTCGCCGCCGAAAACCACCTGCCGCAAGGCGAATTCGGCGGGCTCGGCCGCGGCGTCGGCGGCGATGAGCTGGTAGAAGGCCGACGGCGTCTGGTTCAGCACCGTCACCCCGCGCTCGACGAGCAGGCGACGGAACTGCTCGGGCGAGCGCGACGTGAAGTAGTCCACCACCACGAGTTCACCGCCGTGCAGCAGCGCGCCCCACAGCTCCCACACCGAGAAGTCGAAGGCATAGGAGTGGAACATCGTCCACACGTCCGACGGCCCGAACTCGAAGTGACGCCGGGTGTTGTCCAGCAGCCGCAGCACATTGCGGTGCGGGACGACGACGCCCTTGGGACGGCCGGTGGACCCGGAGGTGTAGATGACGTAGGCGGTCTGCGCCGGGTCCAGCGGCGCGCGGCGGTCGGCGTCGGTCAGCGGCTCGGCGCTCACCGACTCGGGGTCGGCGTGCACATCCAGCACCGGGCCGCCGAACCAGTCGCGCGGCAGGTCCGTCGCCGCGGAGCCGACCGCGCAGATCGGGCGCGCGTCGTCGATCATGTACTCGATGCGGTCGGCCGGATAGTCGGGGTCGATCGGCAGGTAGGCGCCGCCCGCCTCCAGGACGGCCAGCAACGCGACGACCAGGTCGACCGAACGCGGAAGCGCCACCGCCACCAGGGTTTCCGGCCCGGCACCCGCGGCGATCAGCCGACGAGCCAGCCGATTCGCCTTGGCGGCCAGCTCGCCGTAGGTCAGCACGTCCTCGCCCGCGCGCACCGCGACTGCCGCCGGGTCGAGCGCGGCGGCGCGGCGGAAGCGGTCCACCAGCGTCTCGTCGGTGACCGCCAGATCTGCTCCGGTGCAAGCCCATTCGACCAGTGCCCGCCGCTGCTCCTCCGCGGAGAGCAGCTGGATGTCGCCGACCACCACCGTCGCGTCCGCGGCGACCGCGGCGAGCACCTGGGTGAAACGGCGGGCCAGCACCGCGATCGTCTCGTGGTCGAAAAGATCGGTGGCGTAGGTGATCTCGATATCGATGCCATCGGCGCGGCCGTCCGCGTCGTCGGCGGCGAGCACGGTGAACTGGAGGTCGAACTCGGCCGCGACCGCGTCCAGCTCGACCGGACGCACCCGGAGTCCGGCGAGCTCGAGCACGGGCGCGGTGAAGTTCTGCATGGTGAGCGCCACTTGGAACAGCGGGTGGCGGTTGCGCGCCCGGTTCGGGGCGACCAGTTCGACCAGCCGCTCGAAGGGCAGGTCGGCGTGCGCGAGCGCCTCCAGATCGCGCGCTCTGACCTCGTCGAGGACGGTCTCGAACCGGGCGCGCGGATCGATGCGGCTGCGCAGCACCAGGGTGTTGACGAACATGCCGACCAAGCCGTCGAGTTCGGCCTCGCCGCGCCCGGCGACCGGGGTGCCGATGGCGACGTCCGCGCTGCCCGACAGCCGGGCGAGCAACACCGCGAGCGCCGCGTGCACGGTGCTGAACAGCGTCGTCTCCCGCTTACGTGCCAGCTCGCGCAGTTCGCTGTGCAGGTCGGAGTCGATGCGCAGCCGGTGCGTCGCGCCGCGGTGGGTGGACACGGCCGGACGTTTGCGGTCGGCGGGCAGCTCCAGCTGATCGGGCAGGTCGTCGAGTGCGCGCCGCCAGAACTCCAGCTGGCGGTGCGCGCGGGACTCGGGATCGTCGGCGTCGCCGAGGATTTCGGACTGCCACAGGGTGTAGTCCGCATACTGCACGGGCAGCGGAGCCCACTGCGGCGCGCTGCCGTCACGGCGGGCGGCGTAGGCGGTCATCAGGTCGGTGGCCAGCGGGCCGAGCGAGAATCCGTCGGCCGAGATGTGGTGCAGCACGAGCAGCAGCACGTGCTCGGCCGTTCCGGTTCCGGTCAGCGCGAACAGGTGGGCGCGCAGGGGCATCTCTTCGGTGAGATCGAAAGTGACAGCGGCGCACGCGGCGAGCCGCTCGAATAGCGCCGGCTCCGCCACCGCTTCGCGGCGCAGCACGGGCGTGCGGCGCGGCAGAATCACCTGCTCGGCGCCGTCGGGTCCGGCCGGATACACGGTGCGCAGCGCCTCGTGCCGTTCGACGACATCGCCGAGCGCCGCGGCGAGCGCCTCGGCATCGAGGTCACCGCCGAGCCGGAGCGCGACCGGGATGTTGCTCACCGCGTCGCCCGGCCCGTCGGCGTCGGCGAGGAAGCGGTTCAGGAACCAGATCCGCTGCTGCGCGGGCGAGAGCGGCAACCGCTCCGGCCGCGGGCGCGTGGTGAGCGCGGGACGCCCGCCGCGACCGCGCAGCGCTTCCGCCCGCGTCGCCAGGGCATGCACGGTGGGCGCGTCGAAGAGCAGCCGGACCGGCAGCTGGGTGTCCAGCGCGGCGCCGAGCCGGGCCACCACCCGGGTCGCGGTGAGCGAGTTGCCGCCGAGCGCGAAGAAGTCGTCGTCGAGTCCGACTCGCGGCGCGCCGAGCACATCGGCGAAGACGCGCGCGACGATCTGCTGCGCGGGCGTCACCGGCGCGCGGAACGCCGCCGCCTCGAACACCGGCGCTGGCAGCGCCTTGCGGTCGAGCTTGCCGGAGGCGTTGAGCGGGAACTCGTCCATCGGCACGAACGCCGAGGGCACCATGTATGCCGGAATGCGCTGCGCCAATGCCGATTTCAGCGATTCGGCGTCGATGGCGGGCGTGCCTATCAGGTATGCGACGAGCTGGGAATCGTCGCGCACCACGACCACGGCTTGGTCGATCTCCGGCAGCGCGGCCAGCGCGGCCTCGATCTCGCCGAGCTCGATGCGCAGACCGCGCAGCTTGACCTGGAAATCGGTGCGGCCCAGGTACTCCAGCTCACCGCGCTCGGGTCCACCCGTTCTACCGCTCCCCATCGAATCGCTTCGCGCAGGCATCCATCGCACGAGATCGCCGGTGCGGTACATGCGCTCGGCAGAGGCGAACGGGTTGGCCACGAACCGGTCCGCGGTCAGGCCTGGCCGCCGGACGTACCCGCGCGCCAGCTGCGCGCCCGCGAGGTACAGCTCGCCCGGCACACCGACCGGCACCGGACGCAGGCGCGAATCCAGCACGTACACGCGGGTATTGGCTACCGGAACGCCGATCGGCACGCTGTCGATGTCGGCGTCGGAGACCTCGTGGTAGGTGACGTCCACGGCCGCTTCGGTCGGCCCGTACAGATTGTGCAGCCGAGCGCCGGTCAGCGTGCGCAGCCGCTGCGCGGGGCCCGGCGTCAGCGTCTCGCCGGAGGCGAACACCATGCGCAGCGAATCACACCGCGCCGCTTCCGGTTCCGCGACGAACACCGCGAGCATCGACGGCACGAAGTGCGTCACCGACACCCGTTCCCGGCCGATGAGTTCGGCCAGGTAGCGCGGGTCGCGGTGGCCGTCCGGGCGCGCCACGGCCAGCTTCGCGCCGACCTGCAACGGCCAGAAGAACTCCCACACGGAGACGTCGAACGTCGCGGGCGTCTTCTGGAGGACGACATCCTCGGCCGTGAGTTCGTACTCGGCCTGCATCCACAGCAGCCGGTTGACGATCGCCGCGTGCGACACGGCGACGCCCTTGGGCTCGCCGGTCGACCCCGAGGTGAACAGGACGTAGGCCGCGTTGCCCGGGACGAGCGCACCGAGCCGGTCAGCGTCGGTCAGCGGGGCGTCGGAGTAGTCGGTGGTGTCGAACTGGTCGACGTCCAGCACCGCCCACACCCGCGAATCGCGCTCGGAGGGCGTGAGAACCAGGCCGTCGCCCGTGCGGCTGAGCACACACACCGGCCGCGCCCCGCGCAGCACGTGCTCGATGCGCTCGGCCGGATGGTCCGGGTCCACCGGGACGTAGGCGCCGCCCGCGGTCAGCACCGCGTACATGGCGACGACCAGGTCCACCGAGCGGCGCATGCCGATCGCCACGGTGCTCTCGGGGCCGACGCCGATGGACACCAGCAGCCGGGCCAGGCGGTTGACCCGGGCCGCGAACTCGGAATAGGTCAGCGTCGCGTCGCGACTCGGTGAGAGGTGGTCGGGCGACGGATGGGCAAGCGTCGCGTCGCGACTCGACGAGAGGTGATGGTCGGGCGCCAGGTGGGCCAGCGACTCGCCATCGAAGCTCACCGCGACCGCGTCCGGCGTGCGTCCGACCTGCGCCTCGAACAGCGACACCAGCGTCGCGGCGGGGTCGAGGGCGCGCGCGGTGGCGTTCCAGGAGCCGAGCAGTCGCGTGCGCTCACCGGCCGAGAGCGTGTCGATATCGCCGACGAGCACCCCTGGGTCGGCGCAGACCGCGTCGAGCACGCGCTGCAACCGGGCCGCGAACGCGGCGACGGTGTCGGCGTCGAACAGGTCGGTCGCGTACTCGAAGGCGGCGTCGAGGCCGTCGGCCGTCTCGGCGAGGGTCAGCTGCAGATCGAATTTGGCTGTGCGCGTGTCGATGTCGAGCCGATCGACGCGCAACCCCGCCAGCTCGACGGCGGCGCTCGCGGTGTTCTGAAAGTCCAGCATCACCTGGAACAGCGGGTGCCTTGCCGCCGACCGCTCGGGTTCGAGCGCCTCGACCAGCCGCTCGAACGGCACGTCGGCGTTCGCGAACGCGCGCAGGTCGCCGTCGCGCACGGCCGCGACCAGTTCGGCGAAGGTGCGGTCGGGGCGCACGTCGGCGCGCAGCACCAGGGTGTTGACGAACATGCCGACCAGCTCATCGAGCGCCTGGTCACCGCGGCCCGCCACCGGGGTGCCGAGCGCGATGTCGTGCTGGCCGGAAAGCTTCGCCAGCGCGGCGGCGAAGGCCGCGTGCAGCACCATGAACAGCGAGGCGTTCGCGGACTCGGCGATCTCGCGCAGGCGGCTGTGGGTCGCGGCGGGGATGCGGAAGGGGTAGCGCGCGCCGCGCCCCGAAGCGGCTGCGGGGCGCGGCCGATCGGCGGGCAGGGCGAGCAGATCGGGCAGGTCGGCCAGTTCGGCGGACCAGAAGCGCAGTTGCTCGGCCAGCAGCGAGCCGGGATCGTCCGCCGAGCCCAGGGTTCGGCGCTGCCACAGCGTGTAGTCGGCGTACTGCACCGGGAGGAGCGACCAGTCCGGCGCGGCGCCGTCGCGGCGGGCGGCGTAGGCGCGCAACAGGTCCCGCGTGAAGGGCGCGATGGACCAGCCGTCCGCCGTGATGTGGTGCAGGGCGACGACCAGCACGTGTTCGTCGTCCACCACGGCGGCGCGGGCATCACGATGCCCTCCGCCAGGGCCGGTGCGCCACAGATCGTCGGCGCAGCGCAGCAGCGTCAGTCGCACCGGCGGCGCTTGGGGCACGACGAAAGGTGTTGCGGCGAGGTCGCGTACCCGTTCGAGCAGGTCACCGGCTTCGTCATCGACCGCCAAGACGGGGCCTCGGTCGGCGGGCAGTACCTCTTGCCGTGCGATGCCGTCGACGGCCGGGTACCTGGTGCGCAACGCCTCGTGCCTGGCGACGACATCGCTGACGGCAGCGGCCAGCGCCGCCCGGTCCAGCGGGCCGGTGAGGCGCACCGCGGCGGTCAGGTTGTTCGCCGTGGAGGCCGCGTCGAACTGGTTCAGGAACCACATCCGCTGCTGCGCGTAGGACAGCGGCACGAAGTCGGGGCGCTCGGCGGCGACCAGCGGAAAACGGGTGCGTGTGGTCCGCGCGTCGGCGAGCGCGGCGGCCAGCGCGGCCACGGTGGGATGTTCGAAGAGTAGCCGGACCGGCACGTCGACTTCGGCCCGTGCCGCGAGCCGCGCGGCGATTCGGGTGGCCACCAACGAGTTTCCGCCCACCGCGAAGAAGTCGTCGTCCAGGCCGACGCGGTCGAGCTCGAGCACTTCGGCGAACACCTCGGCGACCGTCCGTTCGGCCGGGGTGCCGGGAGCGCGAAACTCCTTGGCCGCCAGAACCGGATCGGGCAACGCGTTGCGATCCAGCTTGCCCGAGGTGGTCAGCGGCATGGCCGTCAGAGCGACGTAAGCGGTCGGCACCATGTAGGACGGCAGCGCCGCGCGCAGCCTGCTCGTCAGTACCGCGGCCACCTCGTCCTCCGGGAGGTCGGTCACCACGTACGCCACCAGCAGCTCACCGGCCGGATGGGCGAAGACCCGCACCGCGGCGGCGCGCACATCGGCGGCGGCGAGCAGGGCGGCCTCGATCTCGCCGAGCTCGATGCGCTGGCCACGCAGCTTCACCTGGAAATCGCTGCGCCCCAGGTATTCCAGCTGTCCATCCCGGTTGCGCCGCACCAGATCGCCGGTGCGATACATGCGCGCGCCCGCGGGTCCGTACGGATTGGCGACGAACCGTTCGGCGCTCAGCTCGGCGCGGCCGTGGTAGCCGCGCGCGACCTGTATCCCCGACAGATACAACTCGCCGACAACGGTTTCCGGCACTGGTCGCAGCCGGCCGTCCAGCACGAGCACCTGGCTGGCGCGCACCGGCCGCCCGATCGGGGTCGGACCCGCCGTCGCGGTGACGGGTGCGTGCGTGGCATGCACGGTGAATTCGGTCGGCCCGTAGAGGTTGTGCAGTTCGGCGCGGCTGACGGCGGCGAAGGACGCGGCGGCCTCACCGGTCATCGCCTCGCCCGCGACGAGGACGGTGCGCAGGCTGGCGAGCGAGGCGGCGGGCGCGGCCGCGGCGAACACCGTGAGCATCGAGGGGACGAAGGAGGTCATCGTGACGCCGTGCGCGGCGATGGTCGACGCGAGGTAAGCGCTGTCGCGGTGCCCGTCGTGCGCCGCGACCACCAGTCGCGCGCCGCTCGTCAACGGCGCGAACAGTTCCCAGATCGAGACGTCGAAGGTCGCAGGTGTCTTGAACAGCACCACATCGGCGGGGCCGACACCGTATTCGCCGACGATCCAGCGGATCTGATTCACCATCGAGCCGTGCTGCACCGCAACGCCTTTCGGGCGTCCGGTGGAGCCGGAGGTGAAGATCACGTAGGCGGTGTCGGCGGCGCGCAGCGGGCGCTGGCGTTCGCCGTCGAGCACCGGAGCGGCCGGGTACTCCGTGAGGTCGAGCGTGTCCACCTCGATGACCGGGACGTCTTCCGACGCCCAGCCGTCGGCGGACCGGGTCAGCACGCACGCCGGGCGCGCGGCGGCCAGCACGTGGGCGATCCGAGCCGCCGGTTGATCCGGGTCGACCGGGACGTACCCGCCGCCCGCGGTCAGCACCGCGTAAGCGGCGATCACGAAGTCGGCGCTGCGCCGCATGCCGAGCACGACCAGCGTCTCGGGGCCTACCCCGGCGTCGATGAGGTGCCGGGCCAGCCGACGCGCCCGGGCCGCGAATTCCGCGTAGGTCAGCGTGCGGTGGCCGTCGATCACGGCGACGGCGTCCGGGGTGCGGCTGACCTGCGCTTCGAACGCCGCGAGCACCGTTTCCCCCGCGGTGCGCGTCGCGGGCGCGGAACCCAGGACCGCCGACGAGCCCAGCGCCGTCCACGAACCCAGCTCCGCCGACGAGCCTCGCTGCGCAAACGAACCCTGCTCCGTCGACGCATCCAGCTCTGCCGACAAACCCGCCGCCGCCGAGTCCCGCGCCGACGACGGACCCTGCTGCGCCCACGCGTTCAGCGCCGCCGGCGACCCCAGCTCGACCGGCGAGTTCTGCTCCGCAACCGATCCCAGCTCACCCGGGAAGTCCAGCACCGCCGCCGAATTCGCCTCCGGAGCCGTCCCCAGCTCGATAGCCCAGCGCAATTCCGCGGTATCCAGCAGCGGCAGATCACCGACCGCCGTCTCCGCATCGCCGGTCAGCCCTTCCAGCACGCGCAGGTACCACCGCGCGAAATCGGCGACGCTGGCCTCGTCGAACAGATCTGTGGCGTAGGTGAATTCGGCCGGAACCCCCGCCGGTGCCGAACCTTCCCCGAGTCCGGCACCGGCGAAGCCTGCGGTGACCGTGAGCTGGAGATCGAACTTGGTCACCCCGGTGTCCAGGGTACCGGTGCGCACCGACATTCCGGGGAGCGCGAACTCGATGTCGGCGGCATTGTCGACCGAGAGCAGCACTTGGAAGAGCGGATGCCTGGCCTGGGAGCGCGGCGGATTCAGCGCCTCGACCAGTTGCTCGAACGGAACCTGCGCGTGACCGAATGCGGCGAGGTCGGCCGCGCGCACCGCGGCGAGCAACTCCACGCCGGTCGCCGCGGCGTCGACCCGGGTCCGCAGCACGAGCGTGTTGACGAACATGCCGATCAGGTCGTCGAGTTCGCGTTCACCGCGCCCGGCCACCGGGGTGCCGATCACGATGTCCGCGCTCCCCGACAACCGGGCGAGCAGTACCGCGAGCGCGGCGTGCAGAACCATGAAGTCGGAAAGGCCGTTGGCGCGCGCCGTCGCGGTGACGCGCTCGGCGATCGCGGCGGGCACCTCGAAGCGGTACACCGCGCCACGTCCGGTGGCGAACGCGGGACGCGGCCGGTCGGTGGGCAGCTCCAGCAGATCGGGGCCTTCGGCCAGCGCCTCGGTCCAGTAGGCCAGCTGACGGGCCAGCGGCGCGTCCGGGTCCGACGCCGCGCCGAGCGACTCCCGCTGCCACAGACCGTAGTCCGCGTACTGCACCGCGAGCGGCGCCCAGTCCGGCGCGGCGCCGGTCCGACGGGCCCGGTACGCCGTCGCCACGTCGCGGGCCAGCACGCGCAGCGAAAGTCCGTCCGCGGCGATGTGGTGCAACACGAGGGCCAGCGCGTAGCCGTCGGCGTCCACGGCGAACAACCGGGCGCGCAGCGGGATCTCCCGCTCCAGGTCGAATCCGGTGGCGGCGAAACCGGCGAGCACCGCGTCCAGCTCGTCCGCGCCGATCGGCTCGGCCGCCGCGAGCACGGTGACCTCGTCGTCGTGCAGCACGATCTGCTGGGCCGGGACGCCGGGCTCGTCGAGCACGGCGGGGAAGACGGTGCGCAGCACCTCGTGCCGCGCCACCACGTCGGCGACCGCCAGCCGCAGCGCGGTCACGTCCACGTCGCCGCGCAACCGCACCACGAACGGCATGTTGTAGTCGGCGGAGCGTTCGAATCGGTTCAGGAACCAGATCCGTTGCTGCGCGAGAGAAAGCGGAACCAGCGGCGGCCGCGGCACCACCCGCAGCAGGCGGGGCACGGACGCGCCGCCGGTTCCGCCCGCCCGCTCGATCAGTTCGGCGAGATCGGTCACCGTGGTGGCGGTGAACAACTCGCGAACCCCGAGCGGGCAGCCCAAGTCGGCGGCCAGCCGGGCGGCCACCTGCGTGGCCACCAGGCTGTTGCCGCCGAGTGCGAAGAAGTCGTCGTCGCGGCCGACCGATTCGCGGCCGAGCACCTCGCCGAACACGCGGGCGACCGCCTGCTCGACCGGCGTGACCGGCGCGCGGTATTCAGCGGTGCGACGCTGCGGCGCGGGCAGCGCACCGCGATCCAATTTGCCCGAGGCGTTGACCGGCAGGGCATCGAGCACCACGTAGGCCGCGGGCACCATATAGCCGGGCAGCGCCGCGGCCGCCGCGGCCCGCAGCTGCTCGGGACGCACGGTGTCCGGCTCGGACTCGACCGCGTAGGCCACCAGCTGCTCGCCCGCGCCCGCGTCGTCGCGCACCACGACGACCGCGCGTACCACCGAGTCGACCGTGCCGAGCACCGCCTCGATCTCGCCGAGCTCGATCCGCAGGCCGCGCAGCTTCACCTGGAAATCAGTGCGGCCCAGATATTCCAGCTCGCCGTTGGTGGGCCCACCCGTCGCCCGGCCACCACCCCCCATCGAATCGCTTCGCGATGCGGGTATCCATCTGACCAGGTCGCCGGTGCGGTACATCCGGTCGCCCGGCGCGGCGGGGCCGTCCGGACCGGCGAACGGGTCGGCGAGGAAACGTTCGGCCGTCAGGCCGGACCTGGCCACGTAACCCCGGGCGAGCTGTACCCCCGACAGATACAGCTCACCCGGAGCCCCGACCGGAACCGGCCGCAGCCGCGAGTCGAGCACATAGAGCCGGGTGTTGAACACCGGCGCGCCGATCGGCACCGAGAGGGTATCGGTATCGGTCACCTCGTGAAAGGTGACGTCCACCGCGGCTTCGGTGGGACCGTACAGGTTGTGCAGCCGGGCGCCGGTCAGCACCCGCAGTCGCTGCGCCAGCGACGCGGGCAAAGCCTCGCCGGACGCGAACACCGCTCGCAGGGTCGACTCGCGCGCGATGTCCTGGTGCGCCAGAAACACTTCCAGCATCGAAGGCACGAAATGCGCGACGCTGACGCGATATTCGGCAATGACCTTGCGCAGGTAGGCCGGGTCGCGGTGTCCGTCCGGCTGCGCGAGCACCAGTTCGGCGCCGATCTGCAAGGGCCAGAAGAACTCCCACACCGACACGTCGAAAGTGGCGGGCGTCTTCTGCAACACCACGTCGGCGGGTGTCAGCCGGTAGGTCTCCTGCATCCACACCAGCCGGTTCACGATGGCGCCGTGGGTCACCAGCACGCCCTTGGGCTTGCCGGTGGAGCCCGAGGTGAAGATCACATAAGCGGGGTGGTCCTGTCGCAGCGCCGCGATCCGTTCGCGCTCCCACACCGGACCGTCCTGGTATTCGGAGAGATCCAGGTGATCCAGCCGCACCGTCGGCGCGCAGAGCTCCAGGTCCTCGGCGCCGAGGACACAGACGGGGCGGGCGGTGGCGAGGATGTGCGCGGTGCGCTCGGCCGGATGGTCCGGGTCCAGCGGCACGTAGGCCGCACCCGCGGTGAGCACCGCGTACATGGCGACGACGAGCTCCGGCGACCGGCGCAGGTGCAGCGCGACCAGGCTCTCCGGCCCGACACCGCGCTCGATGAGATACCTGGCCAGCCGGTTCACCCGGGCGGCCAGCTCGCGGTAGGTCAGAGTGGCTTCTTCAGCGCCCGCGAAACGAAGCGCGACCGCGTCCGGGGTGCGGGCGACCTGCGCCTCGAACATCGACACCAGCGTCGCGGGCGAATGCGCGCCGGGGGCGCGGGCGGCGAGCAGCGCGTCGACGTCGCAGCCGGTGGCATTCCAAATCCTGGTGCTCACCTCGATTTCCAGCTCGGTCGTCACGTCGATCGCGGATATCGGCGTTTCCAGGTCCGTGGCCACCAAGCGCTCCAGGTACTGGAGGAAGCGCGCGTGGTGGCGGGCCAGATCGTCGGCTGCGTAGAGGTTCGGGTTCGCCTCGAAGTCGACGTGCACGCGGTCGCGCTCGCCGTAGTAGACGTTCAGGCTCAGATCCTCCACCGGCCCGGTGGAGAGCACGTGGTACCGGCCGGTCGTGGTGCCGAGCGTGAGGTCGCTACGGAACAGCATCATGTTGGCCAGCGGCCCGAACAGCGCGCGCCGGGCCGGGCGGCCGTCGTGTTCGGCGTCTCGGCGGATGTCCTCGTGCCGGTACCGCTGGTGCCGCAGCGCACCGGCGACCTCGACGCGGGTGGCGCGCAGCAGGTCACCCCAGGTGGCCGCGCCCAACGTCATCCGCAGCGGCACGATATTGGAGAGCATGCCCGCCGAGCGCCGCATCGCGGCGGTGGTGCGCGCGGTGACCGGCAGACTCAGCACCACGTCGTCGCGATCGGTCAGGCGGCCGAGGTAGCCGGCGAAGGCCGCGAGCAGCACGACCGCGAGCGTCGAATCCTGGCTCTCGGCAACGGCGTTCATCCGCTCGACCAGCTCGTCGGGCAGGCCGAGTCCGACGACGAGGTTGGTCGCCGCACGCGGCGCGGTGCGCGGGTCCAGGCTCGTCACGCCGTCCAGCCCGGCCACTCGTTCGGCCCAGTGCGCGCGATCGGTTTGGTAGCGCCCGCTCTCCCGGTAGGCGATCTCGCCCTCGACCAGCGCTTCCAAGCTGCCCGGCCGGATCGCTTCCGGCTCGGTGCCGAGCACCCGCGCGGTGTAGCGCTCGGCGACCCGCATGGTGTTGGTCAGCGCGCCGTAGCCGTCGAGCACGATGTGGTGGGCGCGCAGGTACCAGAAGTAGCGCTGGTCGGCGACCCGCAGTACCGCGCCCGCGAACAGGCGGTCTCGCACGAGATCCACCGGGGCGCAGGCGTCGGCGCGCATCCATTCCGTCGCGGCGGCGATCGGATCCGCGTGTGAGCGGAAGTCGATCAGCGGGATCTCGATGGCCAATTCGGGATCGACACACTGGTACGGCGTGCCGCCGTCCTCGCCGAGCCGCACCAGCGTAGATCCGTAGTCGAGTGCCGCCTCGCGCGAAACCTCTTGCAGCAGAGCCGCGTCCAGCTCACCGCGCACATCGACGTATTGCGCGACGTTGATCGGGATCTCGGGCTCGAGCAGCTGCGCGTACCAGAGGCCCAGCTGTGCGGGAGCCAGCGAAAACGGCGTGGGGGACGGTGTATGGCTCGCCGCGTTCCCGTTCGGCCGCGCGCTGAACCCACCCAACTCCGTACCGTGCACCAGAGCCTCCTCGATAGCGAAACAACTGCTGGCCGAGCGCTTTTGGGCAGCACAAAGAGACGGCATGGGTGCCACCGGAAGGCGATTCGGCGAGAGCGCGGACGGTGACGACGTCACCGGCGCGAGATCCAACAATGGGTGAGAAGAGATCGGCGGCCGGAGCCACCGGGCCTAACTCTTGATCGTTCCTCCAACTCCGCTACCGGGGGGTCGGTCCACGCCCCCGGTGGTGTTTCCTACATCACACGGATGTCACCGCGCATTGCGAACATTAGGCGGTCGGGAAATAAAAAGGAACAAGTTCAGCTAAAAAAATCTGGACGCTTGTCCATCTCGATCTCGGGAGACAGTTAACTCCGAGCAGATTTGTGCGCGCGACCACAAACAGGGTCGCTATGTGAGCTACCGCACTTTCGGATGTGCAGACTATGAGCCGGAACGTTGCATCCGCGTTGCATCAGCGCCGAGGCGGCGATCGAGCACCCGAATCTTGGCTTCGATCTGCGCATACAGCGGAGAATCGCGATCTACTACCGACCGGTACGCGGCCCACGCCGCGGCGTCGTCGCGGCCCTCCGCACCGGCGGTCCACCGCCGCAACACCGAGGCCTCGCGCGAACCGAGAACCGCGGTGCGCAATCGGACGCGCAGTTCGTCACGAATATCGATAATTCCCGGAGCGGTGGAACGCGGCAGCACCGGGCCGGCATAGAGACGTAATGCGGAATCGACATCACCGGAATCCAACGCGGCCCGCAACGCCTCCACATCGGTTGCGACATGGACGCGCAACTTGTATGGGCGCGAGCCGAACACGGTTGGGCCGACCACCGAGCGCAACCGGGACATGGCGGCGCGAATCGTCCCGTTGTCCAGATCGGTGTCGTCCAGCAGCAGCGCGAGGTGGTCCGCGCCGAGTCCTTCCGGATGTTCGGCCAACAACAGCAGGATCTCGGCGTGCCGCTGCGACAACGGAACTCGATCGCCCGCGATGGTCAGCTGCGGCTGCCCGAGGCCGAGGACGTCGAGCCCGAGCCCGCGCGACTCGGCGGGCGCCGCGGGTTCGGGTCGGTCCCGCCCAGGCCCGCCGTGCCGTCCCGAGCGCATCGCACTGAGCACGAGGTCCATCTCCGCGGCGGTGGCGGTCGCCTTCACCAGCGCGAGAATCTCCGGCTTCGCCACCCGCACACCACCAGCTATCACCAGGACGCCCACGAGCCTGCCGTCCGGATCGTGCACGGGCGCTGCGGCGCCGGTGATCTGGTGCATGCGGTGCAGGAAATGCTCGGGCCCGTGGATCCAGGCGGCACGGCCGGTGCGGACCACCAAACCGACGGCATTGGTGCCGACCCGGCGTTCGCTGAGATCGTCGCCCGCCCGCAAACCGATTTCGGCCGCGGCGGTGATTTGTTCGGGTTTGCCGTGTACCCAAAGGACCCGGCCGAATTGGTCGGCGATCAAAACGATCAAGCCCGTGCGGGCCGCGTCCTCGACGAGCAATTTGTCGATGAGCGGCATCAGGCCAGCCATCGGATGGGCGTCGCGGTAGCGTCGCAGATCGGCGCCGCGCAGGCCGCGCTCGCTGAGTACGTCCATCGGATCGACGCCGCTACGCAGGCTGCGCAGCCAGGATTCCAGCACGAGCGGACGCAGCAGACCGGCTAGCTGCGACAGCTGTTCGCCAC
Organism: Nocardia sp. CNS-044; assembly: GCF_059570515.1. Classification (NCBI taxonomy): domain Bacteria; kingdom Bacillati; phylum Actinomycetota; class Actinomycetes; order Mycobacteriales; family Nocardiaceae; genus Nocardia; species Nocardia sp. CNS-044. The sequence goes on from NZ_JCANSX010000006.1 coordinate 1,131,824, forward strand.
CCGCGCTAAGATATCCGTGTGCTTGTGCGGCATAGGCTTCCAAAGCGCCGAGTTGCGTGCCGGGTTCGACGCCGTGCCGTGGGGACCGCCCACCTGCAAGATTGCTGACCATTTGCCTTTCTTTCCGACCCAAACTGTACCGGCGCGTATTCAGGGGCAAGGGCGGTTATTCCGCTTTGTCCGCCAGCTCACACCCGGGGCGGACCTCCTCATTTTGTGACCCAGTCGTCTTTCACTTCACGATGTGAGCCAGCCCGCAGCATGTTCGGCGAGCATCACCGCCGTGGCCTGCGGCCCCCGGCTCAGCGGCACCGGAACCACGGACAGATCCACCACGGACAGTCCGCTCACCCCGCGCACCGCGCACCGCGCGTCGACCACCGCTTGCTCGTCCCGCTCGGCGCCCATCCGGCAGGTTCCCGAGAGATGTTGCGAGGTGGAAAGATTCGCGCGAAGCCAGGCGTCGTCGCCGCCCTCCGGCGGCGGGTGAGACGGGTACGCACCCGGTATTCGTCGCAGCACATCGACAGCCAGTGCGACGGCCTCCCGCAATCGCGCGCGATCGGCGGCGCCCGCGAGGTAGCGGTGCTCGATTCCGATCGGGACGAGCGGATCGGGGCCGCGCAACCGCAACACCCCCGCGGACTCGGGACGCATCAACGCGACGCCCATGCGGTGCCGGTCCCCGGCGAACGGGACTGTGTAAGGCCGGATTTCGATGTCGTCGAGACTCAGCACGTACTCCAGCGGCACCGTGGCGGGCGTCGGAGCGTCGAGCTGGTATTCGAGACCGATCTCGGGATGGTCGTCGAACCGCACGCCGACGGGCGACGGCGCCACGACCGGTATGCCGAGCGCCTGGAGCTGATCCGGCGGCCCCACCCCGGACCGCAGCAGCAATGCCGCCGACTCCACCGCGCCCGCGCACAGCACGATCCGATCGGCCGTCATCGTGCCGGTGGTCTCGCCGTGCTCGTAGTCGACGCCGACCGCCCTGGTACCGCGGAAAAGGATGCGCGAGACCACGACTCCGCCACGCACGGTCAGATTGGGTCGGCCGAGCGCGGGTAGCAGATAGGCGGACGCGGTGCCTACCCGCGCGCCACCGTCGACATTGCACGGCACCGGGCCGACGCCTTCGGCGGGACCTGTCCCCGGCAATGCGTTCAGATCGGGCACCTCGGCGAAGCCCGCGGCGCGCGCGGCCGTGGCGAACGCGCGGCTCACCGGCGTCGGAACGGCAATGCGGCGCACCGGGATCGGGCCGCCGCGACCGTGGCCGGGCCGGTCGCCGTAGTCGCGGTCGTCCTCGAGCTTGCGATAGGCGGGCAGCACGGACTCGAAGGACCATTCCGCGGCCCCGCCGAGCGCCGCGCTCCACGCCGCGAAATCGGCCGCGGGCGCACGCACGAAGTAGCTGCCGTTGATCGTGCTCGAGCCGCCGAGCACCCGCCCGCGCACCAGGTTCCCCTCGACGGCGCGATCGTCGTCCGAGCTCGCCGCCAGTGTCGCGGGATATCGCCACAGCCACCGCGACTCGGGCCCGATCGGCAAGCGCGTGGCATCGCGCAGCGGCGCGGGTATTTCGGCCGCGGCCGACCACACCGGGCCCGCCTCCAGCAGGCGCACGGTGTGGTCCGGCTGTTCGCTCAGCCTTGCGGCGAGCACGCAGCCCGCGGTGCCGCCACCGACGATCAGGGTGTCGACCATAGGAACCAGCTCATCCGACGGGCGGGCCGTCGGCCCGGCAAGAAACGATCAGCGCGGCGGCGCGGTGGATTTCACCGCGACGGCGCCGTGGGTTTGAGCGCCTCGACGCTGCGCGCCCGGTAGGCGCCGAGCCAGAGCCCGGTGCCGTAGGCGATGTCGTCCAGACGCTTGTAGGCCAGGTAGCGGAACGGGTCGAGCCCGCCCGCGTCGCGATGGGTGAACCAGTCGGCGAGGCCGTCGGCCACCGCCATGGTCACCGCGATCCGCCGGACGCGCCGCGAGACCAGCATCGCGAGCACGGTCACCGGCCAGTAGTGCCTGCACATCGCCGACGCCAGCCGCCACAGCCCGGCGAAGAACCCGCGGGCGAGGTAGATGGCCGCGATGCGCGTCGGGTTGTCCAGCGCGGTGAACACCCTGCGCAGCCGCGCGAGCGCGGTGGCGAGGGTGACGATGCCGCCCAGCAGGCCCCATTTCGACATCGTCCCGAACAGCACGGCGGCGAGCACCGTCCAGGACGGCACCGACAGCGGCGAGACCATGCCGTCGCCGTGCCGCGCGCCGAGCGGCGCCGCACCGGTGCCGTAGAACAGCTTTCGCCCGAACCAGGACGGGAACGAGACGCGGTGATCGTGCGCCACGTGCGCGGCGGGCTCGTAGCGCAGCCGCCAGCCCGCCCGCTCCAGCCGCCAGCACAGGTCCACGTCCTCGGCGACCCGCATGGTCTCGTCGAAGCCGCCCTCGGCGAGCAGCGCCTGCCGCCGCACCAGCAGCGCGGCGCTCGGCACGTACGAGACCAGGCCGCGCGAGCGCACGGCGGCTTCCCGTCTGCCCAGGTCCAGCGAGGAGCGGGTGTGCTCGTAGCGGGCCAGCGCGTTGGACTCCGGATCCAGCGCCACGATGCGCGGCGCGACGAGGGCGACCTCGGGATCGCTGAAGTGCCCGAGCATCACCTCGAGCCAGCCACTGCGCGGCACCACGTCGGAGTCCAGGAAGGCGACGAATTCGCTTGTCGCCGCCCGCAGCCCGGCGTTGCGGGCCGCCGAGGGGCCCTGCCGCCGGTCGTGGCGCAGCACGGTGACCCGGCAACGGGTGCCCCGGGACTCGGGGATCCGCACCGGTTGGTCGGAGCCGTCGTCCACGACGATCACGTTGTGGCCGCGCAGCGTCGTCAACAGCCGGGCGAGGCCGTCGGCGTTGTTGTGCAGCGGCACGATGACGGTCACGTCGTCGGGCGAAGGCAGCAGTCTCGGCCGCGGGTTGGCGACTCCGGAATCGAGCAGCCGTCTGGCAACAACCGCCGACTTGGGGTCGGTGACCTCGAGGTACCCGTCGCCGATCATCTCGGCGGCCTCCGGGGCAAGTCGTAGCAACCTGGCGGGTGAGCCCCCGATCAGGATGCGTCCTCCGGAGTATGCGCGTACCCGTGGATCGATCCGTACCCCGAAGCCGTCGGGCAGTCGATCATGGCGCATTCCTGGCATGCTAGGCGGAGATTCGCGCGCGGGCATCATCGGTCCCGAAAAAAAGATCGAATTCCGCGCGAATAGGCCCGTGACCGTGCGCCCGTCGCGCCGCGGCGTGTTGCGGTGGAGTTGCGGACAACTCGGTCGCACAGTGCAGCAATTCGTTGGCTATTCATCGACGGACCTTCGATCCGCTGCGCTTGCCGGCTGGCAGCGCACGGCTGGCAACCGGCGGGCGATCATGCCAGGGGACTCTCGTCGCAGGCGCGCGACGGACGCCGGGCCGAGAGGGTGAGTGGGATCGGCCCCGCCTTGCGTGCCGCGCCGCCTCGGCGTGGCGCCGCCCGGCGCGAGTGGTCCACCGTGGAGCGGGGAATGGTCCGTCCGGTGTCGGCGAGCGCGGCCTCGCCGTAGCCCTGCACGCACTCCGGGTCGGGTCCGTCGGCGGGCAGTCCGGTGAAGAACTTCGCCGCCATGCAGCCACCACGGCAGGCGTCGTAGTGCGCGCACCCCGAGCAGGCGCCGCCGCCGCTGGGCGCGCGCAGCTCGGAGAACAGCTCCGAGGTCTGCCAGACGTTGCGAAAACCGCCGTCGGACACCACGTTTCCGGCAAGGAAGCGGTCGTGGATGGCGAACGGGCAGGCGTACACGTCGCCCAGCGGGTCGACGAGGCAGACCACACGACCCGCGCCACACATGTTCAGGCCGGGCAGCGCCTGCCCGAAGGCCGAGAGGTGGAAGAACGAGTCGCCGGTCAGCACACCCTCGCCGTTGCGCAACAGCCAGTCGTAGAGCACCCGCTGCTGGTCCGGGGTGGGGTGCAGCTCGTCCCACACGTCGGCGCCGCGCCCGGAGGGCCGCAGCCGAGTGAGACGCAAAGTGGCGCCGTACTTTTCGGCGATAGCGCGGAACTCGTCCAGCTGGCCGATGTTGTGCCTGGTCGCCACGACGGAGAGCTTCGCGTCACGGAAACCGGCGGCCGACAGGTTCTCCAGCGCCCGGATCGCCATGTCGTAGGAGCCGGGTCCGCGCACCGCGTCGTTGACCGCCGCGTCCGCGCCGTCCAGCGAGATCTGCACGTCCACATAGTCGCTCGCGGCCAGCCGGGCCGCGACCTCCGGCGTGATGCGAACGCCGTTGGTGGAGAACTTGACTCCCACGTGGTGCGCGGTCGCGTAATCGACAAGCTCCCAGAAGTCCGGGCGCACAGTGGGTTCGCCGCCACCGATGTTCACGTAGAACACCTGCATGCGCTCGAACTCGTCGATCAGCGCCTTGCACTGCTCGGTGCTCAGCTCGCGCGGATCGCGCCGACCCGACGACGAAAGGCAGTGCACACAAGACAGATTGCAGGCGTAGGTGAGCTCCCAGGTGAGGCAGATCGGCGCGGCGAGGCCGCTCTCGAAACGATCGACCAGCCGGACCGCCCGATCGGCTTGCGGCGCAGCGGTTGTGGCGGTGGACACGCTGCCGATGGGCGCAGCGCCGTCCGACCGCGGGACCACCCCCGCATCCGGCCGGACGGCCTGCGCCAGCGCGGGCTTGGCTCCCGCGGCGCCGGCCGAAAGCACCGGCGCGCCGATGATCATGTCACCTTCGGCCAGTTGCGCGAGCGCCCGCACGTACGGCGCGGCGCCTTCGTCGGCGACACCGGCGGCGCGCAGGGCCGAACGCGCCGAAGCGTGCTCCGGCAGCGACCGCACGATCTCGACGACGCGCGGACTCTTCAGGAACGAGAGCTTGCGCGTGCCGAAGTGGTAGAGCAGCGCACCGAAGGGCTCGGGCCGCAGCGCCACCCTCGGATGCAGTTGCCATCGGGCATCCAGATCGAGCATCCCGGTCGCCCCGTCAGTAGACGCCGCACATGCCGTCGATGGATACCTCTTCGATGAGGCTCTCCTCGACGAGCTCCGCTTCGTCGGTGTCGCTCGGTGCGATGAACTGATGCGGCATGAGAACCTCCGAGTTGACGACGGACCGCGACCACCTGTGTAGTCCCTGTCACACCATAGCGACAAGCCCCGCAAAAGTGAAACACGTTCCAATCGATGGGACCCACTCTTCCGCCGTCGCGCGGCGCCGCCGCGGCAGCACGCCGCCACCGCGGGTCGCACGGGCACCGCCCGCACCGCCACCGGCCGACAACGCGGCACTCTAGACTTCGGGTGTAGCGCAGCTGAACAGAACGTGACGGGCGGCACATGCCCGCGGCAGTAGAGGTGGCATGGGAGTCGGTCGAATGCAGGCGAGCGGGGGCGGAAACACACTGTCGGAGTCCGAGATCGTGGAGGCCGCGCTGCGCGTGGTTCGCGCGGATGGCGTGGAAAAGCTGTCGATGCGGCGACTTTCCCGCGAACTCGGCGTCTCCCCCATGGCGCCGTACTACTACGTGGCCGACAAGCGCGAGCTGCTCGACCTCGTCGCCAGCGCCGCGCTCACCGGCGTGCGCAAGCCACCGCCGGAATCCGGGCCCTGGCAGCAGCGCCTGCGCGAACTCATCGATCAGATCGATGAGAAACTGCGCAAGCACCCCGGGCTCGGCGATGTGCTCATCGAGCAGATGCTGGGCAAACAGCTCGACCTGATCGCCGCCATCATGGAGATCCTGTTCGAGGCGGGGTTCTCCGACCGCAACGTGCTCGCCGCCTACGCGACGATCCACACCTACCTGTTCGGCCGCAGCCGGGTGAATCCCCGCGACCGGGCCCCGCTGTCGGAAGTCGCGCTGCCCGAGTCGGTGGAGCGGGCCACGAAGTACATATCCGACCTGCGCGGCAAGTACGCCTACGACTTCGGCATGGAGGTGCTGATCGCCGGTCTCGAGGCCCAGCTTGTCCACCAGCCGGACCGCGACGTACGATGAAACTGAAACACGTTCTAGTTTTTTCGGCGGCTGCTGGACCCGCGGTCGCCGACGGTGCCGGATTCGAGAGGACGTCATGACAACCGTCGAAGTTCCCCACGGCTCGCGCTCGGTCGTGCTGCGGGTTGCCGCGGTCATCGCCGAGACGGCCGACACCAACTCGCTGGTCTTCGACGTCCCCGACGAGCTGCGCGAGAAGTTCGAGTACAAGCCCGGACAGTTCCTCACGCTGCGCATCCCCAGCGACCTGACCGGCTCGGTGGCCCGCTGCTACTCGCTGGCCAGCTCGCCGCACACCGACGACCAGCCCAAGGTCACCGTGAAGCGCACCGAGGGCGGCTACGGCTCGAACTGGGTGTGCGACAACGTGAAAGCGGGCGATCAGCTCGAGGTGCTGCCGCCCTCCGGCGTCTTCACACCGAAGAACCTCGACGAGGACCTGCTGCTGTTCGGCGCGGGCAGCGGCATCACGCCGGTGATGTCCATCCTGAAGTCCGCGCTGGCCCGCGGCACCGGCAAGATCGTGCTCGTCTACGCCAACCGCGACGCGGAAACCGTGATCTTCGCCCGCGAACTGCGCGAACTCGTCGACAAGCATCCGCAGCGGCTCTCCGTGATCCACTGGCTGGAGCCGCTGCTCGGCCTGCCGACCGCCGACACGGTCGCCACCCTCGTCGCGCCCTACACCGGCTACGAGGCGTTCATGTGCGGGCCGAAGCCGTTCATGGACCTGGTGCACGACGCGCTCGGCCGGCTCGGCGTTCCACGGTCGCGCACGCACGCCGAGGTGTTCAATTCCCTTGCCGGTGACCCGTTCGCCGACCAGGCGCCGGTCGAGGTGAGCGACGAGGAGGCCGCCGACGCGGCGACCGTCGAGGTGGAACTCGACGGCGAGGTGCACGAGCTGAGCTGGCCGCGCAAGCAGACGCTGGTCGACATCATGCTCGCCAAGGGTCTCGACGTGCCCTACTCCTGCCAGGAGGGCGAATGCGGGTCCTGCGCCTGCACGGTGCTGGAGGGCAAGGTCGAGATGGAGAACGCCGAGATCCTCGATCCCGAGGACATCGAGAACGGGTACATCCTCGGCTGCCAGGCGCGGCCGGTCACGGATCGGTTGCGCATCCAGTTCTGAGGGGCGCTCGACCGCGCAGGTTCAGCCTGTGCCTCAGCACGCCGACCGCGCATCGCGGCATCCTGCCTGCGCTCAGCGCGCCGCCCGGGTGGGCGTTCGGAGCTGGCGCCGAGGCCGCCCGTGGCGTGGGGCAGGTCTTCGGACGCCGCGCCGATCGGCGCCCTCACCGCGCCGCGCGGTAGGCGGCTCGTTCGGCGGCCCCGAGATGTTCGGTGGCGTAGCCGAGCGCGGTGCGGCCCATCCGGGGCGCGTGCTCGTCCAGGAAGCCGGTCAGCAGCGCCCGGTCGATGCGCTTGCCGACCTCGCGCAGCATCCAGCCGACCGCCTTCTGGATGAGGTCGCGGCGGTCGGTCAGGAGTTGCTCGCAGAGCTGGAAGGTCGTGCTCGCATCGCCCGCCTTGATGAAGGCGAAGGTGGTCAGCAGGGCGACGCGGCGCTCCCACAGCGAATCCGCGGCGGCCAGCTCGAAGAGCAGATCCCGTGGCCGGTCCAGCAACCACGGGCCGAGGACGTTCTCGGCGGACACGTCGACGAGGTCCCAGTTGTTCACCCGGCCGCGCCGCACGGCGTCCAGGTACAGCCGCACCATCTTCTCCTGCCCCGCCACGTCGAGGGTGCGCGGCTTGGCCGCCTTGGCGAAGCGGGCGTTCAGTATGACGAGACCGGCCAGGCGCTCCTCGTGCACGGCGCTGTCGAGCAGGTCGTCGATCTCGGTGAGTTCCAGTGCGGCAAAGCGTTTGGCGACCGCGCGGGTCATCGGGACGCGCACACCGACGAACACGTCACCCTCGCCGTACTCGCCGGGACCGGTCTTGAAGAAGCGCTGGAGATGGATCGCGTCGGCGGGATCGGCGACCTCTGCGAGCGCCTGCCGAACATCCGCCGCGGTCGGCGCTGTTTCGATCATCGACGGCTCCCGTCCCTCGGCGCGGCGCGGGATCCGTCCCGCACGCGATCATTCAACACCGCCGAGGGAACGAAGCAGGAAAGCCGGATCGAACCAGCGCGTTCAATCGGACACGCGCGTTCAATCAGATACAGCGCCGAGGATGCGCCCCGATTCGAAGGCCGCGGCGCTCGCGGGCAGCGTGCCGGGCCGTCCGCTGTTCAGTACCCGAACCACTCCGTTGCCGGTGGTCGGCCTGCCGAGCGCGTCCATCCGCCGAATGGTCTGCGCGGCAACGGCTTGCGCGCTGTCGAACAGGCGGACGCCGACCGGCAGCGCCGCCACGATGGCGTCGATGACCAGCGGGTAGTGCGTGCAGCCGAGGACGACGCCCTCGACGTCGTCGGGCGTCTGCTCGGCGGCGCGGGCGATGGAATCGCGGGCAGCTACCAGATCGCCACGGTCGATGGCGTCGGCGAGGCCGTGACAGGCGACGCCGACCACCTTGGCGTCGCCGCCGAACTCCGCGATGAGGTCGGCCTGGTACTTGCTCGCGGTGGTCGCCGCGGTGGCCCATACCGCGACCGAGCGGCAGGCCGCGGCCGCGGGCTTGATGGCGGGCACGGTGCCGATCACCGGGACGCCCGGGCCGACGTCGGCGCGCACGTGTTCCAACGCGGTGACGCTGGCCGTATTGCACGGCAGCACGATCACTTCGGCGCCGGACTCGACCGACCTGCGGGCCGCGCCGACCACGCGATCGACGGTCCACCGCTCCGGCTTCGGGCCCCACGGAGCGCCGTCCGGGTCGAGTTGCAGCAGCAGGTCCACGTCCGGCCGTAGCTTGCGCAGCCAAGCGGCCGTGGGCAGCAAACCCAGCCCCGAGTCGATGAGCGCGACGATCACATCGACCACCGTATTACAGGCGAACCCGCCGGCCGAACCGTCTCAGGTGGACGCGAGCAGGTCGGCGACCGGCGCCGCCGCGGCGATCTTCGCTCGGGCCTTCATCACCTGGCCCGTCATCCCCGCCCCGACGACGCCGGTGAGGACGCCGTTCCTGGCGTAGTAGGCGAGGAACTTGCGGCCGTCGTCGGTGACAACCGTGACCTCGTCGGCGGCGCTCGGGGTGCCGAGGGCCTGGATCTTCACGTCGTACTGGTCGCTCCAGAAGTACGGGACCCGCGCCGCGGTGGGCGGCTCCGCGCCGAGCAACGCGCAGGCCAGCAGCTTGGCTTGTTCGCCCGCGTTGGTCCAGTGCTCGACCCGCTTGCGTTGGCCGGTCTCATGCCGCCACGCGGCGACATCGCCCACGGCCCACACCCGGTCCGCGGAGGTCCGGCCGACCTCGTCGGCGAGCACGCCGCCACCGTCGGCGGGTTCGGCGAGCGCAATCCCGGAATCGGTCAGCCATTCGGTCACCGGGCGCGAGCCGACGCCGATCACGACCAAGTCCGCGACCAGCTCGGTGCCGTCGGACAACAACGCGCCCCGCACTCGGCCCGCGTCGTCGGCGAGGAAGGTGTCCAGTCCGGTGTGGCAGCGCAGGTCGACGCCCTCGGCGCGGTGCATGCGCGCGACCAGCTCGCCGACCTGTTCGCCGAGCACGGAGGCCAGCGGCGTCGGCTGCGGTTCGATCAGCGTCACCTCGACACCCGCCGCGCGGAAGCTGGCCGCGAGCTCGCAGCCGATGAAGCCCGCGCCGACCACGAGCGCCCTTGTGGCGACACGCAATTCGTCGCGCAGCGCGGCCGCGTCCGTGTGCCCGCGCAGCACGTGCACACCGGTCAGCTCGGGCAGGCCGGGCAGACGGCGCGGACGCAAACCCGTCGCGATGACGAGCTGGTCGTAGTCGACGACGCTGCCGTCGGCCAGGGTGATCCGCCGCGCCGCGGTGTCCACGGCGGTCGCCGCGGTGTTCAGGCGCAGCTCGATCCGCTTCTCCTCGAAGAATTCCGCGGGGCGCAGCGTCGTGTCGTCGGTCTCGCCGCGGACGAATTGCTTGGACAGTGGTGGGCGGTCGTAGGGCAACCGCGACTCGTCGCCGATCAGGACCAGTTCGCCGGTGTATCCGGCGCGGCGCAGTTCCTCGGCGGTGCGCAGCCCGGCGAGTCCGGCCCCCACGATCACGATCGGCGCGGTCATGCGGCAATCCCTTCATCCGTCGGCACGATCCTCACCCTAGCGTCTGCTTGGTCAAGTTCGGATGTGTCGGCGGTCACTCTCGATGGGTCGGCTATCGCCACGCAATCGTGTCCGTACCGATATTGATCGGGCGGTCAATCAGGACTATACCGAGGTCAGAGCACAATTCGAGCCCTAGGAGGCACACCATGTTCACCGAGAGTCGCGCGCAGGACCTGCTTGCCGTCATACTCGGCGCCTTCACCGCCCTGTCCCCCATCTGGGTGGACACGAACGACCGGGCAATGTGGACGATGATCGTCCTCGGCGTCTTGATCGCCCTCACCGGCCTGGCCCAGATGGCCCGACCGGCCATGGCGATGGCCGACTACGCCATGGCGCTGTTCGGTGCGCTGCTGTTCATCGCGCCCTGGGCGATGGACTACACCGAGTTCCGCGGTGCATCCTGGACCTCGTGGATCGTCGGCGTGGTCACCGTAGTCGTCGCGGTCGCGGCGCTGCCCGCGGTCACGGCGCGCATGCACCGGACGACCAGCGGAGGAATGGCTCCGCACCTCTGATGCGTGACGTGCTAATCCCCCATCGCGCACCGGTCTTCGGCCGGACGGCAACGAGGACGCAGCACTGATGCAGATGCCCAAACCCGGTCGCCACCTGGTCCGGCGATCGGTGGATCCCACCCGGACCGGGCGCCGCCGCAGCGCCAAGATCGACGGCAACGCCCGGCAGCTCATCCTGGACGCCGCTGAAAGCCTCTTCGCGGCCCAGGGTTTCGACGCCACCGCGACGGCGGCCATCGCCGCGGGAGCCGGCGTGCCCAAAGGCCTTGTCTTCTACTACTTCCCCACCAAGGACTCGATCCTGTCCGCGCTCATGGCCGAGCGCATGCCCACGCAGCCGATCGACGACATCGGCGCCGTCGTCGCACCCGGCGACCCGGCCACCAGCCTGGTCAACCTCGACGCCGCGCTGAACCTGCGCGACCACCATTCCTCGGTGCTGCGGGTGATCATGTGGCGCGAGGCCGACACCCATCCCGACGTGCGCCGCCAACTCCGCCACCTGCGCGACCAACTCCTCGACGTGACCGCCCGCGTCCTCCAGGCCAGCGCGCCCGCCCCGGTCCGCCCCGGCACCTTGCGCGCCTGCGCCGCCGCCTGGGTCTCGGCCATGTTCGCCATCGCCAGCACCGACCGCCTGCACGCCCTCGACGGCATCCCCCTCCCCACCACCGACGAAGTCCTCAACGTCGCCCAGGTCGTCGCCGCCGGAATGACCCAACTCGGCTGAATGGCGTCAATCCTCGTATTCCGTGAGGAATTCGACCACGTCGGGGGCGAAGCGGGGGTGTTTGACGGTGCCCATGTGGGAGGCGCCGGGGTAGATGTGGAGGCGGGAGTCGGGGATGCCGTCGGCGGTGCGGCGGAAGGTGGCGGTGGAGTAGAACTCGTCGCGTTCGCCGCCGATGACGAGGGTGGGCGCGGTGATCTCGCCGAGGCGGTCCGAGAGGTCGAAGGCGTCCTCGGCGCGGACGAAGGCGAGGGTGTCGGACGGGTTCGCCGGACGCACGAACGGATCGAGCAGCCACATGGCGCCCTTGGTGAGGCGGTCGGTGAAGGTGGTGGGCGACGGCATCATGTGATGCAGCGCCCTGCGACCCTCGGCCGCCGCTTCGGCGTAGTTCAGCTGCGAGGTGCGCACCGCGTCCTCCAGGCGATAGCCCGAAGCGCCGATGACGAGCCTCCGGAGGACATCGGGATGGTCGGCGGCCAGCTGCAACGCGAGCGATCCACCGGAGGAGATGCCGAGAATGTCCACGGGCGTGGCGAATTCGGCGCGCAGCGCCTCGGCGTGCTGGGCGGCGATCTCGGCCATCGTGGTGCCCTCGGCCATATCGGGCGCCCTGTTCACCGCGTACACGCGAAAGTGCCTGGCCAGTGGCGCGAGGGTCTTGATCTCGGACTCGCGCATCCATCCGGTGGGATTGGCGTGGTTCGGAGTGAACCACCGCAGGAACACCAGCGGACGGCCGGAACCCAAGGCGAGATAGGGCATTCCGTGCTGGAGCGCACCCTCGACGATATCGAGATCGGTGTGTGCGGACCTGCTCATGCTTCCCTCCGGTGGCGACGACGGCTCGACATGTCGACCGTATCGGCAGGCCCCGACAGATCCGCGCAGGTGCGGCTCCGCGTCGCCGCGCCCGAGCGTCAGGACGACCGCACCACGCAGCCGCCGAGTCGGAGCAGTCCGGCGGCCGCGAGGACGCGGGTAGGCCGTTCGTTGCGACGGGACACGCGAACGGCGCCGTTCCGTACGGAACGGCGCCGTCTACCGGTCACCGGCCCGCGATGATCGCGTTCGCCAGCGCGGCGGGCACTTCGGCGTAGGAATCCAGCACCATGGCGTAGTTCGCCCGGCCCTGCGTCCGCGACCGTAGGTCACCGATGTAGCCGAACATCTCCGTCAGCGGAGCCAGCGCCCGCACCACTCGCGCGCCGCCGCGCTGCGCCACGGTCTGGATCCGGCCGCGTCGCGCGTTCAGATCACCGATGACCTCGCCGAGGTACTCCTCCGGGGTGACCACCTCGACCGCCATGACCGGCTCGAGCAGCGCGGGCCCGGCACGCACCAGCGCCTCCCGCACCGCCTGCGCGGCCGCGGTGCGGAACGCGAGTTCGGACGAATCCTGCACGTGCGCAGCGCCATCGAGCAGCACAACGCGCACGCCGAACACCGGATACCCGGCCAGCACACCGCTGCGCAGCGCGTCCTGCGCACCGGCGTCCACCGCGGGCAGGTACTCCTTCGGCACCCGGCCGCCGGTCACCCGGCTCTCGAATTCGTAGCTCGCGCCGTCGTCGGCCGCGAACGGTTCCACCGCGAGCACCACCTTCGCGAACTGTCCACGTCCGCCCACCTGTTTGCGATGGGTGTACTCGAACCGGTCCACCGAGACGGTGACGGTCTCGCGGTAGGACACCCGCGGCGCGCCGATGGTCGCCGCGACGCCGAACTCGCGCCGCATCCGGTCGAGCAGGATCTCCAGGTGCAGCTCGCCCATGCCGCCGATGACGGTCTGCCCGGTCTCGGCATCGACCCGCACCGAGAACGTCGGATCATCGTCCGCCAAGCGCTGGATCGCCTCGCTCAGCTTTTCCTGATCGGACCTGGTTCGCGGCTCGATCGAGACCTCGAGCACCGGATCGGGGAACGTCATCGACTCCAGCACGATCTGGTCGTGCGGGTCGCACAGGGTGTCGCCGGTCGCGGTGTCCTTCAGGCCGATCACCGCGCAGATGTCACCGGCCGCCGCCGCTCCGATCGGGCGCTCGATGTTCGAGTGCATCTGGAACAGCTTGCCCAGCCGCTCCTTTCCTCCCTTCGTCGAATTGAGCACGGCGGCACCGGTTTCGACGCGGCCCGAGTACACCCGCAGGTAGGTGAGCTTGCCGAAGTACGGGTGCGCCGCGACCTTGAACGCCAGCGCCGCGAACGGCGCGTCCTCCCGGGGTTCGCGGTGCACGAGTGTGTCCTCGCGGCCGGGCAGGTGACCGTCGACGCCGCCCGCGTCCAGGGGCGAGGGCAGATAGTCGATGATCGCGTCGAGCATCGGCTGCACTCCCTTGTTCTTGAACGCCGAACCGCACAGCACCGGATAAAGCTTCGAGGCGACCGTGCACCGCCGAATGGCGGCCTTGATCTGCGCGATCGTCGGCACAGAGCGCACGGCCGGAGCGAATGCGGAGGTAGGCGCATCTGCGAGATACTGCTCGAGCAGTTCCTCGTCGGTGTCGGCGAGGGTTTCGAGCAGTCGCTCGCGTTCGCGCTCGGCCCGCTCGCGCAGCTCGGCCGGGACGTCGGCGACGGTGTAGCGCGCACCGAGCTCCGTATCCTCGTGCCACACAATCGCTTTCCACTCCACCAGGTCGATGACGCCCGTGAATGCGTCCTCCGCGCCGATCGGCAGCTGCACGACGAGCGGTGTCACGCCGAGACGCTCCGCGATGGTGCGCACGGTGAAATCGAAATCCGCACCGAGCTTGTCCATCTTGTTCACGAAGCAGATCCGCGGCACGTCGTACTTGTCGGCCTGCCGCCACACCTGCTCGGACTGCGGCTCGACACCCTCTTTGGCGTCGAAAACCGCTACGGCGCCGTCGAGTACGCGCAGCGAACGCTCCACCTCGACGGTGAAGTCGACATGGCCGGGCGTGTCGAGGATGTTGATGCGGTGCTGTTTCCAGAAGCAGGTAGTGGCGGCAGCGGCGATCGTGATGCCGTGCTCTTGCTCCTGCACCATGCGGTCCATCGCCGCGTTGCCGTCGTGCACCTCACCGATCTTGTGAGTGACGCCGGTGTAGAACAGGATTCGTTCGGTAGTGGTGGTCTTTCCGGCATCGATGTGCGCCATGATGCCGATATTGCGTACCCGGCCGAGATCGGCCCGCGTCCCGCGAGTCATGGGATCCCCCAACTGGTTTCGTCGAAGATGTCGACGCTCGCCTAGTTGGTGCGCTCCGGTGACGGCACGAGCATCGTGTCGCGCGACGCCGACCGGCGCCGAAGACACGCCGCCGATCTACCCCCGCGCTCGCGGACCCGAAGTAACCATGTCCCATGTCTACCGCCCCACCCATCCGGCCGTCCACCGAATTACAGTTCCTCCCCGGAAACGCCGAACGGCGCCGCTCCTTGCGGAGCGGCGCCGTGGGGAGATCGGTGATTCAGCGAATCACTTGATGATCTTGGTGACGCGGCCGGCGCCGACGGTGCGGCCACCCTCGCGGATCGCGAAGCGCAGGCCCTCTTCCATGGCGACCGGCTGGATGAGCTTGACGCTCATCTCGGTGTTGTCGCCCGGCATGACCATCTCGGTGCCCTCGGGGAGGGTCACGACGCCGGTCACGTCGGTGGTGCGGAAGTAGAACTGCGGGCGGTAGTTGTTGAAGAACGGGGTGTGGCGGCCGCCCTCGTCCTTCGACAGGATGTACGCCTGGCCCTCGAAATCGGTGTGCGGGGTGGTGGTGCCCGGCTTCACGATGACCTGGCCGCGCTCGACGTCCTCGCGCTTGATACCACGAACCAGCAGACCGACGTTGTCGCCCGCCTGGCCCTGGTCGAGCAGCTTGCGGAACATCTCGATACCGGTGACCGTGGTCTTGGTCTTCTCCGGACGGATGCCGACGATCTCGACTTCCTCGTTCACGTTGATCACGCCACGCTCGACGCGACCGGTGACGACGGTGCCACGACCGGTGATGGTGAACACGTCCTCGACCGGCATCAGGAACGGCTTGTCGGTCTCACGGACCGGCTCCGGGATCGACTCGTCGACCGCGTCCATGAGGTCCTCGACGGCCTTGACCCACTTCGGGTCGCCCTCGAGCGCCTTCAGGCCGGAGACACGCACGACCGGCGCGTCCTCGTCGAACTCCTGGGCGGCCAGCAGCTCGCGGACCTCCATCTCGACGAGCTCGAGGATCTCCTCGTCGTCGACCATGTCCGACTTGTTCAGCGCGACCAGGATGTAGGGCACGCCGACCTGGCGGGCGAGCAGCACGTGCTCACGGGTCTGCGGCATCGGGCCGTCGGTGGCGGCGACCACCAGGATGGCGCCGTCCATCTGCGCCGCACCGGTGATCATGTTCTTGATGTAGTCAGCGTGACCCGGGGCGTCGACGTGCGCGTAGTGGCGCTTGTCCGTCTGGTACTCGACGTGGGAGATGTTGATCGTGATACCACGAGCCTTCTCCTCCGGCGCCTTGTCGATCTGGTCGAACGCGAAGGCCGCGTTCAGATCGGGGTACTTGTCAGCCAGCACCTTGGTGATCGCCGCGGTCAGCGTGGTCTTGCCGTGGTCGACGTGACCGATGGTGCCGATGTTGACGTGGGGCTTCGTCCGCTCGAACTTCGCCTTCGCCACTTTGGGTCCTCCTGGACTGTGTTGGTTCCTGCAGTTGCAGCAGTGCGGGGGTCATCCCCGCGAGTGCGGGAATTCGGGGTCTTGCTGACTCCCGGTGAGTTCCGGGGCAAGTGTGCCACCTGCCCCGGAGGGGACTACTCGCCGGTCGCCTTGGCGATGATCTCCTTCGACACGTTGGCCGGAACCTCCGCGTACGAATCGAACACCATGGAGTAGTTCGCCCGGCCCTGGGTCTTCGACCGCAGGTCACCGATGTAACCGAACATCTCCGAGAGCGGAACCAGCGCCTTGACGACACGGGCACCACTGCGTTCCTCCATGGCCTGGATCTGGCCACGGCGGGAGTTCAGGTCGCCGATCACGTCGCCCATGTAATCCTCGGGCGTGGTGACCTCGACAGCCATCATCGGCTCGAGGATCACCGGACCGGCCTTACGGGCCGCTTCCTTCAGGGCCTGCGCGCCGGCGATCTTGAATGCCATTTCCGACGAGTCGACGTCGTGGTAGGCACCGTCGAGCAGGGTGACCTTCAGGTTGACCAGCGGGTAGCCAGCGAGCACACCGTACTGCATGGCGTCCTGCGCACCGGCGTCGACCGAAGGGATGTACTCCCTCGGCACACGGCCACCGGTGACCTTGTTCTCGAACTCGTAGTGCGCGCCGTCCTCGCCGACGAACGGCTCGAGGGCGATGATCACCTTCGCGAACTGACCGGAACCACCGGTCTGCTTCTTGTGGGTGAATTCGAGCTTCTCGACCGTCTTGGTGATGGTCTCGCGGTAGGCCACCTGCGGCTTACCGACGTTCGCCTCCACCTTGAACTCGCGCTTCATGCGGTCCACGAGGATGTCGAGGTGGAGCTCGCCCATACCGCCGATGACGGTCTGGCCGGTCTCGGCGTCCAGCTTGACCGAGAAGGTCGGGTCCTCTTCCGAGAGACGCTGGATCGCGGTGCCCAGCTTCTCCTGGTCGGACTTGGTCTTGGGCTCGATGGAGACCTCGATGACCGGGTCCGGGAAGGTCATGGACTCCAGCACGATCTGGTTCTGCGGATCGCACAGGGTGTCACCGGTGGTGGTGTCCTTGAGGCCGATGACCGCGTAGATGTGGCCCGCGGAGGCCGCACCGACCGGGTTCTCCTTGTTGGAGTGCATCTGGAACAGCTTGCCCAGACGCTCCTTCTTGCCCTTGGTCGAGTTGATGACCTGGGCGCCGGAGTCGACCTTGCCGGAGTACACGCGGACGTAGGTCAGCTTGCCGAAGAAGGGGTGCACCGCGATCTTGAACGCCAGCGCCGCGAACGGCTCGTCGGCGCTCGGCTTGCGGGTCAGCAGCTCCTCTTCCTTGCCGGGCACGTGGCCGGTGGTGGCCTCCACGTCCAGCGGCGAGGGCAGGTAGTCGATGACCGCGTCGAGCATGGGCTGCACGCCCTTGTTCTTGAACGCGGAACCACAGAGCACCGGGTAGAGCTCGGAGGTCACCGTCAGCTTGCGGATGGCGCCCTTGATCTCCTCGATCGTGAGCTCCTCGCCGCCGAAGAACTTCTCCAGCAGCGCCTCGTCCGACTCGGCGACGGTCTCGAGCAGCTCCTGGCGGTACTGCTCGGCCTGCTCCTTCAGGTCGTCCGGGATCTCGACGACCTCGTACTGCTCACCGAGCTTGGTCTCGCCGCGCCACACCTTGGCGTTGTTCTCGACCAGGTCGACGATGCCCACGAAGGTGTCCTCCGCGCCGATCGGCAGCTGGATGACCAGGGGCTTGGCGCCGAGGCGCTCCTTGATGGTGCGCACGGTGAAGTAGAAGTCCGCACCGAGCTTGTCCATCTTGTTGACGAAGCAGATCCGCGGCACGTCGTACTTGTCGGCCTGACGCCACACCTGCTCGGACTGCGGCTCGACGCCTTCCTTGCCGTCGAACACCGCGACGGCGCCGTCGAGCACGCGCAGCGACCGCTCCACCTCCACGGTGAAGTCGACGTGCCCGGGGGTGTCGATGATGTTGATCTGGTTGTCGTTCCAGAAGCACGTGGTAGCCGCGGAGGTGATGGTGATACCACGCTCCTGCTCCTGCTCCATCCAGTCCATCGTGGCCGCGCCGTCGTGGACCTCACCGATCTTGTAGGTGATACCAGTGTAGAAGAGGATGCGTTCGGTAGTGGTGGTCTTACCGGCATCGATGTGGGCCATGATGCCGATGTTTCGGACCTTGTTCAGGTCGGTGAGCACGTCCTGTGCCACGGAAATCTTCCCCGCTCGTAGCTAGTTGGGATCTTCGGGTTCCAGACCCTGTCGGGTCATCACTATGTCAACGCCGGGAGGGGCACCGAAGTGCCGCCTCGCGACTGTGAGCCTTCCGGCGCCGACACGGAGCGACGGGCCGGCCGGCAATCACCAGCGGTAGTGCGCGAACGCCCGGTTCGACTCGGCCATCTTGTGGGTGTCCTCGCGACGCTTCACCGAAGCGCCCAGGCCGTTGCTAGCGTCGAGCAGCTCGTTGGCCAGACGCTCGACCATGGTCTTCTCACGACGCGCGCGGGCGAAGTTGACCAGCCAGCGCAGCGCGAGGGTGTTGGCACGGCCGGGACGAACCTCGACCGGAACCTGGTAGGTGGCGCCACCGACGCGGCGGGGCTTCACCTCGAGCGACGGCTTGACGTTGTCCAGCGCGCGCTTGAGGGTGACGACCGGGTCGGTGCCGGTCTTCTCGCGCGCCTGCTCGAGCGCGCCGTAGACGATGCGCTCGGCGGTGGACTTCTTGCCGTCCAGCAGGATCTTGTTGACCAGCTGGGTGACCAGCGGCGACCCGTAGACCGGGTCGTTGATCAACGGACGCTTGGGAGCGGGGCCCTTGCGCGGCATATCAGCTCTTCTCCTTCTTGGCGCCGTAGCGGCTGCGGGCCTGCTTGCGGTTCTTCACACCCTGGGTGTCCAGCGAGCCACGGATGATCTTGTAGCGGACACCGGGGAGGTCCTTCACACGACCGCCACGGACGAGCACCATCGAGTGCTCCTGGAGGTTGTGGCCCTCGCCGGGGATGTAAGCCGTGACCTCGACCGCGCTGGTCAGGCGAACACGCGCGACCTTACGCAGCGCGGAGTTCGGCTTCTTCGGGGTCGTGGTGTACACGCGGGTGCACACGCCACGACGCTGCGGGCTCCCCTTGAGGGCCGCGGTCTTGGTCTTGGCGACCTTGTCACGGCGACCCTTGCGGACCAGCTGGTTGATGGTTGGCATAGACCGGCTTTCCTTGTTGTCTAACGCGGTGTCTGGAACTTATGTCTTGTGTTCATCGAGTCTTCACTCGCACGTCCAACCACGTTTCTCGCGTCCCGAGGTCGGGCGTGTCGTGCGTGAGACAGGACCCTGATTCCGGGCACGCCGGGGAGGTCGGCCGCTTTCGCTGGCCTACGTCGAACGCACGAACTTGCCCGCATGCTTCCGGGCACAGCGATCCACGATACTCGCGGGCTTCGCGAAGGGTCAAAGCGGGGTCCGGCGCGTGGCGGTTTACCTGGCCAAATTCAGTGTCAGCTCCACCAGCTGCTTGGCCGCGCCGCACGGATCAGGATGCGTCGAACCCGCGCGGTAGTTGATCCACCAGCCGACCACGCCACTGTCGGCCGCGCTCGCGCTGACGCCGCAGGAATCGGGGTCGCCGGGGCGGCGGGTCTGCAACGCGCGGCTGCTCTGCACGGTCGTGTTCTCCGACTTGTAGCCGAGCTTGTCGTTGGTCGCCTTCTCGTTGTTCAGCGAACCGATCTCGTACCAGTTGAGGGTGACCATGGCCCGC
The DNA here is from genome assembly GCF_059570515.1 of Nocardia sp. CNS-044. Taxonomy (NCBI): domain Bacteria; kingdom Bacillati; phylum Actinomycetota; class Actinomycetes; order Mycobacteriales; family Nocardiaceae; genus Nocardia; species Nocardia sp. CNS-044. The sequence continues at coordinate 1,151,742 of NZ_JCANSX010000006.1, forward strand.
CCGCCGGGCGCGTCCTCGACGTCCCACATGCACACCGCACCGTTGAACGAGCCCTGCACGAACCGCGCGTCGCCGACCGCCTTGCCGATCTTGTCGGGCTCCACGACCTCGCATTCGCGCAGCAGCTTGTCGAAATTCGTGTTGATCTGCTGACTGCCGCCCGCCGGAAACGCCTCGCCCTCGATGGTCCTGCCGCAGCCCGTCATCGTGAGCGCCAGCGCGGCCGCCGTCGCGGCGAGCACCACGTTCCGTGTCTTCGGATGTGCACTCATGCCCGTCCCCCTCACTTCAGCCGCTGCACGGTGAGCTCGGCGAGCTTGCGCGTCTTCTCGCACGGATTCCCGGCGGCCGCGAACGCGCCGTACGACATCGACCATTCGAAGAAGTCGTCGTCGAGTTGCACGGCGAGATCGCAGACCGTGCCGCTGGGATCCAGCGCCTGGAATCCCGGCCTGCCGCCCACCTCGATCTTGTCCGGCTCCCGGCCGACGCTCGCCACCCAAGCCTTCTCCCGGTCGATCGGACTGCCACGGTAGGACGCGAAGGTGACGCTGGGCGAGGACAATCCGGCGGACTGGTAGTTGCAGCCGACCGAGTTCTTGAACACGGTCGAGAGCTGGCCGAGCCCGGCCAGCTCGCGCACCTCGTCGTCGGTGACGTGCCCGCATTCTCCGACGAACGGGCCGAGCGTCGCGACCTTGGGCGGCGGGCGCAGCGGGGTGTTCGAGGACCCGGAATCGTCGTCCGAGTCGCACGCCGACAGCGTCAATGTCAGGGCGAGACAAGTGATGAGCGCCGACGCGATCCGCATGATTCGAACTCTACTTGTTCGGCGGGCGCGACCTCCGGGTCAAAGATTCCCGCGGGCGGCCTGCTCGCGTTCGATCGCTTGGAACAGGGCCTTGAAATTGCCCTTGCCGAAGCCGAGGGAGCCGTGGCGCTCGATCAGTTCGAAGAAGACGGTGGGGCGGTCGGCAAGCGGCTTGGTGAAGATCTGGAGCAGGTAGCCGTCCTCGTCGCGGTCGACGAGGATGCCGCGGCGCTGCAATTCGGCGACCGGCACGCGCACCCGTCCGATGCGGGCGCGCAGTTCCGGGTCCTCGTAGTAGGTGTCGGGGGTGTCGAGGAATTCGACGCCCGCCCGGCGCAGGTTGTCGACGCAGGTCAGGATGTCGCTGGTGGCCAGCGCGATGTGCTGGACGCCGGGCCCCCGATAGAAGTCCAGGTACTCGTCGATCTGGGAGCGCTTCTTGCCGACGGCGGGCTCGTTCAGCGGGAACTTCACCCGGTGGTTTCCGTTCGCCACGACCTTGCTCATCAGCGCCGAGTACTCGGTGGCGATGTCGTCGCCGACGAACTCGGCCATGTTCGTGAAACCCATGACGCGGCGGTAGAACTCGACCCAGCGGTCCATCATGCCGAGTTCCACGTTGCCGACGACGTGGTCGATCGCCTGGAACAGCCGGGTCGGCGCCTCCGCACGCGGCTGGTAGCCGGAGCGGCGCGCCACATAGCCCGGCAGATACGGACCGTAATAGTTGGAACGGTCGACGAGGGTGTGCCTGGTCTCACCGTAGGTAGCCAGCGCCGCGGCGCGGACGGTGCCGTTCTCGTCGGTCTCGTCGTGCGGTTCGACGAGGACGGTCGCGCCGTGCGTGCGTGCCCACTCGATGCAGCGGTCCACGTCGGGCACCTCGAGCGCGATGTCGACGACGCCGTCGCCGTGCCGCTGGTGATGGGCGATCAGCGGGCTTTCCGGATGCACCGCGCCGGTGATCACGAACCGCGCCGCGCCGCTGCGCAGCACGAACGCCTTGTGGTCGCGATTGCCGGTCTCGGGTCCGGAGTACGCCTCCAGCCGCATCCCGAACGCCGATTGCATGAAGTGCGCGGTCTGCGTCGCGTTGCCGACCACCCAGACCAGGGCATCCCAGCCGATGACGGGGAACGGGTCGACACTGTCGTCGTGATCCACGAGGCCGACGAGCCCGCGTAGCTCGCCATCGGTGGGCAGGTGCTCGATGGTCATGAATCAAGGAAATATCGGCCGCCAACCGGTAGGCAACCGCTCCGATTTTCTGTAGACACAGTGGCGGATTCGGCTAGCAAAGGCCGCGCGATGCTGGACAATTTGAATAGTACCGATGGGACACCACGCTGCCCTCGCCCGCGCCCCACAGGAGGTCGCCATGTCACGTACTCCAGCGAAGCTGGACGAACTCGACCTCGCCATCCTGACTGCGATGCACGAGCACCAGAAGGCCGGAATCCTGGAGCTCTCCCGGCGCACCCGCGTCGCGCGAGCCACCGTGCAGTCGCGCATCGGGCGCATGGAGGAGGCGGGCGTGATCGCTTCTTACGACCCGCAAATAGATGTCACCGCAGCGGGTTTCGACGTGCAGGCGTTCGTCACGCTGGAGATCGCCCAGGGCGCGCTCGACACCGTCGCCGCCGAACTCGAGGCCATCCCCGGCGTGCTCGAGGCGTACGCGACGACCGGATCGGGTGATGTGTTGTGCCGCATCGGCGCCGACTCGCACGCCGGGCTGCAAGCGGTACTGCTCAGCATCGACCGGACCAGTTCGGTGGACCGGTCGCACAGCGTCATCGTGCTGTCCACGGTGGTGCCGCGCCGGACGCTGCCGCTGCTGCGCACGCTGACGCCGACCGGAAGCAGCAAGGCTCCCGCCTACCGCGACTCTCACTAGCCCATCTCACAGCCGCAGATCCGCGCCGACCTCGAGAATCTCCACGCTCGGCCGCTTGTCGTCCTCCAGGAAGCCGAGCAGCGCAAGCGCTTCCGCCTCGACCTCGGCTCGCTCGGCGGCCGACCACGCGCGGCTCGGGCTGATCCGCAGCCGCGCGACCCCGGACTGCGGGAAGACCTTGTACACACCCGCGACGAAACCGTCGACCAGCACCGGAGACACCGAGGTCGCGTAGGCGCGCAGGGTCGGTGGCGCGCCGTTCGGCACGATCCGGCTCCGATCCTGGTGCGAGAGAACGGCATTGTCGTACCAACCGAGCAGCCGGACCGGCGCGGGCAGATCCGGGTCGGCCAGTTCGGCGTCGGCGAGGTCGTAGAGGGTGCGGCCGCGCTCGTCGGTGTAGGTGCGCAGCCGGTCACCGAGCGCGTCGACGGCCTTCTTCAATCCGGTCAGCTTGGACCAGGTCTGCATGTCCATGGTCGTCGCGGGACCGAACGCCCGCAGATACCGGACCAGCAGCTCCGCGAGCGGGTAGCCGGGGTCGAGCGGCGCGCCGAGCCACGGCTCCACCCGTGACCACACCGGACGACTGCTGTCCTTCCACTTCCCGCGCGGGGGCGTCTGCAAGACCGGCAGCTGATACAGCCAGGTCTGCACCACCGCTCCGGGATCGCGGTCCGGCCAGAACGCGGCGGCGCGGGCCCGCAGTTCGGCGGCAGGCGTCGGCTCGTCGCCGAGCGCCTCCTCGCCGCGGGCCCGCACTTCGTCCGGATCCAGGCCGACCATCGCGCCGTAGTTGAAGCCCTTGCGGAACGGGACCTTCTCCAACTCCGGCTGGATGTGCGGCGCGATGCGCAGCGCGTCCGGCGGCGTCACCAGGTGAATGGTGCCGCGCATCAAGGTGATCCGGACCAGCGAACGGTCCTCCAGGCCCGCCGAGACCACCTCGGGATCGAAATCCGCAAGGCGGCTCCACAATCCGACGAACGGCGGCGGCACATCCTGCGCCTGCAAGCCGACCAGGTGATCGCACATCTGCGCCACCGTCAGCGACGATCGCTCCAGCAGGTGCTGGCGCTGCAACAAGGTCCGGTTCAACACCCGGCGGGAAAGCGTCATGACGCGCGAGCAGCGATCAGCGCAGGGTGACGACGACCTTGCCGGTCGCGGTGCGATTGTCCAGCGAGGCGACGGCTTCGGCGGCCCGGTCCAGCGGGTAGAGCACCGGTTGCGGCGGCGCGATCTTGCCCGAGGCCAGCAGCGGCTCCACCTCGGCCCACTGTTCGGCCAGGTAGCCCGGGTGCGTCATGACCCATTCGCCCCACGCAGCGCCGGTCACCTCGACGTTCTTGAGCAGCAGGCGGTTCACCTTCACCGTCGGGATCTCACCCGCCGTGAAGCCGACGACCAGCAGCCGACCGGCCGAGGCCAGCGAGCGGATGCTGTCGGTGAAGCGGTCGCCGCCCACCGGGTCGAGCACGATGTCGACGCCGCGGCCGCCGGTCAGCTCCTTCACCGCGGCGAGCCAGCCGTCGGTGAGCACCACGTCGGTGGCGCCGTTGGCCTTGGCCACCTCGGCCTTCTCCGGCGTGCTCACCACCGCGATCACCCGGCCCGCGCCGAGCGCCGCGGCCATCCGCAGCGTCGAGGTGCCTATGCCGCCCGCCGCGCCGTGCACGAGCACGGTCTCGCCCTCGGCCAGCCTGCCGCGGTTGCGCAGGCAGAAGTGCACCGTCAGATCGTTGAACAGGATGCCGGCGCCGGCCTCCAGGGAGATGTTGTCCGGCAGCTTGAACACCATCTGCGCGGGCGCCACCGCGACCTCGGCCATGGCGTTGCCGAGCAGCGTCAACGCGACCACCCGGTCACCCGCCCGCACGTGCGCGTCGGCGGGCGCTTCGCGCACCACGCCCGCGACCTCGCCGCCGACGACGAACGGCAGTTCCGGCTTCATCTGGTACTGCCCGCGCGTCATCAGCACATCGGGAAACGCGACGCCCGCGGCGTGCACGTCGATCACCACACCGCCCGGATACGAGGCGGGCTCGGGGATCTCGACGACCTCGACCGCTTCCGGTCCCTCCAGCTTGCTGACCTGGGCTGCGCGCATGTGCCGACCTCTCTGTCCGATTCGACGACATCGGTCGTCGTCGATGACACCGTGACCAACATAACGCTAAGCTGGGCGCGACTTTCAGGTCGGGGAGAAGGGGGCTTTTCCATGGTCGACGGCGCACAGCCGCCTGCACAATTGCAGGTGAATCCGCAAGCGCTACAGACGTTCGCGAACGATTTGGGTGCCGAGGCGGGGGTGATTCGCGGGCTCAACATCGGCAATGGGTTCGATCCGGCTGTATCGGCCCTGCAAGGCACACCCTTCGGTAACTCCGCGGGCCGCGCCACCGACCTGACCAACCAGTGCCTGCACCGCATCGCCGACCGGCTGGACAAGGTCGCCCAGAGCACCCGCACCGCCGCGGGCGCCTACGAGGTCGCCGAGGACGATTTCGCGGCCCGCCTCCGCACCATCGCACTCGAGCTGCCATGACGCTCACCATCGGGAACGTCTCCGCCTGGCAGCCCGACCAGGTCGGCACCGCGGGCGCGAACGCACGCAAGCTCTCCGAGCAACTCGACGCCGCGGTGCGCAAAGGCTCCGACGACACCGCCCGGCTCGGTACCGACAAGGTGTGGTCCGGCGCGGCAGCCGACGCCGCCAACCAGCGGATGGACACCGAGAAGACCCGCTCGGGCGCGGTGAGCGCCGCCCTGCTCGAGCTCGCCACCGCCTTCGAGGCCGAGGTCGGCAACCTGAACGAAGCCAAATCCAACGTCCTGCGGCTGCGCGACCAGGCGGCGAGCGCGGGTCCCGTCCCCGGCGCGGGCATGGGACTGATCACCGGCTTCACCGTGAACGACAACGGCACCGTCGACGCCACCGCGCGCACCGACGAGTTGCTCCGCGGCCTCACCGGCCAAGCCGCCGACGACCTGCGCCTGCGCATCCGCACCGACGCCGCGAACTGGGAAACCCAGATCACCACCGCGCTGCAGACCGCCGAGAACGTGGCCACCGAAGCACAGCGCAAGGTCGACACCGCGATCACCAAACTCCAGTCGGCCCTCGACGGCCTCGCCGACACCAACCTCATCCCACCCCCGTCGACCACCACTGCACCGGCCGCCACCACCCCACCCACGACGCAATCCCCGAGCAAGCCGAACTACGTGATGTCCGGCGGCAACAACAGCTACTCCGGCTCGTCCTCCGATTCGTCGTATTCGGGCAGCCCGTCGTCCTCGAGCGCCCCGACCGGGCCGATGCCGACCGGGGACAAGGCCAAGTGGATCCAGGAGGCGATTCAGGCGCTGCGCGCCAAGGGGTACGACATCAGCGACAGCGACGCCGCGATCATCTCGATGATCATCGACAAGGAATCCGGCGGAAACCCACACGCGATCAACCTCTGGGACAGCAACGCCGCGGCGGGCATCCCCTCGAAGGGCTTGATGCAGACCATCGACCCGACGTTCAACTCCTACAAGCTGCCCGGCCACGACGACATCTGGAACCCCGTCGACAACATCATCGCCGGAACGCGTTACGCCATCGAACGGTACGGATCGCTCAGCAACGTTCCAGGCATCGCGGCGATGAGCCGGGGAGAGGGGTACGTCGGCTACTGATCACCAGCGGGTTCACGGCTCGGACGATTCGCCGAGCCGCCGGTCGGAGGACGATTCCGGATGCGGTGCGCCGGTTCGCATACCAGTGAGTACAGGCGGCTCGACGCGAGGGTGTGACGTACGCCCCGTAAAGTCGTCTCACAACAGCACCGCAAGAAGACGCGGCACAACGTGCAGCGCGAGGAGCACCAGTGTCACTCGATCAGCCACTCGCCCCGCTGAGCCAGGAGGGCATGGGCTATGCCTCGGCGTGGCCGGTACGGGCTGGCGATGTGGATCCGTACGACCGATTGAGGTTCGACGCCGTCGCCAGATACCTGCAGGATATCGCTTGGGAACAGTTGCATCAGACGTTCCTGCACCGGTCTGATCCGAGCTGGATCGTTCGCCGCACGGTCATCGACGTCATCCGCCCCATCGTCTGGCCGGACCAGGTGCATCTGCTGCGCTGGTGTTCGAGCATGTCGACCAGGTGGACGAATATGCGGGTACGGATCACCAGCGACAACGGCGGGCTGATCGAGACCGAGGGCTTCTGGATCAATATCAACGAGTCGACCAACCGGCCGACCCGGATCAGCGACGAGGGCCTGTCCTACCTGGCCAGGACCGCGGGCGAGCACCGGCTGCGGTGGCGGCCGTACCTGACCGATTCGACTCCCCCGGAATCGGACACCGACCTGCCATTTCCGGTGCGGGCCACCGACATCGACTCGTACAACCACGTGAACAACGCCTGCTACTGGCAGGCCGTCGAGCAGTTCCTGGTGGACTATCCGAAGCTGGTCGCGGGTCCGCACCGCGCGGTGATCGAGTACGTCGCCCCGGTGCTCGCGCGCCAGCACATCAGCGTGCGCAGCCGCTACGAACCGGGCGATCGCAACGGGCGGCCGGTGCTGCGGCTGTGGTTCGTGGTCGGCGGGACGACCACGACCGTCGTGCGCATCATGCCGCTGCCCGGCTGACACGCGACGACGGCCGATCCCCGCTCACCAGGAGACCGTCGGGCGGATCACGCGGACCCGTCCGACGGCCTCATGTCCCGGATTCAGCCCCGAGCGGCCTTGAGCAGATCCTCGCGAGTGGTGAACTTGACCCGCGGACGGCCCGCGGCCTTGCCCGCCGTCTTCTCCGCCTGATCGATCGACTTCCACCCCGCGCGGTCGACGAGGTCGGCCTGGCGCTGTGCGATCAGTGCCTTCAGCGCGGCGCGATCGCCTTGCGGCACAGCGAGTTTGCCCGAGATGAAGTCGGCGACGAGCTGCTCGACGGTCTCCTCGGAGTCGACGCGGTTCGAGCCGATGACCCCGCGCGGGCCGCGCTTGATCCAGCCGCTGACGTACACGCCAGGCAGCGGGACGCCGTCCTCCCCGAGCACCCGGCCGTGCTCGTTGGGCACCACGGCGCGGCGCTCGTCGAACGGCAGGCCCGCGACCGGCTCGCCGCGGTAGCCGATGGAGCGCAGCACCAGCGAGGCGTCCAGCCGATCGGTCTGGTCGGTCGCGCGGGCGACCAGCTGGCCGCCCTCCTCGACCAGTTCGTTGCGCACGAACTCGATGCCATCGACGCGCTCGGCGCCGGTGACCGCGGTCGGCGAAGCCAAGTAGCGGAAGACGATCCGCTTGTTGGCGGGATCGCGGCGGCCCGCGGCGTACTCCTTGGCCAGGGTGTACTTCAGCTGCAACGAGGGCTCGACGTCCGGGTCGTCCAGCAGCGCGCTGCTGCTCGGGTCGAGTTCGAGTTCGGCCTCGTCGACGATCACGTCGACGCCCTTCAGGTGGGTGAGCGCGAGGAACTCCGGCGAGGTGTAGGCCGCCTGCAGCGGACCGCGCCTGCCGAGCACGACGACTTCGCGGATATTGCTGCCGCGCAGGGCATCCAGCGCGTGGTCGGCGATGTCGGTCTTGGCGAGTTCGTCGGGGTCGACGGTGAGCACCCGCGCCACGTCCAGCGCGACGTTGCCGTTGCCGACGATCACGGCGCGCTCGCCGGACAGGTCGAACTGCCGTTCGGCGTAGTCGGGGTGGCCGTTGTACCAGGCGACGAACTCGGTGGCCGAGTGGCTGCCCGGCAGGTCCTCGCCGGGAATGTTCATGTGGCGATCGCTGGCCGCGCCGACCGCGTAGATCACCGCGTGGTGGTGCCCGAGCAGTTCCTCGTGCGAGATGTGCGTGCCCACCTCGACATTGAGGTAGTACTGCAGGGTCTCGCGGCGGAACGCGGACTCGAACATGCCCGAGACCGTCTTGGTTCCCGGGTGGTCGGGGGCGACGCCCGCGCGCACCAGACCCCACGGCGTCGGTAGCCGGTCGAACATCTCGACCTCGGCGTCGCAGCGGCGCAACAGTTCGTCGGCCGCGTAGCAGGCCGCGGGCCCCGCGCCGACGATGGCGACGCGTAGCGTGCCGAGTTCCTTCGGCGGCCGCTGCGGAGCCACGATCGGGTCGAAGTTGGATTCGAGCGGATGCCGTTCGAAGTAGGCCGCGTTGATGTCGCGGAACCGCGCGAGAGTGGCAGGCAGATCGTCCTCGGAGTAGATGGCCTCGACCGGGCACGCGTCCACACAGGCGCCGCAGTCGATGCAGGTGTCCGGGTCGATGTAGAGCATTTCGGTCGTCGCGAACTCCGGCTGGTCCGGCGTGGGACGAATGCAGTCGACCGGGCACTCGGAGACGCAGCTGGCGTCGTTGCAACAACGCTGCGTGATTACGTAGGCCATATTGTGCAGATCCTCGAAAATGTGCGTGGGCTGGTGCCACCCTGGGTTGCGGTGGTGGGCCGCGGTGTCACAGCGAGCGGATAGCGATATGTGACGCCGCTTTCAGTGTGCCTCGAGAGTGGCGTACGCCTCTCTTCGGAGTGCCTACGTGCCTATCACACCCCGGTCACAGGCGGAGGCTTACGGTATTGCCATGGTTCGGACCCTGATCCTGATGCGGCACGGCAAGTCCAGCTATCCGGACGGCGTCGGCGATCACGAGCGCCCGCTCGCGCCGCGCGGCCAGCGGGAGGCCGGGTTGGCGGGCGACTGGCTGCGCGAGACCCAGCCGCCGATCGACGCGGTGCGCTGTTCGACCGCCGTTCGGACCCGCGAAACGCTGGCCGCCACCGGGATCACCGCGCCGGTCGTCTACGAACGCGGCATCTACGAGGCGTCGCCGCGGACCCTCATCGAACTGATCCAGCTCAGCGACGACGACGTCGAGACCTTGCTGCTGATCGGCCACGCACCCGGAATGCCGTGGACCGCATGGGAACTCGCGGCCAACCGCAATTCGAACCAGGCCGTCGAGCTGAGCAGGAAGTTCCCCACCTCGGCGCTCGCGGTCCTCGAATTCGACCGCCCGTGGTCCGACATCGACCCGGGCACCGGCGAACTCGTGCGCTTTCACGTCCCCCGCTGAAGCTATCTACCGTGCTGGGCTCCCGCGGTCACTTCAGCAGCCTGCCACCGACCACGACGACGACGCCGAGCAGGATCAGTAGCAGGAACGCGACGAATCCGTTTGTCAGCCACCAGACGACGCCGAGCGCGACGACGAACGGCGCCACCGCGATCGCGGTGATGACGGGACTCTCCTTGACCGTGGCCCAGGCCGAGCGGGCCCGGATCCGGTCGATTTCCTTTCCAGGCATGCCACCAGGGTAGGCCCGTTTCGACCCGCCGACCCGGAACCGCCGATATCGGCCATCAGTGTCGGTGGGCGGTGGGATGCTGACCCGATGGATTGGAAAATCGAACTCGTCGCGATTCCCGTCACCGACGTCGACCGGGCCAAGGATTTCTACACCCGCATCGGCTTCAACGCCGACCACGACCACTCGCCGAGCGAGGACATCCGCTTCGTGCAGCTGACGCCACCCGGTTCGGGCTGTTCGATCTGCGTCGGGCGCGGCATCACCGAGGCGGCTCCCGGCAGCGTCGAGGGCATGCAGATGGTGGTCGCCAGCGCCGAGAAGGCCTATCAGCAGCTGGTCGAGGCCGGTGTGGAGGCCACACCCGTCCAGGACATGGGCTGGGGCCTGTTCACCTTCTTCAGCGATCCCGATGGCAACAAGTGGGCCGTACAGGAGCTGCCGAAGTACAACTGACAGCCCTTCGCACACGTCGCGGGCGTTCGGCAGAATCAGTCTTGCTTGGAGTGCACTCCAGGTGACTAGCGTCGTCCGTGTTCGACGAGAGGGGCGAATTTCAGTGAGCGAGCGTCAGCGAGTGAGCCGTCTGCACAGTGCGCTCTCGGGCACAACCAAGCCGCGCGCCAGCGGGGCGAAGTCGTGACCGCGACGGCACCACGCGTCGGGGACAGCGACCGGGAACGGCCGAGGTACTCGATCGGCGAGGCCGCCGAGCGGTCGGGTCTGAGTCGCGACACACTGCGCTGGTACGAGCGGATCGGGTTGATGGACTACGTCGGCCGCGACCACACGGGCAAGCGCCGGTTCAGCGATCGGGACCTGGAGTGGCTCGCCCTGATCGGCAAACTCCGCACGACCGGCATGTCGGTCGCCGACATGCTCCGCTACGCGGAGCTGGTCCGCGCCGGTGACTCCACCTTCCCGGAGCGGCTCGCGATGTTCCGGGATACGCGCGCCGAAGTACTCGCCAAGATCGCCGAACTGCAACAGACCGTGGCCGTCCTGGATTACAAGATCGCCATCTACGAGGGCAAATCCGCCTGGACCGGACCGGCCGCGCTCGCCACGGACAACAGTGAAGGGATCAAGGCATGACCACCACCGACACGCTCCCCACCACCGCGCTCGGCGCGGGCGGCATCGAGGTGGGGACGCAGGGCCTGGGTTGCATGGGCATGAGCGAGTTCTACGGCGAGTCCGACCTCACCGAGTCGCGCGCCACTCTGGACCGGGCGCTGGAACTCGGCGTCACCCTGTTCGACACGGCCGACGTCTACGGCTCCGGACACAACGAGGAATTCCTCGGCGATTTCGTGCGGGCCAATCGCGATCGGGTGGTGCTGGCCACCAAGTTCGGCATCGTCCGCAAGGCCGAAGACCCCACCTTCCGCGGCATCGACAACTCCCCCGAGTACATCCGCGCCGCCGTCGACGCCAGTTTGCGCAGGCTCGGCATCGACACCATCGACCTCTACTACATGCACCGCCGCGATGTGCGGGTGCCGATCGAGGACACGGTCGGCGTCCTCGCCGAGCTCGTGAAGGCCGGCAAGGTGCGCGCGCTCGGCCTCTCCGAGGTGACCGGCGCGGAGCTGCGCGCGGCGCACGCCGTCTACCCGATCGCCGCGGTGCAGTCGGAGTGGTCGCTGTTCTCCAGGGACGTGGAGAACACCGCGGTGCCCGCGGCCGCCGAGCTCGGCGTCGCCTTCGTCCCGTATTCGCCGCTCGGCCGCGGCTTCCTGACCGGATCGTTCAAGGCGGCGAGCGAATTGGCCGACGCGAACGACTTCCGCAGGGCGATGCCGCGCTTCACCGGCGACAACGCGGCTCGCAACGCCGAACTGCTCACCCCGGTGCGCGCCATCGCCGAGGAGCGCGGCGTCACGCCCGCGCAGGTCGCGCTGGCCTGGGTGCACAGCAGGGCGGCCGCGCACGATCTGCCGGTGATCCCGATTCCCGGTACCCGCAGCCGCAAGCGCTTGGCCGACAACGTCGCCGCCGCCGCGCTCGTCTTGTCCGCCGACGAGCTCGCGACGCTCGAGCCGATCGCGGCGCAGGTGGCCGGAAACCGGTACGCGGACATGTCTTTCACGTCCGCCGGACGGGAGTAGGACACTTCGCGCGATCGTCGCCCGGCCCGGAAACGGCCGGGCGGCGGTCGACTGCTCGGCATCAGGGTGACATGTCAACCAATTGCGACTACGATTCGACACCATGAACCTCGACAACCGGGTGTGGGTCGACAAACAAACACCAGTCGCTTACCGCGCCCTGCTCGCCACGGCGAAAGAGGTCAGGGCCGCGGCCGCGGCGGCCGGGCTCGACCGCAGGCTCGTCGAACTGGTCAACGTGCGGGTTTCCCAGCTCAACGGCTGCACGCACTGCCTGGACGTCCATCACCGGGCGGCACTGCGGGCGGGCGCCACCGAGCAGGAGATCGCGGTCCTGCCCGGCTGGCGGCGCGGCGGACCCTACTCGGCGGTGGACCGCGCCGCGCTCGCCCTCGCCGAGGTCACGGCCGTTCTGCCGGATGAAGCGACACTCGAGCGTGAGTACGCTTTGGCACGAGAGCATTTGTCGGATGACCAGATGTCGGTAATCGTCTGGGTAGCCACCACGATCGGCGCGTTCAACCGCGTGTCGATCATGAGCAAGCACCCGGTCCGGGCGCACAACGAGGAGGCAACCATGACCGATCTCGCGGAGATCAAGGTCGCGCGCAATGCCGAGCAGAACCGCTACGAGATCTACTACGGCGGCGAGCTCGCGGGCTTCACCGAATACGTCGAACGCGGCATCGACAGCGACTTCGTGCACACGGAGATCGACAAGACCTTCGAGGGCAAGGGCCTCGGCAGCAAACTCGCCAAGGAGGCGCTCGACGACGTGGTCGCGCGCGGCCGCACCATCACCGCGCACTGCCCGTTCATCAAGGCGTTCATCGAGAAGCACCCGGAGTACGGCCAGCACCTGACCGGCAAGAGCGGCGAGCAGTGAGCGATCTCGATCCACATCCGGCGGAGTCGGTGTGCGAACCGGCGCCGGGCCCCGGCCCGATCGCCGAGCTCTACCCCGCGCGCGAGGTACCACTTGGCGGCGTGCGCGGCGTTTTCGTGGAACGGGTGCTCCCGCAACGGGATCTGCCGACGGTCGGCGCCTGGTGTTTTCTCGATCATTTCGGCTCGCCGACGGTCACCAAGACCGACGCGCCACCGGACATCGATCCGCACCCGCACATCGGCCTGCAGACCGTGACCTGGCCGTTCGAGGGACGCATCCGGCATCGGGACTCGGTCGGATCCGATGTCGAGATCAATCCAGGTCAGCTGAACCTGATGACCTCCGGCCGCGGCATCGCGCATTCCGAATACGGCGTTCCCGACGCCCCGGCCGGCCACGGTCTCCAGCTCTGGATCGCACTGCCCGGCGACCGCACCGGCATCGACCCGCACTTCGAGCAGCATCGGGACCTGCCGGTCTACGAAGCCGAAGGCGTGCGTGCCATCGTGCTGATCGGCTCGTTCGCCGGGCTGACCTCGCCCGCCAAGGCCTACACCCCGATCGTCGGCGCCGACGTCCGGATCGATCCCGGCGCGGGGATCACCATTCCGCTCGACCCGTCCTTCGAGCACGCGCTGCTGGTGATCGAGGGCGAGGTGACCGCCGCCGACACCGAGGTCAAGCCGGGTCCGCTGCTCTACCTCGGTTCCGACCGCACCGAGCTGCGGCTGGCCAGCGGCACCGGCGCGCACTTCGCGCTGATCGGCGGCGAGCCGTTCGGCGAGGAACTGGTGATGTGGTGGAACTTCGTGGGGCGCAGTCACGAAGAGATCGTGGCGGCCCGCGAGGACTGGGAGAACCGCCGCGTCGAGCGATTCGCGGACATCGCCGGTCACTCGCCCGAGCAACGCATCCCCGCGCCGCCGATGCCCGCGTTGCACCTGAAGCCGCGCAAGCGGCGCATCGGCACGGATCGTTCCTGAATCAGGTTCCGCCCCGAGGCTCCGCGGAGGCCGTATCGGTCGGACTCGGCGACCCGCGCGCCGACCGTGCGTGACCCCAGACGAGATCGTCCGGCAGCCGAACCCCACACGATCGCTGGACCCGCCGGGCGGAGTCGGCAGGCAGCTCGACCCCGCCCGCGGGCGATCCGGCTCAGGCCGACTTGGCGAGCAGTTCGTCCAGCGCGCGGTAGCTGGCGTTGAGGCCCTCGGACATGCCCGACTGCAGCATGCCGTCGCGCTCTTCCGGCGTGTGGAACTGACTGTCGGTGACGACCTTGGTGCGACCGTCGCCGAGGTCGATGAACGTGGTCGCGTCGATGGCGACATGCGCGGGCATGCCGTCCCACTCGAAGGACTGCACGATCCGCTCCTTCGGGGTGATCTCGCGGAACCGCCCCTCGAAGCCGTGCGAACCGTCCTCGGAGTTCTCCACGAAGCGGTAGTGGCCGCCCTTGCGGAATTCCCAGCGCTCCACGTCCATTCGATTGCCACGGGCCCACCACTGGACCAGCTGCTCGATCCGGCTGTAGGCGTCCCACACCCGGTCCAGCGGGGCGTCGAAGATCCGCTCGACGTGGATCTCCCGATCGACGGGAGTGGTGATGTCGGCATCGCGGGTTGTCGTGCTCATTGGTCTGGCTCCGTTCGTTCGAGGAATTCACCGAGACGGTCCATCCGGGCTTCCACCATTCGCCGATAACCCTGCAGCCACGCCACTTCGCGGTCGAAGACGTTCTCGCCGAGTCGGCAATACCTGACCCGGCCCCGCTTCTCCGTGACGATCATGCCCGCGTCCTCCAGCAGGCTGATGTGCTTCTTGATGCCGGTCAGGGTCATCTCGAAACGCTCGGCCAGTTCGCTGACGGTCGCGGGCCCGCGGCCGAGGCACTCGAGGATCCCACGTCGGGTGGGGTCCGCCAGCGCCCCGAACGAGGCGTCGAGGAAGTCATACTGAACCATCAGGTTCAGTATTGTGCGCCCGCTTCCCCGAGTCAATACCCGTGCGCGAATTCGATCGGCAGCCATCCGGCCGGCGGCTGTCACCCTTCCGATCGCGCTCGCCGCCGACGGCCACGCACACCCGCCGTCGGCGCCTTCACGGCGCGCGCCGGCCGCGCCGCCGTGAATGCGCACTCGGAGTGGACAAGTCCCGCCAGGCTGGGTAAAACTGAAACACGTTTCAGTACGGCGGCTCGGTGGGAGTACGGATGGACAGCGCGACCATGGGCGACCTGGTGATGGCCGGGTTCCAGAAGCTGGGGTTCATCCAGTACGCGGGCATCGAGGGCGTGGAGTTCGCCGCGGGGCGCAATGTCGTATCCATCGCCCCGCGCGCCGAACACCTCAACCACAACGGCGATCTACACGCGGCCGTGCTGTTCGGCCTGGCCGAGACGGCCGCGATGGGCGCAGCCGTCTCGGGCATCGTGGACCTGATGGGCGAGACGTTCATCGTCGCCCGCGACGGCCGCATCGAGTATCTGGCGCGGGCCAAGGGTTCGGCCGGCCCCTTCCACGCCACCTCGGAATTCGACGCGGACACCCTCGAGCGCCTGCGCTCGGATATCGCGGGACGCGTGGCGGTGGAGCTCGAGGTGCCGGTCGCGATCGCCGATGGCTCCGGAAAGCCGGTTGCCGCAGCGGCTTTCACCGCTGTCATCAGGCCGAGAAGGAAGTAGGCCGCACCGTGCCGGGGACCGACGCCGCAGAGAAGAGGGAACTGCCGCGGGTCGTCGGGACGCAGGAGCTCACCCCTGCGCCCTCGAACGAGACGTGAGTCAGGGCTGGCCGGTGAGGTACGCCTGGGCCGCGTCGATGGCAGGCTGACCGCCCGCCTGGTAGAGCCCGGCGAACGCGCCGATCACGCCGCCGACGACGGTGGTGATCGGGACCGTGATGAAGTCGAGAACGAACAATCCCAGCGGGAATCCGACCAGGAAGCCGATGCCCGCGCCGATGGCGGCGCCCGCGAGGATCTGCGGCATGGCCTTCTCGGCCTCGGCGAAGAAGCGCTCCTGCGAACTGATCTCGCGCACCGGGGTTTCCGGCATCGCGGTCGGCGCGAGGGTCAGCCGGGTGCCCGCCTCGTCCACGGTCGGGGTGAGATCGACGCGGTGGCCCTCGATGTGCAACGTCATCGGCAGGGCGGCGACGATCTGGCCCGCCCGGTCGGCGATGGTGACGATGCGGTCGTCGTTGACCAGGCCGAAGGTGCCCTCCTCCAGCGTGGTCACGGTGGAGCGGCGGTCCTCGGCGACGGCCACTCGGTAGGCGATCTCGTGGAACGCGCCGCTGAGGTTCAGCGCCGCCGCGGCCGGTGCGGTCTGCGCGGGCGGGTCCGCGGGCTCGGCGTGCACGACGCCCGAGGAGAGACCGGTGGCCGCCAGTGCCAGCAACGCCGTCGCGGTGATTCTGCTGATCCTCATCCTGTGCTTCCTGTCGCGCCGTCCGGTTCACGATGTCCGGTTTGTCCGCCGACAACTTACCGGCCGACGGGCGGCTTCAGAAGAGCGTCAAGGCAATTGGTGTGATCTAACAAACCGGACTCAGTCGCGTAGTTCGGCGCCGAGGCGCTGGAGGTAGCCGGCGAAGCGGCGGCGGTCGTCGGCGGACCAGTCGGCGGTGAGCTCGGCGAAGACGGTCCGCTGCCAGTCGCGGGCGTCGGCGAGCAGGCGTTCGCCGCTGGCGGTGAGGCGCAGGGCGGTGCGGCGGCGGTCGACCTCCGATTCCGATCGGGCGATGAATCCCGCCGCCGTCGCGTCGCGCACCATGCGACTGGCGCCGGACTGATCGAGCCCGAGTTGGTGCGCGACGGCCGTGACGGTGGGCTCCCCGTCGCGCTCGGTCTCCGTCGCCACCGCCTCCACGACTTGGATGTGCTGCACGTGCCGCAGTTCCTCGGGCAGGCGCGCCGAGCTGCGGTTGATCCACCGCCGAGACCAGAACCGGACCACCTGGAACAGTGCGGGTCCGCCGTCGACGGCGGTGTCCGGGGTGGGGGTCCTGTTCATGAGGTTCAGGGTAGTCGCACGTCGGCAGTTACATGCGAATCACATGTAATATGTATGCGTATCGCATTCAATCATAAGGGTCGAGATGTCCATCGTTTTGAATCACACGATCGTTCGCGCCACCGATCGAACCGCTGCGGCGGCGTTCTTCGCCGAGCTCATGGGTTTGTCGGTTGGTGAGTCCGCCGGGCCGTTCGTGCCAGTTCGCGTCAATGCCGATCTCACGTTCGATTTCGACGACCGAGGGCCGGTGACGCCGGGGCATTACGGGTTTCTGGTCGACGACGATCGGTTCGACGCCGTGCTCGCGCGGCTCGAGAGTTGGGCCGACGTGCCGTACGGGTCGGGGCCGGAGAACGGGTGGGATCGCGAGATCAATCGTTTGCGGGGTGGGCGCGGGTTGTATGTGCTTGCGCCGGACGGGCACAGCTACGAGTTGTTCACCGTGGTGCCGTAGGAGCGGTGTGCACTGATTCCACGCCGGGCGAAGTCGGACCACTGCGCACGCAAGAGCGAGCAGATCACGGCAGGGCGCCTGCCCGAGCGCTCACCCGGCGGCGCGGAGACGGATCTCGTTCACCAGGCTGAGCAGGGTGTCCAGTGTCGCGGGTGGGCCGGTCAGCCTGGCGAAGGCGAGGGTGTCGACGGGGCCGCCGGTGTCGGCGGCGAAGGCGTAGGTCATCGCGACTCGCACCCGAGGCTCGCCGTCGATGTCGGCCCGGGATTCGGTGAAGGCAGTCGTGGGATCGGTGGCGCGCCACCGTGGTTCCGGGCCGATGAGTTCGGTTCGGAAACCGGTCTGCTCCGCGTCGCGACAGGGCGAGAGGCAGGAGTGCACGCCGATCCAGCCGCCCGCCCGACTCCCACCGCGCTCGTCGGCGCAGGTCCACACCACATCGGCCCGCAATCGCTTGCTGCCGCCGATGCAGCCCCAGGTCTCCGGAACGTCGAAATCGAAAGGCATCCCGCGCAGTCCGCGCATCGGCGCCAACCGCGCACGCGGGCCGTACGTCGGCCCGACCACCGGACCGGGCGCACCGTCGCGCACCAACAGCACCGCGGGCCGCCGCGCCACCTCCCTCGGCAACGCGGCGGGCATCCCCTGTGGCGGCGGCCCGATCACCGACGTCGCGGGCCCGGAACTCGGCTGCTCCCCCTGCCGCTCCGCCTCCCACAAGGCCGCCGCCCCGACGCACAACGCCACGGACACAACCAAACTCACCAGCGCCCCCGCCGCCCGAGCCCGCGCCGCCCGCCCACGCACGGTCCCCCGCCGCAACGAACGCCACCCCAACGCACTGCCGCCCACGAACGCGCCCCCTTACGCACACTCAGCCGTCCGGGCCGCCCCGACACCGAACCAGCGCCAAGCCGTGCCACATCTTAACTGCGCCACCACCTTTCGGTCGCAACAACGAAGAACGCCGCCCAACCCAAAGCCGACCTGCGCCCGCCCGCGCCCCGAATCAGCGCGCCCGCCAGCGGGGTCATGCCGGACACGCCGATGGGTGGCGAGCCTAAGCCGACGGCCACATGTATAAGCGTAGTTATAAGAAGTATAGTTATATGGTGACCACCAAGCGGAAACCTGAGCGGGTGTTCGATCGCGACCGAGAGTGGGACGGGTTGCTGCGCTTCGCCACCTCGCCCAGCTCGGACGTTCGACTGGGCATCGTCAGCGGCCGTCGCCGACAGGGCAAGACCTTCTTGCTCGACGCGCTGTCCGAGGTCGTGGGTGGTTTCTTCTTCACGGCGACCGAGGCGACCGAGGTCGAGGCCCTCGAGCGCTTCGGTCGTGCCGTCGCGCGCTACGCGGGGGGCGGGCGCTACGTCTTTCGCAATTGGGAAGAGGCGCTCGAGCGGTTGTTCGCGGTCGTCGGCAATGACCTCGTCGTCCTGGACGAATTCCCGTACCTGACCAAAGCCACGCCCGCGCTCCCTTCGCTGCTCCAGTGGGCGTTGGATCCACGCGGCCCGGCCCGGGTCGCGGGCTCGCGCATCCTGTTGTGCGGGTCGGCCATGTCGGTGATGGGCGGGCTGCTGTCCGGCAGTGCACCGCTGCGCGGGCGAGCGAGCTTGGAATTGGTCGTGAGGCCCCTCGGATATCGGGAGGCGGCCGCCTTCTGGGGGATCGACGACCCACGGCTGGCCGTGCTCGTCCATTCGATCGTCGGCGGCACTCCTGCCTATCGGCGCGATTTCGTAGCCGGAGATGCCCCCGAATCGCTCGCGGATTTCGATTCGTGGGTCTTGCGGACGGTGTTGAACCCGCAGGTTCCACTCTTCCGTGAGGCTCGCTACCTCCTCGCCGAGGAAACCGAAATCCGCGACGTGGCCCTGTATCACGCGGTGCTGGCCGCCATCGCCAACGGAAACACGACACGCGGCGGTATCGCGAGCGCCATCGGCCGTAGCTCAACCGATATGGCACATCCGCTTTCGGTATTGGAAGACTCCCAACTGATCGTTCGCGAGGCGGACCCTTTCCAGAAGGGCAAGCCCGTCTTCCGGATCGCCGAGCCGCTGATCGTCTTCTACGAAGCGATCATGCGACGTCACTGGACCCCGCTCGAACGAGGCAACCAGGCGGCGGCGTGGCACAGTTCGCAGGCCACATTCCTTTCCCAGGTCGTCGGACCGCATTTCGAGAACATCTGCCGTGACTGGGCGATGTCGGCGGGACCCGACGTTTTCGGTGAACTGCCGGGGCAAGTGGCCGGCGCGGTAGTCAAGGATCCGGATCGGCGAAGCCAGATACAGATCGACGTGGCGGTCCTCGCGCCCGAGGAGCCCGGACGCCGTCGGCGAATCCTCTCGCTCGGGGAAGTGAAGTGGGACCGCACGATGACGACCGGGCATCTGGACCGCCTCATTCGCGCGCGAGAGCTGCTGTCCGGCAAGGGTTACGACGTCTCCGACACCGTTCTCGCGTGCTACAGCGGTGCGGGATTCGATGATGGCCTGCGCTCTTCCACCGAGAAGCCGCTACTGATCGACCTCGAAACACTTTATGCGCGTTCGTGATTCGCGGTTCGCATTGCGGCGGAAGACCGCAGAATAGAGGGATGGGGCGGATCGACTACTTCGATGACGAGAACGCACCGGTCGCGCAGGGACGGGTGCCGGGTGTTGTGGCGGCGGTGCGAGATGACGTGGGACGCCTATTGCTGGTGCGGCGCTGCGACAACGGGTGGTGGGCGATGCCGGGCGGCAAGCTCGAACTGGGCGAGACGATCGCCCAAGCGGCGGTGCGAGAAACGTTGGAGGAGACGGGAATCGACATCGAAGTGACCGGCTTCGCGGGTATCTACACCGACCCCGGTCACATCGTGGTGGTCGACATCGACCCAGGTGACCGGGTCGTGCTCCAGGAATTCACCGTCTGCCTGCACGGCCGCCACCTCGCTGGCACACCCCGCCCCGACAACCGCGAAACCTCCGACGTCCGCTGGTTCACCCCCTCCGAAATCGACGAGCTCCCCCTTCACCCCGCCGCCCGAAAGCGCATCACCGACGCCCTCACCAAACCCTCCCCCACCATCGCCTGATCGTCGCCGACATGCGTTGCCCAGCGCTGGTTGCGCCACCGGACGATCAGCGCCCCACTGTTCGTTTTCGACCCGGACCGTTCGGCGATCATTCCTGTCGCAGGAGACAAGGCGGGACGTTGGTCGCGGTGGTACGACGACGCGATACCGGTAGCAGAGCAACGGCATGCCGACTATCGGGCAGAGCAAGATCAGGAGTTGAAATCATGAGCCCCGCACGCAACTGGCGCGAAGTAAAAGCCGAAGCCCATCGGCGGCACCCCGAGCTGGCCGAACCAGAGGCCCAAGCAGCCGCCTCCGCGCCTGCGCGCACGCCCTGGGCGGCCACGTCGACATCACTGTCCAAGTCGGGCCACACAGCATCAAAGTGGCTTGAGCACACTACTTTCGACAGTGGCACGCATCTCTGCGTGGCGCCGGTCCTTGCGGTTCATCACCGCGACCAAGATGTTCGCGTCGACGATCAGCGTCACGGCGCCTCGAACAGCTCGGTAGCCATCCGTTCGCTGAGGTCTTCAGGTCCGTCGAATGACGGCAGGGCGGCCAGACGATCCGCCGCACCGCCCTTGACCAGTCGCAGCAGGACAGCGCGCGCCTCGGGAGCAGACTCGGGCGGCAATTGTTCGATCAGCCGATGCAGCTCCGGATAGTGGTCGTGCACCACGCTCATGCGCCCAAGAATATTCTCCACGCAGGTCGGCGTGGTTCCAAAGCCGCAGCAGGGTGGCGCGGCTTCTGGCACCATCCGAAACGCGAACGGCCCCCGCTCCGGAAGGGAGCGGGGGCCGAATGCCTATCGGTGCCTACCGATTACCGGTAGTCGCTGAATCCGTAGTCGTCCAGCGGAACCGCGGCACCGGTGGTGGTGCCGAAGCTGTCCGGGCTGTAGTAGGTGTCGTCGTAGGACGGCACCGCGTACGCCGCGGCACGAGCCTCTTCGGTCGGCTGCACCTGGATGTTGCGGTAGCGGTTGATACCGGTACCGGCCGGGATCAGCTTGCCGATGATCACGTTCTCCTTGAGGCCGATGAGCTTGTCGGAGCGGCAGTTGATCGCCGCGTCCGTCAGGACTCGGGTGGTCTCCTGGAAGGACGCCGCCGACAGCCACGAGTCGGTGGCCAGCGACGCCTTGGTGATACCCATCAGCACCGGGCGACCGGAGGCGGGCTCGCCGCCTTCGGAGACCACGCGACGGTTGGAGGACTCGAACTCGGAACGCTCGGTGAGCGAGCCGGGCAGGAACTCCGTGGCGCCGGAATCGATGATCGTCACGCGACGCAGCATCTGGCGCACGATGACCTCGATGTGCTTGTCGTGGATCGACACACCCTGCGAGCGGTAGACCTCCTGGACCTCGTGGACCAGGTGGATCTGCACCTGACGGGGGCCCATCACGCGCAGCACCTCGTGCGGATCCGCCGCGCCTTCCAGCAGCTGCTGGCCGACCTCGACGTGGTCACCGTCGGAGAGCAGACGCTCGGTGCCGTCGTCGTGCTTGAACACGCGCAGACGCTGACGCTTCGAGAGCTTGTCGTAGACAACCTCTTCACCACCGTCGTCCGGGATGATGGTGATCTTGTAGAAGCGGTCGTCGTCCTCGAGCCGCACGCGACCCGAGACCTCGGCGATCGGCGCCTTGCCCTTCGGCACACGAGCCTCGAAGAGCTCCTGAACACGCGGCAGACCACCGGTGATGTCGTCACCCGCGACACCACCCTGGTGGAAGGTACGCATGGTCAGCTGGGTACCGGGCTCACCGATGGACTGCGCGGCGACGATGCCGACGGCCTCACCGATGTCGACCAGCTTGCCGGTCGCCATGGAGCGGCCGTAGCAGGTCGCGCACACGCCGGTGCCGGTGGTGCAGGTCAGCACGGAGCGGACCTTCACCTCGGTGATGCCCGCGTCGAGCAGCGCCTCGATGGCCGGGTCGCCGAGGTCGGCGCCCTTGTTCACCACGACGTTGCCGGACGCGTCCAGCGCGTCGGCGGCGAGCGTGCGAGCGTACGCGGAGGTCTCCACGTGCGCGTCGCGGATGATGGTGCCGTCGAGCTGCTTCTCGGCGATCGGCACGACGATGCCGCGCTCGGTGCCACAGTCGTGCTCGCGCACGATGACGTCCTGCGAGACGTCCACCAGACGACGGGTCAGGTAACCCGAGTCGGCGGTACGAAGCGCGGTGTCGGCCAGACCCTTACGAGCACCGTGGGTGTTGATGAAGTACTCCAGAACCGTCAGGCCCTCACGGAAGGAGGACTTGATCGGCCGCGGGATGAACTCACCCTTCGGGTTCGTCACCAGGCCCTTCATACCGGCGAGGGTACGGGTCTGGGTGAAGTTACCCGTGGCGCCCGAGTCGACGATCGTGATGATCGGGTTGTCGGCCGGGTAGTGCGCGCGCAGCGCCTTACCGACCTCCTCGGTCGCCTCCTGCCAGATCTTGACCAGGGCGTTGTTGCGCTCCTGGTGATCGAGCGCACCACGCTGGTACTTCTTCTCGATCTGATCCGACTGCGCCTCGTAGCGCTCCATGATCTCGGCCTTCTCCGGCGGAACGAGAACGTCCGACATGGAGACGGTGACACCCGAACGCGTTGCCCAGTAGAAGCCTGCGTCCTTGAGCTTGTCGACGGTCTGCGCGACCACGATCATCGGGTAGCGCTCGGCGAGATCGTTGATAATCGTCGCCTGCCGCTTCTTCGGCATCTGCTCGTTGATGAACGGGTAGTCCGCGGGCAGCAGCTCGTTGAACAGCACCCGGCCCAGCGTGGTCTCGGTGGTCCACGCGTCGCCGCGCTGCCAGCCCTCCGGGAACAGCTCCGCCTCGACGTCCTTCGGCGGACGCTGAGTGGTGAGCCGCACCTTGATCATGGAGCGCACGGTCAGCTCGCCGCGGTCGACCGCCATCTGCGCCTCGGCGGGCGAGGAGTACACGCCGAACTCCGGCTGGCCGTCCGACGCGGGCTTGTACTCGCCCTTGGCGCCGTCGACCTGACGGGTCAGGTAGTACAGGCCGGTCACCATGTCGAGACGCGGCATGGCGAGCGGACGACCCGACGCGGGCGACAAGATGTTGTTCGAGGACAGCATCAGGATGCGGGCCTCGGCCTGCGCCTCCGCCGACAGCGGGAGGTGCACGGCCATCTGGTCACCGTCGAAGTCGGCGTTGAACGCCTCACAGACCAGCGGGTGCAGCTGGATGGCCTTGCCTTCCACCAGCTGCGGCTCGAAGGCCTGGATGCCGAGGCGGTGCAGGGTGGGCGCACGGTTCAGCAGCACGGGGTGTTCGGCGATGACCTCTTCGAGGACGTCCCACACCTGCGGCCTCTGCCGCTCCACCATCCGCTTGGCGGACTTGATGTTCTGCGCGTGGTTCAGGTCGACCAGACGCTTCATCACGAACGGCTTGAACAGCTCCAGCGCCATCAGCTTCGGCAGACCGCACTGGTGCAGCTTCAGCTGCGGACCGACGACGATGACCGAACGGCCCGAGTAGTCGACGCGCTTACCGAGCAGGTTCTGACGGAAGCGGCCCTGCTTGCCCTTGAGCAGATCGGACAGCGACTTGAGCGGACGGTTGCCCGGTCCGGTGACCGGACGGCCGCGGCGGCCGTTGTCGAACAGGGCGTCGACGGACTCCTGCAGCATCCGCTTCTCGTTGTTGACGATGATCTCGGGCGCGCCGAGGTCGATCAGTCGCTTGAGGCGGTTGTTGCGGTTGATCACGCGACGGTACAGGTCGTTCAGGTCGGAGGTGGCGAAGCGGCCACCGTCGAGCTGAACCATCGGGCGCAGCTCCGGCGGGATCACCGGAACGGCGTCGAGCACCATGCCCATCGGCGAGTTGCCGTTGGCCTGGAAGGCCGCGACGACCTTGAGCCGCTTGAGCGCGCGCAGCTTCTTCTGGCCCTTACCGGTGCGAATGGTCTCGCGCAGGTTCTCGGCCTCGGCCTCGATGTCGAAGTTCTCCATCAGCTTCTGGATGGACTCCGCACCCATGGCGCCGGTGAAGTACTCGCCGTAGCGGTCGGTCAGCTCGCGGTAGAGCACCTCGTCCACGATGAGCTGCTTGGTGGACAGCTTGGTGAAGGTGTTCCAGATCTCCTCGAGCCGGTCCAGCTCGCGCTGGGCACGGTCGCGGAGCTGGCGCATCTCGCGCTCGCCGCCGTCCTTGACCTTGCGGCGCACGTCGGACTTGGCGCCCTCCGCCTCCAGCTCGGCCAGGTCGGCTTCCAGCTTCTGCGCGCGGGCCTCGAGGTCGGCGTCGCGCTGATCGGCGACGGCCTTCTTCTCGACCTCCATCTCGGCTTCGAGCGTGGAGAGCTCGTTGTGACGCAGCTCCTCGTCGACGCCGACGATGACGTACGCGGCGAAGTAGATGATCTTTTCCAGATCCTTCGGCGCCAGGTCCAGCAGGTAGCCGAGGCGCGACGGCACGCCCTTGAAGTACCAGATGTGGGTGACCGGCGCGGCCAGCTCGATGTGGCCCATCCGCTCACGGCGCACCTTGGCGCGGGTGACCTCGACGCCACAGCGCTCACAGATGATGCCCTTGAAGCGGACACGCTTGTACTTACCGCAGTAGCACTCCCAGTCCCGGGTGGGACCGAAGATCTTCTCGCAGAAGAGGCCGTCCTTCTCCGGCTTCAGCGTGCGGTAGTTGATGGTCTCCGGCTTCTTCACCTCGCCGTAGGACCACTGGCGGATGTCTTCGGCGGTGGCAAGGCCGATCCGGAGTTCATCGAAGAAGTTGACGTCTAGCACGTAACTTCCTTTCCCCTGTGCGGGTCGAATTCGAGCAAAAGTTCACTAGTTGGTTGTTCGCGATGGGCGCGGATGTCGTCGGTGACCGAGTTCGTCCGCGCCCGACCGCCTAGTTCGCCAAATCGTCGACGGTGGCCGCTTCGTTCCTGGACAGGTTGATGCCCAGGTTCGCCGCGGCGCGCTCCAGGTCCTCGTCCTCGCCTTCGCGCAGCTCGATCGCGGCGCCGTCCGAAGACAGCACCTCGACGTTGAGGCACAGCGACTGGAGTTCCTTGAGGAGCACCTTGAACGACTCCGGAATGCCCGGCTCCGGAATGTTCTCGCCCTTCACGATCGCCTCGTAGACCTTCACGCGGCCCACGACGTCGTCGGACTTGATGGTGAGCAGTTCCTGCAGCGTGTACGCCGCGCCGTAGGCCTGCATGGCCCAGCACTCCATCTCACCGAAGCGCTGACCACCGAACTGCGCCTTACCACCGAGCGGCTGCTGGGTGATCATCGAGTACGGACCGGTCGAACGCGCGTGGATCTTGTCGTCGACCAGGTGGTGCAGCTTCAGGATGTACATGTAGCCGACCGCCACCGGGTACGGGAACGGCTCGCCGGAGCGGCCGTCGAACAGGGTGGCCTTGCCGTTGTCGTCGACCATGCGCTCGCCGTCGCGGTTCGGCAGGGTCGAGGACAGCAGACCGGTCAGCTCCTCCTCGCGGGCGCCGTCGAACACCGGGGTGGCGATGTTCGAGTCGGCGGGCGCGCCCAACATCTCCTCCGGCAGGCTCTTGGCCCAGTCGGGGTTGCCCTCGACCTGCCAGCCCGCCTTGCCGATCCAGCCCAGATGGGTTTCCAGGATCTGGCCGATGTTCATTCGACGCGGCACACCGTGGGTGTTGAGGATGATGTCGACCGGGGTACCGTCCGGCAGGAACGGCATGTCCTCGGTCGGCAGGATCTTGCCGATCACACCCTTGTTGCCGTGACGACCGGCGAGCTTGTCACCGTCCTGGATCTTGCGCTTCTGCGCCACGTACACCCGGACCAGCTCGTTCACACCCGGCGGCAGGTCGTCCTCGTCATCACGGGAGAACACGCGGATGCCGATGACCTTGCCGGACTCACCGTGGGGCACCTTCAGCGAGGTATCACGCACCTCGCGGGCCTTCTCACCGAAGATCGCCCGCAGCAACCGCTCCTCCGGGGTCAGCTCGGTCTCACCCTTCGGGGTCACCTTGCCGACCAGGATGTCACCATCGCGAACCTCGGCGCCGATGCGCACGATGCCCCGCTCGTCCAGGTCGGCGAGCACCTCGTCGGAGACGTTCGGGATGTCGCGGGTGATCTCCTCGGCGCCCAGCTTGGTGTCGCGGGCGTCGATCTCGTGCTCTTCGATGTGGATCGAGGTGAGGACGTCCTCTTCCACGAGGCGCTGCGACAGGATGATCGCGTCCTCGTAGTTGTGGCCTTCCCACGGCATGATCGCCACGAGCAGGTTCTTGCCGAGGGCCATCTCACCGTTCTCGGTGCACGGACCGTCGGCCAGGACCTGGCCCTTCTCCACCCGCTGGCCCTCGTCCACGATGGGCCGCTGGTTGGAGCAGGTGCCCTGGTTCGAGCGAGCGAACTTCCGCATCCGGTAGGACTTGCGGGTGCCGTCGTCGGCCATGACCGTGACGTAGTCGGCGGAGACTTCCTCGACCACACCGGACTTCTCGTTCACCACGACATCGCCGGCGTCGGTCGCGGCGCGCAGCTCCATGCCGGTGCCCACGATCGGGGCTTCGGAACGGATCAGCGGCACGGCCTGACGCTGCATGTTCGCGCCCATGAGGGCACGGTTGGCGTCGTCGTGCTCGAGGAACGGGATCATGGCGGTCGCGACCGACACCATCTGGCGCGGCGAGACGTCCATGTAGGTCACCTCGGTCGGGGCGACGAACTCCATCTCCTCGTTGCCGCGGCGCGCGAGCACCCGCTCTTCGAGGAAGTTGCCGTCGGCGTCGACCGGCGAGTTCGCCTGGGCGCGGACCTCGCGGTCCTCCTCGTCGGCGGTGAGGTACTTGACCTCGTCGGTGACCCGGCCCTCGACGACCTTGCGGTACGGGGTCTCGATGAAGCCGAACGGGTTGACCCGCGCGTACACCGACAGCGAGCCGATCAGGCCGATGTTCGGGCCTTCCGGGGTCTCGATCGGGCACATGCGGCCGTAGTGCGACGGGTGGACGTCTCGGACTTCCAGGCCGGCGCGCTCACGGGACAGACCACCCGGGCCGAGCGCCGAGAGACGACGCTTGTGGGTCAGACCCGACAGCGGGTTGTTCTGGTCCATGAACTGCGACAGCTGGGAAGTTCCGAAGAACTCCTTGATCGCGGCGACGACCGGACGGATGTTGATCAGGGTCTGCGGCGTGATCGCCTCGACGTCCTGGGTGGTCATCCGCTCACGGACGACGCGCTCCATACGAGAGAGACCGACCCGGATCTGGTTCTGGATCAGCTCGCCGACGGTGCGCAGGCGACGGTTGCCGAAGTGGTCGATGTCGTCGACCTCGACCGGCACCTCTTCGCCGCCGGGCGCGGTCATGACCTTGTCGCCCGCGTGCAGGCGAACCAGGTACTCGATGGTGGTGACGATGTCTTCGCGCGTCAGCACCGAACCGATGACCGGCTCGTTGAGGTGGATGCCCAGCTTCTTGTTGATCTTGTAGCGACCGACGCGAGCCAGGTCGTAGCGCTTCTCCTTGAAGAACAGGTTCTCCAGCAGGGTCTGCGCGGACTCCTTGGTCGGCGGCTCGCCCGGACGCAGCTTGCGGTAGATGTCCAGCAGCGCCTCGTCCTGACCGGCGGTGTTGTCCTTCTCGAGGGTGGACATCATGATCTCGGAGAAGCCGAAGCGCTCGACGATCTCCTCGGTGGTCCAGCCCAGCGCCTTGAGCAGCACGGTGACCGGCTGACGGCGCTTGCGGTCGATGCGCACGCCGACGGTGTCGCGCTTGTCGACGTCGAACTCCAGCCACGCGCCGCGCGACGGGATGACACGCACGCTGTGCAGGTCCTTCTCGGTGCCCTTGTCGATGGTGTGATCGAAGTAGACGCCCGGGGAGCGGACCAGCTGCGAGACGACGACACGCTCGGTGCCGTTGATGATGAACGTGCCCTTGTCGGTCATCATCGGGAAATCACCCATGAAGACCGTCTGGCTCTTGATCTCGCCGGTGTTGTTGTTGATGAACTCCGCGGTGACGAACAACGGCGCCGCGTAGGTCATGTCCTTTTCTTTGCACTCATCGATCGAGGCCTTGACCTCTTCGAAGCGCGGATCCGAGAAGGACAGGGACATGGAGCCGGAGAAGTCCTCGATCGGCGACAGCTCCTCGAGCACCTCCTCGAGTCCACCGACAAGGCCGACGTCGCCGCGAGCGGCCGCGCGCTCACGCCATTCCGACGAACCGACCAACCAGGAGAACGATTCCGTTTGTAGATCGAGAAGACCCGGCACTTCCAAGGGTTCACGGATCTTCGCGAAGGAGACCCGCTTGGGGGCTCCAGGGATACCGGCAACTGCCTTGGTCTGGGTGGAGACTGCCAAGATGCGTCCTTCCAGCACCTCACGCGCGTCGCGTGGTGGTCCGCGACCGTCGCTTGCTTCTGCTACGAATTCCGCTGGTCACAACCCGAACGAAACCCGAACAGGCAACAACGGAAGTAACACCGGAAGGCGAAACTTACGTGTGCGAATCGAGGTATGGACAGGAGGCAGCCAGCGCAAAGTCCAAACCTACACCCCTGAACACGGGGGTGTCAAAGTACCACCCGTGTGATCCTCCACGCCGCTGGCGCGCCGTGGCCTTGGCCACCCTGGGCCGTGGTCGCACGCACGCCGCGTCGTAGGCAAGCGGCCGGTCTGCCGACCCCGCGCGGGCGATGCCCGGCACCCGGATCGCTGGCTGCGTCGAGGGCCACGGGGCGGCTGAAACCACTTGTGACAGCTGCCGCTGTTGTGAATAGCGTGACGGGTCGGGCGAAACTCGTCAAGTGCCCGGACCGACCTGCCCCCGCCGGAATACGGTCGCGCGGACCAAGATCACTGGTCGACGATGCCGCTGGCCAGCCAGCGACCGTCCACCTTCTGCATCCGCAGCACCACGGGACCCGCCACGCTCTGCTGGGCCACGCCGTCCTTGGTAGCGCTCACCACGAGATTCACCAGCAGTTCGGCGCGGTCCTCGGTGAGCATCGTCACCCCGATCGGGTCGGCCTTCGCGTCGGCGCTGGTCCGGGCCTGCCGGATGGCGTCGATCGTGGTGGCCGCGAACTGGTCGAGATCGGCGAGCATCTCGCCGGTGACGACTTGGCGCACCGCGGCCTCGTAGCCGTCGATGTGCGCGATGTCGTAGCCGTAGATCGTGCGCAGCGCGTGGTCGGCGGCGGCGCGCACCTCCTCGGTCGCGCTGGTGTCGAGGAGTGCCCGGTTCTCGTCGGGGACGCCGGGACGTTGCGCGGCGACGACGGCGAATCCGGCCAGCAGCACGGCCGCGATCAGCGCGGCCGCGACGGGCGCCCAGGAACCCGCCGACCGAAGGCGAGGGGGTGTGAACCGGCGCGGCCGACGCTCGGCGGCGACGGCCTGCTTTTCCCTGGTCGGGACGTCGCGCGGCGCGGTCGGGCGCGCCGAGGTGACCTTGGGCCTGCGCGTCGGACGCGCGGCGGGCTGGGTGGTGCGCCGTTTCGGCGTGACCCGGTTGACCGGGCGGCGGGTGTTCATCGCGGTCCCTCCTGCGCGGGCGCCCCCTCGGTCGGCGCGGGCGTCCCCGGCTGTCCGAGCCCGGCCGGGCCGGGCCCCTCCAGCAGCACCGGCTGGGTGAGCGAAGCGACCTGCTCGGCCTTCCAGACCTCGCCGTCCTTGGTCATGTCGAGGCTCCACGTGTACCGGTAGTCGGAGACCGACTTGTCCGGCTTCGACTCGGTCACCTGGAGCACCACCAGCGCCGAGGCCTTGTCCCGTTCGCTGTTCAGCGAGGTGAGTGCGGCCCCGAGCACCTTGGACTTCATGGCGACACCCGACTGCGCGGCCATCTGCTCGGACTGCTGCCGATTCTTCTCCGCCGACTCCAGGATCGGCCCGGTCATCGACGACCTGGCCAGTGCGAGCGAGCCGGGCACGTCGTCGAGGTTCATCGAGGTCATGTTGAGCGCGGCCTGTCGCGCGGCGTCCAGCGCGGAATCGCGCGCGTCGGCCCGCGGACCGTCGGTGAAGAACGCCGCGCGCACCCAGCCACCGCCGAACCACAGCGCGGCCACGAGGGCGACGGCGAGCGCGCCGAGCGCCAGCGCGCGCACCGCGACCGGCGGGCGGCCCGAACCAGACGGATCAATACTCACGACTCAGCACCATAACGTCATCCTTCCTGGTCACCGCTTCGGCGTGACTCCCATCAGGGTGGCGAGCTGCACGGCGATCGGGTTCAGGTTCAGCTTGTCCGGGTCGACTTTGGGGTTGTCGTCCCAGGGCTGCGCGATGCTCGGATCGGCCAGCTCGGCCCGCTCGCCGCCCCGGACTGCGGTCGGATTGCCGAACGGCACAAGGCATTTCGCGTCCGTGTTGAACGGGAACTCGTCGCGGGTGTCGTCGAAGTCCGGGTTCTGCGCCTTCATCTGCTCGAGAATGCGCTGGGTGCCCTCGTAGCCGACGGTGCAGGCGGGCGGGTTGTTGGTCTCGAGCACAAGGCCGAAGTGGCTGGTCCCGTCGCCGGGCGCGGTCGCCGACGCGCCGAGGGACAGCTGCGGCAGCATCTGCAGCAGCGGACGCAGCGCGTAGAACTTGGGCGAGATCCCCTGCAGCAGCACCCGCAGGTTGGCCAGGTCCTCGGTGAGCGCGCCGCCGCTCTCGTCGAGCAGTGCGCCGAACTGTTCGCCCGCGTCGGCGCCGGTGCCGATCAGCCTGCGTATCGCGGGGTCGCTGGAGCGCAGCTGCGCGGTCAGCCGGTCGAGGCCGTCGCTGAAGCGCCGGATGGCGGCGGCTTGCTCGGCCTGGGTGCCGAACACCACCCTGCCGTCGCGGATCAGCTGGACGGTCTGCGGCAGCGTCTCGTGGAACGTGGTGGTGAACTCGTTGAGCGACTGCAGGAGGACGTGCAGGTCCTCGCCCTTGCCGTCGAAGGCCTTGCCCAGCTCGGTGACGGTGGTGTTCAACGCCTCCAGATCCACCGTCCTGGTGAAGTGGTCGACGCTGGAGACCAGCTGTTCCACCGGAACGGGCGTCTGCGCCCCGCTGATCACCGAGCCTTCCTTCAGGTACGGACCGCTGTCGCTGTCCGGCCGCAGGTCGACGTACTGCTCGCCGATGGCCGAGCGGTTCGCCACCACGGCCTCGGCCGAGGCGGGTATGCGCGGTGAGTCCGAGTCGATGACCAGCGTCATGCTGACGCCCTCGTCGGTCAGCGCCAAGTCGCCGACCCGGCCGACCGGGACGCCGCGATAGGTCACCTCGGCGCCCTTGTAGATGCCGCCGGTCTGCTCGGCGTCGACGCGCACCTCGTAGTGGCCGAAGCCGAGCATGTGATCGAGCCGGATGTACTTGGCGCCGACGAAGATCACGCCGACCACCGCGAGCACCAGGAAGACGACCAGCTGGTTGCGAACGAGACGGGTCATCGCGGCTCACCCCCTGCCTCGGGCGGCGTCACGCCGAGTTGTTCCAGCAGCGGGCCGAGCGGGTTCGGCATGGGCGCGCCCGGCGCGGGCAGCACCGCCATGGTCGGCGGCAGCGGAATCAGCGACACCGTCGGCCAGCCCGGCCGCGGACCGTTGCCGCCGTAGTACGGGTTGGACGGGTCCACGTTCACCGGCGGGCCGTAGGGCGGCGGGATGTACACCGGATCCGGTTTGCCGACGCCGAGATTGCTCAGCGTGACGCCGATCTGCTGGTCCACCGAGAGCCACGTGTTGACCTGGCCGCCGAAGGTGCCCTCCAGCGCGGAATCGGGGAACGGGTAGGTCGGAATCAGCGGGAACGCGGTCACCAGATCCGGCGCGGCGCGGCCGAGTTCCTGCAGCGTCGGGCGCAGCGAGTTCAGATCGCGGATCAGGTCGTTCTTCGCGGTATTGATGACGTCGAAGCCCGCCTGCCCCAGCCGGTCCAGCTGGGCGAGCAACGAAATCAACTCCGGCCGTTGTTCTTCCAAGATCCGTATGCCATCGGGCAGTTCGTCGAGAATCTTGCCGATCGACTCGGTCTGGGTGCTGACCCGGCTGCTGAGCGTGGCGAGACCGTCGATGGCCCGCGTGATGTCGTCCACCTGCTCGTTCAGCCCGCCGATCAAGGTGTTGGCCTGCTCGAGCAGCGAACGAACCTTGCCCTCGCGGCCGCCGAAGGTCTTGTTCAACTCGCTGACGATCGGTTGCAGTTGCGCGACGCCGCCGCCGTTGAGCAGCAGCGACATGGCGCCGAGCACCTGCTCGATCTCAGTGGCGTGCCTGGTGTGCTCGACCGGGATCACCGCGCCGTCGGTCAGCCTCGCCGGATCCGGGTCCGCGACGGGCGGTGCGAGCTCGATGAACTTCTCGCCGAGCAGATTCGACTGCCGTACCTCGGCCCTGGCATTGGCGGGCAGGTCGACCGAGGAGTCGATCAGCGCGCGAACACTGGCGGTCCAGCCGTCTCCCGCGAGCGCGATGTCCTCGACCCGGCCCACCGGCACGCCTTCGACCTTCACCGCGGACTGTGGCACCAAATCGAGCACGTCGTCGAAATGGATATCGATGTGGATGGGATGCGGGCCGACGTCGGCGCCGCCGGGCAGCGGCACGCTGTAGATGCCGTCGGAGGCGCACGAGCTGATCAGCGCGGCCGAGACCGCGAGCACTCCCGCGCTCAGCCCGCGGGCGATGGTCGTCCTCATCGCTCACCTCCCTGCTCGGACGGCGGCAACTGGTTCGACGGCGTGCCGGGCACCGTCCCTGGCACGGGGTCGCGCTGCAGGTTCTCCCCGGAGAGGATGCCGAACGGCAGGATCAGCGTGGGAGTCTGCACCCCCGCGGTGATCTGGTCGGTGATCTCCTTGCAGTGGTCGAGCAGCGGACGCATCTGACGGCCGAGCGCCTCGAAGCGCGGATCGCCGGGCATCAGCTTCGACAGGTCGAGCATCCGGCAGATCGTGCCGAAAGGATCCTGCAGATCGGTGAAGTTGGCGCGCATGTCGAGGGTGCCGGACTCGGCGTTGTGGATGTTGACCAGGTTGCTCAGCGCGACCGGAATCACCGGAAGCGCGGCGGCGAGGTCGTCGCGCTGGTCGGCCAGCGTCTTGGTGAGCGTGGTCAGCGCGGCGGCGTTCTCCGCGACCAGCGCGCGGTTGTCATCGATGAACCGGGCGACGTCGCCGAGCGCGATCGAGAGCAAGTGCAGCGCGTCGCCGAGGTTCTGCCGCTCGTCGGCCAGGAATCCGGCGAGATCGGCCAGCTGCCCGTTGAATTCGCGCACCTGCTGATCGTTGCGCGCCAGCATGCTCACGAAGTTCTGCAGGTTCTCGACGGTCTCGAAGATGTCGCCACGCGCCTCGGACAGGTACCTGACCGCGCCGGAGAGCTGGCTGATGCTGTTGGCCAGCGCCTCGCCGTTGCCCGCCAGGTTGGCCGCCGAGGTGCGCACCAGCTCGTTCACCGCGCCCTCTTTGTTGGCG
Source organism: Nocardia sp. CNS-044 (assembly GCF_059570515.1). Lineage (NCBI taxonomy): Bacteria > Bacillati > Actinomycetota > Actinomycetes > Mycobacteriales > Nocardiaceae > Nocardia > Nocardia sp. CNS-044. Next base: position 1,185,772 of record NZ_JCANSX010000006.1, read on the forward strand.
CCGTCTGGGCCGAGGGCTTCGCTGAGTTCGGTGATGCTCCGGTAGAGCTCGTCGACCTCGACCGGGGTGACCGTGCGTTCCCGCGGAATAGTCGCAGTGCGACCCATTTTCGGCCCGCCGCGGTAGACCGGCGTCAGCTGGATATAGCGGTCCGCGACGACCGACGGGGTGATCTGCGCGGCCTGCGCGTCGGCGGGCACGTCGTAGCCCCGGTCGACGCTCAGCACGACCTTCACCTGGTCGCCCATCGGCTCGACCGACTCGACCCGACCCACCGGCACGCCGAGGATGCGCACGTCGGAGCCCTCGTAGATGCCGACCGAGCTGTCGAAGTAGGCGGTGATCTTGGTGGTGGTCAGTCGGTCGAAGCCCCACCACAGCACCCACCCTGCGACGAGCACCAGGACGACACCGAGCGTGATACCGATCTTGGTGCCCCGCCCCGACTCCCGGAACGCGGTGAGCGGATCGCTGCGCCAGCTCGCGGCCACGTCAGTTACCTCCCATCTCGCGTACCGGATCCCGGTAGCCGGGGATCTCCGGCAGTGCGGGCGGCAGCAGGTTGACGATCACCGCGTCGAACCACCGGCCGGTGCCGAGCACGTTGGCGTACAGGCCGTAGAAGGGCGCCGCGAGTTCCAGCGTCTTGGAGATGTTCTGCTGGTTGTCGTTGAGCATCTCGATCGCGGCGGCCAGGTTGGTCAGCGCCGGACCGATCTGCTCGGAGTTGTCCGCGACCAGCGCGCTCAGCTCGACCGACACCGACTTGGCGCCGACGAGCAGCTGGTGGATGGCCTGCTGGCGGATGTTCAGCTCGGCGAGCAGCTGACCGCCGGAGGCGAGCAGCCGCTCGAACTCGGCGTTGCGGTCGGCGAGCACCTCGGTGGTCCGGCGCGTGGCCTTGAACAGCCGCTTCAGTTCCTCGTCGCGCTTGGCCAGCGTCTCCGAGAGCCGCGCGACGCCGTCGATGGAGCCGCGGATCTCCGGCGGCGTCGTCTCGAACGCCTCGGAGAGCACCCGCATACTGGTGGCCAGCTGTTCGGTGTCGATCTCCTCGATGTTGGCCGCCGCGTCCGAGAACGCGTCGATCACGTCGTAGGGAGACACGGTGCGCGACAACGGGATCGGCTTGTCCGGGTCGGCGGGACGGGAGCCGCGCGGATCGAGTGCGAGGTACTTCTGGCCGAGCAGCGTCTTGATCTGGATCGAAGCGGTGGTCTCGCTGCCGATCCAGGCGTCCTTGGTGCGGAACTCGACGACCACCCGGTCGCCCGCCAGGCGAACATCGGAGACCGAGCCGACCTTCACGCCGGCGATGCGGACCTCGTTGCCCTTCTTCAGTCCCGCTGCCTCGGAGAACTCGGCGGTGTACCTGGTGCCGGCGCCGATGATCGGCAGCCGGTCCAGCGCGAACGCCGACATCGTCACCAGCACGACCATGGCCAGGCCGAGCACGCCGAGGAAGACCGGGCTGCGCTTGCCGAGGAGGATGCGATCGTCCATCAGCGGGCCTTCCCGTGGCAGCGCGGCGCGGCGTTCGTGTACAGCGGCTGGTTGATCGTCGGCAGGCTCGCCGGCAGCTCGAGCTGCGGCGCGTCCACCGCGCCCGGGCCGACCACGATGTCGATGCCGCACAGGTAGAACTGGAACCAGGAACCGTAACTGCCCACCCTGCCGAGCTTTTCCATCTTCACCGGCAGCGTGGCCAGCGCCTGGTTCACCTCGTCGGAGCGTTCGTTCAGCGTCCCGGTGAGCTGGTTCAGTCCCGCGATCGTGCCCTGCAGCGAAGGCCTGGTGGGGACGAGCAGCTCCGAGGTGGCCGTGGTCAGATCGCCCAGCGAGCTGATCGAGCGGCCGACGGTGTCGCGTTCGGCGGCCAGGCCGGAGACCAGCGCCTCGGTGTTGACGATGAGCTCGTCGAACTGGTCGTCGCGCTCGTTGACCGTCTCCAGCACGGCGGTCAGATTCTCCACCAGCTGGCCGATGACCGCGTCCTTGTCGGCGATCTTGTTGGTCAGGCTCGCGGTGCTGGCCACCAGGTCGTGGATGGTGCCCTGCTCGCCCTGGAAGACCTGGATGATCTCGAAGGAGAGCTTGTTCACGTCCTCGGCGGTCAGCGTGCGGAACAGCGGGCGGAAACCGTTGAACAGTGTGGTCAGGTTCAGCGCGGGCCTGGTCTGCTCCAGCGGGATGGTGCCGCCCTCGTTGAGCTTGCGGCCCTGTTCGCCGGTGCCCTGCTCCAGCGCGATGTAGCGCTGGCCGACCAGGTTGCGGTACCGGATGGTCGCGGTGGTGGAGGCGGGCAGCCAATCGCGGTCGGTGAGTTCGAATTTCACCTCGGCCAGCCGCTTGTCCACGATCGCGATGTCGGTGACCTTGCCGACCCGCACGCCCGCGATGCGCACCTCGTCGCCCGGGTTGAGCGCGGTGACGTCGGTGAACCTGGCCTTGAACAGCGTGCCGCCGCCGGTGTAGTTGGCGATCGACAGACCGAGCAGCGTGGTGGCGAACAGCGTCACCGCGACGAAGATGATCAGCTTGGTCAGCGGTCCGCCGAGCCCGCGTAGCTTCTCGTTCATCGCACCGTCACCTCGCTGCCACGGAAGGCGGGCGCCGCGATCCTGGTCATCCAGCTCGGCACGTCGTCCGGCGAAACACCTTGCGCCGCACCGTAGATCGCGCCGAGCGACCGCTGCTCCCGCGGCGAGCCCGCCAGTGTCGGCACCTGCGCGGCCGGGTAGACGCCGAACTGCGGCACGGGCAACCTGCCGCTCTCCTGGTCACCCGGGTAGCGGCTCGGCACCGCGTAGGAGCCGTCGTTGTTCGGGCCGCCGGTGTATTGGCCCGGGTCGACGTTCACCGGGTATTCGGGGAGGCACCAGGGCCCACGGGTGTCCAGCCAGCGCGGTTCGTCCTGGTTGGGCAGGTATCTACCGCGGGTGTTGGTCAACTCGATCGTCACCCGGGAGCCCGGCCGGTCGGTGCCCATGCCGAAGAGCTCGTCGATGCGCGGCTTCATCTTCGCGAAGTTGGCCAGCGCGCACGGGTAGCTCGGCGAGTACATGGCGAGCAGTTCCAGCGCGGGCCGGGAATCGGCGGAGACGTCGATGATGTTGTCGCGGTTGACGAGAAAGAAGTCGGCGGCGCTCGACGAAGTCGGCGTGAGCACGGCGTAGAGGGTGTCGATGTCCGAACGCCGCTGCACGATGGTGGCATTGGTGGTGCGCAGGTTGTCCAGCGCGTCGATGATCTGCGGCGCGGCGTCGGAGTACACCGCGGCGGTCTCGGCGAAAGTGCGCAGACCCTCTTGCAGTTCCGGCAGCACGCCGTTGATGTCGCGGAAGATCGTGTCCAGCTTGTCCACGGTCTCGCCGAGGGCGAAGCCCTGACCGGACAACGCCTGAGAGAGCGCGCCGAGCGTGGCGGCAAGATCCTGCGGCGGGATCGCCTGCAGCAGCGGAAGCAGATCGTCGAGCAGCTTGCTGATCTCGATGGCGTTGCCGCTGGCGTCCTGGTACAGGGTGACGCCGTCGGTGAGGTGCTGCGGGCTGGGATCCTCGGGGATCACCAGATCCACATAACGCTCGCCGAACAGGGTCTTCGGCAGCAGCCGCGCGGTCGCGTTCACCGGAATCTGCTCGGCCTTACCGGGATCGATGGCCAGATCGAGGGTGACCTTGCCGCCCTCGGACCGGCTCGACCGCACCTCGCCGACCGGCACACCGCGCACCTTCACATCGGCGTTCTTGCTCAGCACGTTGCCGACGCTGTCGGTTATCAGCTCCACGTCGACGGTCCTGACGAACTGCTTGTTGTAGATCGCGACGGTCGTCCACAGGAACAGCCCGACGATCACGAAGAACGCGATCCCCAGCAGCCGCACCCGGGTCTTCTCCGTGGACCGCCACGCGCGGCCACTCATCCCGCCACCCGCACGGTCGTGGTCGTCCCCCAGATCGCCAGGCTGAGGAAGAAGTCGAGGATGTTCACCAGCACGATCGCGGCGCGCACCGCGCGACCGACGGCGACGCCGACGCCCGCGGGTCCGCCGGTGGCGGTGAAGCCGTAGTAGCAGTGCACCAGGATGATGACGAACGCGAAGATCAGCACCTTGAGGAACGAATAGAGCACGTCCTCCGGTGGCAGGAACAGGCTGAAATAGTGGTCGTAGGAACCGCTGGATTGGCCGTTGAACCAGATGCTGACCGAGCGCGAGGCGAAGTAGGCGCCGAGCAGGCCGACGATGTAGAGCGGGATGACCGCGAGAAAGCCGGCGATCACCCGGGTGGTCACCAGGAACGGCACGCCGGGCACCGCCATCACCTCGAGCGCGTCGATCTCCTCGGAGATCCGCATCGCGCCCAGCTGCGCGGTGAAGCCACAGCCCACCGTCGCCGAGAGCGCCAATGCCGCCACCAGCGGGGCAATTTCCCGGGTGTTGATGTAGGCGGTGAGGAAGCCGGTGAGCACGGAGCTGCCCAGCGCGTCGAGCGCCTTGAAGCCCTGCAGGCCGACCACGACGCCGACCGAGCCGGACATGAAGACGATGACGCCGATGGTCCCGCCGATCACCGCGAGCGCGCCGGAGCCGAAGGTCACCTCGGCCAGCAACCGCATGACCTCTTTGCGGTAGTGCACCGCGGTGCGCGGAATCCACGCGATGGCACGCGAGTAGAACGACATCTGCTCGCCCGCGCGGTCGATGACGTTCAGCGGCCCGCGCGCGATCTCGCCCGCCCGGCGGGCCGATTTGGCGAGCACCGGGCTGCGGTAGGAGGTGGCCATCTGTCAGGAGCCCTTGGCCGGGACGACCTGCAGATAGACCAGTGTCAGAACGAGATTGACGAAGAAGAGGACCAGGAATGTGATCACGACGGACTGGTTCACCGCGTCACCGACTCCTTTCGGCCCCCCTTGTGGATGCAACCCCTTGTACGCGGCGATCACCCCCGCGAGCAGACCGAAGATCGCCGCCTTGATCTCGCCGATCCACAGGTCTGGCAGCTGCGCCAGCGCGGAGAACGACGAGAGGTACGCGCCGGGCGTTCCGCCCTGCAGCAGCACGTTGAAGAAATAGCCGCCCGCGATGCCGACGACCGACACCAACCCGTTGAGCAGCACCGCGACCAGCGTCATGCCGAGCACTCTCGGAACCACCAGCCGCGCCACCGGATCGACGCCGAGCACCTCCATGGCGTCGATCTCCTCGCGGATGGTGCGCGCGCCGAGATCGGCGGCGACCGCCGACCCGGCCGCACCCGCGATGATCAGCGCGGTCACCACCGGCGCGGCTTGCTGCACGGTGGCGAGCACGCTGGTGGCTCCGGTGAACGACTCGGCGCCGAGCTGCTTGATCAGCGAACCGGTCTGCAGCGCGACGACCGCGCCGAACGGGATGGCCACCAGCGCGCTCGGCAAGATCGAGACGCTGGCGATGAACCACGATTGCTCGATGAACTCACGCCACTGGAACGGGCGGCGGAACATCTTGCGCATCACGTCGACGAAGAGCGCAAAGACGTTGCCCGCCTGGGCAAACGCCGACTCGACTGGAGTCCGCACACGGGCCAGAGTCGAGTTCACGGGCGTATGTTACCCGTTGGTTGTGTTGTGGCGCACGGTGGTGTCGAACGAGTCGCCCTGGTAGCTGGCGACACTGGGGGCGTTGTACGACATCACTTGTGTGTCGTCGTTCTCCGCCATCGATTCGCGGATCGCCACCTGCGCGGCGTGCGGCAGGGTGTGCATGATCTCCATAACGCGCGCTTTGCGGCGGATCACCGCTTGGCGCACCGGCATGCCGGGCGTGGCCTTCATCTGCGGGATGATGCCCTCGACCTCTTCGGCGCCACCGTGATGGTGGCCCGCGTCCACGAGCGCCTGCTCGCGCGCCATCTGGGCCTCGTCCTTCTCCTCGGACATGCCGATCGGGCCGATCATGCGGCCGTTGAGGAACTGCTTGACCACCGGCTCCTCGGAGGTGAGCAGCACCTCGCGCGGACCGAACATGACCAGCTGGCGGCGGAACAGCATGCCGATGTTGTCGGGCACGGTGCGCGCCAGGTTGATGTTGTGGGTGACGATGAGGATCGTGGCGTCGATCTGGGCGTTGATGTCGATCAGCAGCTGGCTCAGGTAGGAGGTACGGACCGGGTCCAGACCGGAGTCGGGCTCGTCGACCAGGATGATCTGCGGGTCGAGTACCAGGGCGCGGGCCAGACCGGCGCGCTTGCGCATACCGCCGGAGATCTCGCCGGGCAGCTTGCCCTCCGCACCGAGCAGACCGGTCAGCTCGAGCTTCTCCATGACGATCTTCTTGATCTCGGACTCGCTCTTCTTCGTGTGCTCCCGAAGCGGGAACGCGACGTTGTCGAAGAGGTTCATCGAGCCGAACAGCGCGCCGTCCTGGAACAGCACGCCGAAGAGCTTGCGGATCTCGTAGAGCTCCTTGTTGGAGCAGGTGGTGATGTCGGTGCCGTCGATGAAGATCGAGCCGCGCTCGGGCCGCAGCAGGCCGATCAGCGACTTCAGGAACACCGACTTACCGGTACCCGAGGGACCGAGTAGCGCGCTCACCTCGCCGGAGGGCAAGGTCAGACTGACATCCTGCCAAATTCGCTGCGAACCGAAGGACTTGGTTACACCCTCGGTCCTGACCTCGACGCCCACGCCAACCTCCACATTTCTCAGCGAGCAGCCCACCGGCGAACCGCGCTCGGTTATCGCGGTGCGTCACGTCACAGTGGGTTCGGTCACTGTAACCCATGTGGGAGACGGGGCACACCCCTACCTGACTCCAGAGTAAGCCGAACGCTCTCGCACTTTTCCACAAAACCCGCTCGCATGTCTCCGGAAAATGCGAAACGGGCGGCCCCCAAATTTGGGGACCGCCCGTTCGAAGTAATTCGTGGAATTACTTGACCGAAACCTTGGCGCCGGCCTCTTCCAGCTTCGCCTTGGCGGCCTCGGCGGCCTCCTTGGCGACCTTCTCCAGGATCGGCTTCGGGGCACCCTCGACCAGGTCCTTGGCTTCCTTCAGGCCCAGGCCGGAGACGATCTCGCGGACCACCTTGATGACCTGGATCTTCTTGTCGCCGGCACCCTCGAGGATGACGTCGAACTCGTCCTGCTCCTCGGCGGCCTCGGCCGGAGCGGCAGCGCCACCGACGGCGGCGACGGCGACCGGAGCAGCGGCGGTGACCTCGAACTTCTCCTCGAACTTCTTGACGAAGTCCGACAGCTCGAGCAGGGTCATGTTGCCGAAGGTCTCGAGCAGTTCGTCAACGTTGGCCATTGTTGTTTTCCTTTCGGTAGTTGGTGTCCGTGGGGGCGTGTCGCCCGCGCACAGGGGGAATTACTCGGCGGCTCCGCCTTCGGCGCGCTTCTTCTCCTCCAGCGCGGCGGCCAGGCGGGCCACCTGCGAAGCGGGAGCGTTGAAGAGGCCGGCGGCCTTGGCGAGGTTGCCCTTGAGGGCGCCGGCCAGCTTGGCCAGCAGGACCTCGCGGGTCTCCAGGTCGGCGATCTTCTCGACCTCGGCGACGGACAGCGCGGCGCCGTCCATGTAGCCGCCCTTGATGATGAGCGCCTTGTTGTCCTTGGCGAAGGTCTTGAGCGCCTTGGCCGCGTTGACCGGCTCACCCTGGATGAAGGTGATGGCGGTCGGTCCAACGAACAAGTCGTCGAGGCCCTCCACGCCCGCCTCGGCGGCAGCGCGCTTGACCAGGGTGTTCTTGGCGACGGAGTACGTGGCCTCCGCGCCGAGCGCACGCCGCAGTTCGGTGAGCTTGCCGACCGACAGGCCACGGTATTCCGTGACAACGGTGGCCGTCGAGTTCCGGAACTGTTCCGCGATCTCCTCGACCGCGGTGACCTTCTCAGCCTTTGCCATACTTCGCCTCCTCTCTGGATGTCGGTTCGGGTACACGAACTACCGATCCAAGAGCCCGGCGACAAAACGAACGCCCCGGACGCAAGGCGTTCCGGGGCGCGAAGGAAAAATCAACACGAGCCACAGGACTCGAATCGACTCCCAGCCTCGGTTCTTCCCTGCGTGGGCCGCCGGCAATGTCGCCGGACCTTCGACCGAACCCATGCGGGATCGGCGACCAACGGTCTTCGGTAGAACGGATTGGGTAGCGATCGAACTCGTCGATAACTGTCGTCCACAGTACCTGGCGCCCCCCTCATCTGCCAAAACGGCCCTTGGTTCGGCGCGAATCGGAACCGTTCGGCGACCGAATTGTTGTGGCGCACGTCACTTTTCGGAACCGAATGTGTCGGACATCGCGCTCGGCAAGTGTTACCAAGAGTGACAGATACCTGCTTAGCTGCTGGACTATGGCAATCTCCATAGTCGATCCACCGGTGTTGCTGGAACGACGCAACCAGCGCTTTCTCGCTCTGGCAGTCATCTGCCTTGCCGAATTGCTGGTCGTCCTCGACAACACCATCGTCAACGTGGCCCTCCCCTCGATCGGTGTCGAGCTGGCCACCGGTGTCAGCGGCCTGCAATGGGTCGTCGACGCGTACACCCTGACTTTCGCTGGGTTGTTGCTCGCTTTCGGCAACCTCGGCGACCGCTACGGCCGCCGGAAGGTGATGGTCATCGGCCTGATCGGCGTCGCCGTCATGTCCGTCGGTGGCGCACTGTCGGATTCGATGGGCGCGGTCATCACGGCCCGCGCGGCCATGGGCGTGTTCGCCGCGGCCGTCTTCCCCGCCACCCTCGCCCTGATCATCAACATCTTCACCGACCGACGCGAGCGGGCGCTGGCCATCGCGGCGTGGACGGCCATGGCGGGCTTCGCCATCGCCATCGGCCCGATCTCCGGCGGTTGGCTGCTCGAGCACTTCAGCTGGCACTCGGTCTTCTGGATCAATGTGCCGGTGGCGCTGGTCGCGCTGGTCGCCACGCTGCTGTGGGTGCCGGAATCGCGCTCCGCGCATGTCGGCAGGCTGGATCTGCCCGGCATCGCGCTGTCCATCGCGGGCATCACGCTGCTCGTCTGGTCCATCATCGAGGCGCCGCACTACGGCTGGCTGTCGGTCACCACGTTGACCGCGGGCGCGCTCGGCGTCGCGCTGCTCGCCGCGTTCATCGCGTGGGAATTGCGCACGGCGGCGCCGATTCTGGATATGCGTTTGTTCCGCGATCGGCGTTTTTCGATGCCCGCGTTGTCGATTGCCGTCGGCTATTTCTCGATGTTCGGATTTCTGTTCCTGATCACCCAGTATTTCCAAGGGGTGCGCGAGTACACGCCGCTCGAATTCGGTATCGCCTCATTGCCGTTCGCGTTCTCGGTCGCCATCGGCGCGCCCGTCGCGACATTGCTCGCGCAACGCTGGGGCACCACGCCGGTGATCGTCTTCGGCCTGCTGCTCACCGGACTGGGGCTCTACCTGGGCGGCCAGGTGACGGTGGACAGCGGCTACGTCACCGACGTGCTGCCCTCGATGGTGTCGATGGCGCTCGGCCTGGCCATCGTCCAGGGCCCGGCCACCGAATCCATCATGTCCTCGCTGCCGTTGAACGAGGCGGGCGCGGGTTCGGCGGTCAACGACACCACCCGCGAGATCGGCGGCACCCTCGGCGTCGCCGTCCTCGGCTCGATCGTGGCCTCCTACTACACGACCCGCGTCTCGCCGCTGCTCGACCGCGTGCCGAGCACCCTGATGAACGAGGATCAGAAGAGCCTGGTCGCGGCCAGCCCGCTCAGCGTGCTGGAACTCCGTAAACGCGAACTCCCCGCGTTCCTCGAATCCCAGCGCGAAAACCTCATCACCGCAATGAAAACCGCCGCGCTCCAGGGTTCCCACGCGGCATCGCTGGTCGCCGCGGGCGCGGTCGTCGTCTGCGCACTGCTCGTCGCCCTCTTCCTCCCGTGGGGCGCCCAAAGCGGCGAGTCCGTCCTCCTCGCCTGGCGGGAATCCGCTGGCTCCGATCAGGATTCGCCCGACTAGGGTCGACGACCTGATTCCGTGGTCCTGTTGTGGCCGGCCCACGGAATCACTCGTCGGACCCCTGCTCGCCGGGTTCGATCCGGGTGATCGTGCCGACCTTGTCGATCCCTCTGTCGAACGAGGCGACCCCGGAATCGGCGTCGACCTCTGCGAGCGCAATCAGGTACGCGTCCGCGAACGAGAGCCGGTGGTGCTCATAGACGTCGATCGTTCGCATCAACAGAGCGGGGTCATCTGTGACGATGTTCCGCGAACCGACCAGCGCCCTGGCCAATGCCGCCACCTCCGGCCGGGCAACTCGGTAGACGCTCTGGAGCACATACACGGTTTCCGCCAGGATCAAGTCCGCGAGATGCAGAGCATCGGCTTGTGCCAGAAATGAAGTGGCACGGCGGCCCATCTCCGGCGGATCCTGCGTTAGATGTCGGACCACGACATTGGTATCGAGGAAGACGGTCACGCGTCCCCTTCCCGCCATTGCGCGGCCCACGCCGCGTCTCGGATCTCGTCCCAAGATTTTCCCCGCACTTGGGGCGGAACCGACACACTTCCAGCCAGCTCCAGAAGGTCCGGAGTCCGAGCGAGCACCACGATCTGTCCCTCCACCCGGAAGTGGACGTTGTCACCGACCTGCAGATCCAGCGCATCGCGCACCGCCTTCGGGACCGTCAGCTGGCCCTTCGACGTCAATCGAGCTAGCGCGTCCATCATTTCTCCTTACCTACCCCTTGAAGTAAGGATACCTCCGGCCAGCAATGGTAAGCCCCCGGAAACGCGCCGAGGGCGGGAACGCGGTTGCGTTCCCGCCCTCGGCGGCTTGGTGAGGTCAGGGGACCTCGGTGCTGCTTACGCGTCCTCTTCGAGGAGGTTGCGGGTGCGGTTCGGGTCCACCGGGATGCCCGGTCCGGTGTTCGTCGAGACCGTCACCTTCTTGACGTAGCGGCCCTTGGCGGTCGACGGCTTGGCACGCAGGATCTCGTCCAGCGCGGCGCCGTAGTTCTCCACCAGCTTGGCCTCTTCGAAGGAGGCCTTGCCGATCACGAAGTGCAGGTTCGCCTGCTTGTCGACGCGGAAGTTGATCTTGCCGCCCTTGATGTCGTTGACGGCCTTGGTCACATCGGGGGTGACCGTGCCCGTCTTCGGGTTCGGCATCAGACCGCGCGGGCCGAGGACACGCGCGATGCGGCCGACCTTGGCCATCTGGTCCGGGGTGGCGATCGCGGCGTCGAAGTCCAGCCAGCCGCCCTGGATCCGCTCGATCAGGTCCTCGGCGCCGACGGCGTCCGCACCGGCGGCCTCGGCCTCAGCGGCCTTGTCGCCGACCGCGAACACGATGACGCGGGCGGTCTTACCGGTGCCGTGCGGCAGGTTGACGGTGCCGCGGACCATCTGGTCGGCCTTGCGGGGGTCGACGCCGAGCCGAACGGCGACCTCGACGGTCGCGTCGGTCTTGGTGGTCGCGGTCTCCTTCGCCAGACGCGCGGCGGCCAGCGGCGAGTACAGCTTGGTGCGATCGACCTTCTCGGCCGCGGCGAGATACGCCTTGCTTCGCTTTGCCATGATTCTCTGTCCTTAAAGTATTTGGTTCAGAAGTGGTTTCCGGGTCTGGCCGACCCTCCCACCGAGTTCTGCGGCTTACGCCGCTGCGCTCGACTGAAGCCTTCGCTTCGCTCAGGCCTCGACGGTGATACCCATCGAGCGCGCGGTGCCCGCGATGATCTTCGCCGCCTGGTCCAGGTCGTTGGCGTTGAGATCTTCCATCTTGGTCTTGGCGATCTCGCGAACCTGGTCCATGGTCACCTTGGCGACCTTGGTGCGGTGCGGCTCGGCCGAGCCCTTCTGCACACCGGCGGCCTTGAGCAGCAGCCTGGCGGCGGGCGGGGTCTTCAGCTTGAAGTCGAAGGTCCGGTCTTCGTAAACGGAGATCTCGACCGGGATGACGTTGCCACGCTGCGACTCGGTCGCCGCGTTGTACGCCTTGCAGAACTCCATGATGTTGACGCCGTGCTGACCGAGGGCGGGACCAACGGGCGGAGCCGGGTTCGCCGCGCCGGCCTGGATCTGCAGCTTGATGATCCCGGCGAGCTTCTTCTTCTTGGGGGGCATCTTTCTTCCTTGGTTTCGGGTCCTTACGGTTGCCGTAAGCCTGTTGCGGGCTGAGCCCACATCCGGGCACGCGGCCCGGCGCTCGCGAACGAATCCGGCTGACGCTGTTCGGATCCGCGCACGAACCCATACACCTTACCGGGGGGCCTGCCCTCGTCCTTCGGGTGGGGCCGGTTGCCCGCGCCATCCGGTCGGACGCACTCCGCCCTCGGTCCCGGCGGCCGGGGCGAGGGCGGAGATCGGATTAAATCTTGGCGACCTGGGTGAACGCGAGCTCGACCGGCGTCTCGCGACCGAAGATCGAGACCAGCACCTTGAGCTTCTGCTGCTCGGCGTTGACCTCCGAGATGCTGGCGGGCAGCGTCGCGAACGGGCCGTCCATGACGGTGACCGACTCGCCGACCTCGAAGTCGACCTCGATGACCGGCTTGGGCGCCACCTCGGCGGCGCTTTCGGCGCTCGCGGCAGCCGCGGCGGCGGCCGGGGCCTTCTTCTGCTGCGCGGCCGGGACCAGGAACTTCACCACGTCATCGATGGACAGCGGCGAGGGCCGCGAGGTGGCGCCGACGAACCCGGTGACACCGGGGGTGTTGCGCACCGCGCCCCACGACTCGTCGTTGAGCTCCATGCGGACCAGGATGTAGCCGGGCAGCACCTTGCGATTGACGTGCTTGCGCTGGCCGTTCTTGATCTCGGTGACCTCTTCGGTCGGCACCTCGACCTGGAAGATGTACTCCTCGAGGTCCAGGTTCTGCACGCGGGTCTCGAGGTTGGCCTTCACCTTGTTCTCGTAACCGGCGTAGGAGTGGATGACGTACCAGTCACCGGGGGCGCGCCGCAGCGCGGCCTTCATCTCGGCGACGGGATCCGCCGGCTCGGCATCGATCGGGGTAGCGGGTGCGGATTCCTCGACCACAGCTTCTTCGACGGCCGCGGCCTCTTCCGCCTCGTTCTCGGCGGGCTCCACCACTGCGTCGTCGACCGGGAACTCGTCGTTTGTGTCGTTCTCCGGGGTGCTCACTAGGGCACTCGCTTCCTGTGTCGTCACGTACATCCTCTGCGTGCCGGGCCGGGCGCGGCGGATTGCTCCCGCCGGTCCGCCCCCGGGATCGGCTACCGGCGTCGGCGTCGTACTACTAGCCGAACAGCCAGTCGACACCCTTGACGAACGCCAGATCCATCCCGCTGATGAACGCGACCATGAAGACCACGAACACCAGAACAACGCTCGTATAGGTGACCATCTGCTTCCGGTTGGGCCAGATCACCTTGCGCAGTTCCGCGATGACCTCTCGCAGGAACTTGATCAAACGCGAGAACGGATTGCCCGATCCTTCGCGCTTGGCCTTTCCGGCAGTCTTGTCCTTCTTGGGCGACGTCCGGTCGATCGTGGCGATCGAGCCGGTGTCGACCGACGTGGAGCCAGAACGGGCCCGCCGCGCGGACCGCTTTCCGCTCGGCCGACTCACCGCGGCGGTGCCATCGCCTTCGTCGGCCGCGCCGTGGCGAGGTTCCCGCTCGTCACTCACGTCGATCCTCTCTCCGTCGCTGGCTTAAGGGCAGGGGCGACAGGACTTGAACCTGCAACCTGCGGTTTTGGAGACCGCTGCTCTGCCAATTGAGCTACGCCCCTTTGGTTTGGACGGTGGAACTCGGTGTCCGAACCATTGTCTGTATTCAGTTGTCGCTCTGGTCCACACAACACGCGCGCTGCCTCGGCGGTTGCCGGCTCCCATGGGCAGTCCTTCGGAGATCGTCCTCCGGACCGCCTGGAACCAGCCCCACAGAGCAGCGCGCAGCGGCTGGTGACCCCAGAAACCTGAGTGTACGTTACCGCCTAGGCCAATAGCCAATCAGGGTCGATCGACCAGGTCAGGCCAGTTGCACGGTAGCCGTCGCGCGGCCGAAGATCTTCTTGCCCGCCGACTTCGCCACGATGGCGACGACCGCGGTCCGGGTCTCCGGATCCACGGATTTCACCTTACCCGTGTACTCGATTTCGGCCGCCTCGTCGGAGCCGACATAGACCGGGCTGGTGAAGCGGACGTTGTATTCCTTGACCGCGCCGGGATCGCCGAGCCAGGAGGTGATGAAACCGCCACCGAGGCCCATCGTGAGCATGCCGTGCGCGACCACGTTGTCCAGGCCGACGAGCTTGACCACGTCGTCGCTCCAGTGGATGGGGTTGGCGTCGCCCGAGACGCCCGCGTAGTTGACCAGATCGCCGCGGGTGAGGCGGACGATGCGGGTGGGCAGTTCGTCGCCGACGGAGACGTCCTCGAAATTGATCGCGTGCTTGCTCGGCGCGACCTCCGGGATGACGGCGATCGGGATGGGCTGCTCGCTGCGCGCGGCGGTGCGCGGGTGGTGATCGGGCACTTCCTCGCCGATGCCGTGCATGAGCACGTTGCGGACCGCGTCGGCGAGGTTGGGGTCGATGTCGGCACCACTGCGGCCGACGAGCGTGGTGTAGGTGGTGAGCACCAGCTCGTCGTTCTGCCCGGTGACGATGTTCTTGGTGACGATGATGTCGCCACCGAAGGCCTGCCGGAAGGAGTGCAGGTAGACGTCGCAGGTCAGCTGGTCGCCGACCCGGATGGGCCGGTGAAATTCCAGGATCTGGTCGGTCTGCATGATCTGGCTGAGGTCGTAGCCCGTGACGATCTGCTCGAAGAGCTTGCGCTGGGCCAGGATGCCGACCAGGGAGATGAAAGTGAGGGGCGCGAGGAGGCCGTCGTAGCCGTATTCGGCGGCGACGTCCTCGTCCCAGTGCACCGGGTGGTAGTCCTGCACGGCGCGGGCATATTCGCGGACCTTCTCGCGGCCGACCTCGTAGTAGTCGTCGACGCGGTAGTGGTGACCGACCATGGCCGCGGCGTGGGTGGCGGGATCGAGATCCGCCTCGCTCACCTGGACCGCTTCTTCAGTACCGGTGTTGATTGTCACGGGAAGAATGTACCTATCTGACCCCGCACCCCGGGGTCGGCGAGCGTTCACCACCGCACCCGACCGTAGAAAGCGCTCAGGGCCGGACGGATGTCCGGCCCTGCACAGCTTCACGGTTCCGAGATCCCGGGATCAGCGTCCCGGTTGCCCTGCACGCGGCGATTTCACGCGTGGATGGGATCAGCGGGATTCGCGGTGCGCCCGGTGCGTGCCGCAGTTCGGGCAGAACTTCTTCAGCTCCAGCCGGTCCGGGTCGTTGCGCCGGTTCTTCTTGGTGATGTAGTTGCGGTGCTTGCACTGCTCGCAGGCCAAGGTGATCTTTGGCCGGACATCGGTGGACTTCGCGGCCACGACTTTCCTTCTTTCCGGTACCTGATGGGCGTAATCGGTTTTGGTAGCGATGGCCGGACTTGAACCGGCGACACAACGATTATGAGTCGTTTGCTCTACCGACTGAGCTACACCGCCACGGCGTCGCATTGCAGTGGTGCGAGCCCAGCCCCACGACCATGGGTGCGATGCCGAGTCGGTCACCACCGGCAATCCGGCGAGCCCCCTAACGGAATCGAACCGTTGACCTTTTCCTTACCATGGAAACGCTCTGCCGACTGAGCTAAGGGGGCATGACTACTTCCGCACCGTGATCCGTCTTCTCGACCCCGGGGCGGCGAAGTCTTGAACGAGATTACACACCCAACGCTCACACTTCCAAATTCCGAGGTCAGAGCCGGTTTTTTGCACACGAGCAAACACCCCGAATGCACCCCCTGGAGCACCGCTGACAACCAACCCCGACTCGAGCAAAGTCATCGAGCCGAACCCGCGATGGACGCTCCACAACACTCGCCCTTGGGCGCTGCCGTCAGTAGCTGCACGTTTGGCGGCGAGAGCCTCCCGGCCGTGCAGCTTCCGCTCTTTCGCAGCCGACTCCCCTGAGGAGAAGATCCACCCGCAGAAAAGCAAGTGGGACCAGCGAATCCGCCAAAGGTTCGCGTCCACCCAAGGACCTGGGAGCGCAAAGAGCGTCCAAGATCACAGGCATCCAGGCCGCGGAGCCCCCGACCACACCGGAAAGCTCCGGCCCGCCTGAAACACCATCCATGTCGAGCAGCACTTGCCTTGGCGAACTCCGCACTTCGACGGAGAGCGAGGCAAACCCCTTGTCCTCGGAGCAGCCGCGTTTCGAAACCACCTCGAAATCGAGCGATGGACCAACCGCCACTTCCCCACGAAACGCAACCACTGCAAGGG
The DNA here is from genome assembly GCF_059570515.1 of Nocardia sp. CNS-044. NCBI lineage: Bacteria > Bacillati > Actinomycetota > Actinomycetes > Mycobacteriales > Nocardiaceae > Nocardia > Nocardia sp. CNS-044. Next base: position 1,202,035 of record NZ_JCANSX010000006.1, read on the forward strand.
GGGTCCGGGGGGCGAAGCCCCGCCGGGCGGGGCGTGGGGGTTGCACCCCCCACAAAACACAAAGAGAGCGAGCCGGCGCGCGCTCTCCGCGCGCATGGCTCGCCCTCTCGCGATCTCGTGGCAGGTGTAGGATTCGAACCTACGTAGGCTTTCACCGACAGATTTACAGTCTGCTCCCATTGGCCGCTCGGGCAACCTGCCTTACGTGCGCTTTTCGGCGCGCAGTGAGAATACAACGAACCCCGGTGCCGAATGCAAACCGGCTGGCCAACGGCCCTGCGACGGGACTACGGTCGGGCTTCCGGGTAGAACTGACGATGCCGGTTGCACCGGTGCAGTGAGCCCGTCGGACCGTCAGGAACAGGAGCGTAGTGTGGCCGATTCGTCTTTCGATGTCGTCAGCAAGGTCGACCGGCAGGAGGTCGACAACGCTCTGCATCAGGCGGAGAAGGAGCTGAACACCCGCTACGACTTCCGCGGCACGGGCGCGAAGATCGAGTGGTCCGGTGAGGAAACGATCGTGTTGACGGCCGAGGCCGAGGAGCGGGTGAAGGCCGCGCTCGAGGTGTTCAAGGAGAAGTTGATCCGCAGGGACATCTCGTTGAAGGCGTTCGACGCGGGCGAGCCGGTGGCCTCCGGCAAGACGTACAAGATCACCGGCAGCCTGGTGCAGGGCATCGATGCCGAGAAGGCGAAGAAGATCTCGAAGAAGATCCGCGACGAGGGCCCCAAGGGCGTGAAGGCGCAGATCCAGGGCGACGAGCTGCGGGTGAGCAGCAAGAAGCGCGACGATTTGCAGGCCGTGATCGCGCTGCTGAAGGGCGAGGACTTCGGTATCGCGCTGCAGTTCGTCAACTACCGATAGCTGTTGCGCCGCAATGTTTTTCGCGGCGGTGCACTAGCTGAACGAGCCCGTCGGCCGGATGGTCGGCGGGCTCGCTTCATTGCTCGCACTCGACTATCCGCCTGGGCCGTGGCAGGCCCACAGCCGCCGACGCGCGCTCAGTAGTTGCGCGGCCCGCCCGCCATTTCCTCGAGCCGGGCGATGCGCTCGGCCATCGGCGGGTGCGTGGAGAACCAGCGTGCGGCCCGCTCTCCTGCCCGGAACGGGTTGGCGATCATCAGGTGTGACTGGGAGGTCAATTGCGGCTCAGGGGGCAGCGGAGCGGCTTGTACGCCGCGTTCCAGCTTGCGCAGGGCCGAGGCGAGCGCCAGCGGGTCGCCGGTGAGTTCGGCGCCGGATTGGTCGGCTTGGTACTCGCGGGAGCGGGAGACGGCCAGCTTGATCAGGGTGGCCGCGATCGGGCCGAGCAGAGAGACGAGCAGTATGCCGAGCATGTTCGGGCCGCCGTTGCCGCGCCCGCCGAAGGCCGAGGCGAAGAACGCGAGGTTGGCGAGGCCGGAGATGACCGCGGCCAGCGCGCCCGCGATGGACGAGATGAGGATGTCGCGGTTGTAGACGTGCGAGAGTTCGTGGCCGAGCACGGCGCGCAGTTCGCGTTCGTCGAGGATCTGCAGGATGCCGCTGGTACAGCAGACCGCGGCGTGCCGGGGATTGCGGCCGGTGGCGAAGGCGTTGGGCGCGTTCGTCGGGCTGATGTAGAGCCGCGGCATCGGCTGCCGCGCCGTCGTCGCGAGTTCCCGCACGATCCGATAGATGACCGGCGCCTCGAGCTCGCTGACCGGCTGCGCGTGCATCGCCTTCAGCGCGAGCTTGTCGCTGTTGAAGTAGGCCCAGGCGTTCATGCCGACGGCCAGCAGGATGGAGATGACCAGGATCGTCGGGCTGCGGAACATGGCCCCGGCGAACACGATGATGGCCGAGAGCCCGACCATCAGACCGAATGTCTTCAATCCGTTCGCATACCCGTGCCCGTGCATAGGTCTCCTTGCCCACTCCCCCGTCCATCGAGTTCGTTATGCGAGATCAACGATAGGGCCCCCGGCGAAAGTTCCTGGTAGCTCCTGCTCCGACGGTAGTCGATCAGATCACTCTCGGACTCGGCCCTGACGATCACCGACGCACTCGGTCACCGACCCCGGGCCGCTCCCGGACTCGGCCCAGAACAATCGCCAACGCACGGTCCACACCCGCCCGACCACCCCCGGAGCGAGCCCGACGAGCGACCGTTCGCGCGCGCCAGCGCGCCAAAAATTCAGCCGACGCGTTCGATGGTGTAGCGGACCAGCTGTTCGAGCGCGTCGTTGGCCGGGCCCGCGGGCAGCGCCGACAGCTCGGCGTGCGCGAGGTCGGCGTAGCCCTGCAGCTTCTCCTTGGCGAGCACCATGCCGCGCGAGTGCGCGAGCAGTTCCAGCGCCTCGGCGACCTCCTCGTCGGTCTCCAGCGGACGGGCGAGCAGCTTGCGCAGCCGGTCGCCCTCGGCACCCTCGTCGCGCAGCGCGTAGAGCACCGGCAGAGTGTGCACGCCTTCGCGCAGGTCGGTGCCGGGGGTCTTGCCGGATTGTTCGGAGGCCGAGGAGATATCGATGATGTCGTCGGAGATCTGGAAGGCGGTGCCGACCGCGTCGCCGAGGCGGGCGAGCCGCTCGATGTGCTCGGGGTGCGCGCCGGAGAAGGTGCCGCCGAAGCGACCGGCCGCGGCGATCAGCGAGCCCGTCTTCTCCCACACGACGCGCAGGTAGTGCTCGACCGGGTCCTGCGAGTCGCGGGCGCCGACGGTCTCGCGCATCTGGCCGGTGACCAGTTCGGCGAAGGTCTCGGCGATGATGCGGACCGCGTCGGGGCCGAGCGTCGAGGTGAGACGGGAGGCGTGCGCGAACAGGTAGTCGCCCGCCAGGATCGCGACGTTGTTGCCCCAGCGCGAGTTCACGCTCGGCGCGCCGCGGCGCATCGGGGCCTCGTCCATCACGTCGTCGTGGTACAGCGTGGCCAGGTGCACGAGTTCGACGACGGTGCCCGCGGTGATCAGGGCGGGATCGGTGGGACGCGGGCCGAGCTGGCCGGTGAGGATGGTGAACAGCGGACGGAACCGCTTGCCGCCCGCCCGCGCCAGGTGCAGCGCCGCGTCCTGCAGGAAGTCCTCGCCGTCGGAGAGTTCGGCGATCAGGAGTTTCTCGACCTCTTCCAGGCCGTTGCGGACGCTCGCCGCGAGTTCGGGGTCACCGAGTTCGACCCCGGCGACCACCGTGCTCTCGTCACTAACAGCCGATGTGCTCATCTCATCTCCCAGCGCCGCGTCCGACCCCACGGTAGAGAACCTAGCGTGTTCGGCCCGCGCGGCCCATGAACACCGTCACTATGCGGTGTATCAGACACTTTTCCACACTTCGGCGGGGCCGGATCGGCCGACCTGGCGCGCGGTCCTGCGTCGACACCGATCCGACTGTCCTGCAAGTATTGAGCGCATGGGTGCACCGGATGTCTCAGTCGAGGACCGCGGGGGGAACCCGCTGCCCGATCGTGCCGAAGTGCTCGTCGTCGGCGCAGGTCCGGCCGGTTCCGCCGCCGCTGCCTGGGCCGCGCGCGCGGGCCGCGACGTGCTGCTCACCGACGCCGCGGTCTTCCCGAGGGACAAGACTTGCGGCGACGGCCTGACGCCGCGGGCGACCAAGGAGCTCGAACACCTCGGTCTCGGCGAGTGGCTGCGCGCGCACACGGTCAACCACGGCCTGCGCCTGACCGGTTTCGGCAGGGAAGCCCTGCTCAACTGGCCTGGCGGCGGGTTTCCGAGCTACGGAAGCGCCGTCGCGCGAACCGAACTCGACGACAAGCTGCGCGAAACGGCGGTGAAGTCCGGCGCGCGGATACTGGAAGGCGCGAAGGTGGTGGATGTCACCCGCGCGGGTGACCGCGTCACGGGTGTGACGGTGCGAACAGCCGAGGGGTCCCGCGAGATCGCCTGCGACATCCTGGTCGTCGCGGACGGCGTTCGCTCACCGGTCGGCAAGCTGCTCGGCCGCGTCTGGCACCGGCGTTTCGCGTACGGCACCGCGGCGCGCGCCTACATCAAGTCCGGCCGCAGCGACGATCAGTGGATCACCTCGCACCTCGAATTGCGCGATGCCGACGGCCAATTGGTGCCCGGTTACGGCTGGGTGTTCCCACTCGGCAACGGCGAGGTGAACATCGGCGTCGGCTCGCTGGCCACCGAGCGGCGGCCCTCGCACATCGCGCTGAAACCGCTGCTGCGCCACTACACCTCGCAGCGTTACGAGGAGTGGCAGTTCGAGGGCGAGCTGCGCGCGGTGGCTTCGGCGCTGCTGCCGATGGGCGGCGCGGTGTCGAATGTCGCGGGCCGCAACTGGGTGCTGATCGGCGACGCCGCGGGCTGCGTGAACCCGCTCAACGGCGAGGGCATCGACTACGGCCTGGAAAGCGGGCACATGCTCGCCGACCTGCTGGACGCGCCCGATTTCACCGGCCTGTGGCCGGATCTGCTGCGCGCACGCTACGGCCGCACGTTCTCGGCGGCGCGCCGGATCGCGGGCCTGGCCACCCATCCCCGCATGGTCCCCACCGGCGGCCCGCCGGTGATGCGCTCGAAGTATTTGCAGCGCACAGCGGTTCGTGTGATGGGCAACCTGGTCACCGACGAGGACCTGGACATCACCGCGCGCGCCTGGCGGCTCGCGGGACGGGCGTCCATGCGCTACGACGACCTGCCGCCCTTCACCTGAGGCGCGCGACGGGCTCGACCGGAATCGAGCGCCCGACGCGGGGCGCCCGATTCGACAGACGAGATCAGGCGGTGGCCTCCGCGGCCAACCACTCCTCGAAGAATTTGCGCTCGCTGTTGAGCACCCGGTGAAACAGCTGTTCGGCCAGCGGCTCGATGGCGCCGCCGACCAGCGACACCTTCACCGAGACGGTGCCGACGACGTCGATCTCGCACCCTTCGGCGGTGGGGCGCAATTCGAAGGAGCCCGACATTTCGCTCGTGACGCCCGTGGTGCTCGCCCGGAAGACACCCTTGGCGATCTCGCCGTCCAACGCCTGCCAGTCGTCGGTGCGCGAAAGCACCAATTCGTTCTTCAGTACCTTGCCGACGATGCTGGGAATCTTGTCCCGACGGGCCTTTTCGGTCATATGGATGCGGATGGTGCCCGCGCCGCCCGGGTGCGACAACTCGAGCGTCGCGGTCTCGGTGCCGGCGAAGCGGGAGCGCCAGGCGTCGTCGGTGATGAGTGCCCGGTGAAGATCTTCGACCGGGACGGCGTAGGGCACGGTGAAGCTGAATTTTCGGGACATGGGCGCACACGCTAGCCGAGGTGGTCGGTAGCCTGTGGCGGTGTCGGAAACCAGCCAGTCCGAAAGGCGGACCGTCCGCCTGCGGCGGGCGAGGATCGGCGTGCTCACCGCCGCGACGGTCGTCAGCGTGCTCATGGCGTTGCTGGTGCTCGCCGCTTGGCGCAACGACTACCTGATCAGTTCCGACAAAGGCGTGACCACCGGCGAGGTGCTTTCGGCGGGCCGATTGCGTTCGGCGGTCATCTATGTCACACCCGACGGCGAGACGCACAATCCGAAGGTCGGCGTGCTCTACCCGACCAACCTGACCGCGGGCGAGCGCATCAATGTCGAGTACAGCCGCAGCGATCCCGATCTGGTCCGGGTGGCGGGCCGCGACGTCCGTGTCGCCATCCAGCCCGCCCTCTCGGTGATCGTGGTGGTGTGGGCGTTGGCTTTGCCCGCGCTGTTGTTGATCGTCCGCGCGGGCAGGCGCGAACCGAAGGTCACCGCGGCGCGCTGAGCCGGTCCGCCTTCGCGGGCGGATTCACTGCGCCCACGGCGGGCTGAGCTTGCTGCCGTCGGCCATGGTGGCTTGGAATCCGGCGGCGATCGCGACGTGCGCGACGGCCGGTTCGTCGCCTGGATTGCCCACGGCGATGGGCGCGCCCGCGGGCACGATCGCGACATCGCCCGCGCCGAGCCGCTGACCGCTGACCTCCAGCACGCCGGAAAGCACCATGAAGATCTCGTCGCGGTCCAGGACGTGTGCCGCGTCGCTGTCGCGGTGCGGCGCGACGGTGAGCCGCCAGGTACAGACGTCCGCCGAACCGCGGCTGGGGGCCGCCATGGCGCTGAATTCGACGCCGGGGAGCTCGAAACGCTGCGCTTCGGCGGCCTTGATGACGTGCATTGACACTCCTCGAAGACTGGAAAATAGACAAGCCAGCTTGATCAAGTTGGCTTGTCTATCATGACGGCATGGCATCCACACCGCAAGACCCGGATCTCGGCATCCTCCTCGGGCTCGCCTACGAACAGTTCGTCGTCGAATTACGAGCGTCCTTGGCGGAGCAGGGTTTCGACGACAGCGGCCGCTCCGACGGCTACGTCTTCCGCTGTCTGTCGAAGCGGCCGATGAACGTCAGCGAGCTGGCCGAACGCCTCGGGATCAGCAAGCAGGGCACCGCGCAGATCGTCGACGACATGCAGGAACGCGGCTACGTGGAACGCCGCCCCGATCCGGCCGACGGCCGCGCGAAACTGCTCTACCTCACCGAACGCGGCAACGCCGCCCTCGCCGCCGCGAGGCGATTCCACCGGAATCGGGAACAGCGCCTGGTGCGCGAATTCGGTCCGGACGCGCTGCGCACGCTACGCGCGGTGCTCGGCGCGGTCGCGACCGAGGAGCGGCTGGCGGATCCGCAACTGCGGGCGCTGTACCTCTGAGCACCACTGTCTGCGACAGCGCGAGGAGTTCGCCGGAACTTTCCGCGCGCTTCACGTCCGCGTGGCTGCGACGCGCGCTGCGCGGGTCACGCTGAGGTGGTGCGCGTAGCCATCGTTTCGGAGTCCTTCCTGCCGAACATGAACGGCGTCGTCAATTCGGTCCTCCGGGTGCTCGATCACCTGGACAAACACGGACACCAGGCGCTGGTGATCGCGCCGGACACGCCCCGCGGACTGCCCGCCGCGGCGAGTGAATACGGCCGTTTCCCGGTGCACCGGGTCCCCGCGGTGATGGTGCCCAAGGTCAGCTCGCTGCCGGTCGGGTTGCCGCAGCCGGGGATCACCGCCGCGATCGCCGAATTCGACGCCGACCTGGTGCATCTGGCCTCCCCGTTCCTGCTCGGCGCGGGCGGTCTCGGCGCGGCGCTGCGGCTGGACCTGCCGACGATCGCGGTGTACCAGACCGACGTGGCGGGCTTCGCGCAGAGCTACGGGCTCGGGCTGGCCAGCCGTGCGGCCTGGGCATGGACGCGGCGCATCCACGAGGGCGCGACTCGCACGCTGGCGCCCTCCCGCGCGGCCGCCGAAGACCTGGCCAGGCATGGCATCCCGCGGGTGCGTCGGTGGGGTCGCGGCGTGGACATCGCCAGGTTCACCCCGTCGGCGCACCGCGCGGAACTGCGCGAGCGCTGGCTCGACGGGCACGAGCGACTCGTGGTCGGGTTCGTCGGCAGACTGGCGCCGGAGAAGCACGTCGAGCGCTTGGCCGTGCTGGCGGGCGACCCCACGATTCAGCTGGTGATCGTCGGCGACGGACCGGAGCGGAACCGGCTGGCCCAGCTCATGCCGGACGCGGTGTTCACCGGCGAACTCGGCGGCGACGAACTCGCGCAGGCGTACGCGAGCCTGGATGTGATGGTGCACGCGGGCGAGCACGAGACCTTCTGCCAGGGCGTGCAGGAGGCGCTGGCCTCCGGCGTCCCGGTCATCGGGCCCGATGCGGGCGGTCCGCGCGACCTCGTCGCGCACTGCCGCAACGGCTATCTGCTCCCGGTCGACCGGTTCACCGAACTGCTGCCCAGCGCCGTGGCCGCGCTGCGCGACCCGGCGCTGCGCGCCCGATTCGCCGGCGCCGCACGCAAATCCGTACTGCACCGAACCTGGCCAGCCGTGTGCGACGAGCTGATGGGTCACTACGCCGACGTCACCGGACAGGATTTCCGCCTTTCGAACACGGCGTAACCCGAACCCGACTCCTGCGGGTCTGTGATCGGGTACACGCGAGTCCGTAACGGACAGTCGCTTAAGGTCGTTGGCGTGGCGCAAACGCATGCAGGTCGAGCCTCCCTGGACAAGCGGCCGAGCGAGGTCGCAGCGATGTTCGACGGGGTCGCCAAGCGATACGACCTCACCAACACCGTGATTTCCGCGGGTCAGGACCGCTACTGGCGCTGGGCGACCCGCAAGGCGCTCGGGCTCCGGCCCGGCGAGCGGGTGCTCGACCTCGCGGCGGGCACCGGCGTCTCGACACTGGAGTTCGGCAAGTCCGGCGCCTGGTGCGTGGCGACCGACTTCTCCAAGGGCATGCTCGCCGCGGGCCGGTTCCGCAATGTGCCGATGGTCGCGGGTGACGCCACGGCCCTGCCTTTCGCCGACGACTCGTTCGACGCGGTGACCATCTCCTACGGTCTGCGCAACGTCTCGGATCCGGATCTGGCGTTGCGCGAGATGCTGCGGGTCACCAAGCCGGGCGGACGGCTGGTGGTCGCCGAGTTCTCGACGCCGATCGTTCCGGTGTTCCGCACCTTGTACATGGAGTATCTGATGAAGACGCTCCCGCAGGTGGCGCGGGCGGTCAGCAGCAATCCGGACGCTTACGTGTACCTGGCGGAGTCGATCCGGGCGTGGCCGAATCAGCGGCAGCTGGCCATGCGGATCGCCAAGGCGGGGTGGTCGACGGTCAAGTGGCGCAATCTCAGCGGCGGGGTCGTCGCCCTGCACCGGGGATACAAGCTCGGCTGAATTCCACCGGCTGCGGGCACTAGCGACCCGCTGACCTGCGCAAAGGTGACGAACAACACACCTCACAGCCGAGAATGGGAGCGGTGAGGAGAATTGTCACCTGGCGATAACGTTGGGTAAATCCCGCGCAATCGACGTTCCGCATGATCGGTGACATGTCGGACGCAGCCAGCAGCCCCGCGCCGGGCACCGCCAGAACGGCGTGCTCGTACTGCGGCGTGGGTTGCGGCATCACGGTCGAGACCACGCCGGGCGCCGACGGCGCGCCGGTGATCGCCAAGGTCAGCGGCGACAAGCTGCACCCTGCGAACGCGGGCAGGCTCTGCACCAAGGGCGCCACCCACGCGGAGTTGATGCGCACGCCCGGCCGGATGACCACCGCCTACCGGCGACCCGAGCGCGGACAGGAGCCGATGCCGATCGCCGTCGACGCCGCCGTGCGCGAGGCCGCCGACCGGTTGCGCGCGATCCTGGACGAGCACGGGCCGGACGCCATCGCGCTGTATGTCTCCGGCCAGATGACGCTGGAGGCGCAGTACCTGGCCACCAAGCTGGCCAAGGGCTACCTGCGGACCGTGCACATCGAGGCGAACTCGCGGCTGTGCATGGCCAGCGCGGGCACCGGCTACAAGCAGTCGCTGGGCGCCGACGGCCCGCCCGGCTCCTACGACGACTTCGAGCACGCCGACCTGTTCTTCGTCACCGGCGCGAACATGGCCGACTGCCATCCGATTCTGTTCCTCCGGATGGCCGATCGGCTGAAGGCGGGCGCCAAGCTGATCGTCGCCGATCCGCGCCGCACCGACACCGCCGCGCGCGCCGACCTGTTCCTCCAGCTGCGCCCCGGCACCGACCTCGCGCTGCTCAACGGCCTGCTGCACCTGCTCGTCGCCAACGGCGACATCGACGAGGAGTTCATCGCCGAGCACACCGAGGGCTGGGACGCCATGCCCGAGTTCCTCGCCGACTATCCGCCCGAGCGGGTCGCCGAGATCACCGGCCTCGCCGAACAGGACATTCGCACCGCGGCGCGCTGGATCGGCGAAGCGCGCGAGTGGATGACGCTGTGGACGATGGGACTCAACCAGTCCACCCACGGCACCTGGAACACCAACGCGATCTGCAACCTGCACCTGGCCACCGGCGCCATTTGCCGTCCGGGCAGCGGCCCGTTCTCGCTGACCGGTCAGCCGAACGCCATGGGCGGGCGCGAGATGGGGTACATGGGCCCCGGCCTGCCCGGCCAGCGCTCGCTGCTCTCGGCCGCCGATCGCGCCTTCGTGGAGACGGCGTGGGGCGTGACGCCCGGCACGATTCGCACCGAGGCCGGGCCGGGCACCATCGAGATGTTCCGCGGCATGGCCGAGGGCGACATCAAGGCGGCGTGGATCATCTGCACCAATCCGGTGGCGTCCGTGTCCAATCGGAAGACGGTGATCGCGGGCCTGGAGGCCGCCGAACTGGTGATCGCGCAGGACGCCTACACCGACTCGGCAACCAACGCCTACGCGGATCTGCTGCTGCCCGCCACGCTCTGGGCCGAGGCCGAGGGCGTGGCGGTGAACTCCGAACGCAACGTCACCCTGATGCAGCGCTCCGTCGACCCGGTCGGCGACGCGCGGCCGGATTGGCTGCTGATCGCGCAGGTCGCCACGGCCATGGGCTTTCCCGGCTTCGAATACTCCTCGAGCGCCGAGGTTTTCGCCGAGATCCAGGGCTTCGCCAATCCCGCGACGGGGTACGACCTACGCGGCATGAGCTACGAGGCGCTGCGCGACGGCCCGATGCAGTGGCCGTGCGCCGAGCCGGGCCAGCGCCGCAACCCGATTCGCTACCTGAACGACGGCGTCAGCCAGGAACTCTTCGTCGACGACACGGGTCACCGTCCGCGGCTCGCGTTCGCCACCGCGAGCAAGCGCGCGGTGTTCTGGCCGCGCCCGCACCTGCTTCCGGAGGAGATGCCGGACGACGACTACCCGTTCGTGCTGAATACCGGTCGCCTGCAACACCAGTGGCACACGATGACCAAGACCGGCAAGATCGCCAAGCTCACGAAGTTGAACGGGCAGCCGTTCCTCGAGGTGCATCCGCGCGACGCCGAACGGCTCGGCGTGCGTCCCGGCGATCAGCTCGAAATCGCTTCCCGCCGTGGCCGAGCCGTGCTTCCGGTGCAGATCAGCGACCGCGTCCGCCCCGGCGACTGCTTCGCACCGTTCCACTGGAACGACGAACAGGGTGAGTATTTGACCATCAACGCCGTCACCAACGACGCCGTCGATCCGGCGTCGCTACAGCCCGAGTTCAAGCAGTGCGCCGTCTCGCTGCGCCGCGTCGCGCCGATGAAACACGCCGAAACGCCCGTCCCCGAGCCTGTTTCCGCACCGTCCGGCGCGCATCCGCTCGCGGTGATGCTCGGGCTGGACAACGGTGTCGCGCCGACGCTCAGCGACACCGAGCAGATCTACCTCAGCGGGTATCTGGCCGCGCTGCAGTCGCTTCCGGTGGTCGGCCAGCCGGTGCTGCCGGAGACCGCGCCGCTGTCCACCCGCAGCAGGCTCTGGATCGATGGCCTGCTGGCTGGCATGTACTCGCGCGGCGCGCTGACGGCCGAGTCCCCGGCGCCCGCCGCCGAGGAGCGGCCGGTCACGGTGCTGTGGGCCTCGCAGACCGGCAACGCCGAGGAGTTCGCCGCCGCGACGGCCGAGCGGCTCGCCGAGTCCGGTTTCGCGCCGCGGCTTTTCGACATGGATTCCTGCGATCTCGGCGCGCTGACCGGAGACGCGCTCTTCATCAGCAGCACCTTCGGCGACGGCGGCCCGCCTGACAACGGCGCGGACTTCTGGGACAGGCTGAGCGACAGCGCGACCCGGCTGACCGGCCTGCGCTACGCGGTCCTCGCGCTCGGCGACTCCTCCTACGACGACTTCTGCGGGCACGGCCGCAAGCTGGACGAGAAGCTGGCCGAGCGCGGCGCCACCCGGCTGTTGCCGCGGGTGGACTGCGAACCCGACTACGAGGAGCCCGCGGCGCGCTGGCTCGACGCGGTGCTCGGCGCGTTCGGCGGCGGGAACGACAACGGTGGCGGCGGGAACGACGGCGGCCCCGACAACGACGGCGGTCCGGCTCCCGAGGGCGGTTCTGGTCCGCGCCCGGCCGTCCGCGCCGCGAGTTCCGGCGCCACCATGGTGCTGACCAGACCGGCGGCCGCGGCTCCCGCGCGCTCACTGCGCGCCGCGCCCGCGTCGTTCACGCGCAACGCGCCGGTAGCCGCGCCGCTCGTCCGCAACGAACAGCTCTCGATCGCCGGATCGCCGAAAGAGGTGCGCCAGTTCGGTTTCGACCTGCGTGGCTTGGACGCGGGCTACGAGGTGGGCGATTCGCTTGGTGTGTGGCCGTCGAACTGTCCGTCGCTTGTCCAGGAGTGGCTCGCCGCCACCGGCCTGGACGGTCGGCGCGTGGTCGAGGTCGACGATCGGGAGATGCCGTTGGCCGAGGCGCTGCGCACCCGATACGACATCACCAAGGTCAGCCACGACCTGTTGGGCTTCATCGGCGATCGCAATGCCAGCAACCAGCTCGCCAAACTGCTGCGCAGGGACAACCGCAACGAGCTGGACAGCTACCTGTGGGACCGCCAGGCCGTCGACGTGCTGCGCGACTTCCCGGTGCGCGCCGACCTGGTGGAATGGCTCGGCGCGCTGAAAAAGCTTCAGCCGCGCCAGTATTCGATCTCGTCGAGCCCGCTGGTCAGCCCGGACGAGGTGCAGCTGACGGTCGGCGTCGTGCGCTACGGCGAACCCGCCCGGCGCGGTGGAGTCTGTTCGACCTACCTCGCCGACCGGGTGGGCGATGCGGCGGTGCCGATCTTCCTCCAGCGCGCACCGCATTTCCGGCCGCCGCTGGACCCGACGGCGCCGATGATCATGGTGGGACCGGGCACCGGCATCGCACCGTTCCGCGGCTTCCTCCAGGAACGCCGGGCGCTCGGCGCGACCGGCCGCAACTGGCTGTTCTTCGGCGAGCAGCACGCGGCGCAGAACTTCTACTACCGCGCGGAACTGGAGGACATGTTCCGCACCGGTTTCCTCACCCGCCTCGACCTGGCGTTCTCCCGTGACCAGCGGGAGCGAATCTACGTGCAGCACCGGATGATCGAGCACGGCGCCGAGCTGTGGTCGTGGCTGCGCGACGGCGCCCACTTCTACGTGTGCGGCGACGCGGCGCGGATGGCCAAGGACGTCGACGACACCCTGCTCGCCATCGCCCGCATCCACGGAAAGCTGGACGAGGAGGGCGCGCTCGCGTTCCGCAAGCAGCTCGTCGCCGAGAAGCGTTACGTGCGCGACGTCTACTGAGCTGGTTACACCGCGGGCGGGTTGAGGCGGGTGAAGTCCGGCAGGCGGTAGTACGGGTAGTACGGGTACGGCGGCGTGGTGGCGCTCGCCTTGTCCAGGCGGGCGATCTGGTCCTGGTCGAGGCGCCAGCCGACCGCGCCGAGGTTCTGGCGCAGCTGTTCCTCGTTGCGCGCGCCGACGATGACCGTCGCGACGGTGGGGCGGCCGAGCAGCCAGTTGAGCGCGATCTGCGGGACGGTCTTGCCGGTCTCGGCGGCGATCTCGTCCAGCACGTCGACCACGTCGTAGAGCAGCTCGTCGTCGACGGGCGGGCCCGCCTCGGCGGTCTGGTGCAGCCTGCTGCCCGCGGGCAGCGGCTGTCCGCGCCGGATCTTGCCGGTGAGCCTGCCCCAGCCGAGCGGGCTCCACACCACGGCGCCGACGCCCTGGTCCTGCGCGAGCGGCATCAGTTCCCACTCGTAGTCGCGGCCGACCAGCGAGTAGTACACCTGGTGCGCGACGTAACGGGTGAGCCCGTTACGGTCCGCGGCGGCAAGGGATTTCATCAGCTGCCAGCCCGCGAAGTTGGAGGCGCCGAGGTAGCGGATCTTGCCCGCACGCACCAGGTCGTCCAGTGCGGCGAGGACCTCCTCGACGGGGGTGTGCGCGTCGAAGGCGTGCAGCTGGAACAGGTCGATGTGATCGACGCCGAGACGGCGCAACGAGCCCTCGACCGCGCCGATCAGCCTGGCCCGGCCCGAGCCCGCGTCGTAGGGCCCGGGTCCCGTCGGCAGGCTCGCCTTGGTGGACAGCAGCAGCCGGTCGCGCCTGCCTTTGATGGCCGCGCCGAGGACTTCCTCCGAGGCGCCGTCGGAGTAGACGTCCGCGGTGTCGAACATCGTGACGCCCGCTTCCAGGCTTATGTCGACCAGCCGCCGCGCTTGCTCGGCATCGGTATCCCCCCACGCGCCGAACAATTCGCCGCGACCGCCGAAGGTGCCCGCGCCGAAGCTCAGTGCCGGGACGAGCAAACCCGATGCGCCGAGCCGCCGGTACTCCATGGGTGAGTCCATGCGCGTATCCCATCCATTCTTCACAGGACGGCCCTCCTAAGGGGTCTATAGTTCCGTTAACACCTCGAACAGTACACCTTGTCCGCCGCAAATGGAACTGGAGTCCCGTTATGTCCTTCGAAGAGCCCGCTCCCGGCTCGGTCCGCCCAGGTGGGCGTACCGCGCGCATCCGTGCGGCCGTTTTGCGCACCGCGGGTGATCTCCTCGTCGAACGCGGTTTCGCCACACTGGATCTCGCGGAGATCGCCACCGCGTCCGGGGTCGGCAAGACCACGGTCTATCGGCGCTGGGGCACCCCGGCCGGGCTCGTCGCCGACCTGCTGGCCGACATGGCCGAGCAGTCGGTGCCGCGCGCCGACACCGGATCGCTGCGCGGCGATCTCACGGCCAACGCGCGCCTGGTCGCCGAGACGCTGACCGATCCGCGCCAAGGCCGCCTGTTTCAGGCCGTGATCGCCGCCGCCACCGGCGATCCCGTCGCCGCCGCCGCGCTGCGCCGCTTCTACGACGTCCGCCTCACCGAGTGGGCGCCGTGCGTCGAGGACGCCATCGCGCGCGGCGAGGCGCCCAAGGGGACCGATCCGCGCGCGGTGCTGTCCGCCGTTTCCGCGCCGCTCTACTACCGGCTGCTGGCCAGCGGCGATCCGATCGACGAGGCGGTCGCAGATTCCGCGGCCCAGGCGGCACTGGACGCCGTGGCGGCAGGCACTTTCGTCACGGACCGTTCCGCCGACTGACCCGACCGCTCGTGCGGTCACATCCCAGGTAGCCGAGCCACCGGGCCGAGACTCCGCCGAACACGTCTGCCGGGGGGCACGGCGACCGGACTGTGCTCGGGCCTTCGAGAGACGCGGCGGCGACTACGCCGACCAGTTCGGGTCGCGACCCGTCAGGCCGATCACCCGGTCGACAAGCTCTGCGTCGGCGGGCACCTCGACCACCGGCCCGAAAAGGCCCGGGGTACCGGAGAGCGGGGTCTCGCGGAGGAAGTCGAACAGGATCGCCGCGTGCGATTCGGCGCAGCCGAACGGTTGGCCGGTGGCCTTGGCCAGGTCCCAGCCGTGCACGACAACCTCGTCCAGCGCGATCACCGCCATCACGATCGCGGCTTCGCGTACGCCGCCCGCCTCGGTCTCGCCCTCCCACGCCTCCGGCTCCCGCCAGGCCGCGACCAGTGCCTTCAGCTGGGCGGGGATACGCGTGCGCCAGTCGTCGGGCAGCTTCGAGTCGTGCTCGAGGGCGGGCGAGGTGCTGTTGCCGACGGATTCCTTGGTCGCGGCCTGCCGGAACGCCTCGGTCAGTTCCAGGACGTGATCGAGCAGCGCGGCCACGGTCGTGTCGGCGCAGGGCGTCGGCGCGGCGAGTTGGTCGTCGGTGATACCGGCGACCACGGTCTCCAGTGCGGTGGCGGCGGGCTCGAAATCGAAGGTGGGGGTCATCGGGTCTCCATAAGCCGGATGTGCGAGGTCTGCGTGAGTTGAGACCCGGCGGGCGCGCGGAATTCATCGGTGCCGCGCGACGGTGCCCGCGATGCCCTCCGCGACCAACTCGTAACGGCGAAAAGCCCTGGAAAAGCGGAGAATTGGTAGATGAAGGGTGATCGGGTGGAGATCGTCGTCGACGTCGGTGACGGCTCTCGAAGTTACGAAATCGCGGCGACGCGCGCGGGGCGGCGGGTCGAGGTGCGCATCGCGCGCGGGGTAGTCGAGGTCAGCGAGGTGACGCGGACCGGCGTCGCGGTCCGCACGGCGCGGTTCATGGCCGGGCGAACCCTCGCGCTCGTGGAGCATCCGGCAGACGGGGGCGCGGCCGTCGAGGGGGAATGAGGGCATCGACCGCACCGATCGCCGGGCGCAAATCTCGACACCGCTGGACTGTTGACCGCGCTGCCGACTGGGTATACCCCCTGCGGGAGAGCACCAGCGGAGAGGAGCACACGATGATCGATCGCAGCACGCCGCGCACGTTGGACGACGCGCCGGAGGCCGACCGCGTCGAGCAGTCCACGCCCGCTTACCAAACGGACGACGCCGACACCGACGACCGGGCCGTCGCGGAAACCGCCGTCGCACGCGAGGCGAGCACCGCGGTCGATCGCGACGTCTGGTCCGCGAACGAGGCCGACCTCATCGAGCAGGCCATTCCCGTGCCGCTCGACGACGAGGACCGCGACACCGAATAGCCGGTCGCGGCGGCGGACTCAGGTCGCGATCTTGGCCCGCACGGTGGCGTGCAGCTCGCGCAGGCTGGATCGTTCGGTGGCCACCTCGAGCACGCGCAGGCCGTGCGCGCGCTCGGCCAACTCGGCCGCCAGCTGCTCGGTGTCGACTTGCCGGTGCGGGATGCGGTAGGCCGCGCACAACGCGGCCAGATCCATGCCGTGCGGTGTGCCGAAGACGCGCTCGAACACGCCCGCGTACTGCGGGTCGCCCTGTTCGAGCAGCTCGAAGATGCCGCCGCCGTCGTCGTTGGCGACCACGATCGTCAGGTCGGCGGGCCGCGGCTCGCCCGGCCCGATCAGCAGCCCGGACGCGTCGTGCAGGAAAGTCAGGTCGCCGATCAGCGCGACGGTGCGGCCGTCGTGCGCCAAGGCGGCGCCGACCGCCGACGACACCGTTCCGTCGATGCCCGCGACACCGCGGTTCGACAGCACCTTGATACCGGGGCGCGGATGCGAGACGAGCGCCGCGTCGCGCACCGGATTGGACGCGCCGAGCAGCAGCTGATCGCCCTCGTGCAGCGAATCCATGACGACCGCCGCCACATGCAGGCCGGTCGGCTTCGGGTGCTTGGCCAGCGCCTCACGCACCACTTGCTCGGCGTTGGCGTTCACCGCGCGGCAGTGCGCGAGCCATTCCGCGCGCGGCGTTCCCGTCGTGATCGCGCGGGTTCCGGTCCCGACCACATTGCCGGACACATCGGGCCAGCGCGGACCGGTGGTCAGCGCGAAGACGATGACGGACGGGTCGGCGAGCACCTTGGACACCTGCCGGTGCAGGGTCGGCCGCCCGGTGATGATGGCCTGCTTCGGCTTCAGCAGCGGCAGGGCCAGCGGATGCAGCGCGGGGCCGTGCATGGGGGCGGTCGGCTCCGCGACGGTCGGCAGCTCGGCCAGTTCGGGACGCAGGCCGGCGCCGTGTCCGGAGATCACCACGGTGTCCGGGGTCAGATCGATGTCGAGCGGCACGTCCAGTGTCGCGTACTGCGTCGCGGTCCAGGGCCGATCACCCGCGCGTCCCTCCGGACCGGCGTCGGCGGCCGGATCCGGCACCAGCGGCTCGCGCAGCGGAATGTCGAAGTGGACCGGACCCGCGTTGCCCGAACGCGTGCCGCGGGCCGCGGCGAGCACCCGGCACACCGCCGAGCGCCACACGCTGTTCTGCTGGCCGTACGGGCCGCTTCCGTTACCGCTCGGCTCGCCCTCCGCCAGCCCGAGGCTGATGGTGGCGCGCACCTGGCTACCGAACAGGCCGAGCTGCTCGACGGTCTGATTGGCGCCGGTTCCGAGCATCTCGTAGGGCCGATTGGCGCTCAGCACGATCAGCGGGACCCGCGCGTAGTTGGCTTCCAGCACCGCGGGACCGAGGTTCGCGACGGCCGTGCCGGAGGTCATCACCACCGGGACCGGATTGCCGCCCGCGATCGCCAAACCGATGGCGAGAAAGCCCGCGGTCCGCTCGTCGATGCGCATGTGCAGCCGCAACCGCCCGGCCGCGTCGGCGGCTTGCAGCGCGAAGGCCAGCGGAGCGTTGCGCGAGCCGGGGCACAGCACCACATCGCGGACACCTCCGCGCACGAGTTCGTCGACGACTACTCGAGCCTGAGCGGTAGACGGGTTCACGCCACCAGCCTCTCAGACAGTAACCCCGCCGTCTCCGTCACCCTGGTCACAGTGTTGGTTGGCGCGCTGGCGCGCGCGTGTTCGTAAGACTCGCCCTCGGGGTGGTTGGGAGGGCGGGATCGAGCGTTCGGGTTGGAGTGCACGCCGGTCGGGCGTTCGACGCGGCGCATCGATGCGCGGCGGGCTGTGCAAGGGACGCGGTCGCACGCCGAGTTCTAGCCGGAACTCGGCGTGCGGGGTCGCGCGCGATCAGTTCGCGTGGCGCTGCACCAGGTCGCCGAGGCGCGGCAGGGCCTCGATGACGTTCTTCTTGGCCGAGGAGCGCATCGAGGAGTACACCTTCTGCAGCGCGGGGCGCGAGGAGGACTCGGCGCGGGCGTCGGTCACCTGAAGCAACGCCTCGGCGACCTCGTCGGACTTGGAAACGAGCAGGTCGGCGAACTGGCCCGAACCCGAAGCCTTGTACTCCTGCCAGAACGGCTCCAGCTGCTCGACCAGCTTGGGGGCCAACGACTCCAGCGCGTCCGGGACGATGGACGGGCTGATTTTCTTCACCGCCGCGTATCCGCCCTTGACCGCAAGGCCGGACGCGCCACCCTTATCCGACACCTCGGCGTCCAGAACCTCCTTGGCATCGGCAAGGAAGGCCGAGCGCTTCGCGTCGTCGAGCAGGGATTCAGACAGTGCTGCAACCACTTTCAGGTTCCTCCGAAATAGATGTCGATGAACGAGCGCACGCCACTATACGCACTGGTGCGCGCGGTCACACGAGCTACTTCCGCTCACGACTCCTCCTCGCTGGCGCCGGTTCGCTCGCCGACGCTCGCTCACGGCTGCCATGGCAGCAACTGGACCATCAGCCCTTCACAATCAGCGAGCAAATCGCCCTGCTCATCGCGTAATTCGGCGGTGATGAAGGTCTTGCGGCCCTCGATGCGGTCGACGCGTCCGCACACCGTCAGCGTCCGCTCCAGCGGAGTTACCTTGCGGTAGTTGACGTGCAGGTAGGCCGTGCGGCTGATCGGCCTGCCCGCGTAGTGCACGATCATGCCGAGCAGGTCGTCGAACAGCAGCGGAAGCACGCCGCCGTGCGCGGCGCCGTTGCCGCCGAGGTGGAATCGGCGGAACTCGCCCGTCATGGTGATGCCGTCCGGCCCGGCCGAGACCACCTGCCAGGGCAGCAACAACAGGCTGCCGCGTCCGGGCAGCTCCACCGCGCGTCCGGCCGGACCCTGCAATTCCGGTGCGCGATACGGCTCGAGCAGCTCGGCGAGTTCCTTGGCCTTGGCCAGCGCTTCGCCGAACACTTCGTCCGGCGCGTCGACGGAAACCGCCAGATCCTGCAAGGTCCGCATGGTGTCGACGAAAGGCCCGAAATTCGAACCGATCTGCGCGCGGGACACCTTCGGGAAGCCGCCGTGCTTCTCGTACCGGTTCTCGTCCACCGCGCTGCGATCGATGCGCGGGCGGATCGCCGTCCCGTTGGAACGCTGCGCACCCGATTCGGCTGCGGCCGCGGCACTATCTGGAACAGGTTTCACACGCTCGCTCATACCTGCACGGTAACGCGTAGTTTTACACCGTCAAGTCCTCGACGCCGCAACGCACCGAAGTCGCTGGCACCGGATCTTCGGCCGCGGGCAATAATCACAAGCGTGACGTTCAATCCCAAGCTGTGGCGACCGGTCCCCGGATTCGAGAACCTGACCGACATCACCTACCACCGCCATATCGAGCAGGGCACGGTGCGGGTGGCGTTCGATCGCCCCGAGGTGCGCAACGCATTTCGCCCGCACACCGTCGACGAGCTCTACCGGGTGCTCGACCACGCGCGGATGACCTCCGACGTCGGCGCGGTCCTGATCACCGGCAACGGCCCGAGCCCCAAGGACGGCGGCTGGGCCTTCTGCTCCGGCGGCGACCAGCGCATCCGCGGCCGCAGCGGTTACCAGTACGCCAGCGGCGATACCGCCGACACCGTCGACCAGGCGCGCGCGGGCAGGTTGCACATCCTGGAGGTGCAGCGCCTGATCCGCTTCATGCCCAAGGTCGTCATCGCCCTGGTCAACGGCTGGGCCGCGGGCGGAGGACACAGCCTGCACGTGGTCTGCGACCTGACCCTGGCCAGCCGCGAGCACGCCAGGTTCAAGCAGACCGACGCCGACGTGGGCAGCTTCGACGGCGGCTACGGCAGCGCGTACCTGGCCAAGATGGTGGGCCAGAAGTTCGCCCGCGAGATCTTCTTCCTCGGCCGCCCCTACACCGCCGAGGAAATGCACCAGATGGGCGCGGTCAACAAGGTCGTCGACCACGCCGAGCTCGAGGACGTCGCGCTGGAGTGGACCGCCGACATCAACGGCAAGTCCCCGCAGGCCCAGCGCATGCTCAAGTACGCGTTCAACCTGCTCGACGACGGGCTGGTCGGCCAGCAGCTGTTCGCGGGCGAAGCCACCCGCATGGCGTACATGACCGACGAAGCCGTCGAAGGCCGCGACGCGTTCCTGGAGAAGCGCAAGCCGGACTGGACGCCCTACCCCTGGTACTTCTGACGAAGGGACTGGCCCACATGGAAATCCTCAGCAGCAGGGTGATTCTGCGGCCCGGGAACTACGCGAAAACGCTCGAGTTCTATCGCGACGGGCTCGGTCTCGCGATCGCCAGGGAATATCCAGGTGGAACCGTTTTCTTCGCTGGACAGTCGCTGGTCGAGGTCGCGGGGCACGGCGGGGCCGGTACCTCGACGGCTTTCAACGGCGCGATCTGGTTGCAGGTGCGCGATGTCTCCAATGCCGCGGTCGAGCTCGCGCTGAAGGGAATTCCCATCGATCGGGCGCCCGAGCGGGAGCCGTGGGGCCTGATCGAAATGTGGATACGGGACCCGGACGGCGTGCCGATCGTGCTCGTGGAGATTCCGCCAGAACATCCGATTCGCCGGGATTCCCGCTGGTCGGACGACTGATCGCGGCGTCGCGAGCGGACCGGGGTCCGAATGCCGAGTTGCCAAGGGCTGTCCCGGCGAGGACGATAGCGCTCTGACGGCCGCCCGGCCGCCGATGTCCGGGCGAGTGCCGTCCGCGTCCCGTCCGACGAGTGAATCGCAGTCTCGATGTCTGGCCTATCCGAGCCCCATTCCTTCGGGGCGGCCGCACTCCGCGCGCGCCGCCCCAGCAAACCGACCCGTTCCGCGCGCGGCGGCGCGGGCATGACACGATCGCTGTCGTGATGGAACCGAGCGACGGCGAGGTGCGGTCGTGACCAATACGCTGCGGACGCTGCCGATGCCCACCGGATCCGGCCTGGGCGACGTGCTGCCGCATCTGCGAGAAGCGCTGGAAGGCAACGGCCCCGCGTGGCTGCCCATTCCGACCAGCGACCGCAGGGAGGCCCGTCGGCTCAGCGACGCGCTCTCGCCCGGCGAGACGATCGACGACGACGTGGCGCTGGTGGTCACCACCTCCGGCACCACCGGCGTGCCCAAGGGCGCGATGCTCAGCGCCTCCGCCTTGCGCGCCAGCGGCACCGCGACCCACGACCGGCTCGGCGGCCCGGGAGCCTGGCTGCTCGCGCTGCCCACCCACCACATCGCCGGTATCCAGGTGCTCTTGCGCAGCATCCTGGCGGGCACCGAACCCACCGTGCTCGACGTCTCCGGCGGTTTCCTGCCCGAAGCGCTGGCCGGCGCGGTGGCGGGCATGCGCGGCTCGCGCCGCTACACCGCCCTGGTGCCGACCCAGCTCATCAAGGCTCTCGACGCGCCCGGCGCGGCCGAGGCGCTCGCCGAACTCGACGCGGTGCTCGTCGGCGGCGCGGCCACCCCGGTTCCGGTCTACGAGCGCGCGAAAGCGGCCGGTATCAACGTCGTTCGCACCTACGGCATGAGCGAGACCTGTGGCGGCTGCGTCTACGATGGCGTGCCGCTGGAGGGTGCCGAGGTGCGCATCGAGGACGGCCGCGTCCTGCTCGGCGGCGCCATGATCGCCCGCGGCTACCGCGGCCAGCCAGACCATCCCGCCTTCGCCGAACCCGGTTGGTTCCGCACCGAGGACGCGGGCACTTTCGAGAACGGCGTCCTGCACATCACCGGACGGCTGGACGAGGCCATCATGACGGGCGGGTTGCTGGTCATCCCGCAGGTGGTGGAGGCCGTGCTGGTCACCCATCCGTCCATCAGCGAGTGCGTGGTGCTCGGCCTGCCCGACGAGCGGCTCGGCCAGCGCGTGGCGGTCGCGGTGGTGCCCACGGCAGGCGCGACACCGACACTCGAGGAGTTGCGCGACCACGTCGTCCGTGAACTCGACGCCATCGCCGCGCCCCGCGAGTTGGCGCTGCTGGACGAACTGCCGCTGCACGGACCGGGGAAGCCCAATCGGGCGAAGCTTCGTCAGCTGTTGATCGCTCAGTCCCCCAACTGAGGTCCTCTTCGTACGCCTCGCAGCGCGAGGAAACCTGCGAGGCGTACGTGGAGGAGGTCGGCCTCTCTGCCCAGCGACAAGGGAGTGACTGCCGCTGTGGGAGAGGGGCAGGTCAGGGCAGCGATTTGAACAGCACGGTGGCGACGCGGTTCGCAACGTGGCATGGGTTGCCCACATCGGTCTGGACGCGAATGTTGCGTACCGCGAGCACGATGCTGCCGTATTCGGCCGGGGTGGCGATATCGCAGCCCCACCCTCGGTTCAGGCGAAGCCGAGAGCCAGCGCCGTCAGCGTCGACCAGGCCAGCAGGGCGAGGCCGGAATCGCGCAGTGCCGGAATGAGTTCCAGGCCGTTGCCGCCCGAGCGCACGGGCGCGTTGGCGCGCACCGCGAGCGGGACGGCCAACAAGCCGACCAGGGCGAACGGAGTGCGGATCACCAGCAGCAGGGTGACCACGAACGGCACCGCGAGCAGCGCGAGGTGCAGGGTGCGGGTGCGCGGATCACCGAGTTTGACCGCGAGCGTGGTCTTTCCGGACTCGGTGTCGGTGGGGATGTCGCGCAAGTTGTTGGCCACCAGCACCGCGCTGGAGAACGAGCCGACCGCCACCGCGAGCGCCGCACCGACCCAGTCGACCCGCTCGGCCTGCACGAACTCGGTGCCGAGCACGGCCACCAACCCGAAGAACACGAACACCGCGAGCTCGCCGAAACCGCTGTAGCCGTAAGGCTTGCTGCCGCCGGTGTAGAACCAGGCGCCCGCCAGGCAGGCCAAGCCGACCAGCAGCAGCCACCAGGCCGTAGTCGCCACCAAGACCAGGCCGAGGACGGCGCCGATCGCCAGGCTCAGGATCGCGGCGTTCTTGACGGCGGCGGGCGAGGCGAGCTTCGACCCGACCAGCCGCAACGGGCCGACGCGCTCGTCGTCGGTTCCCCTGATGCCGTCGGAGTAATCGTTGGCGTAGTTGACGCCGATGATCAGCGCCAGCGAGACCAGCAGCGCCAGAACGGCTTTCCACCACACCGCGGCGTCGAGCGAGGCCGCGGCCCCGGTGCCCGCGATGACCGGAGCGATAGCGTTCGGCAGGGTGCGGGGCCGTGCGCCCTCGATCCATTGCGCTGCTGTAGCCATGAAAGCAGCCTAGTCGGCGGGGTCGGGCGTGGCCCGTCGACAGCCCGCGCCCGGCCGCTCAGGCTTCGGCCGTGGCCTTCAACCGGGTGAGTCCCTTGTCGAAGTCCTTGCCGACCAGCCGGTCCATCGAGATCACCTTGCCGAGCAGCGCCATCAGGCCCTGCTGCTGACCGCTCATCCGCCACACCACCTCGGTGGCGCCGGTCTCGGTCGGGTTCAGCTCGAAGACGACGTCGTTGGTCGCCTTGAAGGGCTTGAGGAACTCGAGCCGGACCCCGATCTCGCGTTCGTCGTCGGCGACCAGCTCCATGCTGCCCGCGCCCGCCTTGCGGTTGCCGCTCCAGGCGTAGTGCGCGCCGACGCCGGATTCCGCGCCGGAGTAGGTGCGCTGTAGCTGCGGGTCGAGGTCCTCCCACGGGGACCACTTGGTCCACTCCCGGAAGTTGTCGATGAGCGCGTGGATGCGCGCGGGCGGGGCCGAGATGACTATGCGCCGGACCACTTCGAAGTCAGCCATGCGGACAGAGTAGTGCGCGCTGCTGGACGTAGCCCGCCGACAGACCGCGCAGGGCCTGAGCACGTGCGCGAGGTACAGATAGCGACACTCCTGCGCATGGGGTACCGGAAAACGATGTCGGCCTCGACGGGGCGCTCGCATACGATGACCACGGCATGTTTCCAGATCGGCGCGGCCCTGACGGCCCGAATCCCCTCGCTACGCCAAGCGGCGCATCGGTCGTGGTGGCCCTCCTCGGCGAGGTCGCCCTGCGCCGCGACGACGCGCTCACACCCGTACCCGGCACCCGCTCCCGCCTGCTGCTCACCGCGCTCGCGCTGCGACCGGGCCGCAGCCGCAGCGCACCGGCGCTGATCGAGGACGTGTGGGCCGAGCAGCCGCCGCGTTCGCCGATGAACGCGCTGCACACCCAGGTCTCCCGGCTGCGCTCGGCGCTGCCCGACGGCGCGCTGGAGATCGGCCCCGCGGGCTACCGCCTCACCTTCGCGCCGGAACAAGTCGACCTGACGCTCGGCGGCGAATTGCTGACCCGCGCCCGTCGAGCGCTCGCGGCCGCGGACTTCGCCGCCTGCCTCGATTCCGTGCGCACGGCACGAGAGCTGTGGCGCGGCGAGCCCGCGGCGGATCTGGCCCCAGGCGAACTCGCGGAGGAACTACGCCGGACCGCGGGTTCGCTGGCTACCGAACTGGACGCGATCGAACTGACCGCGCGCGAATCCGGCGGCGACATTCGCGGCGCATTGGACCTCGCGCGCCGCCGCTGCGCCGCCGAACCTTTCGACGAATCCGCCCAGCTGAACCTCATGCGTCTGCTGGCAAGGGCCGATCGGTCGAACGAGGCGCTGGAATCTTTCGCGGCTTTCCGCACCCGCCTGGCCGATCAGCTCGGCGCCGATCCTGGCCGGGCGCTGGTCGAGTTGAACACCGCAATCCTGCGCGGTGCGGTCCTCGGCGGTCCGGCCGCGATCGGGTCGGACGGTGCGGGCGATTCCGTCGCTGCCGTGCTCCCGGCACCGAACACGATCACGACCCATACGCAGCTCCGCACCGACACGCCGCGCGAGGCGATCGGCTTGCGCGCCGCGCCGAACGCACTGCTGGGCAGGGACACCGATCTCGACGCACTGGTCGAACTGCTGCGCGCCGCCCGCGTGGTCACCGTCCTCGGAACGGGCGGCACCGGAAAGACGCGGGTGGCCAATGAAATCGGGGCCAGGGTGGCGCGGCACGGATCCGTGGTGCTCGTCGAACTCGCCTCGGTGCGGTCGACCTCCGTCGCGGACGCGCGCGCCGACATCGAGTCCGCGATCAGTACGACGCTCGGTATCGGCGAGGTGGTGCGCGAGCCGGGACTGTTGCGGCCAGGACGAATCGACGCCGGTCAGCGACTGCGCGACGCGCTGTCGGCCCGACCGATGCTACTGATCCTGGACAACTGCGAACATCTCATCGATGCCGTGGCCGAGGTCGTCGCCGACTTGATCGGCGGCTGCGAGCAGCTGACGGTACTGACCACCAGCCGCGCCCCGCTGGCCATCAGCGCCGAGAGCGTCTATCCCCTGGCGCCCTTGGCCATCGACGCCGCGGGCTCGCCCGCCACCGATCTGTTCAGCGCGCGGGCCCGCGCGGTGCGTCCGACGGTTCGCTTGGATCCGGACGCCGTCGCCAGGCTGTGCGCGATGCTCGACGGCCTGCCGCTGGCCATCGAATTGGCCGCGGCTCGCGCTCGAACCATGAGTGTGGAAGAGATCGAATCCCGGTTGGAGCACCGGTTCGCGCTGCTGCGCGGTGGTGACCGCTCCTCACCGGAACGCCACCGCACGCTGCACGCGGTGATCGCGTGGAGCTGGAACCTGCTGGATCCGCCGCAGCAGGCGACGCTGCGCCGAATGTGCCGATTCCCAGCGGGTTTCACGCTCTCCGCGGCGGAGTCGGTAGCGGGCGGACCGGACGTTGGCGACGTGGCGGCCGCGGTGGACGGTCTGGTCGGCCAGTCGCTGCTCACCGTGCTCGAGGACGAGGACGGCACGCGCTATCGCATGCTGGAGACCGTCCGGGAATTCGGCGAGGAACAGCTGACCGCCGTGGACGAGGGCGAGCTGGTGATGCGGCGCATGTCGCACTGGGCGTCCGAATACGCGGTGACGGCCGCCCGGCGCTACCGCACCGACGAGCAGGTGAGCGCGGTGCTGTCGGTCGCCGCCGAACTGGACAATCTCACCGCCGTGCTGCGGTACGCGCTGGACCGGGGCGATTCCGCGACGGTGTATCGGGTGTTTCCGGTCGCCGCGATGCTGTGGATGATTCGCGGTGCGCACCTGGAGTTGACGTCGTGGGCGCCGCGCGTGTTGCGCCTCACGCCCGAACCACTCCCCGCGCGCGGTGTCGTCGCGGATCTACGGATGCTGGCGGGCGTGGTGATCGGGCTGCACATGATCTACCTGAACTCCAGCCTGCGCCCGCTGGCGGCGGTGCGCGCGCGGGCCCGCGCGCTGCTTGGTACCGCGGTGGACATGAATCCCGGGCTGCGCCTCCTCGGCGACCTGCTCGTCGCGGACGTCTCGGGAAAGGGTGTGGCACGCAAGCTCGCCGAAGGCGCGCGTTCGCCCGATCCCGACGTACGGACGGCCGCCCTCATCGCGCGGGCGAACATCCGGGAGAACGCGGGCGACGTGCACGGGTCGGCGCGCGACGCGCTCGGCGCATTGCGGCTTGTCGAGCCCGCCGATCTGTGGGGCACGGCGATGGTCTGCCAGCACCTCGGTCAACTCGGCGGTCAGAGGGCACGCTACGCGGAGTCGGTGAACTATTACCGCCGTGCCGTCGAAGCGCTGCGCACCCTGCGCGCGCACGAGGAGATCGTGGAGATTCGCAGCTACCTCGCGGTCGCGCTGATCGGCATCGGCCAGGTGGATCAGGCGCGCGTGGAATTGTCCTTCGCGCTTGGATCTTCCGACGATCCGGCCCATCTCGCGCCGCTCGACGATCCGAACGTCCGGCGCAATCACCGGCTGGCCACGGTGTCGGCCGGAGTCGCGGAACTCGCGCTCGCCGAAGGCGATATCGATTCCGGCATGCGGTACTACCGGCGGTCGCTCGAATTGTTGGGCTGGCCCGAGGACGAGCTGACGCCTGGACCCGGCGGGCTGATGTTGGCCGGCGCCATGGTCGCCGCGCACGTGCTCCACAGACGTGTCGACGCCGCGACGGAGCTCACCGCCGAATTGGCCGCGGGCGCGGCGTGCCGCCTCGCCCAGCTCTACGACTTGCCGCAGATCGGCGCGGTGGCCTGCGGGGTCGGCTCGTATCTACTCGCCATCGATCCGGGCTCCGACCTCGGCATCGAACTGCTCGCGCTCTCCGCGAAGGTCGTTGCCCGGCAGGATTATCCGTCGATGGTGGTGCAACGACACCTGGACCTGCACAAGCCGCGGGTCGGCGCGGAGCGATTGAGCGCCGCCCTCGGCTCGGCCGCCGGAATGCGCCGCAGGATCGGAGCCGCACGGATTATCGCGCTGCTGCGAGAGTTCAGCGGAACGCTGGACGCTTAGAAGTCACAAGTCGGTCCGCGAACCGCGCATCGCAGCGAAGGCGGAGGTAGGTGCAAGGGCCGGAACCCCTTTCGAGGAGTTCCGGCCCGCGGGCGTCGATCATGCCCTGCGCATGTACGCCTTGACCGTCAGCGGCGCGAAGATCGCGATCACCACCACCGAGCCGACCAACGACCACGCCAGGTTGCTGCTGTACACATTGCCGTTCATCAACTCTCGGGCCGCGTTCACCATGTAGTACACCGGGTTCGCGTGATTGATCGCCTGCATCCAGCCCGGCATCGTGCTCACCAAGGCGAACGCGCCGGACATGAAGGTCAGCGGGAACATCACCATCATCGAAATGCCCTGCACCGAGGCAGCGCTCTTGCCGGTGACGCCGACCAGCGCCCAGATCCAGCTGATCGCGAACGAGCACAGCACGATGACCACCGTGGCGACCAGCACGCCGAGCACCCCGCCGCCGGGACGGTAACCCAGGCACAGGCCGACGATCACGGTGAGCACGGTGGCGATGCCGTAGCGCACCATGTCGGCGATCAGCGCACCGGCCAGCGCCGAGATGCGCGCGATCGGAAGGGATTTGAAGCGGTCGAAGACGCCCTTGTCCATGTCCTCGCGCAACTGAGTGCCGGTCACCACGGAGGTGAGCACCACGGTCTGCACCAGGATGCCCGGGATCAGAATCGGCAGGTAGTCGTGCACGTTGCCCGCGATGGCGCCGCCGAAGATGTAGGTGAACAGCGCCGTGAACAGGATCGGCTGGACGGTCACGTCGAACAGCTGCTCGGGCTTGTGCTTGATCTTGAGGATGCCGCGGTAGGCCATGGTCAGCGAGGTGGATACCGTCTGGCGGATGCCGATTCGGTTGTGCGCCTCGGGGATCCGGATCAGCGCTGCGGTGTGGTCGGTCGGTGGTGCGGTCAGTGTCGTCATGCCGCGCTCCGTTCGTCGTCGTCGGCCGGGTGGCCGGTGATGGTCAGGAAGACCTCGTCCAGGCTCGGCTTGCTCACCGTGATCTCATCGATCGCGACTTCCCATTCGCGCAGCCGGATCAGCAGGTCGGTGGTGACGCTCGCGTCCGGGAGCGGCGCGGTGAGACGGCCTGCCTCCGGGGTGATCTGGGCGTCGACGCCGAGGAAATCGCCGACGATGCGGCGAGCTTCGGCGAGCTGGCCCCGATCGACCAGCGTCAGATGCAGCGAAGAGCCGCCGACGGAGGCCTTGAGTTCGTCGGCGGTGCCGTCGGCGATCACCTTGCCGCGGTCGATCACGGCGATCCGGTCGGCCAGCTGATCGGCCTCGTCCAGGTACTGGGTGGTCAGCAGGACCGTCGCGCCCTCGCGGACCAGACGGCGGATGGTGTCCCACATCTGCGCGCGGGTGCGCGGATCGAGGCCGGTGGTGGGTTCGTCGAGGAACAGCAGCGGCGGGGTGGCGATCAGGCTGGCCGCGAGGTCGAGGCGGCGGCGCATACCGCCGGAGAAGTTCTTCAGCGGCTTGTCCGCCGCCGCGGTGAGGTCGAACTCCTCGAGCAGTTCGCCTGCCCTACGCCGGGATTCGGCCCGGCTCAGGCCGAGCAGGCGAGAGAAGACGAACAGGTTCTCGGTGGCGGTCAGATCCTCGTCGACCGAGGCGTACTGGCCGGTGAGCCCGAGCAGCGACCGGACCGCGGTCGGCTCGGCGACCACGTCGTGGCCGAAGATCCTGGCCCGTCCGCCGTCGGGCCGCAGCAGCGTCGAGAGCATCCGGATGGTCGTGGTCTTGCCCGCGCCGTTCGGCCCGAGGACCCCGTACACCGAGCCCTGCGGCACCGCCAGGCTCACCCCGTCCACGGCCCGCTGCTCCCCGAACACCTTGACCAGAGCGTCCGCCTCGACAGCGAGCGCCGCATGTGGTGCGAAAGATTTCATACCCCGAACTCTGTCGCCCCACGCTTGCACCACCCTTGCACCACGATTGCGCGCATTCTTGCAGCACGCCGCCACGGCTTTCATCCGCGCCTCATCGGCACCTGCCAATTGCCCATGGCCCGCCGGGGCTGGTGACGATTCGCCCGGCCGCGGCTCGAGACGAACGATGCGGCCGATCCCGCGGCGCATCGATGACCTCTCCGCTCGAAGCCGACTTCTCCCGAGCTCGTTTTGGTAGATTTCGTTGCCGAACGAACCCTTCGGCCAGGAGGTTCGCGATGTTCTGGAATACAACCGACATCCCTGATCAGCGTGGCCGGAAAGCGGTGGTGACCGGGGCCAACAGTGGGCTCGGGCTGGAGACGGCGCGGCAACTGGCGGCGAAGGGCGCGCATGTCGTGATGGCTGTGCGCAATCAGAACAAGGCCGCGACCGCGATCGAAAGCATCCGCGCGACGACGCCGGACGCCTCCCTCGAGCTGGTGGCGCTCGATCTCTCCGCGCAGGCATCCGTCCACACGGCGAGCGAACAGATCCTCGGCGCACATCCGCGCATCGACCTGCTGATCAACAACGCGGGAGTGATGGCGACCGGCGAGGCGAAGACCGTCGACGGTTTCGAGATGCAGTTCGGTGTGGACCATCTGGGGCATTGGACCCTGACCGCGCTGCTGATGCCCGCGCTGCTGCGCGGCGCGCACGCTCGGGTCGTGACCGTGACGAGCACGGCCCATCACATGGGCCGTGCCGTAGATCCGGCCAATCCGCACCTCGAAGGTCGGTACGGGCCGTGGCGCGCGTATGGCCAGGCCAAGCTCGCGAACTTTCATTTCGGCCTGGGACTACAGCGCGAGTTCGAGCGGGCGGGCGTGGGCGCGGCGAGCCTCATCGCGCACCCGGGCCTGTCGAACACCAACCTCCAAGCAGTCAGCGTGCAGGAATCCGGTGGCGGCGCGACGCAGCGGTTCAGTCGCTGGGCCGCTGTGCACACCGGTATGTCCGCGCCCGACGGGGCGCTGCCGCAGCTGCGCGCCGCGACGGACCCGGCCGCGAACGGCGGTGAGTTCTACGGTCCGCTGTTCGTCAACAACGGGCCGCCTGTGCGCAAACCGATCCTCCGCAAAATCGGCATGAGCGGCGCCATCGCCAAGCTGTGGGAGGTCTCCGAGCGTGAGACCGGAGTGCCGATCGACGTGTCCACCTCGGCGAGTAGGTGACTCTCACGGGGGATTCCCTACGCTCAGTGGCGTGAAAGCCATGGCGCAGCGAACCTGGAAGGCCGGAGAGCCGCTGGAACTCCTGGAACTGCCCACACCCGAGCCGCGTAAGCACGAGGTCCGGGTGCGGGTCCAAGCCATCGGGGTCAATCCGGTCGACTGGAAGATGCGTAGCTACGGTCCCCTGTGGCTGGCGGCCCGCCTGCTGGGACCGAAGCCACCGGTCGTGGTGGGGGTGGACTTCGCCGGGGTCGTCGAGGCCGTCGGCCCGGGCGTGACGCGGGCCGTCCCGGGCGATCGGGTGGTGGGCGGCACCAACTTCTCGCGCGGCCAGCGCGGCTCTTACGCCGACACGGTGCTGGTCCGCGAGGACCAGCTCTGCCGTGTCCCCGATTCGGTGGACATCGCCGAGGCCGCCGCCCTGCCCATCAGCGGCGTCACCGCCCGGATGGCGGTGATCGACCTGGGCCGCATTCGCGAGGTGCGGCCCGCCGACCGCCGAGTGCTGGTGCTGGGCGCCTCCGGTGGCGTAGGTCAGCTGGCGGTGCAGCTCGCCGAATCGGAGGGCGCCTTCGTTGCCGGTGTCTGCTCGACGAAGAACGTGGAGATGGTCGCCGGTCTCGGGGCCGACGTGGTCCTCGACTACACCCAGGGCGATGCGCTCGCCCAAGCCAGGGCGCACGCACCCTTCCACCTAGTCGTCGACTGCGTGGGCAGCTACTCCGGCGCCGACTGCCGAGCCCTCCTGTCCGCGCGCGGGCGCCACATCATGGTGGCCGGCGACAGCCCCGCCGCCGTTGTGCAAATGCTGGTGTCGCCGTTCAAGTCCAAAACCATCCTGGGCAAGCCCACCGGCGAGCGACTGGAACCACTGGTGGCCGCGGTCGCCGCAGGCGAATTGCGGGTAGCCGTCGCTCAGAAGCTGCCGCTCACCAGCGCCGAGGAGGCGCACCGGCTCAGCCGGACCAGCCGGATGACCGGCAAGCTGATCCTGGAGCCCTGAGATCCGGCCCAGCACAGCGCCTTTGCGTAGTGCGCTTGGTGCCGAAACATCGGGTCGCGGGATCAGTCGTTGTCGGGGACGAGGACGCCGAGCACCCAGTTCACCAGCGAGATGATGATGCCGCCGAGCACCGCGGCCCAGAATCCGTTGACCTGTAGGCCGAAATCGGCATTCTCGGCGAGTTCGGTGATCTCCGCGGTGAGCCAGAGCATGAGGGCGTTGATCAGCAGCAGGAACAGGCCGAGGGTCAGCATGATCAGCGGCAGCGCGAGCAACTTCACCAGCGGCTTCACCAACGCGTTCACCACCGTGAAGATGGCCGCGATGACGAGCGCGACGACGACCTTCCCCGCGGTGCCGTTCTCCTCGGGGCTGAGGATGTCGATACCGCTCACCCAGGCGGCGGCCAACCAGATGGCGACCGCGTTGATGATCAACCGAAGCACAAGCTGCATGCGCACATGCTAAGTGCGCGCACCGGCCGCCGCTGGGGAGAAACCGATTTCGCGATGCCTCAGGCGGCCCGGTCGAGCAGCGCGTGCACCTTCGGTCGCAGGTCCTGGATCGGACCGGAACCGCCGAACAGGCCGACCGTGGTCTGATTCGGCGCGCGCAGGATGCCGAGCAGCACGTGCCCCGACTCGATGCTCTTGTCCTTGCGCGCCAAGGCTTCTCGCAACGAGAGCTCGAGCACCTTCTTGGCGTCCTTGGTGAACGGGATGTGGTTGCCGCTCCACAGGGAACGCCCGAAGAAGCCGCGCCGCTCCTCCGGGATCGGCCGGTCCAGCGCGTCCGCGCCGAAGCCCGCCTCCAGTGATTCGCGGACCGCGTCGAGGTCGATGCCGATCGAGCGCAGCGCCTCCGCGTCCTCGGGGCCGAGCGGCTCGCCGCGCCCCTTCGCGTTCAACGCGTTCAACGCACTCTCGTGGGTGAGCCCGGCCTCGGCGAGCAGCGCCTTGAGCTCCGGTTCGCCCTGCGCGAGCAAACCGAGCAGCACGTGCTCGACCTCGATGTTCGGCGACCGCAGCTCGCGGGCGTCTTCCTGCGCGATCACCACGGCCGTCCGCGCCGCCCTGCTGAACCGTTCGAACATCAGCCCCTGCCTTTCCGGTTGTACTTCTGGTGGACCGCCTGCTTGCTGACCTCGAGCGCGTCGGCGATCGCCTGCCAGGACCAGCCCTGCGCGCGGGCGTTGGTCACCTGGATCGCCTCCAGCCGTTCGAGCAGCCGACGCAGCGCGAGCACGGCGCGCAGCCCGACCTTGGGGTCGGGACTGCCCGCGGCGGCCGCCAGGGTGGTTGCCTCAGTCATGTCGTCAATTTTGATTGACGCGAGGGGCATGTGTCAACAAAAATTGACACAGTCGCCCTTGTCCGGGTCGCGCGCTCGCGGTGCGGACGCCGAGACCCTCGAATCGGGGGAATCGAGTAGTGCGGTACTCACGACCTCGCACATGCACGGTGTCACGATGTGGTTCGGGCGCCGAGGACCGTGCCCGCGCCGTCGAGCGAGTCGCGGTCGTACTCCACGCCTTGCCCGCGAGAGGAGGATCGGGAATGGCTCGACCGGTACGCCGAAACCTTGCGCATCTGACCGCCGCGGAGCGCGAACATTTCGCCGACGTAGTGCGCCAGATCGATCTGCGCACCTACAGCGACGGGGTGTCCTACTGGGACAAGCAGGATCAGATCCACCAGAGCACCCATAACCACGGCGGCAACTCGTTCATCCCCTGGCATCGCGAGCTGTGCAACCGATTCGAGCGGCTCCTTCAGCAGGTCGATCCCGACATCGCGCTGCACTACTGGGACTGGACGACAGACCCGCGGGCGACACCGAACGCTGCGGGCGCGCCGCAAGATCTGATGACGGACGCCGAGATGGGAACGGCCGGCGGTATCGTCGCCGGAACGCTCGGTTCGCTGCACAACAACGATGTGGAGGCGGGGAGCCGCGGTGACACCGGGAACCCGGCGGATCCACCACAGGTGATCCGCCGCGACTGCGCCCTGGGCGCGCCCGGAGTCGCGGCGGACAGCACGATCATCACGGGCGCCGACGGAGCGCCGCAGGATCAACAGTGGGCACAGTTCCGTGTCACGCTGGAGGGTTCGCACAACACCGCGCACACCTTCTTCGGCGCGGGCAGCAACATCGGCTTTGCGCACACCGCGTTCGAGGATCCGTTCGTCTTCCTCATCCACTCGAACGTCGACCGGCTCTGGGCTATGTGGCAGACCGCTTCCGGTCAGGACTGGCGCCTCGATCCCGACCTGGTGTACGGCGATCAGTCGAACACCAGTAACAGCACGGGGGTTCTGCACAGTCTTCAGCCGTGGGACGGCACGGTGGAATTCGGTGCCGCGATTCCGCCGTGGACGGGTGATTCCTCCGAGATCGAGGTCAAGAACTGCAGGCACCCGTCGGTCGTAGCGCCACCGTGCTACGACACCCTGCCGCTGACCGTGGAGCAGGTGGCCCCGATTCCGGGCCAGCCGATACGTTTCGTCGACGTGTTCGAGGAGCTACCGACAGCACGAGCGCTGCGGTTGCGGGTTCGCGGATGCCGAACCGTCACATGCAATGCCATCCTCGGCGGGGATCCCGCGTTCACCCTTTCCTCGGCGGTCGTGCGTTCACCCGACGTCGACGCCTTCGGAGTCGAGGACGTGTTGGTGTGGGTCATCTTCGCGCCCGGACCAGCTGGATCGAGCGCGACCGGATCACTACAGGTCACGGTGCCGGAGTCGGGAGACAGCTTCACGGTGTCGATCCAAGCGACGGTCATCGCACGGCCGACCGTCGCGACATCGCTCGTACTGGACCGCTCTGGGAGCATGGACGAACCCTCCGGGATACCGGGGCAGAGTCGGCTCGAAATCCTGAAGACCGCGGCACCGTTGTACGTGCACTTGCTCGATGACGACGATGGGATCGGCATCGTTCGCTTCGACACGGACGCGATAGCCGAGGGAACGATCCAGGTCGCTGGTCCACAGATCGGCGGGGCAGGCCGCAACGAGGCGCTCGACAAGATCGCTGCCCACTCTACCGATCCCGCAGGTCTGACGGCGATCGGTGACGGTGTCGAGGCCGCGTCCGCACAGCTCTCGGGAACGCCCGCATCGATACCGCGCAAGGCCATGGTCGTGTTCACCGACGGCCACGAGACCGCGTCGAAGCGGATATCGGAGGTCGGAGATCTGCTTGGCGAGCGCATCTTCGCGATCGGCCTCGGCACCGCCGATGAGCTGAATCCCGGCGCGCTCGATGATCTGGTCAGCGGAACCGGGGGTTATCTGCTACTCACCGGTAATCCAGGGCCGGACGATCAGACTCTGCTGCAAAAGTACTTCGCCCAGGTGCTCGCGGGCGTGACCAATGGAACGATCATCGTCGATCCGGCTGGCTTCGTCCCGATCGACGGTGAAGCCGTCGTTCCCTACGATGTGACCGCGTCCGACGTCCGAACCGATGTCATTCTCCTGAGCCCTGCGGCCAGGGCCATCGAACTGAGCTTGGAGGCTCCCGATGGATCGATCGTGGACGGCACCAACGGCGCGGTCGAGGTCCGCGATGTCAGCCACACGGTCCTGCGCGGAATCGTTCCCGTCCCAGGCAGGCCGACGGCGGGCGCAGGCCGCTGGAGGGCGCATCTGAAGGTCAGGAGTACCGATCTCGATCGATGGCTGGAGACGGCGCTGGCGCACGGTCTGCCGTTCACGCTGAGCGTGCAGGCCCGCAGCGCACTCCGGTTGGACATCGCGGTAGCTCGGACATCACGGCGACCGGGATCCCACGCGACGATCACCGCGACCCTTAGCGATGCGGGCATCCCGCTCGGACACGCCGCGGTGGTCGAGGCAGTCCTCACCCGACCCGACGGATCGAACAGCACCCTCCGCTTGCGCGGGAACGGCGACGGCGTCTACGGCGGCGACACGGAGGCGCTGAACGTCGGCGTGTATCGAGTCCTCGTCCGCGCGAAAGGCAGCACTCTGCGCGGAGAACCGTTCACCCGGGAAGAGTTGAGGACGCTCGGCGTGTGGAACCGAGGTGATTCGCTACCTCAGCCGCCGCCGACTACGGACTGCGACCCGTGCGCACTGATCGCGAGGGTGGTTGGCCGCCTGTGCGGCTGCGTCAAGCAACGTCATCGATGACCCGACCCGGTATCCGCGGCGCACAAGCCGGGTCGCCCACCGCGCCTAACCGTTCCAGATGCCGGTGGCATGGAACTCATCGAGGACGGCGGTCGGCTCGGCCAGGCTCATGCCCTGCGCGGTGACCCACTCGTCGTCGAAATACGTTCCCGCGTAACGATCCCCACCATCACACAGCAGAGTGACCACGCTGCCGCTGCGTCCCGAGGCGAGCATCTCCGCGATCAGATGGAACACGCCCCACAGATTGGTGCCGGTCGACCCACCGACGCGGCGGCCGAGCACCCGGCTGCCATGCCGCATGGCGGCGATGGAGGCGACGTCGGGAACCTCGATCATCCGGTCCACCACCTGCCCGACGAAGGAGGGCTCCACCCGCGGGCGGCCGATGCCCTCGATCCGCGAGGGCATGCCCGTCTGATATCCCGCGTCGCCGGTCTCGTAGCCGCCGTAGAAGGCGGAGTTCTCCGGATCGACCACGGCGAGCTTGGTGGCGTGCCTGCGGTAGCGGATGTAGCGGCCGATGGTGGCGCTGGTGCCGCCGGTGCCCGCGCCCGCCACGATCCACTCGGGCACGGGGTGCGTCTCCAGGATCATCTGCTCGAAGATGGATTCGGCGATGTTGTTGTTGCCGCGCCAGTCGGTGGCGCGCTCGGCGTGGGTGAACTGGTCCATGTAGTGGCCGCCGCATTCGGCGGCCAAGCGCGCCGCCTCGGTGTACATGTCCGGCGGGCGCTGCACGAAATGGCAACGGCCGCCCTGCGCTTCGATCAGCGCGATCTTCTGCGGCGACGTGCTCGCGGGCATCACCGCGACGAAATCCAGCCCGAGCAGCTTGGCGAAATAGGCCTCGCTCACCGCGGTCGAACCGGAGGACGCCTCTACCACCGTGGTTCCCTCGGTAACCCAGCCGTTGCAGATCGCGTAGAGGAACAGCGAGCGGGCCAGGCGGTGCTTGAGGCTGCCGGTGATGTGGGTGGACTCGTCCTTGAGGTAGAGCTGGATGTTCCACTCGACCGGCAACGGGTAGCGAAGCAGATGCGTGTCGGCGGAGCGTTGCGCGTCGGCGTCGATCAGCCGCACCGCGTTGTCGACCCAGTCGCGCGGGGTGCTGCGATCGCAGTACTTCACTTGCCCGCCTCGGGCCCGTCCTCACCCCGTAGGCGCGCCCGCAGCTGCGCCTTGTCCCTGCGGCGCTTCTCGTCGACCACCGCGATGTCCTCGTTGACCTTGGCGCGCAGCTTCTTGAACAGCGTCAGCGACAGCGGCATCGCGATGATCAGCGCGAACAGCGCCGCGACGACGATCGGGATCTCCACCGAGATCAGGTCAGCGGCCAGCCAGATCAGCGCGGTGATCGCCGCGACCAGCGCCAGCCTGGCCAGGGTGTACAGCGCCAGGTTCACGGCCAGTCTGCGGCCGGGACGCGCGGTGGACTGGGACGATGCACCGTCCGGACGAGGGGAGTCGCTCACGAGAACCAGCGTATGCGAAGCTGTTGCCCGCCCTCGGCCCACACCCGTTCCCGAGGCCGGACGACGATCCGTTTTGTCCATTACTTCGCCTTTACCAACTGTAGGTGGTTCGCGTACCTAGGGGTCGGGGTGCAACGATGGCGCTCATCTGATGAGGGAACTGTCGAGAACGGAGAGGTTTGCTATGACTGCGATCACCGTCGGCGGCCAGGACACTCTGCTGACACCCGGCCAAGTGGCTGCCCTGTTCCACGTCGACCCGAAGACCGTCACCCGCTGGGCCCACGCCGGGCGCCTCGGCTCGCTGCGCACTCCGGGCGGGCACCGCCGATTCCGGGAATCCGAGGTTCTCCAGCTGCTGAAGTCGCTGACCACGGAAGCAACCCCCACCCGCTGAACGACCGACCGAGGCGCGGGCGTCGATGCCCGCGCCCGGTCATGTCGAGGTATTTCGTCTCCGCGGTGTGCTCCGACGTCGCGCGCGGCTACCCTCGATAGCAGGAGGTGAGCGAACGTGACGTACCTGTTGGCACTCATCGCCATAGTGGCTGTCGCGGTGTTGTGCTGGAAGGCGTTCGGCCCCGTGCGGGAGAGTGGACTGAATCCACGTTCACCCCAGCGGAAGCGGATTCTCGGACCCGACGACGATCCCGAGTTCCTCTGGCGGATCTCGCGGCAGGAGCATCCCGACAGCGACGGCACCACCGAGCGCTGACCTGGTCGGTGCCGAGGGGGCGGTAGTCGCGCGCCCGGTTGGCTTGTTCACCCCCCGAGACAACGGCCCCCACCGTCGCGCTTCGGCGCATGGTTCTGCTCCCCTGTCGCCGCCATCCGGAAACGCGCGGGGTTCGCAGGATGTGCGGTGTCAGGGCTGATCGACCGGTGCTGCGTGGCAGATATCCCGACGCTGCTCGGGGTTCGCCAGATAGTGCCGCAGCAGGTGGTACGCGATCAGCGGGTTCATCAGCAGAGCGTTGTCCTGCACCTTCAAGAGGGCGGAATCGTCGCGCCTGCGCGCCAGCCGCCGGAGGGTCGGGTTGACGGACTCCCAGACCGGTGCGGTCGGGTGCGCTTCGATCGCGATGAGGTTCGCGTAGCGGCTTCCGCCCTGCTTCAGGATTCGCGGCTCGATTGCGGAGACGTCGTGCCAAGGGATCGCGACGACGTCGCCCGCGTTGTCGCGGTGCAGGATTCGGGTCGGCGTGACGAGCACTCCGGGGACCACCCCGCGGCGTCCGCGCAGAATCAGGTACGCCGACAGCAGCGCCACCACGCCCAGCGGGCCGACGACCACCAAAGCACCCAGGCCGACCCAGGTGCGCTCGACGACCGCGGCTACCGCGTTCCCTCCGGCGGCCGCGAGCAGAACCATGCCCAGAATCGCCGCCAGCACGCCGACGATTTTGTGCGTCTTTCCGAATGCCAGAAGCAGCCCCGATTCCCGCAGGCCGTCGTGCTCGATGTCCTCCACCCGAACGCCCGCCCAGCCGCGTCGTCGGTAGTCCCGCTCCCGCTTCTCGTCCCATCGCCACCGATCGGGCCAAGACTGTTCCGCCCCCAAGGCGTTCTCCCCACTCACCCGGCCGATCCTGCCACAGCGGAGCCGATTCTTCGGTCGTCTCGACAGGCACGTTGCCCGAGAAGCCATGTGTCGCGGGGTGATTCGAGGCTCGCGGTCAGATCCGCGCCGCGTGGTCTCGTCAGAGTTCGGCGGGTGCGGCGTTACGAGTCGCGATGATCTGCACAACGGTCGGAAGCAGCAGATGTTCGGCGGCCAATACTCGCTCGGCAAGCGACTCGGCCGTGTCGTCCGGCAGCACCGGCACTTCGCTCTGCGCGATGATCGCGCCCGTGTCGTACTCCTCGGTCACGAAGTGCACCGTCGCGCCCGACACCTGGTCGCCCGCGGCGAGCACGGCCTCGTGTACAGCGTTGCCGTACATGCCTTTTCCGCCGTGCCGCGGCAGCAGCGCCGGATGGACGTTGATGATGCGCGAGTCGAACTCCCGGCGCGTCCGCGGCCCGAGCTTCTTCATATAGCCCGCCGTCACGACCAGCCCGGTACCGTGCGCGACGAGCGCCGCCCGCATCGCCTCATCCAATTCGTCCGGATCCGGATGCGTGCGCCCGGACAGGTGCACCGCCGGAATCCCGACCTCCCGCGCATACGCCAACGCCCCGGACCCACCGTTGTTCCCGATCACCAGACTCACCGCGAACCGCGCGTCCCCCTCGAGCGAAGCCTCGTGCAGCGCCCGCAAATTCGATCCCCTGCCCGACGCCAACACCGCAACCCGAACCCTCGCCATATCCGCAGTCTCGCACACGGCAGCGCCTGGCCACAGGTCCGCTACCGGTCCTGCTCGACGTCCAGCAGTTCGGCGGGATCGAAGGCGATGGGGAACGGCTTCTCGATATCGAGCCGGTGTCCCGCGTATCGGCCTTCTCGACGCGAAAAGAAAGGCACTGGGGCGGATCGGGTCCGCCGCAGTGCCTTTCTCGGATTTCAGTTCAGCAGGTCAGTCGCTGGTTGTCAGGGCAGGACCTGCGGGATGACGTCGGGCATGGCCGTACCGACGAGCGCGCCGATGATGGCGCCCATGACGCCGGTGGTCACCACGCCGACCACGGCGCACAGCGCGTAGCCGACGACGAAGATCGCCAGGGTCGGGACGCAGGTGATCAGGGCGAGGACCGCACCGACGCCCGCGCCCGCGGCCGCACCGTTCTGGACCGGGTCCGGGTACTGCGCGTGCGGGTTGGTCGCGATGTCCTTCAGCTCGGCGCCCGTCGCGGCCGAGACCTCGGGGGTCTTCACCGACAGGGTGTGGCCGTCTTCGGAAACCGCGGCGTCCAGCTCGATCTTGGTGCCGGACGGCGTGGCCAGCTCGAGCGGAAGCTCGCTGACCGCCGCGCCCGCCTTGTCCACGACCTTGATCGAGGACTCACCGAGCTGGAACGTCCCCGCGTCCAGCGTGGCGGAGACGGTGCTCAGATCCGGCGCCACGGTGGTGCGGTAGCCCAGCTCCCCCGCCGTGCCCGACGTCGAGATCGCCGCGGCCAACCGCGCCTGCTGATCGGCGTGATTGTCGGCCGACGCGGCTCCGGCGCCCGCGAACGTGGTCGCCACGACCAGCGGCAGCGCACCGATGAGCGCCTTCCGACCGACCCGCAGTGCAGCGTTGTGCAACATTGAAATCATTTCTCCCTCCCAACCCCCGACCCACCCCCCACGTGGACGAATCGAACGTCGTGTCGTGCGATGTGAACGCCCTATTGGTAGCCGTTCCAAGATCGGCGAGGCAACTCTTGTGAGATTGTGAACAATAGGGAACCGATTGGGGGGCAAGGTTTTTGAGGGTCGCGCGCATTCCCGGCAATTTCCGAGCGCATTCCGTCACCGCCGCTGCCGCGATACACGGCGACCGCCGCCATCTCACGCATTTCCGCTGGCCCAGACGAACCACCGCAAGGGTGAGCAGGTCGCTGACACCCAGTGCGTTCACCGTCCACCCGCACATCTCGGCAGCTTCCAGCAGCCCGCGCGAAACCGGATCAGCCACTGCCCAGATCACGCCGATTCCAGTCATTTCGGTCGGCCTGAGAGCACGCCGATAGTGCCCGTCTTCCGACGGGCGCTAGGCGATTCCGGTCAGTTCAAACCGGCGTACGAGTGCAGACCCGAGATGACGATGTTGATGATGAAGAGGTTGAACAGCATCGCGACGAAACCGGCGACGTTGATCCAGGCCGCTTTGGTGTCGCGCCAGCCGGAGGTGGCGCGGGCATGCAGGTAGGCGGCGTAGAGGACCCAGGCGATGAAGGAGCAGGTTTCCTTGGGGTCCCAGCCCCAGAAGCGACCCCAGGCGGCTTCGGCCCAGACAGCGCCGAGGATGACGCCCGCGCCGAAGAGCGGGAAGCCGATGATGGTGGTCTTGTAGGCGAGGCGGTCGAGGGCGCGGGCGTCGGGCAGCCTGCGGGCGATCTTGCCGAGGAGGTTGTCGGACTCCTGGCCCTCGGGCTGGCGGATCCGGTACAGGAAGAGCAGGCTCGCGACGCCGGAGAGCAGGAAGATGCCGCTGCCGACGCTCACCACGGTGACGTGGATGGGCAGCCAGAACGACTTCAGGGCGGGCACCACCGGAGCGGCGTCGGCGTAGAGCACCTGCCCGGCCAGGAACATCAGGACGAGCACCGGCGCGAGCAGGAACACCCACATGGCGCGGAACTTCTGCTCGTACAGGAATCCGAGCCCGACGATCAGCGCCGCCGCGCACGCCATCGTGATGAACTCGTACATGTTGCCGAGCGGGAAGCGGTGGGTCGCGAAGCCGCGCAACACGATCGAGGCCAAATGCGAGAAGATGCCGACGAGCAGCACGGCGAACGCCATGTTGCCGAACTGTTCGGCGCGCGAGCGGCGCGGCGGCGGCGCCACCTTGCCGGGGACGCCGGGGCCCGCTCCGCCGCCGACGGTGACGAGTTCGCGCGCCTCGGCCTTGCGCGTCTGCACCGACGCGTACTGCGCGATCAGCAGGCCGAGCGCGAGCACGTAGATGACGAACGCCGACTTGAAGGCGAGGTTGCTGTACCCGGCGAGGGTCTCGTCGATCGGCATGGTCACTCTCCCGTGCTTGCGCGGTCGGTCTTCACGTCGCCCCCAGCGTCCAGCAGGCGCGCGCGGAGCCGGTCGAACTCGCCGCCCCACCCCGCCTGATCGGTTCTGGCGAGCCCGCCCATCTCTACTACAGTGCGTCGTTGGTCAACGGTACCGGCAGACTCCTCGGCCGGGTAGACCCGCACCCAGATCCGCCGCCGCTTCACCAGCAGCGACACCAGCAAGCCCGCCATCATGGCCAGCGCGCTCACCAGCACCCACTGCTGCGCCGGGTCGTGCGAGACCTGCAGGTTCACGAATTCGTGCGCGCCGTCGAAGGTCACCTTGGTGCCGTTGGGCAGCGTCGCCGACTCGCCGGGGCGCAGGTTGACTCGCGCTTCCTTGGTCAGCCGTCCCTGCCGCACCATCTCCTGGTCCAGCGAGAACAGATCCTGCGAGCGTCCGGTGTCGAGGCCGGTGTCGCCGCGGTAGATGTCCACCGCGACGGCCGGGTCGTCCATGCTCGGGAACACCGAGGTGAGCAAGTTGCCGTGCAGCATGGCGGTCGGCGCGAACAGGC
This sequence comes from Nocardia sp. CNS-044, assembly GCF_059570515.1. Lineage (NCBI taxonomy): Bacteria > Bacillati > Actinomycetota > Actinomycetes > Mycobacteriales > Nocardiaceae > Nocardia > Nocardia sp. CNS-044. The sequence continues at coordinate 1,244,501 of NZ_JCANSX010000006.1, forward strand.
CCTCGATGGCGATCTGGTTCTTGCGGCGCTCCTCGTCGGTGGCGTACAGGCCGCCGGGCGGGTCGATGCGCAGCACACCGCTGGACAGGAAGGTCTGCGCGTCGTCGGGCCGCCACTGGATGGTCTCGGTCCTGGTCTGGCCGTCCGGGAAGGTGACCGTGAAGGTCGGCGCGTAACCGTGGCCTTGCAGGTAGAGACGGTCACCTTCGACGCGCAGCGGATGGTTGACCTGGAGGGTGGCGTCGCGCCAGGTGTCGGTCGTCAGATCCGATCCGGCCTGGTAGCTGATGTTCGAGGTGAACATCTCGGCCTGACCGGTGCGCAGGTAATCGGCCTGGAAATCCTTGACGCGCACGCAGATCGGCGTCATGCCGGTGCCGTCGTTGACGTTGCCCGCGCGGAAGGAGTCGAACACCGCGGGCGAGGTGGTGCAGAAACCGGGACCGTTGTTGGCGATCACGATGACGGTGCCCTCGTAACCGAACAGCTTGCCGACCGCGATGGCCACCAGCAGGCAGACCAGCGCCAGGTGGAACACCAGGTTGCCGAATTCGCGGGTGTAGCCCTTCTCACCGGAGAGAGTGAGTTCGCCCTCGCGGTTGCCCGGCCGCACCTCGGTGCGCCAGCCGCGCAGCTGGGCGCGCGCGTGCTCGATCAACGCCTCGGGGCTGCTCGTCGACTCGCCCGAATAGTGGTGCGGCAACCGGGCGAGGTTGCGCGGCGCGCGGACCGGCGGAGTCCGCAACGCCTTGTAGTGATCGAAGGTGCGCGGCAGGATGCAGCCGACCAGCGAGACGAACAGCAGCACGTAGACGGCCGTGAACCAGAAGCTGGAGAACACGTCGAACAGCTCGAACCGGTCCATCCACGGTCCGAGCGTCGGACGGTCGGCGATGTATTCCCTGACCTTCTGCTCGTTCAGGTTCCGCTGCGGCAGCAGGGCGCCCGGGATCGCGGCCAAGGCCAGCAGGAACAGCAGCACCAGCGCGGTGCGCATGCTGGTGAGCCCGCGCCAGGTGTTGCGCACGAGCGCCCAGGCGCGGCCCAACAGCGACTGGCGGGGCGGACGGGGCGATTCGGTCACCGGGTGGTCGGTCACGGTCATATCGGCAGGGTCACCTCGGAGACGAACGCGTCGCGCACCCAGGCCACGAACTGATCCCACGCCCCCGTGACCAGCGCGACGCCGACGGCCATGAGCAGGATGCCGCCGACGATCTGGATGGTTCGCGAATTGCGGCGCAGCCAGCCGACACCGCGCAGCGCGCCTGCCGAGCCGAAGGCCAGGATCACGAACGGCAGACCGAGCCCGAGGCAGTAGGCGACGATGAGCGCCACGCCGCGCACGGCGGTGGTGCCCTCGGTGCCCGCGGCCACCGCCATCACGCCGGACAGCGTCGGTCCGAGGCACGGCGTCCAGCCGAGCGCGAAGACGCCGCCGAGCAGCGGTGCGCCGACGAGGCTGGTCAGGCGGCGCGGCTCCATCCTGGTATCGCGCTGCAGCGCGGGCACCAGACCGACGAACACCAGACCCATCAGAATCGTGACCACGCCGCCGACGCGTTGCAGCAGTTCGCGATTCACGTTGAGGGTCTGGATCACGCCGAACACGGTGGCCGTCGCGAGCACGAAGACCACGGTGAACCCGGCGACGAACAGTCCGGCCGCACCGGCGACACGCAGCTTCGCGCCGCGCTGGGCCAGCGCGACCGCCGACTGGCTCTTCGCGGATTCGGCGGTCGCGGGCGGAGCCTCGGCGCCGACCAAACCCGCCAGGTACGACAGATAGCCGGGCACCAGCGGAACGACGCACGGTGAAGCGAACGACACCAGCCCGGCGAGCAGGCACGCACCGAGCGCCAGCAGCAGCGGCCCGGTCGCCGCCGTCTGCTGGAACGAATCTCCCACGCTCGCGAGCACCGTCACCGCACGCACCGCGAGGTCACACAACGCGTCACTGCTGGGCCTCCCCGGCGAGTGTCTCGATGATCGGCCGCAGGTCGTCCGCGATCAGCGACCGCAGGTAGACGGCCGCGACGCGGTGCTGCCGGTCCAGGACGAGAGTGGTCGGGATGACGCTGGTCGGGAAGTTGCCGCCGAGCGCGAGCAGGGTGCGCATGGACGGGTCGTAGATGGACGGGTAGCCGACCTTGTTGTCGGTGACGAAGTCCTGCGCCTTGTCTCGCTGCGGATCGCGGACGTTGATGCCGAGGAAGGCGACGCCCTTGTCCTTGGTGGCCTCGTAGACCTGCTCCAGCGCGGGCGCCTCCGCGCGACACGGCCCACACCACTGGCCCCACAGGTTGATCACGACCACCTTGCCGGGGAAGTCGGCGACCGAGATCGTCTTCCCCTCGGTCATCAGATCCGGGCCGGACAGCTCGCCGATGGTGCCCCGCGCGGCGGGCGGGTTGTAGAAGATGTCGGTCTTGCCGCCGGGCGAGACGAATTGGAAGGTGCCGCCGGTGGCCACCGCGTCCGATCCGGTCGAGCAGCCGGCGAGCGCGGCGACCAAGGCCACGCACGCGAGGAGCACCGGCACGACCCGCCCGGCCAGCTTCCGTGCGGAGGCGGGCCGGGTTGTCGCGAATGACGCGGTGGAGCGGATCATGCGCCGTGCACCGTGGGATCCGAACCGCCCGCGGGCTCGGAGTAGACGATGTCGACCAGCGTGTCGCCCTGGTAGACCAGCGAGGTCAGCGAGGCGAGCGAGCACTGCCTGGTGCGCGGGTCGTGCCAGAGCCGCTGGCCCTGCAGGAAGCGGCGCAGCGTCCAGACCGGCAGCTGGTGCGAGACGAGCACCGCCTCGCGCCCGGCCGCCTCGACTCGAGCCTTGTTCACGGCCGCGAGCATCCGGTGGGCGATCTGCAGGTACGGCTCGCCCCAGGACGGGGTGAACGGGTCGCGCAGCTTCCACCAGTGCCGCGGCTTGCGCAGCGCGCCGTCGCCGACGGACACGCGCAGGCCCTCGAAAGTGTTGCCCGCCTCGATGAGGTTCTCGTCGGTACGCACGAGCACGCCGTGCTGTTCGGCTATCGGCGCCGCGGTCTCCTGCGCGCGCTGCAGCGGGGAGGCGATGACCACGGCGATGTCGTGATCGGACAGCGCCCGCGCGACCGCGCCCGCCTGCGCCCGACCTGCGACGGACAGGCTGAAGCCGGGCAGGCGGCCGTAGAGGATGCCCTTCGGGTTGTGCACCTCGCCGTGCCGCAGGACGTGCACGATGGTCTCGACATCGGGACCCGCCTCGAACTCGGGTTCGGCGGAGCGGGGCTTGGTGGTGACGCGCGCGGTGGTTTCGGAGTCCTTGGCGACGGCGGGCGGCTCGTCGGCGACCGCTTGGGTAGCGGTCGCGTCGGCGGTGTTTGCGGTCGTGGGCAGCTCGGATGCAGAGTCGGTGGCGTCGGCGTTCTCGACTCCGGTGGCGGCGTTCACGTCAGCGGCAGCGCTCTCGGCCTCGGCGGCGGCGTCGGCGGCGGCCAGTTCGTCGATCTCGGTCCGAGACTCGGCACCGGAAGGCTCGTCGGTCTCAGCGGCGGCGTCACCTTCGGTCGAAGCGGGCGCATCCGCGACGACCTCGTCGACCGGCGAGACGGGCTCGGCCGCGGCGGCCGCCGATGCCGCGGCGCGGGCGGCGGCTTCCTCGGCGATGTCGGCCTCGGTGAGCGCGCCGACGGCCTCGGCCTCACTGAAGGGCGAGTCGACGTTCGGGGGGACGTCGGTCGTTTCGTCTGGGTTGTTCGGTAGTTCGCGGCGGGCGGCGCCGGGCTGGTCGTGGTCGGAACTCACGCGCGGGATCCTTCGGGGGTTGCGGCCGCGGCCGCGTTCGCGGCGGCGGGCAGAGCTGCGGCGATTCGGTCGAATGCGTCCTCGTCGAGCGCCGCGGAGACGAACCACGCCTCGAACGCGCTCGGCGGCGCGTACACGCCGCCGTCCAGCAGCGCATGGAAGAAGGCCGGGAAACGCCAGGTCTGGCTGGCCTTGGCGGTGGCGTAGTCGGTGACCGGACGGTCGGAGAAGAACACGCTCACCATATTGCCCGCGAACTGGACCTGGTGCTCGACCCCTGCCGCGCCGAGCGCCTCGGCGAGCAGGCCGCCGAGCCGTTCGGCGTTGCGATCGAGCGCGGCGTAGACCGCGTCGTCGGCGGCGCGCAGCGTGGCGAGACCCGCGGCGACGGCGACGGGGTTACCCGAGAGCGTGCCCGCCTGGTAGACGGGGCCGAGCGGAGCGAGCTGGTTCATCACCTCGGCGCGTCCGCCGAACGCGGCGGCGGGCAGACCACCGCTCATCACCTTGCCGAAGGTGTAGAGATCACCGGTGACGCCGTCGCGGCCGAACCAGCCGGAGCGGCTGACCCGGAACCCGGTCATGACCTCGTCCATGATCAGCAGCGCGCCGTGCTCGGAGGTCAGCGTGCGCAGCCCTTCGTTGAAACCGGGCAGCGGCGCGACCGCGCCCATGTTGCCCGCGGCGGCCTCGGTGATCACGCAGGCGATCTGACCGGGGTGCGCCGCGAAGGCCGCCGCCACCGCCTCGAGGTCGTTGTACGGAAGCACGATGGTGTCGCTCGCCTGCGCGCCCGTGACGCCGGGCGAGGTGGGCAGGCCGAGTGTCGCGACGCCGGAGCCCGCGTCGGCGAGCAGCGCGTCGACGTGGCCGTGGTAGCAGCCGCTGAACTTGATGATCTTCGTGCGGCCCGTGTAACCGCGCGCCAGGCGCACCGCGCTCATGGTGGCCTCGGTACCGGAGTTCACCAACCGCACCCGTTCGACCGGCGCGACGCGCTCGACGATCAACTCGGCGAGTTCGATCTCGGCGGCGGTCGGCGCGCCGAAGGACAAGCCGCCGACCGCGGCCCGCTGCACGGCCTCGACCACCGCGGGATGGGCGTGCCCGAGAATCATCGGGCCCCAGGAGCACACCAGGTCGACGTAGTCGTTGCCGTCGGCGTCGGTGAGCGTGTATCCGTTCGCGGACGCGATGAACCGCGGCGTGCCGCCGACCGACTTGAACGCCCGCACCGGCGAGTTGACACCGCCGGGGATCACCGAACTCGCCCGGTCGAAGAGCTGAGCGGAAACCGGCACCGATGCCCTGGTCACGCGCGGAGAAGAACTCACGGCCTCCAGTGTCGCAGCCCCGGCGAACCCGGTCGACGACAGGGTGTAGGAGAGTGACGCGCGCCGCAATCCGGGACAACACGCCGGGCGGGCGTTTGCGGCGATATCGGGCGACTCGTCCGTAATCTCGATTGGTCGTCGCAGCAGCTACCCTCGGGAGGCTCTTCATGCGGTTCGCACTCGTCAGCACGGCTACCTTGGCCGTATTCACCACCGCGACAGCGGTATTCGGCGCGGGAACCGCCGCGGCGGCCGTACCGGTCGCCGATCCCGCGCAGGGTCGCGTCGGCGTCCGGCTCAGCCACGAGGAGACGGTCGCGCTAGCGGCCGGCCCGGTGCCCGCGGTGGTCACGATGTTCGTGCCGTTGGACCGCATGGGGGCGGGACTACACAAAGACACCGAACTCCACCGCGATCAGCACGGCGGAGTGCACGCCTCGCTGCGCCAGGTGATCGCCGAGACCGCCAGACATTCCGACGGCACGGTGACCGTGTACGTGAACGCCCCCGGCACCCGCAACGGCCGGATCCTCGACGTCTTCCAGAGCTGGACGGACTGAACGAAGGAACTCGCCCGCGGACCGGAGTCCGCGGGCGAGCGTAAATCATTCGGCTACAGCGGTTTCGGGTCCCAAGGGACGCAGCCGGACGAAGTCCGCCCGCAGACCGCGCATGACCGGAGGCGGAGCTACGCCTATGTGTTGATGCAGGGAGCCGAGGCGGACAGCGTCTGCAACGAGCACATGAGCCCGTTCAGCGCGCCCGCCGACCCGGTCTCCGGCACCAGACCGGCGACGGGAGCCGTCGGCTCCAAGGGCAACCCCGCGCCGTCCGCCATGGCGGGCGCGGCCGCAAAACCGATCGCCGCGAACGCGACAAGGGCCGCACCGAACCTCGCACCGAGAACCTTCACGAGCAACACCTTCCATTCGATAGGCTCACCGGCGAATACCGGTGTGCCACAAGGCGTATCGGCTCTCGAAGCGAGTACGTTTCAGATGCCGGGCTCAGGTGATGCCCACGCAGAACAACGCGAACCCGGTGGTGGCCAGACAGGCCAGTGGCGGGGGCAGCAGCTTCATCAGTCCGGGCGGCTCGGTCGCGGTGAACGCGGGTGTCACCGGCACCGGCGGCGGCGGTGTGTATTCGACGGGCGCCGCGGCTGCCGGGACCGCACCGGCCGCACCGATCAGGCAACCGGCCACAACCCCGATGGCGATCTTCTTCGCGTGGATTGTCGGCTTCATGGGGTGGATGTTCCCGCCCCCGCGCAGGTGAAACGGGGCGGCTATCCGTGTCGACCGGGTTGTCCGGCCGATGTCATTTCTCCGCGGCGGACCGCAGCACGCGGGTCACGGCGTCGATGCCGAGCAGGCCCGCCACCGCGACGAGGAACGCCGCGAGCATCAGCCACGGCCCGACATAGCGGGTCGCCTCGAATGCGGGCATCTCGCCGAGCGGCGCGAACACCGTGACGACGGTCCCGCGGTTCCAGCTCAGCACCGCGAGCACCAGCGCGACGACGGCCGCGAGGGCCTCGCCGACCGCCACCTCCATGTCACGTCTCACCGGTCCGCTCCGTTCTCGCTGTGCCGTTCTTCGCTGCTCTCGGACTCCCGCACTGCGACGCCCTCGATCTCCGTCGCCACGGTGTCCTCGGACCGCTGCGCCGCAACACCCTCGGACTCTGGCGCCGCGACCCCCGCACGATCCAGCACCGCGGTGAGTGCGGTCCGCAGGCCGCGGTGATCGCGCGCCCACGCTTGCACGAGTCCGCCGTCGCGCAGCCGCAGCCCGATTCCCTTGCGTCTGCGCGGCACACCGCTCAGCTCGCCGAGCGCACGCGCGGACTCCCAGTCCTCATCATTCCAGGAGTGCTCGTCGCGCTCCGGCAGCACTCTCGCGATGCCGGTCAGCGGCAGGGTCTCGGCGCCTTGGCGCAGGGTCGACTCGGTCAACTCGACGCTGACGTGACGGCGGCCCGCGAAAACTTGCAGCGCAACGAAAGCCGCGATCAGCGCGCCGCAGAAGATCAGCGCGAACCAGTGCGCCGGACTGGACGTGACCAGTTCCAGCACGAGGACGAGAAGACAGAGCAGCGGGCCGTAGGCCACCGCGCGCCACCGCGCACCCGGCTCCGCGAACAAGACCGCGTCGCCGTCGCTCACGCCGCACTACCCATCAGATCGCGCATCCGAACGCGCGGGGCTCCGGCTCGCACCGCCGGTGAATTCAGCCGACCAGCCCCGGCAGCAGCAGGACCGCGACGGTGACCACGCCGAACAGGATCAGCAGGCTGAGGACGAGCAAATCTCGCCGAATGCTCTGCGGCTGTTGGATCACCACTCGCATCTATGCCTCCGATCTCCCGGAGCTCACTGGATGACGCCCTCACGCAACGCAAGACAACGCATGACCAATAACTACCGGTTCCCATGTCTACTGTGACAACCCTCACCATACATGTCTGCACTACGGCGACAAACTCGGTGACGCCGCGGTCATCCGTTCAGCGGCGGTTCGGCTGGAACCAAGTCGTGGACTCCGGACGGTAGCTGAGATACAGCGCGCCACCGGCCAACACGCCCTGCACGATAGCCGCGCCGCCCGCCACCAGCGAGGCAACACCGGTGACCGCGTCCAGGGCGAACAGGGCCGCGACGGCACCGAGCACCAGCCAGATCGCGACGACGGTCAGGACCGTGCGCGCCCAGAGTTTGCCCCGGCCGAACTGGTGCACGACGGCGAACGCGCCCGCGGCCAGCGCGAGACCACCGAGCACCATTCCGACGAGCATCAGGGACACCACCAGTTCGGCGGTGGCCATGGCGAAATTCGGGTCGCCCGCCTTGCCCTGGTCGAACATCCGCTGGTCGAGGTCGTCGCGCTGCTGCAACGAGGTGAGCACCGTGCCGACCAGCTGCACCACGCCGAATCCGATGATTCCCCACCACACTTGGCGGGCCGTACGGATGTCTTCGGGCATCGGCGGCCGCTGCGGGAACGGCGCGACGCCCATCGGTCTCGGGTAGTTCGTCACGACAACCAGTGTGCGGCCTCGGTCGCCCAGTAGGTGAGCACGATGTCCGCACCCGCCCGGCGAATGCCGACCAGCGATTCCAGGATCGCGCCGCGGCGGTCGATCCAGCCGCGCTGCGCGGCGGCGGTGATCATCGCGTACTCGCCGGAGATCTGGTAGGCCGCCACCGGCACCGTCGACCGGTCGGCGACGTCGCGCAGGATGTCCAGGTACGACATGGCCGGCTTGACCATCACGATGTCGGCGCCCTCGGCCAGATCCAGTTCGAGCTCGCGCAGCGACTCCCTGCGGTTGGCCGGGTCCTGCTGGTAGGTGCGGCGGTCGCCCTCCAGCGAGGAGCCGACTGCTTCGCGGAACGGGCCGTAGAAGGCCGAGGCATACTTCGCGGCGTAGGCGAGGATGCCGGTGTCGGTGCGGCCGACCGCGTCCAGGCCGCGCCGGATCGCGCCGACCTGACCGTCCATCATGCCGCTGGTGCCGAGCAGGTGGGCGCCCGCTTCGGCCTGGGAGATCGCCATGTCGACGTAGCGGTGCAGGGTCGCGTCGTTGTCCACCGCGCCGTTGGTCGCGAGGACGCCGCAGTGGCCGTGATCGGTGAACTCGTCGAGGCAGGTGTCGGCCATGATCACCGTCGCGTCGCCGACCTCCTCGGACAGCGCGCGCAGACCCCGGTTCAGAATGCCCTTCGGATCGCTGGCCTGACTGCCGGTGGCATCCTTGTCCTCCGGCTTGGGCACGCCGAACAACATGAGCCCACCGACGCCCGCCGTAACGGCCTCCACCGCCGCCTTGCGCAGCGAGTCCATCGAGTGCTGGTGGACCCCCGGCATCGAGCCGATCTCGCGCGGCTCGTCCAGTCCGTCGGCCACGAACATCGGCAGCACCAATTGCCGTGGTTCCAATGTGGTTTCGGCCACGAGACGGCGCAGAGCGGGAGTACGGCGCAACCGCCGCGGGCGGTCCATTCCGGTCATGAATCGCACGATACGCCTGCTGAGCGGAGGTGTCGCGAGCGCATGGGGCGGTGGTGATCCGGCCCACCGCCCGACCGACGCGTGGCCGCCGAACCGGTCGACGGAATCGATGCCATGGCGACCGAAAGCGAGATTTCTGCGCGATCCTGAAGATGAGGTTTCTCGACGACGGGGCACCTCTCGGCGAACCGGATTCGGAGGCAGAGCGATGACGGGTTACGACCGGTACGGACAGCGCGTGGCGGCGCTGCGGCGCTTCGCCGACGGCGGCGACGTGTGGGCGATGGAGCGGCTGGCCGAGGCGCTGCGCGAGGTCGACGACGCGGGCGGTGCGGAGCACTACCTACGGCGGGCCGCGGAACTCGGGAGCGTGTCGGCGCTCGGCCCGCTCGGCGAGCTCGCCGAGGCGGACGGACGCGTCGCGGAGGCCGTCGGATGGTGGGAGCAGGCGGCCGCCGCGGGTTGCGCGGGAGCGGATCTGCAACTCGGTGCGCTGTATCTGGAGCGCGGGGAACTGGATGCGGCGGAGCGCTGGTTACAGCCCGGGGCCGCGGCCGGGGACGCCGAGGCGATGGCCAACATGGGCGTCATCGCGCACCGGCGCGGAGACGACGAAACGGCCGTGCGCTGGTACGAGCGCGCCGCCGAAGGCGGAAACCCCACGGCCATGCGCAGTCTCGGCGTGCACTCGGCCCGCGCGGGTGAATTCGAGCGCGCCGTCGGATTGCTCACCGAAGCCGTGCGCCGCGGCCGCCGCGACGCGATGGCGGTGCTCGGCGCCCTGTATCTCGACCTCGGCGACACCGATCGAGGCGAGCACTGGCTGCGCCGAGGGGCGGCGTCCGGCGACCCCGACTCCATGTTCCACTTGGCAATCGCCCTGCGGGACGGCGGAATTCCCGCCACCCTGGACTCCCCCACCGCCGACGAGTCGACCTCCTGGCTTCGACGAGCCGCCGACCTCGGCCACCCCGAAGCCCTCCGCCTCCTCCTCGAGCCCTGACGACGACCACATCCTCGGGACGTAGGGGTTCGAGGTGTTAAGGAATCGTTCGGAGGACGGTAAGCAGGCTCGATAGGGTCGATTCGACGCGGCAAACGAGCTGCCGGACAGATCTTTTGGGGGATCCCGATGAAAAAGCTGACCACCACCGTATTGCGCGTGACGCTGACCGCGGCCGTCGCCGGAACGCTGCTCGGCGTCTCCGCGGGACCGGCCGTGGCGCGTGCGGACGAGTGGGGCGCCATCGCCTACTCGCCGTCGACCGGGGCCACCGGCGGCGCGCGCAACTACAGCACGAAGACGAGGGCCGAACGCGTCGCTGTCGACACGTGCGGCAAGTCCGACTGCCGCGTGCTGGTGAACTTCGTCGACAAGTGCGGCGCCGTCGCGCGAGCCAAAGACAACAGCTGGTCCTGGGGCCGGGGTCCGACCAGGGCCGACGCGACCGCGAACGCGATCGGCTCGGCGACCGGACGCAACCCGCAGATCAAGCAATCGGTGTGCACCGACTGAGTGCGAAAAGGGTTGCGGCCAGCGGTTTTTGTCGGTGGGTGCGGGTAGAATCGAAGCTGTGTTCGAGGGGATCCGCCGGGTTCCCGATCGCGAGGGGAGGACGCAAGTGCCCGCGACCGCAGCCGCCCGAAAGTCCACGATCATCACGCCCTACCGGCCGCTGGAAAAGCGTCCGCTGCCTGCTGGACGTCCACGCAAGTGGTACGTCACGCACAACCGCAGGCTCAAGGCGATGCGGCTGAGCATCGCCCTGCTCGACTCCGGGATCTACCTGCCGACCCAGGCGAGCAACGAGAAGATCCGCCACACCGCCGAAGTCGTCGGCATCCGCCCGCCATCGGACACCACGTGCCGCCTGGTGCGCACTCTGCTGCGCTACAGCCGCTGACGACGTCCGGCCCCAGGCCGGGCGCGAAAGCGAAACGTCCACAACGCGGTGGGCGTTTCGCCGCGCGCGAGACCCCGAAACGCGAAACGCCCACCATGGGCGGGCGTTTCGCTGCGCCGATCACACCCGGGCGCGGAGCGGACGGCGCCTATCCGGGCGCGGAGCGGACGGCACTTACCGGCTACGGCGACTCTTCTTTCGCGGCGGCGGCAGCAGACCCTCGGCGCGCAGCCGGGCGGCGTGCTCGGCGAGCGCCTCGACCAGCGGGCCGACCTGCGCGGTCTCGGGCTGCACATCCACGCGCAGACCGAACTCGATGGCCGTCTCGGCGGTCTTCGGGCCGATGCAGGCCACGATGGTGCGCGCGTGCGGCTTGCCCGCGATGCCGACCAGGTTGCGCACCGTGGAGGACGAGGTGAACAGGACCGCGTCGAAACCGCCGGTCTTGATCATCTCGCGGGTCTCCGCGGGCGGCGGCGAGGCGCGCACCGTGCGGTAGGCGGTCACGTCGTCGATCTCCCAGCCGCGGTCGCGCAGACCCTCGGCCAGCGTCTCGGTGGCGATGTCGGCGCGCGGCAGCAGCACCCGGTTCACCGGATCGAAAACGTCGTCGTAGGGCGGGAAGTCGGCGAGCAGGCCCTCGGAGGACTGCTCACCCGAGGGCACCAGCTCCGGGTTGATGCCGAACGAGCGCACCTTGTCCGCGGTGGCCTCGCCGACGCAGGCGATCTTCACGCCGCTGAACGCCCGCGCGTCCAAACCGAATTCGGCGAACTTCTCCCACACCGCGCGCACCGCGTTGGTGGAGGTGAACACCACCCACTGGTAGCGGCCGTCGACCAGACCCTTGACCGCGCGCTCCATCTGCGCCGGGCTGCGCGGCGGCTCGACCGCGATGGTCGGCACCTCCATCGGGATGGCGCCGTGGGTGACCAGCCGCTCGCTCATCTCGGCGGCCTGATCCTTGGTGCGCGGCACGAGCACGGTCCAGCCGTACAGCGCGCGCGACTCCCACCACGACATCTTCGACCGGGTGGCGACCGCCTTGCCGATGGTCACCACCAGCGGACCGACCAGCTCGGAGGCGGCGCTGTTCAACGTGGCCAGCGTCGCTTCGATGGTGCGCTGCTGGCGGGTGGTGCCGCGCACGGTCACCGCGACCGGGGTCTGCGGCGCCATGCCGTGCTCGACCAGCGCGCTCGCGGTCTCGGCCAGGTGGCCGGAGGTGGCGTGCAGGACCAGCGGGCCCGGCGCGGCGGCCAACGCGGCCCAGTCGACCTCGCCGCGCACGTCGGCCTCGGTGTGGCCGGAGCCGAGCGCGATGCCCGCGTAGCTCGGCACCGCGGAACCGTTCGGCAGGCCGGGCAGCACCTCGAAGACCATGTGCGAACGGGTCACCGCGGTGACCTCGGTGATCACCGAATCGGCGGTCAGCGGATCGCCCGCGACGACGCGGACCACGTCGTGGCCGTTGCGTGCCTCGGCGATGAGCGTCTTGGCGACCTCCGCGGGCTCACCGAGCGCGGGTCGCACGTCGACCGGCCGGGTGCCGTCCTCGTTCTCCTCGACGGCGGTGCCGATCAGCGCGAGCACACCCTTGTCGACATCGGGATCGGTGAAAGCCAGTGTCGCCCGCCCGAGCACCTCGCGCGCACGCACTGTCAGCAGCGCCGGGTCGCCGGGACCCGACCCGACGAACAAGATCCGACCGGGGTGCTTCTTGGTGGCTCGGCTCATTGGTTGTTCTCCATTGGGCTGGGATTGCTGATACGACCTTCGGCCGCGCCCGGTCGCGACCGCTGCGTGTTCGGGACGTCACCGTCGGATCTCGCATCGGTGGCGTCGTCTGGTCCGGGGTTACCGAGCAGCTCGCGCGCCCCCAGCTCCAAGAGCTCTTGCGCGAGCGTGCGGCCGAGCCGGTCGGCCTCGGCGGGTGCGCCGACCACCGAAGCGCGTAGCACCTCGGATCCGTCGGCGGCGGCGGCGCAGGCGCGCAGCGAGAGCTCGTCGACGATGCGGCCGTCGTCGTCGAGCGACTCGACGACCTCGGCGAGCGCGCCGATCGGCGCGGTGCACCCGGCCTCCAGCTCGGCGAGCAGCGACCGTTCGGCGATGACGGCGGCCCTGGTGGCCGCGTCGTCGAGCCGGGTAAGCGCCTCGATGGTCTCGGCGTCGTCGCTGCGGCATTCGACAGCGAGCGCGCCCTGCGCGGGAGCGGGCAGCATCTGCACCGGCTCCAGTGCCTCGGTCACCGCGTCGAGCCTGCCGATCCGGGACAGACCGGCTCTCGCCACCACCACCGCGTCGAGTTCACCGTCGGTGACCTTGCGCAGGCGGGTGTCCAGGTTGCCCCGCAGCGGCACGATCTCCAGGCCGAGGCCGAGCGCCGCCAGCTGAGCCGCGCGGCGCGGCGCCGAAGTGCCGATGCGGGAACCGGCGGGCAGTTCGCCGAGCACCAGTCCGTCGCGGGCGACCAAAGCGTCGCGCGGGTCCTCGCGCGGCGGAATCGCGGCGATGGTGAAGCGGGCGTCCGGCGCGGTCGGCAGGTCCTTGTAGGAGTGCACCGCGATGTCGATCGTGCCCGCGGCCAGCTCGTCGCGCAGCGCCGAGGTGAACACGCCGACGCCGATCGTCTGCACCGGATCGGAGGAGAGATCGCCGGGCGTCTTCACCACGACCAGCTCGGCCGGATGCCCGGCCGCGATCAGCGCGTCGCGCACGGTGCCCGCCTGGGTCAGCGCGAGCAGGCTGCCCCGGGTGCCGATGCGCCACGGCGCGCGGGTGCCGTCGGCGGTCATGTTGTCCTCTTCCTGAACGACGGTCATGCCGACTTGCCCTCCTCGCCGAGATGTCCCGCGGTGAAATCGTCGGCGAGGCCGAGACCGAGATCACCGGTGAGCGTGCTGATTTCCATCGGAGCGGCAACCGCTTGCGCCGCACCTGGTTTGAGTTCGAACAGTTCGCGTAGCGCTTCGGCGTAGCTGTCGCCGCCCGGCGTCGACGCGAGTTGCTTCACCCGCACGGTCGGCGCGTGCAGCAGCTTGTCGACGACCCGGCGCACGGTGCGCGCCACCTCGTCGCGCTCCGGATCGGCCAGGCTCGGCAGCCGCGAGTCCAGCCGCAGCAGTTCGGCTTCCACCACTTCGGCGGCCCGCTGGCGCAGGGCGGCGACCGTCGGGGTCACCTCGGCCATGCGCTGACCCGCCAGGTATTTGGCGAGTTCGTCGGCGACGATCGACCGCGCGGCGGCGGTGTCGTCGGCCGCGGCGCCCGCGGCCGGATCGCGCTGCAAAGTCTCGATGTCGATCACCGCGACACCCGGCAGACCCGCCACCGCGTGCTCGACGTCGCGCGGCAGACCGAGGTCGCAGAACACCAGCGGACGCTCGGTCGCCGGGAATTCGGCGCGATCGCGATCGGCCAGCGCGCGGTGCGTGTCGGCCAGCGTCACCACGGCGCCGACCGCTCCGGTACAGGTGACCACCACGTCGGCGGCGGCCATCGCCTCGGTGAGCCGGGAGAGCTCCAGCGCCGAGGACTCGACGCCGTAGGAACCCGCGGTCTCGGCGAGTCTGCGCGCCCGCGCGATGGTCCGGTTCACCACCAGGATGCGGCCGATACCCGCGCGCGACAGATGTGCGACGGCCAACCCGCCCATCGCGCCCGCGCCGACCACCACGGCCGTGCGGCCGGCCAGATCGCCCAGCACCTGCTTGGCCCGGTCCAGCGCGACCGACACCACGGACGCGCCCGCGCGGTCGATGCCGGTCTCGGAGTGGACTCGCTTGCCGACGCGCAGCGCGTGCTGGGCCAGCTCGTGCAGGGTGCGCCCGACGGCCTGCTGAGCGTCGGCGGTGGCGTAGGCGCCGCGGATCTGGCTGAGCACCTGCTGCTCGCCGACGACCATCGAGTCCAGCCCGCTGGCCACCGCGAACAGGTGCTCGGCGGCCGCCTCGCTGTAGCGCACATAAGCGTGCTTGGTCAGATCGGGCAGCGGCAGTCCGGAATGCTTGGTGAGCAGATCGCCGACCTCGGCCAGACCGCCGTGGAAGGCGTCGACCACCGCGTACACCTCGACGCGGTTGCAGGTCGAGACGATCATGGCCTCGGAGATGTGGCTGGAGGCGAGCATTCGATCGATCAGCTTGGGACGGTCGGCATCGGTGATGGCGACCTTCTCCAGCACTGCGACGGGAGCGCTCCGATGCGAAATCCCGACGAGCAGAATACTCATGCCTGCGCCTCGCTAACGCTCGGCTCCGGCATGTGCATAGCACGCTGGCACATGATTCGCTCACTGCGTTCGCTCATGGTGTGACCACCGATCCCTTGCTGCTTGGCTCCGTTGCCGAATGCGAGGTCGTCGAGTGCGTGAGGGCCGGGTGCCCGGCCGGGGAGTGCGGAGTCGGCACGCGGCGCGCGATCCGGCCGGACCCCACGTGCGCCACCTCGGGCAGCGGCTCCGGCTCGGCGTTACGGGTCCGTTCGAACGACAACATCTGCATTTCGACCGCCAGGTCCACCCGGCGGACTTCCACCGCGGGCGGCGCGATCAGCCCGCACGCGGAGAAGCTCAGAATCGACTGCAACCCGGCGGCGACCAGCTGGTCGCACACGTCCTGGGCCGCGTCGTCGGGCACCGCGATGACCGCGATGGTGGGTTCCAGTTCGGCCACGCCCGCGGCCAAGCCCGCCACATCGCGCACGGTGAGTCCGGCCACCGACCGGCCGACCACGTCGGGATCGGCGTCGAAGAGGCCGACCACGCTGAATCCGCGGCGACGGAAGCCGCCGTAGCCGACCAGGGCCCGGCCCAGATTTCCGACGCCGACGAGCACCACGCGATGTCCACCGGACAGACCGAGCACGTCCTCGATCCTGGTCCGCAACTTCGCGACGTCATAGCCGACGCCCCGGACGCCGTTGGGGCCGAGAAAGGACAAGTCCTTGCGCAACTTGGCCGAATTGACACCCGCCGCGACAGCGAGTTCCTCACTCGATACGATGAGCACACCGTCGTCGGCCAACATGGCGAGGACCCGGAGATAGGTAGCCAGCCGCGCCACAGTGGCCTGCGGGATGTCTTTCTGCAGAGCCCTGGAGACGCCGCCCGGCGCCTCATGCTGCTCTGTCACGTCGTCGGCTCCTCGTTCCGGCCTGCGCACAGGTCCGGTTCGTCGTTCGACCTCGAGCCCGGCGGCGGTCCGGTGCCATGGTCGAAGTATCGGATTTCAAGGCGTCCGCAGCCTCGGCATGCGGGTCGCGTGCCACCACCGTAACCGCTTGTGAAGCCCTGCACAAAGTCGGTGAAATTGGCCTCATTTTCCGCCGCGACCAGCGCGGCGGCCAAATCGGACACGGATCACACCGATCAGCGACCCAGATCCGCCCGCAAACGCGCCTCGTCGACGTCGAAGTAGCTGTGTTCGCGGCCGTCGAGCAGTACGACAGGGAGCCGGTCGCCGTACTCCGCGCGCAGGCCAGGGTCGGTTTCCGCGGCGATATCGACGTCGAGGGCGCCCGGTTCGATGCCGAAATCCGCGCATATCGCGCGCAACTGCTCCAGTGCCTTGGCACACAACCCGCAGCCGGCTCTGGTCAGCAAAATCACTTCGTGTTCGGACGGCGCGGCGGCGCCATCTGTGGGATTGGTCATGGCGGATATTAAATCCTCTCGCCACCGCACCCGCGGTGCGCGTGGTCTCCGGGTGACTGTCGCCGAAGCCAGTTACTGTGGACGTGGTTCGCGCGAACGGGCGGAGGTACTGGTGCCGGAACGATCGAAGGTGGAGAGGGCCGGGTTCATCGCGGGCCGGTTCGGCGAGTTCCCGGTGCGGTGGCACCTGGGCCCGCTCGGCCAGGGCCTGCAGGATCAGCTCGCCCGCATCTCCCGCAGCCCGTTCGGACCTACCGAGGAGGAGGTCCGGGCGAATCTGGCCGGTGAGGCCAGTGCCGACGCGGCGCTCTCGCTGCACGAATCGGAGCTCGCGGCGGCCGAGCCGATAGGACCGGAGGTGCCGCGCGACCTGACCGCCGCGGCGTTCTTCGACGTGGACAACACGATGGTGCAGGGCGCCTCGATCGTGCACTTCGCGCGCGGTCTGGCGGCGCGCAAGTACTTCAAGACCTCCGACCTGGTCGACGTGGCGTGGAAGCAGGTGAAGTTCCGCGTCACCGGCAAGGAGAGCAGCACCGACATGGCCTCCGGTAAGGAGAAGGCGCTCTCGTTCATCGCGGGCCGCCCGACCTCCGAGCTGGCGGCGCTCGGCGAGGAGATCTACGACGAGATCATCGCCGACAAGATCTGGCCGGGCACCAGGGCGCTCGCGCAGATGCACCTGGACGCGGGCCAGCAGGTCTGGCTGGTCACCGCGACGCCGGTGGAGCTGGCCCAGGTGATCGCCAAGCGGCTCGGCCTGACCGGCGCACTGGGCACCGTGGCGGAAAGCGTCGACGGCAAGTTCACCGGACGCCTGGTCGGCGACATCCTGCACGGGCTCGGGAAGGCGCACGCGGTGCGCACGCTGGCCGTCCGCGAGGGCCTGAACCTCAAGCGCTGTACCGCGTACTCCGACAGCCACAACGACGTGCCCATGCTCTCGCTGGTCGGCACGGCGGTCGCGATCAATCCCGACTCGGACCTACGCGAGGTCGCCAAGAACCGCGGCTGGGAGATTCGCGACTTCCGCACCGGACGCAAGGCGGCCAAGATCGGCGTGCCGACGGCGCTCGCCCTGGGCGCGGCGGGCGGAGCGGTCGCAGCAGCGGTCACCAGGCGACGCGAACACTGACCGCGGCTTAGCAGACCACCACACACAACGTCGGCACCCGATCACCCCGCACGGAGCGAGCCCGACGAGCGACCGTTCGCGGCCGTCTCGCTTCCCAGCGGTCGAAGCGCATGCGACGAAGTCGCGAGTCTCGACCGCTGGGAAGCGAGACATAAAGGCCGCGAACACGCGCGCGCCAGCGCGCCAAAAACACAGCCAACTATCCCGTGAACGGGTTGCGGCGCTTGGTGAGCAGCTTGTAGAGCGTCTGCTGGATGGTCTCGCGGACCTGGTCGGTGACCTCGAACATGGTCATCGGGTCGTCGGCGGCCTCCGGCTCGTAGGACGTGGTGGCGATGGGCTTGCCGAATTCGATGTACCACTTCGAGGGCAGCGGCAGCGCGCCGAGCGGGCCGAGGTGCGGGAACATCGGCGTCACCGGGAAGTACGGGAGTCCGAGCAGGCGGGCGAGCGGCTTGATGTCGGCCAGCTTCGGGTAGATCTCCTCGGAGCCGACGATCGAGCACGGGATGATCGGCACGCCGGTGCGCACCGCGGCCGCGACGAAACCACCGCGCCCGAAGCGCTGCAGCTTGTAGCGGTCGGAGTACTGCTTGCCGACGCCCTTGAACCCCTCGGGGAAGACGCCCGTCAGCTCGCCGGAGCGCAGCAGGCGTTCGGCGTCCTCGCGGCAGGCCAGCGTGTGCCCGGCCTTGCGGGCCAGCACGCCGAGGAACGGCAGCTCGAAGATGAGGTCGGCGGCGAGCAGGCGCAGCGCGCGCTGCTTGGCGTGGTGGTCGTGAATGGCCAGCTGGAGCATCAGGCCGTCGAGCGGAACGGTGCCCGCGTGGTTGGCCACCACCAGCGCGCCGCCCACCTCGGGGATGTTCTCCATGCCGCTGACCTCGACGCGGAACCACAGGTCCGACAGGGGGCGCAGCGCGGGCAGGATGACCGACTCGAGCAGGTGCTCGTCGAAGCCGAACTCGTCGACCTGGTAGTCGCCGGTGACGCGGCGGCGCGCGAAGTCGGCGGTGCGGCCGATCTGCTTGCCGACCTCCTTGCGGATCAGGTCGGACAGCGACTGCGGCGTCTGCGGCACGGCCGAGGCGAGCCGATCGGTCAGTGACGTGACGCGGCTCGGCTTCGTCTCGCCCTTCGGCGCTTCGGGCCAGCGACGAGTGCTGGTGCGCTGCCTGGTTTCGATATTCAGATCATGAAGTTGGATGACTTTCGCCACGTCGTTCATTGGTGTGCTCCCGTACCGGCCCCGATGAGGCCGAGCAGTTTCTTTTCTGCGGCATCGATCCACGCCGGATCGAAGACGGGCCGCAACGCTGCGCCCCCGATGAAGTCGTCGAACGCCTGAACCGTTGTCCAGCGCGGCTCGAAACCGAGTTCGTTTCGCATCCGCGTGGTGTCCAGGCCACAGCCGAAATGGAAGTAATCGAGTTGTTCGCCGGTGAATTCCCGCATCACCGGCCCCATCAACGCGCGACCCGCGGTGCGGAACACCGTGAACGGCACCGGCAGTTCGATGCGCCCCGCTCGACGCACCGCCTGCGACAGCGCCAACGCACCATCACCCGCGACGTTGTAGGTACCACCGGGGGCCGCTTGCGCCCCGTGTGCGAGCGCGGCCACCGCATCTTCTTCGTGCAACAGCTGCATTCGAGGGTCCCGGCCGAAGACGGTCGGGGTTACCGGTGAACGGAGATACTGTACGCCGCGGCCGGCCAGTCGCGGGCCGACAATGGGCGCGAAACGCAGAATCGATGCCGCGATATCGGGACGGCGGCGAGCGAGGCCGCGCACGAAACCCTCGATTTCGATCATGTCGCGCGCGAACCATCCGCGCGGCGGCGTGCGGGCACTCATTTCCTCGGTGAATTTCGCCGGATCCTTGGCGCTGCACCCGTAGATCGCCGAGGTCGAGCGGACCACGACGCGCCGCACCGAAGGCGACTTCTGACAGACGGCGAACAACTGCATGGCGCCGAGCACGTTGAGGTCTTTCATCACCGCGCGGCCACCGCCGGCGGGCGGCTTGGCCAATATCGCGGTGTGTACGACGGTGTCGACCTCGTGGCCGCCGATCACCTTGCGGATCAGGGGATTTCGAATGTCGCCGCGGACGAACTCGGCGCGGCCCATGCGGCGCCGTAGCTCCCGGCTCGGGGTCATGGTGTCGACGGCGAGGATACGCTCGACGGCCGGATCCTGGGCGAGCTTGGCTACCACGGCGCTGCCGAAGAAGCGGCTGGCGCCGGTCACCATCACGACTTTGGGCGTGTGCCCGTCTCTTATGTCAGATCCCACCGCAGCACCCGATCCCACCTACCAGGCCCCCATTTACGTTTTTTCGGCGGTTCCAGAGTAGCCGCTGCCGTCTGGGTCGCCGAGGGTATTAATCAGGTTCTAACGATGACTTCAGTCACCGGTTACATGAAAATATTTCAAACTGAACCGTTTCAAAAACAGAGGCCCGCCACCGGTCTGGTGACGGGCCTCATCTCGCGCCAAGGGCGCGCATGCTCACTTGCCGAGTTTGCGCCGCTGAACACGCGTGCGGCGAAGCAGCTTGCGGTGCTTCTTCTTCGACATGCGCTTGCGGCGCTTCTTGATCACAGAACCCATAGGGTGTCCTCGCGTTCTCTCTACTCGGCGCGCACGCCGTCGCGTACGCCTAGCTGATTTCGGCATCCGCGCCGCCAGCGGCCACCGGACACCACGAACTGGCGCCGCAGGCAGGCGAACACGAACCGAGGGTTCATCCTACCGGTATCCGATGGCGGCACGAGCAACGGCCCTCGCGGGCACGCACGCCGTCATTCGCGGGCTCCCGCATGCCGCGCGGGGCCCGTCGGTGGTCGAAACCGCCTCAACCGGCGTCGAAGTAAGACGTCTCCAGGTAGTCGTGCACGGCCTTCGCGTGCACCCGGAACGACCGGCCGACTCGCACCGCGGGCAGCTCGCCCGAATGCACCAACCGGTAGACCGTCATCTTGGACACTCGCATCAGATTCGCCACTTCGGCGACGGTGAGGAATTGAGTACCACCGCCGAGTATCGATTGGCCCGACGATCCCGAACTGCCTTGCGCTCGGCCACCGCTACGGCCACCTGATGGGCCGGACGAACCTGGCGACGTCCCCGAGCTATTTGCAGACATCTTGTTGGAAGACATCATTGCACCATTGACCTCCGGCACGTCCGCGCCGCCGGCTTCCCCACCGGCGGAACAGACACGCACGTGCTCCTTGAAGCTTAGCGGGGCTAGTGGGATTACTGCGACGTGTGTGAGAAATCAGCTTCTGACGCCCGGTTTGCCCCAATGCGAACGCTAGATGTACGCGTTGTGTGTTATTCCGCCGACGCGCCTTGCTCGGCGGAACGCTCTTTGGCCGCGTGCAAAGCCTCGAGAAACGCCGAGCGAACGCCGCCGCGCTCGAGTTCGCGCAACGCCGCCGCGGTGGTGCCAGCGGGCGAGGTGACGGCCGCGCGCAGGTCCACCGCGCTCTGGCCGGACTCGTCGAGCAGCGCGGCCGAACCGACCATCGTCTGCACCACGAGCTGGGTGGCGACGTCCCTGGTCAGGCCGAGCCCGACGCCTGCGTCGACCATGGCCTCGACGACCAGCAGGAAGTAGGCGGGGCCGGAACCGGACACGGCGGTGACCGCGTCCATCTGCGACTCGGCGACGGTCACGACCTTGCCGACCGCGCCGAGCACGTCGGTGACCAGCTCCAGCTGCTCGGGCTTGGCGTAGCGCCCCGGCGCGAGCACGCTCATGCCCTGGCCGACCAGCATCGGGGTATTCGGCATCACCCGCACCACGGGGAAGCCCGCGGGCAGCTTGGCCTCCAGCCGCGTTGTCGGCACACCCGCGGCCAGCGAGACGAGCACCTGGTCGCGGTCGCCCGCGTTCAGCTCGGCCTTGCCCAGCTCGGTCAGCACCGTGTCGACATCACCCGGCTTGACCGCGATCACCAGCAGATCGGCGCCCACGGCCGCGTCGGCCGCCTCGCCCGTGACGCGCACGCCGAACCGGCTCGCGATCAGCTCGGCCCGATCGGCGTGCGTCTCGACGACGACCAAATCCTTGCTCGCCCTGCCGGACTCCAGCAAACCGGCGATCAACGCCTCCCCGATCCGGCCTCCACCGATCACCGCAATTCTCGTCATGGTGGTCAAGGTTAGTGGGCGCGTCAGCGGCGCTGGGGAATCAGTGCGAGTTGACGGCTCTGCGCGACCACCGCGCCGGTGCTGTCCAGGATGAGCTGATCTTCGTCGAACATGCGGCCGCCCACCTCGTGCGAGGTGGCGATGACGCGCAGCCAGCCCGGTGCGGGCCTGCGCCGCAAGTACGTGGTCATCTGCACGGTGGGGGCCCAGCCGAAGTGGCCGAGGTTCATCGGCACCGGCGGGCTCATGTCGGCCGCCATCATGGCGAAGTACATCGACACGTCGGGGTCGCGCTGATCGCCCTCGAACGGGCGAATCCACAGCCGCAGCCGCGGCTCGCCCTTCGCGCCCTCGAGGAACGGCGCCCACGACCGGTCCAGGTAGAGGTCGGCGCCCTTGGCGACGTTCACGATCTTGCCCATCGGCGAACCCTCGTAGCCCATCGCGCCGGACGGCGGTTCGGCGGGCATATCGCCGTGCTCGGGCGCGTAGAGCGGCTCGATGTCGTCGAGGTGGCCGAAGGTGAACGCGGTGCGCACCATGGCGCGGCCGTTCTGGGTGAGGGTCGTGTCGGCCAGGCAGATCTGGCGGCCGATCTTGCGGACGCGCACCTCGTACTCGACCTCTCCCGGCTCGGGCGCGCCGAGGAAGTCCGAGCTCGCCGCGATCGGGGCCATGTCGGCGAGCGCCGGATCGGAGGCGCGCAGCCAGCGGGTGGCGGCCGCGGCGCTCGCGGCGACCATGGTGCCGCCGTGCACCTTCGGCCCGATGGTCCAGATCTTGTCGATGACGCCCGCGTACCGGCCGAGCTCGGGGTCGGCGGAGAGCAGTTCGGTCAGCGCGCACACCTCGCCGAACGGCGCGTCGGCCGCCGTCGGCTCGACCGCGTCGGTAGTCAACTCCAGCGTCATCGTCACTCCTGTCCTGCCGCATGCGAGCGTTCGTACAGCGTACAACCCTCGGTAGCGGCGGGGACATTCCCCGCGGGGAGGCCGATCGATATCACACCGAGCGAAGCGCTCGCGTCATGCCCGATTCGCCTGCGCCGAGGCGGGCGCGGGACTGAGCGCGACGCCGTTGAGATGCAGCCGGGCGAAGGCGAGCGTGCGGTGCAGCATCGCCGCGCGATGGGCGGTGGTGCGGGCGTTCTGCGTGTTGATCTCGGCGACGGCGTGCCCCGTGAAACCGTTGCGCACCAGCTGCGCGCAGAGTTCGACGCAGGGCTGGGTGCCGTCGCCCGGGACGAGGTGCTCGTCGTGGGCCGCGCCGCGCCCGTCGGCCAGGTGCAGGTGGGCCAGGCCCTGTCCCATCCTGGCGGCGAGGGCGAGCGGATCCGCTCCAGCGGTCGCGGTGTGCGAGAGGTCGAGGGTGTAGTGCCGGAAGCCGGTGTCGGTGGGGTCGTAGGACGGACTGAACGCGGTCAAGCCCCAACCCGGACCGCCGCGCCGCTCCAGCCGCTTCGCCGCGTTCGCGCCGCGGCCGAACAGCGTGTCCGCGCGCATCGGGAACATGTTCTCCACCGCGACGACGACCGGGCTGTGCTCCTCGAGCTCGGCGACCTGCTCGGCGAAGCCCTCCGCGTAGCGGCGCTGCCAGCGGAACGGCGGATGGACGACCACCGTGTCCGCCCCGAGCGCCTCGGCGGTGCGCACGCTGCGTTCCAGCTTGGCCACCGGATCCGCGCCCCACACGCGTTGGGAGATCAGCAGGCACGGCGCGTGCACCGCGAGCACCGGAACGCCGTACTTGCGGGTGTAGTTCTGCACGGTCGCGATGCTCTGACTGGCGGGCTCGGCCCAAACCATCAACTCGACGCCGTCGTAACCGAGATCGGCCGCGTACCGGAAGGCCGCCTCGGTGTTCTGCGGGTAGACCGACGCGCTGGACAGCCCGACCAGAATGTCGCGGCCCGGAGGGCTCCCCGCCCCGCCCGGCGTCCCCCCGTCCGGTTGTCCGCTCTGATCAGGCGCCGGTCCCCCGACCGCGCTACCGATCCGAGTGTCGTCCGCCTGCCCGATGTTCCCCACAGCCGCTCCCTACTCAGTTCGTACTGAGAAGAAAGGCTAGCGGTCCCAGCGTGACGAAGATGCCCACTACGACGGCGATCACCGTGCTGAGGATGTCGTCGGTCCGGCGCAGAATCCGCACCAGGGCCACCAGGCCGAGGATCACGATCATCGCCAGCGCCAGCGCCACCCAGGGGAGCATCTCCCACATTCGCTCGAAACCCTTGAACAGCAACATTCCGGCGACTGCCGCGCCCGCGCTCTGGCCGCCGAGGATCATCCACTGCTTGCGGTTGGCGTCGTACTCCGCCTTGCGCGCGGCGCGGGAGCGGCGCTGTGCCGGACGGGCGGCGGGCTTCCGCTGCGGCTCCGGTGCGTCGTCCTCGTCCTCGTCGTCTTCGAGCAGGAACGGGTCGTGCACATCGGTGAAGCCCTCGTCGACCTCGACCTGGGCGCGGCCGCCGCGCGACCGACCGCGACCGCCCGCGCGCTCGGCGCGCTCGACACCGTCGCGTAGCAGGTCGCCCGCCACCGTGGAGCCGGAGAGCAGCTGCTGATCCTGGCTGGCCAGCGACCACGC
This sequence comes from Nocardia sp. CNS-044, assembly GCF_059570515.1. Taxonomy (NCBI): domain Bacteria; kingdom Bacillati; phylum Actinomycetota; class Actinomycetes; order Mycobacteriales; family Nocardiaceae; genus Nocardia; species Nocardia sp. CNS-044. The sequence continues at coordinate 1,269,083 of NZ_JCANSX010000006.1, forward strand.
GGCGGTCGGGATGCCGCCCGACTCCGGCTCGGAGACGGACTTCTCCGGCTCCGGCTTGTGCCTCCTCGCCGACCACGCGGGCACCGCACCCTCGGCACGAGCTCGCAGCGTCTCGGACCGGGAGGATCTTCGCTGCTCCTCCTGCGGCTCCTGGCGTGGCGCGCGGCCGGACGGCTTGGCGCGTTCCGGCAGCGGAGAGAGCGGCAAGGGCGCGGAATCAGGGGCGAAATCGTTCGACGGCGGCGCCCACGCCGCGGTCGAGGGGCCTGCCTCGTCGGCCTCCGCCGCCCTTCGGCGCGCGGCCCGGCCACCGCGGCCCCGCTCCTGCCGGTCCGAGCCGCGCGGCTCTTCCGGGTGCCCGTTGCGGGGGATGTCGAAATCGACCGGATCGCGCAGCGGCGGGCCGACCACCATGGTGACGTCGTCGTCCGGGTCCGGCTTGCGCCTGCGGCCACCGCGACCGCTACGCGGCGCCTCCGACAGCTGATCGGCGTAGGAAGCCGCGGATTCCCTCTGGTCCGGCGCGCTGTGCCGGGAGCCGGAGGACATGTCGCGTCCCGGCATCACCAGGTTGGAGCGCCCGGGCGGCGGATCCGAGTACGACGGCGTCGCCGGGTAGGGCGTCGGCTCGGGATAGGACGTCGATTCCCGGAACGGCGCCAGCGGGTCGTAGCGGGTGATCGGGCCCGACATCGGCGAGTGGCTCGGCAGCTCCGCGACGGGGTCCGGAGCGGTGTACGAAACCGGCTCGGGCGCAACCGGTTCGAATGCGGCGGGCTCGTAAGCTGCCGGTTCGTACGAGGACGGCTCGAAAGACGGTGGCTCGAACGATGTCGGCGCGTAGGAAGCGGGCTCGTACGACGGCGGCGCTTCGGCGACCTCGTCGTCGGGCGCGGCGTGCGCGGAGTGGCTGCCGCCATCCCGGATGACCGGCAGATCTCCCGTCAGCTCGGCGACAGAAATGCCGCGGCCACCGCGTCTGCGGCGACCGCCGCCGGAGGACGACGCGCCCTGCTGCCCGTTGCGGGCCAGCAGCTCGGCAACGGATAGCTGCTTGGACTCATCACTCATGCCCGCGCCTCGCTGACACTCGGCTCCGGCATGCGCGATGCACGCTTGCACATGATTCGCTCACTGCGTTCGCTCATGCCTGCGCCTCGCTGACGCTCGGCTCACTGCGTTCGTTCATGACGACACCGTTTCGACCGGACCGGAAAGCCCCGCCCCACCGTCGGACGCCGGCTTGCCTGGTTCGGCCGCCGGTCCCGTCAGCAACGACGCTCTGGGTCCACCGTTCATATCGGTATCCAGTTTGCGCAGGATCAGTCCTTCCCGCAGCGCCCACGGACAAATCTCGAGCGTATCCAGCGATAGTGCCCGCATACTCGCCTCCGCGACCAATGCGCCAGCCACCAGTTGCTGTGACCGATCGGAACTTACGCCTTCCAATTCTGCACGGTCCGACGCCGTCATCCGCGAGATGAACGCGATCAGCTGGCGCAGGCCCGAGCTGGTGAGTGTACGGCGCACCCGCGTGCCCGCCGCCGACGGTGCGGCTCCGGTCAACCGCGCGAGCGATCGGAAGGTCTTCGACGTACCAACGGCGAGGTCGGGCTTACCCACATCGATCAGCTGTTTGGCGGGGGCGACGAGTTCGGCGTCGAGCCAGTCGCGCAACACCGCGACCCGGCGCTTGCCCGGCGGGTCCTCGCGCAGCCACTCCCTGGTGAGCCGGCCCGCCCCGAGTTGCAGTGACAGCGCGACATCGGGCTCCTCGTCGCCGCCGTTGCTCATCTCCAGCGAGCCGCCGCCGATATCGAGGTTGAGGATGCGGCCCGCGCTCCAGCCGTACCAGCGGCGCACCGCGAGGAAGGTCAGCCGGGCCTCGTCGACGCCGGTGAGCACCTGCAGATCGACGCCGGTCTCGGCGCGCACCCTGGCGAGCACCTGTTCGGAGTTGGTGGCCTCGCGCAGCGCGGAGGTGGCGAACGGCATCAGCTCGACGCAGCGGGAAGTCTCGGCGATGTTGGCGAATTCGGCCACGGTCTTGATGAGGCGCTCGGCGCCCTGGACGGTGATCCGCCCCTCTTCGTCCAGGTTCTCCGACAGCCGGAGCGTGGCCTTCGTCGAGCTCATCGGCATCGGGTGGCCACCCCGGTGGGCGTCCACCACGAGCAGGTGAACGGTATTGCTTCCGACGTCGAGTACCCCAAGCCGCACATGAACACGGTACTGGGTCGACCACCACTTCAGGCCAGGCGATCGAACTGTTAGCGTCTGCAGATGTGACGGTAGGCGCAGCGGCGAGCAGCCGAACCCGGCCCCGACCAGCGGCGAAGATCGACCCGGCACCCGAGGTCGATCTGGACTTTCCGCGCGAATGGATCGAGTTCGTGGATCCAGCAAATGACGAGCACCTGATCGTGGCCGACCTCACCTGGCTGCTGTCCCGGTGGACCTGCGTCTTCGGCACGCCCGCCTGCCAAGGCATCATCGCCGATCGCCCGGACGACGGCTGCTGTTCACACGGCGCTTTCCTCTCCGACGAGGACGACCAGGAGCGCTTGCGCAACGCTGTGAGAATGCTCACACCGGCCGACTGGCAGCTGATGGGCGAGGCCCAGAACGCCAAGGGCAAGATCACCAAGAAGGGCTATCTCGAACTCGACGAGCTCGAGGACGAACCCGCCCTGCGCACCCGCCGCTTCGAGGGCGCGTGCATCTTCCTGAACCGGCCCGGCTTCGCGGGCGGCGTCGGCTGCGCGCTGCACACGATGGCGCTGCGCCGCGGTATGGAGCCGCACACGGTGAAGCCGGATGTGTGCTGGCAGTTGCCGATTCGGCGCACCCAGGAGTGGGTGGACCGGCCTGACGGCGTGCAGATCCTGCGCACCGTGATCACCGAGTACGACCGGCGCGGTTGGGGTCCCGGCGGACTCGATCTCGATTGGTACTGCTCGGGTTCGCCGGACGCGCACGTCGGCGCGCGGCCGGTCTGGCAGTCCTACGCGCCCGAGCTGAAGGAACTGCTCGGCGAACCGGCCTACGAGGAGCTGGCCAGGCACTGCAAGCGCCGCGAAGGGCTGGGGTTGATCGCGGTGCATCCCGCGACGGTGCACGCGCAGCGCAATGCGGAGCAGTCGGCGCACGGCGCGGCAGAGTAGAGCCGGGCTGGGCGCGGCACAGCGCGAGAGAGATAACCCCTAGCGGACGCTTGTCCAGTTTTGCGAAACGTCCACATTTCACACATTCGGTCGCTTACTGTGCGGAGGCCCACATCCAGTGGGCAGCACAGGGAGCACACCATGAGTTACACCACCTCCGCCCTGGTCGGACGCCGGATCGGCGCCGGGCTCGCGGGTTTCGCCGCGGCCACGGCCGTCGCCGTCTTCGCGGCGCCGCAGGCCCACGCCACCGTCGACTCGATCACCGTCTCGGGCGCCGACCACACCATCAACACCACCTACACGCTGCGCGCCAAGCTGAGCGGCGCGGGCATCGGGCTGCTCGTCTACTGGTCGGACAATGGCGACGACATCGCGGGGCCGAAGGTACCGTGGCCGGTCGGCGAGTCCTCCGTGAGCTGGACGCCGACGACGCCGGGACAGCACCTCATCACCGCGTCACAAGGTGGTAGCACCAAGACGATCGTCGTTCAGGTGAAGGACCCGAATGATCCCGGAGATCCGGGCGACCCCGGAGATCCTGGCGATCCCGGCGATCCGGGCGGCGGCACCGGCAGCGCAGGAACGGGCAGCGCGGGCAAGCTGCTCGGCAGCCTGTTCGGCAACGGGAGCTAGGCGTACCTCCGCCTTCGCTCCGGCCGTGCGCGGCCCGCGTCCGGCTATGCCCATCAGGCACGACTCGCAGGCGCCGTCGGAAAAGTCCGCGCCGCACGATATTTCGACTCGGCGAACTCGAGCCGAAATCTGAAACATCTCCGCTTCAAAGAGTAGGGTCCAGTCGATCGCATGGTCGGCACAGGAGGAGCACCATGACATCAACAAGCAGCATCCGGCGCGGGGCGGGCGTCGGACTCACGGCATTCGCGGCCGCCACCGCCGTCGCCGTGCTGACCGCGCCCTCGGCACACGCGGCCGTGCAGTCGGTCTCGGTCGACGGCAGCAACCACAAGGTCGGCAGCACGTACACGATCACCGCCGACGTCGGTGGCGCCTCCGGCGGTCTGCTCGTCTACTTCAGCGACAACGGCGAATTCATCGGCGGCCCCAAGGTGCCGTGGCCGCCGGGCAGCGCGACCATCGAATGGAAGCCGAGCACGCCGGGCGAGCACATCATCACCGTCGAACAGGGCGGCAGCACGAAGTCGATCATGGTCGAGGTGTCCAAGGCGAACAGCGGCGGCACCGGCAGCTCGGGCAGCGCATCCGGCAGCGGGACCGGCAGTGCGGGACGTTTGCTCGGCGGGCTGCTCGGCGGCCTGTTCGGCAGCAGCTGACGCGCGCGGTGTGCGGGTCGTCACTCGGCGACCCGCACAGCGGCCGACCAGCTCGGGTGCGCCGAACGCACCCGGCAGGTCATCTGCTCGCCATGCGGGCGTCACCAGTTTCGGGTTTGATCTCGGGTCATGAAGAAAGCGCTCACCCTCGCAACACTCGTCATCGGCGCGACCCTCTCCATGGCAGGCGGCGCGCACGCAGAGCCGGACGCGGATCCGACCAAGTTCGCGGACTTCACCGCCACCTTCGTGCCCGCGACCGATCCGGCCGCGGTGAACGCCGCCAAAGAGGGCAAGAACGTCATCATGAGCCCCTACGGCGTCAGCCGCACCATCGCCTGCCGCGGCAACGGCACCACCGTGCCGCTCTACGACTGCATGCAGGAAGACGACCTCGGCTGGATCACGTTGCGCAAGACCGATGTTCCCGCCATCGGCCCGACCTGGGTCTATTTCCCCTAAGGGGAGTCCGCCGGGGGCCGCTCACGTACCTACGACGAACGGGCCCCGGTTCCGCGCTCGGGGTGAGGAGGCGGAACCGGGGCCCGTTGTCTGTTCGGTCGACTACGCCTCGAGCTTGTAACCGAGACCGCGCACGGTCACCAGGTGCTCGGGCTTGGCCGGATCGGCCTCGATCTTGGAGCGCAGCCGCTTGACGTGCACGTCGAGGGTCTTGGTGTCGCCGACGTAGTCGGCGCCCCAGACCCGGTCGATCAGCTGGCCGCGGGTCAGCACCCGGCCGGAGTTGCGCAGCAGGTACTCGAGCAGATCGAATTCCTTGAGCGGCAACGTCACCGGCTTGCCGTTGACCATCACGGTGTGGCGGTCGACGTCCATCCGCACCGGACCGGCCTCCAGCACGCCGTTCTCGCTGCCGCCCTCCATCTCCTCACCCGCGCCGCGGCGCAGCACCGCGCGGATGCGCGCGATGAGCTCACGCGAGGAGTACGGCTTGGTGACGTAGTCGTCGGCGCCGAGTTCCAGACCGACCACCTTGTCGATCTCGCTGTCTCGCGCGGTCACCATGATGACCGGCACGCCGCTGCGGGTGCGCAGCTGCTTGCACACATCGGTGCCGCTCATGCCGGGCAACATCAGGTCCAGCAGGACGATGTCGGCGCCGGAACGGTCGAATTCGGCGAGCGCGGAGGGTCCATCGCCCACCACGGTGACCTCGAAGCCCTCCTTGCGCAGCAGGAACGCGAGCGGATCGGCCAGCGACTCCTCATCCTCGACGATAAGAACACTCGTCATCTGCGTGCCTCCACACCATTGGGTCTGCCCGGCCCCTGGGGACGCGGGCCGGTTTCCTTCGTGCTCACCGTGGGACTCTCGGCTTCTTCCTCGCCGTCGGTCTCGAGGTGGGCGGGTATTCGCAAGGTGAACGTCGATCCGGTGCCCAGTTTGCTCCACAGGGTGATCTCACCGTTGTGGTTGGCCGCCACGTGCTTGACGATAGCGAGACCGAGCCCGGTACCACCGGTGGCGCGCGAGCGCGCCTTGTCGGAACGGAAGAACCGTTCGAACACCCGCTCCTGGTCTTCTTTCGGGATGCCGATGCCACGGTCGGTGACCGCCATGGCGACATGATCACCGCGCAGCGAACGGCTCACCGAGACGTGGGAGCCGGTCGGCGAGTAGGCGATCGCGTTCTCCACCAGGTTGGACAGTGCGGTGACGAGCAATGTCTCGTCGCCGAGGACCTCGAGTCCGCTCGGCCGGTCGGTGCTGACGGTGATGCCCGCCGCCTCGGCCGCGGTGCGGGAGCGGTCCACCGCCTGCATGACGACCGTGTCGACGTCGACGACCTCGAGTTCGGGCAGCTTCTCCGCGCCCTGTAGGCGGGAGAGCGCGATCAGTTCGGTCACCATCTTGCCGAGGCGGCGGGATTCGCCGAGCACGCGCTCGCCGAAGTGGCGCACGGCCTCGGGATCGTCGGCCGATTCCAGCAGCGCCTCGGCGAGCAGGCTCATCGCGCCGACGGGGGTCTTGAGTTCGTGGCTCACGTTCGCGACGAAATCGCGGCGGGTGGCCTCCATGCGGGCCTGCTCGGAATCGTCGTCGGCGAACAGCACCGTGAAGCCGGTCTCCTCCGGCGAGAGCGGCCGCGCGACGCCGCGCACGGCGATCCTGCTGCGGCCGGGCATGGGGTTCTTCGCGGTCAGGTCGAATTCCGCGGACTCGCTGGTGTTGAGCACCTTCTCCACGGCGGCCCAGGCGCGTTCGTCGAGCAGGCGGTTGCGGACCAGGCCGAGCTCCTCGGCGCGCGGGTTCACGAGCACCACGTCGCGGTACTGGTCGACCACCGCGATGCCGCTCTCGGAGGCGAGCACGATCAGGTCGAGCACCTGCGACATGGTCAGTCCGGAATCGGCCTGTCTTCGGGCGGCCTGGCGGGCGTTCACGTACGGAATGAGCAGCCCGCCGACTGCCAGGCCGACGACAGCCGCGAGGACTGCCAACAACACGGCCTGCGGAACACTCACACTTGAATCGTACGGTCGCCGACCGACTGACCAACGCCGGGTACGCGAAGTTTCACGCAGGTCATGGGGCCTTCCAGGGCCGTTAGCCGTGTGTTTACGCGTTGTTCGGACTCGAGGGTGCCGAGGAGGGTCGACGCCGGGAAGATCGACTTCGAAGTGTTGCCGTCAGCATCGCGAAGATCGACTTTCGGCGGCGCTGAGGGCCCGTCGAAATCGGCTCGGGTCGCCGAGATCGGTCGGGAAAGACTGGGCCGCACGGTCAATCCGCATCTCCCGCGAGCGCCGCGTTCACCGCGCGCCCGTGCTTGTCGACCCACTCCCCCAGCGCGTAGATCGGCCCGAGCAGATCGCGGCCCGCTTCGGTGAGCTCGTACTCGACCCGCGGCGGCGCCTCCGCGTAGCGGCGGCGGTGCACGAGGGTGAGCTGTTCCATGCGGCGCAGCGTTTGGGTCAGCATCTTCTGGCTGATCCCGCCGATCGCGGTGCGCAGCTCGCCGGGACGCATCGGCCCGTCCCGCAGCATGTAGACGATCACCGGCAGCCAGGAGTTACCGAACAGGTCGACGCCCATGCGGGCGGGGCAGTCGGATTCGTAGTCGCCGTAGGGCGGGTAGGTGACGAGATCGGGGACTTGCCGTGGCGAACCGTCGGATGTCCGGGTCAGGGCGGGCGCGTGCAGTTGGGCGACCGGTGTAGGGGCGTGCCGGGGCGAGCTGTCGGATGCGCGAGTCAAGGTAGGCACCGGCAGCTGGGCGACCGGGGTAGGGGCGTGCCGGGGCGAGCTGTCGGATACGCGAGTCAGGGTAGGCGCGCGCAGCTGGACGACCGGAGTAGGGGCGTGCCGGGGCGAGCTGTCGGATGCCTGGGTCAGGGTAGGCGCGTCCGCGTGGGCGACCAGAGGGTCTTGCTGCGACGAGCCGTGGGATACGCGAGTCGGCGCGGGTGCGTGCGGTGGAGAGACCGGAGTGGGGGCAGAGCGCGGCGAGCTGTGAGGTGGGCGGGGCGGCGCGTCCTGCTGGGCCATCGCGGCCGAGTCTCCTTGTGCTGAGCCATAGGCCGCGCGTGGCGGCGCGTCCGGCTGAGAGTCCTGGGTCGGGGCTTGTCGCGAGCCGGGCGACGGGCAGGTCGGCGCGGGCGCGTCCGGGTGGGGTGGCAGAGGGCCGCGAGGCAGTGAGCCGGTGTTCGCCGAAGAGGCGTGGGACGCGGGCATGGGTTCAGCATGGCATCGGCGTTGGGCACCCGGAGGTGCCTATCGAATTCCCTAGCGTCGGAAGCACATTCGACAGTGAGGAGTTGGACATGCGGATCGGGATCATCGGGGCGGGTGCGATGGCACGGGCCTTGGGCGGTGGTTGGGCCGCGGCGGGGCACGAGGTCTGCTTCGGCGCGCGGCGGGGTGCGGCGGCAGCCGAAGTCGCTGCTGCCGTCGGGTATGGCGCGCGGGGCGGAAGCATCGAGGAGGCGGCCGGGTTCGGTGACGTGGTGTTGCTGGCGGTGCCGGTCGAGGCGTTGGACGACATCTTGCGGGGGACGCCTGGGCTCGACGGGCGCGTACTCGTCGACTGCACCAATGCGTTCGAGCCCGATGCGGCGTCCGACGGGACGGACAACTTCGTGCTCGGGGAAGACGCGGTGGCCGAGCGGATTGCCGGAACCGTTCCTGGCGCCCGGGTGGTGAAGGGGTTCAACCTGTGTGCGGCCGAGGTGTGGGCGGCAGAGGTACGCGAGTTCGAGGGCGCGACGTTGTCGGTGCCTCTGTGCGGCGACGATCCGGCTGCTGTGCGTCTCGTCGCGGAGTTGGCCGAGGATTTGAAGCTGCGACCGTTCCTCGCGGGTGGATTGCATCGGGCTCGGTATCTGGAAGCGGCTTCGGTTCTGGCGGTGGGGCTTTGGTTCGGAGGGCATGACGCTCGTGCGATGTTGCCGCCGTTGGCTGGGGCGTTCGCTACGCGGGATTGATGGAGGTTGTCCGGTTGGGCGGGTGCGCCGGTTCGGTTGGTGCGTTCTGGAGTGGGCGGCCACGGACCGTGAGCCTGTCAAGGGGGCTACGCAATCGACGGTAGTCAAAAGGTGGCTGTTGAAGATCAACTTGCCACCATTTGACCACCGTCGATTCGGCCCAACCACCATTTCTCTATCGACGGGAGAGAAATGGTGGTTCGGGCTGACCGGCCAGGGGTTCCGGTGCCGGATGCGCGGGGGTCGCCGAGCCTGTTGGGCGAGAACGGGTGTCAGAGGACCGGATTCACCAGCCGTGGTTGCCGCGGACCGGGATGTTGACGAAGCTCGGCCGCGCCGGGTCCAGCTGGACGTGCTGCGGCTTCAGTTCCGTGTCGAGCAGCATCGGCAGGACGGGCAGTCCCTTGGGGAAGTTGCTCGCGAACACGTCCACCCGCAGGCGGTGGCCGGGTTGCAGGATCGCCTCGGTGGCGCTGAGCGTGATGTCCAGCGTGGTGGCCTCGCCGGGCACCGTCGGCTGCCGCTTCTCCAGCGAGGTGTAGGGGCGCGGGTCGGTGTAGTCGCCGTTGGCCGAACGACTGCTGTTCGCCTCGTCGATCTCGCGCAGCGAGGCCATCAGCTGACCGGAGGTGAGCACGGTCGACTGGCCGTCGGGCGCGACGTCGTTGACGGTCACCGTCCAGTAGCCGTCGGCCGCGTCCTGAACTGTGTTGAGCCGCACCGCGATCGGGCCGGAGATGGTGGTCGCCTCGGCCACCGGCGCGCTGGTGAACGTGAGCGCGTTCAGCTCGGCTACCCGCGAGTCCTTGGCACAACCGTCGATGATCGACAGCACGCCCGCGCTGCCCTGCGCCGCGTCGTTGGAGCACAGGGTGGTCAGGCCGGGCGCGACGGTCAGCCGCGCGGTGTCGGCGTTCGCTTCAGCGGTGAGCGAGCCGTCGTAGACGCTCTGGGCGGTGCCGCTGGGCGCCGCGGACAAGTACATGCGGCGGTGCTGCGCGGCAGCCTCGCCGACGGCCGAATCGCCGAAGCCGTTCTGGGTGACCCAGCCGCCGCCCTGCTGGCGCAGGGTGACCGGGCCGTAGCTGTCGACGCCGTTGTCGATTCCCTTGAGCCACTTGTCGAACCACGCACGCTGCAACACGTCGAGCCGCGGCGGCAGGCCCGGCTTGCCGTACTCGTTGCCGGAGTTCACGTGGTAGGTGTTGCCCATCAGCAGCTGCTTCTGGCCCGCGGGCAGCGGAATCTGGTTGTAGATCTTGGATTCCGAGTAGGTGAACAGATCGTGCCAGCCGCCGACGACGAAGGTCGGCACCCGGATCTGCGTGGGATCGCTGACGTAGTCGCCGCGTTCGGGGCTGCTGTGGGTGAGCAGGTCGAGCAGGCGCGGGTCCGCGTCCTCGAAACGCGTTGCGGTGTAGGCGTTCAGAAACACGTCCATGAAGGTGAGCGGGGAGGCGGCGCGATCGTTGAGCCACTCCCAGTCGAACTTGCCGTTCACGATGGACTGCACGTCCGGCACCCACTTGAGGGTGTTGATCGCGGTGAGCCACAGCGGGATGAAGTTGAAGCCGAAGCCGCCGCCGGGAGCGAGAACGTCGTTGACCAGGTCGCTGCCCGGCACCACCGGGAAGATCGCCTTCAGCGCGGGCGGCTGCTTGGACGCGGCCTGCACCTGGTTGATGCCCGAGTAGGAGATGCCGTTCATGCCGATCTTGCCGTCCGACCACGGCTGACGCGAAGCCCAGTCGATCACCTCGAGGGTGTCCTGCTGCTCGCGGGAGCGGAGCATGTCCCATTCGCCCTGCGAGAAGCCGGTGCCGCGCACGTCGACGACGACCTGCGAGTACCCGCTCTTGATCAGCTGCCGGTCCACGGTGAAGTTGCGCAGCTCGCCGCCACCGAAGGCCTTGGTGAGATCGGTGACTCCGGAGAGCGGGGTGCCGCTGAAATCGATCTGCCGGAACAGGTTCAGCAGCGCTTCGGACAGCACCGGAACGGACTGCGCGTGATCGGCGAGGTTCGACACCAGCTTGGTGTAAGGCGTCATGTGGACGATGGTCGGCGTCGGCGCGTCGATCGGTCGGCCGGAGGCGTCGGCGGGCCGGTAGACGTTGCCCTTCAGCACCGTGCCGTCGCTCATGGTGATCGGCACATCCCACTCGATGTGCACGTTCGGGTACTGCTGGACGCCGTCCTCGGTGGCGACCCACGCCGCTCCGGCCGCGCCGCCGTCGGGACCCGTGGCGACGGGTGCGGCGGTCGCACCGGTGGTGAGGAATGGAACGAGCACGGCGGCGGCGAGCGCCGCGACTGTGGCCCGTAGCGCGTACTTCATCGGACGTGATCCACCTCTCGGACTGTCGAACGTCCGGAAGCATACACAACTTACCAGTCGGTAAGTACCCCCGGATTCGCGAAGTTCGTCTGGAATATCCATTCACATACGCTTGACGGCTCGCAATAGCCTCTGAATATGGAGATCTTCGCGGGATCCGAGCGCCAGAACGAAGGTTTACCGTATCGACCGCGCCGAGACCCGTGTACACGCCGGAATGCAGGCCGAAATCGGGCGGATTCGCGAGTTCCGCAGCCGGATCGCGCCGGGCGGTGTTCTCCGGCGCGGGGGGCGAGTGGGTCGACGCCCTCGGCCCCAGGCGGCTCGGCGGCCCAGCGGCCCAGCAGCCCGACGGCCCAGCAGCCCAGCAGCCCAGCGGCCCAGCGGCGCAGCCGGATCGCGTCGGACGGCGCTCCTCGGCGCACGAGAGCCCGAGTGGCCAACGCCACCAGCTCGGGGCGGTCCCGCAGTCCCGCGGCCCCGCAGCCGCGCAGCCCCGCGGCCCAGCGGCCCAGCGGCGCGGCGGTCCAGCAACTCGAAGGCTCCGCAGCCAGGCAGTTCAACAGCCCAGCAGCCCGACGGCGCAGCAGCCCAGCAGCCCAGCAGCCCGACGGCGCAGCAGCCCAGCAGCCCAGCAGCCCAGCAGCCCGACGGCGCGGCAGGTCAGCGGCGCAGCCGGATCGCGTCGGACGGCGCTCCTCGGCGCACGAGAGCCCGAATGGCCAACGCCACCAGCTCGGGGCGGTCCCGCAGTCCCGCGGCCGCGCAGCCGCGCAGCCTCGCAGCCCAGCGGCGCGGCGGCCCAGCAACTCGAAAGCTCCGCGGCCGCAGTTCAACCAGCCCAGCGGTCCAGCGGCGCGGCAGGTCAGCAGCGCAGCCGGATCGCCTCGGACGGCGCTCCTCGGCACACGAGAGCCCGAATGGCCAACGCCACCAGCTCGGGGCGGCCCCGCAGTCCCGCGGCCCCGTAGCCGTGCAGCCCAGCGGCGCAGCGGCGCAGCGGCGCAGCGGC
>NZ_JCANSX010000006.1:1281806-1355345 GCF_059570515.1 Nocardia sp. CNS-044
CCAGCGGCCCAGCGGCCCAGCGGCCCAGCGGCCCAGGACGCATTGTCATCGGCCGGGCGGGTCGGGACAACCTCGCGGCACTCGGGGTTTCGACTCAGTCGGATAGGTCGGCCACCTAACGGCGCTGCAGGTGCGCACTCGGCCGACGCATCGGACCACCCGCAGCGCTCCAGGCCTGGGGCACTCGGCGGAACCGCGCTTCAACTGGGTGACGCCGAGGCCGCCCGAAAACGGCGATGCGCCGCGGCCGATCAACCGGCCGCGGCGCATCGAACTACGTACTACTTACCGCCCTGGCTCGCGACCGCGGCCGCTCCGGCGGCGGCCGCCTCCGGGTCCAGGTACTCCCGCGGACGCACCGGGCGCAGGTTCTCGTCCAGTTCGTAGCGCAGCGGGATGCCGGTCGGGATGTTCAGGCCCGCGATGTCTTCGTCGGAGATGTTGTCCAAGTGTTTGACCAGCGCGCGCAGCGAGTTGCCGTGCGCGGCGACCAGCACGGCCTTGCCGGTGAGCAGCTCCTTGGAGATGGTCGACTCCCAGTACGGGACCATCCGGTTCACCACGTCGAGCAGGCACTCGGTCTTGGGCACCTCGATGCCCGCGTACCGCGCGTCGCCTTCCTGGCTGTACTCGTTGGCCGGGTCGATCGGCGGCGGCGGGGTGTCGTAGCTGCGCCGCCACAACATGAACTGCTCGTCGCCGTACTTGTCGCGGATCTGCGCCTTGTTCTTGCCCTGCAGCTCGCCGTAGTGCCGCTCGTTGAGCCGCCAGTCGCGGATCACCGGGATCCAGTGCCGGTCGGCCGCGTCCAGCGCGATGTTCGCGGTGGAGATGGCCCGGCGCAGCAGCGAGGTGTAGACGATGTCGGGCAGGATGCCGTGCTCGGCGAGCAGCTCGCCCGCGCGCTTACCCTCGGCGATGCCCTTGTCGGTCAGGTGCACGTCCACCCAGCCGGTGAACAGGTTCAGGGCATTCCATTCGCTCTCGCCGTGGCGCAGCAACACGAGGGTGTACGTCATGACGGCCATCCTGCCACGCGCGGACCGCGCGCCGGAGCCCTGGTCAGGATGCCGGAGCGAGCGCGGTGAGCAGTCCGGCGCCGACCAGGGTGGCCTGATCGCCCAATTCCGAAGGGACTACGTGCAGGTCGCGCAGGAACTCGATGCGGGCGTGCGCGCCGAGGGCCTCCTGTAATGGTCGCCACAGTGGCTCACCGGACTGCGCGAAGCCGCCGCCGATCACCACCAGATCCACGTCGAGCAGCGCGGCCGCCGACGAGATCACCTGGCCCAGCGCGATTCCCGCGCGCCGCAGCGCCGCCTTGGCGATCCGGTCCCCCGCTTCGGCGTCGGCGGCCAGCTCGATGCCGGTGGTTCCGTGCCAGCCGCGCTCGCGCGCCCACCGCACCGAGGACGGGCCGCTGGCCACCGCCTCCACGCAGCCGACCCCGCCGCAGGCGCACGGGTCGGTCGACCCCGGCACGATCATGTGACCGATGTGCCCCGCGTTGCCGGTGTGCCCGACCGCGACCATCCCGCCGACGATCACACCGCCGCCGATCCCCGAGGACACCGTCATGGCCAGCGCGTCCGGCGTCTCCCGCGCCGCGCCGAAATGCCGCTCGGCCAGCGCCAGGCACACCCCGTCGATGGCGAAGCGCACCGTGGCGCCAGGAAACAGTTCCTGCACCGCGGGCACCAGCGCGAATCCGTCGCGCCACTCCGGGATATTGAGCGGGGTGGTGATCCCCGCGGGTGCGTCCACCGGACCGCACGAGCCGATGCCGACCAGGTCCACCTCGGATCCGTTGGCCGCGGCGAGCAACAGCCCGCGCACCGCCTCCCACACGCCGGTCGGCGGCACCTGGATGCGGCCTACCTCGTGCGTCATTCCGTCGGCCCCCACCAAGCCGACCGCGATCTTGGTCGCGCCGATGTCCAGAGCGAGAACGGTCATTCGAAACCCCCACTTCCCAACGCCACCGGACCGCCGCGTTCGCGCGACGGTCCGGTGCCGAATGATCTTGCTGTGCGGTCGCCAACGGTAGTTGCCCGGCGGCAGCCGAGCACCATCAGGGCAAGCGCCCGGCGGCAGCCAAGCACCATCACGGCAAGCGCCCAGCGGCAGCCGAGCACCATCAGAGCAAGTGCCCGGCGGCCGCTCGGCATCACCAGCATCAGCACCCGGCGGCTGCTCGGCATCTTCAGCATCAACGCCCGGCCGCCGCTCGACCCCACTGGCTCAGCCTCTAAGTCGCCGGGCATCCTCGAGCCGGGCACCTGGCGGCCGCTCGACACCTCCAGACCCATCAGGCGGGAGCCACTTGCAGCAATCGAGTTCGTCGGCAACAGTCGGCCGCTCCGCACGTCGGGCTCATCGACCGGCGACCCGTTCGCACCGCCTCGGACACGCGGCATCCGTTCGGACTCCGGACGGAAGGCCAGTCGGTTGCCCCGCACCTTCGGACCGTCCGCTCGATGGCCGCTCGGCACCATCGAGTGCAGCAGCCGTGGCCGCCGGGAATCTCCGGATCGAGCACACACTCCAGCCGCTCGACACCGCGACCCGAGTCTTCGAGTCAGCCGGAGCGCCTCGGGATCGCTGGGCCGAACGCGCACCATCGGGTGCGAAAGTCAGGAGTTCTCGGAAGACTCGACCAGATGCTCGAACGGGAGCAGATTCTTCAACGACTCCCCGCGCGAGACCCGCCACTTCCATTCCTTCCGAATGGATTCCGCGAAGCCGAGTTCCAGCAGCACGTTGAAGTCGGCGTCCACCGCCTCCAGCACCTGGCCGAAGATGCGGTCGAGCTCGTCCTCGGTGACGGCGTGCGTGGCGATGCGGCCGACGAGGTAGATGTCGCCGACCCGGTCCAGCGTGTAGGCCACGCCGTAGAGGCGGCGGTTGCGGCGGAGCAGGAACTTGTAGACGCCCTCGAAGTTCTCGTCGGGCTTGCGGCAGACGAAGGATTCGATGCGCACGCCGTGTTTGCCGACGGTGAGCATCAGCGTCGTCTTCAGCTTGCGCTCACCGGGCAGCACGACGACGAAGACGTCCTCGCCCGGGCGGGTGTACTCGATCTCCCGATCACGCAGCGTCTCGTCGATCAGCCGCACGGTCGACTGGATCTCCGTCATCGGTGCACTCCCATCCGGCGCCGCCACAGCGCCCGCGATCTGGCCTGACCGCCCTCGCCGAGGAGCGCGGCACCGGACAGGTTAGTGCGTTCCGCGCCCGTCGCCACCGGTCCACCGCCCAGTTCGGTCTCGGGGAATCCGGCGAGCGCCGCGGCGTAGCTGGCGAGCAGCCCGTCGGCGGTGTGCTCCCAGGAGAAGTTCGTGGCATGCGCGACCGCGCGGTGGGCCATCTCATCCAAACGCCCCGGCGCGTCCAACAGCGCGCCGAGCGCGGCGGCCCAGTCGGGAGTGCGGTGGCCGGGGACGAGCAGTCCGGTCTCGCCGTGCCGGACGGCGGTGCCGAGTCCGCCGACGTCGGCGGCGAGGACCGGGGTGCCGCTGGCCTGCGCCTCGATGGCGACCAAGCCGAAGGATTCGTTGTAGCTGGGCACCGCGACCAGGTCCGCGGCACGGTAGACCTGCACGAGACGGTCCGGCGGCTGCGGCGGCAGGAACGTCACGCGGTCGGTGATGCCGAGTTCGGACGCCAGCTCGATCAGCGCGTCGGGGCGCTTCAGTCCGCTGCCGGACGCGCCGCCGACGATCAGCACCCGCAGATTGCGGTCCGGATCGGTGCGCAGCAATTCGGCGGCCGCGCGGACGAGCACGTCGGGGGCTTTGAGTGGTTGGATGCGGCCGACGAAAGCGACGATCCGCTCATGGGCGGCAAGGCCGAGCTCGGCGCGGGCCGCGGCCTTGTCACCGGGACGGTAGCGGGCCAGGTCGGCGCCCGGCGGCACCACATCGATGCGCTCGGCGTCGGCGCCGTAGAGCTCGACGAGCTGACGCGCCTCTTCCGCGGTGTTGGCGACCATCCGGTCGGCCTCCGCGATGACCTGCTTCTCGCCGATCTCGCGGGTGACGGGCTCAGGGCAGTCGCCATCGGCCAACGCGGCGTTCTTCACCGCGGCGAGGGTGTGCGCGGTGTGGATCAGCGGCACCCGCCAGCGATCCCTGGCCAGCCAGCCGACCTGGCCGGACAACCAGTAGTGCGAGTGCACCAAGTCGTAGTGACCCGGCTGATGACGCGCCTCTTGGCGCAGCACCTCCGCGGTGAACGGACACAGCTGGGTGGGGAGATCGTGCTTGTCGAGCCCCTCGAACGGTCCGGCGACCACGTTGCGCACCAGCACCCCGGGCGCCGCCTCCTGAACCGGAGGGACGTTCGACGAGGTGGCGCGGGTGAAGATTTCGACTTCGGTCCCGCGTCGCGCCAGCTGGAGAGCCGTTTGCAGCACATAGACGTTCATGCCGCCCGCGTCACCGGTGCCCGGTTGCGCGAGTGGCGACGTGTGCACCGACAGCACGGCGATCCGGTTCGGCCGTTGGTCCGCACGTTGACTCACAACATCCATAGTGCACGGTGGATAACCGCCGCCGACGCCGCCTACCGGGCAAGTGAGAGTCATCACACAGCAAAAGGTGAGAGGGCTCACGAACCGCGCTGACCTGCGATTCGAATGTATGTGCGTACGTTCGCATCCATTCCGGCCATGCGCGGCCCAAGGGCGGGTCGCCACCCGCAGTACGCGCGTCGGCCGTGCGCGGTTGGCGAGGTCTCGCGCGCCCGCGACTACTGGTGCGAGCTCCCGAGCGTCGGATCGAGCCGGTCGAGCTTCGCCAGCGTCTCCGCGTTGTGGGCGGCGCGGGCGTCGGCGCTCTGCTTGGCGAGCAGGTCGCGGATCTCGATGAGCAGTTCGGTCTCGGTGGGCTCGGCCGCCTTGGTGGTGCCGAACCGGTTCTTCAGGGTCTTCATCGGCATGATGAGCACGAAGTAGAGGACCGCCGCGATCATCACGAAATCGATGAAGGCGGTGACGATCGGGCCGACGGCGATGAATGTCGCGGGCTTGCTCGGCACCAGGTGGAAGCCGAGGCCGAGCTCGTTGGCGTTGCCGAAAACGGCGAGCAACGGATTGACCACGCCCTTCGTCACCGCGGTAACCACCGCCGTGAACGCGGTGCCCATCACCACAGCCACGGCGAGGTCGATGACATTGCCGCGCATCAGGAACTCTTTGAAGCCCTTGAGCATGAGTCGAACAACTCCAATCCGGTGTAGCAAAGTTTCAGAAAAACGATCCGATGCTAACCGCGACTCCGCAACTCAGCGAATCCCCAGCAAACGCTCCAGCGGAACCTCACACCCACAACACCGGAATCCCCCGCTCCCACACCCCCACCACACGCCCCACACAGCCACCGCCTATGTGTCGCGTGCGGAAAGTATGTGGCACGGCCGACCAGACCGCAGAGCACGGCTCAGGAACGGCGTGCGAAGCGTCCGGGGTCGGCCTGGTCTCGCGGCTTGACGATGATTTGATCCAGGTTGACGTGCGGCGGTCGCGAGGCCACGAAACCGACGATCTCGGCGATGTCCGCCGCGACCAGCGGATCGATCCCCTCGTATACCTTCGCCGCCCGCTCCGCGTCGCCCTCGAAACGCACCAGAGAGAACTCGGTCTCCACCGCGCCTGGCGCGATCTCGGTGAGCCGCACCGGCTTGCCGAGCAGTTCGCCACGCAGCGTGCGGTGCAGCACAGCCTGGGCGTGCTTGGCCGAGGTGTAACCGGAACCGTTGTCGTAGGCGTGGAACGCGGCGACCGAGGTGATGGTGACGATCAGGCCGTCGCCGGAGGCGATCAGCTTGGGCAGCAACGCCTTCGTGACGCGCAGCGTGCCGAGCACGTTGGTCTCCCACATCCAGCGCCAGTCGTCGAGGTCGGCTTCGCTCACGGGCGCAAGGCCTTTCGCGCCACCGGCGTTGTTGACCAGCACATCGACCGACGGCACGGCGTCGGTGAAGGCCGCGACCGACTCCTCCGAGGTGACGTCGAGTTCCAGTGCGGTGCCGCCGATCTCGTCGGCCAGCGCGCGCAGCCGGTCGAGCCTGCGCGCGCCGACGTATACGTGATAGCCCTGCGCGGCGAGTTCCCGCGCGGTGGCTTCCCCGATGCCGGAACTGGCTCCCGTGACGACGGCGGTGCGATTGCTCATGGGGCGAGTTTAGGGCGTGCCTGCGCCGTCGCTCCGGCCGTGCGGGGTCTGTCGACGGGCTTCGCCCGGCAGCGCCGCTCGAGTGCGGGGTGTTTGCCGGTGTCACGCGCTACCGCACGGATCACCCGCGCGGAGCATCGGCGCCCGGCCTTACGCTGGGTGGCATGGCACTTCGGGAAGCGGTCAGCGCGGATGGCACCAGCATCGTCTATCGAATCGACGGACCCGCCGACGGACGGCCACTCGTCCTGGTGCACGGCTGGTCGGCGAGCCTGCGCTGTTGGGGCGGCGCGGCCGACGATCTGGCCGGCCGGTTCCGGGTGATCGCGATGGATCTGCGCGGTCACGGCTATTCCGGCGTCCCGGAGAACGGTTACGACGATCCCAAGAACTGGGCCGCCGACCTCGCCGCGGTCCTCGCGGCCGAGGGCATCGAGTCCGACGCTGTACTGCTCGGCTGGTCCTACGGCGGCATCGTGATCAGCGACTACCTCACCGCCTACGGCGCGGGCGCGGTGTCGGGCGTCGTATTCACCGGCTCGATGGCCAATATCGGGCGCGACGTACCCGGCGCCGCGACCGGACCCGCGATGCAGGAGGCCATCCCCGGCGTCTTCGAGGCGAGCGCGGGTCGCGCCACCAGGGCCTTCGCCGCGTTCGGCAACGCCAACACCGGCCCGGGCCCGGACAAAGGCGTGGACGCCCAGCGGCTGTTCGGCATCAGCCTGGCCACCCCGCCCGCGGTGCGCAAGGCGCTTTTCTACCGCTCTGTCGACAACACCGAAACCCTTCGCGCCCTCGACATTCCGGTCCTCGTGCTGCACGGCGACGCGGACCCCGTCGTCCCCATCGACAACGGCCGCTACATCGCCGAGAACACCCCGCGGGCGCGTACCTCGTTCTGGCCCGGTGCGCAGCACGGGTTGTTCATCGAGGACCGCCCGCGCTTCGTCACCGAGGTCACCGAGTTCATCGACAGTCTGTAGCGACCGGCGTGAGCGCGACCGGGCCCTACCGGGGCGGCCCCGGCGAGACCGGGGTGGCCGAGACGACCGGGGACGCGGACCCGTCCAGCGCCGACATCTTCTTCCAGGTCGCCCAGTCGATGGTCCAGTCGTAGAGGTCGCCGTCGGCCGCGGACAGCGGGATCGAGGTGCCGGTGACCTCGACCGGGTCGCCGTAGCGCGCGGTCGGGAAGTACGCCTGGGCGTCGGCGGGCGAGAGGTTGATGCAGCCGTTGGTGACGTTCGCCGAGCCTTGCGCCGCAAGGGATTCCGGGTTGGCGTGGATGAATTCGCCGTTGTTGGAGATGCGCACCGCCCAGCGTTCCCTGACGTTGGTGTAGTACGGCGGATTCGACATCAGGAAATCCTCGTACTTCTCGGTGACCACGTGGATGCCCGAGCGCGTCACGTTGCGCGGCTCGTTGCCCTGGCCGTAGCTCACGGCGAAATCGAAGACGGTCCGACCGTCCCGCACCACTCGCATGCGGTGGCTCGGCGCGTCGGCCTGCACGATCTGGCTGCGGCCGATGCGGAAGTCCGAGGTGAGGTCGGAGTAGCCGTAGTTCCCGCCGCCCAGGTCCAGTCCGTAGAGGTCGGCGGCGACGTGCACGGTGGTGCCCGGCGTCCAGTACTGCTTGGGCCGCCAGTGCACACGCGAACCGCCGTTGTCGTCAGGGAACCAGGCCCACGCGCCCTCGGTGGGCGGATCGGTGGTGACGGTCAGCGCCTTCTCCACCTCGGCCTTGTCGGTCACCGGGGACTTGAACTGGAGGATGATCGGCGCGGCGACACCGACCTCTTGGCCGTCGCCGATGTTGACCGTCGCCGGGACGGTGCTCTTCGGCGCCAGCGTACGGAACGAGCCGTCGATCGGGACCGGCTTGCCGTCGGCGCCGACGGCGGTGCCCGACCATGTGTAGGTGGCGTCGTAGCCGAGCGGTTCGGTGATGCGGAAGGTGCGCTTGTCGGGGCTGAGCTCACCCTGCACCTGTTTGCCCGCCGCGTTGGTCAGCGCGACCTGGGCGATGGTCCCGTCGGCGACCGTCACGGTGACGGGCGCGACGGGGTTGACGTTCTCGTCGGCGTCGCCGGGGCTCATGGTCACTTCGGCCACCGGACCGGACGCTTCGCCGGACTTGTCGTCGCTGGAACAACCGGCCACCAGGGCGACCACGACGAACAGAACAGCCGACACGGCGGCCACCGGTCGGCGGATCACGGGACGCTTGCTCACCGCATCGAATTTACGCCTGGCGAACGACCCGACCGGCCCGTTGCCTGGCGCACCGCCCATTTCGTGCGGTCAGGCGTATCTCCGCCTCGGCTGTGCGGTTCGATCGTCCGACACGTCAGAGCGTGACGCCGACGGTGACGGGCTCGGGCTCGAGCCGAATGCCGAAACGCTCGGCCACGCCGTCGCGCACGGTGCGGGCCAGCGCGACCAGGTCCTCGGCGGTGGCGGCGCCCCGATTCGTCAGTGCCAGCGTGTGTTTCGTGGAGAGCCGGGCCGCGGCGTCCGGGCCGGGGAAGCCCTTGGCGAAGCCCGCGCGTTCGATCAACCAGCCCGCGGAGAACTTCACGCCGTCCACGGCCGGGTAGGTGGGAATCGTGACATCACCCACGTGCGCCGTGATCGCGTCCCGTACCTCGGGCACGCGCGCGTGCGGGACCACCGGGTTGGTGAAGAACGAGCCCGCGCTCCAGGTGTCGTGATCGGCGGCGTCGAGCACCATGCCCTTGCCCCCGCGCAGGCGAAGCACCGCGTCCCGCACGTCCGCGGCGGGTCTGGTCTCGCCCTCGGTGGCGTCCAGGACTCTGGTCAGTTCGCCATAGCGCAGTGGTGCGCTCGCCGCGCCCGCGTTCAGCGCGAAATCCACGTCGAGCACCACCGCGTCGTCGCGGTGCTTGAGCACACTGGTGCGGTAGCCGAAGCCGAGTTCGGCGGGCTCCACCCAGCGAATCTCGCCGCTCGCGCGGTCGAGCAGCCGCACCCGGCGCAGCAGATCGGCCACCTCGACGCCGTAGGCGCCCACGTTCTGCACCGGCGTCGCGCCCGCGGAACCCGGTATGCCGGAAAGACATTCGAGACCGCCGAGACCGGCCGCCACGGTCGCGGCGACCACCGCGTCCCAGTTCGCGCCCGCCTCAGCGACGACGCCGTCCGCGCCGATCTCGACGCCCGCGGTCGCGATGCGCACCACGACGCCGTCGAACCCGTCGTCGCCGATGAGCAGGTTCGAGCCGCCCGCGAGCAGCAGCACGGGGATATTCGCCGCGTCCAGGGCGCGCACCGTCGCCACCACGGACTGCGTCGAGGCGCACTCGGCGACCAGCGCGGGGCCGCCGACCCGTAGCGTGGTCAGCTCGGCAAGCCGCACCTCGTCGCGCACCAGCGCACCGGTGTCGGCCAGCACGTCGCGCGCCTGATCGGTCGCCACCACACGTGAAGTTCGCACGCTCCAGACGGTAGCGTGTCCAACCATGGCTACACCCTTGGCGTACACGGCCCGCTACTCCCACCCGGTCGCCGCCGTGCGCGCGGCCTTCGCCGACGAGCAGTACTGGAAGGACCGCATCGCCGAGGTCGGCGGACCGAACGCTCGCCTCGAGTCGGTCACCGTGGAGGGCGATCAGGTCCGCGTCGAGATGGTGCAGGCCATCGCCGCCGAACTGCTGCCACCCGCCATCACCGCGGTGCGCCCCGGTGACCTGATCATCCCGCGCACCGAGAACTGGACCGGCGACACCGCCGCCTTCGACGTCCGCGTCGAGGGCGCTCCTGCCACCATGCGCGGCACCATCACCCTGACCGGCGACGACACCGCCGCCACCGCCACCCTCGACGGCAGCATCGAGGTGAAGGTCCCGCTCTTCGGCAGCAAGATCGAAGCCGCCATCCAGGAACGCCTCACCGAACTCCTCCAGTCGGAAGAGGAGTTCACCAACACCTGGCTGTCCCAGCACTGAGGATCGTGTGCTGACCGTCACCCAGTAACCTTTTTCGAATGGCACGCCGACTGGACTACTCCGCCCGCTACCCGCTGCACACCACCAAGGAGCTGTACGAGGCGCTGTCGACCCGCGAGTACTGGGAGGCGCGGGTCGCCGAGATGCGAAAGTACACGCCGGCCAACGAGGTGGTCAGCCACGAGGTGAGCGATTCCGGGATCGACGTGGTGCTGCATCACACCCTGCCGCGCGAGATGCTGCCGGAGATCGCGCAGACCGTGATGCGCAAGGACATGGTCATCACCCGCAAGGAGAGCTGGGGCCCGTACAACGGCGAGGAGACCGTCGGCAAGTTCTCGGCGTCGATTCCGGCCGGGCCGGGCAGCCTGAGCGGCACCATCAAGCTCTTCCCCACCGAAACCGGCTGCACCGTGCGCTTCTCCTCGGAGGCGAAGGTGTTCATCCCGATGGTCGGCCCGCGCCTCGAGCAGTTGATTCTGGTGAACCTCGTCGATCTGTTCCGTGGCGAGGCCGAGGAAACGGTGAAGTGGCTGGAAGAGCGAAACCCGACCAGCTGAGCAGACCTATCGGCACGATCACCAGGGGGACCACCGGCGTCAACCGGCTGCGGCGCAGCGACCGTTGGCTGATGCACGACGAGCTGGTCACCGCGCGCCTGTCGGCGGCGCCCGATCCGCTGGTGGTCGACCTCGGTTACGGCGCGAGTCCGTGGACCACCTTCGAGCTGGCGGGCAGGCTGCGCAGGGTGCGGCCGGACGTGCGGATGGTGGGTCTCGAAATCGATCCGGAGCGGGTGGTACCCGGTCGCGACGGCGTCACCTTCGCCAGGGGCGGTTTCGAGCTGGCCGGTCTGCGTCCCGTGCTGGTGCGCGCGTTCAACGTGCTGCGCCAGTACCCCGAGTCGGCCGTGCCGGACGCCTGGTCGACCATCCTCTCCGCCATGGCGCCCGACGGCCTGCTCGTCGACGGCACCTGTGACGAACTGGGCCGCCGCAGCGCCTGGGTGCTGCTGGACCGCACCGGCCCGCTCTCGCTGACGCTGGCGTGGGATCCGTTCACCGTCGAGCGCCCCTCCGACATCGCCGAGCGACTGCCGAAGGCGCTCATCCACCGGAATGTGCCCGGCGAACCGATCCACACCTTGCTCACCGCCGCCGACCGCGCGTACTCGCACGCCGCGCCGCTCGCTCCGTTCGGACCTCGGGTCCGCTGGCGTTCCGCCGCGGAACAGCTACGTGCGCAAGGGTTCCCGGTGCGGGAGTATCGCCGACGGATGCGCGACTGCGTGCTGTCGGTTCCGTGGTCGGTCGTCGCCCCCCGTCAGTGAAATCGTCGTCGCGGGTCTGCCTCTGCTAGCACCGTGGAACAACCACGCGCACAAAGGTTTCCGGTGCGCGAGTACCGCCGACCGATTCGCGGCGAGGCTGTCCGTCCCGTGGTCGATCGTCACACCCCGGCCACCGACCGCCTCCATCGCGAGCCCCGCGTCCGCTTGCGCGCTCCCGAGGAGCAGCTATGCGCAGGCTTTTCGGTGCGGAGCATCGCTCGGCGCGCGACTGCGTGCCGTCGTTCCCTGGTCGAGCCCCGTCACCGACCGTCGGCGCCACCTTTCCGACGTACCCGGGCCAGCCAAGGTCGAGTCCTGCCGTTCGAGCTGCCATAATTTCCCTCGCGCAACGCTGACTCGCTATGACTGCCCGTGCGTGTATGACGAACTGCGGCAACGACGTATCACCGGCTATATGCTCGGCGGTACCGGCGACAAGGTGACCGCCGAACGTTGGATCATCGAACAGATCCTTGCCCTGCCGCACCGCTACCGCTGCCTGGCCATCCGCCGGAATCGCACCGATAAACACCACCGTCAAGGCTTGGTCGTGATCGTGTAGCCTCCAGATGCAATAGTCAGGGGGATGAAGTGGCGCAACCGGGAGCCGATGACGGGACGTTCGATGTCGTTCCCGCCGAGGTCACTGACGCTGGCCGGTATATCCAGTTGACGGCAGAGGAACTGGTCAGCGGGTTCCGTTCCCTCGACGTCGAAATAAGCAGACTTCTCGAGACCTGGACCGGGAACTCCGCCACCGCCTACCGCGCGGGATGGGAGGAAACCCGCCAGGGCGCGGAAAACGTCTTGGACTCACTCGCGACACTGGCCAAGCTCTTGGGAGTAGTTGCCACCACCCACACCGACCTCGACACCACACGCGCTGCGGGCGCCAGCTCGCTCGATTTGCCTTAAAGCTGTTGATAGGGAACCAAATCCATGAGTGATTCTTATCGCGTCGATTTGAACGAACTCGAGAACGTTACGGACCGAGTTGCTGGCTTCGTCGGATTCCTCGAACAGAGCCTCGATGGTATCCAGCAACGCATCACCGCCGTGCAGTCCAGCTGGACCGGCCCGTCAGCTACTGCCGCGAACGAGGCATTCACGCAATGGCTCGCCGGGGCGCAGGAAGTCTCGGAGGGCATCACGACCATGCGGCAATCCGCGGTCGCTGCGCGCGATCGTTACAACGCTGCCGTTGCCGCGAATCTTCAGATGCTCGGACGCAGCACGGGCAGCCGGTCGTGACCGAATCCGCGACCTTTCTCGATGTCCCCACACAGAACTACTACGACGCGGCGAACATCTGCGCGAAAGCCGCTTCCGACATGTTCACCGCGTTCAAGACCGGAATGCGTTCTTTTGGTGACACGACCTTGATGGCCGGTAGCGTCGGCGACGGCAAGCTATGGGGCGAATCCTACGACCAACAGGCCGCAGACGTTTATTCCATGTCGATCGACCTGGTGCTGGCCCTGGATGGCTACGCCCAGGTTCTCAAACAGGCGGGTTACAACCACGCCCTGGCCGACCATGATCCAAGCAGCGGTACGCCCGAACCTACCGCTCCCAACACCACACCATCGTTCAGCCTTTCACCGCAGGAACTCGCCGACCTGCTCGTCCCGCCCTCCGCGGGCGGGCCGGGACGCGGGATCGAGGATTACGGCCTCGACTTGATGGCCAAGATCGGAATCCCTGTTCCAGATGGGAACACCGAAAAACTCAATAAATCAGCCGATGTTTGGAATGCGTTAGCTACCAGCGCCTCTGTGACGGCCATCCCAGATCAACTAGAACGTGCCGCAGCTCTCTTCGAAACGGTCACCTCCCCTGACGCGAACTTCATCGATGAGGACCTACGTGAACTCAAAAGCGCCGCTTCCGATCTCGCTGGCGCCTACGGCGAACTCGCCCAGGCTTGCCGCGACCAGAAGAATGCTCTCGAAGACCTCCGCAAGGACCTCTACGCGACATTAGACGATCTCGCCGAACAGATTCTATTGGAGATTGGGATTTCCCTCGCGGTCGGCCTGTTCGCCTCGAGCATCACCTTCGGGGCCGCCGCAACCGTCGTCGCTGCACGGACCGCGAAAGCCATCGACAATTTTATCGATATCATTCGCGCCGTCGTCAAAGCTAGCAAGCTCAAGGCTGTCGTCGTGGTCGAGAAGATCACCGCCGCACGGAAAGCAGCGGTCGAGCGCATCAAAGACTTGGCCACTAAACTCTTGGAAAGAGCAAAAGCAGCCTTCACCTCGCGAAAAAATTTCACAGACCTGTTTGCGAATGGCCGAACCCCGAAGGCAAGTGAACTCAAAGCTTATGCGGAGAGTCAGGGGTGGACGCCGTCTCAGACTCCGAACGGACCACTAAAATATACCGACTCGAATGGGGTTGTGCGGCTCACCATCAAGCAGGGAAGCAGCAGAGCGCCAGGAAGTGCAAACCCCCACGTCGAGATTCGGGACGCAAACGGCCAGCGCACTGACCCGTTCGGCGCGCCCGTGACGCGGAAAAGCACTGGCAATCACACTCCGATAGATTGGGACTTGTGATGGAACGTGATTACACGGACTACCCCGAGCTGTCGCGCCTGTATCTCGAAGACAGCTACGTACTCGAAATCATCGAGGACAGTGCGAGGCTCGCCTTCGACTTGGAGGCAGTCCTGCTCCAAGGCCATCCGGCCTACCACGATCCGATCGAAGGTGAGCAGTACTGCTATGCGCGCGGTCTATTGACCTTCGACGACATCTCCGATGTCGAATGGGTGTCACGGTCCCACGCAACCTACACCGACGCTTCTGGAGAAGAAGACCTGGGCAACATCGACTCGCTCACGAACGAGGATGGCGTCTTCCAAGTCGAAGGCGACTGGGGGCAGGTCCACTTCCGAAGCAGTCAGGCTCCAACATTCGAGTTGTACTCCGATTCGACCAATCGCGTCGGGCAGCCACTGCCCGGAACGGAGTAGCTGGCGTCACAACCGGCGGCTGTCGAACCCCCGCACAGCTCATGTCGCGTGTCCGTTCAGCACTTGCCGAACTGAACTGCCCCGCCCTGTCTCCGCTGCTGATTCGCTCACCTGGCGCGACACACTAGCTCACAGCTCGCGGGCAGAAGCGCCCGGGAGGATTCCTCCGTCAGTTCATGCCCGGGGAGCGATCGCGCTAAGCTGACCCGCTATAGCGCGACATCGATGGGGGCAAGATGGCGGTTGGTGACGAACAGCACGATCGATCGAAATCAGCTGTCTTCCAACACTACTCGGAAGCGCACCCGCTGAACGCGGTCAGCACTCCACGGCTTCGGCGCGGCATCCATCCGTCGACCGCTGGGACGCTCATCGCTGGCCTGCCAGGATTCGCGCTCAGCCTGATCGTCGTCGGAACGGCGTCGGCTCTCATCTCTTCCATGAACGCAGCGGTCTGGACGGCGCTGATCGTGTTCGTCGCGTCGGGGACCGCCGTGTTCTTCAGGCCCACCGAATACGTGATCGCCCGGGCGTTCTTCCGCTATCGGCAGCCGACCCTCCCCGAACAGCAGCGCCTAGACCACGCCTGGGGTCTGGTCACCAACAGCGCCGGAGTCCGAGCGGACCAGTACCGGCTCTGGGTCGAGGACTCCAACGACCTCAACGCCTCCGCTGCGGCCGGACACATCGTGGCAGTCACACGCGGCGCGCTCACACTTCCACCGCATCAGCTCGAAGCGCTGTTGGCGCACGAACTCGGGCACCACCTCGGCGGGCATTCATGGGCCACACTCCTCACGTATTGGTACTCCCTGCCCGGCCGGCTGCTCATGCGAGCCCTGCACTGGTCGACGCAGTTGGCATTCGCGCTGGTCACCGGAATCACGCTGGGTGCAGCAGGTGGCGCCTTGGGCGGGCGTGCAGGAAGCGAGGCGGCCGGTTGTCTCATCGGTCCCATCGTCCGCCTGTTCCCGCTGCTTTGGCTGGGTTTGATCACGCTGTTCTTCTATTCGATCCACCCGTTGATGGTGCTGCTGTGGGCCGTTCCGTTCGCGCTGGCCTGGTTCAGCCGATACCAGGAAACAGACGCCGACCGAGTCGCCGCACAGCTCGGCTACGGCCCAGCTCTGCTCGAAGTTCTGTACGGGTGGCTGCACGCCGGGTACGACGACGCTCGGCGACGGAACGGACTGCGCGCCAACATGTTCGCCAGCCACCCCTCTTGCGCATCGCGGATTCACGCCCTGGAGAAGTACCTGAACATCCAGCACCGCCCGTAGCGACATTCTCGAAACATCGACTGCGACAAGGGGGATCACGAATGACTGTTCCACCGAACTGGTACCCGGACCCTGAGCAAGCAGGCTTTCTGAGGTATTGGAACGGCACGGAGTGGACCGGTGACCGCGCACCAGTCGGTTCTGCGGCTGGCACGGAGCCCGGCCAACGTCGCGCGTCGACCACCTCGAGTGTCCCGTTGTTCGGCGCCCGTGGGTTCGCGAAGAAGCAATCACAAGAGCTGGCCGAAGCACTCGCCGAAATCCAGCGACTACGAGCGCAGTTGACTAGCACCGGCGGCCTCGAGCTCGCCGAACTGCAACGGCTGCGTGATCAGTGCGCAGCACAGGTCACCGAGCAGCAGGCGCAGCTGGACAACCTGCGCATGCAGATCGTCAACACCCGCGAGGAGATGATTCTCCAGGAGATCGGTATCTATGAATACCGTCACCCCCTATCGGACGCGGTTGCCTACCGGGAACAGCTCGAGCGCCTGCGAGGTGAGATCAAGGACTTGGCGCGACGCGACGGCGGCGCGATCGAGTCGCTGGCCCCTTGGGTCGTCAACAACTCGGTCACCGATGGGCGCAAGATGATCCGCGAATACTCGACGCTGATGCTGCGCGCCTATAACGCCGAGGCGGACAACCTCGTCCGAAGTCTCAAGCCACACAAACTGGACAACGCGCTGGACCGCCTCGACAAGATCGCCGCCGCCTTCGAACGGCTGGGCAAGACGATGAAACTGCGTGTGGCGCCCGACTACCACCAGCTTCGCCGCCGCGAGCTGGAAATGACCGCCGATCATCTCGAGCTCGTCGCACGGCAGAAAGATCGCGAACGCGCCGAGCGAGACAAGCTCCGCGAGGAACGCCGAGCCCAGGAAGAACTCGCACGCGAGCGGGCGAAATACGAGAAGGAACAGCGGCAATGCAGCAACGCCCTCACCGCACTCCAGGCCGCAGGTAGCGGCGACAGCTCTGATGCGGATGACCTGCAAGAAAGGCTGGCGGCCTTGGAACAGGCCATCAGCAGCATCGACTACCGGGCGTCCAATATCCGCGCGGGTTACGTGTATGTCATCTCCAACATCGGCGCGTTCGGCGAAGGCGTCGTCCAGATCGGGTTGACTCGCCGATTCGATCCGGACGAGCGGATCCGCGAACTCGGTAACACGGCAGTGCCGTTCCGCTACGACATCCACGCCATGTTCTTCGCCGACGATGCAGCCGGAATCGAAGAGGAGATGCATCGCCGCCTGGCCGAGAAACGTGTCAACAAGGTTAACCACCGCCGCGAATTCTTCTACGCCACGCCCGCGGAAGTACGCGAACACCTGGAAAGCCTGACCGGTGAACTCATCGACTTCAAAGAACTCGCCGAGGCCGTGGAATTCCGACAAAGTCGCACCGCCCACAACGATGTCCGGAATAGCCGAGGCAGCCGTGTGATCTCGCCGGTTCCGCACAACTGACGAACCCGAACACGGAAGGATGGATGATATGCCAGAAGCCAAGGGACAGTTGACCATCCGTACCAGCGGTAGCGCTGACGACCTCATCGAACTCCTCGAGTGGTTCAACGACGATGACGACCTGCGAGGTCGAGTGGAGATGCCTTCGAACCGGATTCGCCCGGGACAGATGGGCGATCTCTATGACGTGCTCGTCGTCGCCGTTGGTGCGGGAGGAATCGTTCCCGCGTTGACCTACTCGCTGACCACTTGGTTCACGACCCGCCGATCCGATATCGCCCTCACACTCGAGATCGATGAGCACACCGCGCTCACCCTCGACGCCAAACGAATCAAAACCCCGGAAGTCGCCCAAGCATTGCAGAGCATGCTCGAGCGCGCCGACAAACCCCAGTGAGCCCAACGTCCACGCGCAGCGGCTGGCGTGCCGTTCTCGTCGGTGTGAGCCAGTACGACGATGTCGAGTTCCCCGACATTCCGGCCGCCCTGAACAATGTCGCGGCCCTTGCGCAGCTCCTGACCGCGCCTGACGGTGGCGGGCTCGCCGAAAGCCATTGCAGCGTCCTCACGAATCCGGACAGTCCTCGAGTGGGTTCCACGGTCGGGTCCGCCGCGCGGGAAGCCGACGACGTCCTGCTGGTGTACTACACCGGACACGGCATCGTCGACCGACGCGGACAGCTGTATCTGGCGCTGCCCGGTAGCAGCAAGGAGCACCCGAAATGGAGCTCCGTACCGTTCTCCACGCTGCGCGACGACCTCATGGCAAGCCGAGCCCGCACCCGTGTTCTCATCCTGGACTGCTGTTTCTCGGGACGAGCGTTCGAGGCCATGAGCGCGCCATCCACGCTGGTGCAAGGCCAAATCGACGTCCAGGGCACCTACACCATCGCTTCCTCCTCCCGGACCGAACCTTCGGTGGCACCAGATGGCCACCGCCACACCGCGTTCACCGCCGCACTACTGAGCGCTGCCACCGACCCCGCCATCACCTTGGACGAGCTGTACCGGAAGGTCGACCAGATCCTGCTCCGCAACGGCCACCCCCGTCCGCAACGTCGAAGCGTCAACGTCGCGGGCGAACTGCGGCTGTTCACCACATCTTCCCTCCCACCCGAAGACAGCTCGACCGCGCCGATCGTCTCGCCTGCTGACACTCCCGCGACGCTGTTCGCGCGTGGCCAGCGCTTCGCCGACCAGGACGACCTTCCGCAGGCGGAGATCCTATGGCGCAGCGCAGCGTTACAGGGACACACCGGCGCGATGAACAACCTGGCGAATCTGCTTCGCACACAAGGGAAGCCCCGCGAAGCGCATGACTGGTACCGCAAGGCCGCCGAGCAGGGCGATGTCGACGCCATGGGGAATCTGGGCAGCCTCCTGCACGAGATCAAGCGATTCAGCGACGCCCAAGATTGGTGGCGCCGAGCCGCGGAGGCGGGGAACCCCGACGCCATGTACAACCTCGCCGTCATGCTCGACAAATCATTGCGCTTCGACGACGCCCTCGTCTGGTACCGGCAAGCCGCCGAAGCCGACCACCGCGACGCGATGCACAACCTAGCGATCCGGCTCCGCTACCGCGGTCGAGCATCCGAGGCCATCACCTGGTGGCACCGCGCCGGACACCAACGCGCACAACGCGCCAACGAGAAGCTGCGTGGACTGGCGTCACGAAAGAAGTCACGGTAGTGCAGCTGCGGCGCCCGAAGGACCTCGGACGGTGGCCCAAAGTAGGATTGGGTAGCGCTGAACGGAGTTGCCTGTGGCGCACAGGAAGTCGCGGCTATGTCCGCTCAGGGCGGATAACACATTGGGATGAACAAGGGGGGAAAGCCGGTGGTTGAGCAGAATCCGACGACACCGGGCGGCAACGGACTATCGGTGATACTCGACCCGGCCGCGATCGCCGCCGTGAACGCGGAGAGTCGGAGTAGAGCGGCCACCGAGAATCTCGGCAAAACTCAGGAGCACGTCCGAACCGATTCCGCCGAACTCTCCAGCAAGGGCGCCGACACCGACCCGGACTTCGCGCAATCCAATGAACGGTTCGAGGGCTGGTCCCAGCAGGATCTGTACAACGCCGTGCACGGTCCGGGCGGCATGGACGTCGCCGGACTGGCAACTGCCCGAAAGGTTTGGAACGACGCGGCGAGCCAACTGGGCGTTGTGGCGTTCACGATGCAAGCGCGAATCAACACGCTATTGAGCGACGGCGCGCTGGCCGGACAAGCAGGCGATGCCGCACGCAGCGCGTCGACGCGGCTGGGACAAACCACCAACTTGATCGCTCAAGTGTTCTCCGCCATGCGTACCCGCACCGAGCAGCTCTACTACACCGCGGAAGCCCTCCGCGCCGCCGTACAGCCTCCAGTTGTGAGTGCCGTGCCCTCCGATCCGGACGACCCGCAACAGTCGATCATCCCGGGCATCCCGAATCCGGCGACCATCACCACCACCCGCGCGGCCGAGGAGCAGACCCGCCTCGCCAACATCGCCGCCATGAACACGATCTACAAGCCCGGCTACCCTCCGGCCGGATCGGGTGTGCCCTCGTATGTTTTCGTTCCGGACGCTCTGGACAACGGCGGCACGCCTGGCACCCCAGGCACACCGAACACCGGTCCGGCAGCGGGAAAACCCACCTCTCCCAGCTCGCCGCAGGAAGGCGAACCCACAGCCACCGAGCAAGAAACCCCCCCGACGGCTCCCGAGCAACCCGAAGACAAGCAGCCGGATCAACCAGCAAGCCCGACGAGCACGGATCAACCTACAGACCCGGCGTCGACGACCCCGGCGAGCACCACCCCGGCATCGGCCACTCCGACGACGGCCCAGCCCACGCTCGGTACGCCGGGAGCGGGTACCCCTGCGATGCCGGGCACCCCGCATGCGGCAACACCCGGCCCTGGGGCATCGGTGCCCGGCACAGGTGGTTCCGCACCGACCACGGCACCGGCGGCCCCGGCAGGCGGTGCCAACACTCGACTAGGCGCGCACGGTCCGATGGGATCCATGGCTCCCGGCGCGGCGGGGCAACGCCGAGGCGACGATGATTCCGATCACTCCATCCCGGACTATCTTCGGCAGGTGCAGCCCGACTGGCTCGAAGGCATCGAGGCCGCGCCGGGAGTCATCGGCGCCGACCCGGACGCCTCCGACGCGGACGATCTCATCCCTGCCTCCGCAAACGTCGCGGATATGGCCGGTGTGGCCACCGAGCGGTTCCCGAGTTCACCGGAACCCCAGCCCGAGCTACCGAACCACATCCCTCCCTTCCCAACCAATGGCGGCGCCGCATCGGCGCAACCCGCGCCGGGCGCTGCCGATCCATCCGCCGTCACACCCGCGATGACGCCCCAATCGCCCACGATGTCGCCGGAGGCCGCGGCTCTGCTCGCCGAATACGCCTGGGATCCCGGCGAATCCGCGTCCTCTCCCGCGTCCGGCACCGATGCTCCTGGATCGGAGCGCAACCCTCAGTGACCGTCATGACATCACTCACGGTGAGCCCCGACGAGTTCGCCTGGCTATGGCGAACGCTTACCGACCTCGATGATCTCTACCGCCCCGACCCGCTGCGCATCTACGAAACCGCCACCACCAGTGACGAATACGCTCGCCAGCTGATCGGATTCGAGCAACGATTCCCCGTGACGGAGACCAAGACACTCGCCCCGATCTTCGCCACACTCGCGTCTCCCGATATCCGCCTGCGCTGCTATGGGACACTCGCCGACGGTCGCGAAATCCGCACCCATGCCGCGATAATCGAGGACCTCGCGGTCGTCCTCACCCAACAACCGGTACTTCCCCAGCACGGCGGACCCGTCCGGCTGGTCGTCACCGAACCCGGCGAAGCTCCGCTCCACCTCGCCGCCACCATGCCGCCCGCCGAACCTGGCGGCGCGGGCGCGATGCTCGGTTACACACCTCGCGTGCGCGGCGAGGAACCACCGCTCAGTTGGGGTAAAGCTGCCGACGGGCGCCTCCCCACCGACGAACGAATCCGAAAACTCACCCGACTGCGGCGCAGCGCCGAAGGCCAGTTGATCATCGAACGCGGCCTCACCACCCGACCGCACCCCGTCCAGTACCTCTCCTGGATCGACATCCCACCCGGCCAATTCGCTTCCGGCCGTTACCTCATCGACGTGGTCAACACCGAAACGATCGTCACGCCCGCCTCCGCCGACCACATCGCTCACGAACTCCGCACCCGCGCCGGGCTCGGCAGCTCGGCGGGCAGCCAAAGGATTGGACGATGACCCAAGAGCTACCCGCAATCGACTACGGTAAAGCCGAAATCAATGCGTTCGCGGACATGGCGCGAGGCGGAGATTTCAAATACGACGCCGATGGGATACGGCAAATCGTCGAAGCGTACGGCATGTTCATCGAGGAGATCATGGAGGTCAGCAACTCGCTGGACGTGGTGGTTCGCGGCTGCAATTTCGGCGGCTTCCCCTCTGCGCAGGAACTTCGTGAAGGTTTCAGCTGGAAAGCCAAGGAAGGGAAGCATGTACTCGACCAACTGATCGACGGAATCTATCGAATTCAGGAAGCCTACCTGCTGGCCGCCAACCAAATCGAAGATGCAGATGTGATCAACCAGCGGCGGCTCACGCACACGACCGAGATGTTGGGAGATGCGTCGTGAACTGTGTTGAAAAACTGCGAATCACGATCGCCGTATGCGGCATCGTCGCCACCTTGACCTCTTGTGGTCCGGACGCTCCTGAAGAGCAACTACCAAATTCCGCACCCTCATCGACCGTCACTATTGCAATGACAAAAACCGTCGAACCCGCACCACACCAACCGGAACGCGCCAGGACAGCCGTCGAGTACGATCCCTGCTTCACCCTGCCGGACCAGGTTGTGGCAAGCCTTGGCTTCGATCCGACCACTCGCGAACGCAGGGACTGGGTTTCCGACGACTATGCCCTCATCGGATGCGACTTCGACCGCAAGGAGAAGAGCCGTTTCAGCGACCGGATGGGTCGCGTAGGCGGCTTGTGGGTGTACTCGTCCAACATCACACTCGATGAACTTCGACAGCGCGGATTCAAGAATGCTCGCGACACCGTAGTCAACGGCCGGAGTGCAATGTTCTACTCCGACAACCCTGAACGGGAATGCGACATCGTAATGACTGGCCCCGACGGATCCGTCGACGTGCGCCTCTCCGACTCACCCGAAACCGATTGGGTCGCCTGTGACCACATCCAAGAAGCCGCCGAAGCCGTAGAGGCCGTCCTCCCCGACGAGAAATAACCGCCCCAAAGCAGCCAAATCTGGAGACCTCACATGGCCGGATACCTCGATGTCGACATCGACGTCCTCACCAAAACCGTCACGTCGTTACGCGCCGCCGAACAAACCCTCACCGACGCCATGAGCGCCATGGCCAAGGACGGCCGCGGCGATATCGGCACCACGCAACTCAACGACGCCGCCGAAAGCTTCCAGCGGCGCTGGAAATACGGCATCGAACGCATCGGTGAGGCCGCCAAGGTCACCGCGGACGGTGTCGACAGGTGCCGCGTTGCCTATCAGGAACTCGATCGGACCGTCGCCAGCGCCATCAACAAGACCGAGGACGCCCTCCCCGGCGGCGCCGGACAACCCGCTCAGGCACCCGCATGACCCAACCGCAGAACCCGTACCCGAACCTCGGCTTCAACCCGGTCCCCGGCGCTGTCACCGATGTCGCCGCCCTGCAAACCAAGATCAGCACTGCGTCCGACGCGATCTTCGAAACCAACACGTTGCTGATGAGGCTGCGCAACAGCAACGACAACGTGTGGAAAGGAGACGCGGGCAACGCTTTCCGGGAGAGCTTCGACACCACCCTCGCCCTGGACCTCGCCAGCGCACAGACCTCCTTACAGAACGCCGTACGCCTCATCCAGGACTGGCATACCAACCTCGTCAGCTTCCAGGAGACCGCCCGGGGCCTCGAAACCGAAGCGGCCGCCGCACGCACCGAACACACTCAGGCCCTCGCCACCCTCGATCAGGCCCGCAAGAACCCCGATCTCGGCCTCGCCCGACAGACATTCAGCGACCCAGCAGCACTACAGTCCGCCCAAGCCCGCCTCGACGCCGCAACCGCCCAACTCAGCTCGGCTGCCACCGCGGTCAACGACATCAAGTCCCGGGTCGACTCGATCATCGCCCGCGCCCGCGATCTCGAAACCACCCACAACTCAGTCGCCGCCCGCATCGCCGCCGACCTCGACGCAGCCGCAAAGAACTGCGCGCCCAGCCCGCCCGACAAGAGCATATGGGACAACATCGTCGACGCTGTAAAAGCCGTCGGAGATTGGATTGACGAACACCGCAAAGGCATCCACGACGTCTTATCCACCACGGCAGCAATCGCTGGGTTGTTGGCGGTAGTGACACCGCCACCCATCAATGCGATCGCACTGGGAGTCTCGTTGGTGGCCGGAGTCGGTGCACTGGGCCTCGATCTGACCGACGCCGAGATGCGTGACGATCTGCTACATGGCAGCTGGCAGGAAAAATTGAGCGCGGCGAGCACGATCAGCGGTGACGCGCTCGGGTTGATTCCTGGTGCCGGAGCGCTGGGTAAGGTTGGCAAGGTTGCTCTGCTCGGAGACGAGGTGGCAGATGTCGGCAGACTCGAAGGAATGGCCCGAGCATGGACTGAAGGGGCAAGCAATCCAGGAATAGTAAACAAGTACATGACGGACAAGAATGTGTTCGGTGTCACCGATCAACTCAACAACACGGGAACAACGCAAGGTGTGCACAAATTACTTCAGTTCACGGGAGCCGAAGGTTCTCACAGCACTCCCGACCCGGCAGTTGCCCTGAATGTGGTCAAGAGAGCAGAGAACACCCTCGGTAGCATTGGCGGCCTGGCCCTGAGCCAAATATTCGGAGGATAGATCGGTGACCGGCCCAATGAAACTTCGCGGCACATATTCCGTCGCAGCGAATCTCCCCCCTGGATATCATGAACTACCTCTCGACGGAATCGATCGCCTGATCGGCAGTCCCGTGGTGGACGCCTTGAGTGCCGCATCCGGCGTCGCATTGGAAACGGTTCCGCGCGTGCTCGGTACACTGGACTTCTTTCTCAAAACTCTGGCAATCAAGAATGTGGTCTATTGCGGAATAGGTCAACATGCCTCTCTCAACGGCGAGCCGGTGACCTCGTGGTTGACCGTCTCAATCCTCGAGTATGGCGAGTCGAGGAATCCCCGCCTGGTTGTGCACGAACTCAGTGCGGACAAACTATCGAGCAACTTCTCAGGCGATCTGGCGCCCGTAGACATTACGGGTCGGCCAATTCTATTATCCGAATCAGTACAGCTCTACCCCGCTCCCGAGTTAACTGAAGCAGAATATAGCAGTGACGGGGTGGAGGTCTTTCAAATGGAGGCCATTATCCCATCCGACGATGGCACCAACATTGCGGTCATCGAATTATCTACGATTTCCGTCGAAAATGGACCTCAATTTCGCCAGATGCTGTTGAGCATGGCTACTACTCTGGATTTCGTGAATAAAGCCTCGACGAAAACGAGTCTTCATCTATGATTAGATCAAGAGAACGAAACGCCGTCGAATCGATCCTCGACCGCTGGCCATGGCGGGAGTATCAGTACAAATTCGGTCGATGGAACTACTACAATCGGATCACCTTGTGGTCCATCCTCGCGGATAACATCTCCGAGAAGAAGATATGGATGCGGTCACTGTACACCTTTCAACTTTTCGACCCGGTTGATGGAACAGCGTTCGCGGAGTTCGCGGCACCGCAGCGGTTCGGATTCGGGTACGGCCTGGCCCGCTACTCCGGGATGGTGCGGTTCGCGGGTGACCCGACCGCGCTCGGAGTCCTGGAAACGAACGACGGATCGGACCAACGGCGACTCGTGTGCCTGAACAAGGTGGCGCGATCGACGGCACTTGCCGAGGCACACATACTTACTCCCGGCGGAGGCTTCTCCGACGACTTCCGATTCGTCGTCGAACATCGGCTGATCGAGCCGTGGACCTCCCGCCGCAGAGCGCGGTATCAGGTCAAGGGCAATCGGCCCCGTGCTACCTCCACCAATACCCCGGCGTCCGAGGAACAGCTGAGGCCATGGATCGCCGATGTCCCCTACTGACTGGATCGATCACCCATGACACCAGGACGCCATCCCATTCTCGTCGGCGACGCCGACGAATTGCGTTGCATGGAGAACATACTTGCCCATCACCCATGGCAGGCGTTCAACTTCAAGCACCGAGCATGGGTTCGCAAGCCCCGGCGCTGGCGTTCTCTGCGCACCGGTGAACTCTTCCGGTGGGCCGAATCGGGCGATGTTCCGATGCAGTTGATCAGTCGCGAAACCGGGGATTCGATCGCGGAATTGGCGCCAGCGCCCTGGCTGGGCTCGTTCGGCATCGTGCTGTTCGCAGGCAACCCTGATGTCGCCGGAGTCTGCCGGGACGTCCTTGATCGGAAGAACCGAGCGTGGTTCACCCATCCCCCGTCCCTGGATCGGAAGACCGCCCTAGGCCTTTGTTCATCTCCGCAATCGTTCCCCTTTCGCGCCAGGACAGTCGGCCAGCACCCACAACAGCTGACCTCGGCGATGTGGTTGGCAGACCAGCCTTTAGCGGCAGCGCAGACATCGAGGCTGCTGAGGCGAGCCGAAGCCCGACTTGCTGGATTGCACGATTCCGCACGCGGGAACCAGTGAGCCGTTTTCATCTCGGGCGGCGTGGAGCTTGTGGTCGCGTAGGGCGTGGGTTGGCCTTGGCTTTGCCGTGAATTCGTGAGTCATCGCTCAATGTAGAGGGTTTCGCACGGCAGGCGCCGCAATCCCTCGCATCCGTCCGTGAACAGCGAAATCGTTTCTGGGGCGTGCCGTTCTCGCCACGCTCGGGCGAATGCCGAGGCGGCGGTGGCGCATGCGCGGTAGTCCATCCGCGCACCGTGCACGACCACGCTCACGCGAACATCGTCCTCGGACGGAATCGGTGAGCGGTCGCCGTGCGTGCTGTGGGCGCTCAACTTTCCGCTTCACGACTCAGGGCGTCCCGCACCTTTGAGATGATCTTCCCCGGATCGGGGCCGAGCGATGGGTTGCCTTCGAACGCGGAAGCGACTGCTGTCCAAGTCTGTTCGGGATAAACGGTGATCAGATCGCAGACATCGCAGATCGGGCGGGGCTGGTCCTCGACGTGCGCCAGGTCCGGCACGATCACGGCGTCGGCGTGGATTGCGCGCACCAACCCGAGGACGGGTTCGAGCGGGTCCGGTACTGCGTCGGAGTCCTGCTCGAACCGCACGACGAACAGCAGTTCGTAGCCCATCCGTTTCGCCAATCTCCGAATGTCGTGGCCGTGGGAGGATTCGCGGTAGGAAGAGATGTCGGCGCGGAGGAAGCCGATCGCGGTCGGTCGGCGGAATGCACGCATGGCGGATACCGGATACATCGTTCGTCCAATCTCGATGGCATCGTGGAAGTTCGGGTGCGCCCGATGTCGGGCTGACCGGCGGAGAGTGGACTGGCCACACCGGGCGCGGACTCAGGACACCACCGAACTCGACCGTTCGGGAACAGCGGCGCGAATACTCGAGGCAATCCGTGCGAAACCCCATGACCTGGTGCGAAGTTGCGCTACAAATGCGTTCAGACAGTGAGCCCGATCAGCTTCACGAACAGGGCGTGACCGCATTCACCGCTCAGGAGCTTCCCATGGCCGAGCCCCCGACCCTGCTGCGCCGCCAGCTTGGACGATTCCTCCGCGACCGACGCGATGCGACCGGAATGACCATTGCCATCGCCGCGACGCAAGTTCAGTTGAGTTCCGCCGCCCTTCAGCGTCTCGAAGCGGGGCGCTCCAAAAACCCTCGCAAGCAAGACGTTCGAGAGCTGTGCACGCTCTACGAGGTCAGCCCGGAAGAGACCGAAAAGGCCGTAGACCTGGCCATCAAAGCGGCGGCCAAGGACGATGGCGGGGTTGTCACGCTGGGCGGTATGTTTAGCGAAGCCTTCAATATGTACGCGGGCATGGAACGGTCGGCTCGCAAAATGACCACCTTCCAGGAGCTGGTGCCCGGTCTCCTCCAGACCGCCGACTACGCCCGAGGCATTATCAGCGCCGGATTCCTCGACCGGAAACCCGAAGAGATCGAGCCTCGTGTCAGCGCCAGGATGAAACGTCAGTTGATCGTCAGGCGCAAGTACAGCCCGTTGCAACTCGAGGTTCTGCTACACGAGTCCGCCCTGCACCGAGTCGTCGGATTCTCTCAGACCATGGCCGCACAGATGAGGGAGTTGGCCGAGATCAGCAAGCTGCCGAACGTCACCCTGCGCATACAGCCATTCAAAGCGGGTTGCACTTGGGGCAAGCTCCCCGGTGGATTCGTCATCTTGGACTTCGGCACCGACAACCGAGGCAATCTCGTTGAGCCACCGGTCATCTATCTCGAGGGTGCGATGAGCGGCGATCTGTACATCGAGAAACAGGAGATCGTTGATCGTTACTATGAACTGGCTGGCGCTATCCGGCGCACTGCGCTGGACGAGACGAGTACACGTGACCTGCTTCGGCAGGTAGCAAGGGAGTACGACCGTGAACGGTGATCTAACCGGAGCCCGCTGGTTCAAGAGCAGCTATAGCGAGAGTCAGGCGGCGTGTGTGGAAGTCGCCTACCTCGACAGCGGCATGATCGGCGTCCGCGACTCCAAGAACCCGAATGGTCCGGCCTTGGTCTTCACCCCCGCCGAATGGGACGCCTTCACCGCGGGCGCCCGAGACGGGGAGTTCAACCGCTTCGACAGCTGAGGCAAACGGGCACCGAACGGTCTGTTCGGACCGAGCGCAATTCGTACCGAGTTTGCCTTCGGGAATCCAGTGATGACATGGCCGTTCGGTGACGGTGATTACGGAGGCGTCTGGAGATGCCCCTTCCTCGCTCAGGTACCGAGTCGGTACCGTTCAGGCGAAGACGTCCTCGACAGAAGCGGCAGCCAAGACCCGGCCGATCCAGACTCGCACCTCGGCCGGATCCGCAGCGCGGACCGTGTCGACAACCGCCGTTGATACCGGACCGAACTTCAAGGTCAGCAACTCGACCAGGGTATTGGCCCGTTCCTCGGCGCGCCCTTCGGCACGCCCTTCGGCGCGGAGGCGTTCGGCGGTGGTCACGATGGCCTCCTTCGCTCAGGGACCGAGTCGGTGCCGGTCAGGCGAAGACAT
Source organism: Nocardia sp. CNS-044 (assembly GCF_059570515.1). Classification (NCBI taxonomy): domain Bacteria; kingdom Bacillati; phylum Actinomycetota; class Actinomycetes; order Mycobacteriales; family Nocardiaceae; genus Nocardia; species Nocardia sp. CNS-044. Next base: position 1,310,251 of record NZ_JCANSX010000006.1, read on the forward strand.
CCTCGACAGAGGCGGCAGCCAGGACCCGGCCGATCCAGACTCGCACCTGCGCCGGATCCGCAGCCCGGACCGTGTCGACAACCCCCGTTGATACCGGACCGAACTTCAAGGTCAGCAACTCGACCAGGGTATTGGCCCGTTCCTCGGCGCGCCCTTCGGCCCATCCTTCGGCGCGCCCTTCAGCACGTCCTTCGGCGCGGAGGCGTTCGGCGGTGGTCACGATGGCCTCCTTCGCTCGGGGACCGAGTCGGTCGATGAGAGGGTCGAAGTCGATTGTAGCCATATCTCCGACGAGGAACAGGTACCTCGTGACGCAGTGAAATTCGTCCTCACCGCGGGGCCGTCGAGGATCGCTTGCAGGTCATCTGTCAACGCCAGCAGGTCGACACCGAGCCGAGTATTGCCGGGGGTGATCTTGTGCAGGATCAGCATGACCCGGGTCGCGGGAGTGAGGTCGCGATTTCGCAGGGCCCGCAAATCCAGCGCGGCGAGATCATCGAGCAGGAAACGCAGGCGCGGCAGATACGGGTCGAGCGCCGCGCGGGCTGCCGGGTCGAGATCGATGAGGTCGGCCAGTTCGGTCGGGGTGTTCCAGACGCGACCGGTGCCGTTGCTGTGGACCACCAGTGGAATCACCGCGGGCAGGGTGCTGGGCTTGTGGTGCGTGTCCAGATGGTGATTCCAGACTTTGACGAGGTAGTCCATCATCCGCAACGCCATGAATTGGTCGGGCCTGCTCTGATGTTCGACGAGGATGTAGATGTATGCGTCGTGGTCGTCGAGACGGGTGCGGTAGAGGATGTCGGTGTAGCGGGAACGCAACTCCGGGGAGACGAAGCTGCCCGGTTGTAGTTCCAGCCGATCCCAATCGAGGCGGGTGGCAATGCCTTCCGGCAGTGCCGCGCGGATCTCACCGGCAGCGTCCGCGGGGCGGGACAAGACATGCCGGAAGTAGGCATCGTGTGGGTTCGACGGGACGGCGGGCATGGCAGCGAAACTACCGCCCGAACGGTCCCGCCGACCGGAAATCGCAGCGACACTTGGGAGGTCGGCTGTCCAGGTCGATCCACGTCGAGGAAGCTCTCCGTAGTCACGCTCCGCTGCCGAGTCCGGTCCGGGCAGCGGAGCCGACATCGGCACACAACTCTGGCGGTGTGTCCACCGTCAGGGCACGGTGCCCCGCATAGGTCGGTCGCCCCGAACAGGCGGCGCACCAGCCTGGATGGTCCCAGCTGTACGGAGCGCGGCGAACGGCAAGCCCGCCGTTCACTCGCGGCCGAGCAGCCCGCGTAGCTGCCCGGTCGCCATGGCGATCGGCAGGATGGAGCGCGGCTCGAACGGCAGCGACCAGAGCCCGCCATGCGCGGCGCCGCCCGCGAACAGCGATTCCGGGTTCGGATCGGCCGGGGCCGGATCGTTGAGGTCGGCGACCAGTTTGGCGGCGAGCAAGGTGCGTGCGGTGTCGGGTTCGAAGATCTCGATGCCGAAGCGATGCGCGCCGCGATACGCGGCGGCCAACGAGCGCTGGGACGACACAGCGCGTGTCCAGGTCGGCGGCGCGACGGTATAGGAGACCGTGTGTCCCGCATCGTGTGCGGCGATCGCGCGCCAGCGCAGAATCCGCTGGGCGAGAGCGTGATTCGGTCCTTGGGCCGGGAAGAGCGCGTCGGCGACCGACCAGCACGCGCCCTCGCCGTCGGTGACTCGGGTCCGGTAGTTGGGCCGATAGAGCGCGGATCGGGTGAGCGTGCGCAGCGCGTCTTGGGCGAGGCCACGCGGCCCGCGACCGTGTAGCCGCGAATGCGCCTGGGCGACTATGGATTCCGGTACGGCGTAGCAGTCCGTCGGTGATCCGACTCCGGCCAGCGCGGTGTCGGGGCGCGCGCCGAGCAGATCGGCGGCGAGCAGGTCGAGGGCGACGGCGAGCCGGACACCGCCCGGCCCGCGTCGCGTGACGTACCCGCCGAACACCGGAAAAGTGTCCCCGCCGAGGTGTTCTCGAATCCAGGGCACGAGGGCGGGGAACTGGGTGGTGACGTCGGCGCCCGGCTGCCCGTCGATCAGCGGATAGCGCAGGACGCCCCCGCCCGCTTCGGCCTCCCCCACCAACTCGCGCCAGCGGGCGGGCCCCGGCCGCGCCACCGCGAGCACGTCGGCGCCCCAGCGCAGCAGCGGGCGCAATGGCGTCAGCTCACCCGCGCCGGCGAGGACGACCCGAAACCCTGGCAGCGCCAACCACTCCGGATGATCGATCACCCGCTCCACCGCGGCCGCGAAACCCGGCTCCACGATGCCGCGCTGCCGCCAATCGGTCAGCTCGCGTTGCAACGTCTCCTCGGCGAGCACGGCGCCACGGAACGGAACCTCCAGGCGCCGTGCGGGTTTTCCGGTGCCGCGCGCGGTTCCCGTGTCCGGCCCGTCGGCGGCGACCGAGCCGATCTCCACACCGCGCAACGGTTCCACCGTGTATCCGGTGACGAAGCGCAGCAGATTCCGCGCGGCGCGCAGTCCTTCGCGCGCGCTGCCCACCGACGCGTCGGGCGAGCTGGTCGCCAGCGCGGTCATCCCGCGGAACACCGGGCGGTATTGACGCGACCAGTCGCGGCAGGTCTCCACCCATTGCGCGAGATCGGCGTCGTAGCGGCGCACGGCATCGGCGACCACGGCGGTCGCGAACATGTCGCCGACCCGGTCGGGCGCCCCGGACGGAAAGACGAGATCCCACCTACCCGCACCTACCGACCCCATGATCAGTCACCCTGCCACGATTACGCGCCCGGCAAAACCGGACGGACCTCGAATTCATAGCCGGAACGGATCACCGCGCCTCACAGACCTTTGAGCGCGCGGTGCACCCTGGCGGCGGCTCGCGGCGGCAGACGCACGCTGGCCGAACGGATTTCCGCGCCCGCGCACCGATTGATGGCGACCGCGTCGCCGACCACCTCGTTCAGCGCCACCTGCCCGATATCGGCCTCGGCCAGGTCGAGCACGGTGCGCACCGGCGTTGTCACCAGGAACGCGCCCGCCGATTCCACGTCCGAGCCGATCAGTGGTCGGCGCAGCACCACGAGTCGCGGGGTCACCGGCGGGCGTCCCGCGCCGACCGACAGGTGCAGGAAGCGTGGGCGCAACCGGCCCAAGCCGTGCAACTCGGCGGCGCTGTGGTGTGAGACAGCGGCGGCGCCGTCGAACCAGGCCGCCCACATCGCGTATTCGTCCAGCGGTCCATCGGGCCATTCGGTCAGCCGCAGCATCCCGACTCCGGCCCTGGTCACCGATCCATCCCCCAGCCCGGCGCGAACCTTGGCCTCACATCCCGTGCGCAGCACCTGGCGGGTGGTGAAGAATCCGGCGTGCCGACCGGCCAGCCTGCGCAGCACACGCCACCCTTGATCGACGGATTCGGGTGCGCGGCCCGCCGCATCGCCAGCCATGCAGACCAGGCTACGCTCGAATTCTGTGTCACATGTCACATTCGAGACCCTCAACGCGCCCACAGAACCCGCACAGAAACGTCGGGAAGAATCGTCCGCATGACTACGAAGCCGCCCACCAAGTTGTCCGTCAGCAGGCGCACGCTGGTGATCGCCCTGGTCGTGGTCGCCACGTTGCTGGCCGCCGTCCTGGTCGGCGGCGAGGCGTACGCGCGCCACGTCGTCTCCCGTTGCATCAGCAGCCAGTTCGAGAAAGAGATGGGATCTCGGATCGATGTCGGCTTCGGCGCCAAGCCGATGCTGATCACCTGGCTGGACGGGAAGGTTTCCTCGGTCACCGTGGACAGCCAGGACAACAAGTTCGGTCCCGCCGTCGGCATGGTGGTGCACGCCGAGTTCAACGATCTCGAGGGCGTGAACAGCGGCAACGGCGGCGGTGTCGTCGGCAGCTCCTCCGCGCACGTCACCTGGAGCAACGAGGGCATCCAGGAGTCGCTCGGCGGCATGGTCAGCGGGGTCCGCTCGTCGTCGGCGACCGGCATGATCACGCTGGACGTGCTCGGCGGCCTCGCTCAGCTCCAGGTGCACCCCGAGGTGCGCAACGGCGTCGTCGAAGTGCAGACCAAGTCGGCCGAGCTGCTCGGCATCGGTCTGCCGACCGATCTGGTCGAGGGCATCGTCGACATCATGACCGAGAGTCTGCAGAGCTACCCGATGGGCCTGAAGGCCACCGAGATCAAGGTGACCGACGACGGCGTCGTCGCGCAGCTCGCGGGTGGTCGCACGGAACTGCCCGCCGCCGAGAACAACGCCGAAGTGCGCTGCTGATCCCCGCGCGATGCGTTCGCGAAAAAGTCTCGGGCCCTGCCGTTTTCCACTCGGCGGGGGCTCAGGCGGGGAAACCCTCCAGCACCGCACGCGATTTCGACAGCCCGAGGCGCGTCGCGCCCGCCGCGACCAACTCGGCCGCCGCCTCCGCCGTGCGGATGCCGCCGCTGGCCTTGATCCCGAGCCGCCCGCCGACCGTCTCGGCCATCAACCGCACCGCGTGCACACTGGCCCCGCCCGCGGGATGGAATCCGGTGGAGGTCTTCACGAAATCGGCGCCCGCGCGCTCGGCGACGCGGCACACCTCGACGATCGCCTCGTCCGGCAGCGCGGCCGATTCGATGATGACCTTGAGTACCGCGCGATCTCCGACGGCCTCGCGCACCGTGACGATATCGGCGAGCACGGCGTTGTATTCGCCGTCGAGCGCGGCGCCCACATCGATGACCATGTCGACTTCGGCCGCGCCCTGATCCACCGCGAGCCTCGCCTCGGCGCCCTTCACCAGCGAATGGTGTTTGCCCGAGGGGAATCCGGCGACCGTGGCGACCACGAGACCCGGCGCGCGCACCGGAAGCATGGACGGCGAGACACAGATCGCGTAGACGCCGAGCGCACGCGCCTCGTCGACCAGCGCGGCGATCTCGGCGGGCGTCGCTTCCGGCGCCAGCAAGGTGTGATCGATGACGGCGGCCACTTCGGCCCTGCTCAGCGACGCGGAATCTGCCATGTTTCGAGAGTCTGGCACACGCGAGGCGAATTCCGTTGCGTGCCTGACGACGCGTACCGCACACTCGTATCTGTCGGTGGATCCGCAAGCTTCGGGAAGCTCGGCCACCTGACGAGCGTTGTGCGGATGGCCCAACTCGTTCGGGAGGAGACGACATCGTGCTGATCCGTCGCGAACGCGCCGAGGACGCCCCCGCCGTCGCGTCGGTGCATCGCAGTGCGTTCGGCGCGCTGTACGCCCGCGAGACCGCCGCGGCCGGACTCGCCGCCGCGCCACCCACCGAACCGCCCGAGGTCGATCTCGTCGCGCGGTTGCGCAGCGACGCCGGATGGATTCCCACCCTCTCGCTGGTCGCGGTGGAGTTCGACACCGTGATCGGGCACGTCTGTCTGACCCGCGCCGCCGTCGGCCCGTTCCCCGCGCTCGGCCTCGGGCCGCTCGGTGTACACGTCGAGCACCAGGGCACCGGTGTCGGCTCCGCGTTGATGCACGCCGCGCTCGGCGCCGCCGACGCGCTCGACGAACCCCTGATCGGCCTGCTCGGCAGCCTCGACTACTACCCCAGGTTCGGCTTCGTACCCGCGGCCCGCCTCGGCATCGCCCCGGACGAACCGGACTGGTCCTCGCACTTCCAGGTCCGCCCGCTCACCACCTACGAAGCGCAGATCACCGGCGAATTCCATTACGCCGAACCGTTTTACGACCTGTGATCGGTTCCTGTCGGTCGCGGCGCGCACCCGCGCGGACCGTGATGGCCGACCGAAGGCGCCCCCGAACGAGTCACACCGACCGAATGTCACCTTCGATCGGGACACGCCCGCGGGCGGGCGCCGACCAGAGGCGGCCTCCGGTCGTGCTGGGCGGCTGACGGTCACGGCGGTCGTCAGCTGCGACAGGCGCAGCCGGATGGATGTGCGCTGGGCGAACGGCGGGCATCCGAGAACCTCCACCCCGGAACATCCGGTCCTGGTGCGGTGCGCGAAGCATCACCTGGGAGGATGGGCCGATGAGTTCCGCTCCATCCGCCTCGGACGATCGCCGTTTCGTGTTGACGTTGGGCTGCCAGGACCGACCCGGCATCATCGCGGGGATCACCTCGTTCATCGCCGAGTTCGGCGGGTCGATCGTGGAGGCCGGTTACCACTCGGACACCGAAACGGGCTGGTTCTTCACCCGGCAGGCGATCAAGGCCTCGACCGTGCCCTTCGGCATCGCGGAACTGCGTGAGCGCTTCTCCGAAGTCGCCGCCCGGCTCGGCGCGGCGACGGAATGGCAGCTGCACGACACCGGCGAGCGGCGCCGCGCGGTGCTGCTGGTCAGCAAGGACGGTCACTGCCTGCACGACCTGCTCGGCCGCGCCGCCTCGGGCGAGCTGCCCGCGACCATCGAAGCCGTCATCGGCAATCACCCGGATCTGGCCGGAATGACCGAGGCGCACGGCGTGAAGTTCCACCACGTGCCGTTCCCGAAGGATCCGGCCGAACGCGGCCCCGCCTTCGAAGAGGTGCGCAACCTGGTCGACGCGCACGACCCGCACGCGGTGGTGCTCGCCCGATTCATGCAGGTGCTGCCCGCCGAACTCTGCGAGCACTGGGCGGGCCGGGCGATCAACATCCACCACAGCTTCCTGCCCTCGTTCGTCGGCGCCCGCCCGTACCACCAGGCGTTCGCCCGCGGCGTCAAGCTGATCGGCGCCACCTGCCACTACGTGACCGCCGAACTGGACGCGGGCCCGATCATCGAGCAGGACGTGATCCGCATCGATCACGCCGACGAGGTCCGTGACATGGTGCGCCAGGGCCGCGACATCGAACGCGTGGTCTTGGCCCGAGGACTGCGCTGGCACCTGGAAGGCCGGGTGCTGGTGCATGGCCGCCGCACGGTCGTCTTCAACTGACCGCCGTACCCACGCCGCGACCCCGATCGGAGACAACGTCGGCTCCGGTCGGGGTAAGCGGGCGATCGGCTCGGATCAGCCGACCGCTTCGGTGCGCGCGGGCGCGTACACCGAGTCGAGCACGCCGGCGAGTTCCTCGTTGAACCGCTCGTACATCTCGACGTTGCCGAGGTGGCCGGTGTTCAGCACCTCGTAGCGCACCAGGCTGCCCACCGATTCGAGCATCTCGGCGATGAGTTCGGAGTGCAGCGGCGGCGTCATGTCGTCGGCGGAGCCGGCCAGGATGGTGGTCGGCACCACCAGGTTCTTCGCGGACTCGCCGAGGTCCATGATCGCGAGCAGCTTGCCGAATTCGGCGCGCACCACCGCGGGGCAGGAGCGCACCACGGCCATGCTGTAGTCGACCAGGTCGCCGGTGGATTCCAGGCTCATGATCTGGCGGGCGAACACCCATTTGACGAGCTTGATCGGCGGAAACACGATCGGCGTGCCGAGACCGAGCTTGCCGACGACGTGCGGCAGCGAGACGCCGGTGCGCTTCCACGGCAGCGGCCGGTTGAAGAACGGCACCACGGTGGTCGTGGCGACGAGGCCGTGCGGCGCGGTGTTGGTCAGCAGGACGGCCTCCGCGCGCCGGGTGACCTCCTCGGGGTAGCGCCCGGCCCATGCTTGCAGCGTCATGCCGCCGAGGCTGTGCCCGACGAGCACGGCCTTGCGGCCCGCGGGCAGCGCCGCTTTCAGCACCGCGGCGAGGTCGTCGGCCAGCAGTTCCATGGTCAGCTTCGAGGAGCCGCGCTCGCTCTCACCGTGTCCGCGCACGTCGTACGCGATCACCCGGTATTCGCCCGCGAAGGCGTTGATCTGGGCATTCCAATACTCGATGGCGCAGGTCCAGCCGTGTACGAGCACCATGGCGGGAGCGTCGGCCGGACCGTACGCGTGCACCCGCAGCTTCGTGCCGTCGGGCGCGGTCACCGGGATGACGTCGGGTGGAACGGTGGGCGGGTTCAGCGCAGGGGTCGAGTAGGTACGCGCCCGGAGATTGGCGCGATGTACGTCGAGCAGGCCCCGAGCCTTTCCCGGCAGCTCGCCCAACGCGGTCTGCAACTGTGCACGCATCGGACACTCCTTTGTGTTACTGATAATTACAGTAACCCGAAGTACCGTCTGCTAGCTAGTGCAAGCACAAAAAAGGCGCCGCTGCCCGGTACGGGGCAGCGGCGCACAGATGGCACTACCAGCGCGAACGCCAAGTCCGCTTGCTGTGGCAAGCACTGGAAATTTCGCTACGGCAGCCCGTAGACGGGCTCGCGATCAGCGGCTCACCAACGCGGACCGCGCTGGACCTCGTCCACCTTGGGCCGCACATCGGCCAGATAGATACCCGTGGCGATGATGGCCACGAAAGCCAGCAGACCCAGCCCCGCGGGCGAGAGCAGCAGAAGCAGCAGCGACACCCCCAGGATCGCCAGCCAGATCGGCTTGGTCTGCTTGTCCACCGCGGTGAAGGCGTCCGGCCGCTGGCGGATGGCGTGAATCAGGGCGAAGATCGTCGCGCCCAGCGCAACGAGCCACAACACCAGCAAAATCAGTCCGGTCAACCCGTGCACGGTATTCACCTGACCCATGATACGAGCGACGCCCCCACACAGCAGGCTGTGCGGGGGCGTCGAGGCGTGTCCGACCGGCGCGTGTCCACGGACTACGTCCGGCCATCACCCCACTAGACCTTCTTCGGCGCGACCTTCTTCGCGGCCGGGGCCTTCTTCGCGGCGGGAGCCTTCTTGGCCGGAGCCTTCTTCGGCGCGCCGTTCTCGGCGACAGGCGGCGTGGTCTCGGTGGTCACCGCGACGACCTCGGCCTCGACGACCGGCTCGGCGACGGGCTCCTCTTCGGCCTTGCCGCCGCGGCCGATCAGGCCGTTGACGCGCTCCAGAACCTCTTCGGCGCGGCCGGCCGCGTCCTTGTACAGGGTCTCGACGCGGTCGATCTGGTCCTCGACCAGCTGGTTGGCGCGCAGCCGCTCGACGGTCTCCTCGCCGCGGACGGCCAGGTCGGCGTACAGATCGAGCACCTTGTTGTAGTACTCCTCGGCCAGCCTGCGCAGTTCCTCGGAGGTGAACTTCTCACGCAGCTCGGCGAGGTCGTCCGGCAGCTCGGCGGGGAGGCCGGACAGCCGCTCGCGCAGCGTCTCGAACTGGGCCTGCACGTCGGCGGGCACGTTCGCGAAGCGCTCGCGGGCCTCTTCCACCCGGCCCGGCACGTCGGCGGAGGCCGCGCGCTCACGCACCTGGGTGACGACATCCACGGCGGCGGTGTAGACGGCATCCCCGGCGCCGACGGCGGCGAACAGAGGCTTGTTGCTGACTGTTGCGGTCTTCTCGGTCATATTTTCTCGTTCTCCTGGCGTGGCGGAGTATCGGTTGTCGTGCGCGGAACGTCGCTGTCCCATTCCCCCCCTGGCTCGTTCCCTCCGTTTTCCCGGCGAAACGATTCATAGATCTCCAGGAGCACCTGCTTCTGCCGTTCACTGATCTCCGTGTCGGCAAGCAGGGCATCCCGGACCGGACTGTGCGGCCGCTGCTCGAGATAGCCAGCCCGTACGTACAGCACCTCCGAGGACACTCGCAGCGCCTTCGCGATCTGCGCGAGTACCTCGGCGGAGGGATTGCGCAACCCGCGCTCGATCTGACTGAGGTACGGATTGCTCACCCCCGCCAGTGCGGCGAGCTGACGCAGGGAGACTTGCGCCGCCTCGCGCTGCGCCCTGATGAAACCTCCGATGTCGTGCGCCGCGTTCGCGACGCGACCCCCTCGTTCGCCGACGCCCGCCGATTGCTCGGACGGACCGTCGGTGTACTCGGCGGAAACCTCGGGATGGTCTGCCATCACTCACCTTCTGGCGGTTGTACGGATTCAATTCTAGGGCAGGGTGCTAACTCTTGCAAGCACGCTGTTAGCACGCCTCCGGCAAACCGCCGGCGTGCCGTTTTCTCAACCTTGGAACAACAGGTGCGAAACCGTGTAGATCGCCAGCCCGGCCAGCGATCCGACGACCGTTCCGTTGATCCTGATGAATTGCAGATCGCGCCCGACCTGCAATTCGATCTTCTTGCTCGCCTCTTCGGCGTCCCACCTGGCAACCGTGTCGGTGACCAGCGTGGTGATCTCGCTCGCGTAGTTCGACACGAGGTAGCGCGACCCTCGATCGATCCAGCCGTCCACCTTCGCTCGCATCTCGGCGTCGTCACGCAGCCGCTCACCGAGTTGCTGCACATTCTCCCCCACTTTGCGGCGCAACGTACTGTTCGGATCGTCCGCGGATTCCAGGATGAGCCGCTTGGCCGCGCGCCAGGTCGCCTCGGCCATACCGGTGATTTCCTCGCGACCCATGATCTGCGATTTGATCCGCTCGGCCTTCTTGATCATCGCGTCGTCGTACTGCAGGTCGTGCGCGAAATCCTCGAGGAAGCGATTCGCGGCCAAGCGCACCTCGTGCTCGGGATTCGACCGCACCTTCCAGGTGAACTCGACGAGCTCGCGGTAGATCTTTTCTGAAAGAAGAATGTTCACGAATTTCGGAGCCCATTGCGGCGCGTCGCGCAAAACAATCCGGTCGATGGTCTCCTGGCTACCGAGTGCCCACTGGTGCGCGCGCTCGGCGAGCATGTCCAGCAGGGGCAGCTGCCGGTTGTCGGCGAGCAGCTCGGCGAGCACCCGGCCGATCGGCGGACCCCACAGCGGTTCGGCGATCCGCTTGACGATCGTGTTGTCGATGACCTGCTCGACGTCCTTGTCGCGCAACACCCCGACCACCGCGCGCAGAATCGTCGAACTCTCCTGGGCCACCCGCGCGGCATGTTGCGGGTCGGCCATCCAGCGCCCGACGCGCAGCGAGATCTGGGCCGAGTTCACCTTGGCCGAGACCACCTCCGGCGCGAGGAAGTTCGTGCTGACGAAGCTGCCGAGGCTGGCGCCGAGCTGATCCTTCTTCTTGCGGATGATCGCGGTGTGCGGAATCGGCAGGCCGAGCGGATGCCGGAACAGCGCCGTCACCGCGAACCAGTCGGCGAGCGCGCCGACCATGCCCGCCTCCGACGCGGCGCGCACGTACCCGACCCAGTCGCCGCCCCCGCCGCGCGATTCCAGCCAGCGACAGAACAGGTAGACCACCGTCGCGAAGGCGAGGAAGCCGGTGGCGACGGCTTTCATCTTCCACAGGTCGCGTCGTTTGGCGGCCTCGTCGACGAAGAACCCGGTCGGCCCCGACGGGGTCGGCGGGGCCATGACCGCCGTGTCGGACCGGCGGAGTTCGCGGGTCCCTGTGCGGTCACGCTCCGCTGCCGCCTCCGGGCCCGTCGCTCGCGCCGCTGTGTTGCCGGGAGCTTTCTCCATGTCTCCATTCTGCTGTGCCGCGGGCGGGGGGCACCGATGTGTGGTTCCTGCCGCATCCGGCACCCAAACGGACCTACGCTGGGTGGCCTGCACCTAAGCTGAAAGTCCACGACCATTACGAACGAGGGAGCCCACGCTGTCCACCGAAGACCTTGTCGACATCGGTGAGCGCGCCGAGCGACCGGCTGCGGTGCGCACCGGCCGGATGGACGGCCGCAAGCGCCGATGGCGGCAGCACAAGATCGACCGCCGCGAGGAGCTCGTCGACGGCACCCTTGCCGCTGTCCGCACCCGCGGCAGCAACGCGGGCATGGACGAGATCGCCGCGGAGATCGGCGTCTCCAAGACCGTGCTCTACCGGTACTTCTCCGACAAGAACGACCTGGTCCACGCGACCATGCAGCGGTTCATCGAGACCACGCTGATGCCCCGCGTGTACGGCGCGATCAGCCTCGACGCCGACGAGTTCGAGCTGGTGCGCACCGCGCTGGCCGCCTACGTCGGCACGGTCGACGAGGACCCCGAGGTGTACCGCTTCATCATGGGCAGCGGCTCGGACGCGTCCTCGCTCGCCGAGTTCGAGAAGCTGTTCGCCGAGGTGGTGTCCGCCGTCATCGCGGACAAGGCGGACGCGCTCGGCCTCGACACCACGGGCGCGATGCTGTGGTCCTACGTCCTGGTCGGCGGCATCCAGCTGGCAACCCACTGGTGGACCACCGACAAGACGATGTCGCGCGAAGAGGTCATCGACTACCTGACGATGATGGCCTGGAGTGCCATCGAGGGCATGGCGAAGGCGGGCGGCTCCAGGGAGAAGTTCAACGAGCAGCCGCACGTGCTGCCCACCCGGGACGCCGACGCCTCCAAGTAAGAACCTCCGCCGACCGTACGCCTGTCTGTGACGGTCGGTTCGACAATGCCGCGCGGTTGGTTACTCTGAACGCGAGCGGTGCCACAGCGGGGTTGGTCACCGCCCCCAACGTGGTCACGCGAGCCCGCGCCTGCGCGTCACGTCGGCTACGACCGCGGCACCAATGGAGGTACCTCGATGGCGAAGCAAGTACCGACTTCCCGGCTTGCTCGTGGCACCAAGCTGGGTGCCGTAGCCGCCAGTTCGGTCTTGCGGACGCAGCGCACGAGGCTTTCCATGCGGGGTAGATCCGAGGCCGTGCGCGCCAAGATGGCCGAGGAATCCATGATCCGCACCACCGAGCAGGTGGTCATGGTGCTGGGCACCATGAAGGGTGTGGCCATGAAACTGGGACAGATGATGTCGGTGCTCGATCTGGACCTGGTGCCCGAGGATCATCGCGAACGCTTCCAGAAGCGGCTCGCCGTGCTGCGCAACGCCGCGCCGACCGTCTCCTTCGACGCCATGCGGCAGGTCGTCGAGGAGGATTTCGGGCAGCCGCTCACGGCGATCTTCGCGGAGTTCGACCCGGAGCCGATCGCGGCCGCCTCGATCGGCCAGGTGTACCGGGCCGAGCTGCGCGACGGCCGGGTCGTCGCGGTGAAGGTGCAGTACCCGGGTATCGACGCCGCGGTGCGCGCGGATCTGAAGAACCTCAACATGTTCCGCAAGGTGCTCACCTCCGCCATGCCGTGGGTCACCCCCGCTGTCCTCGACGAGCTGCGACTGAACATGGAGGGCGAGCTCGACTACCAGACCGAGGCCGTCACCCAGCTGCAGATCGCGGAACTCTACGCGGGACACCCGTTCATCGCGGTGCCGCGCTCGCTGCCCGAACTCAGCACGACTCGGGTGCTGGTGAGCGAATACCTGCCCGGCAAGGGTTTCGAGGAGCTACGCCAGTTCCCCGAGGACGAGCGCAACCGGATCGGCGAGATCATCTACCGGTTCTACGTCGGTTCGCTGTTCACCTTCAACGAGTTCTGCGGCGACCCGCACCCCGGCAACGTGCTGCTCGTCGACGACGGCCGCGTGGGCTTCCTCGACTTCGGACTGTTCAACCGGATGGATCCCGAGCACGTGCGGTTCGAGACCATCTGCCTGCGCGCGGCCGCCGAGGACCGCGCGGAGGACCTGCGCGAGTTGATGATTCAGCGCGGCGTAATCGACTCGCCGGAGGAGATCGGCGCCGAGGAATGCTTGGAATACGTGCTGGCGGCCTCGGAATGGTGTCTGGTCGACGAGGAACTGACCATCACACCCGAGCTGGCCAGCGGCGCGTTCCTGCTCGCGGTGGACCCGAGGGCCAGCGAGTTCGCGGGCATGAAGCAGCAGAACCTGCCGCCGGAACACCTGTTCTCCCGTCGCGCCGATTTCCTCACCTTCGGCATGCTCGGCCAGCTCAACGCCACCGCGAACTGGCATCGGATCTCCCGCGAGTGGCTCTACGACGAACCACCGGTCACCGAACTGGGCAAGGCGCACCAGCAATGGCTGGCGGAGAACCCGCCGCCCGCGCCGACCAAGACCGCGCGGCCGCGCTCGGCCGCATCCGCGACAACGACCACACCCAAGAAGACCGCGGCGAAGAAGGCGCGGCAGCCGAGGGCCGGGCGCAAAGCCTGAGCCGCACCGCACGCCACGGCATCTATCAGGAGTGAACAGACACATGGCAGACAACCGCGAATTCGACATCGCCCTGTTCGGCGCGACGGGTTTCGTAGGCAAACTCACCGCGGAGTACCTGCTCGACGCGGCGCCCTCGGACGCCCGCATCGCGCTGGCGGGCCGCTCGCTGGACAAGCTGACCAAGGTGCGCGCCGAGCTGGGCCCGAAGGCCGCGGCGTGGGATCTGGTGGTGGCCGACTCGACCGACCAGTCCGCACTCGACGCGCTGGCCGCGCGCACCAAGGTCGTGGTCACCACGGTCGGCCCGTACTTGCGCTACGGCCTGCCGCTGGTCGCCGCCTGCGCCAAGGCGGGCACCCACTACGCCGACCTCACCGGTGAGCCGCTGTTCATCCGCGAGGCCATCGACACCTACCACGACGAGGCCGCGCGCACCGGCGCGAAGATCGTCAATTCCTGTGGCTACGACTCGATTCCGTCCGATCTGAGCGTGTACCAGCTGTACCGCAGCACGGTCGCGGACAACACCGGCGAGCTGAGCGACACCACGCTGATCGCCTCGCTCAAGGGCGGCGTCAGCGGCGGCACCATCGATTCGGGCCGAGCCATGATGGAGGCCATCGCCGCCGATTCCAGCAAGGCCTCGGTGCTCTCGCACCCGTACTCGCTCAGCCCCGACAAGTCGATGGATCCCGACGTCGGCCGCCAGAGCGATCAGGCTCTGCAGCGGGCGAGCAGCATCGACCCGAGCCTGGACGGCTGGGTGGCCACCTTCGTGATGGCCGCGCACAACACCAAGATCGTGCGCCGCAGCAACGGCCTGCTCGGCTGGGTGTACGGCAAGAACTTCCGCTACCGCGAGGTGATGAACGCGGGTAAGTCGGCGGCGGCGCCGCTGGTCGCGGCGGGCATGGCGGGCGGCATCGTGGCCACCATGGCCACCGGCGCGCTGCTGTCGCGGGTCTCGGCGGGACGCAAGCTGCTCGACCGGGTGCTGCCCAAGCCCGGCACGGGACCGAGCGAAGAGGCCCGGCGCAGCGGCTGGTTCACCATGAAGACCTACGCGCGCACCACTTCCGGCGCGAAGTACGTCGCGACGTTCGCCGGTCAGGGCGATCCCGGGTACCAGGCCACGGCGGTCATGCTCGGCGAGGCCGGGCTGTGCCTCGCCTTCGACACCGACAAGCAGCCCGAACTGGCGGGCATCCTCACCCCGGCCGCGGCCATGGGTGACGCGCTGACCGATCGGCTGCGCGCCGCGGGCATGACGATCGAGGTCGAACGGTCCTGAATCGGGCTGCCGCACCACGATTTCCACGTCTAGGAGCTTTGCTGTTGCACGAGTGCGTGAGGGCGGCGCGTTGAACCTGGCGCGCCGCACCATGAATCACCCCGCGCTGGCCGCCGTCTACGAACGCGCGTGGCGGCCGACGCTGTTCTACCTCGCCAGCGGCCGCAGCACCGCGTCCGATCGCCGCGACGCGGTCACCGCGCTGCGGCTCGGCGGAGATCAGAAGGTGCTCGACATCGCTTGCGGCCCGGGCAATTTCACCAAGTACCTGAGCGAATCGCTGTCCGAGGGCGGCTACGCGGTCGGCGTGGACTATTCCGAGCCGATGCTGGCCCGCGCGGTGGCCGACAACGCCGGACCGCGGGTCGGCTACCTGCGCGGGGACGCCCGAACGCTGCCGTTCGCCGACGGAGCCTTCGACGCGGTGTGCTGTTTCGGCGCGCTCTATCTGATCCCGGATCCGCTGACCGCCACCAGGGAGATGGTGCGGGTGCTCGCTCCCGGCGGCCGCATCGCCATCACCACGAGTCACCGCGCCGATACGCCGTTCGGGCGCGCGAGCCGATTCGTGGGCGGCCTGAGCGGTCTGCGGGTGTTCGACGATTCGACGTTCCCCGACCTGTTCCGCGAACTCGGGCTCGTGGAGATCGATCAGCGGGTGCACCGGCTTTTGCAGTACGTCAGCGCCACCCGCCCGGCGTGAGCGAAAGGGCGGGCGGCCTGCGGTTTTCGGCTCCTCTGCGACGGTTCTCACTGAGGGAAAGGTCGTTTCAGCCGAGCCGAGTCCGCTGAAACGCACCCCGCCCGGCACACCGCAGCGCCCGGCGCGCGTTCTGAGCGGTGCTCGGAACCGGACCCGATCAGTCGGACGACTCGTCGCCGGACGGCCGAGCTTCGCTCAGCTCGACCATCCGGCGCAGCACTGCGGGCGCGATCGCGAAATCGAGTTCGGTGCCGCCGTTTTCGAAGACGTAGGTCAGGTAGTCGTCGCAGCGCAATGCGGCACGCCGGACCGAGCAGTGCTCTCCGACGACTACCCAGCCACCGATGGTCAACTGGTCGAGCATCGCACCTCCCACCCTGCGGACTAGGCCATTCCCTCGCGCGCCGGACTATTCCAGGCGCGATGCCGCCTTGTCAACGGATTCGCGGCGCGTCATCGAGCGCGTGTCACACGCCTGGAACGGAATATTCCTGGCGGAATAACCACGATTCGGGCGGATAGACGCCCTCGTCGAACTGGAGCACCGCGCCATCGGCGTCGATCGCGGTGAGCTGGTACACCAGCACCGCCGACGTGCGAGCCAACCGCAGCCGCTTGCGCTCCTCCGTTGTCGCCATGCGCGCGCTGACCTGATCGGACACCGACGCCACCCGGCGACCGGTCACCGCCTCGAGGTAGGTGGCGGTACCGCCGGGCAGCCGCTGGGTATTCAGCAGGCGATCCGCGACATCGGCGAGGTCGCCGGCGAACCAGGACGTCGAGAGTTCGGCATCGCCGTTCTCGCCGATGAGCAAGCGTCTGCGAGCGATCACCTCGCTACCGAGCTCCAGGCCGAGCGCGGAGGTCACGTACTCCGGACCGTCGACGAGTTCCGCGGCCAAGATGTCCATCGGCTCGCGCTCGGCGTACATCCCGCCGTACTGCCGTGCCCGCCCGGCGGATTCGCGCACCAGCGGTACCGCGTCCGGCCCGCGCACGAAGGTGCCCGAACCGCGTCGGGATTCCACCAATCCTTGCTGGCGCAACGTGTTCAGCGCCTTGGCCGCCGTCGGCCGCGCGACCTTCCACGCCGCGGCGAGCTCGCGCTCGGAGGGCACCTCGGCGCCCGGTGCGAGTTCGCCGCGCTCGATCTGGTCGCGGATGTACCCCGAAATCTGCTGATATTTCGGGAGTACTTCTTCGATGTCGGGCACCGAACGCCTTCCGCTCCGGGATCTGCCAATACTTCGGGCCAGTGTAACCAGCCCGCGAACTCCGCCCCGCCGCCGACCGTGCGCCACATCACAGCACGCGGGCGAGGTCAAGCGGGCAACGGCGGTGGTTACCGGGCGGTAGAGTGCCGACCAGTACGCGTACCTCCGCATCCGCTCCGGTCATGCGCGGTCCAGGGACGGACTGCGTCCGGCAGTGCCTGTTCCGCGTACCTCCGCCGCCGCCGCGGCCACGCGCGGGTTGTGGACGGACTTCGGGCGGTGGGTGTGGACCGAACAGAAGGGGCGACCGGATGGCGGTGCCGGATACCGGACAGGGGCTGGCCAGGGGGTTGTACGCGGCGGCCGTCGGCGCGGAGGGTGAACGTTTCGAGCTGGCCGAGGATGTGGCCGAGAATCTCGCCGCGGCGTGCGACCGATTGGTCGACGACCTGCGAAAGGCCATGGCCACAGGACATTTGGTGACCGAGGTGAGCGGATTTCCGGAGTTGCCTTCCGGCCACGGCCTCGCCGCGGGGTTCGGCGACAAGGGCAGGCAGTTCCTCGATACCGTCGCCGCGTTCCAGGAGACCGCGCTGCTCTTCAAAGCGGCCTACCTCGCGGCGGGCCGTAAACTCGCGGACGCGGAGGCCGCGAATCGGGCCGCGCTCGAACTGGTCACCGAGTATCTGGATCCGCGATGACCGCGCGCGTATCCGAGATGCGGAGGTGGTGACCGTGGTGGACGCCGCGGCGCGCGCCGCCGCCGACGAGATCAGGGTGCAACAGCGCGCGCTCGCCGCCTCGGCCGGAACATCCAGCGGTGGAACGGATCCGGCCTACGCACCGGAGCGGGAGCGGTTCGGCGCGTATACCCACGTGGAGATCTGGGACCGGGTGCACGAGGCGCTCGATCCCGGCGCGCTCGGCGAGACGGCCGCGGCGTGGCAGGCCAATGCCGACGCGGTCGCCGACGCCTTCCAGCACTTCGCCGATGCCGCCAATCGCGAATTCGCCCGCTGGTCAGGCCGATCCGGCGAGGCGGCGCAGCGGGCGACGCGGGAGTTCATCCGGGCCGGCGCCGAGGCGCACGACGTGTGCCGCGCGGTGCAGCGCCTCATGGAGCTCAATCGCGATGCGGCGCAGACCATTCGCGCCGCGATTCCGGAGCCGCAGCGCTACGTGCCGCTGGACGACCCTGCGGCGGAAGCCGTTTACGGCGGGCGCCGCAGGATGGAACACGACTTGGCCGCCGCGGCGGCGCAAGCCGACGTCCAGGACACCATGACCTACGTCTACACACCGACCATGCCCGCCTCGGGCGACAGCGTGCCCCGATTCACACCACCGCGCGCACCCTCCGACAGCGGGGGCAGCGCACGGTGAGATGGGTACTCACCCCGGACGAATTCACGCATGTCTGGGAAAGCGAAACGAACCTGGACAGGCGACCGTATCCGATCAACATGATGCCGTCGTCCACCGTGCGCACCGAAACCGAGTACGCCGCACTGCGTTTGCCGCAGCGCTTCGCCAGACAGGCCGACCCGGACCTGGCCGCGGCGCTGATGCTGTGCGCGCGCACCGACGCCACCACCATCACCATCTCGGGTGAGCGCAGCACGCCCGGGCGCAACGGCAGCTCCCCCGAAGGTGACCGCGTCCTGGCGTTCGCCGCGGTGGTGCACAATCACGCGGGCGTGCTCGTCGCGACGCCGGACAAGGTGACCGTGCAGATGTGCCACGCGCGCAACCTCGGCCAGCGCCTTGTGCAGGTGATCGGCTCGGCGCAGCCGGGACGGCTCGGCGCGATGCGCGAGCCGCAGGACGCGGTGCTCACCATGGAGACGGCCGATACGCCCTCGGCCAACGGCCAGCGCGGCGCCGCCCGCTTCCGGCAGACGTTGCGCAAACCGGTGGACTGCCGCGGATTCATCACCGTGACCGTGGACCCGGACAATCCGATGTCACCGCCGACGCGCCACCGCACCTGGCTCGATTTCACCGGCGACGGCCGCTACCTGCTGACCACCTCGCACGACCTGATCCTCACGCCGGTCTCCGACGACGACTTCGCCGTGCAGTTGCTGCGGCTCGCGCAGATCCGGTGACGCCGAACTACCTTCCGTGCGCCCGCGGACGTGGTAAGTCTGGTCGATGGCGAAGCACTGGTCCGTCCCGGTCACCGAGGCCCTGAAAGCGGACGGTCTGCGGATCGCGGAGCTGGCGACCTCGTCGACGCCCGGATTCACCGGGGACAAGCAGCTCGCTCAGGAGTTGCTGATCCAGCGCGGCAGGGCGCTGTCCGTGCTCCAGGAGAAGCTCTACGCCAACGGACGCTCCGGCGACAAGCGCAGCGTGCTGCTGGTGTTGCAGGGCATGGACACCGCGGGCAAGGGCGGCATCGTCCGGCACGTCATCGGGTCGGTGGACCCGCAGGGCGTCGACCACGCCGCGTTCGGCGTCCCCACCGAGGAGGAGCGGCGCCACCACTACCTGTGGCGCATCCGCAAGGAGCTGCCGCGCGGCGGGCAGCTCGGCGTGTTCGACCGCTCGCACTACGAGGACGTGCTCGTGGTGCGGGTGCACGAACTCGTGCCGCGCGCCGAGTGGGAGCCGCGCTACGACGAGATCAACGAGTTCGAGCGCGAGCTGATGCGCGAGGACATCACGCTGGTGAAGGTCGCCATGTTCGTCTCGCTGGACGAGCAGAAGAAGCGGCTGCGCCAGCGGCTGGAGCGGCAGGACAAGTACTGGAAGTTCAACCCGTCCGACATCGATGAGCGCGCCTACTGGCCCGCCTATCTGGACGCGTATCAGGCGATGCTCGACCGCACGTCGACCGCCGACGCGCCCTGGTACGTCCTGCCCGCCGACCACAAGTGGTACGCCCGGCTCGCGGTCACCGAGCTGCTCATCGACGCGCTGGAGAAGTTGAATCTGGACTGGCCACCGGCGAATTTCGATGTAGCCGAACAACTTCGCCGGTTGGACGAGTCCTGAAGTTCGGACCCGATCCCGCTCGCGCAGCGGGAGCTTGCGGGTCGCCGATTCGAGCACACTGCTGCGAAATCGGCGTCCGCGGAGATAACAGAGCAGCCGAGGTCGAATCGGGCCGCCCGTAACGCTTCACCTCGGTGCCCAACGCGGCCCCCGTCGGTCCCCTCCCGGCGGGGGTCGCCTCTGTGTGGGTGCGGGTCGAGGCGTTCACGAATCGGTCGGGCGGTCCGCTGATCGCGGGCAGCGCCGGTCCAGGTCCGCCGCGACTCGCGCGTCGACGGCGCCTGTCGAGATTCTTTGGTGTGCGCACTTTTTCGTAACAGCGGAGCTATTGCGACCGATCGGTCAAATATGGAACACTTCGGGCCGCCATGCACAACCACAGAACAGGACACCTGATGAAGAAGTTCGTAATTGTCGCCGCCGTGCTCGCAGGGCTCGTAGCGCCCGCGGGTTCGGCCGCCGCGGAATCCGTTGCCGCGCCTGCCGCTACGACGTCGGCCGCGTCTCCGGTGGGTTCCTCGTCGGCGGATGTGTTCTGCGCCGTTCTGAAGTTCCTGAAGGGCGGCTGGGCGGGTCGTCCCGCCGACTGCTCGTTCTGACGGAATCACCCCCCCCCCAACATTTCAGGAGTTTCGAATGTCCGCACTGCGTGGAATCTTCGTCGGCGCGCTGATCGGTGCCGCGACACTTGTCGGCAGCGGCGCCGCTACGGCCGAACCGCTTCCGCTCGAACCGTTCACTCCGGCGGCGACCGAGTCCGTCGCGGGCGGGCTTTGTGACGCCCACCCCGCTATCGGGCTGTGGTGCTTGATCAGCCAGTCGGCGTAGTCGTACCCGCAGCACGGCTGCGCGCGGGAACGACCTCTGCGCGGGTCGATCCCCGCGCGGGGACCCGCGCGCGTCAGATCCGGCGCATCACCGAGACGACTTTGCCGAGGATCACGGCCTCGTCGCCGTCGATGACGTCGTAAGCCGGGTTGCGCGGTTCGAGGTAGACGTGACCGTTGCGGCGGCGGTACACCTTCACGGTCGCCTCATCACCGATCATGGCGGCGACGATGTCGCCGGAGTGCGCCTCGTTCTGCTGGCGCACCACCACCGTGTCGCCGTCGCAGATGGCGGCGTCGACCATCGAATCGCCGCGCACGCGGAGCGCGAAAACCGTTCCTCGACCGACCAACTCGCGCGGCAGCGTCAAGGTGTCGTCGGCGTGCTGGTCGGCGAGGATGGGCGTGCCCGCCGCGATGTCGCCGACCACCGGCACGGTCACCGAGGCATCGGAGGTCTCCGCCCGCGACGTGCCCTGGAGGAACAACCGCACGTCGATCGGACGCGCCATCCCGGAGCCGCGCCGCAGGAATCCCCGCTCCTCGAGGCTCTTCATGTGCTTGGAGACCGTCGACGCCGACAGCCCGACCGCGTCACCGATCTGCCTGCCGTTCGGCGGATACCCGTACTCGACCACCCAGTCCCGAATCACGGCCAGGATCCGCTGCTGGCGCGGCGGCAGCGTCGAAGTATCGAGATGCTCGAAGTCGTATCCGGTCACCTCGGGAATGCTAGAGGCGCGCTCGGACAATTCGGCTCGCGACTCGGTCGCCCTCTACGGTTGGACTATGTCCGGAGATGCGGCGCGGGACTTCTACGACCACTTGGCCGGCGAGTATCACCTGCTCTATCAAGACTGGCCCGCGGCGGTCGCGGGGCAGGGGCGGGCGTTGGATCGGGTATTGCGGGGGCGGTTGGGGGCGGGTCCGTCGACGGTGCTCGACGCGGCGTGCGGGATCGGCACGCAGGCGATCGGGTTGGCGGCGTGCGGACACACCGTGGTGGGGATGGATCTGAGTCCGGTGGCGGCGGCGCGGGCGGCCGAGGAGGCGCGGACCAGGGGTTTGCGCTTGCCGACCGTGGCGGGCGATATGCGGGCGCTGCCCTTCGCGGGCGGGTGGGCCGACGCGGTGGTGTGCGCCGACAACGCGCTGCCGCATCTGCTCACCGCCGTCGAGGTGGGCACCGCGCTCGGGGAAATGTGGCGGGTGCTGCGACCAGGCGGTCTGCTGGTGCTGACGACCCGCGACTACGACGCGCTGCGCGCCGCGAAACCCGCTGGGATGCCGCCGAAGTCGATCCATTCCAGCGCGGGACGCACCGTCACCTTCCAGCTCTGGAGCTGGCACGAGGACGGCGAGCGGTACGACTTCGAGATGTTCCGGCTCACCGAGGGCGGCGACGGCTGGGCCGTCCGGGTCGGCGGCGCGCGCTATTGGGCGCTGACCAGGGCACAACTCACGGAGTTCGTCACGGAGGCGGGCTTCGTCGAGCCGACCTGGCACACCCCCGAGGAAACCGGCTTCTTCCAGCCGGTGCTCACCGCACACCGCTCGGGACCGGCCTGAGGTCCGCCGAGTTCGTCCGCACGACAGTCGACCGGACAGAGCGGAACCGTAGCGAGCGAGCCGTGGCGAGTTGATGCCCTACGTAGTACCCTACATTGCATGAAGACCAAGACGAGCGTGTACCTCGAATCCCAGCAGGCGGCCCGTCTCAAGCAGGTCGCGGAGGAATCGGGCCGATCGGAAGCCGATCTCATCCGAGAAGGGATCGACCTCGTACTGCTCCGCACACAGAAGGTCCGCCGAACTCGACCGTGGCCGTCGTTCGACTCCGGCGATCCGAGTTTCGCCGCCGATAGTGAGGAATCGCTCGGCGAGGCCTACGGGCTGTGAGCTTCTTCATCGCCGACACCTCGGCGATCCTCGCGGCCTACGACCGCGCCGCCGAAATGCGAGAGCGTGCCCGCGACTTCCTTGCCACCTCGGTGGCCGTTGTCTCGCCGCTGGTGCTCGATGAGATCGATCACCTGTTGATCGCCCGATTCGGCAAAGACCGTCGCGTCGCCGATCTCGTCCTCGACGACCTCCTCGCCTCCGCTGAGGAAGGCGCGGTACTGATCCCGGCGATCGACCGCGACGATCTCCGCGTGTCGCAAAAACTCATCGAGCAGTACCGCGGACTGCGACTCGATCTCGCCGACGCGGTCAACGTCGTGCTCGCCGAGCGCTATCTCACCAACGACATCCTGACGTTGGACGAGAAGGATTTTCGTGCCATCAGGCCCCTCACGCCTGCCCACGTCTCATTTCGATTGCTCCTCCAGGACAGCTGAGTCTGCCGCGCGCTCGGTGCCGATCAAGTCGAAGAGTTCCGCCGCCACGCGGTCCGGGAGTTCGATGCCCGGGAAGTGGGTGTGACCGTCGAGGCGGGTATAGCCGAACCACGGGTGGGTGCGGCGGAATTCCTCGTGCACGGCGTCGTAGTCCAGGGACTTCGGGTGCGAGAAGACGTGGCGCACCGGGCGCGGCTCGGTGAGCTTGTCGAGGCGCCCCATCGGCGAACCCCATGTGGCGTAGGCGTTTTCGATGACGCGCCCCGAGCGCGCCCACATGTCGAAACCGTGGCCGCCCGCCTCGTAGCGCACGTGATCCAGCACCGACTGGTCGACGCTGCCCGCCAGCCAGCTGTCCACCAGCGCCTGCTGGGCGGCCCGCCAGGTCTCCTTGCGCTGGAGCGCCTGGAGTCCGGCGGCGAACTCCGGTGGCGGCGGGGACATGATGAGGTCGAGCAGCAGTAGCGCGGGAACCCGTTCGGCACCGAGCTTTTCGGCGATGTCCATCGCCGCCCAACCGCCGTGCGCGTGCGAGAGGGGGATGAAGGACTCCACCTCCAGCGCGTCGAGCAGGCCGATGGTGTCGGAAACCTGTTCGGCCACGCCGAAATCACCGACGAGCGTGCGGTCGACGCCGTGGCCGCGCCAGCACACCCGCACCACCCGGTGGTGCGGGCGCAGGTACGGCAGCAGCCGGTCGAAGGCGCGATGGTCGTGGCCCCAGCCGGGCAGCAGCACGATCGCGGGCCGCCCCGGCGCGTAACCCTGGTCGTCGAAACCGATCTCGACGCCGTTGATCCGATAGGTGTTGAGCATTCTCTTCTCCTGTTTCTTGTTCGGCGAGCGTTCTCACGAAGCGGTCGGGCGCAGCTTGGTCGCGGCCAGCTGACTGTCGGTGAACCCGGAGGTGCGCCCGACCAGGCTCAGCAACGGGTCGCGCACCGCGTCGGGCACGGTGTTGAGCAGTCGCATCCGGTACGAAGTCCGCTGTGTGCGTTCGACATCCGGTCGCTGCTCGCGCTCCCAGGCGGCCAGCGCGTCACCCAGGGCAAGTCCCGACCTGCTCACCGTCGCGGCCAGCGAGACCGCGTTGGTCATCGCGGTGCCGCCGCCCTGCCCGAGGTACGGCGGCTGGGCGTGCGCGGCGTCGCCGAGAAATGCGACCCGGCCGCACGACCACGAGCGGAGGCGAATGTATTCGAAGGTGTCCCAGCGAATCGGAATGCCCTCGGCCCGCCGCAGCAGGTTCTCCAGGCCGGGAAAGCTACGCACCCAGGACTCGAAGTCGATGCTCGAGCCGCGCGTCGACGGGTCGTCCACATCGGAAACCAGTGCTAGATAGACGTGTTCGGGGGTGCACGGCGTGTAGAGCAATCGGCGCCGCCCCTGGAAGTACTCGAGGTGCTGGAGCAGGTCCTCGGCGGGAAAGTAGTCCGCCGACGCGGGCACCATGAGCCGCGCCGCTCCTTGGCGCATCCGCACCCGCCGGGTCGCCATATCCAGCCGGTCGCGCAGCCGGGAGTGCACACCGTCGGCGGCGATGACGAGGTCCGCTGTCTCCGTGCGTCCGTCGTCGAACGCGACGGTACCGTCCGGGTCCGCCGACACCGCGCGGGAATCGGTGACCAGTTCCACGCCCGCACGCTCGGCCGCGTGCACCAGAGCCTCGATCAGCCGGTCCCGGAGCAGCGTGTAGCACCGTGGCTGACCCGGCCCGTTGATGCCGATCCGGTAGAGCGTGCGGCCGATCCGCGAGCGCGCCTGCACGGCCGGTCCGATGTGCGCGCCGAACGTGGCTTCGCGATAGGCGCCGATCGCCTCCAGCGCGGACAAACCGTTGTCCCACACGTAGATTCCGGCTCCGACGGCGCGGATCGCGGACTGCCGCTCGTGCAGCCGCACCGTCCATCCGTCCATGGCCAGCGCGGTGGCCGCGGTGAGCCCGCCGATGCCTCCGCCGATCACTTCCGCATGTCGTCCCACCGACCGGTTCCGCTCGCGTCCTTTCACGGGAGCTCCAGAACGGCAGGCGAACCGGGCCGATGACGGGGCTGGTCGCCGAGACTTCCGGTTCGCACGAATTCGCCCCAGTAGCGGCGGGTTCGGGCGCCGAGCTCGTCGAGACGAGCCGGGTCCAGCGGGCGCACCATGGGCGCCGCGCGCCAGTCGTCGGCCGCGCCGAACAGCAGCGGCAGTTCGACGCAGTGACACGCACCGAACGGGCCGTCCGGATGCAGCGCGCCGAACCGGTAGCAGAAGACCGTGCCACCGGATTCGGTCAGCAGGTCCGCGAACTGTAATACGCCTTCCTCGAAGATTTTTCGGCCGACGATCCGCTCGGCAGCGGCCGTCAGGCGCGCCCCGACGACCGGCATGCGCCGCACCCTGCCGAACACCGGGTGCGGCCCGCCGTAGAACGCGCGCATCTCCGCCGCCGTACTGCCGACCAGCACCGGCGTCCGCGCCGCGCGCTCGCGGACCAGCCGACGCCAGTCCTCGTCACCGGGCAGCACCTCGGTCTCGCACACCGGAAGGAAGGGCGGCGCCGAGTTCAGGCCGCCCAGTCCCGCCAGACGCATCGCTGTCCGTCCCTGTGCGGCAATAATTTCCGCAACGGCCGCAGACCGTGGATCGCCGCCGAGCTCG
Source organism: Nocardia sp. CNS-044 (assembly GCF_059570515.1). Classification (NCBI taxonomy): domain Bacteria; kingdom Bacillati; phylum Actinomycetota; class Actinomycetes; order Mycobacteriales; family Nocardiaceae; genus Nocardia; species Nocardia sp. CNS-044. The sequence continues at coordinate 1,336,097 of NZ_JCANSX010000006.1, forward strand.
CTGAGAAACACCGCACCGACCCGCTCGGCGTCAGCGGGCCGATGGAAGCCGACGCCGAACGGCGCGCTCTGCACGATCGCCCGCCCGAACAACCCCTCGGCCCGGCCGATGCCCAACAGCGCGACGACCGACTGCGCGCCCGCCGACTGACCGGCGACGGTCACCCGCGCGGGATCACCGCCGAAGGCGCGAATGTTGTCGCGGACCCATTCGAGCGCCGTCAGCTGATCCAGCAGGCCCAGGTTGCCCGGCGAAACCCCCGGTGCGCGAAGGTAACCCAGCACGCCGAGCCGATAGGACACGGAGACGACCACGATTCCGGTCTCGCGCACCAGCCGGTCCGCGTCGTAGAGATTCCATTCGCCGCCACCGGTCAGGTACGCACCGCCGTGCAACCAGACCAGCACGGCACAGCCACCGGGTACGGCCCGGGCCGGCGCGGTGACGGTGAGCGTGAGGCAGTCCTCGGACTGTTCGAACGGCGCGGGCGTGCCCATCACCGACGCGAGCCGGGCGGGCAGTTGCGGCGCGCTCGGACCCCGGCTCGTCGCGTCACGCGTCCCGTCGTGCGCCGGTACCCGCTCGGGCGGCCCGAATCGCTCGGCGCGCGCGTACCGGATGCCCCGGAACGCCACCACGCCGTCGGCGCTTTCGCCACGCAGACCCCCGCGGACCACATCGTCCATGTCACTCTCGCCTTCTAACGCAAGTCGACTTGCGTTGTGGGTACACGGTAGGACCCGCATGGAAATAACGCAAGACGACTTGCGATAATCGAGATATGGCGAACCCTCAGATCCGCGGCGCGCGATTGCGGCAGGCCGTGCTCGACGCCACGCTGGCGCGCATCGAGTCCGTCGGCATCGAGCAGGTGCGCGTCGCCGACGTCGCCGACGCCGCGGGCGTGCACGAGACCTCGATCTATCGCCGCTGGAAGACGCTGCCCAAACTGCTGCTCGACGCGCTGCTCGCGCGTTTGGACGCGGAGGTGCCGATCGCCGACACCGGCTCGGCCCGCGCCGATTTGGAGGCTTTCCTCGCCGATCTGATCCGGTTCGCCGAGACGCCCTCCGGCGCCGCGCTGATTCGCGGCACCGCCATCGCCGACAACGATCCCGAGGTGGCCGAGGCGCGCAGGCAATTCTGGGTGGCTCGACTCTCCGCCTCGGAGGAGATCGTGCGCCGCGGGATGGCACGCGGCGAGCTCGTGCCGACCACCGACCCGAGGCTGATCATGCTCACGCTCGGCGGATTGGTGCACTTGCAGGTCACCCACCTCGGCGGCGCGATTCCGGCCGCCTGGGCCCGCGACGCCGTCGATCTGGTGCTGAGCGGAGCCGCGACGCGCTGAGCAGGCCCGCGCCCCCTCGCACCCCCGCGTGAAACTCCTGACCGCGTCTGTGAAACTTCCGAGCCCGCCCGCGCGAATCACTGAGTGGGCCAGTGGGAAATTTCGGAATCTCTCAGGTTGACCCACGATGATGTGGCCGTGCCCGACCGCTCCGCGAACAGTTCCGGAACTACGATCGTGGCGGCAGGCGAAACCGGCAGGCGAGCGAAAGGCGTGGTGAACGCACGGTGAGCAACAACCCGGGACGGAAGAATCCGCTGCTGAATGCGGAGCGCGCCGACCGTAACCGCAAGATCCTCATCCAGGTGGCGGTGGCCGCCGTGCTGATCGGCCTGATCGCCGCGATCGGCATCGGAATCGCGATCAAGAAGGCGGAGAAGGACGACCCGGGCCCCACCCCGAGCATCGCCGCCGCGCAGGCGCCGGGGGCCGTCACCGGATCCCTCACCGACAACGGTTCCATCCGCGTCGGCAAGCCGGAGGCCAAGGTCACCGTCCGGGTGGTCGCCGACCTGCAGTGCCCGGCGTGCAAGGCCTTCGAGGCCGCCTACGGCAAGGTGCTGGAGGACGCGGTCGCCAACGGCAGCGCCGCGGTCGAATACAACATCATCTCGTTCCTGGACAAGGCCTCCACCACGGAGTACTCGACCCGCGCGGCCAACGCCTCCTACTGCGTCGCCCAGCAGGACCCGACGAAGTACCAGGCGTGGCTGAAGGCGATGTTCGCCGAGCAGCCGCCGGAGGGCGGCAACGGCCTCACCGACCAGCAGCTCATCGATATCGCGAAGTCGGTCGGCTACACCGACGAGGTCGCGAGCTGCATCACCGACCGCACCTATGACAAGTACGTCGCGTCGACCACCAACCAGGCCTTCGACAGCGGCATCCAGTCCACGCCGACGGTCTTCGTGGACGGCAAGCAGGTCAACCCGAGCGCGCTCGAGCAGGCCATCGCCACGGCGGCCGCGGGACAGTGATCGCCGCGCCACCCCGGTCCGCCTGGCTGCTGCTGATCTGCGGCCTGGCGGGCTGGCTCGCTTCGATGGCGCTGACCATCGAGCGGTTCAAGCTCTTCACCGATCCCGACTACCGGCCCTCGTGCAGCATCAATCCGATTCTGTCCTGCGGCTCGGTCATGGTGACCGATCAAGCGTCGGTGTTCGGATTCCCGAATCCGCTGATGGGCATCGTCGGCTTCTCCGTGGTCGTCACCCTCGGCGTCCTCGCGGTGGCCGGGCTCGGGTTCCCGAAGTGGATCTGGGGTGGCCTGTGGCTGGGCACGGTGGTGGGCATCGGCTTCGTCTGCTGGCTCGTCTTCCAGAGCCTGTATCGGATCAACGCGCTGTGCCCGTACTGCATGGTGGTCTGGGCGATCATCACCCCGCTGTTCGCGGTGGCCACCGATCAGCTGTGGGGTCGTTCGAGCGGCCCGCTCCACGTGCTCGCGGAATGGCGCTGGACCATCGTCGCGCTCTTCTACGCGGTGGTGCTGCTGCTGATCTTCCTGCGTTTCCAGGACTACTGGCTGAGCCTGTTCTGAGCCGAGTCAGTTCGGCGCGCCCTTGCCGAGCACCACGGTCACCGTCCGCTCGACGCCGCCGGGACCGAGCACGCCGAGGCGCACCGTCTCGTCGGGTTTGCGCACGTTGATCGCCGCGCGCAGGGCGCGGGCGCTGGTGATCGCCCGGCCGTCGATCGAGGTGATCACCTCGCCGTCGGCGAGTCCCGCGGCGTGGGCGGGGCTGCCGTAGATCGCGACATCGATGCGCGCGCCACTGGGTCTCCCGTCGGAGATCAGCACGCCGAGCGTCGCGGTCGGGCCGATGTGCACCGTGTCGGTCGGCGTTCCGGAACGGATCTGGCGCACCACCCGCATGGCGGTGTCGATCGGCACCGCGTACCCGTTGGGGCTGTCGACCTCGGGGTCGTGCTCACCCGACGCCGCGGTGATCACGCCGATGATCGCGCCGCGCCAATCGGCGAGCGCTCCCCCGGACTGCCCGGAGGTGACCCCTGCGGCGACCTCCAGCATCCCCGACAGCGCCTTGCGGGACAGATCGGCGGAGTTCAGCGCGACGATCGTGCTGTCGAGATCCGTGATGTTCCCGGTGATCGAGGTCGGCGTGCCGCCCGCGCCGCCCGCGTTGCCGATGGCGAGCACCTCGTCGTGCAGCCGCACATCGGCGGAGCTGCCGAGCCGGGCGACGGTGAGTCCGGCGGCGCCGGGCAACTCGAGCAGGGCGATGTCGACGCCGGAGTCGTAGCCGAGCACGGTGGCCGACCAGATCTGCCCGGTGCCGACCGAGGTCACGGTGACCGTATCGGCGCCCTTGACCACGTGATGGCTGGTCAGCACCTGGCCATCGGCGCTGAGCACGATGCCCGATCCGGCTGCGCCCTGACCGAACGTCTCGGTGGCGGTGCTGATGTGCACCATGGCCGGTTCCACCGCGGCCGCGACCGCCGCACGGTCCAGCGGCGGCGTCTGCGCGGGCGGCATCGGCGCGATGGCGGTGCCCGGGCCGGTGAACAGCGGCCAGCCAGGCAGTTCACCGCGATAACCGAGAAAGCCCGCCAGACCGAGCACGGCGACGACGATCAGCGTGAGCGCTCGCCCGCCGCCGCTACCGCGCCGTCCGTCGTCCATGGGCACTCCCGCCTTGCTATGCCTGACGAATTCCATTGTGGCCGGAGATCTTCTTCGTAGATCAGGAATTCCGGTCCCCGCTGCGGATCGGAGAACCGGACGGTATGGGCATCCCCGGCGCTGGGCTCGACAAACCTCTGGGCTCGACAAACCCGAGCATGCGACGGTAGGCATGTATCCATGAGCACCGCTGCCGCCGCCTACGCCCTGCCCGCTCCGGACGGAGCCTTCGAGAAGGTCACCATCGAGCGCAGGGAACTCGGTCCGCACGACGTGCTGATCGACGTCAAGTACGCGGGCATCTGTCACTCGGACATCCACACCGCGCGCGGCGAATGGGGCGGCACCCGCTACCCCTGCGTGCCCGGCCACGAGATCGCGGGCCTCGTCGCCGCGGTCGGCTCGGCGGTGACCAAGTACAAGGTCGGTGACCGAGTCGGCGTCGGCTGCATGGTCGACTCCTGCGGCAAGTGCGCGCCGTGCCTGGCCGACGAGGAGCAGTACTGCCAGGTCGGCGCCACCATGACCTACAACTCCACCGTGGACCCCGCGGTGCAGCCCGGCGGCTACACCATGGGCGGCTACTCCACGCAGGTGGTGGTGACCGAGAACTTCGTCGTGGCCATCCCGGAAGGCATCGGCCTCGACGTGGCCGCGCCGCTGCTGTGCGCGGGCGTCACCCTGTTCTCGCCGCTGCGGCACTGGCAGGCCGGGCCGGGCAAGCAGGTGGCGATCATCGGCATGGGCGGGCTCGGGCACGTCGGCGTGAAGATCGCCGCGGCGATGGGCGCGGAGGTCACCGTGCTCAGCCACTCGCTGAGCAAGCAGGAGGACGGCAAGCGGTTCGGCGCGCATCACTACTACGCCACCGGCGACCGGCAGACCTTCCGCGACCTGCGCGGCCGCTTCGATCTGATCCTCAACACCGTCTCGGCCGACCTGCCGCTGGACGACTACATGAAGCTGCTGAACCTCGACGGCACCCTGGTCATCCTCGGCCTCCCCGAGAACCCGATGACGGTCAAGCCGTTCACGCTCGCCGGCTACCGCAGGTCGCTGGCGGGCTCGATGATCGGCGGCATCGCGCAAACCCAGGAGATGCTCGACTTCTGCGCCCAGCACGGCATCGGCGCGGAGATCGAGCTGATCTCCGCCGACGAGATCGACAGCGCCTACGACCGTGTCGTCGCGAGCGACGTGCGGTACCGGTTCGTCATCGATACGGCGACGATGTAAGGCGAGAGTTGTCCACAGGCTCCGTCCGACGGGGCCGGATCAGCGCACTCGCGGCGGCCGTGCACCCATCCCTCGGCCCACAGCGTGGCATGTTGCGGGCGCGGGTTCCTCTCGCGTAAGTACCGTGGATTTGTGTCCGCGGATGACGAAGACTCGACCAACCCGAAGTCCGATGCGGGAGATTCCGCCGCGCGCGGGACCGGTGCGCCACGTGCCGGAGCACCCGGCTCGAAGGAGCCGGGCCCCGGGGCACCCCGGTTCGAGAAGCCGCGTTCGGAGGCAGTGAAACCCGCAGCGCCGAGATCGGCGAAGCGCGAGCCCGACTCGGATCGCGGCGGCGGGGTGCTCACCGACCTCTCGGCCGGTCCGCCCCCGTGGCTGCTGCGCGCCTTCCTGCTCGCCGCCGCGACGGTCGCGGGCCTGATCTTCGGATTCTGGGTGTTGCAGCGGCTCCAGGGTCTGCTCACCGTGCTGATGGTCTCGCTGTTCCTCGCCTTCGCCATCGAACCCGCGGTCAACTGGCTCGCCGCGCGCGGGGTGCGACGCGGACTCGCGACGGGCGTGGTGTTCCTCGGCCTGCTGATGATCGTCGTCGGGTTTGTCTACACACTCGGCTCGCTGCTCGTCGACCAGGTGACCACGCTGGTGCAGAACGCGCCCGAATACGCCGACCGCGTCGTCGACTGGGTCAACCAGACGTTCAACACCGAGCTCTCCGGCACCGACATTCAGAAATACGCGACGGAGTGGAGCGACCAGCTCGAGGGCTACCTGGTCGGCTTGGCCGAAAACGCCTGGGGCATCGGCACGGCCGCGATCGGGGCGCTCTTCCAGATCCTCGGCGTGCTGCTGTTCACCTACTACTTCGCCGCCGACGGCCCGCGCTTCCGCAACGCCATGTCCTCGCTGCTTCCGCCGCACCGCCAGCGACATGTGTTGCGCGCCTGGGACATCGCGGTCGACAAGACCGGCGGCTACATCTACTCGCGCGGCCTGCTCGCCGTCTGCTCGACTCTGGCGCACTACGTGGTGCTGCGCGTACTGGACGTGCCGTCGGCGTTCGCGCTGGCGCTGTGGGTCGGTGTCGTCTCCCAGTTCATCCCGACCGTCGGCACCTACCTGGCCGGCGCCCTTCCGGTGATCGTCGCCCTGGTGAACGGCGGTCCCGGTGACGGGCTGTGGATCCTCGGATTCATCGTCCTCTACCAGCAGTTCGAGAACTACGTCCTGCAACCGCGCATCACCGCCACCACCCTCGACATGCACCCCGCCGTCGCCTTCGGCGCGGTGATCGCGGGCGCCGCGCTACTCGGCCCGACGGGCGCGCTGCTCGCCATCCCCGTCACCGCCACCGTGCAGGCCTTCGCGGGCGCGTACATCCGCCGCTACGAGGTGGAGACCGACGTGGAATCCCCCGCCCCCGAACCGACCAAGCCGAACGGCCGGAAAAGAATGCGCGAACTGATGCTTCGGCTCACCCGCACCCAGCACTGACCAGTTTTCCGCGAGTCATGGCGCCGGGCGATCGGCTTGTCACGACCGGAACGACTCCGCGTGCCGGAGCGACCCGGTTCGCGTCGAAGCAACCCCGTCCGCGCCGAAACGACCAGGTTCGCCGGAAGCGACCTGGGTTCGCGTCGCAACGACCCTGATCGCATCGAAGCTACCGGGTCATCCGGCCGGGACGATCAGGCGCAGGACGGCGTCGACCGAGGACTCGGCGAGTTCCTCGTCCAGTGGCAGGTGGCCGAACAGCGCGCGGAAATAGATAGGCGCCGCAACGGCGTCCAGCACGAAGTCCATGTCGATCTCGGGGCGCACCTCGCCGCGGTCGATCGCCGCGCGCAGCGCAGTTTCGGTGGTCTGTCGTCGCGGCTCGAAGACGACGGCAAGGAAATGCTCGCGCAGTTCGGGGTCGTTGGCGAGATCCGCGAGCAGCGCGGGAAGTACCCGATCGAGCGACGTATCGCGCAGGGCGGCCACGAGATCGCGCATCGCCGCGAACAGATCGGCGCGCAGGTCGCCGGTGTTCGCGGTGGGCCGCAGACCGAGCAAGTCGGCGACCACCGCCACGACCAAGTGCCGTTTGGACGGCCAGCGCCGATAGATCGCGGGACGGTGAATCCCCGACCGCGTCGCCACACCGCCGATCGTCAGCTCGGCATATCCGTTCTCGTCCAGCAGTTCTCGCGCGGCCGTCAAGACCGCGACATCGATCCGATCGTCGCGCGCCCGCCCCGCCATCAGAACACCGGCCGCGGCATCAACACGACCAACCAACCGTCCGGATCGGGAAAGCCCAAGCCGCCGTTCGCCGCCCAGTACGGATTCTCGAGCGGTACCGGCTCGATACCGTATTCGCCCAGCCGCTGCACCACGTCGTACATCTGCGCTTCGCCCTCGAAGTAGAGGACCAGCAGGTTCTCGGAAGTCGGTGCGTCACCGGGACTTCCGTCCACATGGGAAGTGAACTCCAGGTGATAGTCGGCGCCGGGCAGCCCGAGCATCACACCGTCGTACCCCGCGTGGTTCTCGAATCGGTACAGCTCGCGCAGGCCGACCCCGTCGACGTAGAACCGCACCACCTCGTCGAGCCGATCCGTCGGCCGCGCGACCCGCACCTGGGCCACCCGTAGCGAATCTGGCCACACTCGTTCATCCACAGTCATGCACAAATGATACGGTACGAACTGTACCGAAATGACAGACGTACTGTACCCGCCGCCGACGAGGCGCCCGCGGCGCTGCGCGGGCCGCGTCTGAACGAACCCGCCTTCGTCCGCGCGTTCCTCATCGCCCACCCGGTCGGGGACCATACGACAGCCCATCCTCCGACGGCTGACGACGCCGGGAGCCAGGCCTCAGCCGCTCAGCCGCTCAGCCGCTCAGCCGCTCAGCCGCCCAGCCGCCCAGCCGCCCAGCCGCCCAGCCGCCCAGCCGCCCAGCCGCCCAGCCGCCCAGTCGCCCAGTCGCCCAGTACGGATCGTCGACGGCCGACCGACACCGCGCGCAAGTCGCACCGAAAACAACGGGCCGCCTTCCCATTTCGCAATGGAAAGGCAGCCCGTGCCGATCGAACTATTCGCCAGTCGGAATGCGCCGACGGATACGCCGGGCAGCCGCGACCATGTTGCGCAACGAGGGCTCCAGCTGCCAGTAGTGGCGGGTCTTGAGTCCGCCGTCCGGATTGGCCCACAGCCGTTCCGGGGTGACGGCCGCGGCCGCGGCCGTCAGCAGCTCGTCGAGTTCATCGATGTCCGGGATACGGGCCGAACGGCTCTCGTACACACCGGGACCCACGCCGTGGCTCAGGCCGTGACCCGAGGCGCAGTCCTCCTTGAGCGCCTTGAGCACCCACTCGATGGAGCGGGTCGCGACGATCGCGGTGACGTCGGCGTCGAGTTGTTCGATGGCCTCCACGACCTCGGCGCGGCCGGAATAGCCGATGTGCGTGTGGATCTGGGTCTCCGGCCGAACGCCGGAGGTGGCCAGCCGGAACGCGCCGACCGCCCAGCGCAGGTACTCCGCACGCCCGATGTTCCGCAGCGGCAACATTTCTCGGATCGCGGGCTCGTCCACCTGGATGATCGAGATGCCCGCGCGCTCCAGATCCACCACCTCGTCACGGATCGCCAGCGCCACCTGGTCGGCCGTCTCGTGCAGCGGCTGGTCCTGGCGCACGAACGACCGCGCGATCATGGTGACGGGACCCGTGACCATGCCCTTGACCGGCTTGTCGGTGAGCGACTGGGCGTAGGTGATCCACTCCACCGACATCGGCGCGGGACGCGAGACGTCGCCGTAGATGATCGGCGGGCGCACACAACGGGATCCGTAGACCTGCACCCACCCGAAGTGGGTGGTCGCGAAGCCGTCCAGCAGCTCGGCGAAGTACTGGATCATGTCGTTGCGCTCGTGCTCGCCGTGCACCAGCACGTCGAGGCCGATGTCTTCCTGCAGCCGGATCGTCGTCTCGATCTCGGCCTCGATGCGCTTGCGGTACTCCTCGTAGGACAACCTGCCCTCGCCGAGTTCGTAACGGGCCTGGCGGATCCGGTCGGTCTGTGGGAACGAGCCCAGCGTGGTGGCGGGCACCGGGGGTAGATTCAGCTTGGCCTGCTGGGCGATTCGGCGCTCCGCGTAGGGTTCGCGCTCGCGCATCTGCGGCGTGATCGCGTAAACCCGTTGGCGCACCGCGTGCTTCTGCTTGAAGTGCACCTCCGTCGGCCGCTTGCGCCACTTGTCCGAGGGGCCCTCGGTGAGCGCCTTGGCGAGCGAAACCACCTCACCCACCTTCTGTTTCGCGAAGGCGAGGCGGTCGGCGACGTTGCCCTCGATGTCGTATTCGACGAGCAGGTCGTAGGGCACGTGCAGCAGCGTGCTACCGGTGGAGACCACCAGATCCGGGCACACCTTGGCCAGTTCGTTGAGGTATTCCAGCGTGACGTAACGGTCGGCGCGCCACACGTTGCGGCCGCTGATCACGCCCGCGTACAGCCGCTTGCGTCGGATGCCCGGCACCTCGGCGAGATCCTCCGGGCGGATCCGGTGGCTGGCCAGGTCCAAGCCGATGGCCTCGACATTGGACGCGGCCAGAATCGCCAGCGCCGGACCGAAGTCGCCGTACTGACCGGTGACCAGCATGCGCGGACGCAGCGGCGCGTGGGACAGCCGCTGGTAGGCGCGCTCGAAGGCGGCCAGCTCGGCGTCGCTGCGCTCGCTGGTGAACATCGGCTCGTCCAGCTGGACGCAGGTGGCGCCGCGCTTGGCGAGAATCTCGAACAGCTCCTCGTAGACCGGGAGCAGCTTGTCCAACAGGGTGAGCGTGTCGAACTCCGGCTCGCCGGGCACCTGCCCCGCCTTGGAGAGCAGCAGCAGCGACAGCGGACCGAGCATGACCGGCCGCAGCTCGATGCCCTGCGCCTTGGCGCGGTCGAATTCGTCGAGCAAGGCCTCGGGATGCAGCGAGAACTCGGTCTCGCCGTCCAGCTCGGGCTGGCGGTAGTGGTAGTTGGTGTCGATATAGCGCACCAGCTCGAGCGGCGGCAGATCGGGCCGCCCGCGCGCCATCAGGAAGTAGAAGTCCAGCGGCTCCATCACGTCGTGGTAGGGCTGGAACCGCTTCGGCACCGCGCCGAACATCAGCGCGTTGTCCAGGACGTGGTCGTAGAAGGAGAAGGTGTTGCCGGGCACCTGGGTGAGTCCGGTGGCCGCCAGCTCGCTGAACTGCTGCTCCTGGATGTCCCGGCCGACCGCGAGCAGCTCCTCACGCGAGAGCGAACCGCGCCAGTAGGACTCCAGTGCCCGCTTGAGTTCCCGGTGCGGCCCGATCCTGGGATAACCCAGAATGCTCGACCCGTAGCCATCCGTGACGTTGACCATGCGCGGGAACTCCCTTTCGATCACCTGCGCGATATCCGCTCCGCACGGCGGACGACGCGCAGCGCTGCGCTTTCGGTGTCCCGCCGAGCCGCGTCAACGACTCGGCGTCCTTGCAGCTTATGCCGTTACTACTGGTATCACTGCGAAGCGATGAGCAGCTGCCCCCAGCTCAGCCGGCCCACCTGTCGATCATCTGAACACTCCCAGCCACCCCCTGGGCGAGTCTTACGAGCCCGCTCGCGGCCGTCTCGCTGCTGAGCGTCAGGGACGAAGGCCCGGCGAACTCCTTCGCCCGACGCGACAACCGATCTCGCGAGGGCCGGACAACTCGCCGGGTACGACCGAAATCGGTTCGACACCCAACCGCCGGCACCGGTGCCCGACGCCGACGGCTTCGCGCCGCCCGCTAGTTACGCGGCGAGGCGGGGGAGTTGTACTGGTAGAAACCGGCGCCGGTCTTCTTGCCGAGCAGGCCCGCCTCGACCATGCGCATCAGCAGCGGGGGCGCGGAGTAGAGGGGTTCCTTGAATTCCGCGTACATCGAGTCGGCGATCGACTTCACGGTGTCCAGCCCGACCAGGTCGGTCAGCGCCAGCGGGCCCATCGGATGGGCGCAGCCGAGCACCATGGCCTTGTCGACGTCTTCCTTTGTCGCGAAACCGGATTCGACCATGCGGATGGAGGAGAGCAGGTACGGCACCAGCAGCGCGTTGACGACGAAGCCGGAGCGGTCGGCCGAGCGGACGACCTGCTTGCCGAGCACGTCACCGGCGAAGGCCTCGGCGCGCTTGGCGACCGCCTCGCTGGTCTTGAGCGTGGTGACCAGCTCGACCAGCGGCAGCACCGGCACGGGGTTGAAGAAGTGCATGCCGACGACGCGCTCGGGGTTCGCGGTCGCGACGGCGATCTTCATGATCGGGATGGACGAGGTGTTGGAGGCCAGCACCGCGTTCGGGTCGGTGACGACCTTGTCGAGCTCGGCGAAGATCGAGGTCTTGACCTCTTCGTTCTCCAGCACGGCCTCGACGACCAGCTGACGATCCGCGAAATCGCCGAGGTCGGAGGTGAAGCGCAGCCGCCACGCGGCCTGCTCACGCTCGCGCTCGGTGATCTTGCCGCTGCTCACACCGCGATCCAGCGAGCGGAGGATGCGGGCGCGGCCGGCGGCCGCTAGTTCCCGGGTCTGTTCGTAGACGAGCACGTCGACGTGCGCCCGGGCGCACACCTCCGCGATTCCGGCACCCATCTGTCCGGCGCCGATGACGCCGACACGCTGAATCTTCTCGCTGCTCACGTCCCGCTCCTGCTGGTCTGGTGTGGCTGGGATGGCTTGGGGGTTCTGGTCCAAGTTATAGGGATGCCCTCCCCGCCGGGGCTGTTCGGCGGGGAGGGCGGTACACCCCTACTCGAGTAGAGGATTGCGGGCCTGCATCACTGCGGGCTGGTCAACTCAGTGGAACTGACCCTCTTCGGTGGAGCCCTTGAGCGCCGCGGTGGAGGTGTTCGGGTCGACGGTGGTGGCGATGGAGTCGAAGTAGCCGGCACCGACCTCACGCTGGTGCTTGATGGCGGTGAAGCCACGCTCGGCGGCGGCCTTGAACTCGCGCTCCTGCAGGTCGACGAACGCGGTCATGCCTTCGCGGGCGTAGCCGTGCGCCAGGTCGAACATGCCGTAGTTCAGCGAGTGGAAGCCGGCCAGGGTGATGAACTGGAACTTGAAGCCCATCGCGCCGAGCTCACGCTGGAACTTCGCGATGGTCGCGTCGTCCAGGTGCGCCTTCCAGTTGAAGGACGGCGAGCAGTTGTAGGCCAGCAGCTGGTCCGGGAACTCGCCACGGACGGCCTCGGCGAACTTGCGGGCGACCTCGAGGTCCGGCACACCGGTCTCCATCCAGATGAGGTCGGAGTACGGGGCGTAGGCCTTGGCACGCGCGATGCAGGGCTCGATGCCGTTCTTCACACCGAAGAAGCCCTCGGCGGTGCGGGTGCCGTCCAGGAACTCGCGGTCGCGCTCGTCGACGTCGGAGGTGATCAGGGTGGCGGCCTCGGCGTCGGTGCGGGCGATGACCACGGTCGGCACGCCGGCGACGTCAGCGGCCAGACGCGCGGAGGTCAGGGTGCGGATGTGCTGCTGGGTGGGGATCAGCACCTTGCCGCCCAGGTGGCCACACTTCTTCTCGGAGGCCAGCTGGTCCTCCCAGTGCGAACCGGCGACACCGGCCGCGATCATGGCCTTCTGCAGCTCGTAGACGTTGAGCGCGCCACCGAAGCCCGCCTCGCCGTCGGCGACGATCGGAGCCAGCCAGTTGGCGACCGAGGTGTCACCCTCGACCTTGGCGATCTCGTCGGCGCGCAGCAGCGCGTTGTTGATGCGGCGCACGACCTGCGGCACCGAGTTGGCCGGGTACAGCGACTGGTCCGGGTAGGTGTGGCCGGAGAGGTTCGCGTCACCGGCGACCTGCCAACCCGACAGGTAGATCGCCTTCAGGCCGGCGCGCACCTGCTGCACGGCCTGGTTGCCGGTGAGGGCGCCGAGGGAGTTGATGTAGTCCTCGTTGTTCACGAGATCCCACAGGATCTCCGAGCCGCGGCGAGCGAGCGTGTGCTCCTCGACGACGGTGCCCTGGAGCTTCACCACCTGGTCCGCGGTGTAGTTACGGGTGATGCCCTTCCAGCGCGGGTTGGTGTCCCAATCCTGCTGGATTTCCGCAGCGGTCTTCGGGGTGCCGGTGGTCGACATCTCTGACTCCACTTCTTTGGTCGGTCGGTGCCGCGCTTGCCGAGATTTCACTCGATCTGCTGGAGCGGCGATTTGCAGGGTTGCTAGGCCCTTGGGGTGTACTTCCACACGATGGCACACCGGGAAATAGCCGTCTACCTGTTGCTAATGTGAATCTCAGCTAGGTTTCGCCTACTGTTTGCTAACTCTGCGAAATTTGCGGGCGAATTGCAAGCATTCAACCTACCCGCGAGTAGCCCTGACGTGGGGTTTTAGCGTAACGCTTGTACTGTTTGCGTTCCGCGTCCGCCCCCTCGGCAACACGCCGGGGCGATCCGGTCTGTGAGTCGATTCACAGGGTGGGGCGGCCGCCCTCCGTGTGGGCCAGGACACCCGCGCCGCGGGAATGCGGCAGACTTGGGCGGAGAGCCATTCTCGAGCATGCGTCCAACTCCACCGAGGTGCCCCCCGCGCATCGAAGGGTCGGGAGGGCGCCCAATGAACACATCGGCGTGTACACATCCAACGTGTCCCCACGCTCAGCGAACAGGAGCCCCATGCGGAAGCTATGCCTCGCGGCGGCTGTGACGGCCTGCGCGACCGCCCTGCTGTACCCGTCCACCGCGAGCGCGGACCTCGCGGCGGGCACTTTCGAATCCGTCGCGCCGCTCGCCGCGGTCGCGACACCGCCGGACGCCGCCGACGCGGCCCGCCTCCTGTACCGCTCCACCACCGCGGGCGACGCTCCGACCACCGCCAGCGCCGCGGTCTACTTCCCGGCCGGAACGCCGCCCGAGGGCGGGTGGCCGGTGATCGCGTGGGCACACGGCACCGTCGGTCTCGGCGACGACTGCGCCTACAGCATCACGGGCCCAGGCGCCCGCGAACGCGACTGGGCCTACCTGGGCACCTGGCTGAAGCAGGGGTACGCCGTGGTCGCCGCCGACTACGCCGGACTCGGGACGCCGGGCGAGCACCCCTATCTCAACGGCAAGGTCGAGGCGCACAACGTCGTGGACGCGGTGAAGGCCGCGACCAGCCGGTATCCCTCGCTGGCAAGGAAGTGGGTCGTCGTCGGCCAGTCCCAGGGCGGCGGCGCGGCCGTCGTCACCGCCCGCTACGCCACCGAGTTCGGCGGGCCCGACCTGGACTACCGCGGCGCCGTCGGCACCGGCGTGCCCGCCTACATCGAGGACATCCTGCTGCCGCTCGGCCCCGGCATGCCGCCGCTCGAACTGAGCGCGCACAGCACCGCCTACGTGCTGTACATCCTCAACGGCCTGCGCACCACCTACCCCGAACTCGACATCGAGTCCTACCTGACCGACGCGGGCCGCGACTGGCTCGTTCGCGCCCGCACCGCGTGCATCAACGAATTCGGCGACGAGCTCGGCGCGGCCAACGTCGTCCTCGGCGACCTCTTCACCCGCCCCCTCGCCCAGATCCCCGACCTGCGCGGCGTCCTCACCCGGACCATGGGTCTCCCCGAATCCGGCTACGACCGTCCCCTCTTCCTCGGCCAGGGCCTGCGCGACACCGACGTCATCACCCCCGCCACCCTCGCCTTCGCGGCGACGTTGCAGGCCAATGGGCAGCCGGTCACGGTGCGGACCTATCAGCAGGACCACAGCGGAACGGTCAACGCCTCCCTACCCGACTCCCTGCCGTTCGTGCGAAACCTGTTCTCCTGACTCGAACCGAGAGGGCACGGCGCCGCGCGAGACCGGCAAGCGCCGACTGCTGCGATTGCGGCGGTTCAGCGGTTTCACTGCGGCACCCGTCCCCTATTTGTCCGAATTCGCTGTCAGCGCAATAGAACTGAGGACATTCGGGTGCCGAGCGACACCGGTCACGAGTAGTTTGCGGGCATGTCCGCAGCGCCGCGATCGAACTCGCATGACGCGTACTTCCGGCACGTCAGTGTCGGCGACACCCAGCAAGCCGATCTGCAACCGCTCATCGACCGACTCGGTCCACGAGCCAAGGAGGCCATTGTGACCACCGCCGAACGGCTCCGCGCCGAAGGT
The DNA here is from genome assembly GCF_059570515.1 of Nocardia sp. CNS-044. NCBI lineage: Bacteria > Bacillati > Actinomycetota > Actinomycetes > Mycobacteriales > Nocardiaceae > Nocardia > Nocardia sp. CNS-044. The sequence continues at coordinate 1,351,459 of NZ_JCANSX010000006.1, forward strand.
CGCGCCGAAGGTCGCGCGAACGCCTTGATCGATCTGCTGACCAGCAAGTTCGGACCGATCCCAGCCAGGATCGCCGACACCATCCACACCGCGGACCCGACGCAGGTACGAACCTGGACCGTCCGCGTCCTGACCGCCACCACCCTCGACGAGGTCTTCGCCTGACCGCTGTGCCCGCGTTGTCATCATCGCTGGGTGCGATCGCCGATTGAGAACGTGTTACGGGGCCGCCTTGGCCGACCAGCCGTAGAACGTCGCGACCGCGCCGGGCGCCACGGTCGCGATGGGTTCACCGGTGCAGTCGTTGGAGGAGAAGACGAGGAAGTTGCGCGCACTGCGGTTGTGGAAGTGAATATCGCGCGGGAAGCCGCTGGCCCAGCACTCGTCCAGGTTGCTCAGTAGTTGAACGCTTGGGCGTGGGCAAGTTTCGGTTGCCGCGCGGCGGTCGCTCGTCGCCCGCCACGCCGCTTCGTAACCACACGCACCGCACGATTTCCGCCCGGTGAAACTACGGCAGCGGGTGACTGCCTTCTTTTCCCGATATGGATCTCGGTCGACACGAGCGCTTCGCGAGCGGCGCCAAGGCCCGCGATTCGTTCCTGCTGGCCCGATGCTCCTCGCACAGTTGCCCATTCCCGCGCCGGATGTAGGCCGGGTCCAGTCGCTGCGCGAAAGTCAGGTTCTCGCGGCGCCAGCAATCGCCGCAGGCGAACTCGCTCATATCGGCCTCCTCGTTCCTCCGCTCAGCGTGTTGCCCAAGAGTTCCCAATTACAAGGGGAATCGAGGCCGTGTATCCATACCATCGCCGTTTGGCGGCCATACCGTGACCGATCCGGGCGACAGGTGGGGCGGAGGTCGTTCATTCGGCCATCGAGGTGCGACACACGAGTAGTCGGCCGCCGCACCCAGCCGATGTACGAGGAGAGCAAGCCCGCGGACGAAACGCGCGCTCTCCGAAGCCAACTAGATTGGCTCCGGAGGCGCCTGGCAACAGTGTTCTACGGGGCCGCTTTGGCGGACCAGCCGAAGATCGTCGCGACTCCACCCGGAGCCACGGTTGCGGTGGGCTCGCCGGTGCAGTCGTTGGATGCGTACACGAGGAAGTTGCGCGCACTGCGGTTGTGGAAGTGGATATCGCGCGGGAAGCCGCTGGCCCAGCACTCGTCCAGACTGCTCAGTTCCAGTGTGTTGTCGATGATCACCACTTGCCGCCCGTCCCCACCGCCGAAGGAGCCGGTGGGGAAAGCTGCGGCGGTAGGAGCGGCTACGGACACCGCGGTGATGGTGAGAGCGCCTATGCAAGAAAGCATTCCGAGTTTCACATGTCGAGGCTACAAGCCACGCGCACATCACATCCCAGGCCTGTCACCGCGTTCGCTGCGCATGTCGACGTCGACATGCGACACCCTGCTCTGTCCGAGCGATCGAGCGCCCAAGGAAGTGACTACGTGAAGCGAACATCCGCGGTGTCAAGACCGAATATCTTGCGTCCCGCCGACTTCGCGACGATGACGACGACAGCGCTCCTGGTCTCGGGATCGATCGACTTGATGCGCCCGGTGAACTCGACGCTCCCGGCGGCGGAGGCTTCGACGACCGTGTAGTTCGACAGCCGGACCCCGTACCTGGTGATCGCGCTGGGGTCACCGAGCCACCCGGTCACAAATCCGGCCCCCAGGCCCATGGTGAGCATGCTGTGGGCGATCACATCGGGAAGACCCGCGAGAGCGGCGACCTCGTCGTGCCAGTGGATCGGGTTCGCATCACCGACACCCCTGCGTAATTGACCAGATCGTTGCTTCCACCAAGCCGCTCCTCGCTCCAGATACGCTCAAGACTTGTAGCCGCATCAGCACAACCGGGATACACGAGTGAACACCACCCTTACACATGACACAGCGCTGTTGCCGAGCGACCGAACGATCGTCGACGGCGAGACCGGGCGACTTGTCCAGTACCAAGGCACAGCGCATCTCCTCGATACGGAGCAGCTGCGCGCTGGACTTGGGCGCCGCTAGGGGGATTGCTGACGTTCTCCGGCTCGCCGGCAGATCTCGGGTGCCGCCGCTGCGTGGCGGTCTACCGCGGGTGTTGGGTCAGGATGGTGCGGATCCAATCGAGTGTGTGATGCAGTCCGTCGTGCAGGGTGTGGTGGGCCGCCAGCCCAAGAGCGACTGGGTGCGGGTGAGATCCGGGTGTCGGGTGACATTCGCGCCGCCCGCCGGAGCGACCTCGACCCAACCGCTGCCGGCGATGTCGACGGCGGTACGGGCGAAAGCCGCGGTGGTGAGCGGGTACGGGCCGCCGATGTCGACCGGTCCGAATGCCGCACTGTCGAGCATGGCGATCACGGCCTCGACGGCATCGGTGACGTAGACGAACGAGCGCCGGTCGCCGTCGGCGAGCTCGAGTGTTTGGTCGCGCACCGCGGCGGCACAGATCGTGGAGGTGACGCGGCCGTCGCCGGGCCACAGGTGCGGGCCGTACACCTCGAACGGCCGGACGATGCCGACGTTCGCACTCTCGCAATAGCAGGCGGCCGCCTCGGCTACGATATGGCCCGCCGCAGTAGCATCGAAAGCGACTGCCAGGCAGCTATTTTCGAGACCATGACGGCCCAGCACATAGGACGCGGCAGCTGGCGCGGTCAACGCCTCCGGGACGCCGGTGACGATGACGATGCGGGCATCGCACCGCGCGGCCAGATCCAGAGCGGCGAGGGTGCCGGTCGACGCCGCCCGCAGCATCTCGATCGGCCGCCGGGCGGCGGAACCGCCCGAGCCCGCAAAGTGCGCGATGTGGGTGACGTCTACGAGGTCGGCGAAGACACCGGGCTCGGTTACGTCGGCGATGCGGAGCGTGAATTGCGGTTGCGCCATGAGCTTTTCGACGGACGCCATGCGGCCGGTACTCATGTTGTGCCGGAACGTTCCGGTCTCGCGCGATCATGACCGCGTACTCCTCGGTCAACACCGGGTGGAAGATCGGCTGATCCGGCAAACGAGGTGGCCACGCATGCCACCCCGAGTCAGCGACCAGCCCTACTCCTCGGGCCCGGTCGGACGCCACAGGGTCGTAGTCGTCAGTTCCCGACTCGTATCCACCCTGCCTCCAATGTATTTGCCAGGCCAGTAGCATGCACAAGGCACTCCAACGGGGTCAATGACCGAATTCCCGCCAGGCGCGGCGGAAAGCGGTTGCTACAACCACGTCGTCAACCGCCTCGAATCCCAGGGCGACGACATGTACCAGGAGATGCACGATAGACCTGTCAATTTCTGTACGATTGAAATCCTCAATCGACCTCAGGCAAGAGACGAAAATTTCGTAAATCGGATCCGCGAGAGCGTGGCTGTCGACGTCGCCGACGACTGGGCCGTACGAAGGAGTTACGACGATGAAGTCCGGAAGTCCGTCCACTCGGTGGTTCTCCCGTATTTGCGCGTCGGACCTGGGACGTCCGCCGTATCGATCGAGAGCGAGATACGACGGCACGATCGCCGCATCACAACCATCGGCGGCAGCAGGCATCTTAGAGCACCTATCAGGTTCGGTTGCGGAGTCTTCGCCAGCAGATGAGGGCGGCGGCGAGGTCGAGGAGTCCTTGGTGGATGTCGGTGCGTCGTTCCCAGCGGGTGGCGAGGCGGCGGTACTGGTGCAGCAGGGCAAGGGATTGTTCGACGATCCATCGCCCTGTCACCTTGTCGTGGGTGCCGCGGCGGGGGATGTAGCCGGTGATACGACGTTGCCGCAGTTCGGTATACACGCGCGGATAGTCGTAGCCCTTGTCCGCGATCAGTGCCTTGATCCGGTGGCGAGGCCGACCCGTTCTGCCGCGCAGCGGCCGGACCCGGTCGAGCAACTCCGGCAGCATCAGGTGGTCGTT